>NZ_JAJSAQ010000001.1:0-133896 GCF_021729075.1 Microbulbifer guangxiensis
ATGCAATGGTAAGAGACGGCACTTACTGGGGAGAGCGGGACGTCAAACTAGCAGCTTGACATCACAGTCGCTTGTTATGGCTCTCTGTGACGATGTATATAACAATTTGAGATGCAACAACCATAAGCTGAACTATGACCTCCCCTTCCGCGACTGTGTTACAAAATGAATACTGCCGACCATCAACATAGCGGCCTTGGTTATACAGATCCCAGACCCACAGCACTTCGCGCTCCAAAGCAAAACTCCATGGCTCCATATCCTTAACCGAAACCGCTATGCAAGCATCCTCTGGCGGCATACTTTTGATAGCAATTTCGTCCGTTTCCGGGATAGCCTCATGAAAGATACGGCCATTTTCGAATATGAGCTCCAAAGAAATTAGCATATTTGTAATGCCATCACCTTCTATAAAATGTCCAATAACATCTTTAAGGCTTCCGAATTCATTACATATAGTTTTAGGTTCCATCAGCTAGAGCCATAACAGTTTTATCGTGATCGTCAGGACGACTATCCCAGCGGCGCATATCGCAAAATAGATTTCCCGCCAGAGTGCGCCCAACCCCTTGATTCGTTAAGCCATTGTGAGATTACAGCGGCTTACAGTGCTGGTCCAAATGGTCTTGACGACCACTATCCCAAGATGGAGCCTCTAAGCTAACCGATTGACATTGAATCGCTTTTCGCGGGTTCTGATGGTCCCTGTGGAAATTGTGATCGTGATGATGGTAATTTCAGTGCGGTCCCGGTCATTTCATGATTTCTGGCAATAAGAACTCTATTTGGCCGACGGTGCAAATGCGTCATGAACCTGTACCAACTCCATGGCACGAGTTCGTTACTTTTATGCTTTTTTAAAGCAAAAAAAAGCCCTGCCGGTAAGGGCAGGGCTTTCGTTTCAGCTCAGGCTGGCGCTTAAATGCTCACTTCCTGAATCTCGGTCGCGGCGATCCGTCGGCCTTCTTCAGCGGACTTCTGGAACTCCTCGATCTGGTCGAAATTCATGTAGCGGTAGATCTCTGCCGCCATGGAGTTGATGTTTTTCGCGTACTCCTGGTACTCCTCCGGCGTGGGCAGTTTGCCGAGGATGGCGCCCACGGAAGCCAGCTCCGCAGAGGTCAGGTACACATTGGCACCGTCGCCCAGGCGGTTGGGGAAGTTGCGGGTGGAGGTGGACAGCACGGTGCTGTTCGGGGCCACGCGCGCCTGGTTACCCATACACAGGGAGCAGCCGGGCATTTCGGTGCGGGCACCGGCACGGCCGTAGATGTTGTAGTAACCCTCTTCCATCAGCTGGTGCTCGTCCATCTTGGTGGGCGGGGCGATCCACATGCGGGTCGGAACGCTGCCTTTCACCTGCTCCAGCAGTTTACCGGCGGCACGGAAGTGACCGATGTTGGTCATGCAAGAACCCAGGAACACCTCGTCCACCTTGTCGCCAGCCACTTCGGACAGCAGGCGGGCGTCGTCCGGGTCGTTCGGGGCGCAGACGATCGGCTCCTTGATATCGGCCAGGTCGATCTCGATCACCTCGGTGTACTCGGCGTCGGCATCGGCTTCCATCAGCTCCGGGTTGGCCAGCCACTCTTCCATGGCGCGCGCGCGACGTTCCAGGGTGCGCTTGGAGCCGTAACCCTCGGCGATCATCCAGCGCAGCAGGGTGATGTTGGAGCGCAGGTATTCGGCGATGGTCTCTTCAGACAGCTTGATGGTACAACCGGCAGCGGAGCGCTCGGCGGAGGCGTCGGACAGCTCGAACGCCTGCTCGACGGTCAGGTTGTCCAGGCCTTCGATCTCGAGAATGCGTCCAGAGAAGATGTTCTTCTTGCCTTTCTTCTCGACGGTCAGCAGGCCCTTCTGGATCGCGTAGTACGGGATCGCATGGACCAGGTCGCGCAGGGTGATGCCCGGCTGCATTTCGCCCTTGAAGCGCACCAGCACGGATTCCGGCATATCCAGCGGCATGACGCCGGTAGCTGCGGCAAACGCAACCAGGCCGGAGCCGGCCGGGAAGGAGATGCCCATCGGGAAGCGGGTGTGGGAGTCACCACCGGTGCCCACGGTGTCCGGCAGCAGCATGCGATTCAGCCAGCTGTGGATGATGCCGTCCGCCGGGCGCAGGGAAACGCCGCCGCGGTTCATGATGAAGTCCGGCAGTTTGTGCTGGGTGTCGATGTCCACCGGCTTCGGGTAAGCGGCGGTGTGACAGAAGGACTGCATCACCAGGTCAGCCTGGAAGCCGAGGCAGGCGAGGTCTTTCAGCTCGTCGCGGGTCATCGGACCAGTGGTGTCCTGCGAGCCAACGGTGGTCATCTTCGGCTCGCAGTAGGTGCCCGGGCGTACGCCCTCCATTCCGCAGGCCTTGCCGACCATCTTCTGGGCCAGGGTGTAACCCTTGCCGGTGTCATTCGGCTGTTCCGGCTTGCGGAACATGTCGGTGGGCTCCAGGCCAAGGGATTCGCGGGCCTTGTTGGTGAGGCCGCGGCCGACGATCAGGTTGATACGGCCACCAGCCTGGACTTCGTCCAGCAGCACCTCGGAGCGCAGTTCAAACTCGGACAGAACCTTGCCGTCTTCGGACAGGATCTTGCCATCGTAGGGGCGGATCTCGATGATGTCGCCCATGTTCAGGTCATCGACCGGGGCTTCAAAGACCAGTGCGCCGGCGTCTTCCATGGTGTTGTAGAAGATCGGTGCCACTTTGCCGCCGATACAGATACCACCGCCTTTCTTGTTCGGTACGCCCGGCATGTCTTCGCCGAAGTACCACAGTACGGAGTTGGTGGCGGATTTACGGGAAGAACCGGTACCAACCACGTCACCGACGAAGGCAACCGGCAGGCCCTTGGCCTTCACTTCTTCGATCTGCTTCAGCGGGCCGGTAACGCCGGGCTCTTCCGGCTCCAGGCCGTCGCGCTTCATCTTGTACATGGCCAGCGCGTGCAGGGGGATGTCCGGGCGGGACCAGGCATCCGGGGCAGGGGAGAGGTCGTCGGTGTTGGTTTCGCCGGTGACTTTGAACACGGCAACCTTGATGCTCTCGGGCACTTTCTTGCGCTTGGTGAACCACTCGGCCTCGGCCCAGGATTCGATCACGGCCTTGGCGTGCTCGTTGCCGGCCTTGGCTTTCTCTTCCACATCGTGGAAAGCATCGAACATCAGCAGGGTGCCTTTCAGCTGTTCGGCAGCCAGTTCAGCCAGCTTGCTGTCATCCAGCAGGTCGACGAGGGTGGCGATGTTGTAGCCGCCCAGCATCATGCCCAGCAGTTTGGTGGCGTGTTCGCGGTCGATCAGCGGGCTCTCGGCCTCGCCCTTGACGATGGCGGACAGGAAGCCGGCCTTGACGTAGGCAGCTTCGTCCACACCCGGCGGTACGCGGTGGGTCAGCAGTTCCACCAGTTCCTGTTCTTCGCCGGCGGGGGGATTCTTCAGGAGCTCTACCAGCCCGGCCACTTGTTCGGCATCTAGAGGCTTGGGTGGAATACCCTGTTCGGCGCGTTCTGCGACGTGTTTGCGATAGGCTTCAAGCACGGATAAGTCCCTCTTAGTATGTGGGGTGTAACCAACAGCTGGCGAAGTCACAGCCGGTTTTGCCGGCCAAACTTTTTTCCGTTTGTGGCCGCTGGAGGCGGGTGGCGAATTCTACAATAAAGGCCTAATGCTGTTAAGTTTATTGAAAAATCAATAACTTACGCGAATTGCCATTATTCGCCCGGTGAATTTTGGTCGAAAAACAGGCGCGGGCCTTTCCTTCAGAATGCAAACAAAATAGTCTAGCGCGCAACGGTTCCACACCGGTTTGCGGTTTCCCTGGCTGTCTCACAATTGGTCGCTTGATGTACAAGAAAGTCCGAACTCCCTGTATTGGCGTCTGCTCGACCGGCATCGGCGACGATGTTTGCCGCGGTTGCAAGCGGTTTGCCCATGAGGTGATCGACTGGAACGCCTACAGTGAGGATCAGCGCCGGATCATCGCCGAGCGTCGCGAGAGCTACCTGGCCAATGCCGTGCGCAGCCAGCTGGAGATTGTCGACCGCGACCTGCTGCTGGCCCAGCTGCGACACCAGCAGATTCGCTTTGACGAAGAGCAGAATCCCTACTGCTGGGTGTTTGAACTTTTGCGGGCCGGGGCCAGCCAGATCGAAAACACCCTCGACTATGGCTTGCGGCCCACCGCCCAGGCGCGCGGCGTCCCACTGGTGGAACTGCGGCGGCGCATCGACGAGGATTTCTACGGGCTGTCCGTGGCCTACTACCTGCGTTACGTGGCGCCCGGGTTGCGACGGGCGTGACCCAAGTCAGGGTCACACCCTGATGTGAGTTCTGGAGGCGATTCAAGCGAGGGACCGTGACCAACCAAGCTGAAAGCACTGTCCGCCGGGCCCTGCTGCTGGTGAACCCCGACAGTCGCCATGGCGCCGGGGCAGACCTTGATCGGGGGATGGATTCCCTCAGGGCTGCGGGCATGGAAGTGGAGCTGCTGGAATCTTCCGGCGCAGGCGCCGCTCGCCAGGCCATCCGTGATCGCCGCGAACATCTGGACCTGGTCATCCTGGCCGGTGGGGACGGCACCATCAGTTCCGTCGCCGGCACTCTGCTCGACTGCGAGCTCCCCTTCGCCATTCTGCCCCTCGGTACCGCCAATGACCTGGCGCGCTCCCTCGGCATCGAGGCTGATCTTCCCCGCGCATTCGAGTTGATCAGGGCTGGCCACCGCGAGCGCATCGATCTTGCCGAGGTCAACGGCCATTATTTTTTCAATGCTGCCAACCTGGGCCTCGGTACTAAGGTCACCGAAGAACTGGAGGATGAGGCCAAGGCTCGGCTGGGTGTGTTCGCCTACCTGAAAGCCGTCATCGCCGCGCTGACCCGCGCGGAGCAATTCAGGGTGGAGGCGGAGCTTGATGGAGAGTGCCATCGTTTTCGTTCCATCCAAGTGGCTGTGGGCAATGGCCGCTTCTATGGTGGCGGCAATGTGGTGGAGCGCGAGGCCCGTATCAATGACGGCAGGTTGTCACTCTACAGTCTGCGGCCCCAGCGCCTGTGGGAATTGCTCTCGCTGGCTCCGCTGCTGCGGCATGGCGAGCATCGGTTGGCGCGGCGCGTTTTCAATGCTGCCGGGCGGGAGATCCTTATCCGTACCCGGCCAACGGGCATGGCCGTACACGCCGATGGTGAGCCGGTGACGGAAACTCCGGCTATGTTCAAAGTCATTCCCGCTGCGCTGGAGGCCATCGTGCCCGCCGGCGCGCGGGTTCTGCAGGATCGGGAGAGCCGACAGTCATGAGTATTATCCGCAACGATACGCAGGTGGCACTGAATGACCTGCACGTGGCCCTGAAACATAGCGCCGATCATTACCGTGAAGCGGGGGAATTCCTCCAGGACGGGGAGGTGAGCGCGTTCTGCGAGCAAGCGGCAGCCGATCGCGACCAGTTGGCCGGGCTCGTCGAGCAGGTAATTCGAGAGAGCGGCCAGCTGCCATCGGTGCCGGACCAGGACAGGGAAACCGGGGAGCAGTTACTGGAGCGCCTGGAAAGCCTGTTTTCCGCCGACGAGACCCGGGAGGTCCTGCAGAACCGCCTCGATATCGAGCAGCAGCTGCTGGCTACCCTGGACGAGCCAGAAATGGCTGCACTGGATAAGCAGCACGCTGAGCTGAAGGCACGCTGCCGGAACAGTGTTACTGAGGCGATACGCTCGCTGAAACAGCGTATCGGCTGATCCTCGTCCGTGCAGTGGTCTCCGGGGTTTCTAAACGGAGTTATTCCCCGTGTCGCAAGTGCACCCGTAGCGCTGGCAGGAAGGGGGCACGATCCAGTGACAGGTCGCGCCTCTGGCGACGGCGCCCTTCGGGTGGTTCATGGCCCACCCTCGAATACTCAGGCAATTGCCGGCTTTCATCACTGACCACCAGCACCGGCATGGCTGCATAGCCCACCTGGTGGTAGCGCTCCCCCTCGTCCCCTCGGAATATTTCTGCCACCTGTAGGTTCGGGCGGCTCTGCACCTGCACCTGGCGCAGATTGTCGTGCTGGTTCCTGTGCAGGCCCGCCAGCAACTGGCGCTGGTACTGGATGCCGGGATCGACGCCCTGTGGATCCATCTGTACCAGCCTGCGTTCACACCAATCGACGCTCACCTTGCGGATCGACTTGCGCGCCTTGATCCAGCTGACCGCGAGGGCGTCGGGGCGCTCGGGGCAGAGCAGGATCTGGCGGTAGCACTGGCGCAGGTGAAGGCGCGGAGAACCGGCCTCGGCAAACAGGTCCCGCAGTCGCCGGTCCTGTTCGTGCGCGGGGCGCTTTTTCAGTGACTCGCGGAAAGCTTTCACGGCGCGGGCAAAGTTCAGCTTGGTCTCATTCAGGTGCGTGGCGAGGTCGATAGTTGCCGCCGGCACGCACAACAGGCCGGGTATCTGCAGCGTGTTGCGCGCGTCACTGCCCGCACCCTCGCCGTAGCTGAGACTTGAGAAGAGGGCGCCAGCCAGCGCAAATGGTCGCTCGAAGCTGCCCTCCAGTTGAAGGGCGGCATGGCGGGCAAACGACGGCTGCAGCAGGTAGTGCTCATAGGCGCGCCCGTCCTGTTCCAGTTGAGCGAGACTCCTGCGCAGGCTTTCAGCCGCACTGTGCAGATCCTGCAGAAGCGGCGGGATGCGTCGCGCCGCTTCTGCAGGCGGTACAGGGTTGTTCTCTTTTGGTTCAACCATGTCCTGTCCCTGTCGTCCGATTCAGTCTTTGGCCCAAGGGTAGAATATAACCGATTAATAAGTCGTTATCATATAGGTGAATTCACGAATAGTCACGGGCGGTGGTAAGAAAACAGTTGATCAAAGGGGAGGGTGTACCCGACAAACCCCGATACCGGGGCGGGGAGGGTGGCCCTATCATGGGGCGCATGAATCGCTCTGAATTCAAAGAGGGATTATTGCGGGTGATGGAGCGCCGCGTGCACTGGTCCGAGGCTGCCTTTGCCGCCGGGCAGGTGCCGCGGGATCGGCTGCATATCCTGCTCGAACAGGAATTTGCCAGCCATGTGAAGGATCTGTCCATTTTGCTCGGTCAGGCCTACGTCCAGTGCCCACTCCCCAGGGCGCGCAAGCTACTGGCAGAAGAACTGTACGAGCAGGATACCGGCGGACTCAGTGGCTCGGATGGCAATGCCGAGCTGTTCCTCGAGCTGGCTGCCGGCCTGGGACTCTCCACAGACCGCTTCCGCCACGTGACAATGCTGCCGCAGGCGGCAAGTTTTCATGAGCTTCTCCACGAGGCCTGCAGCCGTCACGGCTGGGAAGTGGGGGCGGCGGTGACGATGGTGTTCCTCGAGGGCAATGCTTATGCCCGTGCCGGTCTGGAACCGGGAGTTGCCGATGCACCGCGGGTGAGGCCGGTGGATCACCCGCTGGTCAGGTTCTACGGCTTGCCCCTGCAGAGCCTGGCCCTGACCCGGGCCCACCACGAACGTGACAAAACCCAGCGCAAGGCGGCCTGGCACCTGATGCTGGACTTCGTCGGTGAGGAAGCGCGGCCCCGGGTATTGCAGTGGATGGGGCAGGTGCTGCATGGCTGGCTGCATTATCGTGATGAACTGGCGGTCAAGATTGGCTTGTTGCCTGCAGGGGCAGCGCCCCAGGCTGGGCACTGGCGGCACTCGGCTTGAAGGGCGCGGGCGGTTATAATCCCGCGCCTGTTTTGCCGATGTACTGCCGCGCACCAGCGCCGTGAGCCCGTTATGAACCCAGCCGTGCCCGACCTTTCCGCTATTCATGAATTCCTGCTGTGCGCAACCCCGGATGCTTGGGTAGAAGCGGCACTGGAAGAGCCGGAGCTGATGCTGATCGATCACGCCAATTGCGAGAAGAAGGCGGCCGGCACGGCACTGAATCTTATGTTCCGCTATCTCGATGACTTTGAGCTTCTGAACAAGATGTCACGGCTGGCCCGCGAGGAACTGCGTCATTTCGAGCAGGTGCTGGCGATCATGGAAAAACGCGGTATCCGCTACCCCCACGTCAGCGCGTCACGCTACGCCGCCGGATTGCGCGAGCAGGTCCGTGGTGCCGAACCGGGCCGCCTGGTGGATACCCTGATCTGCGGGGCGATCATCGAGGCCCGCTCCTGTGAGCGCTTTGCCCGCATTGCCCCGCACCTCGATGAGGAGCTGCAGAAGTTCTATCTCTCGCTGCTGAAATCGGAGGCACGACATTTCCGTGATTATCTCGCGCTGGCAGAGAAGGCTGCCGGTGAGGATATTTCTGCGCGGGTGCAGGAATTGCTGGAGGTGGAGCGGGGGCTGGTGGAAAACCCGGACAGTGAATTCCGTTTCCACAGTGGCGCACCTGAGGCAACCGCTTAGGAGGTCTTCCGGTTTTCGTGTGCAGGTTTCCGGCGACTAACTATCGGACCGGTCGACCTTGGCCAGCAGGTCGACGAAATCCTGCAGTTCCAGCGGGTTGCGGTAATCCACCGAGTATTTGTTGTGAAAGAAGACGGTGAGCTGCACCCGCCCGTCGCTGATGAATACCGTGTAGCCGTCGAAGTCGGTGCTGCACGTCAGGCCGCGGTAATGCCAGCCGTCATCCCGCTTTTCTCCCTCCCTGGTGGCCTTGTCGAATACGCGCAGGGCCTGTTTGACGTCAATCTTGTGTTCTTTTTCCACGGATTTTCCTGCTGCTGGGTGCGCTAAGCTTATCTTTCCCGTCCGCCTGCCAGCTTAGCGCACATGAAGGATTCCCTCGACACACCACCGCCCACAGAGCCGACCCCGCTTTTTGATGGGCTGGCCTATGCTGGCGTGCTTCCCTTCGTGCTCGGGCTCTGGTTGCAGTGGCGGGGGGACGCGATTTTTGGCATTGAGGGGCACTTTCTTTTTGCCGCCTACAGTGCCTGCATCCTCAGTTTTCTCGGCGGTATCTGGTGGGCGGGGGCCCTCAACCGTCCTGACCATCCGCGCCGGCTGTCGCTGGTCCTGCAGAGTAACGGTGTGGCACTGGTCGCCTGGCTCGGGCTGCTACTGGCATCGAGTGCCTGGGGGCTGGTGCTGCTGGCGTTCGGGTTCGGTTACGTGCGCTGGGAGGAGGCCCGGTTGAACCCCAATGCCCGCCGGTTACGCAACTACTTCCGCACCCGCAGCCGTGTCAGTTACCTGGTCATCTTCTGTCACCTGCTGATGGTACTGCTGCTGGTGTGGCAGGGTGGAGGCGACTAGATTTTGCAGGTGCGATGGCTTGTATCCGTCCACCAGAAACCCGGCAAGGAGAGCCCATGAGCGAGAGTATTTCCAGTGAGGCCCGTGAGCAGCTGTTCACCAGTGCCCGCACCCACAGCCACTGGCAGGACAGGCCGGTCAGCGATGAAACCCTGCAGCAACTCTATGACCTGATGCGCATGGGCCCCACCAGCGCCAATTGCTGCCCCGCCCGCATTCTGTTCCTGCGCAGTAAAGCGGCCAAGGAACGCCTGCGGCCTGCGCTGAACGAAGGCAACATAGACAAGACCATGGCAGCGCCGGTGACGGCCATCGTCGCCCACGACATGAAATTTTATGACTACCTGCCACAGCTGTTCCCTCACGCGCCGGCCAAAGACTGGTTCAAGGATGATGCCGAACTGGCCGCGACAACGGCATTCCGCAACGGGTCATTGCAAGGGGGGTATTTCATTCTCGCCGCTCGCGCGGTCGGCCTCGACTGTGGACCCATGTCGGGGTTCGACAATGACATGGTGGACCGGGAGTTCTTCGGCCAAGACAGCGATCGCGCCGCGTTCCAGCAGGAGCACTGCACCAGCGGCCATATCAAGTCGAACTTCCTCTGCAACCTGGGCTACGGCAGGCCGGACATGCTGCATCCGCGCAGTCCGCGGTTCGAGTTCGGTGAGGTCTGCAAGGTAATCTGAAGGGAAGACCGCGGAAACCCGAGTCGGCAGCCAGGGGCTTTCAGGCAGTCGCGGAAAGGGGGGCGGTAGTTTGAGCTTTCAGGGCCCCGCAGTGGTGAGTGTGTTGGCCGGCGTCTCCAGGGCTTCGACAGCGGTAACCACGGAATAGGGCGTCAGCTCGCGCAGAATGTCATCCATTTCCAGCAGCTGCCAGCAGATAGAGGCTCCGGGTGCCGGTCCCTCTCCGCGCAGGAATTTTCTCGCCAGGGCTGCCGCCGGCGCGGCCGGTATCCACGGTCCATCCCCGTTGAGGCCGAGGATCTGCCACTGCCTGGCCAGCGCTTGCCCCGCCTTGTCCTCCCCGGAAATACGTACCTGCATGCCCCCGTGAGGCGAACCACCGGGCCAGCGCGCGGCGAGTTTGTGGCCGAGTGTCGCGAACCAGGAGCCGGTCGATGGCAGGCGTAGGCGCGACAGGTGGGCGCAGGCGGCGAGTCCCAGCTGCAGGGTGCGGGGCTGCACGCCGGTGCCGAAGCGCATATCGGACAGGCTGCGCTGTGCCCGTGGCCACAGTTCCAGGTCCGGCACATCGAAGTCGCAGACCCAGCGCTCGCCGATCGGGTGTGAGAGCTGCACCCGGCGCAGGTGATTGCCGGCAAAGGTTTCGTGCCACTGGCCGTTGCGCAGGATAGGGAAGTTCTCGCCCAGGGACTCGAAACCCGCGCGCACCATGGCCAGGCCCCGCTCGGTACGGTGGCCGGGGGCGATCTCGATGCTGGCGCGGTCGATGCGGGCAAATGCGGGAGCCAGGCCTGCCAGGGCGGCTGAGCTCAGGGCCGGCAGGGTGCTGGCGCCGGATACCAGCGGCACGCCGGCAGCCTCCGCCGCCGGATTGAGCCGGGGGAAGTCGCAGACAAATCGCCGCCCATCGGCGATATCCAGGTAGGGGGTGCGGGCATCGATGCAAGCCTGGGCGACGCGGTAGTCCTGCTCCTGGAACGGGCCTGCACAATGGATCAGCAGGTCCAGGTGCAGGGCCTTCAGCTGCGCCGCCAGGTTGATGGAATCGCGCTCCAGGCGCAGGCCCTCGGCCAGGTTCGGCAGCCGGGCGGCGAGCAGGTCGGCGCGGAATTTGTCGCGACCGGCAATGATCAGCTGGATCTCGGCGTCGTTGGAGAGTAGTTGCGCGATTCGGGCACCCAGGCTGCCGTAGCCGCCGAGGATGAGCACGCGCTTTCTGTAATTCCTGACCATATCCGCTGCCCCTGTCTGTCGGCTCATTCCCTGCAGGGGAGGATATCAGGAAGCGATCGGCCAGTGGATCAGCTCGAGGTTTTTGTCATCGGCGCGGATACACCAGCCTTCTTTACCCCAGTCGCCAAGGACGATGCGCTCGGCCTCCTCACCGTCGACTGTCAGGGTGTGGCGGGCAGGGCGGTGGGTATGGCCGTGTATGAGGGTGTGCACGCCGTGGTTACGCATGGCTTTTTCCACCTCCTCCGGCGTCACGTCCATGATGTCCTCGGCCTTGCGACTGTTCATGGACTTGGAGACGGCGCGGATCTGTGCGGCGATCTGGCGACGCTCGTCCAGCGGCTTGGCCAGCAGTGCGGCCTGCCACTGCGGGTCGCGGGCCTGCTGGCGGAACGCCATGTATTCGGCATCCCGGGTGCAGAGACTATCCCCGTGCATCAGCATTACCCTGCGTCCGCCGAGAGTGACCAGGCTCGGGTCCTGCAGCAGCACGGCGCCGGCCCGATGCGCGAAGTCCTCCCCCAGGAGGAAATCCCGGTTGCCATGCATCAGGTAGAGCTCGGCACCGGTGTCGCTGTAGCGGCTCAGTTCTTCGGCCACTTCGCGGGCATAGGGGGAGTCATCGTCATCGCCAACCCACACCTCGAAGAAGTCACCGAGGATATACAGCGCCTCGGCGCCTGCGGCTCTGGTGCGCAGGAATTCGTAGAAAGCCGCCGTGATCGCCGGGCGGCTTTCGTCCAGGTGCAGGTCGGAGATGAGGTAGGCAGTCAAAGCCGGGCCTTACTTGTCCGCGTAGGCGTCGGAGATGGTCACGCTGGTGATCTCGATGGTCTCCAGCGGAACGTCCTGGTGGAAGCCCTTGCTGCCGGTCTTGACGCTCTTGATCTTGTTGACCACGTCCATGCCGTCGACCACCTTGCCGAACACGCAGTAGCCCCAGCCCTGGGCGTCCTTGCTGCGGAAGTTCAGGAAGTCGTTGTCCTTCACGTTGATGAAGAACTGCGAGCTGGCGGAGTGCGGATCCATGGTGCGGGCCATGGCCAGGGTGCCGGTGTCGTTCTTGAGGCCGTTGTCGGCTTCATTCTCGATCGGCTCGCGGGTGGCTTTCTGCTCCATGTCCGGGGTCATGCCGCCGCCCTGGACCATGAAGTTGTCGATCACCCGGTGAAAGATGGTGCCGGTGTAGAAGTCGTCGCGGCAGTACTGCAGGAAGTTCGCAGCAGTTTTCGGCGCCTTGTCAAAATCGAGTTCGATGGCGATATCGCCGTGGGTGGTGTGCAGGGTGATCATAAAACATCCTAAAGGTTCAACTCGGCGGGCATCATACCCTGTCACCGGGCGGGATCAAAAGAACCGGATCGGTCACGGGCTGTCTGTACAAAAAATGCTCGACGCGAAATTCCACGGCGGTCATCGCGCTGTCAACCGGTGTTCTGCAGCGCAACTGCGCTATAATCCGCCGCTTAACCAGACCCACGGGATGGCAGGAACCACTTCCATTCCACGCCGCAGCTGTATGTAGAGAATCTTATGACATCCGAGAGCAAACCCGCTCACTTTCTGCAGAACATCATTCGCGAAGATCTGGCCGAGGGCCGGGTGTCCCAGGTGGTGACCCGCTTCCCGCCGGAGCCCAATGGCTACCTGCACATCGGTCACGCCAAGTCCATCTGCCTGAATTTTGGTCTCGCCAGAGAGTTCGGGGGCACCTGCAACCTGCGCTTTGACGACACCAACCCGGCCAAGGAAGAAGAGGAATACGTAGCATCCATCAAGCAGGATGTCTCCTGGCTCGGGTTTGAGTGGGCCGATGGCGCCAAGTACACCTCGGATTACTTCGACCAGCTCCATGAGTGGGCGCTGCACCTGATCCGCGAGGGCAAGGCCTATGTCTGCCACCTGAACCCGGAGCAGGCCCGCGAGCACCGCGGCACCCTGACCGAACCGGGCAAGAACAGCCCTTACCGGGACCGCTCCGTCGAGGAAAACCTGGCGCTGTTCGAGCAGATGAAGAATGGCGAAATGGCAGAGGGTGAGTGCAGCCTGCGCGCCAAGATCGACATGGCCGCGCCGAACATCAACCTGCGCGACCCGGTGATCTACCGCATCAAGAAGATGGCCCATCACCAGACCGGTGATAAATGGTGTGTCTACCCCAGCTACGACTTCGCTCACGGCCAGTCGGATGCCATCGAGGGTATCAGCCATTCCATCTGTACCCTGGAGTTCGAGGACCACAAGCCGCTGTACGACTGGTTCATCGAGAACCTGCCGGTGCCGGCCCGCCCGCGCCAGTATGAGTTTGCGCGCCTGAACCTGAATTACACCGTGGTCTCCAAGCGCAAGCTGAAGCAGCTGGTCGACGAGAAACACGTGGACGGCTGGGACGACCCGCGCATGCCGACCATCTCCGGCCTGCGCCGCCGCGGCGTGACGCCTGCAGCGATCCGCAATTTCTGCGAGATGATCGGGGTCACCCGGTCTGACTCAGTGGTGGATGTGGGCATGCTGGAATACTGCATCCGCGACGACCTGGACAAGAATGCGCCGCGCGCCATGTGCGTGATCGAGCCGCTCAAGGTGACCCTGACCAACTACCCGGAAGGTCAGAAGGAGATGCTGAGTGCCCCGGGTCACCCGGTGCGCGAGGACCTGCCGGCCCGCGAGCTGCCGTTTACACGCACTGTGTACATCGAGCAGGAGGACTTCCGCGAGGAGGCCAACAAGAAGTACAAGCGCCTGGTGCTCGGCAAGAAGGTACGGCTGCGTAACGCCTACGTGATTCAGGCCGAGGAAGTGGTGAAGAACGAGGCCGGTGAAATCGTCGAAGTGCTCTGTTCCGTTGACCTGGATACCCTGGGCAAGGATCCTGCCGATGGCGTCAAGCCAAAGGGTGTCATTCACTGGGTATCCGCCGACGACAACGTGGACTGCGAAGTGCGCCTGTACGATCGCCTGTTCGATCACCCGGCACCGGATGCCGGTGGCAGGAACTTCCTCGATCACGTCAACCCGGAAAACCTCAAGGTGCTGACCGGCTGCAAGGCGGAAATCGGCCTGGCGAAGGCGGAACCGGAGCAGGGTTACCAGTTCGAGCGCAACGGGTATTTCTGCCGCGACAACAAGTACGGCAGCGCCGAGAAGCCGGTCTTCAACCGCACCATCGGCCTGCGGGACTCCTGGGCCAAAGAGCAGAACAAGTAAGCGGGCGAAAAAAAAAGTGGCTGGAGACCATGGCCCACAGTGGTATCTGGATCCCGGATCAAGTCCGGGATGACGATAGAGGGTGTCGCGTTGTCGTGTCATTGCGGCGCGGGGTTGGCCGAGCCCTCCATCGTCATTCCGGCGCAGGCCGGAATCCAGCACCACAGGGCTACCAAAGCCCGCAGTGGTACCTGGATCCCGGATCAAGTCCGGGATGACGGTAGGGGGGCGCCGCCGCGTCATTGCGGCGCGGGGTTAACCGAGCGCCGCCATCGTCATTCCGGCGCAGGCCGGAATCCAGCACCACAGGGCTACCAAAGCCCGCAGTGGTAACTGGATCCCGGATCAAGTCCGGGATGACGATAGAGGGGATTTCGTTGTCGCGTCATTGCGGCGCGGGGTTGACCGAGCGCCGCCATCGTCATTCCGGCGCAGGCCGGAATCCACTACCCACAGGGCTATCATGGCCCGCAGTGGTACCTGGATCCCGGATCAAGTCCGGGATGACGGTAGGGGGGCGCCGTCGCGTCATTGCGGCGCGGGGTTAACCGAGCGCCGCCATCGTCATTCCGGCGCAGGCCGGAATCCAGCACCCACAGGGCCACCATGGCCCGGAGTGGTACCTGGATCACGGATCGAGTCCGGGATGAAGATAGAGGGGATTTCGTTGTCGCGTCATTGCGGCGCGGGGTTAACCGAGCCCTCCATCGTCATTCCGGCGCAGGCCGGAATCCAGCACCACAGGGCTAACAAAGCCCGGAGTGGTACCTGGAACCCGGATCGAGTCCGGGATGAAGATACAGGGGATTTCGTTGTCGCGTCATTGCGGCGCGGGGTTGGCCGAGTGCCTCCATCGTCATTCCGGCGCAGGCCGGAATCCAGCAGCCATAGGGCCACCATAGCCCGCAGTGGTAGCTGGATCCCGGATCGAGTCCGGGATGACGATAGAGAGGATTTCGTTGTCGCGTCATTGCGGCGCGGGGTTGGCCGAGCGTCCCCATCGTCATTCCGGCGAAGGCCGGAATCCAGAACCGCTCAGCGCGCTGGACAGTCAGAAACGCATTAAAACGCAAACGGATTTTATGGCACTACAGATTTACAACACTTTCTCCGGAGAGAAAGAACCGTTCAAACCACTGGTGAAAGACCGGGTGCGCATGTATGTGTGTGGTCCCACGGTGTACAACCGGGTGCACATCGGTAATGCGCGGCCGGCGGTAGTGTTCGATACCCTTTACCGGTTGCTGAAGCGCAACTACAGCGACGTGGTGTATGCGCGCAACATCACCGATATCGACGACAAGATCATGAAGGCCGCCCGCGACCAGGGCGAGGATATCGGCACCCTGTCTGCCCGTTTCTCCCAGGCGTATTTCGAGGATATGGCGGCGCTCAATAATCTCGAGCCCGACATCATTCCCTACGCCACCCAGCACCTGCCGGAAATGATCGCCATGATCGAGCGGCTGCTGGACAAAGGTCATGCATACGCGGCGGAGGGCCATGTGCTGTTCGCCGTGGATTCCATGCCGGACTACGGCAAGCTGTCCAAGCGTTCCCTCGATGACATGCTGGCCGGTGCGCGGGTGGAAGTCGCCCCCTACAAGAAATACGCCGGTGACTTCGTGCTGTGGAAACCCTCTAAAGATGACGAGCCGGGTTGGGACAGCCCCTGGGGTCGTGGCCGTCCGGGCTGGCACCTGGAGTGCTCGGCCATGATCAAGAAGCACCTGGGGGAGACCATCGACATCCACGGCGGTGGTCGCGACCTGACCTTCCCGCACCACGAAAACGAGCGTGCCCAGAGCTGCTGCGCCAACGGCACCGACTTCGTGCGCTATTGGATGCACAACGGTTATGTGAATATTGATGGCGAGAAGATGTCCAAGTCCCTGGGCAACTTCCGCATGGTCAACGACCTGCTGCAGCAGTACCCGGGAGAGGTGCTGCGCTTCGCCCTGCTGAGCGCGCACTACCGTTCCGAGCTGAACTTCAGCGCCGACCTGCTCGACCAGGCCTGGCGCAGCCTCGACACCCTGTACGGTTTCCTGCGCGATGTGGAGGATGTGACCGCGGCAGAGTCGGATCTCGACGGCAGTGCTTTTCTGGCCGCGCTGGAGGATGACCTGAACACCCCGGTGGCCATCAGCGAGCTACACCAGATGGCCAAGGAACTGAACCGCACGGACGAGTCGGACAAGCCCCAGCAAAAAGGCCTGTTGCTGGCAGCAGGCGAGATGCTCGGTATCCTGCAGCAGGATCCGGAAGCCTGGTTCAAGCAGGCACGGGGTGGCGATGCGACCATCTCCGAGGAAGAAATCGAGACGCTGATCGCCGAGCGTCAGCAGAGCAAGAAAGACCGGAACTATGCCCGTGCCGACGAGATCCGCGAGGAGTTGAAGGCCAAGGGGGTAGTGCTGGAAGATAGTCGCGAGGGCACCAAGTGGCGACGCGAGTAGCGTCGTCACTGGCGGTACCCGGTTCGCAACGCCGAACATCAACAAAGAATAACTTCATCAAGAAAAGACCAAGACCATGAAACAGTTTCTCGTTCTCTGCATTTCTGCACTTCTCGTTACCAGTTTGGCGGGCTGCGGTCCCAAGCGTGGCTCCGATGCCTGGTGCAAGAAGATGGACGAAATGCCCAAGGGCAAGTGGACCCTGGAAGACGCCGGTGACTACACCAAGTACTGTGTCCTGAACCAGAAGCCGGACGAAAAATAAGCGGAAGTCTGCGGTTGTTTTTCGCCGACCATTACCAGCATTTCTTTCGTCCCCTCACCGGCAAATACCGTGAGCAGGTCGTTGAGTGCCTGCGCCTGCTGTATGAGCGTCTGTATACCGCCAAGGCGGATTATGGCGAGTCACTGGCGCGGGAGCAGATCCTCGAGATTTTCAGCGAGGCGCTCACCCGTGCGCCGCAGCTGGACAGCGACGACGCAGAGGACATAAGCGGACAGAAGGTGGCCGGTGCCCGGGAGCACCGCTTCCGCAATCTGCGCGAGCAGGCGGTCTGGGTCCTCAACAGCCTGGTGGAATACGGCTGGCTGGAAAAGCAGGTGGACAGCGCCACACTGGCGGCCACCTTCCCATTCAGCCGTCGCGGGCGCCTGTTTACCCAGCCGCTGGTGGAGCTGAACAGCACCCGCGTGCGCACCCGCCACCGCAATACCCGCAATACCCTCAATGCGCTGGAAGCCTTTGCCAGCCGCGGCGAAATCCACGACCTGATCGACGCCTGGGAATACTCCGAGCGTATCGTCGCCGATTTTACCGACATGATTGCCGAGCTCGAGGAGCGCAAGCGGGAACTGGTGCGGGAAGTCGAGGCCCAGCTGCTGGTGCAGCAGGCCACCGACGAGTTCTTCTCCTTTATGGAGAGTCGCTTCCAGCCGGACCTGGCGATCCGCCTCTCCGCGGACAGTGTGGAAAAACACCGTGACGCCATCGGCCGGGTCATTGCGCGCATCCGCCGCAAGGACAAGAGCCAGAAGGCAGAGTGGGAGCGACGGTTGCGCCAGCTGTTGCCAGAACTGGTGGAAGAGGGCCGTTCACTGCTTTGGTGGATGCTCGACACCATCGAGGACCGCATGCGCCGCGCCTGTGAAGTGAAACTGCCGGCACTGCGACATGCGCTGCACGGTTTCACCAAGCGCGCCGACATCATCATCCGCCAGCTCAGCTACCTGCACAGCCAGTCCCAGGGTGCCTTCACCGACCTGTGCCAGCAGCTGGGGGACAATCCGCAGCGGGACGAGATGCTTACCCGCCTGGGCCAGCAACTTGGTAGTTTCCAGCTGCGCCTGTGCGACCCGAAGCAGACCCAGTTGTGGCAGCGCCAGCGGCGCCAGCCGGTGAATACCCGTATGGAGGAAGAACAGCCCCTGGCGGAAGACAGCCGCCGCGAGATCGTGCTGCAGCAGCTGCTCGACCAGGCCTTCAACTTCAACTCCGGCGATCTCCGCAGTTATCTGCAACAGGCTCTTGGCAGCGGCCGCCGTATCAGCAGCCGCGACCTGCCGCTGGACAATGCCCGTGACCTGCTCGCCATGAGCCATGCCCTCGAAGCGGCAGCGGTAAGCCAGGATGGTGGTCCACGGGTGGTGGTGGAGTTTACCGGCGAAACCGCCAGCAATGATTTTTTTGACCAATTCGACGAATACTACCTCGAGCTGAAAGACAGTGATTGAACAGGCCTTGGAAGAAGCACTGGCGCAGTGCCAGGTGACACGCGGGGAATTCTCCGAGCTGCTGGTGCGCCTGATGGATTACGGCGTGATCTGCCGCGATGAGAGTCAGGTGGAGGCGACCCTCTACGACCGCTTCCAGCGCTGTGAAGCGCTGATCCGTGAGTGGTTGTCCCCCCTCGGCCTGCGGCTACAGCATGACAGCCGTTTCCAGTTCATCCGCCTGTATCCGCCGGGCGCGGAAGTGCCGGCGATGCCGGACCAGGAGGAACCACATCACGGTGGTTTCCGGTCCCGGCTCACCCAGCAGGAAGTGGCGGCGATCCTGGTGCTGCGGGTCGAATACGATAAAGCCCTGCGTGAAGGACAGGTGGACGACTCTGGCTGCGTCACCCTCTCTCTGGAGGCGCTGGAACTGGGCCTCCGCAACCTGCTGAAAATGTCCCTGCCGGACCGCATGGCAGAGCGCCGTTCGCTACTGAAGAAACTGCGCCAGTTGCGTCTGGTGCAGTTTGCCGGCGAAGAAACCGAGACACTGGCGGAGATCTGGCTGCGGGTGCGCCCGACCATTGCGCACTTTGTCAGTGACAGCGTGCTGCAACAGGTGCTGGAAGAGGGCACAGCCGGCGTTGACGAAGCCGTCGGCGACGGCAAGACCAGAGAAAACAGCGAGCGCATCACGCCCGGCAACAGTGAGCACAGTCTCTTTGTGGCCGACAGTGAAGGTAGTGATTCCGGCGATGAGCTGGTTGTTGCAGAGGGGGAGGCCGATTGTGTTTCTTAAAAAGCTGATCCTGATCAACTGGGGCAACATCCCCCAGCTCGAATACGACTTCGGGCCCATCAACCTGTTTTCCGGTGGTAATGGCTCCGGCAAGACTACGGCGGCGGATGCCATCCAGACCCTGATGACCGCCGCCCACGATACCCTCTTCACCTTCAACCCGGGCCAGGACGAGACCACCCAGCGCGGCCGTGGTGGCAAGCAGGTGCGGACGCTCGCTTCCTATGTGCTGGGTTGTGACGACGGCAGCTACGCGCGACTGGATCCCACCGACTGCTATATCGCCGGGGTTTTCCATCCCACCAGCGGCGAGGACAGCGATCCCTTTACGGCGGTCATGGCAATCCGCGCCCACCTGGACGCCAGCAGCAAGCCGGCCCAGGCGCGTCAGGACGACCTGAAGTTTTTCCTGTTCCCGGGCGAGCAGCTGGCGATGGGCGACTTTGTCCGCGAATACAAGGACGGTCGCCACCTGCTGCCGCTGGACAAGTTCTATTCCGTGCTGGCCAAACAGTTCGAGAAAGTTGAGCAGTACGACAAGAAAAAGGCCTACCTGCGCCGCCTCTACGGTGCCCTGCGGGGGCGTCGCGATGCGGTGCCGGACCGGGAGGCCATGCACGCCGCGCGGACTTTTGCCAACTTCATGGCCTACAAGCCGGTAAAGAGCATCAATGATTTCGTCGCCCAGGAAGTGCTGGAAAAGCGCGACCTCGGCGAAGCCATCCGCTCGGTTTCCGAGCTGATGAAAACCATCCATGCCATGGAGCTGGAGGCGCGGCAGATCGTCGACCGCGTCTCTGCCCTGGAGCAGATCGGCCAATCGGCTTCTCTGTACCGGGAGCAGTGGCTGCAGCTGCGGGTGCAGGAATACCTGCAGGCGCGCCATCGGCAAATGCGGGTGCAGAAAACCTATCTCGCCGGCAAGCAGAACCAGCAGCAACTGCGGGCATCCCTGGAGGAAAACGCCCGTGAGGCACAGTTGGCCACCACCCGCAGTGACGAACTCGGTCGCCAGCTGGTGGAGCTACAGGCACAGCGGCTGGGGATCGACGCCCTGCGTAATAAGGATGAGCTGGAGCAGCGGATCAGCCGCGCACACCGGGAGCTGTCCGCACAGGGCGGCCCGCTTTCTGCCGCCCAGGACCAGTGGCAGCGCAACCGGGATGCGGCGGCGAAACTGATCGAGCTGCTGCAGGGCTCTGCCGCTGAACTGGAAATACCCGGGCTGCGGGACAAGGGGCTGGTACAGGCTGTCCGGCAGGTGGCCAGGGAAGACGAGCTGCCGGATCTGCACAAGCTGCTGGGCAAAGACTGGATCGACTTGAGCGCGCTGGATCCGTTGCGCGAGCGGGCCGCGGCGACCGAGCAGCTGCACAGCCGCCTGGCTCGCCAGCTGTTCAGCACGGGCGGCAGCGACGACAGTCTCTCCCTGCGGGAGCAGATCGCCCAGCAGGTTTCCCGCTGGGAACTGAAAGCGCAGCAGGTGCAGAAACAGCTGCACGCTCAGGAGAACCGTATCCACCACCTGCAGGCCAACCGCGTGCGCTATCCCCAGTCAGTGGAGCAGGCGGTGGCGGCGATCCGTGAGCAGTGCCCGGCGGCGGAACCGCGGGTCCTTTGCGATTACGTCGAGGTATTGGACGATCGCTGGCAGATGACGATTGAGGGTTATCTCGGTGGGGCCCGATTTGCAATTCTCGTCGAGCCGGAGCACGAAGCCGCGGCGATCCGCATCGTGCGTAACCTGCCGGGCCGCAGCAGCCGGGCGCGGGTGATTCAGGGTGATAAGGCACGCCGGGATGCGGAACGCGCGACCATCCCGCAGGGCTCGATCGTCGAGCTGATGTCCTTCACTCACAAAACAGCCGAGTATTATCTGCGCGCTTCCTACGGCTCCGTGCAACAGGTAGCCGACGAAGAAGCACTGCGCCAGACCCGCCGTGGCCTAACCGCGGAAGGGGTGGCCAGTGGCAACTACAGTATGTGGCGCTGCGATATCGACGACGGCGAGCTGGTCTTCGGCCAGGGAGCCCGCGCCCGGGCACTGGCGGCACAGCAGCGAGCGTTGGAGCAGCTGCTGGCCGAGGCGGCGCAGGTCAATGAGCAGTACCAGCTGTTCCGTCGCGTCGCGTCCGCCATCCGCGACCTGCAGGAACTGTCCCTGGTCCCGGTGGTGGATGCGGCACTGGCCGCCCAGCGCGAGTGGCGCAGTGCCGAGCAGGCCCTGGACAACCTGGATCTTGCCGACAGCGAGCACCTGGAAGCACAGGTCGCGGAACTGAGCGATCAGCTGCAAGCCCAGCAGAAACAGCAGTCGGGCCTGCAGCACGATGCCGGCAAGCTGGAGCGGGACCTGGAGAATACCGGCAAGCAGCTGAAGGCGCTTTCCGCCGAGCTGGATGGGCTGGATGATGGGCTCTCCGATTGCGAAGCCGCAGTCAGGCGGATCGCGCAGATCACGCCGGACTACGATGCCGAGCAGATCCTCCAGCAGGCGGACGAGCAGGTCGAGCGCGCCGGTGACAACTTCGATTTCGGTGCGGAGCTGGAGGAGTGGCAGGGCCGCCTGGAAAAGTATTGCCGTCAGCTGGACCGTGCAGTGATGGAATACAACGCGGACACCACCACCGGCGATACGCTCGCATTCGAGCCGGATCTCACTGCGGGCCACGACGAGCGCCTGTTCCGGCTGGTCTGTGGCCTGTATGACCAGGTAGAGGCGCTGCGTAATCGACTCAAGAACAACCTGCTGGTGGATCGCCACGAACAGTTGCTCGGCCTGAAGAAGTCCTTCAACACCACCTTTGTTACGCACCTGTGCCATGCGATCTACCAGTCCATCAATGACGGCAAGCAGGTGCTGGATGACCTCAACGGGGAGCTGGAGCACCATCGCTTTGGCGCGGACCGCGAGCGGTTCCGCTTCGCCTACCGCTGGGTACCCGAGTTCAAGGAATACTGGGACTTCTTCCGCGCGGTGATCGAACTGCCCAACCTGGGGGAAGAGCAGAGTCTCTTTGACGCCGATCTGGATCCACGCCACCAGAAAGTGCGCGACCGGCTGCTGAACATGCTGCTGAGCGAAGACGAGCAGGTGGCTCGGCGGGAGCTGGACCGGATCAGCGACTACCGCAATTACCGCAACTATGAGATCTACAAGGAGCCGGAGGGCAAGGAGCCCATTGCCCTGAGCCAGTACGGCACCGGTTCCGGCGGCCAGCTGGAGACGCCGGCCTATATCATCCGCTCGGCGGCGGTCACCTCCGCGTTCCGTTTCAATGAGGGCAGCAGCCACCTGCAGATGGTGCTGGTGGACGAGGCCTTCTCGAAAATGGACGAGACCCGCTCCAAGGAAGTGATCCGCTACCTGACCGAAACTCTGGGCCTGCAGCTGTTGTTCATCATGCCCAGCAGCAAGTCTGGCCCGTTCATGGACCTGATTTCAAACCAGTTTGTGTTCAGCAAGTGCCCGTCGGCGACGCCGGTGGGGCAGTTGAACACCCGGGTCTATGTGGATCGCAAGGTCTGCAACCGGGAACGCATTGCGGAACTCTGGGCCAACCACCGCCGCACGATTCGCCAGCAGGCGTCGCTGGACTTTATGGAACTGGTGGAGGGGGAGCCGGCCTAGGGCCTGCTCCCCAAAGATCAGTCAGAAACCCATCAGTACCGTGTTGCTGAGTTGGGTGGCGGCAATGCCCGTCCTGGGGCATTGCCCTGGTTCTTACCCTCGCTGCTTTGCCAGCACCCTGGATGAGTCGGTTAATGGCCAAGATGCCTCGAACTTGCCAAGTGTGTGGTTGATCGGGGACTATACGAATAATTTTTGGTATTACTCCCTGTGTAATGAAACCTGGCCATTTAGCGGTTCGTGCCGACGGCAAATAACCCTCTGGAGAGACCATGCGTCTGTTTTCGATTCTCGTCATTTTCGTGATTGCCTTTGGCGGTGCTGCGGTCCTGTACGAGCAGGAGAGCCGCAAGGTCAAAGGGGTGCTGACCCAGATTACCGAGCTGCAGGCGGAGCTCGGCGACCTTCAGGCTGAGGTCAACAAGCTGCGCGGCGAGCTGGAGGCGGCCAGGCTGGCGGAGCGCCGTCGTCCCGGGCTCAAGGAGATGGCAGCCAGCCCGCGCCGGGCCGAGCCTACGCAAACGGTCACAGCCAGAAGGGATGAAACCGAAACCCGGCAGAGTCGGGCATTGATTGCCTCTGACGTGACCACTGCGCCGCCGGCAATCCGTCGTGACGCAGAGGGTGAGGAAGATCCCGAGTGGAACCGGCCCACTGTCGACGCCGAGGAATATCGCCGTGAATCCGCGGCCGAGAATGATGCGGCGAAGGCCGTCGATCCCTATCAGTAAGCTCTGCCAGTAAGGCCGGCCGGGTCACGTAAGAGGGAAAGTCGGCGTCTCTGCCGGCCCTTGAATCTCCCTGCGCTGCCCCCATCTTCGCGTCTGGCCCTGCTGCCCCAAGGGCAGTCTTTACTCCCAGCATCCTTGCCGGGTTGGCAACCAACTACCAGCCAGAACAGAATTCGGAATTTTCACATGTCCTCCAGTGATTTCTATTCCTCCCTCAATGCCCAGTTGGCGGGCCTGCTCTCTGAAGAGCGCGACTGGCTGGCCAACACCGCCAACGCCAGTGCACTGCTGTTCATGGAACTGGCGGACATCAATTGGGCCGGGTTTTACTTTCTCTGCGGCGATGAACTGCGCCTTGGGCCGTTCCAGGGTAAGCCGGCCTGCACACGCATCCCGGTGGGCGCCGGAGTCTGTGGCACGGCGGTCGCTACCGGCGAGGCGCAGCTGGTCGAGGATGTGCACCAGTTCCCCGGACACATTGCCTGCGATGCCGTGTCAGCGTCCGAGGTGGTGATCCCCCTGTACGATGGTGACCGCTGTCTTGGCGTGCTGGATATCGACAGTCCGTCGGTGGCACGCTTCACGGAGGAGGACCTGGCGGGGCTGCGCGGCTTTGCCGAAGTGCTCCTGCAAAACAGCGATCTCTCCGGCGCCTGATGGCGCTGGTCTGGCAGCTGCAAGCCGGCGACACCCGTTACGAGGTGCGCCGGCATGGTGCCAGTGTCCGCCTGTACAGCAATGGCGTTTTCCACTCCCAGTGGAATGAACGCGATCCGCTGAAGGGCTCCCTCTGGGAGCTGCTTTTCCTGCCCACCTTTTTCCTGCCCCCTGAACGTGTCCGCTCGGTGCTGCTGCTCGGTGTCGGTGGCGGTGCCTTGATTCGCCTGCTGCAGCGCTTCGTGGCCCCGGATATGGTGATGGGTGTCGACCTGGATCCGGTCCACCTGGCGGTGGCAAGGGATCATTTTGGCGTACGAAGCACCGAGCTGGTCTGCGCTGATGCCCGCACTTTTGTAGCGGAATACCTGCAGGATCCCCGCAGGCCGGGATTTGACCTGGTCATCGACGATCTGTTCGGTCATGGCAGCGGCGAGGCCGAGCGAGCGGTGATTGCAGATAAAGCCTGGTGCCAGCAGCTGCTGCAGCTGGCCCGGGGTAGTGACGGAACGGGCGAGCGGCCGGGAGTCATCATCGCCAACTTTGGCAGCCGCAGTGAACTGCTCGGCAGTGCCTGGCGCTCTGCGGACATCCGTGAGCAACTTGGTGGCAACTGGACCGCCCAGCTGCCCGGCTACGAAAACTGCGTGCTGGCGGCGAGTGCCGGTCCACTGGAGCGTCGCCAGCTGCTCCAGCGGGCTCCGGCCGCGATCAATCCATCCAGCTCCAGCTGTCGACTTGTCAGTCAGCTCCGCAGGCTGCGGTGCTAGGGTTTATTGGCGGCTATTCAGTCCCCGTGCCTATACTGAATGGGAGGTATTTCTTTTCGGGGCAGCTGCATGCGCTACAAAACAGTCGGCGACGTCATTCAAGAGGACAAGGCGTTTCACGCCCAGTTGGCAAAGCAGTACGGGGAATACGAACAGCTGGTCTCCGACCAGCGCATCGAACTGTTACTGGACCAGCTGCATCGCCGGGAAGAGGCGATGGCCCACACCCTCGACAACCTGCTCCACGATGTGAAGCCGGGCGCCCTCAGGACCTGGGTGCAGTTTGCACCGGAGGGGCGTGAGCCGGAATTCCTGCAGCGGCTGCGCAATGTCGACCTGAACGACCTGGACGAAATCGCCAAACTGGCGATGGATATCGAGGTCTATCTGGCGGACCACTACCGGGATCTGTTACTGGATGCGGATACCCCTTCTGCCCGGGATACCTTCGAGAGGCTGCTGGAGCTGGAGCAGCTCGAAGAGCACACACTGTCGATGAACCTGTTCAACTTGCGGGATTATTGATTCCCGATTCTCGAAGGTGCTATGTGACTCTGGCCACGCCTGGTGTTCAGGCTTGCGGACCTTCGAGACGGTAGACGCAGAATCCCTTTTCTCGCAGCAATTGCTTCGCTCCGCCGAAATAGGGCTCGGCCTTCCTGGTCAGGGGAATAAATTCGTTGACCACAAAGAGCGCCGAGCCACTCTTTTTCAATAGCCTGGCGGCATTGCGAAGAAAGCGGCTGGTCAGGTCCCCTTCGACTTGAAAGCCCTGGTGAAAGGGCGGGTTGCAGATCAGCCAGTCCGCGATGTTATCCCCCAGTTCCGTGCCGGCATCCGACGGTACGACCGTGCCCCGAACCTCTCTCTGGTGAAAATTCTCGCGGCAGGCGATCAGCGCAGCGGCGTTGTTGTCTGTCGCGGTGAAGTGGAAGTCGCCCAGGGTTGCCAGCTGCGTACTCAGGTAGCCGTAGCCACAGCCGAGGTCTACCACATTGCTGCTATCCGCCGGTCGGTGTTCTGCAAAGGTGCCTGCCAGCAGGGCACTGCCAGTATCGATCTTGTTCCAGCCAAACAGCCCGGGTTTGCTCAGCAGTCCGCCGAGTTTTTCCAGCGGCCGCAGCTCCGGGTAATTGTCCTCGTCGAGTTGTTTTTCCGGTGCGGGCTTACTGTGGAGCGGATTGAGGCTCAGGTATTCATTACCGTGTTTCTGCAGGTTTTTCTCGGAGTCGAAACAGCTGGCAACCTTCGCTGCATAGGTCTTGATGCCGCTCTGCTTGCCACCCAGTAACGCCAGCTCCCCACCAATGCCCAGCGCCTGGTGGCATTCGTTGACCACATGGTGGACGACCGCCTTCTCCTTGGATACCGGGTAGACGATACGGCGATAATGGCGTTCGGCTTCCTCGAGGCGAAAATCATTGAAAAAACTGCGCCGCACTTTGCCTTCCGCCAGCCGGGCAATATCCCAGCGGTTGCTGAGCAGGTCGCCATCAAAGGAAAAACCGGATTGCAGCAGCGGTTTGCTGTTCTCGTCGGCGATCCAGAGGGTCTCCGACGGGTTTTCCAGCAGCAGTTGTTGGAGGAGGGTGGACATGGAAATTTCCGGGCAGGATTATCCTTGGGCGTTTGAGGGCTGGCTCAGGTGACGGATGCGATTTCTTCCGGGGTGAGCGGACGATAGTCGCCTTCGACCAGCTCCTCATCGAGCACGATATCCCCGATGCGCTCCCGGTGCAGTTCCAGCACCCGATTACCGAGGGCCGCGAACATGCGCTTTACTTGGTGATAGCGGCCTTCACCAATCGTCAGGCGAACTTCGTTGGCAAACAGGATTTCCAGTTTGGCTGGCTTGGTTCGCTTCTTTTCGCCATCGAGCCAGATGCCCTTGGCAAACTTCGCCACCGCGCTTTCGTCGATCCGCTCTGCCAGCATCGCGTAATAGGTTTTGTCGCAGTGGTGGCGGGGGGAGGTGATCATGTGGGACCACTGGCCATCATCCGTCAGTAGTACCAGGCCGGTGGTATCGATATCCAGTCGGCCGGCGATGTGCAGTTTCTGCTTGTTGGGCTCATCGATCAGGTCGAGCACCGTCGGGTGCTCGCTGTCCTTGGTCGCGCTGACATAGCCCAGAGGCTTGTGCAGCATGAAGTAGCGCGGACCGACTTCCTGCAGCGGCTCGCCGTCGAGGCAGAGTTCATCGGTTTCGCCGACCTTGGCGGACGGGTCGCCAACCACTTCTCCATTGACGGTGATGCGCCCGGCCCTGGCAGCCCGCTTCACATCAGCCCGGGACAGATCCGTGACCTGGCTGACGGCCTTGTCCAGCCGCATGTCCTTCTTATGACCTTTGCCCAAGGGAATCAGCCTATCTTGCGCTCGCCGGAATCCACGGACTGGTAGATCAGGGTGTTGATGGTCATGGGCCCCACGCCGCCGGGCACCGGGGTGTATGCGGCCACGCGGTCCACCAGCGGCGCCAGTTCGATATCGCCCACGCCGCCGGGGTGGTAGCCGGCATCGACCACCACCGCGCCGTCCTTGATCCACTCGGCTTTGATGAATTCCGGGCGACCCACGGCACCGACCACGATATCCGCACGACGGATGTGGTCAGCCAGATCCCTGGTGCGGGAATGGCAGATGGTAACGGTGGCGTTGGCGTTTAGCAGCATGGCGGCCATGGGCTTGCCAAGGATCGGGCTGCGGCCAACGACTACGGCATGCTTGCCTTCCAGCTCCACCTCATAGGCCTCCAGCAGGCGCATGATGCCCTTGGGTGTGGCGCAGCCGTAGGCTTCCTCGCCCATGGCCATGCGACCGAAACCGAGGCAGGTCACGCCGTCGACATCTTTATCCAGGTCGATGGCATCGAAGCAGGCGCGCTCGTCGATCTGTGCCGGAACCGGGTGCTGGAGCAGGATGCCGTGTACATTCGGGTTCTCGTTCAGCTCACCGATCTTGGCCAGCAGTTCTTCCGTGGTGGTGGAGGCGGGGAGCTCAACCTGCAGAGAGTCCATGCCGATGCGGCGGCAGGCATTGCCCTTCATCTTCACGTAAGTGGCGGATGCGGGATCATCACCCACCAGAATGGTGGCCAGGATCGGCGTCTGGCCGCCGCTCTTTTCTTTCAGCTTTGCCACGCGAGCGGACAGTTCTTCCTCGGTCTTCTGAGCCAGGGCCTTGCCATCGAGAACCAGTGCAGACATATGGATATCTCAAAACAGTCAATAAAGATCTTGGGCGGATGCCGGAGTGCCTGTGGTTCACAGGACAGGATTCACGGTGCAGGACCAGCTGAATGAAGGTCCCGGGTCGATTCCGGCACGGGTTTGCGAGGGGCGCTATTTTGTCACAGGCCGCGAATAATTTCCCTACCTGGTCACCGCTTGACCACTACAATGAAAACTGTGCAAAAAGAATAGCTTAGCGGCGTTGACTCCCCCCGGGACCCTGAGTATTATGCGCGCCTCGTCAGGGAGGCGGGCTTTTGAAAACGGCGCTATGCAGGTTTTCGCAGGCACTTCCTGCAGAGAATGGGATTTCGGGGCATAGCGCAGTCTGGTAGCGCGCCTGCTTTGGGAGCAGGATGTCGGGGGTTCGAATCCCTCTGCCCCGACCAGATTCGACCGGGTTTCCTTGCGCCCGTAGCTCAGCTGGATAGAGCATCCGCCTTCTAAGCGGATGGTCGCAGGTTCGAGTCCTGCCGGGCGTGCCATCCTTTTGAAGGTGGCGATGGTTTGGCAGGTTCGACTGAGCCCTCTGCCAGCCCGTAGTCGCAGGACTATTCCGGCCCATCAGCGCAGCTGATGGGCGTCGAAACGGTCGCAAAGCAGTGCTTTGCAAACGACCGTTGCGACCCTGCCGGGCTCGCTCGGTAGACGCTTCTCTGTACAAGAGGAATTATTACGGCACTGCCACAAGGTGTCGTTACTTGTCACGATTAATGGTGGCCGTAGCTCAGTTGGTAGAGCACAGGATTGTGGCTCCTGAGGTCGCGGGTTCGATCCCCGTCGGCCACCCCATATTCCGGTCCCTCGGGACCCCAAAAAAGCCCGGCATGTCCGGGCTTTTTTGTGTCTGTTCGCCAGCGGTGTTCTTTCCGCGCAGGCGCAAAAGGGCGAATTTGGTGGTAAACTCCGCCGCTCACTAACCAATAGACAAGACCAACGATTTAGAGGGTATCCAGTGTCCACCACCACTGTAGAGCGTAAGGCAACCAATGTTCACTGGCACGACGGCGAGGTCACTCGCGAGAACCGTGCCCAGATGCTGGGTCACAAGGGCGTGACTCTCTGGTTCACCGGCCTGTCCGGGTCTGGCAAGAGCACCGTGGCGGTGGCGGTGGAGAAGGCGCTGACTGCCCGTGGTGTGCTGAGCTACCGCCTCGATGGCGACAACATCCGCCTCGGCATCAACGCAAACCTGGGTTTCTCTGCAGAAGACCGTCAGGAGAACATCCGCCGGGTTGGCGAGATCTCCAAACTGTTTGCCGACACCGGTGTAGTGGTACTGAGCAGCTTCATCAGCCCCTACCGTGAAGATCGCGAGATGGTGCGCCGTATGCACCTGGAAGCGGACCTGCCTTACCTGGAAGTGTTCGTCGACTGCGCGCTGGAGGAAGCCGAGGCCCGTGACCCGAAGGGCCTGTACAAGAAAGCCCGCGCTGGTGAGATCCGCGGCTTCACCGGGATCGACGACCCCTACGAGGCGCCGGCGGCACCGGAGCTGCACCTGCGTACTGACCAGATGACCCTGGAGCAGGAAGTGGAGATGATTCTCTCCAACCTGCAGGCGCGCGGCATCATCGCCTGATCGAACTTCTGTCTGGAGCCCCGGTACCTCTTGTTCCGGGGCCGACTGGCATTCTGCGCCTCGGAATGTCATTTGCAGTGGTCCCTGGACGCCGGCCTGCGCCGGCATGACGAATCCCTCTATTGACTGTCACGCCGGGATGTGAGTCTGGCTTGGCATGACGAACCCCCTATTGATTGTCACGCTGGGATGTGAGTCTGGCTTGGCATGACGAACCCCCTATTGATTGTCACGCTGGGATGTCAGTCTGGCTTGGCATGACGAACCCCTCTATTGATTGTCACGCCGGGATGTCAGTCTGGCTTGGTATGACGAGTTTTTCGGCCCCCTCGTTCTATCGGCCTGAGCCGGTACAACGAATCAATGGATGATCGCCACCCCGGGGTGCCCATTTGGTCCGACAGGACGAATCAATCAAAAGTCGTCACTCTGGCCAGCGTGGCTGCGCCAATGCGACGAGTCCATCGATAATCATCCCCCCGGCCTGCCGATCTTGTCCGCTACGACGAATCAATCACTAGGCGTCACCCCAAACAGCCGGGCTGCACCGATGCGACGAGTCCATCGATAATCATCCCCCCCGGGTTGTCGATCTGGTCCGCCACAACGAATCAACCAAGAACCAATCAATAGGCGTCACTGCAAACAGCCGGGCCGCATCGGTGCCGCGAATCCACCGGTAATCGTCACCACGGCCTGCCGGTCTGCGCAGGCAAGTCGAACCAGGGGTTAGTCGTCACCCCGGCGAAGGCCGGGGTCCAGTCTCAGTGGCGGCGGAATTTTTCTGCGCGTCAATGCAGTACCCCCTGAATCGAATTTCTTTCCCCGATTCCCTGCACCTCTGCAGTCGTTTTCCTTCACAAAACCTCCCATCCCCAGACACCGTTTCACTCCCCCTGAAGTTCCGCTGCGCCACCGGTTCGCGTATCTCTGCGCACATGTTGCATGACCCGCCAGCCCGCGGTGGAGGTCGCTCCGGGCACATATACTCAAGGTGTGTCGAGGGCGTGAGAGCAGTCTGGAGGCGGATATGGCAGGACGGAGAGGACGGATACTCTCTGGCATCGTGATTGCGTTCTTTCTGGCGCTGGGTGCCGGTGTCTGGTACGGCTACCAGGAGTTGCCAAGAATTCCCGGAGTACCCAAAGCCCCGGTGGTGGGGGTTCCCGAGGGCGCTCTTAACCACAAGCCAATGCCTGCCTATGATGGCCCGCATCCGCGGGTGATGCCCCGGCCGCCCGAGTATTACCCCTTCCCGATCACCATCGGTGAAATAGGCCCCGTGGAAACGCTGTTCGCCGGTCCTTCCACGTACCCCTTTTACTGTGATGAAAACAGCGTCACCAAGCGCCAGCCCCTGATCGATAATCATGACGGGGAAGGCGTGCCTGTGTTTGCCCAGGATGAGAACGGGGAACTGACCGACGAAGTAATCGGCTACAGTCGGGATTGCAGTCATGCCACTGCCGTCACCTATTACTATCGCAGCACCACCGATGGCGACTTCCATCTGCTCGAAGAAGCCAATGGTGATATCGACCAGGTGACGGTGAACGGCCGCACGACCGATTTCATCGTCCGGCTCGAGACCGGGACCATTAACCGCTATCACTACGCCATCGCTGCCCTCAGAGGAGACGGCGAAACCGCCAGTCGACCCAGCCCCTCTAACTGGAACCGGCGCCTGATCTACCAGATGCGCGGTGGTGTCGGGGTAGGGCGCCGCCAGGGCGACATCAGCAAAGGCGACATCGTTTCCCGGCGTGCAGACCAGCTCGCCCGCGGTTATGCGATCGTCTACTCCACGGCCAATCAGACCAGTAACCACTACAACATCTGGCTGGCGGAAGATACGGCGCGGCGGCTCAAGAAGCAGTTCGAGGCTCTCTATGGCGAGCCCCTCTACACGGTCGGTCTCGGCGGCTCCGGTGGTGCCATCCAGCAATACTTGTTTGCCCAGAATGCCCCGGGCCTGCTGGACGCGGCGATACCGCTCTATTCCTATCCGGACATGGTGACGCAGACCATCTACGTCTTTGACTGCGAACCGCTGGAATACTTTTTCGACGTGCTGGATGCGGATAACCCGCGCTGGAAAGATTCCCGTGAGCGCACGGTGATTCAGGGGCTCTCGGCCAGTAATGAAGTGGAAAGTCGATTCAGCACCCTGAAAACTGCTGCGGCACTGTTTGACGGCCGATACCGTGATGGAGCCCAGGGCGCCACCGAATGCACCCAGGGCTGGCGGGGCCTGGTGCCATTGGTCAACAACCCCAACTTTGCCCACTTCAGCAATTACTTCGATGACGAAGTGGCGGAGCGCACGCACTGGACGCACTGGGAAGACCTGCGCCAGTTCTATGGCGCCGGCGAATCCGGCTACGCCAACAGTGCCTGGGACAACGAGGGGGTCCAGTACGGTCTTGCGGCCCTGCGCGCCGGGCAGATCTCTATCGACACCTTCCTGCGCCTGAATGCGAGTATCGGCGGCTGGAAGGACCCGATCGACCAGAGCGGGGAGAAACTGTGGTTCCTGAACGGCGACCTGTTCCCGGCAGAGCTGTCGGTCTGGAGCGAGCAGAACATGAATATCGGTAGCCTGGACAGGCCGGCGCCCCGCACCCGCGCCAGCCTGGAGGCGATCGAGGGTATTTACCGGTCGGGCCATGTCTTCCTTGGCGATGCCGAAATCCCGATCATCGACCTGCGTCACTACCTGGACGGCGAACTGGATATGCACCACAGCGTGGCGTCTTTCTCCGCCCGCGAGCGCATGCGGCGGGCCCGCGGGCATGCAGACAACCAGCTGATCTGGGTAGCCCACAAGGACTACACGCCGCTGGATGAGGCGCTGGATACCATGGACCGCTGGATGCTGAACATCATGGACAACCCCGAGGCCGGAGTGGCCGCCAACCGCCCGCGGGATGCCAGTGACCAGTGTTTCGACCAGGAGGGCAACATCATTGCAGCCGGGACGAATGTCTGGGATGGCGCCTGGAATGGCAGGCCCAGCGGTGCCTGCATGGAGGCCTATCCGACCTACCGCACATCGCGGCAAGTGGCTGGTGCGCCGATCACCGATGATGTGTTCAAGTGTCACCTGCAGCCGGTAGAGCAGGCCCTGGCCGAGGGCGTATACGGTGAGCTGAGTCAGGCCGTCGCCGAGAGAATGGTGGACATGCAGCGCATCTTTCCCACCGGTGTCTGCGACTACAGCGCCTCGGACCTGGCCCGGCCATCGGAAGACCTGATTCCGGGCCGGCAACCGGTGCGTATAGCCGGCCACATGATCACCCCGGATTACCGTGAGGTCCTGGATAGCCTGGTCGAGGGTGAGCCCGTTGAGCCGGCGCCGGGTGAACAGCCCGTGTCCGTTTCCATGCCGATGGAGGAGGGTGCGAGGGATTGAATTTGAGACAATCTGTCTATGCTTTGAACGTTCGGGAAAATCTTAGTTGGCGCGTATTTATTTCTTATTGACACCCGAACTGCATCGGGTATGATGCGCGTCGCTCGAGGGGCAAGGCCCCAAACCACAGAGCGACGCGAAAGCGACATGGGTGGTTAGCTCAGTTGGGAGAGCGACGGCCTTACAAGCCGTAGGTCACAGGTTCGACCCCTGTACCACCCACCATCTCCTGCGGGAGATGCACTACCGAGGACCGGTAGTTCAGTTGGTTAGAATGCCGGCCTGTCACGCCGGAGGTCGCGGGTTCGAGTCCCGTCCGGTCCGCCAAATACGAAAAAGGCCCCTCACGAAAGTGAGGGGCCTTTTTCGTATTTGTCAGAGAGTCACTAATCCCCCCGAAAGCTGACGCACAGGGAGGCGCCAAGCCGTGGCAAGTTTTCTCATCAATAAGCCCCCTCCGGACCCCGGCCTTCGCCGGGGTGACGAAGGGGGGCGTGAAGGCTGAATTTGCTACTACTTCTCGAGTTCGATTCCGCCACCCCCTCGTCATACCGGCGAAGGCCGGTATCCAGAGCCCCGGAACTGAGTTCTGCTGAGTCCCCAGGCCTGGCCCCCGGCCTTCGCCGGGGTGACGAAGGGGGGGGCGTGAAGGCTGAATTTGCTACTAGTTTCCGGGTTCGAGGCCAACCGCTACCCCCTCGTCATACCGGCGAAGGCCGGTATCCAGAACCCCCGAACTGAGTTCTGGTGAATCCCCAAGCTTGGCTCCCGGCCTTCGCCAGAGTGAGAACGGGGCAGCTTGAAGGCTGAATTGCTGCTATAGCAGATTCGAAACGGCCTCCCCGTCGTCATCACTCTCAATACCTCAAGCCGTTACCAATACTTTCCCATTCCGCTTGCCCCCAGCCGCCAGCGCCACCGCATGCTTGATCTCTTTCACGCTGAACACACTATCGATCGGTGCCTTTAGTTTCCCGCAGGCAATCAGCTTGGTCAGTTCTCCGTAAACCGCCATCTGCTCCTCCGGCGAAGCATTCTCAAACCACTTGGCCAGCCAGAACCCTTTGAGCGTCATGCCACGGAAAATCAGTGAGGCCGGGGAGACCTTGCAGGGCTTACCGCTCATCATGCCGTAGTTGACCAGAGTGGCTCCCTCCGCCAGGCAATCGGCAATCCTCCCCGTCGCAGTGTCACCAACCGCGTCGATGCCAAGCGGGATTGGTGCGCCACCGGTGGCTTCCTTGACGCGAGCTGCCAGATCCTCGCCATCCACCAGTACCACGTCTGCGCCTTCTTCTTTCAGCGTCGCAATCAGGGATTCACGGCGCACGATATTCACTGTTTTTAATCCCCGAATCTTTGCCAGCTGGATCAGGTAACTGCCAACTCCCGAATTGGCAGCATTCTGGATGACCCAGTCACCGGGCTTCAGCTCCACAAACTCACTCAGCAGCAGAGACGCCGTGGGTGGATTGATGGAAACCATCGACAGTTGCTTGGGATCCGCCTCATTTGGCAGCGGAACCAGCTTGTCCGCCTGGGCAACCAGATGCGTCCGCCAAGTACCGCACCCCACAGGGAGCAACACTGTCTGGCCGATAGCCGGCGCATTCACTCCGGGACCCAGCTCGACGATCTTGCCAACACCTTCATTGCCGCCAACCGCGGGCAGGGGTGGCAACATCCCGTATTCCCCGGTCAGGGTAAGCACATCGGAAGGGTTGATGGGCGCTGCGAGCAGCTCGATCAGGACCTCGCCCTGATTGAGCTTTGGTTTCTCGAAGGCGACCGCCTCAATGACATCCTGCGGCACGGGGCCTCGTTGCCGATATTCTGCTTTGAGCATTTCTGGCTTCCTTCTCTGGTGCTTGCCAACATTGCGCCTGAATCTAATGCATAGCAGCGGTCACAGGCCACTCATCAGTCGTGATGAACTGACATCACTGGCGCTGATATCAGCAACTGTTCGCAGGATTGATCCGAACAGGTTGCAAGATGTCCGATTTATAGCTATGTTTCGGACAATAGCGTAATGGAGGCACCCATGAGCACTTCAGCATCCGTCAATCCCAGCCCCACCGAGGGTGCCGTCCTGCTCGAAGCATTGCTCAGAACGGGGGAGCAGCTTGGCCTCAGGAAGCGGGAACTTGGCGATATCATTCACCTGGATGACCGCACCCTGCGTCGCAAAGCCGAACTGGACCCTGACAGTGCACCGGGGCAGCTGGCCCTGTTACTGGTGCGGGCTTATCGGTCCGCGTTCGTACTGATGGGTGGGGAAGAGGGCGCCCGACATTGGTTCCAGACTGAAAACCGTGCCCTAAATGGAGTACCCAGAATATTGGCTACCCGCATTGACGGCCTGGTGAGGATCGTCAACTACCTCGATGCCATGCGGGGCAAGGTGTGAGCCGGTCCATCTCAGAGTTGATCAGGTCCACCCGGCGCAGGCTGCTGGGAAAGCTCTACCGGATCGTCGAATCTCAGGAAGAAGTCGCCACGCGCAGCCTGGTGGATAACCTGCAGAAACAGCAGGTGCTGGAGGACCTGCTCGAGCGCAGTAAACCCGCCAGATTGCCCGGAAGCGAGGATCTTCATTACCTGCTCGCAACTCCGTTTCGTTACCCACCACTACCCTGGGGCTCTCGATTCGGCCGGCCGTCAGAAAACGGGATTTTCTATGGCAGCAAGAGCGTAGCCACCGTGCTCGCCGAGGCGGCGTTTTACCGACTGCGGTTTTATCGGGACATGGTCGAGCCTCCTCCGCATCCGATCACCAGCTACCACAATGTCTTCTCAGCCAAATACCGGATTCAGCAGGGCCTGGCTCTGCAGAGCACCGCCTGGGAGGACCACAGGCAAGCTCTGACAGATCCGTCTGACTATCGCTTCTGCCATAAGCTCGGGGCCCAGTTGCGTGAGCAGGGTATTGAAGGAATAGAGTTCCTTTCCGCCCGCGCACTTCAGTCGGGCCTCATCTCTCTGAAAACTGGAGGTACCGAGGGTATCAATGTTGCCCTGTTCGAGCCCCGCACTCTGCTGAATCGGGCACCTGCGCAGGAGGCGGATGTCACCGCTGAAACGAGTGAAGACCGGGTGACATTCCTGGTCAAGAGCGGCGGCCAGGTCGATACTCGTGAATTCCTGCAGGCCAGCTTTACTGTTGGGGGAGATCTCCCAGAGCCAGCCTGAACTGGTTGCATTTGCCACATATTGGGTGCCAGTCCCATGACACTCCGCTATCTCTCTAGCCTCACACTTTCCGAACTCGAACGAGCCGCACGTGCGGTCCCATACGAGCAGCTACCCGAAGAGCTGTATCCAGGCGTAGATGTCTGGATTCGTCGCGACGACCTGCTGGACCCCCTCATTTCCGGCAATAAAGCCTACAAACTGCTATTCAACCTCATCGAAGCTCGAGAGCAGGGCGCCGAAAAAATAATCACCTGTGGCGGCGCATGGTCAAATCATATCCATGCTGTCGCCGCTGCGGGCCGTCGTTTCGGATTCCAGACAATCGGCATCATTCGGGGCGAGCGTCCAAAGCAACTCAGCGCCACCCTTCAGGATGCGGAGCGCTTTGGAATGGAACTTCGTTTTGTAACCCGGGATCTCTACCGTCAGCGAAGTGACAAGGACTTCCTGAATTTGCTTGGGCTTGATGCAAGCAGTTCACTTTTTATACCGGAGGGCGGCGCGAACCTGGCTGGCGCCCAAGGTGCAAAGTTCCTCGCTCGTGTGATAAAGGAAACCGCGCCGTTACATTTTGACCAGGTGTGGCTTGCCTGCGGCACCGGCCTGACTCTGGCAGGGGTGCAGGCGGGCTTGACTGATACTCCGGTTATAGGTGTTCCGGTACTGAAAGCCGGGAGATCAATTTTTGAACATGGAATGGCGTGGCTTAAACAGCTGGGGGGCGGGAGTGCCTTGGAGCCACTGCGGGAAGGATACGAATGCGGCGGCTATGCGCGAGTCTCCCCGGAGTTAAGTGGGTTTATCCGGAGCTTTGAGCGGCTGACCGGTGTTCCCCTGGACCCGGTGTACACCGCAAAGTTGGCGTTTGGTTTTCAGGCGGAACTCAAAGCCGGGAGAGTCACCAAAGGGAAAAGTGTATTATTGCTACATTCGGGGGGATTACAGGGCAGGCGTGGACTCTTCAGCTGATTGATAATTAAACAGATGCTTGTTTTGTAGAACCAAACCACCGAAGCACATTCGACTCCCCAAACCGCGTGATGCATAATGACAGGTTTGCGGGAAGGGGCCTCAGGCACCAATTGTCTTGCGCTGTGTGTCAAGAATTAATCTGAAGCGCCGGAAAAGCAAGATTCTTTAATGAGTTTCACGGCCCGGAATCGGGCACCATGGGGGAACGGTGTCAGAGTTCCAGAACATAGGCCTGATTGGCCGTACGGAAAGCGATAGCGCAGTTCTCTCGCTCAAGCGTCTGATGGCGTTCCTTGAGCGTGAGGGTTTTTCTGTCGTGCTCGAGAATGAGACCGCCACCGCCGTGCCTGGACACTCCTCCCGTGTGTCATCTAAGGACAGGCTTGGCGAGCTCTGTGATCTTGTTATCGTCGTCGGCGGCGATGGCAGCCTCCTCGGCGCCGCCCGCGCGCTTGCTAAATATAGTGTTCCGCTTCTCGGTATCAACCGGGGTCGCCTTGGCTTCCTAACCGATATTACTCCCGATGAAATCGAGCAAAAAGTAGGCGAAGTGCTGGCCGGCAAGTACATGGCCGAAAGCCGCTTTCTGCTCGACATGTCAGTGACCCGAGACGGTAAACCTGTTGGAAAGGGCTCTGCTCTAAATGATGTGGTAATTCACCCTGGTGAATTCATCCGCATGATTGAATTCGACCTGTACATCGACGGCCAGTTTGTTTACACGCAACGTTCAGATGGCCTGATTATATCCACCCCTACAGGCTCCACCGCTTATGCGCTCTCCGGTGGGGGGCCGATCATGCATCCAAAACTGGATGCCATCGCTGTTGTGCCACTTAATCCTCATACCCTGAGCAGCCGGCCAATCGTGGTTGAGGGTAGTAGTGAGTTCAAAATTATTGTGGGCGCACATAATGTCGCGAACCCCCATGTGACATGCGATGGGCATGACCAGGTGATCACAGAGCCAGGAGATGTGTTAAGAATTCACAAAAAGCCTCACCGCCTTACATTGATCCATCCTATTGATCATAACTTTTATGAAACGTGTCGCTCTAAGCTGAACTGGCAAACGATGTAGGAATTGATTAATGGTTAGGCAGCACTCTGGGCCGAGGAAGTTGAGCGACAATGGCGATATATTGGGGCTAAAGAGAGAAGTAAATTGAACTCAATCGATTATAAAGGACTGACAAGTTATTTGTTTTTGTCCGAACTTAAGTCGGACCTGGACAAGTACATACTGGGTCCAGTTTGGTGGATTCTTGAACCATGCTTGTTTGTAGCTGTCTTCTACTTTCTATTTGCCCATTTAAAGGGTAGTGGGGACTTCGTCTACTCCTTGGTCTGTGGAATAACGACCTGGCGCTGGATGATGGAGATAGTCAATCGAGGTGGGGCGTCGGTTTTCAGAAAGAAAGGAGTCTTGCAGAACTTTAGAGTACACCCTTTTGTCTTTCCCGTAGTCACTTTAATGGTTAGTACATTAGAATTTATATTTGTTCTTAGTTGTGTGTTCGTGCTACTAGCTGTACAGGGTGTGCTGAGTTTCGGCCACTGGGGGGACTTTGTTATTTGGATCATTTGTGCAGTGATCACTTCATTTAGTTATGGAGTGTTGTTTAGTGTGGTGATGCCCTTTGTTCCGGATGTGCAAATTATAATTTCACGAGCCACTATGCTCATGATGTTTCTATCTGGTGTTATCTTTCCAATAGACGATATGTCAGAAACTGCTCAGCAAATTCTGTTCTGGAACCCTTTTGCACATATTATCGAAGGCATAAGAGATCTGCTTCTCTATGGTAATAGAATTGACACCCTGACCTTTCTAGTTATCACTGGAGTTCATCTCCCGATTCTTACTTTTGGGTATGTCATGCTGGGCCGCTTGCGCGGTGAAATTCCAAAGAGGTTGATCTAACCGTGAAAGACAGAGTCTTGAAATTAGAGAGGGTGTCTCTGTGCTACAAAAGTGGTTATAACATCTTTAAATCTTCAAAGAAGACAGTACTCTCTAACATCAGCATGGAGATACGGCGCGGTGAGAAGATTGGGGTAGTTGGAAGAAATGGTGCGGGGAAAAGTTCTCTTTTGAAGCTGTTAGCAGGAATCTACCAGCCTGACAAAGGGAAAATCTTCGCGAGTGAAAGCGTTCGATCAGCTTTCATAGGACTTCAAAATGGGTTCGTTCCCTATATGTCAGGTTTGGATAACATTACCCTGACAGGCTTGTTGATGGGGATGACTCGAAGCGAAGTGCGTCGAAAGCTTGAGCAAATAGTTGACTACACGGAGCTGGGTGAGAACATCCATCGCCCTGTGTTTAGTTACTCCTCAGGTATGAAAGCGCGCTTGGCATTCGCTATTTCGGCGTTCTCAGAGCCAGACCTTCTTCTAATTGATGAAGCTATGTCTGTGGGCGATCGAGCCTTCAGAAAAAAATCAGAGGAAAAGATTGCGGAGCTTATAAAAGGTGATGCCGCCGTGGTCTTGGTTTCGCATGAATCGCATCTAATTCAAAGCATATGTACTCAAGCAATTTGGCTGGATAGAGGGGTTGTCGTGCAATCGGGCGACAGTGACTCTGTAGCGGAAGTTTATGCTAAATCATTTGAGGCTAATCCCGGGATTTTGAAGAAGGCACAGACGTTAGTGGCGGTATGAAGCAAGTGGCGCAAAGGCAATCTCCTGTTGCTGGAACCCTGGTCGGCATTATCACTTACAATCCAGACCTGACTGTTCTGCAGTTACTTCTTGAAAGAGTTTCGGGGGGTAATTCTGATGTGCTCGTTTACGATAATGCATCAAAAAATGTGAAATCGATTGTCACATTGTGTGGAGGAGTTCCTGGCTGTTCAGTTGTTTCTGGTGAAGAAAATATCGGAATTTCTGGAGCTGCAAACGCCATATTTGAAACGGCAGCTTCAGAAAGCAAAGAGTTTGTCCTTCTATTCGACCAGGACTCGATACCCGAAGTCGGGTACTCTGAGATCCTTGTAGCTGCTTATCGAAAGTTAAGAAGGCAGGGCGTGAACGTAGCTGCACTGGGCGGCCTTCAAACCTGCCGTTTTACCAATTATGATCAACCCTTTGTGCAGTTCGGAAAGTGGAGAGCTAGAAAAATATTGCCCGAACGATGCGGAGACCCTATACCTGCAGACTTCTTGATTACATCCGGGACGCTGATATCTACTCAATCGCTCAAGAAAATCGGTGGATATGACAGCCAACTGTTCATTGATAATGTTGATGTGGAATGGTGTAGTAGAGCAATCGCGTTGAGTTATAGGATTTTTGGAGTCCCGGGAGCCAAGTTTACCCATACAGTTGGCGAGAATAGGGCAACCTTCTTTGGTGTTCAATTGGCGAAGCAGCACTCTCCAGCCCGCACATTCTATATTTACAGAAATATCTTGATATTGTCTCAGCGAGCTTACGTAAGCACCGCCTGGAAAATAAACGCGACTGTTAGAGCGTTCTTGAAAATGCTGTTTCTCGCTTTCTTCGACAGGGCAAGAATTGCGCATTTGAAGGCTATATTCGCGGCTGTTCGTCACGAGAGATTGAAGAAGACTTTGACCGAAGTGCGTTCGCAAGCGGTGGTGGAACTTTAACAATGGGCTCCAAGTTGTCAGTTGGCTTAGTCTGCCACGATACAAAGCTGCATATACTCGAAAAGTGTCTGAGTAGTTTGTTGCGAGAGCTTTCAGAAGCGATTAACGAAAACCTAGTTTCAGAAGCAGAAGTTTATTTGCTCGATAATTCCCAATCAGCGGTGTACGGCGGTGAGCTGCATTTGCTTACTGAAAAACTTTCTCTTCCCCAGCATATTCGGGTGATTCTCTTATCGTCGACAAATAAAGGCTTTGGTGCGGGGCACAACGAAGTTCTCGGCCGGAGTGCTGCAGATATTCACCTGATAGTTAATCCAGATCTTGAGTTCCTCCCGTATTCCATTGCAAATGCGGTCAAGGGAATTGATTTTGGAATTACGGGCATTGTAGTGCCAAAGATACTAAATTCTGAGGGTTTCCCCCTGCGTCTTCATCTTAGGCGTTTTAGGACAGGCCATATTTTTCTTCGCTCAATAGCACCAGGATTTATTAAAAAGTTATTTCGGAAGAACCTCCGTGCTGCAACGTATCCAAATGTACGGACTTATGTCCCAGTAGAATCGAGTTCAGTCTTTTCGGGCTGCTGTATGCTTTTCGATAGCGCAATTTTAAAGGCGTTAGGTGGCTTTGATGAGCGGTATTTCCTGTATTTTGAGGACTATGACCTCTCATTAAGGGCGTTGATGAAAACATCAGCTCTCATCGAGCCTGACTTTCAAGTTATCCATCATGGTGGCAATACAAGTAAGAAGGGACGAAAGCATATATTTTGGTTCTTGGCCTCAGCGATACGCTTTTACTGGGGGCGATTTAAATCAGCGATTCGGCCAGGCGAAAGAGTATGTTGAGCTACGTTGTTAAATTGCGGATTCTAGTCTCAGAGTATGCATTTAGACTGGCAACCAGAGTTCCCAAGCCTGTTCGTCGTCGGTTGAAGACTTTGCGTGCCATTTCCCATGGTTTTAATTTGGTGAAAGATGATGCTTACCGTGTTAGACATGCCTTTAATATGCTGAAGGCGCGTCAGGCACAGGAGCTGGAGGCAATGGCATCTTTCCGGGAGAGGGTGCCGGAAAGCAGAATCCATTTAGTCGTTGACGCAACGGTGGCAGATTTTTCCCAAGTGTCTGAGACAGTATCAAGTGTCCTCAATCAGTTTTCTTCTGCTGCCAAGGTCACTTTGTTTATCAAAGAAGCGGGCACAAAAGAACGGTTGTTTATATCTTTTCCAGAGCTGGATAGTGCCCTATTCAACATCGTTCATTCAGTATTTGGAGCAGCTAGAGCTCTTGGAGAAGCAACACGGTTCCAGTTGGCTAAAACTGAATATATTCTATTTCTGAAGGCCGGTGATGTACTCAATCGCTATGCGATTACTGCATTTGAACACTCTATAGAGTCCGGTAAGTATCCTGATGCTCTTTATAGTGATGTCACGACAATTGTGGATGACATACCAGTTGTCGAATGTCGTCCAGAATTCTGTCCAGACTATCTCTACGAATATAACTACCTGCCTTCATCGATTTGTTTTAAATCCGATCTGGTTCAGGGGCTGATTTTACCTGATGTAGAATGTGCTGAAGGGGTAGAGGCAATCAATCACGCTTTAGCTATTCTTCTGAGTAGCTGTCCGAACGTTAATATTAAGCATATACCTTATACACTTCTTGAACACATAACCAGAGTTACTCCTGAAAGACCGGTTTCACAACTTGCGCGTCAATCCTTGAAGCTCATTGGTGCAGAGCGGGGGTTTAAAATTCGAGAGGGTGTAAGTAAAGAAACTCTATGTGTTCAGTGGGAGATGGACGGATTTCAGCCTCTTGTCAGCATTATTATTCCGACAAGAGATCAAGTGGATTTACTTCGCCAATGTATTGAATCTATCTTGGAGAAGTCAAGTTACCAGAACATCGAAATCTTGTTAGTTAACAACAATTCAGAAGAAATAGAAACTTATGATTATTTTTCATTACTTGCTGATGATTCCAGAATCAAAATAATCGATTACCCTTATGAGTTTAATTACTCAGCAATTAACAATTTTGCAGTTACCAAAGCTTCCGGTGATTTTATAGCCTTGGTGAACAACGATATAGAGGTGATTAGTGCTGACTGGCTGGAAACACTGATTTCCCAGTGTGCTAGGCCTGAAGTGGGCTGCGTTGGTGCGAAGCTCTATTATCCGGATGACACCTGTCAACATGGTGGAGTGGTTATTGGTTACGGCGGTGTTGCGGGGCATGCTCATAAGAATTTTGAAAGGTCAAGCAAAGGATACATGTGCCGCCTGATTACCACTCAGAACTTTACTGCTGTTACAGCAGCTTGTCTCATGATTAGGAAGGAGACATTTCTGAAGGTGGGCGGTCTGGATGAAGAGAACTTAACAGTTGCATTCAATGATATTGATCTTTGTTTGAAAGTGCATACTTTAGGTCTTCGCAATATCTGGACACCCCATGCGGAGTTGTATCACCATGAATCCGTGTCTCGCGGGAGTGACCGAAAAGGAGCTGCCCGCATTCGCTTTATGAATGAAATAAAATACATGAAAAAGCGCTGGAATACCCATGAATTTAAAGACCCAGCATATAACGAAAATTTGACGCTCAGTCGTGAAGATTTCGCGCTTAAGACCTACTAATTTAGTCTAGAAAGAATCCTGTGTTATGAGAGTTTTGATCTACGGCCTCGCGAAAAGCGGAACCACCATTTTAGCAGCTCGGGTTCAAGCTTCACTTGAAGAGCATTGCGGTAAAAAGGTTGCCAATTCATTTGAGCCGGCAGAGATATTGCGGCTTGACGGAGAGGTGGAATATTTAAAAGGAGGTAAGAGGCAGCGCTCTGTGGAGAATGAAGTAGTCAAGACTTTATTCGATTCAGGTATTCCAGCTGATGAGATATTGAAGTATCAGGGTCATTTTGATAAAAAAATTTTTATCACCCGCGATCCACGAGACCGTTACATCAGCCAGGTTTTTTATCGTTGGCATGCGGGTCATAATCCCGACAAGAATAAGTTTAGAAGAACTCTCGATTTACTCAAGCTTAAGGAGTCGAGGCCGGATTCAGTACCGTTCGTATTCCTTGCAAATCAGAATCCCTCTGCTTTTGCAGGATTACGGAAAGGATTGGCTGAAAGTTATGAACCAGTGATTGATTTTTTAAAGGGACTTTCAAACGACTGGCATGTGGTGCGGTATGAAGACATAGTTGATGGTCGGATAAATGATTTGGCCTCTTATTTAGGTTTTCCTATCAGACACAATGTGGGGGTATCTAAGGCACTCACAAGAGTGGTAAGAAGTAAGTCATACGGTAATTGGCGACGTTGGCTCACAGAGCATGATGTTGCCTATTTGAAACCGGCGTTTCAGAAATATTTAGAGTTTACAGGTTATGATGCAGACGATTGGGAACTCGATACGGTAAGGAGTCTTCCAGAAAAGGAAGGTTCAGCTTACATAGAAAAGTTGTTCTCTGGGCCGCAGGAATATAGTAAGAAATATATCACTATCGCTTCCCGCATGAAAAAAAATCTTTTTTTATTAGCGGCTCGCATAGCACATTCCAATATTCGTTATTTACACTCCAATATCCGTCATTCACTTTTTCCGAGAGTTGCGCCCGCTGAGCCCCGCCTATTTCTTCACATTCCTAAAACGGCTGGCACGAGTTTTCGAGAATCTCTAAGGTTGTCGGTTGGGGATTTAAACATAATTAAAGACTACCCAAAACAGCGGGGGCATGAAAAAAGTCTGCCATATAGGTTTCTAACAAAAATCGACGACCCCAGTACGCTAAAGCAGCATCTGTCGAAATATAGGAGTGCATGGGTTTCAGGGCATGTTCGCTACAGTCGATATTGTCAAGTGATACCTCCTGAAAATACGTTTACTTTTGTTCGGCATCCTGTCGATCGTCTTGTCTCCCTTTATAAGCACCGGTGTCGGCATATGGGGTTGAAGCTGTCCTTTGAAGAGTTCATAGATCAGGAGGCAGTGCACAATACGCAATCTAAGTACCTGCCTTTGGATCTCCTGCACCAGTTTGCATTTGTCGGCTTGACTGAAGAGTATGCCAAATCACTTGAGTATCTGAATTGGAAATTCGATCTAAATCTTTCAGAGGTTAAAAGGAATGAGGCTCCTATAGAACAACAAGTAGAGCTCGATACGGATATTTTGAATAAAATCCGACAAAAAAATTCAGAAGACCTGGCTCTTTATGATGCGGCGCAAGAACTTTTCAGGAAAAGAATTCTGGAAATGAATTCAGATTACTCAAAAGTGCAACTGGCTGAGGTATAACAACTGTATGAAATTTATTGAAACTAAGATACCGGAAGTTAAAATAATTGAACCCAAGGTCTTTGGGGACGACCGCGGGTATTTTATGGAGACCTTTCGGCAGGATATCTTTAATAAAGAAATCCCTAAAGTTGATTTTGTCCAGGAAAATCAATCTTTATCAAAGAAAAATATCCTGCGGGGACTTCACTACCAGATACGTCAGCCTCAGGGAAAGCTAGTAAGAGTAACTAGCGGCCGCGTGTTTGATGTGGCTGTGGATCTTAGAAAATCATCACCTACATTCAAACAATGGGTCGGTGTTGAACTCTCTGCGGACAATAAGCGGCAATTGTGGGTGCCGGAGGGATTTGCACATGGTTTCTATGTTTTGTCTGAAGAGGCCGAGTTTGTCTATAAATGTACAAATTTCTATGCTCCAGAATATGATCGAAACCTGATCTGGAATGACCCAGAGCTAGGTATTGAGTGGCCACTAGCAACCGAACCACAGCTATCTGAGAAGGATCAGAGTGCTCCTCGCTTGGAATTTGCGGAGGTTTATTCATGATCAAGGTTTTGATTACAGGAGCAAATGGTCAGCTAGGCCAGGAATTAACCAGCTCTTCACCCCAAGATTATGAAGTGATATCTCTCTCGCGGTCAGATCTGGATATTACCGATGGAGAGTCTGTTTCCAACGCTCTTTCTAGGTTTAGCCCGCATGTAGTCATAAATGCTGCAGCATATACCAAAGTCGATCTGGCTGAGACAGAACGCGAGACGTGTAATGCAGTGAACGCGGCTGCTCCAGGGTACTTGGCCGAGGCCTGTCATCAAATTGGTGCAGCCCTGATTCATGTTTCAACAGATTTCGTTTTTGATGGCTGCAGTTCTACACCATATAAAGTAAATAGTGAGACATCTCCCCAAAGTGAATATGGACGTAGTAAGCTCTTGGGTGAAAATCACATAATAGCCTCCCCGCTTGAGAACTACGCGATTATTCGGACTTCATGGGTTTATTCCAGCTATGGTAGTAATTTTGTAAAAACTATGTTGAGACTGATGGCGAACCGGGATCGCTTGGCAGTGGTGGGGGACCAGGTTGGCACCCCGACCAGTGCCGCTCGGTTGGCAATAGTGATTTGGCAGCTTGTGGATAGATTCAAAACCGCCAATTCTGTTCGGCTAAATATGGAAGACAGAATCTTTCATTGGTCTGATTCGGGAGTCGCTTCTTGGTACGATTTTGCAGTCACCATTCAAAGATTAGCTTTAGCTAGAGGACTTCTTTCCCGACCAATTGAAATCGATTGCATCCCGAGCGAAGCGTATCCAACGCCCGCGTATCGTCCACATTATAGTGTGATGGACACCTCCAAATTACGGTCCTTATTGGCCTTGGAGGCCTCCCATTGGTCTTGCGAGTTAGCCAAAGTTATGGAGCTGATTAAAGATCAGCACATCCGCAGTGAAGCGGGGCTTACTGTATGAGAAGGCCTGCACTTTGGGCGAAGCAATTACTGCGATCGAAGCTCCAGAAGAAAGTTATTCTCAATATCGATTACATGCTCCAGGCACCTGGGAAGATGGTTTTGTCAGGTTGGGTTGGGAGCCGAACGGATCCAACTTCTTCAATTAGCTGGAGCGATGGTTCTACCAAGAGCACATTAGAAAGTGAACTCTTTAAGTTTACTCGCGCTGATGTAATTGGGCAGTTAGGTTTTCAAGGTGAGACGCATTGCTTTGGCTTTATAGTTGTTATTGACGGATTGACGGATGTAGCCAATCTGGTCGCTTCTGTTAATGGAAAATCCTTCCCTCTTTCTAACCAGAAATTCAACAGTGTAACGTCGCCAAATATTGTCGCGGGACAAGCTGGGGAGAAGGGTGCATTAGCCCTCAAGTTTATAGAGCAAAATGATGTTGCTTCCGGCCAGATTGCTACAACAACGGCAGCGATTTCCCTGGACCCTGAGATCATGAAGATCCAGACTGAGCTGGCAACCTTGAACCTACATTCGGAAGACTTTGTAGAGCGTGCCCGTGCCGGTGTGCTTGAGCGGGTTCACGGTGTCTGGAAGAAAAGGACTTCAAAGCCAAATCCAGCAAGAGTTGTCACTCATGGCGTGCTTCCTAATGACCCGGCGCTAAGTATTATTGTACCTATTTATGGACGGTACGATTTTGTGCAGCATCAAGTGGCAAGTTTTTCTCATGACGAGAATTTTTCCAAGGTCGAAGTTATCTACGTCTTGGATGATCCTTCACTAAAACACGAGTTTTTAGTCACCTGCGAGGGGATCTTCAAGACTTTCGGTCTCCCGTTCAAGTTGGTTGTTTCCAGACAAAATCTTGGGTTTGCGGGTGCAAATAATCTTGGTGTTTCCCATGCTCGCGCTGAAAAAGTACTACTGCTGAACTCTGATATTTTGCCTTCAAAGCCAGGCTGGACGCAGGATCTGGTTAAGACCTTCGACAGCCTTGATAATATTGGGATTTTAGGGGCTGTGCTTCTCTATGAAGACAACTCTGTGCAGCACATGGCTATGGAGTTTCGTAGAGACTCCAGTTTTCCAGGACTTTGGATGAATCATCATCCGTGTAAGGGGATGCCTTGGGATTTGGTGAAATCTCGAGGGGTAACTAAGGCGCAGCTGACTACTGGGGCATGTATGCTCTTGGAGAAGTCCCTTTACGAGGAGGTTGGTGGTTTTGACCCTATGTATGTCCTCGGTGACTTTGAGGATTCAGATCTGTGCCTCAAAGTAATAGAAAAGGGGCTTAATATCTATATTGATAACGATGTTGTTCTATACCATCTGGAGCGCTTATCTCAGGGCTTGGTTTCCGAAGATAATTGGAAGACCAAGTTAACCATGCTTAACAATGTCCACCAGTTGAATAAGTGGGAGCCTCTGATCGAGCAGGTGGTTGGAGAATGAATAGAATATTAGTCGTATCGCATGGACACCCTGATTTTAACAAGGGTGGGGCTGAGGTCGCCGCATATAACTTATTCAAAGAGTTAAGGCGGCATTGCCATGATGCTTATTTTTTGGCTCGGACAGAGCTGCTGCCTCATGGCGGGGCCGCATTCTCCCAGAGAAAGGATTCACGGGAAATTCTTTTTCATACAAAGATGGATGATGGCTTTCTTTTTTCCAGCCTGAAGACAAAGCATTTGTGGGGAGACCTAAGGGAATTATTGCTGAAAATAAAGCCGGATGTAGTCCATTTCCATCACTATTTTCAGATTGGTATTGAAGCAATTGAGGTCGTCCGGAAAACATTGCCCAATACGAGAATTATTCTGACGTTACATGAGTACTTGGCTATTTGTCACAACAATGGCCTCATGTATAAAACCAACGATAAGCTTTGTTATCAGTACACTCCCAGAGACTGTAATAATTGCTTCCCAGATAAATCTCCCGGTGACTTCTTTCTAAGAGAGCAGTATTTTAAAAACATCTTCAGGAGAGTTGATCACTTCGTATCCCCTTCACGCTTTCTGAAAAATAGATACGTGGACTGGGGTGTCTCGGAGAAAGCCATATCCGTCATTGAGAATGGCCAGCCGAAGCCTGAAGGGATCATTGCACGTGAGAACAGTGTTGAAAGGAGTTCCTCAGGGAAAATAAAGCTGGCTTTCTTTGGCCAAGTAAATCCCTATAAGGGCATTGATGTCCTGTTAAGCGCGATAGCTTCTCTCGGCAAAAAATATCGAGAGAGACTGGTAGTTGAAATCCATGGCGCAAATTTCAATAACCAACGGGGTGAATATCAGGAAAAAATAAAGCGATTGCTCAGGCGAACGAGGGATGTTGTCACCTTTTGCGGTTCATACGAATCGCATGAGCTACCTAGGCTTTTAAGTGGGACTGATTGGGTGGTCATTCCTTCCATTTGGTGGGAAAACTCACCTATGGTTATCCAGGAAGCCTTCACAGCTAGAGTGCCAATTATAACGAGTGATATTGGCGGAATGGCAGAAAAGATCAAAGACGAAGTGGATGGGCTGCATTTTCGGGCTGGTAAGCATCAGGATTTGGCTGAGGTTATCGTTAGGATAATTGAGGATTCCACTCTCCGCGGAAAACTTGTTGATAACATTGCGCCACCTCTAACGATCGAGGAGTGCCTGAATCAGCATATCAAAATTTACGGGATCAAATATCATGCTGTTCAAAAGCAAGAAGCCTCAGAAATCGCTTGATGTATCCGAGATAAAAGACGCTATTGAAAATTCTGGTTTTCAATTCTTTCGTGGTATTAAGTCGGGAGCGCCTCTTGAGTTAGATGTTCGTGGACAAAAAGCCAGATTTATAAGGCTAAGCCTGCAGACCGTCACGTCATTCCACCTTGATGAAGTAGAGGTGATAGATAAGTGTGGTAATAATATCGCCTTAAATAAGCCGGTGCTATGTAGTAGCTTTTTCAACGGTGAAATCAAATATCAGGGATCCGGTGTTGTTAATGGTCGAAAGAATGGCGGTTGTGGATTTCATACCCAGAGGGAGGAGTCGCCCTGGCTTTTGATTGATCTGCAAGAAATTGTAGACATTGACTCCATCCGAGTGTTTAACAGGGAGGGTGAGTTCTTTACCCGTGCACTTAGTTTGAAGGTTGAACTATCGAGTGACCTGAAGTCCTGGAGCCTAGTCTTTGATAACTGGAGTGGATTAAGAGCTTTTCTCTCACAGGGTCTCAATGATAACGAGAAAGCAATTGCGTATGCTGTTGCTCTGGAGCACAGCAAGGCCGTTTCTTTGTTCAACAGGATGGTTGCAGAAGGAAGGGTAACCGAGGCAGCATCTTTTCAAGCGGTAGTAAATACAGTTATTCGGCGCCATGGTCTTGCAATGGGGCCACATGGATTCTTGAAAACCTTCTCCTTTTGCGGTGAGGAAGAAAAATCAAAAATATGCGCGGAACTGGAGCGAATTTTGGGCTGGCTAAACGATGAATATGGTGTGGCCGCATTCATTACATCTGGGACTCTTTTGGGGATGGTCCGAGATGGAGACTTCATACCGCATGATGATGATCTGGATATCTGCTATATCGGAAATGCCTCTAGTGAAAGAGAGATATTAGAAGAAAGAGCTGGCATAGCTAAATTTTTGCGTGGCAAGGGTTGCGGTATCCAAGAATCAAATGTTGCACATTACTGGTGTGTATCACCGGGCGGCGTCAAATTAGATATTTTTACCGGTTTTATCGAGAGTGGACACTGTTCGATTAACCCACTTCCTCGGGAGGCAATTAATGAGAGCAGTATTTTTCCAGTTAAGACGGAAAGATTTCATGGTCACGATCTGACTTTGCCAGCAGAGCCAGAGTCTCTATTAGAGGTTAACTACGGTCCCGATTGGAGAAAACCAGATCCCTTCTGGAAATTTGATTGGGCTCGAGCAAAAGAAGAGTATAAATTCCTATATTTTGGAGTCTAGGTTGAAGACTGTAATAACTTTCGGGACTTTTGATGTGTTCCATGTTGGGCATGTTAAACTTCTTAAGAGGGCTGCGGCACTTGGAGATACCCTTATTGTCGGCGTTTCAACGGATCAATTAAATTTCAGCAAGAAAGGCAGGTTTCCTGTTTATTCAGAGCAGGACCGGATGCAAATAATTAATAGCTTGCGTTTTGTAAACTTCTGCTTTCCTGAAGAGTCTCTTGAAAAGAAAGCTGAATACATCACTTACTATGGGGCCGATGTCTTAGTGATGGGAGATGATTGGAAAGGCAAGTTTGATCAGTTTAACGCTCTGTGCGAGGTTGTTTATTTGCCGAGGACGCCCAGCGTCTCAACCACAGAACTGATTGAAATAATCAAATCTGAAGTGTGATTTAAAGTTTGGAGGATTTTTAGTTGTTAGTTTTAAAGAGAAATAAAAAGAAAAAAATGGAAGCTGATAAGGTTTGTATTGAATTTATTCGTCAGTCTGGGATTTTCGATGTTAAATGGTATAGAAATAAGTATTCAAATCTTCTGGAAGATCATGAAGATCCCATAGAGCACTATTACTTCAAGGGTGCTGACTTAGGCCTTAACCCTCTATATCTATTTGATACAAAATGGTACAAGGAACAGAACTCTGATGTTTCTGAGTCTGAAATTAATCCTCTGTATCATTATCTGTGCCATGGGGAGAGTGAGGGTCGGTCACCATCAGTCTTGTTCGATGTAAAATTTGTAGCTGCGCAGCTTCCTAACAATATCACTTTAGATGGAAGCGTCCTGAGGTTCTTCTTAGATTTTTCTTCTGTCGATTTGATTGATCCGGTCAAAGAGTTCAGTACCTCTTATTACCTAGAAAGTTACCCTGATATAAAAGATGCTGGCGTAGATCCGTACCTGCATTTTTTGCAGACGGGAGTGTTCGAAGGTAGGAATCCCTCGCCTTCATTTGATGTACCTTGGTATAAATCACATTACTCTTTAGATGGTAATGTTTTTGTGCATTTCCTTACTGAGGGGCAGGGTAAAGGCCTAGATTGTGCACCTCCGAGAGTGCAGGACATGCCAGAAAAGGAGGGTGGCGCACCAGTTCGTGATAGCGCAATTGAAACATCGATAGTTGCCAGAGATGTTGTTCGCGAAATTGAAAAGTATCGTAAGCCAGGTGAGGGTTTTGAAGAGTTTGCATACTCTGATATGCCTGTCTCTAAAGCAAAGGTCAAAGCCCTTGCTTACTACCTCCCACAGTTTCATCCATTTAAAGAAAATAGTGAGTGGTGGGGGGAAGGTTTTACTGAGTGGACAAACGTTACGAGAGGAATACCACGCTTTCATGGCCATTACCAGCCCCATTTGCCTAGAGATCTAGGGTATTACGACCTTCGTCTAAAAGAGACTTTACAAGCACAGGCCGAGATGGCCCTTAAAGCTGGTCTACATGGCTTCTGCTTCTACCATTATTGGTTTAACGGGAAGCGATTGATGGATGGCCCGGTTAATACTTTATTGGAAAGTCCCGAGATTGCTCTTCCATTTTGTATTTTATGGGCAAATGAAAATTGGACTCGTACGTGGGATGGTTTTGAGAACGATATCTTAATATCGCAGGATTATCATGAAGAACAGGATGTAGCATTTATTGAGGATTTGGGTCGTCATTTTAAGGATGAACGCTATATTCGTATTGATGGTAGACCTCTCTTCTTTATCTATCGGCCAGGCATCATTCCTGACGCCAAAGTGCGTATTCAAAAGTGGCGTGACTTATGCGAAGAGCTTCTTGGTGAAACGCCTTTGTTCTTTATGGCTCAAGGGTTCGGGTCTCTTGATCCGAGAGATTTTGGGATGGATGGTGCTGTCGAATTCCCTCCGCATAAGTTAGCTGAAGGCCTAGACTCTCACGCAAAGGAAAGTGGAGTTATCGATCCGGAGTTTTCCGGGCATTACCCCTTATACGATGATCTTGTCAGTAACAGCCTTAGGGAGGGTCGGCCAAATTTTGATCTCATTCGGGCTGTAACCCCTAGTTGGGACAATGAGGCACGAAAGCCGAACAAAGGATATGGCTTTATTGGTTCAACTCCGCAAAAGTATGAGCGGTGGCTGAGCAAGATGGTCGATTACGCTCTAGAAAACCCTGTTCTGGAGAGTGAATCTTTTGTCGTCATTAATGCATGGAACGAATGGGCTGAAGGTGCTCATCTCGAACCTGACATTTACTGGGGCTCGGCTTACCTGAACTCAACGTACAGAGCGGTGCATCGCATTGCGAAGCCGGAGGGTAAGACACGTCTAATTCTAGTTGGACATGATGCCTATAAGCATGGAGCTCAGCTGCTCACCCTAAATATTTTCAAGACGCTTGCCCAGGATTTTGGTATCGACGCCCAGTTGGTGCTGCTGGATGGTGGGCCACTTGTTCCACAATATAAATCGATAGGTCCTACCTTTGTAGCTGACGGATGTATTGAGAAGTTTTCCAATATTATTAGACACTTACAAGCAGAACGACAGATCGAATACGCAATAACCAATACCTGCGTTACAGGTGGGTGCGTCGAAGTTTTAAGCCGGGCCGGTGTACGTGTGATTTCACTTGTGCACGAGCTTAAATCCCTTATAAAAGAGTACAAACTGGAAGATTCTGCAACGAAAATAAAGGAGTATTCCGACAAAGTTGTCTTCGCTTCAGAATTCGTGCGTTCATCTTTTGAAAATATTGCGGGGCAGTTAGGTGATAAGGCAATCATCAAGCCTCAAGGTATTTATCAGAAGCTGCAGTATTCGAAGGATAACCCTAGAGTACTGCGGGATATGCTTGGTATCAGTGATGATTCTAAAGTTATTATTAATGCCGGCTACGCAGATTTGCGAAAAGGCTTTGATTTGTTTGTTACATGTGCCCGTACTTTGGTCGAGCGAGATCCGAGTATCCACTTTGTATGGTTGGGGAGCGTCGAGCCAATGTTAGATCATTGGTTGCTCGCAGACGGGCAGCTTGGAAGCCTTGCTGCTAATTTTCATGTTATTCCATTTACAACAGAAATCTCGACCTTTTTGCAAGGTGCGGATGTCTTTGCAATGACGTCGAGGGAGGATCCATTTCCCTCAGTTGTTCTAGAGTCGCTTGCCTTAGGAACCCCTGTTGTTGGGTTTGACGGGGGAGGAGGGTTTAATGATCTTCTCAAGAATAGCAAATTAGGGTCGCTTGTCCCCTTCTCTGATCCAGTAGCTCTGGCTGACGCGATCCAGGAGCAGATTCGGATTGATTCTGGTGGCTTGTCCGATTTTCGGAAAAAACACGTAAGTGAGAAATTTGATTGGCGCGATTATGTCTTCTCTCTAGTTGAGTTACTTATTCCAGATATTAAAAGAGTCTCTGTAGTTGTTCCTAATTTTAATTATGAGGAGCATATTTCGGATCGGTTACTCTCAATATTTAACCAAGAGTACCCATTATATGAGGTCATTGTGCTTGATGACTGCTCAACGGATCAAAGCCTAGATGTCATTAAAGAGTGTGCGGTTCTGAATCGGCGAAACATAGAGCTAGTTATTAATGATGTGAATTCGGGCTCGGTATTCCGACAGTGGAAGAAAGCTGCCAAGCTATCGCGAGGAGAATATCTATGGGTGGCGGAGGCAGATGATCTAGCGGATTCAGAATTTATTAGTAAACTTGTAAATCGTTCTAAGTTTGATTTAGCTTTTTGCGACTCTATTCAGGTTGATGAGAAAGATAAATTTCTTGCCGATAGCTATCAATATTATCTAAGTGATATTGATGCCTCTGCTTTTTTGAAGGATTTTGACGCCCCTGGCGAGGAATTCGTCAAGCGCTATCTTTCTATTAAGAATGTTATTATGAACGTAAGCGGTGTTGTTTTCAGGCGTGATGCTTTTTTAGATGCCCTTAGTTCTCTTGGCGATGAGTTGTTCGACTATTCTGTTGCGGGGGATTGGCGTATTTACATAGAGTTATTGTTAAAAAATTCCGCTAGAATCTGCTATGTTTCTGAGAGCCTAAATACCCATAGACGTCATAGCGCAAGTACTACGCACTCATTGAATCCGGACCAACACCTTGCTGAAATTTCACGCGTACAAAGAGTAGTGAAAGATAAAGTCGAGCTTGATCAGCAGCAACTAAAATCTATTGATGAATACATTGTCGAGGTGAAGCAGCATTTGGGTATTAGAGCCTGTGATGGGGAATATGTTTAATGTCCGAATTAATTTTACATGTCGGGTTGCATAAAACTGGCACCTCAGCGATTCAGTGGGTACTCAATGAGAATCGCGAGGCGTTAAAGAACTTAGGGTTTCTCTACCCTGTTACTGGGCAATTTGATGCGCACCATGCTATTGCGGCAAGAGTCAAGAGTCCTAAAAATGAGGCTTTTGCAGTGGACGATGTGCAGAGAACATTCTTGTCTTGGCGGTCAAATGGTTATCCTAAGGTCGTAGTAAGCAGTGAAATGTTCTCTGAGTGTCATTCTGTTGTACCTTTATCTTCGATTAGGTCTTTGTTTGAAAGAGTATGTCTAGTCTTCTATGTGCGGCGCCAAGATCTTCTTCTTGAAAGTGCATATGGACAGCTTGTTAAACAGAATGGTGAAACTCAAAAAATTGCTGAGTGCAATCCGTATTTCACAGATTTCTATAGTCACATTCGTAAGTTTACGGATGTGATGCATCCAGATGAAGTTATTGTCCGAAAGTACGAAAGGTCAGCTCTTGCTTTTGGAGATGCTGCCAAGGACTTTTTAGTTAATGTACTTGGAGTAGTCGATATAGATGATTTTGTGTTTCCCTCAGTTGTAAATGAGTCGCTCTCACTCGTTGGAGGGGAGCTCGTGAGAGTTATGAATAAATACAAGGTAGAAAATCGTTCAGAAATGATTCGCGAGGTTGTCCGCACCTGCAATGAAATTGGTGGCGAATATTCGAAGCCTATAATAGGTAACCTATTGAGCCTAAACGAGCGGGAAAAGATCTTGGCGGAGTCTTCCGAGTCGAATCAAAAACTTTTGGATGCCTTTAATGTTCGTTTTGATCCGCTTTCAAGAGTAGTTTCTGGCCGGCAATTAGAACGGATAGAGCTTTCTCAGATGGCATGTGAGCTGGCTGCAAAGTTGCTCGCTGGAAAGTATTTTTAAATTTAATAGCTGTTGGGCAGTAAAGTGTTATAAACGCTGTCTTCACTTTGGATTTTTTTCGGCCGTCTATGCGGTTTTGATTGTTTTGGGGGATGTTAATGGTGAAAAATTTAAAGAAAGATGAAAAACTCTGGGGTGATGACCCTTTTAGTTTGCAGGAAGGCCTGCGGAATATTTCCGATGCCCGTGAACATTCTATCGCTAAAAACTTTTATCGGGATGGCTTTGTGCACCTCTCTGATGTGTTAGATTCAGGCGTTTGTGATGCTGCGGTCAATTCCTACCGTAATTGGTGCGATAGTCACCGTAAGGATATGTATGGAATTAGAGGTGATACTAGAAATCCTCGGGTTGTTAATCTTCATTCTGATTCCGACGAAGTTAAGCGTCTCTTTACGTCTAGTCAGTTTCTCTTAAATGTTCTCGATCTATTATTTGGTTATAGGGCCAGTGTTTATACAAGCCTTACTTTTCAATACGGTACAGAGCAGCCCTTTCATAGAGATACACCTGTATTTAGAACCGCTCCGGAGGAATTTTACTTTGGTGTCTGGTTCGCCTTAGAGGATGCTAATAAAGAGAATGGTTGCCTACGCGTGCTGAAGGGTGGACACAAGGGTGGCAGAGTCGATCAATATAGTTTTGCAGAAGAACTTGTTTCTGATGTCAATCAGATCCAGCCGGGTGGAAAGGGGCTGTGGGTGCCTTACCAAAATGCTGTTGTTGAAAAATGCTGGGAGGAAGGCGGTGTATCCGAGGAGTACTTAGAAGCGAAAAAAGGAGATGTTGTGATTTGGCATCCTCAACTGCCTCATGGCGGCTCACCCATTAGGGATGCTTCCAAAACAAGAATGAGTGTAGTCTATCACGTCGTTCCCGAGCGCGTGCCAGTGTACCAGGCGGATGTTTTTTTCAACCGCTCGAAATCTAATGCCAGCCTTGAATCTGATAAGAGCTATTATGAGTTCGAGGGGCGGGAGTTTATGCGGACGGTACCCCCTAGATTTGGTAGTAATTAAGTTCAATATGTTTAGTCGCGACTGAAAGTTTTGCGAAGAGAGTTTCTCTAGGGATAGGTGTCCTGTCGATTTACTTCTTCGCAAACTTTCTGCAAATGATGATGCCTGTATCAAATATTAACGTCAGCAAAAGTTATTTTGATGTTGGTAACCCCTAGGTAACTTGTGGCCTATTTTGTTGGTGTCTGGAATTAGGTTCAAAGATTCCGGTTTTTCTTGAATCGGCTAGCTTTCGGCCGTAGTTGATGCCAGGTCTCTCGATAAAGCGATAAGTGAAGTTACTTGTAATCCAAACTATGGCGATAACAATGACGGCTGAAGTAGTAAATAAGAGGCCAGTGTCTGAAATGCTTGATTCCAAGGCCTCTTTAAACCCTGCTTTCTTTAGTGCAAACATTATCATCGGATGGGTCAGATAGAGGCTGAAGCTGACTTTTCCGAGGTTTAACAGTGGTCTTGACTCAAGTGCTTTTATCCTCGTGATGCAGGTGCCCAAGATAAAGCAGGCAAATACTATCCCCCAGAAAAATCTGACTCCATATATTGAGAGATGCCTAGAAAATAAGGGGTCCCATGTTTTAAGAGCAATTCCAGTTGCTAAAGCCAGAACTATTAAGAGGAGACCTACGTTTTTCTGCTGTGAGAAATCTAGTTTTTTCCAAATATTGAAGGTCGTAATTCCAGCCACGAAATATGGCAAGTGTGTCACCAGATTCATATACTTATAACTGCCAACATCCATAGTGGATAAGTTCGTTTGAATTGCTTTTGATAATATGCAACTTGCAATAAAGGCGGCTAAGGAAAGTTTAAGATCGCGAATGAGCAATATCAGTACAGGGAAAATAGCATAAAACAGCATCTCAATTCCGACGGACCATCCTGCCCATGCGATACTCTCATGCTCCCCTGGGACGAGCCCAAACAGAAATGTGACATTCAGGAAGACCGTTTCTAGCGAGTGTATTTTGTTAAAGGTAATCCACTGGATTATCATCCACAAAAACAGCATTGAGTAAAAAAGTGGTAAAATCCGAAATAGGCGTCGAGTATAGAAATTAACTATTTGGTTTGTTGTTTCTAGTCGCTGCGAGTACCCAAACGCGAGGACAAACCCACTTAAGACATAGAACAGGGGGACGCCTAACCCAAAGTGGGTGCTGATTATGCTCCATCCTTGAGGGACTTCAAATTTTAGGAGGTGGGGGAGGTGGAAGATTATAATCAATAAAGCCGCTAGTCCTCGTAAAGACTCAAGGCCCACTGTGTTTTGTCTTGCTCGATGGTTGTTCATTTCAAAGTTGGTCTTAGCTGCCGCCACTGCGTTATAATGTTTCTTATTTTTTTCTGGTTTGATGCTGGTTATTACGCTCCACCCATGTTGGGTGCAGCGTATAAATGCAATTATTTTTAGTTGATCAAGCTGCTTAGATATTTCCCATATCCTGTTTTCCGCAATTGCTCTGCTTTTGAGGTGATTGATTCCTTACTTAACCAGCCATTCTTATAGCCAATTTCCTCAAGGCATGCCACCTTGAGGCCTTGTCGATGTTCAATCGTTTGAACAAAGTGCCCGGCTTCAATCAGTGAGTCGTGTGTGCCTGTATCCAGCCACGCAAAGCCGCGGCCAAGAACCTCTACATTAAGTAAGCCATCTTGTAGATAGTTGCCATTTATATCTGTAATTTCCAACTCGCCACGTGGAGATGGTTTTGTTGCTTTGGCTATATCAATGACCTGGTTGTCATAGAAATACAAGCCAGTGACCGCGTAATTGGATTTTGGTTTTTGAGGTTTCTCTTCAATTGAAATTGCTCGTCCACTATCGTTGAACTCAACCACACCAAATCGCTCAGGGTCAGATACATGGTAGGCAAATACGCTTGCTCCAGCTTCTCTGCTAACCGCGCTCTGTAACTTTGTTGAAAAGTGTTCACCGTAGAAGATGTTGTCGCCAAGAATTAGGGCAACGTTGTCATCGCCGATAAACTCCTCTCCAATAATAAAGGCTTGGGCGAGGCCATCAGGGCTAGGTTGTATGGCGTAGCTCAGGTTGATGCCGAAGTTGCTGCCGTCTCCAAGAAGCTCCTGATATTGTGGGAGATCTCGAGGTGTGGAAATAATCAAGATATCCTGAATTCCCGCTAACATAAGCGTCGAAATCGGATAATAAATCATCGGCTTGTCATACACTGGAAGTAGTTGTTTAGAGACCCCGAGTGTAATTGGGTGTAAGCGAGTTCCGGAACCGCCTGCTAATACGATTCCCTTATATTTCTTCATGCTACCTCTACTTCTTTTTCTTGTTTGCCGATGCGGTGAAGTTTGTATTCACCGTTTAGGACGTTTTCCCACCACTTCGTGTTGTCTAGATACCACTTTACGGTCTTGCGAATGCCGCTTTCAAACGTTTCCTCCGGTACCCACCCGAGCTCGGAGCCAATTTTTGCAGCATCAATTGCATAGCGCTGGTCGTGCCCAGGGCGATCCTTAACAAAGGTGATGAGGTCTTGGTAGTTCTCTATCCCTTCTGGCTTGTTTGGAGCCAGCTCTTCCAGAAGCGAACATATTGTTTCTACGACCTCAATGTTTTTCTTCTCGTTGTGGCCACCGATGTTGAAAGTTTCGCCAACTTGGCCTTCCGTGACAACGCGATAGAGTGCTTTCGCATGATCCTCTACATACAGCCAGTCGCGGATTTGGGAGCCGTCTCCGTATACAGGAAGCGGTTTGCCGGCCAAGGCATTGAGAATCACATGGGGAATCAATTTTTCCGGGAAGTGGAATGGCCCGTAGTTGTTCGAGCAATTCGTGATGATCACTGGGAGGCCATAAGTACGACCCCAAGCCCGCACCAGGTGATCTGATGACGCCTTGCTTGCAGAGTAGGGGGAGCTAGGTGCGTAAGGGGTTTCCTCGGTAAAGAGGTCCTCAGTGCCCTCCAGATCGCCATACACTTCGTCGGTAGAGATGTGGTGGAAGCGGAAATTAGCTCGCTCTGCTTCGGGTAGGCTTAGCCAGTAACCCCGGGCTGCCTCCAGCATGGAGTAGGTGCCGACGATGTTGGTTTGGATGAACTCCCCAGGACCATCAATGGAGCGATCCACATGAGACTCAGCAGCCAAGTGCATGATTGCCATTGGTCGATATTTGCTCAGCAATGCTGAAATTTCGGCCTGATTGCAGATATCGACCTGTTCGAAGTGGTAACGCTCTGATTTTTCTACCGAAGCGAGAGATTCGAGGTTCCCCGCGTAGGTGAGCTTATCTACGTTAACGACGGTGTCGTGAGTGTTATTGACGATATGACGGACGACCGCGCTTCCAATAAAGCCGGCTCCCCCCGTTACCAAAATTGTTCCCATGGTTACTGCCTACTTCCGATAATCCGTGGCTGATGCCATCTACAAACTTGAGTTCTAATTAGGTGGCAAATACTACCAATGAGGGGGGGATCAGTACACTTTCAGGCTAAATTTCCCTGTGGTTGGTTGATAAGCGTACAGTTGGTGCGGTTGGTTTTCACGTGGCGACAGATCTGCCGACTGACTTTCATTGCGCGCTCAGATTTCTGCTGGGGTGAGATCCATTTGTTTTGTATCTAACCCTCTGGGGTTGATTGAAAACTGATCATTGAGAGCATTTTGTCGGCTTTCGCATGTGGAGAGGCGGCGGGCGGGGGCCAGATCTGCACCAATGACCTGTGGAGCGGTCAGAATAGTTCCGGAAGTGCCTTACGCTGCTGACTCCCCACTTGCTCTGTAGGAGACCTCAATAAACGATCCACCAGCATCTGAGCCTCTTTCTGATTCAGTGGTCGGGCAGGTGAAGAATAGATTGCGGAGTCGAGCGCTGACTGTAACCGGGTGAGTTCTGGCAGCTGAAGAAGTCGGCTCGCCTCTGCGAGACTCCGCCCTGCAGTGTGGGGCCAGCGTGCATGCACCCACCGAACGAGAGCAGCCTGAATAGCTTTGGGTTCATTCCCTTGGCAGGCCCGTTTCAGTTCCTTGGCCTTTTTTCCCTTATCTCCAGCGTTGGTGGGATGCGGCTTCCTTAGACTGCTGCCTTGCTGCTTTTGCAGCCAGAAATAATAAAAGACCCAAAGAAGGTGAGCAGCGATAGCCGCCAGCGCGAGATTCCGCCAGAAGTTGTCTGCAGGCATGGCTGTTCTGGGCTGTGGCACAAGGTCAGCAGCGCTCCCTGGTGGTGCTGTGTTGGTGGCCGCGGCACTACCAATCACCTTAAACCTGAAAGCTGGCAACTGCGTCGCCCGCTGTCGCCCGGTCTTGGTATCCCACCAGGTGATCGTAATCGGCGGTAGCTGATAGTCCCCGGGCTTGGTCGCGACGATGGCCGTAGTCTCAATGCGGCTCCCTGTTATTCCGTTAGTGCTGACTTGATCATCCTGCTGTGGCTGGTCGGGGTAGGTCTTGAGCCCGTCCACGTTCAGCTGGGGCAGGGGGGGCAGCTGGGCGGCGCGGAGGCCTTCGGCGCGCAGGGTCAGGATGCGGGTGATGGGTTCGCCGACGGTGAAAGTGTCCGGATCCTGGCTCCAGCTCTGCACGATACCCAGGCTGGCGGCGGGGAGCCAGTGGGTGCCGGTGTAGGTGTCGGGCTTGGGGTTGACCTGGATGGTCTGCGGTTCCGAGCGCAGGCGCAGCCGCTGGGTGTTGCGGTTGAACAACGAGAATGGGTCCCGGCGGCCGGCGACGGCGACGTAGTTCAGCGCCGGGATGGTCAGCTTACCGGAGCTCTCCGGGAAGATGGCATAGGTGAGCTCATAAACGGCGTGGCCGACGCCGTTGATGCGGCGCTCGTAGCGCTGCTCGTCCACTTTTTCGACGTGGGCCCCCGGTACCTGAAGGGCTTCGGTGGCGATGTCGTGCAGGCCGATAGTGGTGTACAGGCGGACTTTTACTAACAGCTGCTCCTGGACAAAGATCTCTTTCTTGTCCAGTTCCACTTCGAGAAACGCCTGGCGATTGACGGCGTCCGGGCGGCTGCCGGCTTCGGTTATGGTGATGGGGATCGCGTCCGAGACTTCACCATGGTAGTGGAGGGAGGGGATGAACAGCTTGCCCTCCCGTTTTGGTGCCAGCACCAGCATCCATTCGACGAAGCTCTCGGCGCGGCCGTTGATCACCCGGTACTGGTTGGACTGCTGGCGGGAGAGGATGTCGAAATCCTGTTCCAGCAGTTCGAAGTCGGGTTGGCCACCGCTCTCGGTGCCGGAATAGCGCAGGCGCAGGTTGAGGGTCTCGTCGATACCGATTTCGTTGCGGTCGACGGTGGCCGACAGCAGGTCCGATGCCATGACAGTAGTAGGCAGGCCCAGGGCAAACAGTAGGCACAGTAGTAGCGCTGCAGCGTACGGATTGCGGCTGGAAAAGGCGCTAGTCAGTTTTCGGGTCATCGGGCCCTCGGTCACTACCATCGTTGGGTGGCTCCATTTTCCGGCGGTTCCCACTCGCCGGTTCGATAGGCCCGGCGGCGCTGCAGGCTTTCGTATTTGAATTTCTCCCGCATCAGGCCGGCGGGATCGTCGGGAATCTGGCGCAGCCACTGGTCGAGGGCCTGTTGGGTCTCGGGGTCAAGTTCGCTCTCCCTGGCATCGGCCTGCTGTTGCTCGCCATTCTTCTTCTGCTCTTCGCCATCGCGGGCTTTGCCGGCCTGCTGCTCTTGCTCGCTCTGGTCCTGTTGCTGCTCGCTGGAGTCGGCCTGCTGTTCCCCTGAATCCTCGGGCTCCCCCTGCTGGTTCTGCCGGGAACCCTGGTTTTGCTGGTCCTGTTGTTGGCCAGACTGGTCTTGCTGCTGTTGCTGGCCGCTCTGGGATTGCTGTTGGTCTTGCTCACCCTGCTGCTGGTCCTGTTGCTGCTGATCCTGCCCCTGTTGGGATTGCTGTTGCTGCTGTTGCTGCAGGTCGCGGAGTTGTTTGGCAATTTCCCGGTTGTGCTGGGCATCGGTCAGCTGTGGCTGTCTGTCGAGCGCGGCATCGAAGGCTTCGATGGCCTCGTCATAGCGACCCTGACGGGTGAGGGCGTTACCGAGATTGTACAGGCTGTCCGCATTCTCGCCCTGAGCGAATTCCTTCTGGGCGGCGGGGAAATCGCCAGCGCGGTACTGGGCGGTGCCCCGCCACTGGGGATCGCGAAACTTTTCTGCGGCAAGGTCCGCCTTGCCTTCCTCCAGCAGACGTTTGGCCTGCTGATCCTCCCGCAGCCAGAGATCCTGCAGTTCGACCGCGCTGGCCGGCTCCGGCAGGAGGAGTGTGAAGGAGAGGGGCAGGGCGCAGGCCAGTGCACCGCGCCGGAATAACAGGGCGGCCAGGGGAAGTAAGAGCAATAGCAGCCAAGGGCCTTCCTCGCGCCATTGGTCAAACTCGCGCTCGGTCAGGCGGGCCTGGTCTGGTGCGCTTTCTTCGGGTAGCAGCCTGGCGATGTCCTTGTCATCTACTGCGATGCGGGCGAAGCGTCCGCCGCTGCCACGGGCCAGTTTCTGCAGTTTGCCGGGGTCGAATCCGGCGATAACGATGGCCCCGTTGCTGTCGGTGACAAAACCGCCACCATCTCCGCGCGGGATCGGGCTGCCATCACCACTGCCAACTGCCAGGATCGACAGGCTGGCCAGGTCGCCCGCCACCATGCCAGCGACTGTCGGCACTGCTTCTTCGGCGATGCCGTCGGTGATCACCAGTAGCTGGCCGCGTCCATTGGCACCATCCTCCAGTAGGCGCAGCCCGGTTTCCACCGCCATCTCGATGTTGCTGCCCGGTACCGGCATGATCGTTGGCGATAGGGCCGGGACCAGGTTGGCGATGGTGGCGGTATCTTCCGTCAGTGGTGTAACCAGATGGGCTTCGCCACCGTATGCCACCAGCGCGGTGAGGCCGTCCTCCCGCTGGCGCAGGATATCGAGAATCTTGAGCCGCGCCCGGGTGAGACGGTTGGGTGTCAGGTCGGTGGCCATCATCGACGGCGACAGGTCCAGCAGGATGACCAGGGCATCCTGGCTGCTGAACACCGGTGTCGGCAATTTGCGCCAGGTGGGGCCGGCGAGGGCCAGAATCATCAGGGCCAGCAGGGCAAAGATCAGTCCGAACAGCCACGGGCGTCGCTCACCGCCACGAAGCAGTAGATGTGGCAGCAGGTCCGGGTCGATGACTTTTTGCAGCTGGCTGCTGTTGATGACCGTGCGCGCGAGGCCGAGGCAGGCCAGCGCAGCTGGAATCAGTAACCACAGGGCATGCGGGCGCAGGAAATGGAACTGGGCCATTTCATTCATGCAGGGCCCTCCTGTGTTACTGCGGTCGCGGTCCTCTGCTGACCGTTGCCTGAACTTCTGGAGCGAAGATTCATCAGCAGCGGGATCGCGGCCCACAAGAGTGCCAGCAGCAGGGCGGCAGCCAGTGGCCAGACGTAGAGGGACTTCAGTGGGCGGTAGCTGGCCGCCTCCTGCTCTACCGGTTCGAGACGGTCCAGTTCTTCATAGATTTGCGCCAGTTCCTCGGGATTATGGGCGCGGAAGAACCTGCCGCCGGTTTTATCGGCGATGGCCTGCAGGGTGTCGCTGTCCAGGTCGCGGGACGGGTTGATGCGGCGGGCACCGAAGCGGCTGCCGAGCAGGCCCGGTTGCACCATTTCCTCAGCACCGATACCCACCGTGTAAACCCGGACGCCCGCCTGTTGCGCCAGCTCTGCGGCTTTCAGCGGGGCAACCTCGCCGGCAGTGTTGGCGCCGTCCGTCAGCAGAATCAGCACCCGCTGTTCCGCCGGCCGTTCCATCAGGCGTTTGACGGACAGGCCGATGGCATCCCCGATGGCGGTACCCTGGCCGGCAAAGCCGATCTGAGCCTCCCGCAGCAGGGTGCCGACGGTTTCCCGGTCGTAGGTGAGTGGTGCCTGCAGGTAGGCGCGGGTGCCGAACAGGACCAGACCCAGCCGGTCGCCCTCCCGTCGCTCGACGAAATCGCCGACGACATTCTTCACTGCATCGATCCGCATCGCCGGCCGGCCATTGAGGAGCATATCCGGCGTTTCCATACTGCCGGAGATGTCCACCGCCAACAGCAGGTCGCGGGCGCTGCTGGTCTGGGTGATGGGTTCGCCATACCACTGCGGGCGGGCGGCGGCGGTGAGCAGCAGCAGCCAGAGAATCGTCAGTAGCAGCAGGTTGAACGGGTTGTGTGGGGTGCCGCCGCCGCGCTGCGCGAGGCTGCCATAAAAAGGGACTTTCAAGGCGCTGGTTAACGGTTTGGTGCGCGGTAACAGCAGCCGGGCCAGTAGTGGCAGCGGTAAAAGGGCGAATACCCAGGGCCAGGCAAATTCAAACACGGCTTGCCTCCCCGGTGATTTCCTCGCCTGCTTGCTGGACGGTCTGTGGCCAGCGGTCGCGCTTGTGGTTGCGGCTCCACCGGATGGCGTAGTCGCGCAGCGCATTGTTGCCGCTCTCATCCCAGCGGTCAGCCCGGTAAAGCTGTTCCAGCAGCACGGTTTCCGCCTGGGGGGGGCAGTCCACGTCTGCAGTAGTGCGGAGAAAATCGAGCCAGGCCCGCCCGGTTAAATTGCCACATCCCTGGCGGCCATAGGTGGTCACGGCGACCCGCTTTAGGATTTCGTTGATGTCTTGGGCGGCGTCCGGTGTGCTGGTGTCAATCGCGCGCAACAGGCGCTCGGCTTCCTTGCGGTAGCGGTTGCGGCTCCAGCGCAGTTTGCGCTGGCGCAGCCAGCGGAGCAGGAAGTAGAGGCCAATCATTAACAGCGCCGCCAGGAGCCACCAGCCCGGTGCCGGTGGCCACCAGCCGATCGGGTCCGGCGTGTGGATATCCCGCAGCTGGTCCAGCAGAGCCTGTTCTGCTGGAGATGGCTGCGCCGGTTGTTGTTGCATCAGTAGGCTTTTCACGCGCGTACCCCTCCGGATTCACGCGCATCCGACCGGTGGCTCGGTCGGCCACCATTCTGGCGACCGCCGTAGACTGACAGCAGGGCGGGTACCAGCGGCAGTGTATTGTCGAAGTCCAGCAACGGGATACGGTGCCGGCGGCAGAGCTGTTCCACCCCGGTGCGCACCTCGGCCTGCAATTCGGCGAACTGGGTACGCAGCGCCCGGTTGCCCGCATTGAGAAAGGTGCGCTGGCGGCCGTCGGAAATGGTCAGGGCCTGTTCCGGCAACTGTTGCTCCAGCGGATCCGTCACGCGCAGTACCTGCAGGTCCGCGTGACGGGTCAGCAGCGTCAGGGGTTGGGTGCAGTCATCATTCAGATCATGGCAGTCACTGATCAGGAACAGCGCACTGCCCGGTCGCGCCACGCGGCGGGCCTCCTCGAGCAGTTGTTTCAGCGGCTGGCTGCCATCCACGGGGACCGGGTTGTCGAGGGTTTCCGCCAGCGCCACCATGCCGTGGATCATGGCCAGCACGGAGTGATGGCTGCGCCGGGGGCGCACGGTTTCCAGGTCGTGGTCGGAAAAGAGCAGGGCGCCGATCCGGTCGGAGTGCTGCAGCCCCGCCCAGCCCAGTGCCGCGGCAATACCGCAGGCGGCAACCGACTTGAAGGTGCGGCGGCTGCCGAAGAACATCGGCGAGCGCAGGTCCAGCAGGATCACTACCGGCCGCTCGCGCTCTTCCTGGTAAAGCTTGGTATGAGTGGTGCCGGTGCGGGCGGTCACGCGCCAGTCGATGGAGCGCACGTCATCCCCGGGCTGGTAGTCGCGGACTTCCTCGAAGTTCATGCCGCGGCCGCGGTAGCGGGTGAGCAGGCTGCCGGCCTGGTCGCTCTTGACCTGGCGCGGGCGGAAAAGCTGCATCTGCCGCGCGATATAGCGCAGCTGCACCAGCGGTTCCACCGTGGGGTAGGCGCCGCGCAGATCCAACTCTGTTTGCTTCATTGCTTGGTGCAAGTTTTCGTTGCCCTTTCCCCGACCTCCCGCTGAAAGTGAGGGGGAAGTTGGTGTCGTAGATAGCGTGTTTCAGTTCAGGAGCCCTAGTGGCCTGATCCCGGGCTCGTTCCGGCATCCAGTGATGCGCTCCGGCCGTCTGGATTCCGGCCTTTGCCGGAATGACGACAATCGTCTAGAGGGCCTCTCCTGTGGATTCCGGCCTTCGCCGGAATGACGACAATTGTCTAGAGAGCCTCTCCTGTTGATTTCGGCCTTCGCCGGAATGACGACAATCGTCTAGAGAGCCTCTCCTGTGAATTCCGGCCTTCGCCGGAATGACGACAATCGTCTAGAGAGCCTCTCCTGTGGATTCCGGCCTTCGCCGGAATGACGACAATCGTCTAGAGAGCCTCTGCTGTGGATTCCGGCCTTTGCCGGAATGACGACAATGCTCCAGATAGCCTCTCCTGTGTGTTCCGGCCTTCGCTGGGATGACGACAATGCTCCAGATAGCCTCTCCTGTGTATTTCGGCCTTCGCCGGAATGACGACAATGCTCTAGAGAGCCTCTCCTGTGGATTCCGGCCTTCGCCGGAATGACGACAATGCTCTAGAGAGCCTCTCCTGTGGGTTCCGGCCTTCGCCGGAATGACGACAATGCACTAGAGAGCCTCTCCTGCGATTATTGAGCCCCAATTCAGATCGCAGGGACCTGTTGCAGTAGCCGCTCGATGACCTGGTCGGCCGTTACGCCGGCGGCCTCGGCCTCGAAGCTCAGCAGCAGGCGGTGGCGGAGGACGTCGGGTGCCACCTCCATGACATCGTCCGGGGTGACGAAGTCGCGGCCGGACAGCCAGGCGTGGGCACGAGCACAGCGGTCGAGGGAAATGGTGGCCCTGGGGCTGGCACCAAAATCTAGCCAGGATGCCAGCTCGCTGTCATACTTCGCGGGCTCGCGTGTAGCAATGACAAGTTGGACAATATAGGTCTCAACGGCCTCCACCATTTGCAGCGCGAGCACCTGACTGCGAGCCTGGAAAATCTCCGGTTGGCTCACCGTCTCGGAAGGGCGATTTTCGCCAAGACTTGCCTCGGATCTGGCCAGGCGCAGAATTTTCGCTTCCGCGCTGGCATCCGGGTAGGCAAGATTCACCTGCATGAGGAACCTGTCCAATTGGGCCTCAGGCAGCGGATAAGTCCCTTCCTGTTCAATGGGGTTTTGCGTTGCCATCACCAGAAAGAGGTCTGGCAGCGGATAGGTTTTTCTGCCGACGCTGATCTGTCGTTCCGCCATCGCCTCCAGCAGGGCCGACTGCACTTTGGCAGGCGCGCGGTTGATCTCGTCGGCCAGCACCAGGTTGTGGAATACCGGCCCGGGCTGGAAATGGAACTCCCCGGTTTCCGGCCGGTAGATGTCGGTACCGGTTATGTCTGCCGGCAACAGGTCCGGCGTGAATTGGACGCGATGGAAATCACCTTCAATAGCATCGCCAAGGGTCTTGATGGCCTTGGTTTTCGCGAGTCCCGGCGCACCCTCCACCAGCAGGTGGCCGTCCGCCAGCAGGGCAATCAGTATGCGGTTGACCAGGGTCTCCTGGCCGATGATCTGTTGTCCGAGCCAATCCCCCAGGGAAGTGATGCGTTCCCTGACATTCAGATGCGCTTCCATAGTGTCTCTTTTGTTGCGAGTGATCCTGCCTCTGCCCACCCGGCTGGGTATCTATCATCTTTTATATATAGTCGCCGCCAATCGGGGTGGGTGTGTTGATTTTAGCGGCACTTGTCTTTTAGACAACAACCGCGGACCTGTTGACCATGGAACCGATGCTTGGTTCCCGTTGCCACAGGCGGTTACCGCGGTACGAATTTGATGCCTGTGGTATGTCCACAGGGAGATGAGTAAAAAAACCGTCCGGTAGCGCCGGGCGGGAAAAGGAACTTGGGAGGTTCTCCGTGAGTATGGCGACGGTCATTACCGAAAGCCGGGAAGAGTTGGTAGAGCAGGTTCGCGCACTGATCCGCAAGCGACTTGGTGACGAGGCCGGACCGGTGGAGGCGTTTGCCGAGCAGTTCCTGCACCAGTACCCACTCGAGGACCTGGTGGGGCGGCGTCTGGTGGACGTTTACGGCTGTATCTACACCTGGTGGGACTTTATCCAGCAGCGCCCCGCCGGTCGCCCCAAGGTCAGGGTGTTCAACCCGCGGCTGGAGGACGATGGCTGGCAGTGCTCCCACACGGTGGTGGCAGTGTTGCAGCGGGACATGCCGTTCCTGGTGGACTCGGTACGCATCGAGGTCAATCGCCGTGACACGGTGATCCACTCGATCAAGAGCACGGTGATGCAGCTGCGCCGGGACAAGAAGGGCCGGCTGCAGGAATTGCTGCCGCGCCTGCACTCCGGGCAGGAGCCGGAAGCCGGTGCCAGCACCGAAGCTCTCATTTATGTCGAGATCAACCGGGATACCTCGGAGGACAATGCGGTCGACCTCGGTGCGGCGCTGCGCGATGTGCTGGGGGATGTGGAACTGGTGGTCGACGACTACGTGCCGATGCTGGACACCTGCAGCGGCATGGAGGATCAGCTACACGCCGGTATCGATGCCGAGGACGCCAACCTGCAGGAGGCCTGTGCCTTCCTGCAATGGATGCGCGACGGTAATTTCACCTTTCTCGGCTACCGGGAATACGAGTTTGCGGAGGAGGGTGACAAGCGCGTGCTGCGCGAGGTCGAGGAGCGCCGCCTGGGCATCTTCAAGAAGCTGGAGGAGCCATCTGAGCCGACCCCCGAGGGTGCCTTCAACGAGGGCAAGCAGCGCTTCTACCAAGGCCCGAATTACCTCACCTTCGCCAAGTCTTCGGTGAAGTCACGGGTGCACCGGGCCGCCTATTCAGACTACGTCACCATCAAGCGCTACGATTCCCGCGGCGAGGTCATCGGGGAGTCGGCGTTCATGGGGCTCTACACCTCGCCGGTATATACCGAGAGCCCGGCCAAGATTCCAATCATCCGCCGCAAAATGGCGTCGGTGATCGAGTCCAGCGGCCTGTCGCCCCACAGCCACGACGGCAAGGCGCTGCGGCGCATCCTCGATACCTTCCCGCGCGATGAGCTGTTCCAGAGCAGTACCCAGGAACTGTTCCATACGGTAATGGGCGTGCTGAGCATGAATGAGCGCGCACATATCCGGCTGTTCATCCGCCGCGACCCCTTTGGCAAGTTCGTCACCGCGACCGTTTACGTGCCGCGGGAGCAGTTCAACAGTGATGTGCGGGAGGCGATCTGCGCCCACATTGCCCGGGCGATCAACGCCAGGGAATCCGATTTCACCACCTATTTTTCCGAGTCCATCCTCGCCCGGGTCCACTTCGTGTTCCGTGTTGACCCCAGCCAGCCGGTGGATATTGATGTCGCGCGACTGGAGGCGCAGATCGTGGATATAACCCGTTCCTGGGAAGATGTATTTCAGAAATCCCTTATCGAAAGCCACGGCGAGGAAGAGGGCAATCGCCTGTTCGATATTTTCGGGCATGCTTTCCCTGCCGGTTACCGCGAGGATTTCGAGCCCCGCATCGCGGTGCAGGATGTCAGTGCCGTCCAGGAGCTGACACCCCAGAACCGCGTGGCGATGAGTTTTTACCAGCCGGTGGGCGCGGCGCCCGGCAGCCTGCGCTTCAAGGTGTTCAACTGGGGCCGCGGCCTGACCCTCTCGGACGTGATCCCGGTGCTCGAGCATCTGGGCCTGCGGGTGATCGGTGAATTTCCCTACACGATCCGCCCCAAGGGCTCCACGGATGTGTGGATGCACGAATTCCACCTGGAGTTCGGCCTGCCCACCCGCGTCGATGCCCAGGCCTCCCGCGGCATGTTCCAGGATGCCTTCGCGGCAATCTGGAATGGGGTCGCAGAGAGCGATGCCTTCAACCGACTGGTGCTGGCAGCGCGCCTGAACTGGCGCGAAGTGTCGATGCTGCGCGCCTATGCACGCTACCTGAAGCAGACCAAGTTCAGTGCCAGCCAGCCCTATATTGCGGCGACCCTGGCCAACCATGTGGAAATTACCCGCAATCTGGTGGCACTGTTCCGGGCCATGTTCGACCCGCGTATCAATACCAGCAACAAGCAGGACCAGACCCGTGTCGAGCGCCTGATCAAGAAAATCCACGAGGGCCTGGACAGCGTCGACAACCTGAACGAAGACCAGGTGATCCGCCGTTACCTGGACCTGATCCTGGCCACGCTGCGCACCAACTTCTTCCAGGTGGATGCGCAGGGCGAGCCGAAGGATTACATCTCCATCAAGTTCAGCCCGCGGGAAATCCCCAATATTCCGGAGCCGCGGCCGGAGTTTGAAATCTTTGTCTACTCGCCCCGGGTCGAGGGTGTTCACCTGCGCGGTGGCAAGGTGGCCCGCGGCGGTCTGCGCTGGTCGGACCGCCTCGAGGATTTCCGCACCGAGGTGCTGGGCCTGGTGAAGGCGCAGAACGTGAAGAATGCGGTGATCGTGCCCAGCGGCGCCAAGGGCGGTTTTGTGGTGCGCAAGCCGCCGAAAGATGGCAGTCGCGACGCCATGCTGGAAGCGGGCATTGCCTGCTACCGCACCTTTATCCGCGGGTTACTGGACATTACAGACAACCTGAAAGAGGGCGAGGTGGTGCCACCGGAGCAGGTGGTGCGCCGGGACGAGGACGACCCCTATCTGGTCGTTGCGGCCGACAAGGGCACTGCGGCATTTTCCGATATTGCCAACGGTATTGCGGCCGAGTACGACTTCTGGCTGGGTGATGCCTTTGCCTCCGGCGGCAGCCAGGGCTATGACCACAAGAAAATGGGCATTACTGCCCGCGGTGCCTGGGTCTCCGTCCAGAGGCATTTCCGCGAAATGGGCATCAATGTCCAGGAAGAGGAGTTCTCGGTAGTCGGTATCGGCGACATGGGCGGGGATGTGTTCGGCAACGGCATGCTGCTGTCGGAGCATATCTGCCTGAAGGGTGCCTTCAACCATCTGCATATTTTTGTCGACCCGACACCGGATGCGGCGGCGAGCTTCAAGGAGCGCAAGCGTCTGTTTGAGATGCCGCGCTCCAGCTGGATGGACTACGACCAGAAGCTGATCTCCAGGGGCGGTGGCATTTTCGAGCGCCGCGCCAAGTCGATCCGCATCACTCCGGAGATGAAAGAGGCATTCGGTATCGAGGCGGACCAGCTGAATCCGAACGAACTGATCAGTGCCATGTTGCGCGCGCCGGTGGACCTGATCTGGAATGGCGGGATCGGCACCTATGTGAAGGCGAGCACCGAATCCCACGCGGAAGTGGGGGACAAGTCCAATGATCATCTGCGGGTGAACGGCACCGAGCTGCGCGCCAAGGTTTTCGGTGAGGGCGGTAACCTCGGCATGACGCAGCGCGGGCGCATCGAATTTGCGCTGCATGGCGGTCGTTGTAATACCGACTTTATCGACAATGCCGGCGGTGTGGACTGTTCGGACCACGAGGTAAACATCAAGATTCTCCTCGACAAGGTGGTGGCCAACGGCGACCTGACCGGCAAGCAGCGCAACCAGCTGCTGGAGGAAATGACGGATTCTGTTGCCGAGCTGGTGCTGGACAACAACTACAACCAGACCCAGGCCCTGAGTGTGGCAGAGCGGCAGGTGTCGGAGCGGATCGATGAATACCGCCGCACCATCAACACTCTCGAGGCCGAGGGCCGCCTGCGACGCTCGCTGGAGTTCATTCCGGATAACGAGCAGATCACCGATCGGCAGAATCGCGGCCAATACCTGACCAGGCCCGAACTGTCCGTACTGATCTCCTACGTGAAGGTGAAGCTGAAGGAAGAGCTCCTCAATGCGGAAATCACCGACAACCTGCGGGTGCAGGAAGCGGTGGAATCCGCGTTCCCCCAGGAGCTGGTGGCGCGCTACCGCGAGTTGGTGTACGACCACCCGCTGCGGCGCCAGATCGTGGCGACCCAGGTGGCCAACGAGATGGTCAACAGCATGGGTATCACCTTCTACAACCGGATCAGCAGTGCGACCGGGGCGGATATCAATACCGTTGCCGCGGCCTATCTCAGTGCCCGGGAGGTCTACCGGATGCCGGTCTTCCAGGACCAGGTGGCTGAGCTTGACTACAAGGTGCCGGCAGAGCTGCAGATCGAATTACTGAACAGCATGATCGGGCGCGTTCGCCGCGGCACCCGCTGGTTTATCCGCAACCGTCGCCTGGGCCTGGATCCGGCCCGGGAGCAGGAACAGTTTGGCGAGTCGGTTCAGCGGGTGATCCGCGCACTGCCAGAGGTGCTGAGCGGTGAACCGCGCCGGGAGTGGGAGCGCCGCTACCGCCGCCTGCAGGAGACCCATGTCCCCGAGGAGATGGCCCTGCTGGCAGCGTCGCCGACCTACCTGTTCTCGGCACTGGGCATCTCTGAATCTGCCCGCACCAGTGACCGGCCGGTGGAAGAGGTGGCGCGGGTCTACTTTGGCCTCGCCGATATGCTGGACCTGTACTGGTTCGGCAACCAGATCATCGACCTGCCGGTGGAGAGCTTCTGGCAGGCCCAGGCCCGCGAGACCAGCATGGATGACCTGGACAGCCAGCTGGCCAGCCTGGCGGTGAACCTGTTGCGTCTGGGGGGTGGCTCCGACCTGGATACCGATGGCGCGATGGAGCGCTGGGGCGTTATCATGGCGCCCGCCCTGCAGCGCTGGAAGAGCATCCTCACTGAACTCAAGGCCTCGCCTTCCAGTGATTTCGCCATGTTCACGGTGGCGCTGCGGGAACTGATGTACCTGGCCAACGCCACTGCCGACATGGAGTCGCTGGCCGAGGCCTGATGGAGCTCCCGGCCTGCTGGCCGGGAATCCCCGACAGTGAGCAACGAAGGACACCCATGTATTCGACCCTGCGAAAAGCCCTGTTCTCGCTCGACCCTGAGCGCGCCCACCATCTCACCATCGATGCTGTCGGCGCCGCCGAGCGGCTTGGACTGATGTCCCTGTTTGCCAAGCCGGTGGTGAATGACCCGGTGGAGCTGATGGGCCTGACGCTACCCAACCCGGTGGGGCTGGCCGCAGGGCTGGACAAGAATGCACAGGCGTTCAACGGCTTTGGTGCACTGGGTTTCGGTTTTGTCGAAGTGGGCACGGTCACACCGCGGCCACAACCCGGCAACCCGCTGCCCAGGGTGTTCCGCCTGGAAGAGGCGGAGGCCATCATCAATCGCATGGGTTTCAATAACCAGGGTGTGGACTACCTGGTAAACCGGGTGCGCCGGCGCCGTTACGGCGGCGTACTGGGTATCAATGTCGGCAAGAATTTCGATACCCCGGCTGAGCGCGCGGCGGATGACTACTGCCTCTGTATGGAAAAGGTGTACCCCTACGCCGATTACATCACTGCCAACGTTTCCTCTCCCAACACCAAGGGCCTGCGTGACCTGCAGTTCGGCGACAGCCTGAACCGGTTGCTGGGCCGGTTGAAGGAAAAACAGCAGCAGCTGGCAGCTGGATCTGACCGTTACGTGCCGCTGGCGGTCAAGATTGCCCCCGACATGGAAGACGAAGCCATTGCCCGGATTGCCGAGGCATTGCGCAGCTACGAAATCGATGGGGTGATTGCCACCAATACCACCATCGACAAATCCCCGGTGAAATCCCTGCCCCATGGCACGGAAGAGGGCGGACTCAGCGGCAAACCCCTGCGGGACAAATCCACCCGGGTGATCCGGCAGCTGGCGAAAGCCCTGAATGGTGAGCTGCCGATCATCGGTGTCGGTGGTATCACTGACGGGGAGAGTGCTGCAGAAAAAGTGCGTGCCGGTGCGACGGCAGTGCAGATCTACACCGGGCTCATCTACCGCGGACCGGAACTGGTAAAAGAGGCGGCGGAGGCCATTGCCCTGGCTCGTCGCGAAAAGGTCGAGGACTAATTCCGCCATTTAGGAGCGTCGCCCTGCAGGGATCATGGGCCGGCACCGTGAGCACGGCGTTATCGCTCGGACGGCGGTTCGCGATGGTTGGCGAATAGAGCCAGCGCAGGATGGGGTGTGCTGTTCGCTGACTATCGTGTTGTGTCAGTGCCCGGCGTGGTGTGTCAGTGCCCGGTGCAGAGACCGGGCACTTCTACTTGGATGACTAAACCAATCAGGTCAAAAAGTTATGCGGTCCGCCACCCATCGGGGTGATGGTTTTCAGCGGAAAAGTTACGGTAGCTTTCCAGTTTTTGCGCCTTTGCAGACGCCCCAAATCCGTTCCAGTAGTCTTCCCGCCCTTCGCGCCAGCCGTTAATCCATTCCTGGTGTAATGGACCGTTCATGTAGGGACAAATGTCCTGGGGTTTGTTTTCTGATGCGGCTTGATACCCTTTGCAAAAGGCTCTCTCAAACTGGTTACGTTTTTGGCGTTTCATCGAGTTGGCACCTCGCTAAAGCCGGACCGGCTTTCTGGTAGTCAGAGCAGAAATGGGCGACACATTTTCCGCCGGGGAGTTGATCGACTGTCTTCATGCAGTTTGCAGAAGGGTTTTGTCGCCGGGATCGTTACCCTTATTCCATAGCTTATGGTGGGTTGTTGGCGATCGGAAACGCGTGTGTCCCTGCATTTACGCGGCCGCCAACGGTTTCAGTAGAGCAAACGAGGGCGTGCCTGTGAACGACCAGTTTGGTCTGAAAATGTCATTTTATAGAAACAATGCGCATAGCCAGGACCGCGTGGCTTTGCGCGCAGGCGGTTGGCGCCGGAATTATTTCGAGATAGTGCAATATGACTCAAAAACGACTCCTTGACCTGACCGCCACCTGCCCGAAGGGGCTGGAGTCGCTACTGGCATCGGAGCTGAATAGCCTGGGCGGCTCGGTAACACGCGAGCAACCGGCGGCTGTGCATTTCAGTGGCACGCTGGAGGTGGCTTATCGCTGTTGTCTTTGGAGTCGCCTGGCCAACCGGGTGTTGCTCCGCCTGGCCAGTGAGAAAATCGCCGATGCGGAAGCGCTCTACGAGGCTGTGGCTGCCCAGCCCTGGGAGGAGCACATCAACCCCAGTGGCAAGTTGTGGGTACAGTTTTCCGGCACCAATCGGGAAATCCGCAACAGCCAGTTCGGCGCCCAGAAGGCCAAGGATGCCATCGTCGACCGGCTGCGGCAGCAATCGGGTACCCGGCCACTGGTAGAGCGGGATCACCCGGATCTGGCGGTCGTGCTGCGACTGCATCGGGATCAGCTCGACATCTCCATTGACCTTAGCGGTGAAAGTCTCCACCGGCGTGGCTACAGGACGCATATCGGTGCTGCGCCGCTGAAGGAAAACCTGGCCGCAGCACTGTTGCTGCGCTGCGGCTGGCCAGAGATTGCAGCCGGCGGAGGTGCGCTCCTCGACCCGATGTGCGGTTCCGGCACCAACCTGATCGAGGGCGCGATGATGGCGGCGGACTTTGCGCCGGGCCTTTTGCGGGAGAGCTTCGGCTTCGAGCGCTGGCTGAACCACCAGAACGATATCTGGCTGGGGCTACGCGAAGAGGCGCTGGCCCGCCGGGAGGCTGGACTTGACCGCGAGCTGCCGGAAATCCGCGGCTACGATGCCGATGCCAAGGTGCTGTTTGCCGCCGAGGCCAATATCCGCCGCGCGGGTCTCGAGCAGCATGTGCGGGTAAGCTGCCGGCCGGTGTCGTCATTCAAGATCCCGAGTCACCGCCCGGTACAGACCGGCCTTGTGCTGGTGAATCCGCCTTATGGCGAGCGCCTGGGTGAGCAGGAAGCGCTGCGGGAAACCTATGCCGAGCTGGGCCGACAGCTCAAGCAGGAGTTCCCCGGCTGGCTGGTGGGAGTCTTCACCGGTAACCCCGAACTCGGGTTTGCCACTGGCCTTCGTTCGCACAAGCAGTACCAGCTGTACAACGGCAGTATCCCCAGCCAATTACTGTTGTTCCGGGTGCGCGAGGCCAGTGAGGGCGGAGCGCCGGCGGAGCCCCGGGCGCTGTCGGAAGAAGCGCAGATGGTGGCCAACCGCCTGCAAAAAAACCTGCGCACTACCGGCAAATGGGCGAGCCGCAATGGCATCGACAATTATCGTCTCTACGATGCCGACTTGCCGGAGTATGCCGCTGCGGTGGATATCTACCGCTCACTGGAAGGCGCGGTTTATGCCCATGTGCAGGAATACCGGCCGCCGGCCAAAATCGATGAAAACAAGGCCCGGGGGCGCCTGCGTGACCTGGTCCGAGCGGTGCGGGAAGTCCTGGAAATTCCCCAGGACAATATCAGCATCAAGGAGCGACGCAGGCTGAGCCACAAAGGTGGTGGTAGAGCCCCGAGCCAGTATCAGAAGCAGGGCAGGGGAACAGGTGATCGCAATTTCTGGATCAACGAATACGGCGCGGAGCTGGAGGTCGATCTCTGGACTTACCTGGATACCGGTGTGTTCCTCGATCACCGCCCGGTACGGCAGTATCTCCGGAAGCTGGCGAACGGAAAAAAATTCCTGAACCTGTTCTGCTATACGGCGACCGCCACGGTACAGGCGGCTCTAGGCGGTGCGACACAGAGCACCAGTGTCGACATGTCCAAAACCTACCAGGCCTGGGCAGGGCGCAATTTCCGCCGCAACCAGCTCGATCCCTATCGCCATCAACTGGTCGAGGCGGATTGCCTGCAGTGGCTCACCTCGGCGCAGCAGAATCGCCGCGGCCACTATGACCTGATTTTTCTCGACCCGCCGAGCTTTTCCAACTCGGCCAGGATGCGCGGTGTGCTCGATATACAGCGGGACCACGGCCGGCTGATCCGCGAGTGCATGGCCCTGCTGGCCCCGGGGGGCACGCTGGTCTTTTCCAACAATCTGCGCAGCTTCAAGATGGACGCGGAAATCCTGGAGGAATTTGCGGTGGAGAACCTGTCAGCGGTGTTGCTGGATCGGGATTTCCAGCGCAACCCGAAAATCCACAATGTCTGGCGAGTGGAGGCGAAAGGCTGAGGAAAAACGCTGAGAAGGCAGCCTGCCTTTGCTATTCGTTCAGGGCCTGGATTGCCACTCGGGCACCGCGTAGGCGACGCCGCGACACTCCAGATAGCGCAGGCAGCCCTCATAGCCACCCTGCGCAGCCCCGCAGCTCTCTACCACGACACCGTTGCCGCCCAGTGCATGTGTGCGCTGTTTGAGTTCCCGCACCAGTGCCCGGCGTCCTGGCTCTGGCTCGTCCGCTCTCCTCTGGCACTGCATGGCTTCGACGAAGCCGAGCGAGGTGGCATCGTAGCGGCCGATCTCGACCGGGCTGTATTCGCGGACGGCAGCGGCTTTGATACGCGCCTCAGTGTAAGGGCCGAGGCTGCTGCTGAATTGCAGGCCCTGGCACCCCGTAAGGGCCATAAGTGCGGCTAGGAAAAGAGTGCGGGACATGGATTGCTCCTGTCGCTGTCGGAGCCCTGCCAGGGCCGCGGGCTATTTTTTATGGGGTCAGTCCAGCTCCATCAGAACACGAAAGCCCACCTCGGTAGAGAGGCTCTTCTGTCCGATCCCCTGGCGGTAATCCGAGCCAATGTTGCCCAGCGGATCCCGCATGGAACCGCCTTTCACTACGCGCAGGTCGCAGTTGCTGAGGCGCACCGGGCTGCCGTCGCGGCGGGCGCGGCTGTGGTCGCCCACATAGCAATCCTCCACCCACTCGGCAACATTGCCGGCCGTGTCGTGCAGACCGAAAGCATTTGCCGGGTAGTGGCCGACCGGTGCACTCCGGGCCCGGAACAGGCCGACGAATTCGCTGGCGCAGCCGCGCCGGCAGTTTGCCTTCCCGCTCGCATCTTTTACGCCCCACCAGAATGGCCGTGAGCTGCCGGCTCGTGCCGCATATTCCCACTCGGCTTCACTTGGCAGTCGGTAGCGCTTGCCAGTCTCGCGGGATAGCCAGCGTGCATAGGCCCGGGCATCCTCCCAGGTCACGTTGATTACCGGCCGGTCGCCGCGGCCCCAGCCACCATCTCCCGGCAGGGCGGCACCGGTGGCATCGGCATAGCGGTCGTATTCATCGAAGGTGATTTCATGGGCAGAGATCGCAAAGGGTTCGGCAATGCGGATCCGCTGGATCGGGCTGGTGAACGGATGGCGGCTGTTGCCCATGCGGAATGTGCCGGCCTTGACCACGACCATCTCCGGACCATCGCCGCCGCTGGCGAGTGGGCTGCGTAAGGTGCTGCCCGGCGGGTAGCCGCGCTTGAGTTTTACCTGCATGGTCAGGTCATTGTCCTTCAGACTGATCCAGCGGCGCACGGTGCGGTAGCCGGGCTTACTGACCTCGACGTCGTAGCTGCCGGGCTCCAGTGCCATCCCATAGCGATATCGCGGCCCGATATTCATGATCCGCACCAGCGCATCCCCGGGCTGCGGGTTGATTCGGAGTCGCAGCCGCTCCGGGCTGTTTGCGATTTCCGGCCCGGAGCTGCCAGCGTCGTCGTTGTTTTTGGCCACTGGTGCTGGGTCAGTGGATGTATCAACCGGCTCTTTCTTCTCAGCCACTGGTTCAGGCTCTGTGACTGCCGCAGCCTCTTCCAGCGCTGGTTCGCCAGTGCTTGCGGAGGCAGCCGGCTGGTCGTCCTCTACTCCCGGCATTCTTGCCGGCGCTTCAACCCTTTCGGGGTTTTCATCGGGCAGGCGCAGGGGAGGGCGGATGGCGGCGCCAATCGGCAATTCCATGGAGTCGCCGGCGGCGCTGGTCGGAGGCAGTGGCAGGACAGGAGTGGTGTGGGCCACTGTGCCATTGGTGAGGTTGCCGGTTTCCGTTGTCCGGCTCGCCACTGGAATACCGCTACCGTCAGGGCCAGCCTGACGGTCAGGCCACGACAGATTATCTCCCCAGATGGCGTAGACCAGGGCGAAGGTGGCAAGCAGTGCCAGCCCCACGCTGCTGGCGAACCACTGTCGGCGTGTGCGCTGCGGCGCCTGCTGGATCACCTGCTGGATGCGCATGATGGTGTCCTGCTGGGCGCGGGGATGGTGCTGCTCCAGGGGTTTGTCGCGAAGCAGGGCCCAGAGAGCCGCAGCCTTGTCCATCAAGGTGCCCCAGAGCGTCATCAGCAGGGCCCGTATCAGACTGGAGGGGCCGACGGCGGTGTTGCTCAGCTGGGTTGCCTGCGTGGTGGGTTTGCCAGCCAGGGCAGCGAGAAGATGGTCGATGGCATCCACCACCTCCAGGCCGCGCTGGAAGCGGTCCGCGGGGTCCTTGGCCAGCAGGCGGTCAATCAGTCCCTGAAACAGCGAGTGGCGCGCGGGCAGCCTGGGAATGGGATCGGTGAGGTGCTTGATGGCGATGGCCACCGCCTCGTCAGCTTGGTAGGGGACGGCGTTGGTGACCATTTCATAGAACACCACGCCCAGGCTGTAGAGATCGGCACGGCCGTCGATGGCAGCTCCGCGGGCCTGTTCCGGGCTCATGTAGTGTGGGGTTCCCACCACCATCCCGGTATTGGTCATCCGTGTGGTGCGGGCCACTGCGCGGGCCACGCCGAAATCGGTCAGCACTGCAGAGCCGTCTTCCCGAAAGAGGATATTTTCGGGCTTCAGATCGCGGTGCACATACCCCTTGCCATGGGCGTGGTCTAGGGCGAGGGCGATCTGGCGGGCCACGTTCAGGGCCTCGATGGGATCCATCATGCCCCTCGCCAGCCGGTCTGAAACCGAGCCGCCGGGCATATAGTCCATGGCGATGTAATTCAGGCTGCGATAGCGGCCGATATCGTGGACGGCAACGATATTGGGGTGGGAGAGCTGGCCGACGATGTTGGCTTCGCGCTGGAAGCGCTCACTGAATATCGGGTCGGCATTGAGCACCGGCGACATGACCTTGAGCGCCACCTGGCGGCCGACGCTGCGCTGTACTGCCAGATAGACGGTCGACATGCCGCCCTGGTTGATCTTTTTCAGGATGCGGTAACCGGGGATCTCCAGGGATGAGGTACCAGAGCTGACGACTTCCATTGAATTCGTCCCCGATTCAGAGCGCGTGGAACAGCCACGCAATCAGCGTGGCGATAAGCGCGGACAGGATCACAACGATGAATGCCACTGCCACGGTATTGCCGGGAAGAAAGCCGTTACTGCGCTCCTCCTTACCGGCAGAGCGGCCGAACGGCCAGTCCCTTGTGTTGGCCGGTCTCTGCGGCGCCTCCACCACCTGCACGGTAATATTGTCCTTGCCGCCAGCATCGAGCGCCGCGGCGACCAGTAGATCCACGGCGCGGCGATTGTCAGGGTTCTCGGCCAGGATCCGGCCGATCTCTTCGGCGGGCACCTCGGCACTGAGTCCGTCACTGCACAGCAGCAGGCGCTGGCCTGGTTGCCAGAGCGCTGATACCCGATCGACTTCGAGTTGAGGGTTGGTACTTCCGCCGATACAGCGAGTGATCACATGGCGGTTGGGGTGGTTGGCGGCTTCTTCTGCGCTGATCGCTCCCGAGTCCACCAGCATCTGCACATAGGAGTGGTCGATGGTGAGCTGCTTCAGCTCTCCGCCCTTGTCACCGGGTGTGAAGACATAGGCCCGGCTGTCACCGACCCAGTAGATGTGGAAGTAGGCCCCATCCTCCGCCAGCACCACGGCGGTTGAACCCATATTCGCAGTATTCTGCTCTTCCCCCAGCAGCAGGGCATGGGCCCTCTGCAGTGCGCGTTCATAGTGGCGGTCTGTGGCGGCGGAACGCTGGACTTCCTCGATCACGGTCATGCTGGCGATTTCGCCCGCGTGGTGGCCGCCCAGCCCGTCCGCGACAACCCAGACGCCGCGGTCTTCATCGGACCAGAGGGCATCCTCGTTTTGCTCACGTTTGTATCCGGGATGGGTGGCTCCCGCGCTCCGGGAGGGCGGGGAGGCGCGCTGGATTGTCCCACTGTGCCGCGATCTTTCGCGTACGTTGGCTTCACTCACTGGCGTGCAACTACCTGTTTATTGTGTTTATCCGGTGGGCACCGCCATCGATGCCAACTGCAGCGGCCAGGTGAGACCGCGGGCCGGAGTTCCTTCCATGGCCATGGGGCGCTGATCCTTGTGCCACCCGGCAATAGCCTGCAAATCCGTCAACTGTGCATACTAGCGTCAGCTGGCATTGTAAGCTGCAAACCGAATCACACGCTAACCAAAAAACCCGTGATAGACTCGCGGCAAAAGAACAAAACAATAGGTGCCGGCCCGGGTTGCCTGAGTGATGCATAAAGGCAAGGGCGGTCTGGCGCGAGCTTCGCTTTCATGCAAGGCCACGCCTGCATAGCTTTTCCGAGGTTCCCATGCCAGGGCGGACCGATCAAGGACAATATGCCAATGCTTAAACTTTGTGATCTCAAAGACGTCAGTCAAAGTGTCTGGCTGGTGGCACCGAAGGTAACAATCGGTCGAGCCAGTCAGTGCGATTTCACCATCGTGGATGAGGCCGTCGCCAAGTTACAGGTCGAGATCCTGGTCGAGGACGACAACCTGATCCTCAAAAACCTGGCAGAGAATGGGGCCGTCGCCGTCAACGGTGAAGTGGTGCAGCGGAGTTGTCCGCTCAAGCTCGATGACAAGGTCACGATCGGCAGCCGCACTTTGAGCGTGATCGATCCCAAGGTGACCCGACTGAAGGCGGCAAATTCAGCAGCATCGGTCGCCTGGGCGCTGCGAGCGAACCACCCGGCGATTGCCGGCAAGGTATATCCGGTACGGGAAATCACCGTGGTCGGCCGTTCCGATGAGTGCGATATCACATTTTCCCTGTCTCACCTGTCCCGCCGGCATGCCCGTCTCGAGGTTCGCGATGGCCTGCTTTTCGTCATCGACCTGGGGTCAGCCAATGGCACCTACCTCAACAACAAGCGCGTTGTAGAAACCCGGGTCCGTCGGGGAGACGAGCTCCGCTTTGATACCCTGAGTTTCAGCGTGGTTGGGCCGGCAGATGACCTGGACAAGACCACTGTCCGCCCCGCGATCACCATCCCTCCCGAGGTTGTCCGCGGTGTTGTCCAGCCTGAGGTGCAGGTGCGGGATCGCACCGCGGCAGTGGCCGCCGCAGTCCCCGCACCCGGTGATACGACCCGTGAGCGGGAGCGCATGCAGACGGGGGCGGAGGCCCTGGAGCGCGGGCAGGGAGTGTGGCCATGGGTCGGGGTGCTGACAATTGCCGCCGTGGTGATCGGTTATTTCTGGGCCCGCGGCCAAGGGTTGTTGTAAGCCATGGCCAGTGAGCTGATTCTTTACACCACGCTGGGTTGCACCCTCTGCGAGAAGGCAAAGCCGGAAATCTGGCCAGTGGTGGAGGCTTTTGACCTGCGCCTGAAGCAGGTGGATATCGCCGATGATGAGCAGCTGATGCAGCGGTTTGCCACTTCCATCCCGGCGGTTGGACTTGGTGACCCCGGCGATGTCTGTCTGTGGCCCTTCGATCAGGCAAGGCTGGCGGAGTGGATTTCCGAACGGCTGTAAGCGGGGGGGTACACAAGCGTGGCGGCGTGGCCCCCCAAGGCCGGCCGCCAACCCTCTCAACTCTGGCTTCTCCCTTCTCCCTTCTCCCTTCTCCCTCTCTTTGCTGCTGCCTACCGTTTTATCCCGGGGCTCCCCGGCGTCGAACGCCGGGTGATATCAGCGAGTCGGGTTACAGCCGGGTTGTAGCCTCATTCTCCCGCAGCAGGGGCAGGTTGGTACCACTCCGATAGGCGTAGATGACGCTGTAGGCCAGCACATTCTGCACGTACTTGCGGGTCTCACTGTAAGGGATGGTCTCAATCCATACATCGTAGGGCAGCTGCTGCCGGGTCTCCCTGAGCCATTGTGCCACCCGCGTCGGGCCTGCATTGTAGGCAGCTGCGGCAAGGATCCGGTTATTGTCAAAACGGTTCAGCAGGGTGCTGAGGTAGAAGCTGCCCAGCGCGATGTTGGTGCTCGGGGTCAGCAGGTCCCAGTTGCGCTGGAACTTGACCCCGGCGCGACGGGCGGTGGCGCGGGCGGTGGACGGCAGCAGTTGCATCAGGCCCAGTGCGCCGGCACCGGATTTGGCGTCATGGCTGAAGTGGCTCTCTTGCCGGGCTACCGCATAAATCAGGTACGGATCGAGTGCGGACTGCCCGCCCATGCGCTGGCTGACATCGGTGACGATATCGGCGAACGCCAGCGGGAAGCGCAGCTCCAGGTCGTCCAGATAGTCCGCAGCCAGCACCGAGCGTATGGACTTGTGGTACCAGCCCCAGGCGCTCGCCACCTTGCCGGCAGTCAGCAATTCCTGGTGGTTCATGGTGCGGGTGGCGTAATCCCACTCCCGGCGGGCGTGATAGAACTCGCCGATCGCCTGTAGTTCGCGGGCTCGCAGCAGGGCGGGGCGCGCGGCCATCTCCTCTACTGCCTTGGGTGTAATCGGAGCGGGGCGATCGACAAAGCTGTAGTTCTGGCCCAGCGTATCAGCCGCCAGGAAGCCATAGTAGCTGCGCTCCTGGGCGGCGCGCCGGTACAGGTAGGCGGCCTCCTGGGTGCGGGCGGCACCAAAACGCTCCTCGAGTACCCGGGCGCGCCAGTAAAGCCAGCGCTCGTGATTGCGCGCGGACTCTGGCAGGCGGTTGATCCAGAAATCCAGCTGCTCCCAGTCCAGCTCCCGCAGGGCCTGGCGTGCAAGCCACTCGATCGTTCGCTCGTCGGAGAAGTTTTCGCTGTGTTGCACCAGCTGGCGGAGGCCATCCAGGTTGTCCTGTCGGGCGAATTGCAGCGCGATTTCCCGCAACAGTCTGTCCCGTTCCCTCTCGCCGAACAGGTAGCCGGCATCATAGCGGTGCCAGGCCGCCAAGGCCTCGCCGGCGTTCTTTCCGGCCAGCCTGTCGAGCCCGTGCAGGACGATTTGCCGGTACTCCGGCTGATCGCTCAGGAAGCGCCGGTGATCGACGATCTGTTCCGGCGTCCGGTGGACGGCGCGGAGAAGTTTTGCCAGGGCTGCTTTGTCGGGGCTCATCCTGCGGGCAATGTATTCCGCCAGGTCGATGTTGCCGGCTTCAACGGCCAGCAGGTGGCGGTGCCATGCAAGGTCGTCGGTCAGGCCGCCATCAGCGATCCAGCGTGCAAACACCGGGTCACACTCCTCGGCCTGGGAGTATCCCACCAGCCAGAGCTCCTCGACCAGCCGGTAGGCCTCGGCCTTGTCACCGTGTCGGGCGAGCGCATCGGCGTAGTAGCAGCGGAGGGAAGTGCGTTCGACCTTGTCCGGCTCGTAGTATTTGAGGTACTGGCGAAAATGCTGGCGGCTGCCGAGTTCCCGCAGAACCTTGACACGCATCCAGTCACCAATCGCGGTGTCCCGGTATTGCTCCAGGAACTGGTCAATCTCCCCGTAGGGTAACCGGGATAGCTTCTTGCTCAGTGCCCAGTAGTCCAGATAGGGCAGCAGGGGGTAATCAGCCAGCTCGCGTTTGAGTTGCTCGAGGCTGTTCTGGTCGCCCTGGGCAATGGCAAGGCGTGCACTCTGCAGCTTTTCGCGCTGTGCGACTGCGTGTTCGGCATCCGGCACCGCGGTGGCACCGGATTCGGCATAGAGCGCTGTGGACAGGAACAGGGATATCAGCAGCGCGAATCCCTTTGCGTCAATCGACATCTCAATCACCCGATTGAAAATTCGCGGAAGTAAATTTATCAATACAGCGCGAGGAAAACTACGTAAAATTTCCGTGTTTACGCGTGACCTGGAGCGCGTCGCCGGTACTTGGTGCGCGGTGGCGGAACGGTCCAGACCAATTTCAATTGTAGTTGTATTTTATGCTCCAGTTAGACAGTGTCGGCCTGCGTTACGGTACCCAGGTATTGGCGGAAGGGGTCTCTGCCCGGGTCGAGAAAGGGGACCGTATCTGCCTCGTCGGCCGCAATGGTGAGGGAAAATCGAGCCTGTTGCGCCTGATTGCCGGTGAAATCGATGCCGATGAGGGCGAAGTGATTCGGGCTGCTGGGTCCCGCCTTGCCACCCTCGAGCAGGAGCTGCCATCCGAGTGCCGGGACTCGGTCTATCAGTACGTGGCGGCGGGTCTCGGGACCATCGGCCGCGACCTGGCCGCCTATCGCGAACAGCCCGAAGAGCGGTTGCAGGAACGGATCGAAGCCGCGCACGGCTGGGATCTGCTGCCGCGCATCGACAGTATCATCGATCGCCTTGGCCTCGACGAGGCGGCAATCGTGGCCGATCTCTCCGGGGGCTGGCAGCGTCGTGCAGCGCTGGCCAGGGCGCTGGTCACCGAGCCCGACCTGTTAATCCTGGACGAGCCTACCAACCACCTGGATATCACCGCGGTGGAGTGGCTGGAAAACTTTCTCGCCGGCTTCAGCGGCGCGCTGTTATTTGTCACCCACGACCGGGCCCTGGCCCAGCGACTCGCTACCTGCGTGTGGGACCTGGATCGGGGCCACCTGCGGGTATTCAACTGTTCTTTCGAGCGCTATCAGGAGGAGAAGGACAAGCTGCTCGAGGAGGAGGCCCGACACGAGGCGCTGTTCGACAAGAAACTGGCCCAGGAAGAGGCCTGGATCCGCCAGGGGATCAAGGCCCGACGCACCCGCAACGAGGGCCGGGTCAGGGCATTGCAGGCCCTGCGGCGGCAGCGGGATGCGCGTCGCAACCGTCAGGGAACGGCGCGAATGGCGCTGGACGCCGGCGAGATTTCCGGGAAGCTGGTGGCCGAGCTCAAGCACGTCACTTTTGCATATGCGCCGGCGGCTGAGGGGGGCGCAACCGGTGGTGAGCCTGAGTATCTGATCCGAGATCTCTCCTACACGCTGATGCGCGGCGACAAGGTGGGCCTCATCGGCCCCAATGGCGTGGGCAAGAGTACCCTGATCCGGCTGTTGCTGGGTGACCTGCAGCCCCAGTCGGGCAGCATCCGTCTTGGCACCAAGCAGCAGATCGCCTATTTCGACCAGCGCCGGGACCAGCTTGATCCCGATCTCTCGGTCGTGGACAACATTGCCGAGGGGCGCGACAGCGTGACCGTCGGCGGCAGGAGCCGCCATATCATGTCGTACCTGTCGGATTTTCTCTTCAGTGGGGTCAAGGCCCGTACGCCTGTCGGCGCGCTGAGTGGCGGTGAGCGTAACCGTGCGCTGCTGGCCAAACTCTTCAGCCAGCCGGCCAACATCCTGGTGCTGGATGAACCCACCAATGACCTGGATGTGGAGACGCTGGAGCTTCTGGAGCAGCTGCTGCTGGATTACTCGGGAACCGTGCTACTGGTCAGCCACGACCGGGCTTTCCTCGATAATGTGGTCGACTCGTGTCTCGCTTTTGAGGGCAACGGTGTCGTGCGGGAGTACGTCGGTGGATATTCCGACTTCCTCCGTCAGGGTGGGCACTTTGCCGTCAAGGAGCCGGCAACCGGGACATCCGGGGCTCGGGCGGAAACCGAGGCGGAGCCCTCTAAACCTGCTGGAGAGCAGGGAGGGGGCAGCGACAAACCGGTCAAGAAGAAAAAACTCAGCTACAAGCTGCAACGGGAGCTGGATAGCCTGCCCGGCGTGATCGAGGCGCTGGAGAAGGAAATTGAAACCCTCGAGGCGGAAGTGAGTGAGCCCACGTTTTACGAGCAGGATCCGGCACAGGTAGAGGAACGCCTCAAGCTGCTGGCAGATCGCCAGGCGGAGCTGGACACGGCATTCGAGCGCTGGGCGGAACTGGACAGCGAGGCCTGAGTCGGCGAGATCTGCCTGAAGTAGCCCGTTCCGGTGGAAACCGGATCCAGCAGTGCACCGCGATGCTGCCGCACACTGCTCCCGGGGCGTCTGATACCGGGTTCAGTCGGAATGCACACGCACGGCCAGCACATCACAGCCGGCACCGTGCAGGACCCCGTTCGCGGTGGAGCCCAGTAGCAGGGCGAGACCGTGGCGCCCGTGGCTGCCCATGATGATCAGGTCCGAACCGAGCTCATCGGCCAGCCGGTGAATCTCTGTGGCGGGCTGCCCCAACACCACGCGCTGGCGGTCTTCGGCAACGCCGAGCTTTTCGCCCGCCTTGCGCAACTGTTCTTTGGCCTGGGTCTGAAGTTGCTCCTGTACCTCGGAAAGATCCATTGGGATGTCGCCACCATAGGCAAAGGTGAGAGGTTCGATTACGTGCGTCAGGCAGAGTTCGGCGCCAAATGCCTTTGCCATTTCCCCCGCTTTGTCCAGCACTTGGGAGGATTCTTCCGACAGGTCGAGGGCGACCAGAATACGTTTGTAATCCGCCATGAGCGCGCTTCTCCTTTCTATTATGGTGTCAACGGTGGCTTGAGAGCCCACAGAGAGTCTACTGTAAAAAAAATCGATTGACAGGACCGGCGCACGGCAAAGCACAATGGGCGCCAGATTATTCGGGCAGGGATACCTTTTTATGTCAGGATGGCTCCCCCTTCTAATTATCATCTTCGCTGTTGCCCTCGTGGTCGGTCCGGTCATGTGGATGAAACCAAGCGACCGGGATCGCAGGCTTGCCGGGTTGCGGCAGCGTGCGATCGCCTCGGGGATGACGGTCAAGATGCGTCCGTTACCTCCGGCACTGGGTGAGGGTACCGCCGCGGTGTATTTCAATCGCTGGGATGACCCCCGTCGGCTGGTTGTAGGCTGGAACCTGGAATTGCAGCGCATGTCCCATGAGCTGCACTTCGCCGGTCGCTGGGACTGGTCGGGCAGGGCCGCGCCCGAGGCAGCGTGGCACCTCATTCGGGAATTGCTGGACCGTCTGCCGGAAGACGCCTGCGGTATTCAAAGTACCCGTGGCGGCCTCGGTATACAGTGGCAGGAGCGCAGTGGTGACAAGGGCTTTGAGACCGTCGAGCAGAGCCTGCAGCAAATGCGCCCCGAGATAGAAGAGGCCATCCGACAGCCTGCCGGTCGCAACGGTGACAGCGACGCGGACGAAGAAGAAAAAGGTGAACGGCAGTAGTCGTTTTTGTCCTGACTGGCCCGCCTGAACCCGGGGTTCTGGTCTTCTATTCGACTGCGCCGGAGGGATGTGACAGCTCCCCAGGATCGGCCCGGGGATCAGGAGATTTTCCCCCTGTCGCTTGACCCCGATGGGGTCGGAGCTTATATATTCGCGCATCGCAGCATCCATGATGGCCGTCTGGCCGGCGCTGCTGGAAGTAAAATTTATCAAAGAATTCAAGGGCTTATGGGTAAATCACTGGTCATTGTCGAATCACCGGCCAAAGCGAAAACGATCAACAAATACCTCGGCAAAGACTTCGTGGTGAAGTCCAGCGTGGGGCATATTCGCGACTTGCCCACTGCCGGCAGCAACAAGAATCCGGTCGATCCCAAGGAGCGCGCCCGCCGCGCTGCCGAGACCCGCAAGCTCTCCCCGGAAGAGAAGGAAAAATACAAGAGGAAGAAAAACCGCGAGCAGCTGATCAAGCGCATGGGCATAGACCCGGACCACGACTGGGCCGCTCACTATGAAATTCTTCCCGGCAAAGAGAAAGTGGTCAGTGAGCTGCGCAAGCTCGCGGAGAGCGCCGACCAGATCTACCTGGCGACGGACTTGGACCGTGAGGGGGAAGCAATTGCCTGGCACCTGCGCGAGGCGATCGGCGGCGATGACAATCGCTACCGGCGAGTGGTGTTCAACGAGATCACCAAATCCGCGATTCAGGAGGCCTTCAAGGATCCCGGGCGCCTGAACATCAATCGGGTCAATGCCCAGCAGGCGCGTCGTTTTCTCGACCGGATCGTCGGTTACATGGTGTCGCCACTGCTGTGGGAAAAAGTTGCCCGGGGCCTTTCTGCCGGTCGGGTGCAGTCCGTGGCGGTGCGCCTGGTTGTGGAGAGGGAGCGGGAGATCCGGGCCTTTATTCCCGAGGAATACTGGACCATTTCAGCCGACACCGAGACGGCCAAATCGGAACCGCTCCATCTCGAGGTCAAGCGCCAGGCTGGCGAAGCTTTTCGTCCCACCAACGAGGAACAGGCCAGCGCCGCCGCCAAAGCCCTGCAGTCCAGTGACTTCACTGTCTCACAGCGGGATGACAAGCCGACCAGCTCCAGGCCAACAGCACCTTTTATCACTTCGACACTCCAGCAGGCCGCGAGCAACCGGCTGGGTTTCAGTGTGAAAAAGACCATGATGCTGGCGCAGCGCCTGTACGAGGCCGGTCACATCACCTATATGCGTACCGACTCCACCAACCTGAGCAAAGAGGCGGTGGATTCTGCCCGTGATTTCATTCTCGAAAAATTCGGCAAGAAATACCTGCCGGAGAGTCCCAACAGCTACAGCAGCAAAGAGGGTGCACAGGAAGCCCACGAGGCGATCCGTCCATCAGATGTCCGCATGCAACCCAATATGCTGAGCGGGGTAGAGCGGGACGCAGAGCGGCTTTACAACCTGATCTGGCAGCAGTTCGTTGCCTGTCAGATGACACCGGCAGAGTTCACCTCCACTTCCGTGGTGGTTTCGGCGGGAGACTTTGAGCTGCGCGCACGGGGCCGGGTGATCCGGTTTGATGGTTTCCTGAAAGTGGCACCGCAGGTCAGCAAGAAGGACGAAGACCTGGTGTTGCCGGATGTAAAGGTGGGTGAAAAGCTGGCCCTGAAGAAACTCGATCCCAAGCAGCATTTCACCAAACCGCCAGCGCGATTCAGTGAAGCGGCACTGGTGAAGGAACTGGAAAAACGTGGCATTGGTCGTCCGTCCACCTACGCCTCGATCATTTCCACCATCCAGGATCGCGGTTATGTCCGCCTGGAAAATCGACGCTTCTATGCGGAGAAAATGGGGGACATTGTCACCGACCGGTTGAGCGAGAGTTTCAAGAACCTGATGGATTACGGGTTTACCGCCAACCTGGAGGAATCGCTGGACGCGGTTGCAGAGGGCGACAGGGGCTGGAAAGACCTGCTCAACGAGTTTTATGGCGACTTCTCCTCTCGGCTGGAAAAGGCCCAGTCCGTAGAAGGGGGGATGCGCCGCAACACGCCGACGGATACGGATATTGAGTGCGCCAAGTGCGGCCGTCATATGCAGATCCGCACCGGCTCTACCGGTGTATTCCTCGGCTGTTCCGGCTATGGGCTGCCGCCAAAGGAGCGCTGCACCAATACCATGAATCTGGTGCCGGGCGAGGAAGCGGTGGATGCAGACAAGGATGAGGACGCCGAAACCCGCCAGTTGCGGGACAAGCGGCGCTGTCCGAAGTGCGGTACCGCCATGGACAGCTACCTCGTGGATGAGCAGCGCAAACTCCATATCTGCGGTAACAACCCGGACTGCCCCGGCTACGAGGTGGAGAAGGGTACCTTCAAGATCAAGGGCTACGATGGCCCGGTGATCGAGTGTGACAAGTGCGGCAGTGACATGCAGCTCAAGTCCGGCCGCTTCGGCAAGTATTTCGGCTGCACCAACGAGGAGTGCAAGAACACCCGTAAGCTGCTCAAGAATGGCCAGCCCGCGCCGCCGAAAATGGACCCAGTGCCCATGCCGGAGCTGCCGTGCCAGAAGGTGGATGACCACTACATCCTGCGGGATGGTGCGTCGGGACTGTTCCTCGCGGCGAGCCAGTTCCCGAAAAACCGGGAGACCCGGGCACCGCTGGTGAAAGAACTGCTGCCCCACAAGGCAGAGATCGACCCGAAGTACAGTTTCCTGTTCTCTGCACCGACCGAGGATGATGACGGCAGGGACACGGTCGTGCGCTTCAGCCGCAAAACCCAGGAGCAGTACGTGCAGTCCGAGGAGGACGGCAAGGCCACCGGTTGGAGGGCATTCTACCGGGACGGTAAATGGCAGGCGGAGAGCTCGAGCAAGGCCAAGCCCGCAGCAAAGCGCAAGTCAGCAGCAAAGAAGAAGCCGGCGGCCAAAAAGGCCGCAACCAAGAAGGCACCGGGCAAGAAAGCGCCGAGCAAGAAGAAATGAGCAATCCCTACACGGGTGTGGTGGCGGCGGCACTGCGAAAATCCGCCCTGCTTGCGGATATCCAGGCTGAAGGCAGCCTCCTTTCGCAGGCCGTCGATGAAGCCCGCTTGCTGCAGCTCAGGCGGGCCTATCAGGCATTTCTTGCCGAACTCGCGTTTCAGTTACAGCTGGGGAGTGAACCGGATTCTCCTGCGGCACTGGCCAGGCTGGCCCAGGCGCAGAACAAAGGTAGTGGTGAGGCAGGGGAGCTGCTCGCATTGCTGGAGGATCCGGACAGCTGGCTGTCACGGTTAGAGTCCTGTTGGCGCGGCCTGTGGCAGTTCTCTTCTGAGCCCGGTGACGGCCGCGGAGCGGCAAAGCCGGTGCTGATTCCAGCGCGGGACCTCAGTCGGGGTTCCAGTGAAGCGCCTTCCGGCGAACTCCTCAATCAGTGGCAGGCTGCACTCAGCGAGATCATCCAGCGACAGCGTGCTCACAGTGCCGAATGGTGACCTGTCACCAGGGGCGGTAACTCCGCAGGCCTCCACGCCATGAACCCCCCTGCGGGGCTGTGTTACACTGCGCAAAACTGATGTGAACGGAGATGCGCATGTCCTCAGAGACCTTTGAAATCATCGAACTGGCCAATGGCGATGTAGCCCTTCGCCGGGCCGGTGAGCGCGACGATCCGCTGGTGCGCATCCATTTTTCCGAGGAGAGCGCGCAGTTCCTGCGGGAGCACAAGATCGCCATTGCCAAGGCGATGCTGGAGGCCGGCATCGAGGCTGTTCAAAATTTGGGCGATTCCGAGCCGGAAGTCTTTGAAGAAGAACTGGAGCCGGTCAACCACACCATTCACTGAGTTCCTCCAACGGCGCTTGCCGCCCCCCCCCTGAGTTCACGTGCGCCAAGGCGGCAAAGGCACTGACCGGCGTCCGCCAGCATTTCAGACCCGATCCATTTTCTCTCTCTGCCAGGCGTTGCTCCGGAATGCGATCCGGGGTGGCGTGTTGATGCAGTTGCGGGGGTGCTGTGGGAGTTCACAGCTTAGTGGGGGATGCTCTCCGCCTGGCCGAAGCTCTTCACCGGGCTGAAGCTCTCCGCCGGGCTGAAGCTCTCCGCCGGGCTGAAGCTCTTCACCGGGTTGAAGCTCTCCGCCGGGCTGAAGCTCTTCACCGGGTTGAAGCTCTCCATCGGACCGGGTGGCAGCGATGGAGAGCGGGCTGATGTGCTCAGGGGGTCTGGCGGATCACGCCTACTGCGAGGCCTTCAATCGCGAAATGCTTGTCACGCATATCCACCTGGATAATCTCAAATTCGTCATTCTCAGGCAGGAGTTGCACCAGCGCCTGGTTACCACGGCGCCGGAACCGCTTGACGGTCACCTCGTCCTCAATGCGGGCGACGACAATCTGGCCGTTACGGACCTGGTCCGTGCGTTGCACTGCGAGCAGGTCCCCATCCAGAATTCCCGCATCCTTCATGCTCATGCCGTGGACGCGCAGCAGGTAATCTGCCGGTGGGTGGAAGAAATCTGCCGGTAGCTCACAGTAATCCTCGATGTTCTCCTCAGCCAGAATCGGGTTACCGGCGGCAACCCTCCCGATGATGGGCAGGCCCGGCTGGTAGTCGGGGATGCGAATCCCTCGCGATGCCCCCGCTACCATCTCAATGGCGCCCTTGCGCGCCAGCGCCTTGAGGTGCTCTTCTGCAGCATTCGGTGAACGAAATCCCAGTTCATGCGCGATTTCCGCGCGGGTAGGGGGGTAGCCGGTTTCGTCCAGGTAGGATTTGATCAGGTCGAGTACCTGAGCCTGGCGCGCAGTGAGATTGGTCATGAGAGTCACCTGCCTGATAGTGATCTGTATTTTTATACAGTTGCTGTGATTATATACAGAATAACCAGGAGCGCAAACCCGTCGGTCACAACGCAAGCAGCTGCTAAAGTGGGCTCAGGAAGGATAATGATCGGAGCCGGCACAATCTGGCAGTTTCCGCTCAGTTGTTGAGCGCTGCCGGTTCCCTCACGGAAGGAAACAGAAAATGCTCGATGCCAAGATGCCCGAGGCCTGGAGGGTGCTCCGTATCCAATCCGAGCTGGTGGACGGGATTGAACGTCTCATCGCGCTCAGCGGGGCCGTTACCGTGTTCGGTAGCGCCCGCTTCAGCGAGGACACGGCCGAGTACCAGCAGGCCGTCCGCCTGGGTGAGCTTCTGGCCGGGGAAGGCATTTCGGTAATTACCGGTGGCGGGCCGGGACTGATGGAGGGCTGTAACCGAGGCGCTCATCCCCAGCCCGGGGCTTCCATCGGACTGAATATCCAGCTGCCGTTCGAGCAGGCACCAAACCCGTACCAGGACATCAGCCTGAACTTTCGCTACTTCTTTGTGCGCAAGTTCATGTTCGTCAAGCATGCGGTCGGGTTTGTCGGGCTGCCCGGGGGCTACGGAACGCTCGACGAGCTGTTCGAAGCGCTGACGCTCGTGCAAACCCGCAAAGTGCAGAAATTCCCTATCGTGCTGGTGGGCAATCAGTTCTGGGGCGGCCTGAAAGACTGGCTGTTGGAAACAGTATTGGACCGGGGCTGTGTGGACGCATCTGACCTGGAATTGTTCCGGGTTGTGGATACGGTGGATGAGGCGGCGGAAATCATCATCGACTTTATCCGCTCGAAGGAGTGACGGCCCGGCGACCTATGGAGCACGTTGATGGTTTTCCCGAGCACCGCGGCAAAGTCTGAAAGACCCCGCGAGCCTCAGAAGGGGTTCTCATCGGTGCCTGCGAAGCTTTCACCCTCGAGATTGTCCAGGGGGCTGAGCAATTCGGGAACGGAGCCTGCGGAATCCGGGTCCTGTTCGCGGGCCGTGAGGCCATAGGCGGCGTGGGCGTCCTCGGGGGCCGCGGCGGGGGCCAGAGAGCGGGCCATCCAGTATTCCCGGTCCATTTCCCCAACTGTGCCGTCCAGATACTGTACTTCCACGGTCTGGTGCAGTTCATCGAGGGCTACCACCTCAAAAACCTCGCCACTTTCCAGGTCCTCGAACCAGTTGCCAATGTCCGGCTTCATTTGTGTCATGACTTCCTGCCCCGCTTGTGTTTACCAAAATCTAATGTGTGCGTCCTGGAGTCAGTAGCTGCGCTAGTTGTGGGTTAATGTGCTAACCTGCGCTCATTGCCAAACAAGTGTTTTAATTGGTGGTTTGAATTCCTATGACCCAGACTGACACCGTCAGCCGGATACTGGATGCTGCGGAGGTGCTGTTCGCCGAGCGCGGATTTACAGAGACCTCGCTGCGGACCATCACCAGTACTGCCGGCGTCAACCTCGCAGCGGTAAACTACCATTTCGGCTCGAAAAAAGAGTTGATTCAGGCCGTTTTCGAGCGGTTTCTGACGCCGTTTACCGACAGCCTGGTGAAGGAGCTGGATCGCCGTGAGGCAATGGAAGAGCCCTTGAGCGCGGAGGCGTTGCTGAACAGCCTTTATCGCGGTGCGATGGCCAGCCTCGAGTGCCAGGGGCGGGATCCGCAACGTTTTATGCGCTTGTTGGGACTGGCCTATACCCAGTACCAGGGGCACCTGCGTCGATTCATTGTTTCCCGCTATGGTGACAGTTACCGTCGCTTTGCCGGGCTGTTATCGAAGGCGCTGCCGGGGCTCGATCCTGTGACTTTTTACTGGCGTCTTTACTTTATGCTCGGGGCCACTATTTTCACGCTGTCGAGCTTTGATGCCATCGAAGCTATCCTCCGGGAGGACTTCGGTGCCGAGAGCAGCCTGCAGGAGACCCTGGAGCGGCTGGTGCCCGCTGCGGCCGCCATGTTGCACGCCGACGCGTGAAGCATCGATATCAATCGATTTAGACAATTTGCCCGCCCATGTCTGACGGGGCTGGCATGGAATGTGAGACGAACAGATGGAACAGTCGCCAAATGGCACCGGGCCCGGTCCGGTGATGATCGATATCGAAGGCACTGAGCTGACCGACCGGGATCGGCAGATCCTGCAACACCCGATGGTGGGAGGGTTGATTTTCTTCAGCCGCAACTTCCGCGACCGCGACCAACTGCAGGCCTTGGCGGCAGAGATCCGGGCAGTGCGCCCCGACATCCTGCTGGCTGTGGACCAGGAGGGGGGCAGGGTGCAGCGATTCCGGGAGCTGGGTTTCACCCGTATCCCGTCCATGCAGAAGCTCGTCCAGGTCGCTGACGAGGACCAGCTGCGGGACGTGGGCTGGCTACTGGCCGCGGAACTGCTGACAGCGGGCCTCGATTTCAGCTTTGCCCCGGTTCTGGATGCGGACGATGCCCACTGCCGCATCGTCGGTGACCGCAGTTTCAATCCCGATCCCGCTCTCGTTGCCAGCAAGGTCCGCCCCTTTATGGCGGGCATGCATGAGGCGGGGATGGCCACCACCGGTAAGCACTTTCCGGGGCACGGGCATGTGCTTGAGGACAGCCACGAAGAGCTGCCTGAGGACGAGAGAAGCCTCGACGCGGTGCTGGCCAGTGACGCACTGCCTTTTTCCGAATGTATCCGCTGTGGTGAACTGGATGCGGTGATGCCGGCACATATCCGCTTCGTGCAAGTGGATCAGCAGCCGGTGGGATTCTCCCGCTTCTGGCTTCAGGAGGTACTGCGCGGCCAGCTGGGTTTCAATGGAGTGATTTTCAGCGATGACCTCTCCATGGAGGGGGCCGGCGCTGCCGGAGGTTATGCAGCCCGGATCCGGGCCGCATTGTCTGCTGGCTGCGATATGGGCATTGTGTGCAACAACCGCGCGGGGGCAGAGGAGATCCTGGAGGCTCTGCACGGCTATTCCCCGGATGCTGCCTCAGCAGCGCGCCTCGCGCGAATGCGCGGCAGGCCGGCCATTGATTCATGGCAGGCTTTACAGCAGAGTGAGCGCTGGCAGCGGACCCGGAAATGGCTGGATTCCCTGCTGGCCGCTAACTGACGTTCAGCACCGGGATCAACTCCATGCTCCCTGTCAGCTCGGGATCGTATTCCGGTGCCGCCAACTTGTGTCGAAAACTACAACGAAGTCATTGGAGCAGTAGTCAGTGGAAGCATTCAAGGAACTGATCGTCCCCTGGATTGGCGATAACCGATTCTGGATCGTAGTCATCTTCACGATCATCCTCGCCACTGCTTTCGGTGCCTGGTTCCTGAGACGATTCGTACAGAAACTGGGGGAGCGCGCCGAGAAAACATCGAATCCCTGGGACGATGCACTGGTCGGCGCTCTTACGCCGCCGGGTCCGGTACTGATCTGGCTCATTGGCCTGACTGTCGCTGCCGGTCGTGCCGGCGCCGCCACGGGGGCCGAGATCTTCGATCTGGCGACACCGATCCGGGATGTGGGTGTGATCCTGGTAGTGACCTGGTTTGCGTGGCGCTTTTCCCACAATGTCGAGCGCAACCTCCGTGACCCACGCTACATCGCCAAGCCTATGGACGCCACCACGGTGCGCGCCCTCGGCAAGCTGGTGCGTGCCTCGATCCTGATCACTGCGGCCATGGTGATCATGCAGTACTTCCAATACAGCATCAGCGGCATCCTCGCTTTTGGCGGTATCGGCGGCCTGGCGGTGGGCTTTGCGGCAAAGGACCTCCTGGCCAATTTCTTCGGTGGCCTGATGGTCTACCTCGACCGTCCGTTTGCGGTGGGAGACTGGGTGCGCTCTCCGGACAAGGAGATCGAGGGCACAGTCGAGGATATCGGCTGGCGCCTGACCCGCATCCGTACTTTTGACAAGCGGCCGCTCTACATTCCCAACAGTGTGTTTACCCAGATCTCGGTGGAAAACCCGTCAAGGATGCACAACCGCAGGATTTTCGAAACTGTCGGCATCCGCTACGCAGACGCGCCGCATATGGCCGCGATCGTGGCGGACGTAAAGGCGATGCTGCAGAACCACCCCGAGATTGATACCAATCAGACGCTGATCGTGAACTTCAACAGCTTTGCGCCATCGTCGCTCGACTTTTTCATCTACACCTTCACCAAGACGGTCGAGTGGGTCCGTTACCACGAAATCAAACAGGAAATTCTGTTGAAGGTGTTGGAAATCGTCGAGGCCAATGGAGCATCCTGTGCCTTTCCGACCTCTACGGTGCATATTGCTGAGATGCCTTATGCAGAAAAGCCTGTTCCGGAACCCGCTTGAATATAAAGACAGGGAGTTCACAAAAGTCTGTCTGGGTACTTTGTGACAGAATTAACAGGTCTCGAAGTTTTGCCTATTTATGTTGATGAAAAATTGCTCGGAAACCGCGCAATTTAGTATTTATTTCACATAGAAACCTAGACACTGGCGCCAATTTATCTAAGAATCATTGTTGTACACCTGAATGACTAGGTGGACAGTGCAAGAGAGAGCAGCCTTTTGGCTGCCGATATTGGGGTGGCGTTTGTCGCTCTCCACCCGCTGAGGTAACGCAGGGGTAGAGAGGTCAACGCAATAACAATAATGAGGTTGGCTCAATGAGTGATCGCGTTACAGGTACCGTCAAGTGGTTTAACAATGCCCGGGGTTACGGATTTATCACCTGTGGAGAAGGTACCGAGGATATTTTCGTTCACTATCGCAGTATTCGCGGCGAAGGATATAAGACCCTGAATGAGGGTCAGGCCGTTGAATTTGAAATGCAGAAAGGTGACAAGGGATTGTTGGCGGAAGATGTCGTTCCCTGCGAATGAGTCCCCGATAAGAACTTTTTTGTAATTGCCACTCCCTCAGGGCGGGCCAGCTCCACATTGTTGAGCCCGCTGCAGGAGCACTGGTACACCAAGGCGGGCCAAAGCCCGCCTTTTTCATGCCCGTCTGAAAAGTGGCGGGGCGGTTACGGACCGCCCACCACCCGCAGCAGTTGGCCACAGAACCAGGCTGCATAGGTGCCCAGTGCGTAGCCGAAGACCGCCAGCAGAACACCGACCGGTGCCAGCGAGGGGTGGAAAGCCGCAGCCACTACCGGCGCCGAGGCGGCGCCGCCTACATTCGCCTGGCTGCCAACGGCCATAAAGAAGGTCGGCGCCTTGATCAGTTTGGCCACCAGCAGCATCAGGCCTGCATGGATCGCCATCCAGATCGCCCCCAGCAGGAACAACTCCGGGCTGTCCCGCAGCGCGGTGATATCCATGTGGGTGCCGATGGTGGCCACCAGGAAGTAGATGAAGACCGTGCCGATCCTGGAGGCACCTGCACCTTCCAGTTTGGAGGCCGGGGAGAATGCCATTGCCACCCCCAGGGTGGTGGCAATGATGATGAGCCAGAAGAACTGGCTGGTGAAACTGAAGCGGGCCAGCTGCGGTGCGTTGGCCTGGAACCAGGGCGCCAGCACGTCGGCGAAGCCGTGTGCAATGGCAGTAACCCCGAAGCCCACCGCGGCAATCAGCATCAGGTCCGGCAGGGACGGGATGCGGGAGTGCTTTTTCTGCAGGGTCTCGACTTTCTCCCGCAGTTCGGTGATCGCGGTGGTGTCGGCGCCGCGTCGGGCATCCAGCTGCTTCGCATTGCCCGCCATGATCAGCAGTACCGCCATCCAGATGTTGGCGATGATCACGTCCACCGCCACCATGGCGGAGAACACCTGGTCCCCCACGCTGAAGATTTCCTTCATGGCGGTCTGGTTGGCGCCGCCGCCGATCCAGCTGCCCGCGACCGTGGTCATCCCACGCCACACCGCATCCGGTCCGCTCACGCCGAGGATGCCGGGATCGATCGTAGACATGATCAGCAGGGCGATTGGGCCCCCGATCACGATACCCAGGGTACCGGTCAGGAACATCACCAGGGCCTTGGGGCCCAGGTTGGCGATGGCCTTCAGGTCGATGCTCAGTGTCAGCAGGACCAGGCTCGCCGGCAGCAGGTAGCGGGAGGCCACGTAATACAGATTGGACTGTTCCGCATCGATGATGCCGAACGTGGTCAGCAATGAGGGAAGGAAATAGCACAGCAGCAGTGCCGGGACAAAACGGTAAAAGCGCTTCCAGAAGCGATGCTCACTGCCGGCGGTGTAGAAAACAAAGCCGAGGATGGCGGCGAGCATGCCGAGGATGATGGCGTCGTTCGTAATCATGGGTCGGTCGTACTTCCGTTGTCTTTATTATCGGGATCGTCGGGACCGCACATTGTGATGGCGGTGAGGGGCGGGCAGGGCCGTCCTTTGCAGGCGGCCCGCATCGCCCGCTTTAGCTTCAGGGAGCCTCAGCTTCAGGGAGTCTCGGGCGTTGTCTGCGGCTCCTCCTGCTCCACGGTCCGCACTTCGATGAGTACGCCAAAGCGGGGATGGTCGAGGTAGTGGAGCTCGCCACTGCGCATACGGCGCTCCTGCTGCAGCAGGGCAACGCGGGTGGCGGTCATGGGTGCACGGGGCTCAGCGCTCATTGTCGACAAAGTCGCAGGGCGCGCCGCAACCTGCCCGGCCAGGTCCATGGGCTCCCCGAAAACTTCCGGCTCGGCAACCGGGGGCAGGGGCAGGGTGATGCTCCCGGCGTTGGGGATAGCCGCAGACAGGGTGCCCGGCCCGAAGTCACTCAGCCACAGGTTGGTGCTCAGGTGCAGGTAGCGGGCAACGCTGATGGTGACAGAGCCCTCCAGCTGGTGGTTCTCGCCACGGCGTTCGCCACCGCTGATGACGACGGCGGGGCTTCTGCGCTTGTTCTGTAAAACCTGTTGCCAGGCCTTGTGGAAGAGTACCTGCTGCCCGCGGGCGCGCCGGATGGCCGCGGCCTTGTTGTCGAGGCGGGTGGCAACCGGTCGCAGTACCGGGCTGTCGCCGCCCATGGTGTCGAAACCGACCCACTGCTGCGGGTACTCCAGCCGCGGGGAAGAGGGCCAGTTCTCACCGCTCTGGGCCATGCCGCTGTCCCGACTGAAGACGATCATCTCGATCTCAAAGGTGTTGCCGGCGTAGTTCTTCGCTGCGGCAATGCCGGAGGCGGTGGCGAGGACCAGGCTCGCACACAAGTGCAGGAATCTTCTCATGGTGATACCGCTTTGATCGTTAGGGTTCCATTGCCGGCCCCGGAGCGCCGGAAAGCTGCAGTCTATCATTGCGCCAGCCGCTCCAACACTCCCGACACCTGTGCCAGGCGTTCCTCCGGGCCGCTCTCGTCGAGGGCAAAGGTCAGCTGGTTGGCCCCCGCCAGCTGGTAGACACCGGGCTGGTTCTGCACCAGCTTGACCAGGGTCAGCGGGTCGACACTGGTGGATTCGGAGAACTCGATACGGCCGCGGGCTGCGGAGGCTTCCAGCTTGCGGATACCCATGGTATTGGCCTGCAGCTTGATTTCCGTGGTGCGGAACAGGTGCTTGACGGGTTCCGGCAGCAGGCCGAACCGGTCGATCATCTCTACCTGTAGCTCCCGCAATTCATTGCGGTCGGCGGCATTGGCAATCCGCTTGTACATGATCAGGCGTCCGTGAACATCGGGCAGGTAGTCTTCAGGAATCAGAGCCGGCACGCGCAGGTTGACGTCCACCGCCGGGGATTCCAGCGGTTCGTCGATATTCGGCGTCCTGCCTTCGCGGATGGCCTTGACGGCCCGATCCAGCATTTCCATGTACAGGTTGAAGCCGACGCTCTGGATCTGGCCGCTCTGCTCTTCGCCCAGCAGCTCACCGGCGCCCCGGATCTCGAGGTCGTGGGTGGCGAGGGTAAAGCCGGCGCCCAGGTCCTGGGCCTCGCTGATGGCCTCGAGACGCTTGACCGCGTCGCTGGTCATGGACCGCTTGCCGGGAGTCAGCAGGTAGGCGTAGGCCTGGTGGTGGGAGCGACCCACGCGGCCGCGCAGCTGGTGCAGCTGGGCAAGGCCAAACTTGTCGGCCCGCTCGATCAGGATGGTGTTGGCACTGGGGACGTCGATCCCGGTTTCGATGATGGTGGTGCAGACCAGCACGTTGAAACGCTTGTGGTAAAAGTCGCTCATCACCTGCTCGAGCTCCCGCTCGCGCATCTGGCCGTGGCCCACCGCGATGCGGGCTTCCGGCACCAGCGCTTCCAGCTCCCGGGCGATGCGCTCGATGCTCTTTACCTCGTTGTGCAGGAAATAGACCTGACCACCACGCAGGATTTCGCGGAGGATGGCCTCCTTGATGAGCGCCTCGTCCCGCTGGCGGACAAAGGTCTTCACCGAGAGCCGGCGTGCCGGCGGGGTGGCGATCACAGACAGGTCGCGGATACCGGACATGGCCATGTTCAGGGTGCGGGGGATCGGGGTGGCAGTCAGGGTGAGGATATCCACCTCCGCCCGCAGGCTCTTGAGGCGCTCCTTCTGTCGCACGCCAAAGCGGTGCTCCTCATCGATCAGCAGCAGGCCCAGGTTCTTGAAGTCCAGATCGCTCTGCAGCAGCTTGTGGGTGCCGACCAGGATATCCACCTTGCCTGAGGCGACCCGCTCCTTGACGCTGTCCACTTCCTTGCCGGAGCGGAAGCGGGAGATCACCTCCACATTCACCGGCCAGTCGGCGAAGCGGTCCTGGAAGGACTGGAAGTGCTGCTGGGCCAGCAGGGTAGTGGGCACCAGCATGGCCACCTGCTTGCCGGCGTGCGCGGCGGCGAAGGCCGCACGCATGGCCACTTCGGTCTTGCCGAACCCCACATCGCCGCAGACGAGCCGGTCCATAGGCTTGTCGGACAACATGTCCGCCACCACCGCCTCGATGGCCGCCTGCTGGTCCGGTGTCTCCTCGAACGGGAAGCCGGCGGTGAATTCACGGTAGGCGAGGCCTGGGTCGTCGAACGCGTGCCCGACCCGGGCCTCCCGCCGCGCGTAGATATCCAGCAACTCCGCCGCCGCATCCCTGACCTTTTCGGCGGCCTTGCGCTTGGCCTTCTGCCACTGCTCACTGCCGAGCTTGTGCAGCGGTGCCAGCGCCTCATCGGCGCCGGAATAGCGGCTGATCAGGTGCAGGCTGGCGACCGGCACATAGAGTTTTGCTTCATCCGCGTATTCGAGGGTGAGGAATTCCGCCGGCTGCCCGTCGATATCCAGGCTCTGCAGGCCCCGGTAGCGGCCGACCCCGTGATCGATATGTACCACTGGCGAACCGATGCGAAGCTCGGCCAGGTTCTTGACCACATTTTCCGCATCGTCCTTGGCTTTCTTGCGGCGCCGCTGCTGCAGCACCCGCTCACCGAACAGCTGCGGTTCGGCAATCAGGCTGACGGCCGGAGACTCCAGTAGCAGGCCCTGGTCGAGCGGGGCCACGGCGATGCCATGGCTGGCATCGCTGGCGAGGAACTCGCTCCAGGAGTTGAACGGAGTCGGTTTCAGGCGGATCCCCTTCAGCAGATCCAGTAGCGCCTCGCGGCGACCGCCCGACTCTGCGCAGAACAGGACACGGCCGGAGTGCTCCAGCAGATAGCTTTCGAGCCTGGCGAGGGGTTGTTCCGCCTTGCCGTCGACCGGCAGGCTGGCCGGGGGCCGGGTGGCGAAGTTGTAATTGCCGGCAGCTTCTTCCAGTGTGTCCTCAGAGAAAATGGCGCGCGGCAGGTTCTTCAGTGCGCCGTTGAATTCTTCCTGCCGCAACAGGATTTCTGCTGGCGGCAGGATCGGCCGGGTCAGGTCGCCGCGGCGGCTTTCATAGCGGTTGTTCACCTCGCGCCAGAAGTTTTCCAGCGGTTTCTGTATGTCTCCCTGCAGGAAGGCCGCACTGCCTTCGGGCAGGTAGTCAAACAGGCTGGCGCAGTCGCCACCGAAGAACAATGGCAGGTAGTACTCGATGCCGGCCGGGGCGATGCCGGCACTGATATCCTGGTAAATCGGTACATTAGCCGGGTCGCATTCGAACGCCTCGTGCCAGTGGGCAAGGAAGCCGGAAAGGGCGGCCTTGTGCATCGGGAATTCCCGGGCCGGCAGTAACTGAACTGAATCCACCCGCTCCACCGTGCGCTGGGTCTCGGGGTCAAAAGTGCGCAGGGACTCGATTTCGTCGTCGAACAGGTCGATGCGGAAGGGCAGGGAGCTGCCCATGGGGAACAGGTCCATCAGTGAGCCGCGCACGGCAAACTCACCGTGCTCGTACACGGTATCGACGCAGTGGTAACCCGCCTGCTCCAGCGCCCTCCGCTGCGTATCCAGGTCGAACTTCTGCCCCTCCTCCAGTAACAGTGCGTTGCCGGATATGTAGTCCCTCGGCGACAGGCGGTGCATCAGTGTGCTGACCGGCGCGATGACGATTCCTTTTTTCATCCGGGGCAGGCGATAGAGTGTTGCCAGCCGGTCCGAGATGATGTCCTGGTGCGGGGAAAAAGTGTCGTAGGGCAGAATCTCCCAGTCCGGGAAGTGGATGATCTCCAGCTCGTCATCAGACTGGCTGGCAGGGGCCCCATCTCGCGATCGTTTGTTAAAAAATTTCAGCTGCACCTCCAGCCGGTGCGCTTCCTGACTGTCCCGGGTGACCAGCAGCACGGGTGCCTGCCGACGCTGGGCGGCATTGAGGATGGCCAGTGCGGCCGCCGAACCATGCAACTGGCCCCAGAACTGGCGATCTGAGGAACTTTGAAATTCCGGTGGGGAGAGGGGGTTCAGAGAGGTCATGTTTACCTTGTAAATCCGCGCATTTCCTCGGGGAGGGGGTGAGGGTGCGCTATTGTACCGGTGATGTGCTCCCGGCGCAGTCATGGTCATTTTCTGGTCGGCGGCAGGCTCGGTCCCGGTGGTTGATTTGGGCGATACCGTCGCGGCCCTGCGGGCAGAACAAATTGGTAGTTTAACTACAATTTTTAGATGGTTTTTTGCTCGGTTGCGCGGTCTGGGGGTAATACTGATAATGCGCAGCCACGTGGCCCGGGGCGCCCGGAATGCCATGTTTTTCCTGCCTACCCATCATATTGCAGAGGTGTCTGACAGTGACTCAGAAGCGACCCAAGCCCGCGGATTTTTTCAAGGACTGGAAAGAGCGCGAAGCGCTGGCTGAAGCCATGATCCCGATGATTGGCAAGCTCAATCGCGAGCGCAACGTCGGTATTTATATGTACGGCCGCAACCTGGTGAACCGTTCCGTACTGAGCATCATGAAGGCGCATCGCTTCGTGCGGCAGGTGGAGGAGAACGAGCTTTCCGAGTGGGAGAGCTTCCCGGTCCTGGAGGCGATCAGCAAGCTGGACCTGGGTCCGGTCCATATCGACCTCGGCACCCTGACCAACAAATACATGCGCGATGACCGCGGCCTGTCCGTGGACGAGTTTGTGAAGGAAGAGCTGGCCGACGCCGAAGGCGCGGGGAAGCCAATCCCTCAGCCCCGTGACGTGGTGATCTACGGTTTCGGCCGCATCGGGCGCCTGGTTGCCCGTCTGCTGATCGAGAAGGCCGGTAGTGGCGATGTGCTCCGCCTGCGTGCCATCGTGCTGCGCAAGGGCAAGGCCGACAACGACCTGGTCAAGCGCGCTTCCCTGCTGCGCCGCGATTCTGTGCATGGCGCCTTCAACGGCACCATTCGTGTGGATGAAGAAACCAGCAGCCTGATCTGCAACGGCAACGAGATCAAGGTGATCTACGCCAACTCCCCGCAAGAGGTGGATTACACCACGCACGGTATCCACGACGCGATCATCGTGGACAGCACTGGCGTGTGGCGCGACGAGGCAGGCCTGGCCCAGCACCTGGAGTCCCCGGGCGCAGCCAAGGTGATTCTGACGGCACCGGGCAAGGGCGATATCAAGAACATCGTTTACGGCATCAACAATGGCGAAATCAAGCCGGAAGACAAGATCCTGTCCGCGGCCTCCTGCACCACCAATGCCATCGTGCCGGTGCTGAAGGCGATGATGGACGGTTTCGGGGTTGAGCACGGCCACGTCGAGACAGTGCACGCCTACACCAACGACCAGAACCTGATCGACAACTACCACAAGGGCGAGCGTCGCGGTCGCGCTGCAGCGCTCAACATGGTGCTGACCGAGACTGGTGCCGCCAAGGCAGTCTCCAAGGCTCTGCCGGAGCTGAAGGGTAAGCTGACCGGAAATGCGATCCGGGTCCCGACGCCCAACGTGTCCATGGCGATCCTCAACCTGCGCCTGGGCCGCGAGACCACCAAGGAAGAGGTGAACGAGTATATGCGCGAGGTGGCGCTCCACTCGCCGCTGCGCCAGCAGATTGACTACACCAACTCCCCGGAAGTGGTCTCCAGTGACTTCGTCGGTTCCCGCAGGGCCTGCGTTTACGACTCCATCGCCACCATTGTCGATGGCGACAATGCCGTGCTGTACTGCTGGTATGACAACGAATTTGGTTACAGCTGTCAGGTGGTGCGCTGCCTGGAAGACATGGCGGGTGTCCGCTACGCGCTGTTCCCGAAGAAAGACTGATTCTCCAGCGCTGGAGAGTTCACGGTTGGCGACCGCCGGTGTCGCCGACCGGCCGGTCCCGGCTGTGCAAAAGCCGGGAGCCGGCGTTCCATCCTATCCTTCCCATCTCCTTCCAACTTCCTGTTTTTTCAGCGAAAAAAACCTCGCAACGGGTCATTTCGGCCGCTTACGCTCTGGTAATGCAGGGGGGGCGTCTTTATAATGCGCGCGATTTTGTGGGGCCACCGTGCGCCAAAGAAGTGATTCTCCTTCTGCCCGATCTCGGGCCCAGCGGTATAAGACCTCGCGCGACAGGATTTCCCGGGTGTGCCCGAGCCAGGCCCGACAGGGTGAAGCCCTGATTCAGGCCGGGGGAGCGGCCCGCCCGCAGTCTTTCAAACTAGAAACTTAGGCATAGGCGTATGAGAAAGATCCGTCGGGGATTGGATTTACCCATATCCGGCGCGCCCAAGCAGGCCATCCAGGATGGCCCTGCGCTCAAGACCGTCGCAGTGCTCGGCCCCGATTACCACGGGATGAAGCCGACCATGGCGGTGGCTGAGGGGGATCGCGTCAAACTCGGACAGCTGCTGTTCACCGATAAGAAGACCGAAGGTGTGCGTTACACGGCGCCGGCCGCCGGTCGTGTGGCGGCCATCAACCGCGGTGCCCGTCGTGCCCTGCAGTCTGTCGTCATCGAAATCGATGGTGACGAAGCTGAAGAGTTCGCTTCCTACGGTGCTGACCAGCTGGCCACCCTGACCGGTGAACAGGTTCGCGAGAACCTGATTCAGTCCGGTCTGTGGACTGCGCTGCGCACCCGCCCTTACAGCAAGGTGCCGGCTCTGGACGCAGAGCCCGAGGCAATCTTCATCAATGCCATGGACACCAATCCACTGGCAGCTGACCCGGCCGTGATCATCGCCGAGCAACGCAATGCGTTCGAGCAGGGCATTCAGGTCCTCTCCCGCCTCGCGGACACCACCTTCGTCTGCACGGCGCCCGAGGCTGATATCCCGGTTCCCAGCGTTTCCGGTATCCGCCGCGAAACCTTTGCCGGTCCGCATCCGGCCGGTCTGTCCGGCACCCACATCCACTTCCTGCGCCCGGTGAAAGCCGGCCGGAGTGTATGGACCATCAACTATCAGGACGTGATCGCGGTGGGCAAGCTGTTCACCACCGGTCGCCTGTACACCGACCGTGTCGTCGCTCTGGGTGGCCCGCGGGTCAAGCAGCCGCGTCTGCTGCGCACCCGCCTGGGTGCCGATCTCAATACCCTGGTCAACGGCGAGACTGTCGGCGATGACAACCGGGTAATCTCCGGTTCCGTTTTCGGAGGCCATACCGCTGAGGGGGCACTGGCATTCCTCGGTCGTTACCACAACCAGGTCTGCGTGCTCCAGGAAGGCCGTGAGCGTCCGTTCCTGCACTACCTGCGTGCCGGTAACAAGCGTTTCTCTGCGCTGCCGATCTACCTCTCAGGCCTGTTCAAGGGTAAGAAGTTCGACTTCACCACCAGCACCAATGGTTCAGAGCGTGCCATGGTGCCGATCGGTGCCTATGAGCGCGTGATGCCGCTGGACATCCTCCCGACTCAGTTGCTGCGTGCGCTGATCGTGGGCGATACCGCCACCGCCCAGCAACTGGGTGCCCTGGAGCTGGATGAAGAAGATCTGGCCCTGTGCACTTTCATCTGCCCGGGCAAGTACGAGTACGGCCCCATTTTGCGGGACAACCTGACCCGTATTGAGAAGGAGGGTTAAGGATGATGCGCAAATTCCTCGATTCGATTGAGCCGCACTTCCACAAGGGTGGTAAGTACGAAAAGTTCTACGCGCTGTACGAAGCGATCGACACCGGTCTGTTCCAGCCCGCCGATCGCACCAAGACCACTGCCCATGTGCGTGACGGCATCGACCTGAAACGCATCATGATCAGCGTGTGGGCCTGCGCGATGCTGGCTGCATTCTGGGGTATGTGGAATATCGGTTATCAGTCCAACCTGATCATCGCCGATATGGGCACCACCGAGTTCGACGGCTGGCGCCACGCAATCATTGGCGCGCTGACCAGCTACAACCCGGCCAGCACCTGGGACAACTTCGTCTACGGTGCCATGTTCTTCCTGCCGATCTACCTCACCACTTTCGTGGTCGGTGGTATCTGGGAAGTACTGTTCGCAGCGGTGCGCGGTCATGAGGTGAACGAAGGCTTCTTCGTGACCTCCATCCTGTTCGCGCTGAGCTGCCCGCCGGACCTGCCCCTGTGGCTGGTGGCCATGGGTATCAGCTTCGGTGTTGTGATCGGTAAGGAAGTGTTCGGTGGTACCGGCAAAAACTTCCTGAACCCGGCACTGACCGGCCGTGCTTTCCTCTACTTTGCCTACCCGGCATCCATGTCCGGTGACATGGTATGGACTGCGGTCGACGGTTACACCGGCGCCACTGCACTGTCCGTACTGGCCAGTGAGGGCGTGCAGAACGGTGTGATCAACGCCGCTTCCGGTCCGCTGACCTGGTGGGATGCCTTCTTCGGCAACATGCACGGTTCCATTGGTGAGACTTCCACCTTTGTGATCCTGATTGCCGGCGCCATCCTGATGGGCATGAAGATCGCCAGCTGGCGCATCGTAGCCGGCACCATGCTGGGCATGATGGCAACCGCCACGCTGTTCAACTTCATCGGTTCCGACACCAACCTGTTCTTCAACGTGCCGTGGTACTGGCATCTGGTAGTGGGTGGTTTCGCGTTTGGCCTGATCTTCATGACCACCGACCCGGTGTCCGCCGCCATGACCAACATGAGCCGCTGGTACTACGGCATCCTGATCGGTGTCATGACCGTCCTGATCCGTGTCGTGAACCCGGCCTTCCCGGAAGGCATCATGCTGGCGATCCTGTTCGCCAACCTGTTCGCGCCGCTGTTTGACCACTTCGTGGTGCAGTCCAATATCAAACGGAGGTTGGCACGTGGCTAATAAAGATTCCGTCAAGGGAACACTGATCGTAGCCCTGGTGCTGTGTATCGTCTGTTCCGTCATCGTCTCCACCGCCGCGGTGATGCTGAAGCCGATGCAGCAATCCAATGCTGCACTGGACCTGAAGCGCAACGTACTGCTGGCTGGTGGCCTGATCGACCCGTCCGAGGCTGGTCGCGCAGCGGTTGAAGCGGCGTTTGCGAACGTCACCACCAAGTATGTTGACCTCCGCACCGGCCAGTTCACTGACGAGGCTCCGGCCGGCGGCAGTGGCCGTGCGGCTGCCAAGATCCCGTCCGCCAGTGAAAAGCTGTCACCGGAGCAGGACATCGCCAAGATCATCCGCCGGGAGCACATCAAAGAGGTGTACCTGGTCGAGCAGAACGGCGAACTGCAGAAGATCATCCTGCCGGTTCGCGGCTATGGTCTGTGGGGTCAGCTGTACGGCTTCCTGGCGCTGAAGAGCGACCTGAATACCGTCGCCGGTATCGGTTTCTATGAGCACAAGGAAACCCCCGGACTGGGCGGTGAGGTGGACAATCCCAACTGGAAAGCGATCTGGGAAGGCAAGCAAGCCTACGCCGCCGATGGCGACGTAGCCCTGAGCGTGATCAAGGGTAGTGTCGACCAGAACACCCCGAATGCAGAGCACAAGGTTGATGGCCTGTCTGGCGCAACCCTGACCAGCAAGGGTGTCGACAACCTGGTTGAATTCTGGCTCGGCAGTGAGGGCTATGGTCCCTTCCTGAAAAACCTGAAAGCAGGGGAGGCGTAAGCATGAAAGTCAAAGATACTCTGCTGGAACCCATTTTTAACAACAACCCCATTGCCCTGCAGATCCTTGGTATCTGTTCCGCCCTGGCGGTAACCAGCTCCATGAAAGTGACGCTGGTGATGTGTGTGGCCCTGACCGTGGTGGTCTGCTGTTCCAACGTGCTGGTCTCCCTGATCCGCACCCAGATCCCGAACAGCATCCGCATCATCGTGCAGATGACCGTGATTGCCTCCCTGGTAATCCTGGTGGACCAGGTGATCAAGGCGCTGGCATACGACATCTCCAAGCAGCTGTCAGTATTCGTCGGCCTGATCATCACCAACTGTATCGTAATGGGCCGTGCGGAAGCGTTCGCGATGAAGAATGGCCCGGTGGCCAGCTTCTTTGACGGCCTGGGCAACGGTCTCGGCTACAGCGTGATTCTGATCGGCCTGGCGTTCATTCGTGAACTGTTCGGTGCCGGCAAGCTGCTGGGTGTCACCATCCTGGAAACCGTGAACAACGGTGGCTGGTATGTGCCCAACGGTATGCTGCTGCTGCCGCCCAGCGCCTTCTTCCTGATCGGCCTGTTCATCTGGGCGATCCGTACCTGGAAGCCGGCGCAGGTGGAAGAAGAAGAGTTCAAGATTGCGCCGAACACCAAAGCGCAGGAGGCCTGATAAGTGGAACATTATATTTCTCTGATTGTCCGGGCCGTCTTCGTTGAGAACATGGCGCTGGCCTTCTTCCTGGGCATGTGTACCTTCCTGGCGGTGTCCAAGAAGGTGGATGCGGCCATCGGCCTCGGTGTGGCGGTCATCTTCGTACTGACGCTCACCGTGCCGGTGAACAACCTGATCTACACCTACCTGCTGAAGGATGGTGCACTGGCGTGGGCAGGTTATCCGGATGTGGACCTGAGCTTCCTGGGCCTGTTGTCATACATCGGCGTAATCGCCGCACTGGTACAGATCCTTGAGATGTTCCTGGATAAGTATGTACCGGCGCTCTACAACGCCCTGGGTGTGTTCCTGCCGCTGATTACCGTGAACTGCGCCATCATGGGTGCATCACTGTTCATGGTGGAGCGCGAGTACAACTTCGGCGAGAGTGTTGCCTATGGTTTCGGTGCTGGCCTCGGCTGGGCGCTGGCGATTACTGCCCTCGCCGGTATCCGCGAAAAACTCAAGTACAGTGATGTGCCTGAAGGCCTGAAGGGCCTGGGTATCACCTTTATCACCGTTGGTCTGATGTCCCTGGGCTTCATGTCCTTCGGCGGTATCGATATCTAAGCGGGGGAGCGCATTAGCATGAATCTGGAAATTATTCTCGGCGTTTTGATGTTCACCATCATCGTGATTGCGCTGGTGGCGGTCATTCTCGTCGCCCGCTCGCGCCTGGTGAACACCGGTAACGTCAACATCCTGGTTAATGGTGAGAAGACCCTCACTGTTCCCGCTGGCGGCAAGCTGCTGCAGACCCTGGCGGCCAACAACCTGTTCCTGGCCTCTGCCTGTGGTGGTGGCGGTAGCTGCGCCCAGTGTGTGTGTAAAGTGGTCTCCGGTGGTGGCGACATGCTGCCGACCGAGGCGGCCCACTTTACTCCGCGTGAAGCGAAGCAGGGCAAGCGTCTCTCCTGTCAGGTCGCGGTAAAGCAGGACATGGAAATTGAGGTGCCGGAAGAAGTGTTCGGTGTGAAGCAGTGGGAGTGCACTGTGGAATCCAACCCGAACGTGGCGACCTTTATTAAGGAGCTGACCCTGAAGCTTCCGGAAGGTGAGAACGTCGACTTCCGTGCAGGCGGTTACGTGCAGCTGGAGGCGCCGCCCCATCACGTCAAGTTCTCCGACTTCGATATCGAAGAGGAGTACCGCGGTGACTGGGAGCATTTCGGTTTCTTCAACCTGGAGTCCAAGGTGACCGAGCCGGTAGTGCGCGCCTATTCCATGGCCAACTACCCGGAAGAGAAGGGTGTTGTGAAGTTCAACATCCGTATCGCCACCCCGCCGCCGCGCACCGAGGGTGTGCCCCCGGGCCAGATGTCCTCTTACGTCTTCAGCCTGAAGCCGGGTGACAAGATCAAGGTATACGGTCCCTTCGGTGAGTTCTTCGCCAAGGAAACCGATAACGAGATGGTCTTCATCGGTGGTGGTGCCGGCATGGCGCCGATGCGTTCACACATCTTTGACCAGCTCAAGCGCCTGAACTCCAAGCGCAAGATCAGCTTCTGGTATGGCGCCCGTTCCCTGCGCGAGATGTTCTACGAGGACGACTACAACGGCCTGCAGGAAGAGTTCGATAACTTCCAGTGGCACGTGGCACTGTCCGATCCGCAGCCGGAAGACAACTGGACCGGTTACACCGGCTTCATCCACAACGTGGTCTACGAGAACTACCTCAAGGACCACCCGGCGCCGGAAGACTGTGAGTACTACATGTGTGGTCCGCCCATGATGAACGCAGCAGTGATCAACATGCTGAAGGATCTGGGTGTCGAGGATGACAACATCCTGCTCGATGACTTCGGTGGCTGATCGCAGTGATTAGTCTGCTCGACTTAAAGCGAGTGCCGACAACAACAAAAACAGGGCCCGTTAACAGGGCCCTGTTTTTGCTTTTCGGGCTGCTGTTTTTCATCGTCGGTTGCACCCCTGGTGAAGATACCTGGCGCCTGAGCGGGCCGACCATGGGCACCAGTTACCACATTACCGTGGTGAGCCCCCCGGCTACCCTGGAGCGGGATCAGCTCCAGGCTGCGATCGATATCGAACTCCAGGCCGTGAATCAGGAGATGTCCACCTACATCCCGGATTCGGAGCTGATGCGTTTCAACCGCGGGCCAGTCGGTGAAGCGGTGCCGGTCAGTGGTCATCTTGCTGAGGTGGTGGAGCTGTCGCTGGATATTTTCCGGCGCAGTGAAGGCGCGTTCGACATTACGGTCGGCCCCCTGGTCAACCTGTGGGGATTCGGGCCGGGCCCGGAACCGGAAACCACGCCGGGCGATGACGCCATTGACGCGCTGCTGAAGACCGTCGGCTCCGACGCATTGCAGGTCGAGCGCAACCCGGATCGGCTGACCCGCACCCGGCCTGTAGAACTGGACCTGTCGGCGATCGCCAAGGGACACGGTGTCGATCGGGTGGCTCAGCTGCTGGAAGAGCAGGGCATCGAGAACTATCTCGTTGAGATCGGTGGTGAGCTGCGCACTGCTGGCGTAAACCCGAAGGGCGCCAGGTGGCGCATCGGGATCGAGAGGCCCGTTCCCTCGGGCAGTGTGGTTCAGTTGCCCGTTGAGATCAGCGGCTATGCCATGGCCACCAGTGGCGACTATCGCAATTATTACGAGCGCGATGGCGTCCGCTACGCGCACAGTATCGACCCGAGGACTGGACGCCCACTGCAGCATCGACTCGCCTCGGTGACGGTGCTGGCGGAGAGCTGCGCGGAAGCAGACGGCCTGGCCACGGCCCTCAATGTGATGGGCGCTGAGGCCGGGTTACAATTGGCGGAGCGGGAGGGGCTCGCTGTTTATATGCTGGTAAAGACGGACGAGGGCTTTGAGCCGGTCGCCAGCACTGCCTTCGAACCGTTTTTAAAGAGGTCTGAATAGAAATGATCTATATCTTTGCGTTTATCGCCGTTGCGCTGGTAATCACCGGTATGGCCCTCGGAGCCATCATCCAGAACAAGCCGCTGAAGGGCAGCTGTGGTGGCCTCAACAATATTGGCATGAAGCAGGATTGTGCGATCTGCGGCGGCGATGACGATGAGTGTCGCAAAGAGCAGGAGCGCAAGGAGCGCCTTGCAGAGGCAGCGGACCTCGCCTACGACGCAACCAAGCGCCAGTAAGTTATACAAGTACAACAAATCAGAATTATCAGAGCTGTTAGATGGCAGAGCAAAAGTTTGACCTGGTAGTAATCGGATCCGGCCCCGCTGGAGAGGCCGCCGCCATGAGCGCGGCCAAAAAGGGCATGCGAGCGGCGGTAATCGAGAAGCGTCCCGCGGTGGGTGGTAACTGCACGCACAAGGGCACGATCCCTTCCAAGGCCCTGCGTCACTCGGTCAAGCAGCTGATGCGCTATAACACCCAGCCCGTGTTCCGTACCCTGGGTGAACCCTGCCGGCTGTCTTTTCCGCAGGTCATGGAGTCGGTGCACAAAGTCATCAACTACCAGGTGGAGATGCACACCAGTTTCTACGCGCGAAACCGCGTCGAGCTGATTCTCGGTGAAGCCCGCTTCCGCGATGCCAACACGATTGAAGTACAGCTTCAGGATGGCGCCTTGGAAGTGATCAGGGCTGACAGGTTTGTTGTTGCCACCGGGTCCAGGCCGTACCGTCCGGGTGATGTGAATTTTGATCATCCCCGTGTCTATGACAGCGATACCATCCTTGAGATGCAGCACACCCCGCACTCCATGATGATTTACGGTGCCGGTGTGATTGGCTGTGAGTACGCATCCATCTTTGCGGCACTGGGAATCAAGGTTGACCTGATCAACACCCGTGGCAGCCTGCTGGAATTCCTCGATGATGAGATTTCCGATGCGCTCAGTTACCACCTCAGGGACATGGGCGTCACCGTCCGGCACCAGGAGGAGTATGCCAAAGTGGTGCCCACGGAAAATGGCGTGATCATGGAAATGCAGTCCGGTAAGCGTATCCATGCCGATGCACTCCTGTGGTGTAACGGACGCTCCGGCAACACCGGTTCACTGGGGCTGGAAAACGTGGGCCTCGAGGCCAACCATCGAGGGCAGCTGACGGTCGATGAGCACTACTGCACCGCCGTGGACAGTATTTACGCGGTGGGAGATGTGATTGGCTGGCCGAGCCTGGCCAGTGCCTCCTATGACCAGGGCAGGGCAGTCGCCGCCGCCATTGCCGGTCGTGGTCACCGGGTGATCGAGGATGCACCCACCGGGATTTACACCCTGCCGGAGATCTCTTCCGTCGGCCAGACAGAGTCCGAACTCACCGCAGCAAAAGTGCCTTACGAAGTCGGGCGGGCACTGTTCAAACATACCGCCAGGGCGCAGATTTCCGGTGAGCGTGTCGGTATGCTCAAGATCCTGTTCCATATCGAAACGCATGAGATTCTCGGCATCCACTGCTTTGGTGCGGAGGCCGCGGAGATTGTGCACATTGGCCAGGCCATCATGAAGCAGCCGGCACCCAATAATGTGATCGACTTCTTCGTCAACACCACGTTCAACTATCCGACCATGGCAGAGGCTTATCGCAGTGCCGCGCTGGATGGCCTGAACCGGGTGATGCGTCTGTGACGGAGCCGTCGCCAACGGAGTTCCGCGAGCTGGTAAAAGGGTTCTTCGAGCAGATCCCCTTCAACAGGCAGATCGGCCTGGAAATGCGTGAGCTGGATCTGGAACAGCTCACTATCTCCGCCGCTTTCGAGTTGCGTCCGGAGCTGATCGGCAATATCTGGAAGAACATCCTGCATGGCGGCGTAATCGCAACGGCGCTGGATACGGTGGGTGGGCTCACCGCGATGGTGGCCGCCTACCAGCGGCTGGGCGACATCCACTGGAAGGAAAAGGCAGAACGGCTGTCAAAGCTTGGCACGGTGGATATGCGGGTGGATTACCTCAAGCCGGGCAGGGGGGAGCACTTCGTGTGTCAGGGCTCCATCCTGCGTACCGGCAACAAGCTGGTCGTTGCGAGGATGGAGCTGGCCAACGACTCTGGTGAACTGATTGCCACCGGAACCGCCACTTATCTCTACTGATCGCTACTGGGCCTGGGCCGAAGTGTCTCGCTGCACCCGACGGTTGTTGGCGAAGAACCACTCGGTAATCCAGGCCGGATAGTTCACGTGCTTCCCGTCCACGAAGAACCCTTCGACCCCTTCACCTGCCGGCCATGCATGGCCCATTCCCGAAACCAGCAAGCTTGAAACCCTTGGTCCCTTGGCGTCACACCACTGGGAGATTTGGGCATTTTCGAGGTCTGGTTTGGCCTGGGCATTACAGTCATTGATCTCGGCAAAGTCGGCATAAACCGTGCGCGCGATGCCCGCACTCCGTTCGGCATGGGCCGGTACAACGATGCCGTCCTCGGAGCCATGCACACTGTTCCACAGCTGTGTATTGAGAAGTTCTGCCAGGGGCTCCTTTCCGGACTGTGCGGCATAGTTCAGGCAGTACTGCTTGCCCTGCTCGATAGAGACGGAAGGTGAGCCCAGGTCTGCCTTGTCACCTTTGGAGCCGGGTGTAGGGCCAGCACTGACACCGACACCGGCAAAGATCTCCGGGGCCATGCACCACAGCTGGTTGGCGATGCCACCACCAGAGGAGAGACCCGTGAGGTAGACCTGCGCCGGGTCGATGTTGAGGGATTCGTCGCCCAGTAGCTCCTCGACCATGGCGATCAGGTACGCCTGGTCACTCTCGGTGCGACTGGCCTCGGGCCCCTCATGAAAGTTCCAGCACCCGAGAAAGCCGAAGGAGCCCTCACCAGATGCCTGCGGTACCGCCACGACCATGCCGTACTCCTCCGCCACGGCCTCCCAGTTGCCCGACTCGCGGATGGTGTCATTGCGCTGCACACAGCCGTGGAGGCTCACCATCAGCGCTCGACCAGAGCCGATACGTGGCTCACTGGACGGAACATACAGAAAAGTGTCCAGCTCTCCCGCAAACTCTCGCTCCTCGGTCCAGGAGCCCGCGAGGGCGCCGTGGGATGCCATTGAGAGTAGCGCGAAGACAGGTGCCAGGACCTTTGCGCGGATATTGGTCATTGTTTGTACCCTTATAGGTGATTTACCCGGGAGTATGTTGAAGAGATTTCCCGGCAAATCTACCAGAGCCAACAGGCTTATGGCACTCCACCTTTGGTCTGAACACTGTAGGGGCTCAGCTCAGGGTCCCTGACAAAGTACCTGCAGGTGCTTTGCCGGCACTCTGAAGGTCACAGGTTTCGGCGGTGACTCCCTGGGCCCTGAGTTCTACTTTCCTGATCTTGTTGGTCGAGGTGCGCGGTAAATCCCCGGTTTTGGCGAAGCGCAGGTACCGGGGAATCGCATAGCGGGGAATGTTTTCCGTGCAGTGTTCGAGGATCGCGGCAGGGTCAAGATGCTTGTCGCTGACGATAATCGCCATGACCTCGTCCTCCCCGCCCTCGATATCTGCGGGTACGGCAATGACCGCACACTCCTGGATACCGGGATAACTCAGCAGGGCAGTCTCCACTTCGAAGGATGAAATGTTCTCGCCGCGCCGGCGGATGCAGTCTTTCAGGCGATCGACAAAGTAGAAGTAGCCATCTGCATCCATGCGGCCGGCGTCCCCGGTGTGGAACCACAGGTTTTTCCACGCCTCCAGTGTTTTTTCCGGCATCCGGTAGTAGCCGCTCATGAATCCGGCCGAGACTCTGGGGCGCACCTGGATTTCGCCAACCTCTCCGGCTGGAACAGGCAGGTCCGTCGCCGGGTCGGCGATTCGCACCTCGAAGTAGCGCTCATAGGGCTTGCCGCAGCTGCTGGGGCGGGGTGCAGCCAGTGGCGTGAACAGGGGAATGTTGACTTCGGACATGCCATACAGCTCGATCATGCGGACACCGAAGCGGCGCTGAAAGCGCTCGATGAAGGTCGGCGCTGCCGGCGCTGCGGCAATGACCCGAAGCTGATGTTCGCGCTCATCGGCGACCCCGGGTTGCTGGTCCACAAACTCAGTCATCACGCCAAGCAGGTTGGTGTGGGTAGCGCGGTGCTCCCGGATGTCGGCCAGCCAGCGCGAGGCACTGAATTTTTCACGAATGACTGCGGTGGCACCATTGATCAGGCAGGCATAAAGCTGCATGAACAGGGCGTTGCAGTGAAACAGTGGCATGTTGATGTAGTAAGTGTCGTCCTGGCGGAATTCCAGATTGTCGATGGTGCCGAGTCCGTACAGGTAGCAATGGGCATGGGGCATCATCACGGCCTTGGAGGGGCCTGTGGTGCCAGAGGTGAACATCAACCCTGCCAGATCCTGAAAGGTCGCCTGCGATACCGGTGCTTCCGTAACCTCGCCACGCAAGCGCTCGAAGTGATCGAGGGGGATGTCCAGGCGATTTTGTGCATCGGCCGGGACAGTACCGGTAACAAAGATCCGCTCCAGAGTGTCCAGTTGAGTGATTACCGGGAAGATTTTCTCCAGCTGCCCTGGGCTGCAGACCAGGACCCTGGCTTCGCTGAGGTTCAGCGCGTGGACCAGAAAGCTCCCCAGCAGTTCGGTGTTCAGCCCCACCAGGACAGCATCGGCCTGGTGGCAACCCCACCAGGTTTCGCAGAACTCCAATCCGTTGGGGAGCAGGGTGGCCACCTTTGTTCCCGGCTCAATGCCCGCATTGCGAAGGCCTGAAGCGATCTGCAGCGAGCGTTGGTGGATGTCTCCGTAAGTGAGACTCGGTCCGTCGATAAACGTGATCGCGGTTTTATCCGCTGTCGTTCTGGCCCAGTGGGCCAACACCTGGGGGGTAGTCCAGCGTTCCATGTCTCTGAGCGGATGCAATGTCATTATTCTTATCCTGCACTTTGATGTTCATACAGCCTGGAGAACGGTGGTGCAGTTGACGACACCACTGCCGCCAATATTCAGCACCGCCGCCAGTTCCGGGTTGCCCGGGTGGGCCGTACCCACCGGGCGGCCGATCAGCTGCCGGTAGGCGAAGTAGTGCATTGAAGCCCCGGTCGCGCCGACGGGGTGTCCCTTGGACTTCAATCCACCGGAGAGATTGATCTGGCAGCGGGCATCCTCGCCATACTCCCCGGCAAGATAATCCTCGCCGGCGCAGCCCTCGTCACTCAGCCCCAGGGCTTCGATGCAAAGTAGCTGATTGCTGGTAAAGCAATCGTGGACCTCCACCAGATCCAGGTCGGCCTGGGTAATGCCTGACTCCCGGTAGGCTCTGCTGGCCGAGTCGTAGGCCCCTTCCAGTTTGTGCAGGGCAGGTCGTCGCGACAGTGGCAGGTAGTCTGTTGAGATGGCGCGCCCGCGCAGTGCCACAGAGGTGGCGTCTTTCAGGCCGCTGTCGGCACGCACCAGTACCAGTGCCACTGCCCCATCGCTGATAGGGGAGCAGTCGTGCAGGTGGAGCGGGGCTGCGATGACCGGATTCTTTTCTTGCGGAAGGTCGAGAATGGCCTGGGCCGAGAGCAGCCCTGCGGTTTGAGGGAGGCTGCCGGGGCCAAATTGCGCCAGGGGATTGTGAATGCCGCGGCGATAATTCATGGCGGCGACGGTGGCAAGCATTTCGCGATACCGCTCTGTGCTGATGCCATGTCGTTGCCGGTAGCTATCCCCGAGCCTGGCAAAAAGTCCCGGGAAGGTGATGTCTCGGGCGGATTCCTCAGGCCAGTAGGAGCAACGGCCGAGTATTTCGGTAACCGCTGGGGTGCTGAGCAGTGTCATCTTTTCAATGCCCAATACCAGCGCGGTGCGAATGCGACCGGACTGCAGGGCGTCTGCGGCTGCGTGCAGTGCCATGGAGGATGAGGCGCAGGCAGCGGTAGATTGATGCACCGCCTTGAAACGCAGCCCGGGTTGCTGCTGCAGAACCAATGGCCCGAGTAACTCCTGTTGGGCAAAAGCGCCGGGGGAGCAGCTACCGACAAAAACACTGTCGATGGCACTGGCCTCGAGACCGGCTTCCATCAGGGCTTCTTCGGTAGCGTCTGCGAGCATCTGTTCCAGTGGATAGCTGTCACTGCGATCACCGGTCACTTGGTCTCGCTGGCTGTGTGCGCCAAAACGGGTGTGGCCGCCGCCAGTGATTAGTACGGTGTCCGGTTGCATCAATGCTCCCCCGTATGGGCATTGAGGAAGCGGTCAATGGCTCCAATCGATTCGGGCTCACTGAGGTCCGGGGCGTGACCGCGCTGCGGAATCGTCACTGCCTTCAGTCCTGGCAGTCGCCGTTGCATGGCAGTGAAGCAGTCTGCAGAGAGAATGTCGGATAGGGACCCCCGCAAGGCGAGTGCCGGAGTTTCCCCCAGCCCTTCAAACAGCGGCCACAGGTCCGGTGGCACGGCAGTGCTGACATCCTGCTCCATCGGTGCCGCCAGTGCCGGGTCGTAGGCGAGGACCGGTACTCCGTTGTTGTCTTCGTGATAGAGCCGCTTTGCCATCCGCACCCAGTCTTCCTCGTTATAGTCCGGGAAGGCAACACGGTTCAGTTGCTCCACCGTAGCGATGGCATCGGGCCAGTTTTCGGCTGGCCTGGTTTTCCCCACATAGCCGCGAATCCGCGCCAGGCCGGCGGGGTGGATTTCAGGCCCTACGTCATTCAATACCACGGCTTTAATCAGCTCTGGCTGGCTGCTGTGCATCAGCAGCGCCATCAAACCGCCCATGGAGGTGCCGATGATGCTTGCCTCAGCGATATCCAGGTGCCGGAGGAGGCTGAACGTATCGGCCACATAAGTGGGCAACTGGTAGCGGGCGGAATTGCTGTCCCAGTCGGACAGGCCACGGCCGCGCTGGTCTGGTACGACCACTCGATATTTTTCCGCCAGGTGCAGGGCAATGTCTTCAAAATCGGCTGAGTTGCGTGTGAGCCCGTGCAGGCAGAGGACTAGAGGTGCCTGTTCGGTGGACGGACGAACGTAATCCCGGGCATACAGGGTCAGGCCATCGGCGCTGTTATAGCGAATTTCACGATACATGGTCATGGATCGGGTACCTCAAAAACGCGCGGGGTGTGACCCCCGCGCAAGCAGATGAATGATCAGAACTGATAGGAGAGAGAAGCCGTGATCATTCTCGGGTCGCCGTAGTAGCCGATGATGCTGTTGGCGAGTGTCGGGAAGTTGTAGCCGGCCACCCGGTACTCCTCGTCGGCCAGGTTCTTACCGTGTAAACCCACTGTCCAGCGCTCACCGGCACTGGTCCAGAGGGCATTGGCATCGACCACGGTATAACCCTCCTGGTCGATGGGCGATGCCGTTTCAAACAGGTAGATATCACTGCGGTAAGAGGCGTTGGTGTTCAGCATCAGCAGCCCGCCAAATGCCTCCATGTCATAGGAGATCCCCAGGTTGACCGTATTTTCCGGGGTGTTCGAGACCACGCGCTGATCGGCAATATTGATCGGGGCCAGGGTGGCAGGGTCGATGGTAATGAATTCCTCGATCTCCGCATCGATGTAGCCGTAGGTGAAATTCACCCGCAGGTTGTCTGTGAGCGCTGCGATGGACTCAATCTCAAGACCCTGCGCGCTGGCCTTACCGGCATTGACGACCTGGCCGGCGAAGCTCTCGGCATTGCCGTCGCCATCGCTGTCGATCAGGATACTGGTAGTTACCTGCTGGTCATCATAATCGTTGTTGAACAGGGTTACATTGAGTCGCAGGCGACCATCCAGCAACTGGCTCTTCATGCCGAGTTCAATGGTGCCGACAGTTTCCGGATCGAAGGGATCGCCGGAGTTGGGGTTGCCCAACAGGTTGGCACGCGGGTCGACGCCACCGCTCTTGAAGCCCTCAGCAAAAGAGGCAAACAACATCACGTCCTGGTTGACGTCATACTCCAGTCCCACACGCGGAGAGAATTCGCTCCACTCCGGATTACGGGTGAAGTCTGAGGCAACCAGCTGGTTGTTGAAGTCGCCGATTCCAGCCGTAGCGTTATAGGAAGAGAAGAAGGAGTCAGTAGACTTTTCATCCTTGGTATAGCGGCCACCAACCGTCGCCGACCACTGCTCGTTGATGGCATAGGTGCCCTGGGCATAGAGCGCGGTGCTCTTGGTACTCACGCCACCAATAGTGCGGGTGCCTATCAGTGGGTTACCCGCGCCGTCGGCAAAGAGCGACTTGAATACATCGAGATCAAAAGCACCGGTGGCTTCACCATCGAAATAGTAGAGACCGGCAACGCCGCTGAAACGATCGCCACTGTATGTCAACTGCAGTTCCTGGCTGAACTGTTCGTCGGTATAGCGGGTCTGTGGCGCCTCCACCAGGCTTAGTTGCTGGGTGTCAAAGTCGATACTGGTCAGGGTGCTGCCCTCGCGCTGGGCAGTGATGGACTTCAGTGTCATTGAGTCCGACATATCCCAGGTCAGGGTCAGGGATGCACCTTCGTTTTCTACTTTCTGGCTCGGATCGATACCGGAGCGGGTGTCGAAAACATTGTTCAGTGGCGCGGCGCCGGTGACGAATTCATCAGAGATGCGGTAGCCGCCGCGATTGTTGGAATCATCACTGGTTTTGTCCATGTCGAGGCGCACGGAAAAATTATCCGTGGGTTGTGCCTCGGCGGAGAGCCGATAAGCGAGGGAATCTTTGTTGTAATTCTCTTCGCCTTCATTGACGGGGCCAAGATATTCGCCAAAGCCGTCGCGGTTGAGGCTGGCTACGGCACCGCCGACCCAGAGCTTGTCGGCAATAACCTCGGTGTTGGCGGAGACTTTCAGATCGCGCTGGTTATAGCTGCCAACCGCTGCCTTGACGGACAGGGGGGAGCTGTCACGAACGCTCTTGGTCACATACTTGATGGCGCCACCGATAGTGTTTTTGCCGTACAGGGAGCCCTGTGGGCCGCGCAGGACCTCGATACGCGCAACATCATAGACATCCAGCAGTGCGGCCTGCGGACGGGCAAAGTAGATGTCGTCGATGTAGACACCCACGCCGGGTTCAAACCCCCACAGCGGATCCTGCTGACCGACGCCACGGATATAGGCGGTCAGGGTCGAGTTGGTGGCGCGGCTGGCTTCCAGGGTTACGTTGGGCGTCTGCTTGGCAACCTGGTCCAGGCGCGTGATGCCCAGCTCCTGCATTTGCGATTCGCTCAGGGCGGTGACGGCGACAGGCACCTTCTGCAGGTTTTCAGCCTGCTTGCGCGCGGTGACCACAACCTCTTCGAGTGCACCGGTATTTTCGGATTCCTGGGCGACGGCGCCCAGGGTGAAGCTGATGCCCACGGCTGCAGCGAGAGGCTGCAGGAAATGGTGTTTTGACTTGCTCACGGGTAAACCCTCTTTCATCGCTTTTTATCGTTATTGAGCAGGGCGGTGAGTACGGCTTGCCGCCGCTGAAACTCAACAGTTGTTGAATTCACTTTAAGGGAAACTCATCAACTGTTGAGCTGTCAAGCCTGAAATTCATCGAGTGTTGAAATCTGTGCTGGATTGCGCGCCACCTGCGATGGAAACCCCTCGGGAAGCTCCTGCGACACGCCATAGTTGTACCGCGAGGAACCAGGCTACCGAGATCAGAATGCCGTAGGCGGCGGAAATGGATGGATTGGATATGCCCGCCACGAACGTGAATAGCAGGTGGGCGGCAAGGGCGATGAAGGCAGCACTGCCAACCTGCCAGGCAGGCGCGGCGTCCTTCCACAGGATACCGAACAGCACCGGTACCAGTGAGGCAGCCCCAAGCCCATAGACGCCTTTCTGGGCGAAAAGCCCGACAAGCTCCGGTGGATCATAGGCCATCCACACGGCGCTGACCCCGATGACCACCAGCACGATCCTCGACAGCATGAGTCCACGCCCCTCCCGGAACGGGCGTCCTCCTGAAAGGGGTTGGTAAATATCCCGGACCACCATTGCCGACAGCGCCACCAGGATGCCGTCGAGGGTCGACATACCCGCGGCCAGGAGGGTGATGCCGATAAAGGCGAGCAGGTACTGGCCCGAGGTACTGGTGCTAAATTCCGCAGCGATATAGCTCGCCACCACAGCGTCCTGTTGCGGGACCTCGAGCCCGCTCAGGCGCGCGTAAAAGCCGACAAACAGCATCAGCATGAAGCAGACAATGGCCACCGCTGTGGTCCCGACAAAACGCCCGACATCGCCATCCCCTTTCAGGTACAGCATCTTGGTAAGGATGTGGGGCTGCAGCATCAGGGCAAAAGTGATCAGGAAGCCGCTGCCGAAAACCGAGAAGAAACTGAAATAGAGTTCACTGCCGGGATTGGCCCAGGCCGCCCAATCCGTGCTGACCGATTTGAGTGCTGTGATGGGGGCGCCGTCAAAGTAGTGCCAGCCGGTAGCAAAGATCAGCAGGGAGATTGCCAGCATCATGACGCCTTGCAATGTGTTGGTGTAGGCGTGTGCGTAGGTGCCACCCATCAACACGTAACTGAATACGAACAGGGCGATGAGCACCAGCGCAGTCTGTTGGCTGACAGGGAACAGTTGTGCGAGCAACAGGCTGCAACCCACGAGAATCAGCACCACGAAGGCAAGGGACATCAGGTTGATCAGGGCGAAAAACAGGGCGAGCGATCTACTCTGGTAGCGCCTGTAGATCCAGTCCGGCACCGTGATGGCGCCGCCATCTTCGCCCAGGGCGCGGAAGCGCCGGGTGAGCACCAGCAGCGCAGTGATGATCCCGCCACCGCCGGCCACGGCATAATGAATGAAAGCCGAGAGGCCGTGCACGTAGACGAAGCCGGGATTGATGACAAAGGTTGCGGTCGAGGCCACTGAGGCGGCGGTAGTGATGCCGATCAGATAGGGGTTCATATCCCGGTTGCCGATGGCAAAGCCGCGGATATCGCGGGTCTTGCGCATCCCGATCCAGGAAAGCCACAGTGTTGCCAGACCGTAAGCTGCCAGGCACAGGTATTTGAATAGTTCGGCACTCATCGCTCACCCCAATTATTGTTATGGCCATTAGATGATCCGCGAATGCGGGGGCGTTCGGATGATTAGATTCAACGCTTGTTGAAGTGTCAAGGGGTGCAGTATTCTGTCGCACTCTATGGGGATTGGGCAGATCAATGGCCGAAGTTACCGTGGATTCGAAGTCGGGCAGGGGCGCGGACGCCTCGCCAAGAACCCAGGAGCGCCGCGAGAAGATTCTCGACGCCGCGGAAGAATTGTTTGCCACCTCCGGGTTCGACGGGGTGACGCTGCGTCAGATCGCCCGTCAGGCAGGGGTCGACGTGGCTCTGACCAGCTATTACTTTGGCCCGAAATTACAGCTGTTTGATGCGGTATTGAGGCGCCGCGGCGAGATCCTCAACAAGGCGCGCCTGGATGCATTGCGCAGTGCAGAGGAAGAGGCGGCGCCGAACCCGCCTTCCATCGAGAAGGTCATCGAGGCTTTCCTGCGACCGCTGGAGATCGCGCAGGAAAGCGAGGATCGGGGCTGGCGTAACTACTGCGCACTGATTGCCTACGTCAACAACTCGCCGGTCTGGGGTAAGAAAATGATCGGCAAGCATTTCGACAAGCTGGTGCGGGAGTTCACCGCTGCCATGCAGCGATGCTTCCCCGACGCCCCCGCCAGGGATATCTTCTGGTGCTATCACAACCTTTCCGGTGCCCTGTCACTCACCTTCGCCGACACCGGGCGGATCGACATCCTCTCGGGGGGAGCCTGTGAGTCCCACGACTTCAAGTCCGCCTATGACCGGATGATCCCGTTTATGGCTGCGGGCTTTCGGCAGGTTTGTATTGCTGGGAAGGGCTAGCTGAGGTCGGCCGCGCCGGGACTTGCGGCAGCGGCCTCAGGGATATGTGGTGTTATCGTGAGTTGTGCGATGTTCAGCCCTGTGGCTTGCGCACCGTGTGCAGCACCGTGTCCCACTCGAAATACACATAAAAATCCTGGTACTCCCAGCGGGTGATGGCGGGATCGCCTACCGGCCCCTGAATGCCGAGGGGCTCCCCGAGACGCGCGCTCACCTCATCTTTCTTCAGGCCCCGGATGTTTTCGATATAGGTTTCCTTTCCCTGTTCGCCCACGGGAATTTCTAGTTCCTCTGCGCAGGCGACACTGGTGCCAAGCAGGGCGGCAAAGGCAGCGGGGGCCAGCAGTTGGAAGGTGGACTTGCGCATGGGTTCCTCTCCGGGATTACTTTTTCTCAAAGTGGCAGCCATTAAAGCAGAAGTGGCGCGCCAGTTTCTGGAATGTATCACGTTTTCCGTGGGCAGCGGAATGGATGGTTAGAGGTCCGCAATGCCCTGGTCTCTATACTTTGGGCAGGCGTAACTCCCGACAAATGAGGCGGTATGGAATGCGACGGGTACTCTCACTATCCACACTGGGGCTGCTTTTCGGGGCCTGCTTCTTTGCCTTTTCTCTGACCCCGTCGCTCATACCACGCACGGATGTGGTGCAGGGCGCCATCTCCGGCTTTTCACTGGCAGCGGGGTATGGCGTGGGATGTTTTCTGTCCTGGCTCTGGTCTGCGCTGGAATTACCGGTGCCTGCGGGAAAGCTGCGGCAGCGGCTGCACTGGGTGGCTGTAGCGATCTGCCTGTTACTGCTACTTGGGTTTCTGTGGCAGGCCACCGGTTGGCAGAATTCGGTGCGAAGCCAGATGGGGATGGAACCGGTCTCCGGCGTCAGGCCGGTCACGATCGCGCTGATTGCGGTTTTGGTGTTTCTGGTTGTCCTCGGGTTGGCGAGGTTGTTCCGACGCACCTTTCGGTTTCTTGCCGCCAGTCTTGAGGAGCGTGTCCCGCGACGCCTTTCCATCCTGTTCGGCCTGCTCGCTGCCGTAACCGTTTTCTGGGCGATTACCGACGATGTGGTTCTGTCTGCAGCGTTGCGAGCCACAGATGCAACCTACCGCAAGCTCGATGCAAGAATGGAACCGGACCTGCCTGCGCCGAAACAGTCCTGGAAGCCTGGCGGACCCGGCTCCCTGGTGGAATGGCAGACCATGGGGCATCAGGGGCGCCGCTACCTGGCGCTGGGGCCGACCGCTGATGAAATTGCGGAGGTCAGCGGCGAAGCACAGGAGCCGATTCGGGTCTACGTCGGTCTCAACGCCGCTGAGACGCCTGAAGAGCGCGCTGCACTTGCTCTTGAGGAGCTGAAAAGAGTCGGCGGCTTCGATCGCTCCGTGCTGGTGCTGATCACGCCGACGGGTACCGGGTGGGTGGATCCGGGCGGCATCAATTCCGTGGAGTTCCTGCATCGGGGCGACATCGCCAGTGTGGCGGCGCAGTACTCCTATCTGCCGAGCCCGATTGCGCTGATGACCGAGGGGGCCTATGGCGTGGAGACGGCCAGGGCACTGTTCCGGGAGGTTTACGGTTACTGGCGCCAGCTGCCCCGGGACGCCAGGCCAAGGTTGTACCTGTTCGGTCTCAGCCTCGGGGCGCTCAATTCCGATCGCTCGTTTGATCTGTATGACATCATCGATAACCCCTTTCAGGGGGCCCTTTGGACCGGCCCGCCGTTCCGGAGCGATACCTGGCGGGACGTCACCAGGAACCGGGACCCCGGTTCACCGGCCTGGCTGCCACTGTTTCGCGACGGCGCGGTAATCCGCTTCGGCAACCAGCGTGGCGGCTATGAGCGGGGAAGTGTCCCTTGGGGAAGCTTCCGCATCGCGTACCTCCAGCACGCCAGTGATCCCATTGTCTTTTTCGAGCCGGAGGCGGCACTGCGCAAGCCAGCGTGGATGGGCAAGCCCCGTGGGCCGGATGTCTCGCCGGATCTTCAATGGTATCCGATAGTGACCATGCTCCAGCTGGCGGCCGACATGCATGCCGGTATCGCACCGGAAGGGTTCGGCCATAGCTATGCGCCGGCGGATTATCTCGATGCCTGGCTGGCCCTGACCGAGCCGGAGGGCTGGACGGAAGAGGAGCTAGACCGGGTACGGGAAAAACTGGCACAGCGGAACCCGCGCTGAGATTTGCGGCCCAAAGCCTGTCACTCCAGAGGAATCTGCCCAAATGCTTGGATTTATTGGCGTTTTTCCGCTTAAATCGCCTCTATGCTAAAACCTGTTCCCCTCTATATCGGACTGCGCTACGTGGCTGCACGCCGCCGTCAGCAGTTCATTTCCTTTATCAACGGCTTCTCGCTACTGGGGATGGCCCTGGGCGTCATGGCCCTGATCGTTGTCACGTCGGTGATGAACGGTTTTGATCGCGAACTCAAGACCCGCATCCTCAGCGTGGTACCCCACGGTTTCGTCGAGCGGGCAGGTGGACTGGAAGATTGGCAGGGCATCGCCCGATCCCTGCGGCAGCAACCCCATGTCGAGGCGGCCAGTCCGTTCGTGAAAGGCTTTGCCCTGCTGGGGGCGGGTGGCTCCAGCCATGGAGTGGAGTTCCAGGGGGTCGATCCGGTGGCGCTGCGGGACGTGTCCACGGTGGGGGAGCATATGGTCAGCGGCTCCCTCGACGCATTGCAGCCGCGCAGTTACAACATCGTGCTTGGGCGGATTCTCGCCCGGCAACTGAATGCCATTGTTGGTGACAGCGTCGTCCTGACCCTACCGGAGGTGGTCGTTACCCCGGCGGGAATCTTCCCCCGCACCAAGCGCTTTACCGTTGCCGGTATTTTTTCGGTCGGTGCCCAGGTAGACCAGGGCGTGGCGCTGGTGAACATCGAGGACGCCGCCCGTTTGCTGCGAATGCCGGGGAAGGTCCAGGGATTGCAGCTGCGTTTTGACGATATGAATAACGCCCTCGGTCGCGTGCCAACCTATGCGGAGGGGCTGGGCGAGGGCTTTTCCGGCGAGGACTGGAGCCAGTCCCAGGGCAGCCTTTTCCAGGCGGTGAAGATGGAGAAGACCGTCGTCACGCTGATGCTGATGATTATTGTCGCGGTGGCAGCATTCAATATCGTTTCCGCGCTGGTGCTGATGGTGGCCGACAAGCGCTCGGACATCGCCGTGTTGCGCACCCTGGGCCTGACCTCGCGTCAGATCATGTCGGTGTTCGTGGTGCAGGGCAGTGCGATCGGCATCATCGGTGCGGTGAGCGGCGCCGTCATCGGCACGCTGATCGCCTTCAACCTGACGGAGATGGTGAGCTGGGTGGAGAACCTGCTGGGTGCGAAGATTTTCGATCCGCGCGTGTTCTTTGTCAGCTTCCTGCCGTCCGAATTCCGCACTGCGGACGCGGTCATCGTATTGACGGCCGCTATTCTGATGAGCCTGCTGGCGACGCTGTTCCCGGCCTGGAGAGCCTCGCAGATCCAGCCCGCGGAAGCACTCCGTTACGAGTGAATCGCGAACGAGCGTCATAAAACGAGTGCCATAAAAAGCAACGAATAATCGGGAAACCGGGATATAGATGAATAGCGAAGTGGAACTGAAAACTGCCGAATCCCCCGGTGAGGTGGCGGGCCAGCGCGAAGTGGTTTTGGCCTGTCACGGGCTGAGAAAGGATTACCGGCAGGGCGGCAAGGACCTGCATGTACTGTGCGGGGTGGACCTGCAGGTGACCAAGGGCGAGCGGCTGGCGATCGTCGGTGCCTCCGGCTCCGGCAAGTCGACATTGCTCAACCTGCTTGGTGGTCTCGACACCCCATCGTCCGGAGAGGTCCGGGTTGCCGGAAAGGATCTGGCCACCCTGAATGCCAATGAGCGTGGCTGGCTGCGCAACAGCAGCCTCGGGTTTGTCTACCAGTTCCACCACCTGCTGGGTGAGTTCTCTGCGCTTGAAAACGTGGCCATGCCGCTGCTTATCGGCAAGCACTCTGTATCTGATGCCAGGACGGAGGCCGCGGAGATGCTGCGTGCGGTCGGGCTTGGCGAGCGCCTGACCCACAAGCCGGCCCAGTTGTCAGGTGGCGAGCGCCAGCGGGTTGCCATTGCCCGCGCACTGGTTACGCGACCGGCCTGCGTGCTGATGGATGAGCCTACGGGTAACCTGGACCGGGCCACGGCCGGGGAAATCCACAAGCTGATGGACCGGCTGAATCGAGAGCTGGGTATCAGCTTCGTCATCGTCACCCACGACCCGGACCTGGCGGCCTCACTGGATCGCTGCCTGCACCTGGTTGATGGCAGGCTTCAGCGCGACTGGCATCAGGGTGACCATGTTTAAGCCCCTGCCTGCCTTTATCGGCCTGCGCTATGCCGGCGCCCAGCGCCGCGGTGAGGACTCGGCCGGACTGGTCTCGTTTATTTCCGGCCTCTCCATGGTCGGCCTGATCCTGGGTGTGGCGCTGATGATCGTCGTGATGTCGGTCATGAATGGCTTCGACCGGGAGCTGCGGGAGCGCATTCTTGGCATCATGCCCCACGCCACCATCTACAACGCCAGTGAAGACATGGACTGGCCGGCCCTGCGGCAGCAGCTGGCTGCCCGTCCCGAAGTGGTGGCGGCGGCAGAGGTCTGGCAGGTCAACGCACTGGCCCGCAAGGGGCGGGAAGTCACCCCGCTGCTGGTGCAGGGGGTCAATCCCGAGACCATTGTTGAGGTCTCCAATATCGGTCGCTTCCTCGAACCCGAGAGCCTGGCCGCGCTGAAATCGTCCGGGGAGCCGACGGTGATCCTTGGACAGGGCGTTGCCGAAAAGCTTGGCGTCGGGCCGGGCGGGTATGTGTCGCTGATCGTGCCCAGTAGCGAAAGTGACGACGGTGCCCGCCGGGCCGCACGAATCTCCGGGTTCCAGGTAGTGGACGTGTTTCATTCGGGCACGGCACTGGATCATTCACTGGCGCTGGTGGACTGGTCCCGGGCACAGTACCTCGCCGGCGGTGGCGCGGGAGCCGGGGTCCAGTTGCGCCTCCACGATATGCTGGGTTCCTATTTTGTCCTGCGGGATCTGGTGAACGAGTTACCGGCGCAGAACTTCTACGGCACCGACTGGAGCAGCACCCACGGCAACCTCTACCAGGCGATCCAGATGTCCCGAAACCTGGTCGGCCTGCTGGTGTTACTGATCATCGCCATCGCCGCCTTCAATGTGGTTTCGACCCTGGTGATGGTGGTGATCGACAAGCACAGCGATATCGCCATCCTCCGCACCATGGGGGCGAGTACCCGCGAAATCCTGCTGACATTCGTCAGTCAGGGGGCCCTGGTGGGGCTGGTCGGCGCCGTGGTTGGTGGCATCCTCGGCGTGCTGGGCTCCCTGACGGTCACTGACCTGGTGTCGGGGCTGGAGTCCCTGTTCGGTATCCAGTTCCTGAAGTCCGACGTCTACCCGGTGGACTACCTGCCCTCAGAGCTGCAGTGGGGCGATGTAGCGCTGGTGGTTGGGGCCGGTTTTGTCCTCAGTCTCGTTGCCACACTTTATCCTGCCCTGCAGGCGAGCCGCGTGCAGCCGGCGGCAGCACTGCGGAATGAGCAGTAGGTAGTAGGTGAGCACGATGGCCGAGCGCCTTGAATTCGATATCTACGGCCGCTTTACCCTGCTCCTGGTGCGTGAGGCTCAGGGGTGGCGGGTCTATCGCAAGGGGGAAGGGCGGTCGCGCCCGGAGCCAGGGCTGGCAATCCCACCGGACTTGAGCGCAGAGGAGCTGCCGACTTTTCTCGATGACTGGTACCACGAGTACGCGGCCCCAGACAGGCAGGTTCGGCTTGTGAATAGAGATCAGGTTTCTTAAGGCTGACTTTTCAACCGATAGCGGATTGCCGTTGCGCGATCCGCATCTTCCAGCGTTTCACCACGTGCCACCGCCACAGTCCCTGCATGGCGAAGTAGGACACGGCGGCGAAGAATATGCCGGCCAGTAGCGAGCCGAAGAACAGCGGCAGCCAGATTTTCCCCACCTCTCCGGTCAACCACTCCCAGGACAGTTCCAGCTTGAAGTCCAGCGGCGGCGTGCCGAGGATCCAGGCGCCGAGTTTGTAGGTGGAATAGAAGATGGCCGGCATGGTGACCGGGTTGCTGATCCACACGAGGATCATGGACAGTGGCAGGTTACAGCGGAACCACAGCGCCAGCAGGGCAGCAATGACCATCTGCCCGGGCAGGGGGAGGAAGCTGGTGAAGACGCCCACAGCAAAGGCGACGGACACGGAGTGCCTGTTCAGATGGAAGAGGTTGGGATCGTGGAGCAGGCTGCCGAAAAATCTCAGGCCCTTGTTGGCGCGAACCTGATCGGGAGTCGGCAGCCAGCGCCTGATGATACTCTTCGGCATAACTCAAATAATCCGGATACCGGCAGCCATAGACTTTGTGCGGACTTTCTCCGCACCACCGTGCGGTTCAGTCACCCATCAAAAAGCATAGAGTGCTCAAGGCAGCGGGGCACGGCTGGAGCCCGCGCGGGCGCTATTATGCCTGCAACGGGCTTTTAAGACTACCGCTCCACTTCAAGTCGCGATTCCAGCAACAATGTCAACAATTGGCATCTGGCGACCCTGTCAGCATGTGGAAAAACCTTGCATTCCGCTTCTTCGATCATTAGATTGTCGACAATCCTGACGTTGAGAGTACCGCATGGATCTGAAGGAGCGGCAGCCGGAGCTGCCCGAAAGCAACCTGAGCCTGGCCGAGCGCCTGTTTCTGACCCTGCGGGGTGAGATTGTGGAAGGGCGCATTCCCGCGGGCAGCAAGGTCAGTGAGCCGGAGCTGGCGCGCCGCTTCAATGCCAGTCGCGGCAGCCTGCGCGAGGCGCTGATGCGACTCGAGTCTCTGGGGCTTCTGGAGCGGCGGGTGAATGTGGGCGCCCGGGTTGTCGATCTCACCGAACGGGGCCTGCTCGAGCTATACGATGTGCGCGAAGCCCTCGAGGGAATGGCCTGCCGTCTGGCGGCCCTGGAGCGGACGGATGAAGACCTGAAGGCGCTGCGGAAGATGCTGGCGCGTCACGAGCAGCAGGAAGAGCTGCAGGCCGGGCGAGCCTATTTCCAGCCCGAGGGGGATTTCGACTTTCACTTCCGTATCGTGCAGGCCTCCGGCAACGACCTGCTGATCGACACGCTCTGCAACCGCCTCTATTACCGGGTGCGCATGTACCGCTACCAGCTGGGCATGGCCAGTCCCCGGGCCAAGCGGGCTTTCAACGAACACAGTCATATCATCGAGGCCATTGAAGCCGGCGACGGCGAGCTGGCCGAAATCCTCATGCGCAGGCATATCCGCGCCTCGCGTCAGAACATCGAGAAAAAGCTGAGGTAATCCATGAGTCAGAAACTTACCGCCGGTGGACGTTTCCGTCGCGCACTCACCGAGAACAAGCCACTGCAGGTGGTGGGCACCATCAATGCCTACAGTGCCATCATGGCCGAGCGCATTGGTCACAAGGCAATTTACCTGTCCGGTGCCGGCGTCGCCAATGCCTCCTACGGTCTTCCGGACCTGGGCATGACCAGTCTCGACAATGTGCTTGAGGACGTGCGCCGTATCACCGCCGCCAGTGAGTTGCCGCTGCTGGTGGACATCGATACCGGATGGGGTGGGGCGTTCAATATCGCGCGTACCATCAAGGAAATGATCCGCGCCGGTGCCGCCGCGGTACACATCGAGGACCAGGTGGCCCAGAAGCGCTGTGGACATCGCCCGAACAAGGAGATCGTTTCCAAAGAGGAGATGGTCGACCGGATCAAGGCGGCGGTGGATGCACGGACCGACGATGACTTCTTCATCATGGCCCGCACCGATGCGTTCGCCCAGGAAGGACTGGATGCGGCGATCGAGCGCGCCCAGGCCTGCATCGAGGCAGGTGCCGACGGTATCTTTGCCGAGGCTGTGACCGAGCTTGAGCACTATCGCGCTTTCAAAGACGCACTGAACGTGCCCATCCTCGCCAACATCACCGAATTCGGCAAAACCAAACTTTACAACAAGGCAGAACTGGCTGAGTCCGGCGCTGACATGGTTCTTTACCCACTGTCTGCTTTCCGGGCCATGAACAAGGCTGCTGAGAACGTGTACACCAGTATTCTGGAGAACGGCGACCAGCAGGCGGTAGTAGACACCATGCAGACCCGTGCGGAACTGTATGACTACCTGAACTACCACGAGTTTGAAGACAAACTCGACGCCTTGTTCAAGAAGTAATTAGTCCACCCATCGTCATCCCGGCGCAGGCCAGGAACCAGAGCGGAGGCGATCAAAGCCTCAACACTGGATGCCGGATCAGGTCCGGCATGACGAAGTGAAAATGTGTTTGAACCCAATCGTCATCCCGGCGCAGGCCGGGATCCAGAGCGGAGGCGATCAAAGCTTCAGCACTGGATGCCGGATCAGGTCCGGCATGACGAAGGGAAACGTATTTGTACAGACCGTCATCCCGGCGCAGGCCGGGATCCAGAGCGGAGCTAATCAAAGCCTCAGCACTGGATACCGGATCAGGTCCGGCATGACGACGGGAAAACGTATTTGTACTAACCGTCATCCCGGCGCAGGCCGGGATCCACAGTGGAGGTAATCAAAGCCTCAGCACTAGATACCGGATCAGGTCCGGCATGACGAAGTGAAAATGTGTTTGAACCCAATCG
>NZ_JAJSAQ010000001.1:133996-946863 GCF_021729075.1 Microbulbifer guangxiensis
TCATCCCGGCGCAGGCCGGGATCCAGCGCGGAGGTGATCAGAACCTCAGCACTGGATGCCGGATCAAGTCCGGCATGGCGAAGGGAAACGTATTTGTACAGACCGTCATCCCGGCGCAGGCCGGGATCCAGAGTGGAGGTAATCAAAGCCTCAGCACTGGATACCGGATCAGGTCCGGCATGACGAAGTGAAAATGTGTTTGAACCCAATCGTCATCCCGGCGCAGGCCGGGATCCAGCGCGGAGGTGATCAGAACCTCAGCACTGGATGCCGGATCAAGTCCGGCATGACGACGTAGTAACGTAAATGTACCCAACCGTCATCCCGGCGTAGGCCGGGATCCAGTTAAGGAGGCAGATCAGGCCTCTGCACTGGATACCGGATCAGGTCCGGTACGACGAAGTAGAAACTTAAATTGAAAGGGGAATTAACGATGGCTGAGAAAAAACTGGGTGGCGCTGGCCTGCGTGGTCAGGTCGCTGGCAAGACTGCACTGTCCACCGTGGGTAAATCCGGCTCCGGTCTGACCTACCGCGGTTACGACGTCAAGGATCTGGCGGAAAACTGCGAGTTTGAAGAAGTCGCATACCTGATTTTCTACGGCGAGCTGCCGACCAAGGCGCAGCTGGCTGACTACAAAGGCGTCCTCAAGGGCATGCGCGGCCTGCCGCAGGCACTGAAAGAAGTGCTGGAGCGTATCCCTGCCGACGCCCACCCGATGGACGTAATGCGCACCGGCTGCTCCATGCTGGGCAACCTGGAAGGCGAAGAGTCCTTCGACCAGCAGCAGGATCGCGCCAACCGCCTGCTGGCCGCGTTCCCGTCGATCATCTGCTACTGGTACCGCTACAGCCACGATGGCGTGCGCATCGAAACCGAAACCGAGGATGACTCCATCGGCGGGCACTTCCTGCACATGCTGCGCGGCGAGAAGCCGAATGCGCTGCACGAGCAGGTCATGAACGTGTCCCTGATTCTGTACGCCGAGCACGAGTTCAACGCGTCTACCTTCACCGCGCGCGTTTGTGCCTCCACCCTGTCTGACCTGTTCAGCTGCATCACTGGTGCCATCGGCTCCCTGCGCGGCCCGCTGCACGGCGGCGCCAATGAAGCGGCCATGGAACTGATCGAGCGTTTCTCTTCTGCCGACCAAGCAGAAAAAGAGCTGCTCGGCATGCTGGAGCGCAAGGAAAAGATTATGGGCTTCGGCCACGCGGTCTACACCGAGTCCGACCCGCGCAACGCTATCATCAAGCAATGGTCTGAGAAGCTGGCCGCCGACGTCGGTGACGAGGTGCTGTACCCGGTTTCCGTACGCTGCGAAGAGGTGATGTGGCGCGAGAAGAAGCTGTTCTGTAACGCTGATTTCTTCCACGCTTCCGCGTATCACTTCATGGGCATCCCCACCAAGCTGTTTACGCCGATCTTCGTGATGTCCCGCGTAACCGGCTGGGCCGCCCATGTGTTCGAGCAGCGCGCCGACAACCGCATCATTCGCCCGAGCGCCGAGTACATCGGACCGGAGCTGCGCAAAGTTACGCCGATCGCCGAGCGAGGCTGATAGGCACGGTAGTCACAGACCGGATCCCCGTGTCGGACCCTGAGCGGCACAGACCCTTCCCGGGATGACGATGGATACAAATATGTTTTCCCTTCGTCATGCCGGACCTGATCCGGTATCCAGCGCCGAGGTCTTGATTACCTCCGCTCTGGATCCCGGCCTGCGTCGGGATGACGATGGATACAGATATGTTTTCCCCTCGTCATGCCGGACTTGATCCGGTATCCAGTGCCGAGGTCTTGATTACCTCCGCTCTGGATCCCGGCCTGCGCCGGGATGACGATGGATATAAATATGTTTGCCCTTCGTCATGCCGGACCTGATCCGGTATCCAGTGCCGAGGTCTTGATCACCTCCGCTCTGGATCCGGGCCTGCGCCGGGATGACGATGGATATAAATATGCTTGCCCTTCGTCATGCCGGACCTAATCCGGTATCCAGTGCTGAGGCTTTGATTAGCTCCGCTCTGGATCCCGGCTTGCGCCGGGATGACGATGGAGACAAATATGTTTTCTCTTCGTCATGCCGGACCTGATCCGGTATCCAGTGCCGAGGTCTTGATTACCTCCGCTCTGGATCCTGGCCTGCGCCGGGATGACGATGGATACAAATATGTTTTCTCTTCGTCATGCCGGACCTGATCCGGTATCCAGTGCCGAGGTCTTGATTACCTCCGCCCTGGATCCCGGCCTGCGCCGGGATGACGGCTAAATACTCCAAGTTTTATTCGAGTCTGATTTTTCATGAATACCGAATACCGCAAAAAACTCCCCGGCACAGACCTCGACTTTTTTGACACCCGTGAGGCGGTCGAAAAAATCAAGCCGGGTGCCTACGAAAAACTCCCTTACACCTCCCGTATCCTGGCCGAAAACCTGGTGCGCCGCTGTGAGCCCGAGCAGCTCACCGATGCCCTGAAACAGATTATCGGGCGCAAGCGCGAACTGGACTTCCCCTGGTTCCCGGCCCGCGTTGTCTGCCACGATATTCTCGGTCAGACTGCACTGGTGGATCTCGCCGGCCTGCGCGATGCTATTGCAGAGAAGGGTGGCGACCCGGCCAAAGTAAACCCGGTGGTGCCGACCCAGCTGATCGTCGACCACTCCCTGGCCGTCGAACACCCCGGTTTTGAAAAAGACGCGTTCGAAAAGAACCGCGCAGTGGAAGAGCGCCGCAACGAGGACCGCTTCCACTTCATCAACTGGACCAAGACTGCGTTCGAGAACGTCGATGTGATCCCGCCCGGCAACGGCATCATGCACCAGATCAACCTGGAGAAAATGTCTCCGGTGGTACAGGTCAAAGATGGGGTCGCCTTCCCGGATACCTGCGTCGGCACCGACAGCCACACCCCGATGGTGGATGCGCTGGGCGTCATTTCAGTAGGCGTGGGCGGCCTCGAAGCCGAGAGCGTCATGCTCGGCCGCGCTTCCTACATGCGCCTGCCCGACATCGTCGGCGTCGAGCTGACCGGCAAACTGCAGCCCGGTATCACCGGTACCGACATGGTGCTGGCCCTGACCGAATTCCTGCGCCGCGAGCGCGTAGTGGGTGCGTATCTCGAATTCTTCGGCGAAGGAGCCTCCAGCCTGAGCCTGGGCGACCGCGCCACCATCGCCAACATGACGCCGGAATACGGCGCCACCGCCGGCATGTTCGCCATCGACGAGCAGACTATCGACTACCTCAAGCTCACCGGCCGCGACGATGAGCAAGTAGCCCTGGTAGAAAAGTTCGCGAAAGAAACCGGCCTCTGGGCAGACAGCCTGAAGAACGCCGAATACGAGCGCGTACTCAAGTTCGACCTCTCCTCCGTAGGCCGCAACCTGGCCGGCCCGTCCAACCCGCACGCACTGCTGCCGGTGTCCGAACTGGCCAACCGTGGCATTGCCCAAGAAGGTTGGAGAGAGAAGTGGGAGGAAAAAGAAGGCCAAATGCCCGACGGCGCGGTGATCATTGCCGCGATCACCAGCTGTACCAACACCAGCAACCCGCGGAACATGATTGCCGCAGGCCTGATCGCGCGCAACGCCAACAAGCTTGGCCTGACCCGTAAGCCCTGGGTGAAAACCTCCCTGGCGCCGGGTTCCAAGACCGTGAAAATGTACCTGGAAGAAGCCAAGCTACTGCCGGAACTGCAGCAACAGGGCTTCGACGTGGTCGCCTTTGCCTGCACTACCTGTAACGGCATGAGCGGCGCGCTGGATCCCAAAATCCAACAGGAAGTCATTGACCGCGACCTCTACGCCACCGCCGTGCTGTCCGGCAACCGCAACTTCGACGGCCGTATCCATCCGTACGCCAAGCAGGCCTTCCTGGCCTCGCCGCCCTTGGTCGTCGCTTACGCCATTGCCGGCACCATCCGCTTCGATATCGAAAAAGATGTGCTGGGTCACGACAAAGACGGCAACCCGGTGACCCTGAAAGATATCTGGCCGAGCGACGAAGAGATCGACGCGATCGTCAAACAGAGCGTGAAGCCCGAGCAGTTCCGCGAGGTCTACATCCCGATGTTCGACCTGAGCAAGGCGGAAGAAGAGAAGGGCGAGCCGCTGTACAACTGGCGCCCGCAGAGCACCTACATCCGCCGCCCGCCATACTGGGAAGGCGCACTCGCAGGTGAGCGCAGCCTGAAAGGCATGCGCCCGCTGGCGGTGCTGGGTGACAACATCACCACCGACCACCTGTCGCCGTCCAACGCTATTCTGGCCAGCAGTGCCGCCGGTGAATATCTGGCGAAAATGGGCCTGCCGGAAGAGGACTTCAACTCTTACGCCACCCATCGCGGCGACCACCTCACCGCCCAGCGCGCCACCTTTGCCAACCCGAAACTGTTGAACGAAATGGTGCGCGACGACAACGGTGCAGTGAAGCAGGGCTCCCTTGCCCGCATTGAACCGGAAGGCAAGGTCACCCGCATGTGGGAAGCCATTGAAACCTACATGGACCGCAAGCAGCCGCTGATCATCATCGCCGGTGCCGACTACGGCCAGGGTTCCTCGCGAGACTGGGCCGCCAAAGGTGTGCGTCTTGCGGGTGTGGAAGCGATTGTGGCGGAAGGCTTCGAGCGCATTCACCGCACCAACCTGATCGGCATGGGCGTGCTGCCGCTGGAATTCCAGCCGGGTACCACCCGTGAAACCCTGGGCATCGACGGTACCGAGACCTTTGATGTGATCGGAGAGCACAACCCGGGCACCACCCTAACACTGCTGATCCACCGCAAAGACGGTGAAACGGTGGAAGTCCCGGTGAAATGTCGCCTGGACACCCAGGAAGAAGTCTCCATCTACAGTGCCGGCGGTGTATTGCAGCGCTTTGCCAACGACTTCCTGGAGGCCGAGGGCGCGGTCTAAGTACAGGACTCGTCATACCGGCGCAGGCCGGTATCCAGAAAACCCCGTCATCCCGGACCCGGTCCGGGATCCAGTCAAACCCTCGTCATGCCGGAATCGATCCTGCATCCAGCTGGCCCCGTCATCCCGGACATGATCCGGGATCCAGCATCGAGGCACTGGGTCCCGGATCAAGTCCGGGACGACGACAGTGTGAGAAACCCAATGACTCATGCCCCCCAAATCAAAGTCCCCGCCACCTACATGCGCGGCGGCACCAGCAAAGGCGTGTTCTTCCGTCTGCAAGACCTCCCGGAAGCTGCACAGGTTCCGGGCGCGGCGCGCGACAACCTGCTGCTGCGGGTGATCGGCAGCCCCGATCCCTACGGCAAGCAGACCGACGGCATGGGCGGAGCCACCTCCAGCACCAGCAAAACCGTCATCCTCTCCAAGAGCGACCAGCCCGATCACGATGTGGATTACTTGTTCGGCCAGGTCTCCATCGACAAACCGTTCGTGGACTGGTCCGGCAACTGTGGCAACCTCACCGCCGCCGTGGGTGCCTTCGCCATCAACAGCGGTTTTGTGGATGCGGATCGTGTGCCAGAGAACGGCATCTGCACCGTGCGCATCTGGCAGGCTAACATCAAGAAGACCATCATCGCCCACGTACCCATCACCAATAGGGAAGTGCAGGAGACCGGTGATTTCGAGCTGGACGGCGTCACCTTCCCCGCGGCCGAAGTACAGATCGAGTTTATGGACCCAGCGGACGGGGACGGGGCGATGTTCCCCACCGGCAACCTGGTGGACGATTTAGAGGTGCCGGGCGTCGGCACCCTGAAAGCCACCATGATCAACGCCGGCATCCCGACCATCTTCGTCAATGCGGCGGATATCGGTTATACCGGCACCGAACTGCAGGAAGCCATCAACGGTGCCGACAAGGCGCTGGCCATGTTCGAGACTATTCGTGCATATGGAGCGAAGGCCATGGGCCTGATCGACAAGGTGGAAGAGGCAGCCGCTCGCCAGCATACCCCCAAGGTCGCGTTCGTCGCGGCACCCAAGGACTATGTGGCTTCCAGCGGCAAGAAGGTGGCAGCGGGCGATATCGACCTGCTGGTGCGCGCGCTCTCCATGGGCAAACTGCACCACGCCATGATGGGCACCGCCGCCGTCGCTATCGGCACCGCGGCCGCCATTCCCGGCACCCTGGTTAATCTGGCCGCCGGGGGAGGGGAGCGCGGTGCGGTCACCTTTGGCCATCCGTCCGGCACCTTGCGGGTCGGCGCGGAAGCGGAAGTGGTTGACGGGCAGTGGACTGCCACCAAGGCCATTATGAGCCGCAGTGCGCGGGTTCTGATGGAAGGCTGGGTGAGAGTACCCGGCGACTACCTCTAGCCTATAGCGTCGGTACCTTCCAAGAGGAGGGATTCGTGACTCTGACATCCGGATGTCCATAAAAGCGAGCCTCAACCGGGCTCGTTTTTTTGTGCTTACGAAATGCTGTACAAAAGTTAGACAGGCCGGAAGCTCTTTTCAGCAGCACTCGTCACTTAATTCGTTGGGATGAGGCCAAGTCATTGACTTAAAAGGCAATTGAAATACTATCAAGTGCAGATCTATCCAGAATTATAAAGACGCTCTGCAGCTTAATTCTGATGGAATATCATCGAGTAGGCGACAAGTTACTGATTTTGTTGGGATTTACTGTGGATCACTGGAAAAGCCGTTCCGGGTTACAAAGAACTGCGTTATATAGACGCGTCTTTTGAATAAACTGTTAGTGTTTTTTAGCGCGGCGGCATTTGGTTTTTGGTTTTCGGAAAGTCCGGTGTATTAAATCGTGGTTCCGATACGCAGTGTGGCCAGAATTGGCAGCGTGAAATCGTGGCTCCACTATTAAGCACCGGAGAGTCGGCTTCTGAGCATTTGCGGGCAACTCTATTTGTGCCGTGCCGCAAAAGGCTAATCGTCGGCTTCGCCCACGATTTTGGCAGAGCTGGAAAGTGTGTGCCAAGTTGGCGGCACCGCACCGGGGTATTTTCAGGTATCGTAGGGCCTAAACCGTTCGTTCCTGTCAGTGGTTGCATCGAACTAGGGCGTACAAAATATAGTCAGGCAGAGGCCCGAAACACTAACAAGCTGCGGCAGAGCGACAGCCAACACTACGCGCCTTTTGTGTTACTCGCTGTCGCTCAAACATTAACACAAATGGCGCTCCGCGTTGGCTGCGCCTGCGCAGGGCGTTATGTGAAGGTAACCTAATGACACTACCTCAAAAGGGATCGAGGCTCATAAGTGTTGATGGTGTAGGGTATAGGTGGGCTATCCGAAAGAAGCCTACTTACGCAGAAGGTATTGGTGAATCGAATTTAACAGCTGCTGTAGAACTTAGAGATTCGCCTAAATCTACGTTGCTGATCACTTTCAATAAGCTAAGAAGTGATAGCTGGGTTTCGATTGAGCAGGTAAGTGCTACACCACAAAAAATCGCAGATTGTATAGGAAAGGCTCTATCCGAGGGCTGGGAACCAAACGTTCCAGGGTGTAATTTCCAGGTCCAGTGCGAAATCACATAACAATCACGGGCAGTGAAGCTCCGGCCCTTCGGGCCTCCGCGGGACGGCTTACCGTATGCACGTTTTACGCGGGTCGCTACGCTCCCATTTTTGCGCAAAACGCGCATAAGGTAAGCCGCCCCTGCCGTGGGCGTTATACGCAGGAGTGAAATTGAACATCATACGACTAATGTCACTTTTGTGTATTGCGTTAGTGCTGTCTGGTTGTAGTACCGGACCATTTTTAAAGCCATACGGTCCAATTGGTACGTATAGCACGGAAAACCCTGCGTGCCCGGGAGCGGAAAATGTCCTTGAAATAGATCTACCGAGATATGACTGGCTTATTTTTAGAGTTCTAGCAAAGGAATCTACAAAATATCAGCCAAAGGGCACGAGGCTAATCGCCTATGTAATGCCTAAGTTATACAAGCATCCCGATTCAAATGAGAACTGGTCACTTTTTCCATCGGAAGAAGAAAGAGCTTTGAAAGAAAGGCTGATCTCAGAGCGTAAGTCCCAGAACATTGAAATTTCGTTTTCAAGCTCTGAGGCAATTGTTACGTTTTTAGATGGTAGGCAATCTTTTGTAGAGCTACCATTTTTTCAAAAACCCTATAGGTATCCATCAGGAAAACACTACGGAAACTGGGGACCTGAAGCTGTAATTGCACCAGAAAAACTCAAAGAATTTACTGTCAAATTCCCATCGTTAATAATAGATGGAGAAGAGTTCGTAGTTCCATCAATCCAGTTTAAAGTTAGTGAGAGTACATATGCCCCTGTGCTTAACTGCTAGTTCCGCAGCGTATAACAATGCAATGCAGCCGACGTCTTACTTTGTGCACTTTTTGCACGGTCGCTGCGCTCCCATTTTCGTGCAAAAAGCACCCAAAGTAAGCCGCGGCTGATTGTGGCGTTAAGTGTAAAGGAAAGTTCAAACATGGAATCTAGATCGAACTTTGTAACCGTTTTAGCTTGGATACTCATAATCGGATCTGCCTATTTATTCTTTCTTTCGGTTGTTAAGGTTCTATTGTTATCATCCATACCCGGTGGAGATGAGCTCTTTTCTGCAGCCGAAGGTCGCCCGTTCGTCATCCAATTCATGCTCGAGTATATGTATGTTTTCACGTATGGATTCTGTGTTATTACTGCGTTCTCTTTCTTTGCTTCCATTGCACTTTTAAGGCGAAAAAACTGGGCGAGGTTCGCCCTGATCGTTGTCATGGCTTTTGGTGTACTTTGGCAGATAAGTAATTTAATTATGAAAGTTTACATGTTCACGCAGGTTTCTCCATATTTACCAGAAGAAGGGCTTGAGGAAATTGAGCGTATTAATTCGATTCTTCGTTGGTTTAACTTTTTAAAGACGATTGTTGTAGCTAGCGTTTTTGCATGGATACTTAAAAAGCTATTGACTCACCCAGTTATCAACGAATTTACACTTAACAATGCCAGGCAGTAAAACTCCGGGCCTCCGGCCCTCCGTGGGACAGCTTACCTTGTGCACATTTTGCGCGGGTCGCTGCGCTCCCAGTTTCGCGCAAAATGCGCACAAGGTAAGCTGCCCCTGCTGGCGGCGTTAGGCGTAAGACTTACCCACAAAGGAGGTGGAAATAGCATGATGTATAGCGTGCCTTTTGAAGAAGTCAATGCATCTGAATATGAGAGGGAAATCAAAGCTTATGTACATACGAAATCTGATGTTAATTCGGTCGTTATTTCCCAAGCAGTCGTTAGATCTTTCTGGAGAGTGTTTGAGTTGGTTTTGAATTCTTGCCAACAAATGAAGCACTGTCATGGTGAACCTATCGGCTACTTCGCAGTTTTAGATGAGAAAATTAATTCTAAAAAAATCTCTGTCAAAGGAAAACTTAGCTGGGAGGATATGTATGGAGCTCGGTTTAGTTTTTTTCAGATTGATATAGATCGAAAAAGTCCAAAATTACTCTACTCAATAAAAATTCTCCGTCGAAGTACTAAAGTTAAAAAACAAGCGATTTATATCGGGAAGACGCACTCTGATTGGCTTGTTGGGTACAGAGCAATCGATTTCGAGTTTCCAGCTTATGGCCCCGATTTGTACAGCCCTGGTGAATCCCTGCCTCGACGCCTAGAAGAGAGTGATCCTAGTTTTGATAATTTGGAAGAATTTAGGAAGCGACGTAAGAAACTTAGGGAAGGAAAATGACAGCCGTAGAAAGTTTGCGTAAGAGCTTTAGGAAATTTTCCACTGAGAGTTTGAACTCATTACTGCGGGCCTATCTCAGCTTGGAGCACACATAACAAACGGCTGTTATCGCCCCTGCGGGGCTGGAACGGCCTTTCCGCCACTTCGCGGCTACAAGTCCGCCCCAAAGCCGGGCGTTATTGGTCTGAACGGCGTCTTTATCCAAGTTGATCCTTGGAATTTTGTGCAAAAAACGCCTTTTATAGAGCGGGGAATAGTTGTGGTCGATATGGTTCTGGAGTCGAAGATCAAATGTCCAAACTGTGGCCACAAGAAATCGGAAACTATGCCTACCGACTTTTGCCAGTATTTCTATGAGTGTGAGTCTTGCGGTAGGTTGCTAGAACCGAAACAGGGTGACTGCTGTGTCTTCTGTTCATACGGTACAGTACCGTGTCCACCCCTTCAGAAGGGGACCGGGTGCTGTGCCGCTGACCAATAACAAATTTAGGCAGTCGACGCACTAGGGTGCGTGTCTGCAGAAAGCGTTATGCCACTTGATTCATCTTGGTAAATTTCTTTATGAAGTACATATTCCCTTTGATTCTTTTAGCTGGACTTTGTGCATGTGCCGTTTCCGAAGAGAAGCAAGCGGCAATCAAAGTGCATGAAGAGGCGGCTAAGGCGGCTGAAAGAAGGGCGCAAGTACATGGAACTCTTCCCGGTACACCAGAGAACATCGAAGGGATTGAGAGGGCCAGAAAACAGGCAAGAAATGAAAGGGCTGCGGCAAGGGAGTTAAAGAAAACCCCAATTTCTGATTTCTTTGATGGTATTTTTGACGCAGTATTCAAGCAAGAGCATTAGAGTTTTCATTCATAACAAACCTATGCAGTTTGCTACGGCCCCTGGCGGGGCCACTGCGGGACGCCCAGCGCTGTACACATATCGTGCTGCTCGCTGCGCTCCCTTCATAGCACAATATGTGTACAGTATTGGTCGCCCCTGCTGCGGGCGTTCTCTTTGCGAGTAAATTCAGCAACGATTCAGTTGTGCCGGGTTAAAAAGCAGGTGTGAATCCAAGGAATACGCACCATGCGCCAGGTCCCATACCGATTACTCGCCGCTCTCACGATCACTTTGACGCTCAGTGGCTGTGTCACCTACCCAGCAGGCCCGCCGGTGGTCGGCGGGAGCACCTATGTCCGGAAGGCTCCTCCAGTTTACTCCTATTCAGTGATCACAGATCCCGGCTATCGCTACTACGACGATACCCTCGGCGTTTACGTGTTCTACGACCGCAGTGACGTTTTCTATCGACAGGGGCGTTACTATCGTTGGTATCAGGACCATTGGATCAGTGCCAATCACTGGGCTGGCCCTTGGTATCCAGCCCCGAATCTGACTATCTCGGGAAGCTTCAATGACCGCTGGCATTCGCGCTTGCGCCGCCATGGCCATCACTACGCCGGAGGACACCACTACAGACCCCCGCGCCGGCACGGTCATGACGATGGCTACAATCGGCGGGACTGGCACGACAGCAGCGCGTATCGACATGATCGTCGTGAGAAGGGCCAGGATCATCGTGAGAAGGTTCGGGATCGTCGCGAGATAGTTCAGGATCGTCGTGAGAAGGTTCGGGATCGTCGTGAGAGGGACCAAGATCGTGGTCTAGGCGGTAAACATGGGTTTGCTGGTATAGCCGAGCAAAAACGGCGGGCGCCTCAGATGGACAACCGGGGAGGGGATCGCCGCAATGAACGCCGTAATGACCGCCGGAACCCGCATCGGGACGAGGGCACAGTTAAACTTGGCGACAAGCCCACCGGCAGTCGCGGCCCTCGAGTTGTTCCTGTATCAGAACGTACGGCGCACGATCGCCGCACGGTGCGCGACAGGCTGAAGCCACAAGCCCAGCGCGGCCAGCCCCAGCCCCAGCACAATGCGCCAACTGATCGGCGCAATACTGCCGCGAAACCAGCTCCGCACCAGAAGCGCGAGCAACCAAAGAACGAGCAGCCAAAGAAAAAGGAAAAGGAAAAGAAGTCCAAAAAGAAAACGGATAAGCGTGATCAGGTACGCCGGGTGTGAGAGCCGCTTACCCGCCGGTCCAACGAAGCACGCCTAATCTAGGGGTTTAGCAATTACCTTTCTTGGCCTGTCCCGGCGGGCAGTGCTTCTGGTTCCCGCCAACAATGACGCCAGGGACTAGTACCTTGGCAGGCTTCATCTCCAGGCTGGGGCCAACAACTGCGCAGCCGTTAAGAAAAGCCGTAGCGCACAGGACCAGAGCGATTTTTAGTTTCATAAGAATACTTTGCTGGGTGGGTTTTGCCGCCATGCTAAAGTCTGCGTTGCTTGAGGTCTATTTATCTCCCGGGTTTTTGCCCAAATTTGAGGGCCGTTTCTCACTGCAATCCTTCCGAAGTGCGGCTGATCACAGAGTGAGTGCGGAGTGTGCCACAGGTATGAATCCGCTATACGGAATATAGGCATGTGAGTCTTAAGGGCGCCGAGGTGTAGCCGGAGGGCAGTTCGGAGGGCACAAAGAATCGACCGGTCTTTCACATCAATAAAAAAGGGCGCCGAAGCGCCCAAGATAATCTGCCGAATTTGGAGCATCAGAAGGAGAACTTATAGCCCACTGAGAGGTTGAGCGTCCATGGGTCATAGATGTAGTCCCCGGAATAGGACTCGATAAACGGCTCTACATCCGGGGGCGGCGGAACATCATCCAGAAGCCGTAACCGAATATCTGTCGTGGATCGCGCGTAAACCGCGGCGACATTTACCAGCCAGGCGCTATCGCGTCCGAAATTGAAATCCATACCTGCTTGCCAGGTATAACCCCAGGATGACCCCATATCGAAGTCGCCGCGTAAATCAAATTCAGCCAGGTCGTCCTGCACTCTACGACCAGGTCCACTTGTACTGAAGTCGGTATAGCTGATTCCGCCACCTATATAGGGCTGAATCAGGCAGGTCTCATCCAGGGGGTAGAATTTCAGGCTTGCGGTGCTGATATCGGCATCAAAGCTTACTACATCACGATATTCGAACTCTTCGAAACCCAATGAGAAAAGGCGGTCAGCGTGACTGCTGGTATGCGGGTCACCGTCCATATAGCCAAGCTCGAAGCCCAAATGCTCTACTGGTTTCCACTCGAAGTTGAAATACCAACCCCACTCGGAACCTGGATCAACGGTAGAGCGAAATGCATCGAAATTCTGGAAGGTGTCATCGACAAAGCTAACCTTGTCATCTCCTGCGGAAATGTAGTATCCACCGGCGCGGACGATAAAATCCTGCTTCATGGATGGCACGTAACCGGATCTGGGGGGCTCGTAACCGGAACCACCTGCCAACGCCACGCTGGAAACCGCCAGTGCCAGCGGTGCCAAAACGGGTGCAATAAAACGTATCCCTTTCATTAAGGTAACTCCTTTTATACCTTGGGCAAAAATGAGGCTCAGGAAGCCCTCTAAAAGTGTAATAACGTAATTTCACGCCTGTGGAGAAGAGGGCTAAATCTACGCCTGTTGACGTTTTTTCACACTAATTTGGCAGCTAATCTCCCCATGAGGTATTCACCTGACTGTTGCCTCCTGGATTCTGGGAATAAGTTGAGCTGCTTTCGATGGATTTCCCGATCTTTGTATTTCGGCTTGTGCAGGCGCCAAAGCCCTATTATCCAGCCCCAGCTGCTGCTGATATCTGTGCATTTATCCAGTAGAATGGCCCCCGTCATCTACAAAAGCCCCAACCCAAGCCTTAAACCAGTACAGTCTCTTGCCTCAAGGATTCCTCCTCAGCCGCCACAGCTTTGACCAGCGCGGCAGCACCTGCATCCACTACTGGCTGGCCACACCCGAGGGGCCGGTCAAGCTGGTCATTGAGGGCGAGCGCCCGGTCTTTATGGTGAGGGTGGCTGACCGCCCTCAGGTAGCCCAGGCCTTGGTCGGTGTGCCCTGTGATTGGCAGCAGCTGGGCTTTCAGACCTTTTGCCGCGAGGAAGCGGCCATGCTGTATTTTCCCACTATCGACGCCCACCGCCGGGCCCAGGCCCTGTTGCAAACTCGCGGCATCGAGGTGTTTGAAGCGGACTTTCGTCTCCACGACCGTTACCTGATGGAGCGCTTTGCCCGGGGTGGCCTCTACTTTGAAGGTGTGGCCCTGGCCAGAGGGGGCTATACGGAATATCGGCAGGTGCGCCTCAAGGGCGCCGAGGTGCAGCCGGATTTCAAGGTGGTTTCCCTGGATGTGGAGTGCTCCGGGCAGGGTGAGCTGTATTCCATCGGTCTCTACGGGCATGGCGTGGAAGAGGTGCTGATGGTGGGCCAGCCTGAAAGTGCTGACACCACCATCCACTGGGTGGATGACGAACGTGCACTGCTCGAGGCTCTGGAGGCCAGGATCCAAAGCCTGGACCCGGACATCATCATCGGCTGGGCTGTGGTGGACTTTGATTTTCGACTGCTGCTGAAACGGGCCGGGCGCCATGGCCTGCGCCTGAAGTTGGGGCGCGGTGGTACCGATGCCCGCTGGCGGGATGGCCGGGAAGGCAGCCAGGGCTTCGTGACGCTGCCGGGGAGGGTGGTACTGGATGGCATCGACGGACTGAAGAACGCCACTTACAACTTTGAAAGCTTCAGCCTGGAGTTCGTGGCCCAGACGCTGCTGGGCCGGGGCAAGGACACCGAAGACGTGGACAACCGCCTGGCGGCGATTGAACACGACTTTCGCCATAACAAACCCAAACTGGCCGCCTACAACCTGGAAGACTGCCGCCTGGTCTGGGATATATTCCAGCACACCCGTTTGCTGGATTACCTGCGCCTGCGGGCCCAGCTCACGGGGCTGGAGCTCGACCGCAGCGGCGGCTCGGTGGCAGCCTTTACCAACCTCTACCTGCCCAGGCTACACCGCAGCCGCTATGTGGCGCCCAACGTACCGGCCGACGGCGGCCTGGCCAGCCCGGGCGGCTATGTGATGGACTCCCGGCCGGGCCTGTACGACAACGTGCTGGTGCTGGACTTCAAGAGCCTGTACCCCAGCATCATCCGTACCTTCAAAATCGATCCTATGGGGCTGGTTGAGGGCTTGTCGGAGGACGATGCCATTCCCGGTTTTCGCGGCGCGCGCTTTTCCCGTGACAAGCATTTCCTGCCGGACATCATTACCAACCTCTGGGCCCAGCGGGACATAGCCAAGCAGGAGCAGGATGCCGCACGCTCCCAGGCCATCAAGATCATCATGAACTCTTTCTACGGGGTACTCGGAAGTGGGGGCTGCCGTTTTTACGATACGCGCCTGGCCAGCTCCATCACCCTGCGCGGCCACGAGATCATGCAGCAAACAGCCCGCTGGATCGAGGAGCTGGGTCACCAGGTAATCTACGGCGATACCGATTCCACCTTTGTGTGGCTGAGCGGCCGACCGAGCCTGGAAGAGGCCGACGCGATCGGCAAGAGTCTCGCCCACGAGGTCAACACGCGCTGGCAGAACAAGCTCAAAGACGAGCTGGCGCTGGAGTGCGAACTGGAGCTGGAATTCGAAACCCACTATCAGCGCTTCTTGATGCCCACCATTCGCGGCTCGGAGGCCGGCTCCAAGAAGCGCTATGCGGGCCTGGTGGTGAGCGGGGATGAGGAAAAGCTGGTATTCAAGGGCCTGGAAACGGTACGCAGCGACTGGACGGCCCTGGCCAAGCAGTTCCAGACCCAACTCTACGGGATGGTGTTTCACGGTGAAGACCCGTCCGACTATATCCGCGAGATGGTGGAGAAAACCCGGGCAGGGGAGATGGACGAACAACTGGTGTATCGCAAGCGACTCAGGCGCAAGCTGGAGCAATACGTCAAAAACGTGCCCCCCCAGGTGCGCGCGGCAAGACTGGCCGATGAGCACCGCCGCCAGCAGGGGCTTTCACCCCGCTACCAGAACAAGGGCTGGATTCGTTACGTGAACACCCTGAATGGGCCGGAGCCGGTGGATTACCGCCAGTCACCGATCGATTATCAGCACTATATCGACAGGCAACTCAAACCGGTGGCCGATGCCATATTGCCCTTCATCGATCTGGATTTTGATAGCCTGGTGGATGGCCAGCTGGGTCTGTTCGGAGGAGCGGAGTGATGCAGGAAGGGCGTATGGAAAGGAACACCCTTGTCGCACTTTTATCCATCAATGCATTCATGTTTTTCCTCGAGCTGGTGTTGGGTTTGATCGCGCAGTCAACCGGTTTGCTCGCGGATTCTCTGGATATGCTTGCGGACGCTTTCGTTTACGGGTTGTCGCTCTACGCGGTTGGCAAAGCGGTGACGAAAAAGGCCAGTGCAGCGAGAGTCAGTGGCTATCTGCAGATTCTGTTAGGCGTGGGCGTGCTATTGGAAGTGATCAGGCGCCTCGTTTTTGGCAGCGAGCCGCAAAGCACGTTGATTGTTGTGGTGGGCATCGTTGCATTGCTGGCCAATGTCGCTTGTGTTGCGCTTATCTCAAAGCACCGTGCTGGCGGTGTACATATGCGCGCTTCATGGATTTTCTCCGTTAATGATGTTTTCGCCAATCTGGGTGTTATTCTGTCCGGCTGCCTGGTTGCGATAACCGGCAGCAGATATCCGGATTTGTTGATCGGTATGATCATTGCTGCGCTCGTTGTCCGAGGCGGACTCCAAATCGTGCGTGAAGCCAGGGAGGCAGAGAAGCCTGCTCAAAACCTCTGATATACAGGCTTGGACACCCCTGTAGGGTGTTAGAATTCCGGCCTGTCTGGCACTTCACTGGAGAACAAGCGCAATGAACACGGCCAATCCATTCTATCCAATCGGTACCCCCGGCAAGCCCTGGGACGACGTGGAACGCGCCGAGTGGTTGTCGCGACAGACCCGCCAGCGCAGCTACGAGTCTGAGGTGGTCAGCAAGATTGAACGCCTGCGTGATCGCTTCGACGTGGAAGAGTATGGCCGTCTGGAATACGGCGAAGAGAGCTTCCCGCTGCTGGCGATCCGCAGCCGGGACTGGAATGACGATCTGCCGGTGGTGCTGGTGACGGGCGGGGTGCACGGCTACGAAACCAGCGGCGTACACGGTGCATTGCAGTTCGTGAATCAGCATGCCGCAGATTACGCTGGCCGCGTCAATCTGCTGGTGGCGCCCTGCATCAGCCCCTGGGGGTATGAGCGTATCCATCGCTGGAACCCGAACGCTATCGACCCGAACCGCTCGTTCTACGATAACAGCCCGGCAGAAGAGTCGGCAGCGCTGATGCGACTGGTGGCGCCGATCCGCGATCGCGCAGTGATGCATATTGACCTGCACGAAACCACCGATACCGACGAAACCGAATTCCGCCCCGCACTGGCCGCCCGCGACGGCAAGCCGTTCACGCCCGGCGGCATTCCCGACGGTTTCTATCTGGTCGACGACAGCGAGAACCCGCAGCCCGAATTCCAGCAGGCGGTAATCGCGGCGGTGGAGAAGGTCACCCATATCGCCCCGGCGGATGCCGACGGCAATCTTATTGGCTCGCCGGCGGTCGCACGTGGCGTTATCCAGTACCCGCTCAAGCAGCTGGGCCTCTGCGCTAGTGTCACCAACGCTACCTATAAAACCACCACCGAGGTCTATCCCGACAGCCCCCGCGCGACGCCCGAGCAATGTAATGAAGCGCAGGCCGTCGCAGTGTGTGCGGCGATCGACTACGCGCTGGCTCACCTTTGAGCTTCAATGGCGTCAGAGCCATTGATTGCTTTGCTTTTGACTGCTTAAGCGTCAATATCATGGGCTCTAACCCTCTTGATTAGTCGCGGAATAGATAAGGAGAGCAGATGCGAGCAGGGAGCAAGATAACCGTATTTGTACTTGGCCTTTTCCTGGCGGGTGCTTTCGCACTGGCAGAGGATGTGGCCACACCGATCAACAGCCAGATCCTCAAGACCGATAGGAAGGAGATGGTCCTCGTGCAGGAAGTCAGCATTGAGGCCCCAGTTAGTGAGGTATGGCGGGCCTATACGACCAGTGCCGGATGGATGGCATGGGCTGCGCCACTCGCCGAAGTCGATCTCCGCGCGGGAGGGACCATCCGCACGCACTACGGTAAGGATGCCAAAATAGGGGATCCGGGTACCATTACCCTGCACATCGTTAACTATGTGCCGGAACGCATCCTGACGCTGCGTGCAGAGCTATCGGAACGTTGGCCGGCGGTCATGCAGGAAGACGACGGGAAGCTGATGAATGTGGTGGTGTTTGAAGCCCAGGGCGAATCACGCACCCGTCTGCAGTCCTATGGCGTTGGCTATCGCGACCTCCCTGAGTACGACAACCTGATGCAGTTCTTCATTTCGGCCAATGAGGGTCTTTTCGAGAAGCTGAAGGACCACGTGGAGGGTTGATGGAGAATCCAGTATGCCGGAAGACGGTGATCAGCGCGGTAGAGACGCTCACCCATACCCCCACGCCACGCCGGCTCTCTCACCCGGCCTTTGACTCGTTGATTTGTTTTTTAATGACGAGATAGGCACGCAAGTAATTGAAAATCCCACCCAGCAGGAAAAGGCTGCTCCCGATCAGGTATTGCCAGGCCAGAAAGCTGTAAAGAATTTCACGGTCCTCGGGGGCGACCGACCAGAGATACGGCACAGATGCAACGGTGAATAAAACGGAACCTACGACAAAAGATACCGCTGTGAGGTTCATAAGCTGGAGTGTGATCCGAGATTGGGCCCTGACGATCTGGAGCACATTGATACATGCGCCGAGGACGAATAAAAGACTGCCTATCACAAAGCACCAGGCGCCAGGGATGATCCAGCCAACACGAGATAAGAAAAAGATACTGCCGAATGTGAACAGGATGGTACCAACGAGGTAAGCCGCTGCCGCGATAAGCTCGAGGTCTGAGGCTAGTGTCCGTTGCCCCAAGCTGCGATGGTACCGCATGGCCTCAGCCATATCGTGCCCGGTCACGACAAGGTAGAGAAGGGAACCAAAAAAGAATGTCCAGACACCGATATCAGCATAGGCCTCGAAGCGAGGGAAAAACAATACACTGCCAACGATGAATACAATACCGCCGATTTTGTAGAGGACTGCGTTGATTGTCTCCCAGCGAAATTGCGCCTTAAGTTCAGTCGAACCACGGGTTAAGTCGTAAAGGCGTGGTCGGTTGACAAAAAGGTGTGGCATAAGGACTTCGGCCCGACAATATGGCCTTTCCCGCTGAATGGAACAGTTTGAGCCTTTGAAGATCGTTACGACCGACAATAGCACAAGGTCGAGCTGCTGGCCGCTCTGTAATAAAGAGGGGAAAAAGATGGGGCCCATCAACTTGATGGTGTTAGTTTGATTGGGGCTATGTAATGACGGGAGGTTGATCTGACCCTAACGAGTTTCTGTTAAGTAGCCTGCTGCTGGCCACTTCAGACCAGCTCGTAGTGATACCAGCAGGATGACAAACGACATTTCCAGTGCAAGGAAGACACCAATGGGGTGGTCTGGTACACCTTGTATGATCAGATAGATCAAATAGAGCATGGCAAGCAGGTTGCCTGCCAGGATGACGGTGAGCGCGTAGGTACGCGCTTGCCAGAGCGGCTTGCTGAACAGGAGATTCAACGCGGCGGTACCGGCGAGCACCGCGCCGGGCAGCATCAGCAATAGGCGATGGAGCAGGGCAGTATCCTCGCTCATCATCTTTGCCCAGATAGCGACAAAATGACCGTAGGCCCCCAGGGTAAGCAGAATGCCCAGGAGTAGGGCGCCGACTGCGGCCAGGTTATACAGGGCGTTGCGCTGCAAATCCTGAGATGCACTAGAAGCCGACATCGCGCCCTCCGGCGGTGGCCAGCCCGCATTCGTAGGCGAACACGACAGCCTGGGCGCGGTCGCGTAATCCCAGTTTGGACAGCACACTGGAAACGTGGGTTTTTACGGTGGCCGGGCCAATAAACAGGGCCTCGGCGATTTCGGCATTACTCTTGCCATCGGCAATCGCCGCCAGCACTTCGCGCTCCCGCGTTGTCAGGCGCTCCAGACGCTCGGCCAGGTTGCGCCCAGTCCCCAACTTTTGCGCGAACTGGCTGATCAGGCGCTGGGTGATGCCCGGTGAGAGCATGGCACCGCCATCGGCAACGGTGCGTACGGCCTCCACCAGTGCCTCGGGCGGAATGTCCTTGAGCACAAAACCACTTGCCCCCGCCTGCAGGGCGCGAAACACGTATTCGTCGGGATCGAAGGTGGTGAGGATGATGACCCGGCAGGCGGTGTCGCCAGCTTCCGTTCTTTTCTCCTGTAACAGGCGGGCGGTGGCTTCCAGCCCGTCCATCTCCGGCATGCGGATATCCATCAGGATGATGTCCGGCTGGTACTCGCGCGCTGCCTCTATTGCCTCGAGGCCGTTGCCGGCCTCGGCCACCACCTCGATATCCGGCTCGTTATCCAGGACCAGGGAAAAACCGCGCCGCACCAGCGCCTGATCATCCACCACCATGACTCGTATCATCATACTCCCCCTTCCGTAGTGGGCAGTTCTGCAGTCACCTCAAAGCCACCGCCATCAATCACACGGGTGCGCAAATGGCCGCCGAGCAGCTCCGCCCGTTCGCGCATACCCGCGATGCCATGCCCGCTGCCGGTTTGTCGTCCAATGGGTTGTTCAGCTGCACCGCGTCCATCATCACGAACGCGAATGGCTAAGTGACCAGGCTCTGCGCTTACGCTAACGTGCACGCTGGCTTCGGCTCCAACGTGTTTGATGACGTTGGTCAATGACTCCTGAACGATGCGATAGGCGGCGAGCGCCGTTCTGGCCGGTACATTGCCGAGTTCGCCCAGGGCTTCGTAGTCCACCCTGGCGACGACTTGCCGGACTTTCTCAATGAGGGTCGGCAGATCACTCAGATCCGGCTGCGGGGCGAGAGCCGCTTTGTCACTGGCCGGGCGCAGCACGCCCAGTAAATGCCGCATCTCTGACAGGGCGTGGCGGCCGGCGGCCTCCACCTCAGCCATGGCCTCACTGGCCGCCTCCGGGTTATTGCGGCAGATGGTTCTGGCGGCGCCGGCCTGCACCGTCATCAGGCTGACCTGATGTGCCACCACATCATGCATCTCGCGCGCGATCCGGGTGCGCTCTGCCGCCACTGCGCGCTCGGATTCGGCATTGCGCTCCCGTTCCAGATACTCGGCTCTCTCCTCCAGCAAGCGCAGGTATTCACCGCGAAACCGCAGCCGCCGGCCAATGTGCCACAGCGCCCACGCCAGCATCACAGTCACGGTACCTCCGGCCGTGGGCTGAACCAGCACCCTCATATCCAGTGCAACGTAAACCAGTGTCGCCAGCACCCCAATCAAACTGAACCGGGCATTGGGTTCGTAGCGTCCAAGGCTATAGAGCGAAAACGCCAGGGCAACGATGCCATTGGCCGGCAAGCCAAACTCCAGTGTCAGGCTGGCTCCCAGAATAACGGCATGCACCTGCCAGGGGTGGCTACGACGCCATAACAAGGCGAAGCAGCCAACGAAGGCACACTGATAAGCGGCGACGTCCCACAGGTTCTGCAGGGCCAGGACGTCGTTTCCGTCCTGGCGCGACCACATCAGCATCGTCAGCAAAAAGGCGAGGGTGGCGATGAGCAGGTCGGTCAGCTGTGGCCAGCGCTCGAATGGCCCGCGGAAGGGCTGCCAGACCGGAAGCCTGGGTAACTCGGGTCCGGGGTCGGAGTCAGCTGCATCCGATGCGCGCTTGGAGGGGGACGGCGATTTCATTTCGGCATGCTAAACCAGGCCCGGCCAGCTGTCATGAGCCTTACGGGGGAGCGGCCAACAGGGCCGCCTCCCCCTTTTGGGGGAGGCCAGATTCCTGCCTGTGGCGGATGTGTGGAGATAGGAAAAAGTCGACCATGCTCGCCAGGCACATTCAGCCCAAGCCCGTGAGGGCCACGCCAACAGGGTGAACCGGTACGGCGTGATTCCCGCTCTACACACGCCTGGAGAAAAACGATGAACGACGCTGTAATCAGCACAACAACACTTCGCCCATTCGATACGCGGCGGGCCGTCAATCTGGCCGTTAAAACCTGGTTTAGCATCGCGGCGATCGGTCACGCGATCTTCTTCGCCTACATTCTTGCCGTTTTCTACCCACCCATTGCCCAGTCCGGACTGTACGGCCTGCAGGGTCTGCACCTGCCGGCTGGGTTTCGCGAGGGCGATACACTGGGCAACCTGGCAGCGGTGGCTCATGTTCTGCTGGCGGCAATCGTGATCGGCGGTGGCCCCCTGCAGCTGATTCCCGCCGTGCGCCGCCATGCGCCCACTTTCCACCGCTGGTTGGGCCGCAGCTACTTGCTGGCTGCAGTCATCAGCAGCGTTGGCGGGCTTTATATGACCTGGACCCGCCACAGCATTGGCAACCTGGTGTCTCAGGTCACAATCTCCATCGACGGCGTATTGATTCTGGTGTTTGCCTTCCTAGCGCTGCGTACCGCCATGGCCGGCCGCTTTGCAGAGCACCGCCGCTGGGCCCTTCGTCTGTTCATGGCCGCTAGCGCAGTATGGTTCTTTCGTGTGGCCCTGATGGGCTGGGCGATGCTGACCGGTGGCTGGGGAATCGATTGGAAGTCCTTCACTGGGCCCTTCCTGTACGCCCTGGGTGTTGGGCAATACCTCCTCCCCCTGGCCATGCTGCAATGGTATTTCCATTGCCAGAAGCGCGAAGCCGGGCAGGGTGCACAGCTCGTCTTTGTCAGCACCCTGGTGCCACTGACCGTCTTTATGGCCATTGGTATCTTCGCCGCCACCATGGGTATGTGGTTGCCGCGGATCTAAGTTTGGCCCTCAGACTGCTACAGAATGGTTCCCATAGATCTGGCGGATAAACCTGAGCGGTGTCGATCAATGCGCTGGCGGCCGGCCATAGAACGCCATTGGTGCCTGGGGGATTCCAGCCCCTGCGCCGTGCCCGAACAATGCAATACCGCCCAGTCCGTCGCAGTGTCTGCAGCGATCGACTACGCGCTGGCGCACCAGTAACATGGCTGAGAGTTGGCGGCTATACGGCCCGGCCGGCGGACCGCCTCCGCCAACGATCAGAACAGAACCATGAAAGTACCCAAGAGATTACAACCGCTGGTCGACGACGGCATGATCGACGAGGTCGTCGTGCAGTTGATGAGCGGCAAGGAAGCACAGGTGTATGTGGTGCGCTGTGGCGACGAGCTGCGCTGCGCCAAGGTCTTCAAGGAGGCCAAGCAGCGTAGCTTCAAGCAGGCGGTGCAGTACCAGGAAGGGCGCAAGATGCGCAACAGCCGCCGTGCCCGGGCGATGTCGAAGAAGACCCGCTATGGCCAGAAAGAGCAGGAGCAGGCCTGGCTGAGCGCCGAGGTCGATGCCCTGTACCGGTTGGCGTCGGCGGGTGTGCGCGTCCCCCAGCCATATGGCTTTGTCGACGGTGTGCTGCTGATGGAACTGGTCGCCGACGACGAGGGCTATGCCGCCCCGCGGCTGGATGACGTCACGCTGACCCCGGAGCAGGCCCGCGATTACCACGGCCAGGTGATAGCCGACGTGGTGCGCATGCTGTGTGCCGGCCTGGTGCATGGCGACCTTTCCGAGTTCAACGTGCTGCTGGACCCCGACGGCCCGGTCATCATCGATTTGCCCCAGGCGGTGGATGCCGCCGGCAACAACAACGCCGCCATGATGCTGGAACGCGATGTCGACAATATGCGCGCCTATTTCGGCCGCTTTGCCCCGGAACTACTGACCACCGATTACGGCAAGGAAATCTGGGCGCTGTATGAAGCTGGTGAACTGCACCCGGAAAGCCGCCTGACCGGACGGTTCGAGTACGACACGAGCAGCGTCGACGTCGGGGACCTGATGGACGTCATCGATGATGTGCTCGAGGAGGAAGCCGAGCGCCGGGCACCGGCCTGGGAAGAATCGTAGGCTGCTGACGCTCATGCTGCCCCTCGCACAACATTCACAATAAGGCAGAATTTCTATGGCTACCCTGGGCACTCCGTTCTCTTCGACCGCTACCCGCGTCATGCTCTGTGGCGCCGGTGAATTGGGCAAGGAAGTTGTGATCGAGTTGCAGCGTCTCGGCTGTGAAGTCATTGCCGTGGACCGCTATGCCAACGCTCCGGCGATGCAGGTGGCAGATCGTAGCCACGTGATCAATATGCTCGATGGTGAGGCCCTGCGCGGGGTGATTGAACAGGAGCAGCCCCACCTGGTGGTGCCGGAAATCGAGGCGATTGCCACCGATACCCTGGCCGAGCTGGAACAGGAGGGAGTCAACATCGTCCCTACCGCGAGGGCAGCCCAGCTCACCATGAACCGGGAGGGGATCCGGCGCCTGGCGGCGGAAACCCTGGGGTTGCCCACCTCCAGCTACCGGTTTGCGGCCAGCGAGGCGGAATTCAAAGCCGCGATCGACGAGATCGGGATTCCCTGCCTGGTGAAACCGATCATGAGCTCGTCGGGCAAGGGCCAGAGCCTGGTGCGCGATGCCGCACAGGTTGAACAGGCCTGGGCCTATGCGCAGGAGGGCGGCCGCGCCGGCAAGGGCAAGGTGATCGTCGAGGGGTTTGTCGACTTCGATTACGAAATCACCCTGCTCACCATCCGCCACTACGACGGCAGCGGCAGCATTGTCACCAGTTTCTGTGCGCCCATTGGTCACCGCCAGGCGGATGGGGACTACCAGGAGTCGTGGCAGCCGCAGGCAATGTCCGCAGCGGCGTTGAGCCGCGCCCAGGAGGTTGCCAAAGCGGTGACCGATAATCTCGGCGGCCGCGGCCTGTTTGGTGTGGAGTTGTTCGTCAAAGGCGATGAGGTGATTTTCAGTGAAGTTTCGCCGCGGCCACACGACACCGGCCTGGTGACCCTGATCTCGCAGGATCTGTCAGAGTTTGCGCTGCATGCCCGCGCCATTCTCGGCCTGCCCATCCCCAATATCCAGCTGCACCGCGCCTCGGCCTCGTCCGTGTTGTTGGTGGAGGGCAGCTCCACCCGGATGCAGTTCGGCAACCTCGCCGCCGCGCTCTCCCGTCCCGATACCCAGCTGCGCCTGTTCGGCAAACCGGAAGTGGCCGGAAAGCGCCGCCTGGGTGTCGCCCTGGCGCGGGCCGACGACGTCGAAACCGCTCGGAAGGTTGCCAATGATGTGATTGCCGATATCGAGGTCAAGCTGTAGCGATAATCTGCACCACAAGTCCCTCCCAGGCTCTTCCCGGGTGCTGGTCCTACACTCAGGCTGGTTAGCCCCGAGCCGTTATCAATAGGAAATTGGCCGCTGCTTACCTACAATACGCGGCCATTTCCCGACGCGAGTCATTGTCTTGACCAGCCCCGATACTGACCACCCCCGCGATTTCCAGTCACTGCCGCTAGAGCCGGCTCTCCTCAAGAACCTGGAGGACCTCGGTTATGAGCGCCTGACGGAAATCCAGGCCGCGGCGCTGCCGGCGATCGTGGAGGGTAGGGATGTCATCGGCCAGGCCAAGACCGGCTCCGGCAAGACCGTGGCCTTTGGTCTGGGCCTGCTGCACAAACTGCAGGTAGAGCGGTTCCGGGTGCAGTCGCTGGTGCTTTGTCCCACCCGGGAGCTGGCGGACCAGGTGGCGCGGGAGCTGCGCAAGCTGGCGCGGGCCATTCACAACATCAAGATCCTGACCCTGTGCGGTGGTATGCCGTTCGGGCCGCAGATCGGCTCGCTCAAGCACGGGGCTCATATCGTCGTGGGTACACCCGGCCGGATCGAAGATCACCTGCGCAAGGGCAACCTCGACCTGAGCAATGTGGACACCTTGGTCCTGGACGAGGCGGACCGGATGCTCGACATGGGCTTCCAGGCGGTACTGGACCAGATTCTGGCAGAGCTTCCGCAGCAGCGGCAGACGCTGCTGTTTTCCGCCACTTATCCCAAAACCATCGATGCACTCGCTAGCCGGGTGCTGCGCGATCCGGTGAAAGTGGAGGTGGCGGCAGCCCACACCCAGAGCACCATCGAGCAGAATTACTACCGGGTGGAAAACAACGAGGCGCGGCCCGGGGCTCTATACCAGTTGCTGGCGAATTACGATACATCGTCTGCCCTGGTGTTCTGCAATACCAAGAAGGAAACCGACGAGGCCGCTGAGGCGTTGAAGCGCGCCGGCTTTGCCGCGCTTGCGCTCCACGGTGATATGGAGCAGAAAGATCGGGATCGTACACTGGCGCTGTTTGCCAACGGTAGCGCCTCCATTCTGGTGGCAACGGATGTGGCCGCGCGTGGTCTCGATATCGAAGAGCTGCCGGTGGTGGTGAACTACCATCTGGCCCGTGACCCGGAAGTGCACGTGCACCGGGTCGGTCGCACCGGGCGGGCAGGGCAGAAGGGCGTGGCCCTGTCGCTGGTGAGCAAAAAAGAGATCTACAAGCTGGAGCGGCTGGAAGAACTGCTGCAGCAGAAAATCACCCTGCAGGAAGTCCCGGAGCTTCCCAGAGCCTTTACGCCGACTCGACCAGTGATGTCTACCCTACAGATCGATGGGGGCAAGAAGCAGAAAGTGCGCGCGGGTGATGTGGTCGGCGCCCTGACTGGTGAGGGCGGTATCGATGGGACACAGATTGGCAAAATCCAGCTATTCGACTTCTCCACCTTTGTCGCGGTAGAGCGCCCCGTCGCCAAAAAGGCGCTGCAGAAGCTTGCCAACGGGAAGCTGAAAGGGCGCAAGTTCCGCGCGCGGATTGTCGGCGTCTGAACCTTCTTTCCCCGGTTGTCTGTGTCTACCAGCAACCCAGCCTCTCAGCATTTCCTGGGTGCTCTTTCGGCCGAGCTTATCGCTTCAAGCCCCTGCCGCAGAGGCGGCAAGGGCACTGAAAAGCACGCTCCGTCGGACCAATCTATCCTCATTGCATCAGACTCCCTATCGCCGGACTACCTGCCAACTGGTTTGAAATGGCATGCGCTCGCCGCAGGGGCAGCCGTGCTGATGGGGAATTGATCAGGTGACCGACCGGGAGCTGAGATGAGCGCCAATGTCGATGAGAATATCCGCCCAGAGTACGATCGGGTCATCCAGGATATCGCGGACTATGTCCTGGATTACCGGATTGACTCCGGGGAAGCGTGGGAGACTGCGCGCTATTGCCTGATGGACACGCTCGGCTGCGGCCTGCTGGCACTGGGTTTTCCCGAATGCACCAAGCTGTTAGGGCCGCTGGTTGAGGGAACGGTGGTCCCGAATGGCGTCCGCGTCCCCGGGACCCGGCTCCGGTTGGACCCGGTCAGGGGTGCGTGGAATATTGGCTGTACCGTGCGCTGGCTCGATTACAACGATACCTGGCTGGCCGCGGAGTGGGGGCATCCCTCGGACAATCTCGGTGCCATTCTTGCGGTGGCCGACCACCTGTCACAGAAAAACCTGTCAACCGGTAAACAGCCACTGGTGATGCGCGATGTTCTGGATGCAATGATCCGGGCCCATGAAATCCAGGGTGTGCTTGCTCTGGAGAATAGTTTCAACCGTGTCGGGCTAGACCATGTAATCATGGTGAAGGTGGCCTCGACAGCGGTGGCGGTCCGGCTTATGGGCGCAGACCGTGAGCAGCTGCTATCGGCCATTTCTCACGCCTGGGTCGATGGGCACCCGCTGCGCGCCTACCGGCACGCGCCCAACACGGGCTCCCGAAAGTCCTGGGCTGCGGGCGATGCCACTGCCCGCGGGGTGCAACTGGCGGATATCGCCATGCGCGGGGAGATGGGCATTCCGGGGGCGCTGACGGCCGCCCAATGGGGTTTTTACGATGTGCTGTTCAGCAAGACGAACACGGACCAGCGGATCAAGCCAGAATCCGGGCGCAGCTTCAGTTTCTCCCGTCCGTTCGGCAACTATGTGATGGAGAACATTCTCTTCAAGATCTCCTTTCCTGCCGAGTTTCACAGCCAGACGGCCTGTGAGGCTGCGGTCGCCCTGCATCCCCAGGTCAGGAATCGCCTCGAAGAGATCGACCGGGTTGTAATTACCACGCATGAATCTGCCATTCGCATTATCTCCAAGGAGGGGCCACTGGCGAACCCCGCTGACCGCGATCACTGCCTGCAGTACATGACTGCGGTGCCGCTCATTTTTGGTGAATTACGGGCTGAGCACTATGAAGATGCTTTCCATTGTGCACATCCGGAGATCGACAGGCTTCGGGAGAAAATGGAGGTTATCGAGGATCCGAATTATTCCGCGGATTACCTGGATCCGGACAAGCGTTCGATCGCCAATGCGTTACAGGTATTTTTTACCAATGGCACGGCCACCGAGCAGGTGGTCGTGGAATATCCTGTGGGTCATCGCCGCCGGCGGGCAGAGGGGATTCCGCTGCTGGAAAAAAAGTTCCACAGAAATCTCGCAACCTGCTTCCCTCGCCAGCGGTGCGAGGAGATTCAAGCACTATTTGATGACAGCGAGCTTCTGAAGCAATTACCGGTCCATGAATTCATGGACCGGTTTGTGATTTAAGGGCTGCGGTGTGTCATGACCCTGATGCCCGGTCACCGCCTCCCAGCTCTGCGACATCATGCAATTTGCCGAGACGCATCACGTGGGTAATGCTGCGGAAGGCTTTGGTGGACTTGCCCGGGTCTTCTTTCAGGATCACCAGGTCGGCGTTCTTGCCTTTCTCGAGAGTGCCAAACCGGTCAAGCTGCCCCATTGCGCGAGCGCCGTTCTGTGTAGACATGACGATAATGTCCGCAGGAGTAATGCCTGCGCGCTCCATCCTTTCCATTTCGGTATAGATGGTGGGTCCGTGAAAGGCGAAGGGGTTGCCAGCATCGGTGGAGGTGGCTACCGGGATTCCATACTCATGGACTTTCCTCAAGTTTCTCTCCATGATCGATGCATGTTCACCCATATGGATCAGGCCGCCGGTGATCCATTCGAATGATTGCTCTTTCCTTGCAATGGGGTGCAACTCCTGGAACTCACTTTCCATCAGATTGCGGGTTCTCTCGTCGATGCTGGCATTGGGGTCGTCAAATTCCGGCTTTTCCCCAAAGAACAGTCGGGCGTCACCGGCAGCCCATAGCTCTCCACCTGCCATAGTCGGCTCGTAGATGACCTCGTTGTCTTTTGCGAGGCGGAGGAACTCCTCGTCCACTTCCTCATGGTTGATACTATGTACAAGCACTTTGGCTCCCGCTTTCATTGCCGCTTTCGCCCCTTCCAGATGGGTGGCATGCACAATCAGCGGCAAGCCATGGGCTGTTGCCTCATCGCCGATGAGTTTCATGCGCTTCTGTAAATCTGCCCTGAACTTCTCCTCTGGCTTGATGTACCAGACCTTTACAGCAAACGCTCCCGACTCTGCCAATTGTTTCACGGCATCAACGGCGGCCTTGTCAGAATGCATTGGCAGAAATTCACTGGTGCCAAGTGCTTTCTGTTTCTCGAGTACGCTGGTGCTCATTTCGCTGCGGGTATGGGTAATCAACGGACCGGCGCTGACATAGTGCGGACGATCGGGGCTAGTGATGGAGGAGGACTGCAAGTCCAGGGTCCAGGGAAACCCTCCAGCATCCAGCACAGCGGTCACACCGGAGCAGAGGTAGGCCCGGTCCCAGCGCCAGTAGTTGCTCTTCAGGTCCCGCTGGATTTTATCGAGGTCGTATTTTTCCGGATCAGGGCTTGTGAGCGCCCTGGTGCCAAAGGAACCATTGGCGGCGTAGTGCACATGGGCGTCGACAAGCCCGGGGGTGATGTACTGGCCCTTCAGGTCGATTACTTCTGACTTCTCGGGGACACGGCAATCAGTGCCGACACACTGAAGTTTCCCCTGGTCGATAATGACCACGGCATTTTCAATGGCCGGTGCTCCGGTACCATCGTACAGGGTGGCGTTGATGAGTGATGTCGGGGCGGCGGCACACCAGCCGCTGAGGCTGATTGCAAATATGCTCATCGCAAGTCGCATACAGGTCTCTCCATATTCCGTTTGTGGGTTTCCTTACAGCTGGCCCAGTTTGTCAAAGAAATTCGTCTAATGCGATTTCACGGTATTACCAGGGTGCAGGATTGCCCTTAAAGACATTACGGACAAACGATGAAAGTCGGAGGGGGGGAAGCGGGGCGGTGCGATGCCCACAGATGACGCAGATTTAAGTTGGCCAACGAAAAACCCCGGCGCTGAGGCCGGGGTGTTTCAGACGTCTGGGGTCCGGATCAGAACTTCAGCTCAGTACCGATACCGAAATAGCTGCGAGCGTAATCTTCAGCAGCAGTCTCGTCGGTGAAGAAGCCGAAGACTTTGGCTGCGCTGGACAGTTTGTAGTCCAGGCCCAGGCTGTAGGTTTCGCCATCCGCCTGCACGATGTCAGACTGGCCATACTGGGCCTTCATGGTCCAGGCATTGATTTTGTAGGCAGCGGAGGTCATCCAGCCATCCTGGGTGCTGCCGTCTTCTTTTTCCTGCTCTTCGTACAGGGCACCGACCTGAACCGGGCCGATGTTGTACTGGGTTACGAAGCGGGAGGTGTCCCAGCCATTGGCCTCTACGTCCTGGTCATAGGCATAAGCGACGTAGACACCGGCGTTGTCGTAGGCGAATGAGACAGAAGTGCCGTTGTCACGGGTAATCTCGTTCTCGAACTCGTCAACACCAATCACTTCATCGCGGTTGCTGATGAACGCGGTAGAAACCTTGAAGCCACCAAAGAAGGACGGGGTGGTGTACTGCAGGTTGTTGGATTCGCGGTTGTCGCTCTTGGTGATCAGGCTCTTGATATCGCCTTCCAGGTCGTTGAACAGGTCGACCTTCTTCTGGGCCACTTTCAGCGGGGTGTCGAACTTACCACCGATCACCTGACCAAAGCCGCCTTCCAGACCAGCGTAGATATTGCGCTGGGAGAAAGTCTCCTCGGCATCGCCGTCCACATCCACCTGGTATTCCATCTTATAGATGCCCTTGAGCCCCCCCGCGATATCAATATTGTCGAAGGGCAGTTCGCCCTTGACGCCCAGGCGCGAAGCATTGCTCTTGATGTCGGTGATGTCGCCATCGCCTTCGTCAGCGGACTGGAAAGCCACGTTGGCCTTGCCGTACAGCTCCAGTGCTTTGGATTCGTCTTGCGCAGTTGCCAGGGCCGGAACCGCAGCAGCAATCGCCAGGGAAATAGCAGTCTTCTTCATGGTCGTCTCGCACAGTTATGGTTGTGGTTGAGGGCCGGCCGGTTGTCCGAATGTCTGCCATCCCTCGAGTTGGTGCGGATTCTGCGCATCGAATGTGACAAAAAGGTTAAAGAAGACATTTTTTTTAAGTTTTTGTGACTTGCCGGTTCGAAAAGTGAACCGGATGGTGGCTGTTTGAGCACCTTTCGGGCCTTCCCGACCCACGGGCGTTCAGCCTTTTGCGCCCCAGCCCGGGATCTGGCACAAAGGGATCCTCATCAGTCGAGCTGGCCGGAACCGCCGTTTCAACGGCGGTTCCGGCCAGCGGCCAAGCCCGCCAGCCTCGGGCCTTTGCGAGGGCTGGGCGAAGAGCGGGGCGCCGGGGTGTGATCGGTAATGGAGCTGGTGGAAGGGAACAGGTGGAAGGGAAGCGGGGAAGGGATTCGAGTGGAGACACTGATCGGGCCGGGACAGGCCGCGCAAACTGCCAGCAGTGGGCGAAGGGTGCCAGCAGCTTTGGGGGTTGGCCCCGGGCCGTTGGTGGCCTATGTCCTGGGCATCCTTGCCTGTGGCAGCTTGCCCGCGCTGCCAGAGCCTCTAATGGTTGCTGCAGTGGGGCTCATGGTATTGGCGCTCGCGGCAATGCTTCCCTGGCGGCGGGTCCTGATCCCGGTCGTCCTCGCCGGCATACTGGGAGCGCTGCTCGTGAGCTTTCAGGGGCATCGGTTGCTGGACAACCGGTTGCCCGAGAGTGCCCATGGCAGTGACCTGACACTCCCGCTGCGTATCGTGTCCCTGCCGGCGACCCGCGAATCGTCGGGGCACTTTGGCCGAACCTCCGGTATGGACATCCGTTTCAGCGCCGAGGTCCTTCCCACTGCAGCGCAACCGCAATACCGGGGCAAGCGGATCCGGCTCACCTGGTATCGGGCCGCCCCGGAAATCGTCCGGCAGCTTCAGGGCGGCACTGTCTGGTCGCTGCCCGTCCGTCTCAAGCGACCCCGTGGTAGCGTGAATCCGCATGGATTCGATGCTGAGGGCTGGATGCTGCGTCAGGGCGTGTATGCCACCGGATATGTCCGGCCCCGGGATGCGGAGCCTCGCCTGATCGGCCGCGAGCCCGGGCTCACAGCGATCCGGCAGTGGTTTCGTGAGCAGCTGGTCGCCAGTGAGCTAAACCAGCTCGACCTGATGCTGGCACTGGTGCTCGGTGATCGCAGTGGACTCTCTGTGGAGGATCAGCGGCGCCTGCGGGAGTCCGGTACCGCACACCTGATTGCTATTTCGGGGCTCCATGTCGGCATGGTTGCCGGGGCTGTGGCCCTGCTCGCCGGTTTGCTGGCGAGGCTGCTGGGGCTATGGTTCGGGCGGAGCCCAAGGATTCTGGTGCCGGGCTTTTCCCTGCTGGCGGCGGGTGCCTATGTGCTGCTGGCCGGTGCGCCGCTCTCCGCCCGGCGGGCGTTGGTCATGCTGCTGGTTTTCTTTGTTGCCTGGTACTGGCGCCGCAGGTTTCACAGTGGTTTTGCTTTTGCGGTTGCCCTGGCACTGGTACTGACGCTGCAGCCCTTCGCTTTTTATGGCCCCGGGTTCTGGTTGTCTTTTCTTGCCGTGGCTGCGCTGTTGGTTGGTTTCCGGGGCCGCTACCGGCTGTCGGGGAGCACGACAGGCGCCCCGTCCGGCGGGGTGCCGGTTGCCGCGTTCAGCCGCGGCGGTCAGTGGTTGCGGGAACTCCTGCGCAGCCAGTGGCTGATCGGGCTCACGCTTGCCCTGCCATCGCTGGTGTTTTTCCATGGTCTCGGCCTCTCCGGGTTCCTGTTCAACCTGATCGCCATTCCGTGGCTAGCCATCGGTATCCTCCCTCTGCTTTTAACCGGGACTCTGCTGGTGGGAACCGGGGCAGGGTGGTGGTGCCTGTCGCTGGCCAGCATGCAACTGGAAGCACTGATGGCGGTGCTGGGTGGTGCGGGACTGGCCGGAGAAACATGGCTAAGCGGCGGGCCCCCCGGCAGTCCCTGGCTATTGGCCCTCTATGCTGCAGGTCTGCTGTGGCTAGTGTTACCCGCAGGGATCCCGGGGAGGAACCTGGGTTGGGCAGTACCAATCCTGCTGATTGTCGACCTTTTTGTACCCTGGGTACCGCGGGACCAGGCACCGCCAACCCTGGAAGCGACGGTGCTGGATGTGGGGCAGGGGCTTTCCGTCGTCCTGCGGACACCGGCGCATGCGCTGGTCTACGACGCTGGTCCGGGTACGGCGGAGGGCTGGAACACCGGCAGCCAGATACTGGCGCCATTCCTGCTCGGGGAGGGCACCCGGAGTGTGGATTTGCTGGTGCTGAGCCATGGTGACAGCGATCACGCCGGAGGCTTTCATGGATTGACAGAGTCAATGTCGGTGACGGGCGTGAAAGCCCCCGGGGCGCTCGCTGAGAAGCTGGGAGGCTATTCCCCAGCCTCCGGCTCCCGCTGTATTGCCGGCGAGTCCAACAGGCTCGGTGACATGCGCATCAGTTGGTTGTGGCCGGATCGGTCGGATCTCAGCGGGGAGGAGAACGACCATAGTTGTGTCGCCCTGATCGAGTGGCACGGGCGGCGCGTGCTGCTGGCTGGGGATATTTCCAGCTCCGTGGAACGCCAGCTGGCGAGCCGGTACCCGGACTTGCCGGCGGTGGATTTGCTTGTGGCTCCCCACCACGGATCCCGCAGTTCGTCCTCTGACGCATTGCTGGCCTGGAGTCGGCCGGCAATGGTGGTGTTCAGCGCGGGCTATCGGCACCACTTCGGACATCCCCACCCCGAGGTGGTGGAGCGCTATAGCCGGCACGACACCCGGCTTTTCTCCACCGCTGAGAGCGGGGCAGTGACGATCCGCTGGGATTCCAGAACTGCAGAGGAACCCCGGGTCACCCTGGCCCGCGACGAAGGCCGGTTCTGGCATCGGCCCTGAGGACTCCCTCGCTGAGTACCCGTTCCAACAGACCTTGCGGCCTGTATCAAATTCCGAGCAAATTGCTCCGTCACCGGAACTCGGTGGTGAGATGTAGGTCCCATCCCCCTGCGGGAGCTGTGCTAAGTTCCCACCAATCCCGATGAGATAAGAAGTACCGGATATCCAACATGAGAAAAACTGCACTCTTCAGCGCCATCGCGGTGGCGGGCCTCGCTGCCAGCACCAGTGCGCTAGCATCCGAGTGGAAGTACACCCTGGGGACCGACATCAGCAGCGGTGACTACGGTGACAGCGCGGACACCGAGATTGTCAGCACCCCGTTCACAGTCAGCTATGCACCCTCCGACAAATGGACCTTCAAGGCGTCCATGCCCTTCGTCCAGATCGAGGGCCCGGGCGGCGTCGTACCCGGTGGCGACGGCGGTGTGATCGTCGGGCGTGGCAACGGCAATGGTGGCGGCGGCCCCCTGGGGCCCGGTAATGGCGGTGGCCAGCAGTCGGAAGAGATTGAAATGGTTTCCGAGTCCGGCCTCGGTGACCTGTGGCTGACCGGCACCTACAGCCTGGAACCGGTGGCAGAACGCTGGTTTTTTGACCTGTCTGCCAAGTACAAGGTCCCGACTGCCGATGCAGAGAAGGGGCTCGGTACCGGCGAGGCGGATTACACCCTGCAGGCCGAGGTATTCACCGTGGCCGGCAATTTCACGCCGTTTGCCACCGTCGCGCGGAAATTCAAGGGCGACCTGCCGGAAACTGAACTCAATGATGTGTGGTACACCTCCCTCGGTAGCGGCTATACGCTGACTGAAGCCAGCAGTGTCGGCATGTCGCTCGATTACCAGCAGGCGACCACCGAAACCAGTGATCCCTCCGCCGAGCTGTTCGGCTATTTCAACCACAAGCTCAACAGCCAGTGGAGCGCGATGGCTTACGCCTATATGGGCCTGGCTGACGGCAGCCCGGACCAGGGCTTCGGCTTTCAGCTGAGCTACCGCCCAGGAAATTAATGAATAAACAAACAGGAGAATGAACATGAGAATTCCGTTCAAAGCACGCGTCCTGCCCGCCGTGATGGCCGGCCTGCTGGCCGGTGGCCTGACGGCCTGGGCCGATGAAGACATGCCTGACACTAATACTGCAGAAGTTGAAGTGGTGGAGTCGGTTTCCGATGTGCCTTCAACCAAGATCTCGGGCTTCTTTGCCGATTTTCTCGGAGATGATGCCGATGCAACCGTAGAGGGGCTCCGCAACGGCACCATCGTTTGGGAAGACCTGTCCGGTGAGAGCGACACTGAGGGCGCTGCTGAGGTCGCAACGCCAGACGGTGGTATGCCTGACGGTGAGGATGTCGGAAATACCGGCATGGGCTACGGCAACGTCTTTATCACCCTGGCGCTGGCCGAACAGCTGGCTCAGCAGCTGGCCGAAGCTGCCGAGGCTGAGGCAGCCGAGGCAGAAACCCCCACCACTGAAACTGACACTGCGGAATTAGGGGGCGAAACCTCAACCCCGACCGCCCAGCAATTGGCCATCAACGACATTCTGTACATGCGTGAAGTTGAAGGCATGGGTTGGGGCCAGATCGCCAAGGATCTGGGCCTGAATCTGGGACAGGTCATCAGCGGCATCCGCTCCAACCGCCCGGAAAAGACTACCGAGGTTGAAGGCACCGCTGAAACCGCGAAGATGGAGAAGGGCGGTCGCCCGGACAAGGTGGCTGAGATGTCCAAAGGCGGGCGTCCGGATCACGCACAGAAGGCCGAGAAAGTAGCCAGTATGGAGCTTTCCGATCGACCGGCGAAAATCGACCGTCCGGACAAGCCTGAGCGCCCCGAGAAGCCCGAGCGCCCTGAGAAGCCGGCTAAACCCGAGCATCCCTGGAAATAAAACGGCCGGCCGGTACCTGTCGGCCTGGCATGATGAAAACCGTCCCCGGAAGCGGGGGCGGTTTTTTGCGTTTAGGGACGGGGCGCTTTCAGTCAGTGGTTTGTTGCCTGCTTCACAGCCGGAGGAAGTTGCCGCAATGGGGACTTAGACGCCGGCACCAGCTGTGGTAGAGTCTGAGGCCGCTATTCCCTTTGGCAGTTTTGGGGTCTGATAAAGTGCTCGAAATAATAAAATCCGGCGGCTGGCTGATGCTGCCCATTCTCCTCTGTTCCGTTGCGGTGATCGCCATCTGTATCGAGCGGCTGTGGACGCTCAACCCCCGTCGTATTGCGCCGCGGAGCCTGCTCGGCGAGGTCTGGGGCTGGTTGAAGAACAACCAGATGAACGGGGAAAAGCTCAAGTCCCTGCGGGACTCCAGCCATCTGGGTCGTATTTTTGCTGCGGGCCTGTCCAACTCCCGGCATGGCCGCGAGGTGATGAAAGACAGCATTGAAGAAGCCGCCAGCCAGGTCGTCCACGAGCTGGAGCGGTTCCTCGGTGCGCTGGGTACCATCGCTGCGGTTGCGCCACTGATCGGCCTGTTGGGCACGGTCGTGGGCATGATCCAGGTGTTTACGGCGATCATGCTTCAGGGCACTGGCAACGCGGGCGTACTCGCGGGTGGTATCAGCCAGGCCCTGATCACCACTGCTGCCGGCCTCACCGTGGCCATCCCCGCGCTGATGGCGCATCGCTACTTCCAGCGCAAGGTCGACGACATCGTGGTGACCATGGAGCAGGAAGCGGTAAAGCTGGTGGATGCCCTGCACAGTGACCGCCGTATCGAAGCCGTCTGAGCGGGGTAAGTCACATGCAGTTTCGCCGCCAGAAGCGGGAGCAGGACGGGGTCAACCTGACACCACTGATTGACGTGGTATTCCTGCTGCTGATCTTTTTCATGGTCTCCACCACCTTCACCAAGGAAAGCCACCTGAAGCTCAACCTGCCGGAGGCAGCGGGGCCCCAGGCGGAGGCTCAGCCCCTGACCATTGAGGTGCTTATCAATGCGGACGGCTCCTATGCCGTCGACGGTCGCGCCCTGATCAACAAAAAACTGGCTACCCTGAAATCGGCGCTGTCGGAAGTTTCCGCAGGCGAGTACAATCGCCCGCTTGTCATTACTGCTGACGCCACCGCGGAGCACCAGGCGGTGGTTCGCGCCATGGATGCCGCCGGCCAGCTTGGGTTTGTCCACCTCAGTATCACCACGCGGCAACCTGACGAAAACTAACGCCTCGCGAGAGGGCCTGCAGCGCAATCCGTCCCTGCCATCATCAGGGGCTTGCTGTCAGGCCCCGTCGGGCGAATCAGCGGCCCGGGCGCCGTATGGTTTGCTCGCAGGGAGCCCGGCCAAGAGTTTGTATGGACAGAGTTAAAACGCCGCCGCGCAAGCCTCAACGCGGTGCGGAAACCTACCGCCGCCTGCTTACCTACGCCCTGCCATACTGGCCGATATTTGCCCTGGCCGTATTCGGCTTCCTGCTTTTCTCCGTCATGGGTGTCAGCCTGATCGCGGTCACCGAGCTTCTGCTCGATGCCGTGGGTGCCGGTATTCAGGAAAGCCGCGGTTTCCTCGCCAAGATTGTCGCCGGTTATTTTCCCGGCGGTATCATGCCGCAGGAAACGGCCCGCTGGCTGATTCCCCTCGGCATGCTGCTGATTATCGTGCTCAGGGCCTGTGGCAACTTCATCGGCAGTTATGGCCTCGCTTACGTGGCGCGCGCGGTCATTCATCAGTTGCGCAGCGAGCTGTTCGTAAAAATCGGTGAATTGCCCAGTGCCTATTTCGACCGCTACACCGGCGCCTACCTGATTTCCAAGGTTTCCTACAACGTCGAGCAGGTCACCAACTCCATCACCAAGGCGGTGAAGGTGATGATCCGCGAGTCGTTCACCACCCTGGGCCTGCTGACTTACCTGCTGCTGGTGAACTGGAAACTCACCCTGACCTTCTTTCTTTTTGCGCCCATCATCGCGCTGATCGTGCGTGTCGTGGGCAAGCGTTTCCGCAAGCTGAGCCACCGCATCCAGAACACCATGGGCGACGTGACCCACGTTACCCAGGAGGCCATCAACGGTTATCACGTCGTGCGGATGTATGGTGGGCAGGCCTATGAAAACAAGCGCTTTGCCCAGGCCAGTGACAATAACCGGCAACAGTTCATGAAGCTGGTGGTGGCGGATAACACCAGCGTGTCGGTGATCCAGATTCTCGTCGGGCTCTCTACGGCGACTATCGTGTGGCTGGCATTGGCACCCGGGATGGTGGAATCCATGACCGCCGGCGTTTTCGCCGCCTATATCGGTGCGGCCGCCTCACTGGCCAAGCCAGTGCGCAGCCTCTCCGAGGTATTTGCGGATATTCAGCGCGGCATTGCCGCGGCGGAAAGCATTTTCGAAGTCTTCGATGCACCCAAAGAACCCGCGGGCGGAGCCCTGGCACTGCCGGACCCGGTCCGCGGTGCCGTGACATTCGAACACCTGGGCTTTAGCTACGACCCGGCGTCGGCGCCGGTACTGAGCGACATCGACTTTGCCGTGGAGCCCGGCCAGACCGTGGCGCTGGTAGGCGCGTCCGGATCGGGCAAGTCCACCCTGGTGAGCCTGCTGGCGCGTTTCTATGAGCCGACCCAGGGCCGGATCTTGATCGACGGCGTGGACATTGCCGAGGTGCCGCTGACGGAAGTGCGACGGCAGATCAGTATGGTTTCCCAGAGCATCGTGCTGTTCAATGACACGGTCTACAACAACATCGCCTACGGCGAGCTGGCCGATGCGTCGCCGGATGCGGTCAGGCGCGCAGTGGAGCTGGCGCACGCCTCGGACTTCGTGGAAGATCTTCCGGATGGAATGGATACGGTTCTTGGCGACAACGCACAGATGCTGTCCGGAGGCCAGCGCCAGCGCCTCGCCATTGCCAGGGCGCTGCTGAAGGATGCGCCGATTCTGATCCTGGACGAGGCCACCTCGGCGCTCGACAATGAATCCGAGCGCCATATCCAGGCGGCACTGGCTGAGGTCATGAAAAATCGCACCACTTTCGTTATCGCGCACCGGCTCAGCACGATTGAAAATGCGGACCGTATCCTGGTGATGGAGCAGGGCCGTATCATCGAGAGCGGTAATCACGAAACACTATTGGCAAGTGGCGGTCGCTACGCGACCTTACTGCAGCAGCAGACGGCGGGGTAAGGATGTCACTGGAAGACTGGTTCAACAATCGCTGGTACCCATCCGAGGGGAGGGCCGCCAGCGGCCTGCCGCTGCTGGCCCCGGTAGAGGGCCTGTACCGCCTGGCCCTGAAAGGCCGCAAGAGCTGGGCCAGGTCCCACGAACCGGAGCCGCTGTCGGTGCCGGTGATCGTGGTCGGCAACATCACCGCCGGCGGCGCCGGCAAGACGCCCCTCGTTGCAGAGCTCGCCCGCTGGTTGCATGAGCGGGGTATGAATCCGGGTATTGTCAGCCGCGGCTACGGTGGCCGGGCGAAGAGCTATCCCTACCAGGTGACAGAGCAGTCCCACCCGCTGGAGTCCGGTGACGAGCCGTTGATGCTGCGCCTGGTGACCGGCCTGCCGGTGATGGTGTCGCCGAACCGGGCGGAGGCCGCGCAGGCGCTGATCGATTATCACCAGTGTGACGTGATCCTGTCCGATGATGGGCTGCAGCACTACGGTCTCTGGCGCAGCCTGGAGATTTGCGTCATCGACGGTCAGCGCGGTTTCGGTAACGGCCGCCTGCTGCCTCGTGGGCCCTTGCGCGAGCCGGTATCCCGCCTAGATCACGTGGATCTGGTCATCAGTAATGGGGAGCCCGCCGAGAGGGTGCGTGAGCAGTGCGGCGACCGCCTGGACTTCACCATGGAGCTTGAGCCGGCGTGCTGGCACCAGTTCAACCTGGACCAGACCTCCACCCTGAAACTGGAATCCGGCCCTGAGCCCGGCCCGGTCCACGGCGTGGCGGCGATTGGTAATCCCCAGCGGTTCTTCCGTACTTTGAAAAAACTCGGGTACGAAGTCATGGAGGCGGCCTTCACTGACCACCACGAGTTCTCACTGCAGGAGCTGCAGTTTGACGGAGTCACACCGGTGATGATGACCATGAAGGACGCCGTGAAATGTCGCGACTTCTGGCAGACCTTCTGGTGGGCACTGGAAGTGCGGGCGCGGTTGCCGGATTTGTTTTACCAGAAGATTCACCAGCATATTCAGGGCTTTGCCAGGCATGACTGATCCCGTTTCTTTTGATGTTGTAATCCCGGCCCGCTTTGGCTCCAGCCGCCTTCCCGGCAAGCCACTGGCGGACATCGGCGGCAAGCCGATGATCCAGCATGTCTACGAGCGCGCCGGCGAGAGCTCGGCGCAGCGGGTCGTCGTGGCGACCGACGATATGCGTGTGGCCGAGGCTGTGCAGGCCTTTGGCGGCGAGGTCTGCATGACCTCCGCGGACCACGCCTCCGGCACTGACAGACTGCAGGAAGTCGCAGCGAACCTGGGGTTGGCCGGGGACCGCATCATCGTCAATGTGCAGGGCGACGAGCCCCTGATTCCTGCAGCGGTCATTGATCAGGTTGCTGGGAATCTCGCCCGTAATACTTCCGCTGGTGTCGCGACCCTGGCGGAGCCAATCGAGTCCCTGGAGGACTTCCGCAATCCAAACATCGTCAAGGTTGTCGCCTCCGAGAGCGGGCTGGCACGCTACTTTTCCCGTGCACCCATCCCCTGGCCACGGGATGCGTTTGCCATCGAGCGGCAGGAGTTGCCCGAGGGGCTGATCGCCCGCCGACATATTGGTATCTACGCCTACCGCGTCGCATTGCTGAATCGCTTCGTCGGCTGGCCCATGGCACCGCTGGAGCAGTTCGAGTGCCTGGAGCAACTCCGTTTCCTCTACCACGACGAGCAGATCCACGTGGACGATGCCCTTGAACAGGTCCCGGGTGGGGTGGATACCGAGGCGGATCTGGAGCGCATGCGGAGGTTGCTGGCGCAATGATCCGGCGGGATGTCGACCTCCAGCCCTTCAACACCATGGCCATCCGCGCCCGTGCCGCGCACTACGCGCGGGTAGGTGACCAGGATGAGCTGCAGGAGGCCCTGGAGTTTGCCCGCCGCCAGCGCCTGCCGATCCTGCCGCTGGGCGGGGGCAGCAACATCGTGCTCACCGGGGATTACCCGGGCCTGGTGCTGCATGTGGACCTGCAGGGGCTCACGGTAGAGGAGGACTCCCGTGGCGCCCTGGTGACGGCGGCGGCGGGGGAGAACTGGCATCGGCTGGTGATGCACACCGTATCGCGCAAACTGGGCGGGCTGGAAAACCTGGCTTTGATACCCGGTCGTGTTGGGGCGGCGCCGATCCAGAATATCGGTGCCTATGGCGTGGAGCTTCGGGATACCTTCGAGGACCTGACCGCGGTGCATATTGCCTCGGGTGAGCTGCACGACTTTAGCCGCGCGGATTGTCATTTCGCCTATCGCGACAGTGTCTTCAAAGGGGCGGCACGGGATCAGTACATCATCACCCGGGTGCGCATGCGCCTGCCCAGCCAGTGGCAGCCCAGGGTGGACTATCCGGCCCTGCAGGAATATCTCGAGTCACATGCCGTCGATGTCGGCGCGCTTACCCCGGCAAGGATTGCTGAGGCAGTCACCGCCGTGCGTCGCTCGAAGCTGCCCGACCCGCAGGACATTCCCAATGCCGGCAGTTTTTTCAAGAATCCCCTGGTGGAGGATGCACTCTACCAGCGTCTGAAAAGCGAGCATCCTGACCTGGTTGCCTACCCTGCCGGGGAGCGCTGGAAGCTCGCTGCGGGCTGGCTGATCGACCGGGCTGGCTGGCGCGGTCGCAGAATCGACAATGTCGGTGTCCACGACCGCCAGGCCCTGGTGCTGGTCAACCCGGGCCGCGGTACCGGTGCCGAAATCACCGGCCTGGCCCGCCGTATCGCCGCGGATATCCATGACCGGTTTGGCGTGGATCTGGAGCCGGAGCCCCGCTACTACCCTTGAATCAGCCCTTCGGGTGCTTCCTGGTTCTTCGATCTGTCGGCGGGGAAGGGGGCGCTCGAAGGTGATCCCACGACGAGGAGACAGTGGACGAGCGCACTTTTCGCGAGCGGGCAAAGGACCTGCTGGCCCGGCATTCCCGCAGTCGGCTGGTCCAGTTGCCACCGGGTTGTGGCCTGCTGGTAGACGATTGGCTCCCCCCGGATGAAGCCGATGCCCTGATGGGCCACTGCCTGGAGTCGCTGCAGTGGGAGCGTCCTCATGTTCGCCTGTTCGGCCGGGAATACCGGATTCCCCGCCGGCACGCGTTCGTTGGCGATGCCACGGTGCGGTACCGCTGGTCCGGCCTGGAACAGCGTCCTGAAGCCTGGACCCCACCGCTGGCGGCTCTGCGGGAGCGCCTGCAGGCGGCCGGATTTGCCTTCAACTCGATCCTCGTCAATCACTACCGCAATGGCGCTGATGGCATGGGCTGGCATGCGGACAACGAGCGTGAGTTGGGGGAGGCCCCGGTAGTAGCGACCGTCAGCCTTGGTGAAGTCCGCCGCCTGTCTTTCCGGGAGCGGGGAGGGGAAGGGCGTGAGGCGTTCGACCTGCCATCCGGTTCTTTACTGCTCACCTCCGGCGCCGTGCAGCACCACTGGCAGCACCAGATCGCCAAGAGCCGCCGGCAGCTGGGGGCGCGTATCAGCCTTACTTTCCGTTATATCCATTCTATCGGGTAAGAGCATTTCATTTCAGGGTGCTGGCTGCGCTTTGCGCCCGCTGCTTTGTCTGGTATGTTGCCTTAGGGCTCTGTAAAAGGAACTTTGCGCGGCATGACCGCGCAGAGCAATAACAAGAAAACAGCGAAGTAATGAAGGCGCTTGCGGTCTGGGAGACGCGCGTCGCGGTCGCTATGAGATCCGCAGTTGGGGCTATTTTGATAAGAGTCTTAGTGGTTGACGATCACGACCTCGTGCGTATGGGAATCACACGCATGCTGGGTGATGTCGACGATATCCAGGTGGTGGGCGAAGCGAAATCCGGGGAGGAGGCGCTCGCCTTTGCCCGTCAAGAAGAGTTCGACGTCATCCTGATGGACGTTAAAATGCCCGGCATGGGTGGCCTCGAGGCAACCAGGAAGTTGCTGACTCGTTTTCCCGACATCAAGGTGATCGCTGTCAGCGCTCTCGATGATGATGTGTTCCCCGGGCGGCTCCTGCAGGCAGGGGCCCGCGGTTACGTGACCAAGGGGGCGGATCTGGAAGAAATGGTGCGGGCCATTCGCACAGTCCAGGCTGGTGAGGTCTTCATCAGCAGTTCCATGGCGACCAAGATGGCCATGCGCAATGTTTCCGGAAAGACCGAACATGCCTCTCCTTTCGACGACCTTTCCGAACGCGAGTTGCAGACCGCGGTTTTGATCGTCAATGGCAGCAAGGTGGCTGAGATCGCCGATACTCTCGCTGTCAGCCCCAAGACCGTCAACAGCTACCGCTACCGGATCTTCGACAAACTCGGCATTCACAGTGATGTCGAACTGACCCTGCTGGCGGTAAAATATCACCTGCTGGATCCGGAAGCAGTGTTCTGAAATCACTTTCGTGATGTCCGTCTACGCTGGTTTCCGGTGCGAAGTTTGACCCGTTCCAGGCAGTTCAATGACGGAAATCAAGGTCCCGGAAGGGACGTCTCCTTTTGACAGCAAGCGTTTCCTGCAGACGGTAACCCGTCAGCCGGGCGTCTACCAGATGTTCGACAGCGAAGGCCGCATCCTCTACGTGGGCAAGGCCAAGAATCTTCGCAATCGCCTTTCCAGTTATTTCCGAGCCACCGGGCTGACCGTCAAGACCATGGCGCTGGTGCAGCGCATTGCCAGTATCGAGGTCACGGTGACCCGCAGCGAGACCGAGGCGCTCGTTCTGGAGCAGAGCCTCATCAAGTCTCAGCATCCGCCGTACAACGTCATGCTCAGGGATGACAAGGGTTACCCTTACATCTTTCTTTCCAGTCGGGACACTTATCCCCGTATTGCCCTGCACCGGGGCGCCAAGCGCAAAAAAGGTCAGTATTTCGGTCCCTATCCCAACGCTCATTCCGTGCGCGACAGCCTGAACTTTCTGCAGAAGACCTTCCGCATCCGCTCCTGCGAGGACAGCGTGTTCCGCAATCGCTCACGCCCTTGCCTGCAGTACCAGATCGAGCGCTGTACCGCTCCTTGTGTCGGTTATATCAGTGAGGAGGATTACCAGGCCGATGTACGCCACGCTGAGATGTTTCTGACTGGCAAGAGCGACAGCATCATCCGCGAGCTGGCAGATGAAATGGATCAGGCTTCGAAGGCCCTGGAGTTCGAGAAAGCGGCTCGCTTGCGGGACCAGATCGGGGCACTGCGCCAATTGCATGCGGACCAGGTTGCGGAGCGGGACCGTGGCGATGTGGATGTGCTCGGCGTCGCCAGCCAGGGTGGCGCGTGCTGCGTGCATATCCTGTTTATTCGCCAGGGGCGTATTCTGGGCAGCCGCAGTTACTTCCCGGATGAGCGCCTGGGGCTCTCGCCTTCAGAGCTTCTCTCTGAATTCATGCCCCAGTTCTATATCGGCAGCCAGCGCGAAGTGCCGAGGGAGATATTCACCTCCGAGCCAATCGAAGATGTTGAGCCCATCCAGGAGGCGTTGCGCCAGCAAAGTGGCAGGGAGGTGTCGATTCTTCACCGGCTACGGGGAGCCCGGGCGACCTGGGTCACCATGGCCCAGGAAGCGGCAGCACAGAACCTGACCAGCCGTACGGCGGCGCAGCAGAAGCTGCAGGGACGTTTTGAGTCCCTCCAGGAGGCCCTGAACCTGGAGCAGGTGCCAGAGAGGCTGGAGTGCTTCGATATCAGCCATTCCTCGGGGGAGGCGACGGTGGCTTCCTGCGTCGTGTTCGATACCGGCGGACCCGTGAAGTCAGATTACCGCCGCTTCAACATTGAAGGCATCACTGCGGGTGATGATTATGCGGCCATGGCCCAGGCGCTCAAGCGCCGCTACACGCGGCTGGCCAGTGGAGAGGGCAAGTTTCCCAATATTCTGCTGATCGATGGTGGCAAGGGGCAGGTGCGGCAGGCGGTGGAAACCCTGGATGAGCTGGGCGTGGTCGGGGTGCAAATCATCGGCGTAGCCAAGGGAACCACCCGCAAGGCCGGGTTTGAGACCCTGCACATCGTCGCTGAGGGGCGGGAACTGGTGCTGTCTGCAGATTCGCCTGCGCTCCACCTGATCCAGCAGGTCAGGGATGAGGCCCATCGTTTTGCGATCACCGGTCATCGACAGCGTCGCGACAAAAAGCGCCGCGAGTCGCCGCTGGAAGGGATTCCGGGCATTGGTCCTGCGCGCCGTAGGGCGCTACTGCGACACTTTGGTGGCCTGCGCGAGATCAAGCGCGCCACTGTTGAGGAGCTCTCCTCGGTTGATGGAGTCAGCCGTAAACTGGCGCAGGATATATACTCCGCACTGCACAGCCATTAATACTGAGTAGACTGCCAGGAATCTGCGGGGCGGCGCGTAAAGTTCCCTTTTGGGCGTCGACTTGGTAACTTACGCGCACCGCAAGCACAGGGAAAAGCATGACTCTCGCCAACAAACTCACATTGCTACGTGTCGCGTTAATACCGGTGTTCGTGCTGGTTTTTTATCTTCCCTATAAATGGAGTTATTTCGCTTCTGCGATAATTTTCTCCGCCGCCGCCATCACCGACTGGCTCGATGGCTATCTGGCGCGCAAGCTCGACCAGAGCACCCCCTTTGGAGCGTTCCTCGATCCGGTTGCCGACAAGCTGATGGTTGCGACTGCGCTCGTCCTGCTGGTGGGCCTGCATCAGAATGCCTGGTTTACCATCGCAGCGGCAATCATCATCGGCCGGGAAATTGCGGTGTCAGGTTTGCGGGAGTGGATGGCAGAGCTGGGCAAGCGCAGCAGCGTCGCAGTGTCTTTCGTTGGCAAGATAAAGACCACGGCGCAAATGGCTGCGATCATCGTGCTGCTGGCGTTTGATGTGCGCGATTACCCGATAATGGAGACCATCGGTTACATTCTCCTCTACTTAGCCGCGACCCTGACGCTGTACACCATGGTGATGTACCTGCGGGCAGCCTGGCCCGACCTCACCGCAGACGACAACAGCGGCAGCTGACCGTTGACTCCTGCCGGGGGCCTGCGAAAGCCAAGGGGTCCCGGCCTTCTTCCTCTTCACAAGACAGTTTCACCCGGCCAGCGGGCACTTTGGGTGCGCGTCCAGACGCATTCTTTCGAACTTTTACTGTATTGATTGGGGGATGATTGGTGCCCGGGGCGGGACTTGAACCCGCAAGCCTATAGAGGCGAGGGATTTTAAATCCCTTGTGTATACCAATTTCACCACCCGGGCGGGGTAGCTGGGCGAGAGGCTTTGCCGGGTCGGCTTGCCGCGGGTTTTCTCGCTGTGCGCCCACTCAATAGACTTGAGCGGGAGGGAAAATGGAGGCTAGGGTCGGAATCGAACCGGCGTACACGGAGTTGCAGTCCGCTGCATGACCACTCTGCCACCTAGCCTTAGGGGATACCGCCTGGAGCGGTAAAAGCGCGAGGATTCTAGCGGATTGAGCCGAAAAATCCTAGCGTTTTCTGATACTTACGCGCCTCAAGGCGAGCAAGAGCGCGCTATTCTAGGGGGTCGGTGAGATTAGTCAAGCACTCTGGGGGCAGGGAGTCATACCGGTCACAATCGTGCCCGGAATCTGCCCAACTGGACGGGGAGTTCGGCCTGACAGGTTAGAGCCCCGGGAACTTGTGATTCGTAATACTTGGCTGGTCTGTTATTGCGATTCGATCTTGGGCGGAGGGATCTGTTGGCTGGCTATTCGCGAATATTGTTCGATACTTTTTGATAACTGGCCTGCGCGACCCCCAACGCGCTCGGTAAGGCCGGTAGGGCGCTCCCCGGAGCCTTGCCCGCTGAATTTGTTCAGGATGAAATCCTCCAAGTTTCACTCCTAATGGTCTTGGCCCTGACGCTCTCCCCCCCCCCCCCGTCGTCAGGGCTTTTTTTTGCCTGTAATTTACGGCTACCGGTCCGCGAGGCTTTCCTCTGAGAGTGCTTCAACCGGTTTCCCTGCGGCCTTCTCAGCCAGGCGGCGGAACTGGGCAAGGGTTACCTTACCGCGCTCTTTCGCCAACCCGCGGGCTACATCATCGATGCTCGCCCGGTTGTCGCTGGCCGATCTGATCTCCCGGTCCACTGCCGCCATGATAACCGCGGCCCGCGCCGTTGTAGCTCCGCTCGATCGTTTCCTGAACAGTGAGCGGGATTTCTGGCCCCACTCCTCAAGCCCCTCCAGTGCCTCCTGATAACGGTCGTCACTGATACCGCCAGACCGCCGGAGAATTTCCAGGGCATAGAATTCGGCCAGTCCCTCAACGATCCAGTCGCTCTGGCCGTCCCCACGGATACCTGTGGCAACGTGGACCAGTTCGTGGATCAGGCTGCTGGTCCGGTTGCCACTGATCAGGGGACGGTCGGCATGCATAAACAGCGACCGGGTTCCCGAGAGTCCACCCAGCCACATGGGATCCCCCGCCATTACAACCAAAAGGCGTTCCGGGAACTCAGGGAAGACTTTCACTACCTCGGGCAGGTTCCAGTTCAGGAAGGCGAGGGCATCCTGGCGGCGGATATTGTCGCCGAGAGGGGCGGCAACACGAGTGCTGACCCCGGCAATGATGTCCTGTCGACTGCCGATCTTGCCAATAATCATCCAGCCCTTCGGGCGCTTGAAGCGGCGCCCGGGATCCTTGATCCGGAACCGGTCCCCGGAGACCTCCTCGTAAGGCAGGGCGGCAGACCAGGCCTTGGGCATCTCCAGCTGCAAATAAGCACGAGAGCGAAGCCCGGCCGGAAGTGTGGCGGAAATCGGCGGGATCAACTTGTCGGTCCGCAGAATTGCCCAGTCCGGGGTAATGCGGGAGTCATAGCTGCCCGAAGCCTTCTGCTCGTCAATGCGAAACTGGTAGTTGAGAGTGGCCTTGTCTCCGCTGGGCCGCCAGGTGGCCTTATCACCCTTGATCTCAAGGGGATCGGTCGTTTGAAGATCGCTGTGGCGATCCTCATCCAGGTGCAGGACCAGCTTGCGGGGCAGCTCCGCACCCCTCAGCTGGATGCGAACCTCGGCCACACCCTGCCCGGGCTTGATCTCGGCGATATAGTCGATGTCGAATCGCTCGGCGGCGCGGGATACGCTGCTGGAGATCACCAACCACACGGTCAGGAAAAGGATGACGGAGTTGAGCCTGTGTAAAACCATCTTGCTCCCGGTGCTTTATTGATTTCGAGATTGGACAGGGAATAAGCCGACTAGTGCCGTGCAGTGTACGACAGTTTGTGGGAATCTCTGACTGGTCGTTCCAAGTGGGGCAGGTCACTGTTGCCAGCTTCAGTCGGGCTTCAGACACCAGCTTGTCGAGTTCGGCTTCAAGGCTCGGGGCACGGTCTGCTGCCTTGCCCTTAGCCTTCAGTGAACGTTCAAAGCACTTGTTGACCGACGATCTCTCGACCATCGACTAGTCGGACTACCATCGCGCACAATTCATTTCGTCAGACATCAAGAGAGCGGGCCTGAATACCCCTGGTCCAAGACCGCCAGGCGACACCCAGGTTGAATTAGGGGAGGAGGGGCGATGTTGTCTACTCATTGAACACCTCTTTCTCCGGCGGCGACTGCATAATCTAAATCGGTATCCGGTATCCGGTATCCGGTATCCGGTATCCGGTATCAGTAGACCACTACAGACAGCATAAAAAGGAAAGTGGGGGTATACGCTAGATTTTTCTCATAAAAGTCAGGCAAAGGGTGCGCGATTTCCCGCGTCACCCTGTGCTCCGCGTTCGGAATCTTGAGGCTCTTTCATGCAGAATCCCGAGGTTCACTGCCCGGAAGACTGAACTTCAGATTGTTCCACTTTGAGAAAAAGATCTTGGTAGGGCTCCAGGGGGGCTCCACCGTTGATCATTACCCCGACAGGCTTCCCTGCCGGCAATGCCTGGGTGGCAACGTGTTTCATGAAGGGGCCGTCACTGCCATAGCTGTTTCCGAAAGCAGCGAGCACGACCACCTGTTTGCCGGGATGTTGCCGTTTGGTCGCCGCAACGATAGAGGTCAGCTTCTCGACCTTGCCATTAGCCCAGGTAACGGGGTAGACGATTTCTTCCGTCAGGCGGCCGTCTTCTATCTTCACCTCAACCCCGTTGAACCGCTCTTTCGGCAAGCCAAGGGTCGAAGCCGCGGCATCGACGAAAATATCAGGGCTGGCGGATATCACATGGTTCTGGATGCCGTTCTTCTCAAGGGCATTCAGTATTTTGATCGAGGACTTGAAGAAATAGTTTTGCAAGACATCTTCAAAGTGGTTGCGTGCCAGCGATGAAACGTCCTTCTCCCGGCTGCCTCGCAGCATCTGAGGCAGGAAGGGGTAGGAAATCCACGGTCCGATGTTTTCTTCCAAAACGACGTAATCTTTCCAGAAACGAGGTAGACCCTCCTCGCGATCGTAAATTTGTGAGTAGCCGGACTCGATGGCCAGCTCAGTCAAACCTCTGTAAATCGTCTTATCGTCGATACGCAAGCCACCTGCGCAATCCCCCTTCAGGATCGTGTCGTCAAAATCCCAGAAAGCCAAAAAGACGAATTGGTCAGATTCGGATTTCTCCGCGTTGTCGATTATGGCAAGCCTGGCCTCCAGGATGTGCGAAATCACATGATCAGCATGGGCCTCCTCTGCACTTGCGCTTTGATAAAACACAGGCATGCAAATTGCCAGCGCCAACGCCATTCTCCACTTCATCTTCATTACCCTTCGAAATAGCCTGTAGTAAAAAAGTGTAGATCGTGGTGACTTCGTGGCTTGCAGATCACTTACTCACAGATATTTTCCTTCAGCTACTCTTATTCTGATGAATTGGTTGCAGATCGGGCGGGCGCACATTGATGACCTTCCGGTCACAGATGGCAAAGCTAGGAGATGATCAATGAAGTGGTTTCACACTGCAGCGGCTAGCGTGCTGCTCGCCGGGCTGGCGGTTTACGCTCTGGCCCAGTCTCAGCCAGATGCAAAGGCGGCAAAGGAGATGGCGAAGGAAGCTTACTTCTTTACCTACCCGTTGGTTATGAACTACCGCACTATGTACAGACAGGCGATTGAGGGTGACCGGGCCTTCGGCAAGTGGGTGCACCTCGGTGTTTCCGCTCCAGAGGATACCGATATTGTCACGCCCAACAACGACACACCTTATTCGTATGCGTGGGTAGACCTGCGGGCTGAGCCGTGGGTGCTGACGTTGCCGAAAATCGAGAAAGAGCGGTTCTATACCAGCCAGTGGGACGACCTGTGGGGCTATGTGCTGGATAATCCCGGCTCAGTAAACGACGGCAATGACGGCATCAAGGTATTGTTGGCGGCACCAGACTGGCAGGGTGAGAAGCCCAAGGGCATCGACCGCATTATTCGCGGTGAGAGTGACTTCCTCGGCTCACTGACGCGCACGCAGCTGATCGGGGGCAAGGATGACTTGCCACGGGTCAAGGAAATCCAGCAAGGGTACAAGCTGGAGCCGCTGAGTGCTTACCTCGGCACCAAGGCGCCGGCAGCTGCACCGAAGATCGACTGGCCAACCTGGGAAGAGGGTGCGGAGACCACTGACAAATACTGGGATTACGTCAGCTTCATGTTGCCGTTAACCGCGCGTAATGACGCCGATAGCGCCATGTACGCCAAGCTGGATAAGCTCGGCCTCGATGCCAAGGGTGGGTGGAAGTTCAGTGAGCTGCCCGCAGAAACCCAGAAGGCCCTGCGCGCGGGTGCGAAGGACGCCCGTGAACATCTCGATCGCGTCGGTCGGGGTAAGTACGATCCGGCGGACTTCTTCGGTCCCCGCGAACGGATCGGCACCGATTACGCCAACCGTGCCCAGGGCGTATACCTCGGCATCTTCGGCAATGTACCGGAGCAGTCGATCTACCTGACCAACCCGAACGACGTAAACGGCGAGGAAACCGATGGCAGCAAGGCCAGCTACACCGTGACTTTCCCCAAGGGGGAGGAGCCCCCGGTGGACTACTTCTGGTCCTACACCATGTACCGCCTGCCGGAGCGCTATCTGGTGGACAACCCGATCGACCGCTATTCCATTGGTTCCAGCACCAAGGGCCTCAAGCGCAACCCCGACGGCTCCTTGACGCTGTATTTCTCCCACAAGTCACCGGGTAAGGACAAGGAGAGTAACTGGCTTCCTGCCCCCGACGGTCCTTTCTGGCTGGTGCTACGCACCTACGGGCCGAGCAAGGCAATCATCGACGGCACCTACAAGCAGCCCGACTATATGCCGCAGCCGCTCGAATAGCGCCGAAACTGATTGCAAAAGTTTCAATGAGGTATAGCGATGATGCGCTACAGCAACTGGACAGTAGTAATCCTGGCTCTCCTGCTCACCGCCGGCTGTGGCGGCGGTAAGGAGCAGCGGGCAGAGCAACAGGCGGCGGCCGATCCGCAGGCACCGGCCACTGATACAGGGCAAGCGGCCGGCAGCGGCGGTGAAAGTGTTGGTGCAGGTTCGCAGGGCGCCATGACGGGTGAAGGCGAGGCCCCGGAAGGTGGCGTGACCATCGAAACCCGGATCGGCAAGCTCTCGTTCACTCACGATTTTGCCAACGGTTACCCCACGGATGAGACCAAGGAAAAACTTTTCGACGAAATGGACTTTCAGCGTGCCACCCAGGCCTACATCTGGGCGATACCGATTGTCTCCTTCGCCCAGTGGCAACACGAGCACGAGAACGTGTTCAAAGCCAAGTCTGGGGACATCGTCCACTATCCCGACTACGTATCCAAGCTGGGGCTTTTGACCGCCAACACGACAACGCCCTATGCGCTCAGCTTTATCCGGCTGAACGAAACTGGCCCTATCGTCGTGGAAATGCCGGAGGCGAAGGTACGCGGTGCTATGCACAGTATGTGGCAAATTGCGATCGCGCCGATGACAGAGCCCGGGAAGTATGTCTTTCACGCTCCCGGCACTGATGCGCCCGACGTGCCCGCTAGTTATAAAGTGTTCGAGTCACCCACCAACAGCGTCTTCTTTGGCATTCGGCTGATGAGCAAGGACGAGGAGGAGCGCCGAGATGCCCTGTCAAAAATCGAGATCTACCCGCTGGCAAATGAGGGTTCGGCACCGGATACCAAGGTCATTGAAGCAGGGGACAAGCGTTGGGCGGGCTGGCAGCCGCGTGGTATTACCTACTTTGAACGGTTGGCAGATATCCTCAATCGTGAACCCGTGGATGAGCGGGATCGCTTTTTCCATGCCATGCTAAAGCCGCTGGGCATTGAGAAGGGCAAACCGTTCAAGCCTGATGCCCGTCAGAAGGAAATATTGACCGAGGCGGCGCTGGTCGGGGAGGCGATGGCCAAGGCCAATGACTTTGAAAATCCCCGTCTGGAGCAGTCCATTTACAAAAAGGGCAGTCACTGGGAAATTGCCACCGTTTCCCCGCCTGACCAGCGCTGGGAACACTACGATTCCCTGGATGGCCGCGCTGCGTGGTTTTACGAGGCGGTCACCAATGACCCGGCCATGCAGTCGAAAACCCCCGGTAAAGACCAGATATACCTGGCTGCCTATAAGGATAGTGACAACGACTGGCTGGATGGTGCCAATCAGTACAAATTGCATATCCCCCCGAATGCCCCGGCCGCCGAATTCTGGTCCACCACCGTCTACGATGTGTCCACCCGCGCTCCGATCGACAACAAGCAGAGACTCGCGGACAAGTCCTCGCGCATGGACCTGATCAAAAATGATGATGGTTCAATTGATATCTACTTCGGGCCGACCCCGCCGCCGGGCAAAGAAAAGAACTGGATTCCCACTGTGCCCGGGCGGGCCTGGTTTACCTATTTCCGTTTCTACTCACCCACGGAAGCATATTTCGACAAGTCGTGGCTTCTGCCTGATATAGAGAAGGCCAGCTGGTAAAACAGTAGAAATCGCATGTGATAGGTGGAGGAAGGCATGATTTACTCGCATGCCTGACTCCACTTACACGGTTCGCAATGCAATTCCCGCTAGCGGGCTACTGGCAAACAGGCCGTCCTATCTTCTGGATCATTTCGTTGGCCGTCCGTGTGTCGATGCCGCCAACCCCACGACCGGTATAAGTTGCCGAGTGGCCGCTGATCGCGTCATGGACGCCCTCTGCCACTCCCGGCCGACGAGCGCTTGTCGTGATGTGGTGAGAGTCCACATCCAAGGAGAACACCGACTGGAGCAGTTTCACATCTCTCTGTGTAAATATCCCGGTTTTAGTGACACACCTAAATTGGTGTCCGGGATCAGTAGACCATTATAGATGCTACCTCCCACCACTTCCCCAGGTGGGAAGGGGCCGGAGGAAGCAGCACCTAGTCGGCACTAGGTTTGCCGGATAATAAGTGTCCCGAGTGTCCCAGGCTAGTTTTTGTGTGCGAATCAAAGAGAGAGAAAATTTATCCTGCTCTTGGGATAATTGCGCAACATAGGCATAAAAAAACCCGCTCAATGAGCGGGTTTTTTCAAATTTGGTCGGTGAGAGAGGATTCGAACCTCCGACCCCTTCCTCCCGAAGGAAGTGCGCTACCAGGCTGCGCTACTCACCGGTTTTGGTGTGCTTCATCAGTGAAGCGGGCGGCATTATAACAGCCGCTCGCTGTCTGTAAACCACTGATTTAAGAGAAATTAATCTTTTTTATCCTCGATCTGGCGGATCAGGCCCTCCTGGCAGGTGGACGCTGCCAGGACGCCGTCGCGGGTGAACAGCTGGCCCCGGCAGTAGCCACGGGCGCCACTGGCGGAGGGGCTGTCGGTGACGTACAGCAACCACTCGTCTGCGCGGAAGTCCCGGTGGAACCACATGGCGTGGTCGAGGCTGGCCGGCATCAGGTGTGGATCGAACAGCGAAATGGGATGCGGCTGCAGGCTGGTGCCGAGCAGGGCCAGGTCCGAGGCGTAGCAAAGTGCACAGCGGTGTTCCACGGGGTCATCGGACATTTCGCCCTCTACCCGGAACCAGAACATGCATTTGGGCTCCCGCACGGAGGCGCTGAAGTAGCTCTGTGGGTCCACGGGGCGGAAATCGATCATGTAGCGGCTCTGGTCATGCGCTGCGCTGGTCAGCCCGGCCTCTTTCGCGAGCTGTTGCGTGTTCTTCAGGGACTCCGGATCCGGCACATCGCCGGTGGGCATGGATGCCTGGTGGTCGAAGCCCTCTTCGCGGATCTGGAAAGAGGCGGACATATTGAAGATGGCGCGGCCTTTCTGGCGGGCCACCACGCGGCGGGTGGTGAAACTGCCGCCGTCGCGGATCGGGTCGACGTCATAGATGACGGGCATTTCACTGCTGCCGGGGCGCAGGAAGTAGGCGTGCAGGGAATGGGGCAGGCGGTCCTCCACGGTCCGGGTGGCGGCCATCAGGGCCTGGCCGAGGACCTGCCCGCCAAACAATATCTTGCGATAGTTTTCCACGTGGTGTCGGCTGCGGAACAGGTTGAGATCGAGTTCCTCGACATCCAGTAAGTGGCTGAGTTTCTCCATAGGGACGTGGGGCCTTTCGCTGAGTAAATCCATGGTAATCAGTATGGGGCAGGGACGTAGCATCCTGCCGTCGCCGCGGATGATACCAGTTGGGGCACTGGTGGCCATCTCGCAGTGCGGACCGGCTTTCAGTTGCCGCTGAAGCGCACCGGCACGCCGATGGCGCACACATCGGTGTGGTCAGGGCGGTAGCGGAACCAGGATTCCGGGCGGTTACGGCGGGACCTGACCAGCTCGGCGAAGCTGGCGGAATCGGTGCGCATTACCTGTGCTGCCGGTCGTTCTGCTGCCGGCAGCTGGCTGGCCAGCCGGGCACTGGCGATGCGGTTGACTGCCGGCTCGGCCAGAAGGCCGCCGGGCCCGTTGCCCCGGGCCAACTGCTGCACGGCCTCCATACCGCTGATCACACGGCCGAAGACCGTGGTGTTGCGATCGAGATAGCGCTGAGCCGAGCCGATGACGATATAGAAATCCGTGCCGCCACTGTCAGCGCCCTCTTCGCGGGCCATGGCCACAGATCCGTAACAGTGGACCATCCAGGTCTTGCCACTGGCGGGATCGCGGGCGGCAGGGAAACCGCCGCTGAACCCGGTCTCCTCGGCGTAACCGTCGGGGCCGGGGATAGGGTTGAACTTGTCGGCGGCTATTGCCCCAGTGGTGAATTCGGCCGGGATAGTGCGTTTGGCTTTGCCTGTCTCCCGCTGACCGGACTGGTCTCCACCCTGCGCTACAAAACCGTCGATGACACGGTACATGGCCAGGTTGTCGTAAAAACCCTGGGTAACCAGTTTGCGTACATTGGCGACATGGCCCGGGGCAAACTGTTCGGCCAGCTCGATCGTGACAGGACCTGACGGCAGCTCCAGTATGAGGAGGTTTTCTGGTCGGACAGCCCGCCAATCAGTATCGGGCGCGCCGGCGATGATCAGGCTGGGGGCGCGGACTGGCGAGGTCTCTTCCGGATTCGGCGCTGCAATGACAACTTTCGCGCCAGTTGCGCCACAGAGGGCAACAAGAAAAGTCGCCATCAACTGACGGATTATTTTGGGGGAGGGCAAGTGCGGCTCCTTATTGGTTGGTTATTTTGAAGGCCAAAGTGGCGCCTGAAGCTATGTTAACCGCTTGCAGCTGCGCGCTCAGTCACAACTTGCGATCCCTGGCGAATTAGTTCTCCAATCCGCTTTTCCAAGTTGCATGAATTGCCTATCATTCATGAATGAACAGTCAATTTCAGTCTGGAAATGCAAGGACAGGTAAGGTTGCAGGTATGGATAAGGCAAAAGAGAAGGTGCAGCGCTTCCGCGCACGGGAGCAGCGAATTCTGGATGCCGCCCTGGAGCTTCTGCTCGAGCACGGTGAGGAAAAGGTCACGGTGGAGCAGATTGCCGAGCGGGTAGATATTGGTAAGGGCACCATCTACAAGCACTTCATCTCCAAGACAGAGATCTATATGCGCCTGTTGATGGACTATGAAAAGGCGCTGACCGAACGGATCAAGGCCGCAGTCGCCTCGGCGGAAAAGGGCGACATTACCGCTCCCGCGCGCGCGTACTTCGAGTCCCGAATGGCAGATCCGGCCAAAGACCGGTTGTTCCAGCGCCTCGAAGAGAAAATCATCGCGCTCAATTTGGCGCCGGAAATGATCGCCGACCTTCATGCCATCCGCAATTCCAATGCCGAGGCCCTGAACCGGGTCTTTGAGCGTCGTATGGAGGAGGGCAAGCTGAAGCGGGTGCCGGCCTATTTTTATTACTCCACCTACTGGGCGCTGGTACAGGGGGCGGTGGAACTCTACCACTCCCGCTCCTTTGCGGATGTCATCGAGGATCGTGAGGGATTGATGGAGTTCATCATGGATGTCGGCGTCCATATTGGCGACGTCTCCGGCCGCCGGCCGCCGGACCAGCCCCAGCAGCCTGGCGGCATGCCGGGGTCCTCCTTTGGCTGAGCCGCTATTCGAGCAACTGCAGAAGCTCCGGGATGAGTTTACCGGTCACCCGCCGGTGCATAAGTGGAACCCGGAGCTGTGCGGTGACATGGACCTGGTTATCTGCCGGGATGGTCGCTGGGTGCACGAGGGCACTGAAATACAGCGACAGGCACTGGTTCGCCTGTTTGCCAGTATCCTGCGTCGGGAGGGTGACGACTACTTCCTGGTAACACCGGTGGAGAAGTGGCGGATTCACGTGGAGGATGCGCCTTTTCTTGTCACTCAGGTCGCCAAGGGCGACCGCGATGGTGCCTCTTTATTGCTCTTCACCACCAACACCGGTGATGTCGTTTCCCTGACCCGGGATACAGGCTGGAGCCTGAGGCCCTTTGGCGAACCTCCACAGCCGGTGCCCTATATTGAAATCCGCGATGATCTCTGGGCCAGGGTGTCCCGCGAAGTGTATTACCAACTGGTGGGCTGGGCCACGGAGGGTACCGGCACGGGTGGTGCTACTGCTGGGTCCGCCGAGATCGACATTGTCAGTGACGGAGCGAATTTTCCTCTGGGCAGTTATTGATCGCCGTTGTGACAGTTCGCCCGTCCGGACTGTGTAGTTTTCCCCTTTTTCATCATCCCCACCGTTACATCAATTTCACTCGAGCCCTTTCCATTTTTCCTTCCCCGTTCCAGTCAGGGGCATTCTCGGACTCCGCCCGACTTTTCCGTCGCATGTTGGCTTTAATCAACCCGATTGCCAGTGAAGATCGCTCCATTGAATTCCGGTCTGTTGCTTACCAAGTAAGCATTGGGTGAAACCTGTTTGCAACAATAGTTTCACAAAAGGTCTCCCGGTGAAATTTCCTGGCAAATGTCACCGGATTGACGCTGCAAAGTAACATTTCCGCAATGTTCCCTTTCTAGACTCCCCTTCGCCCGAATCGCTCAGGCGATAAAAAAATCACGATTTCGAGGTTACCAGGGATCCGGTTTTCTGAGATTCAGGACGCACAGCTGAAACAACAAAACCGAGTTTTTGGTTGCCGAATTTTGCAACACTTCCTGTTAGGGGGAAACCATGAAGCACATAAACCGCAAGCTGCTGCTCTCCGCCGCAATCGCCGCTCTGCTGGCCGGTTGTGACAGCGGTGGTATCAACATTGAGCCGCAGACCGTTGATAACTCAGTCGATAATTCTGTGAGCGGTGGTGGCAACTCCGACACCAGTAATCCCTGCGCCTCCTACGAGAAGGCTGGTCAGGTACGGCAGGGCTCTTTTGACGGTACCAACTGTACCTACGCTGCCAGCTTCGTTGACTCTGGCAACCCGCTGACCGTCGACCTGAACATCCCCGCCCTTGAAAACGGTGGTGCACACATATTTGAAGGCAGTCTGTTTGTCGGCAACAACTATGACGACGACGCTTCCATGGCTGCTGCCGGTATCACTGAGGGCGGTGACGGTGCCAGGCTGAATATTCAGGCCGGCGCCACCATCGCTTTCCCGGATTCCACCAAGTTCATGGTGGTCAATCGCGGCTCCCAGGTTTTCGCAGTGGGCACAGCGCAAGCCCCGATCACCTTTACTTCTGTCAGTGACATCGACGGTACCGTAGGTCCGGAAGAAGTCCAGCAGTGGGGTGGGATGGTGATCAACGGTTTCGGTATCACCAACAAGTGTGCCTACAGCGGCACCCTGTCTGGCGGTGACCTGGCTACTTCCGAGTGTCACCTGCTGGCTGAAGGTTCTGTTGGTAGGGACCAGTCCAACTACGGTGGTGCCAACAACGCAGACAGCTCGGGTCAGCTGGAATACGTTCGCGTCAAGCACACCGGTGCTGAAGTCAACAGTGGTGACGAGCTGAACGGTATCTCCTTCGGCGGCGTAGGCAGCGGCACTATCGTCAAGAACCTGCAGGTGTACTCCACTTACGATGATGGCATCGAGATGTTTGGCGGAGCGGTGAGCTTTGAGAACTACGTTGCCCTGTACGTACGTGACGACTCCATCGACATCGACGAGGGCTGGAGCGGTTCCGTCACCAACGCCCTGGTTGTCCAGAGTGCAACCGATGGTAACCACTGCATCGAATCTGACGGTATCGGCAGCTACGACGGTGACCAGGACTACGCCACATTGATTGCCGCGGGCCTGAACAGCCGCCCGGTTATCGATGGCCTGACCTGCATCATCTCTGCTCAGGCTGGAGGAACCCATGATCCGGGCGCTGGCTGGCGTTTCCGTGAGGGCATCTTCCCGATGATCACCAACTCTATGGTTATCGCTTCCTACAGTGCCGACGAAACCCCGGCTGACGGCAACAACTACTGCCTGCGTGTAGAGAGTGATGAGACCCTGGCCGAGGCGGCGACTGGCACTGAAGTGGCGATCACCTCCAACATCTTCGCCTGTGAAGAAAAGACCAAGGGTGGCCCGGTTGGCGCTGACAGCCTGGAAGCCTGGGCTGTGGCCAATGGCAACGTCTTTGCCACCATCGCTGGTGCTGTCGACCCGACTGCAGCAGCCGATACCGGTCTGCAAATTCTGGGCGGTGACCTTGGGCTTCAGTCCCTGCCGGTTGACACCATGCTGGTAGACGGTGCCGCTGTGGGTATTAGCCCGATTGAGCGCGCCTACCTGGGTGCCCTGGACCTGAACGGCACTGATTGGACCCTAGGCTGGACCTATGGCCTGCATGAGGGCAGCCGTGCCCAGGCGCTGTGGTTCGAACAATAAGAAGTAATGGTTGGGGACCGAGTGCCTGATCCCTTGGGGCGCCACTTTCTCAAAGGGAGTCGGCGCCCTGTTTGATTCTACCGCAGTGGTATACAGGAACGATAAGAGGCCTGGAAATGGTTAAGAAAGAAAAATTTCAGAGAGCGCCGTTGGTACTGGCTATCGCCACGGCCTTCTCCCTGGCATCCGGTGTCATGGCACAGGATGCAGAACTGGTCGAAAAGGGTACTGCGCCGCAATTGAGCGCTCCCCAATTCGAAGAAGTGATGGTCCAGGGGCGTCTGCGCGACTCTGCCGAGATGCTGATCAATGAGCGCCTGGAAGAAGAGGTCGTGACCGACGTGCTGGGCTCCGAGATCATCGGCCGGGTGGGGGACTCCACGGTTGCAGCGGCACTGCGCCGTGTATCGGGCCTGTCTCTGGTCAATGACAAGTTTGTGTATGTGCGCGGCCTCGGTGAGCGCTATTCCAGCACCACCCTGAACGGCGCCACGGTTCCCTCTCCGGATCTCACCCGCAACGTAATCCCGCTGGATATCTTCCCCACCTCGGTTGTAGATTCCCTGGCGGTACAGAAGTCCTACTCAGCAGACCAGCCTGCGACCTTCGGCGGCGGTAATGTGGATATCCGCACCAAGAGCATCCCGGATGACCTGACTTTCGCGGTTGAAGTCGGCACTGGCATGAATACTGAAACCGATGGCGATGTGTTGAGCTACCGCGGTGGTGACGATGATGCCTTTGGCACCGATGACGGTACCCGTGGCATGGCCAGCGAGCTGGACTGGTACCTGGAGCGTTTCCAGGGGCGCCTCGGTGTGCAGGACATTCGCAATACGCTGGAACGTGAGGGTGTGCAGTTCGGATCAGCCCAGGAGGCGAACCAGGCGGCCCAGGCGCTGAACCGCGAAATCGCCACCTACCTGAACCGTGACATCGCGATCGAGGAAGACTCCAGTAACCCGGACAGCGATATAAAGGGCAGTGTTGGTAACCGTTTCTACTTTGGTGACAACTGGGAGCTGGGTTTTCTGGCTGGCGCTTCCTACAAGAGCAAGTGGCGTGAAGAGCAGCGCCTGAAGCGCAGCTATGGTTTCCCGGAAGCGCGTATTGATACCCAGGAGAAGTCCACCTATTCAGTGGATCTGAGTGGCAACCTGAACCTGGGCCTGCGTTACGGTGATGAGCATGAGATCACCACGACCAGCCTGTACCTGCGCAACACCGACGACGAGACCGCAATCCGCGATTACTTCAATGAAAACCGCGAAGTATCCGATGGTCGTGGTTTCCGCGAATACAGCATCAAGTATGAAGAGCGCGACCTGTTCGTAAACCAGGCCAAAGGCTCTCACTCAATCGGCATGGCTACCAAGGCAATGGTCCCCGGAGGCGTGCTGAACTGGGTGCCGGAAGATGCAGTTCTGGACTGGCATTATTCGGAGTCCACAGCGGCTACCGATATCCCCAATGAGGTTAACGTCAACGCCGATACGTCTACCGATGCCACCGGTGAGGTTGTGAGCTCCGCCGTTAGTGTTGGTGTCAACGGTGCCGGCTTCCGGTTCACCAAACTGGAGGATGAAGTCAGGAGTTATGGCTGGCTGGTGACATTGCCGCTGACGTTCTCTACCTCAAGGCTGGAGCTGGCCGGTGGCTTTGCCCGCACTGAGAAAGGCCGCACGTATGAGCAGACCGAGTTCCGGCTCGGTGCGCTGAGCGTTGCCAACCCGGCCTCACTGCAGGGCGGTCTTGACGAGGTCTTCGGCGATGAGAGTATCACCAACCCGGAAAACAACTTTGTCTTCGACCGGGCTGGCGCCAACAGCCAGAGCTACATTGCAGCAACCCTGACCGATGCCGCATTCGGTAAGTTCGACTGGACTCTGAATGAAACCTGGCGCGTCTCCGCCGGTGCCCGCTGGGAAGAATATAACCAGGTGGCACTGGACTGGAACCCCTATGGTTTTACCCCAGGGGATCCGCAGATCACCATGGATCGGGAAGAGCTGGAGAATGCCGTCTTTTCCGAGGACGCCATTTATCCCTCGCTCTCCCTGACGTACATGGGGTCTCTTTGGGCGGAGACATTCCAGCTCCGCTTTGGCGCCAGCAAGACGGCTGTTCGCCCGGATTTGCGTGAGATCACCGATGCAATCTACATCGATCCGATCACGGATGAGCAGATCAAGGGTAATCCCAACGCCCGCCCGTCTGAGATCAGCAACTACGATATCCGTGCTGAGTGGTTCTTTGATCATGGCGACAATCTGACACTGTCCGCTTACTACAAGGACATTGCGGCCCCGATTGAATTTTTCGAGCTGGGTTCCAGTGACACCAACGTGGCTCGTGAGATCATCAATGCGGAATCCGGTGAGATTACCGGCATCGAGCTTGAGGGCCTGAAGACCATGGACTTCCTCGGAGAAGTCATGGCCAGCTTCTTCCTGCAGGGCAATATCACTGTCCAGGACTCTGAGCTGGTTGCCGGTGCTGAGGCCGACGCGCCGACAAACCCGGTACGGGAAATGACCGGTGCATCCGAGTACGTGGTGAACATGCTGTTGGGCTTCGACTCACCTGACGGGAACCACGCGGCGACGCTGGGTTACAACGTGTTTGGTGAGCGCCTTTACCTTGCGGGTCGCAATGGTGCCCCGGATGCCTTCGAGCAGCCGTTCCACTCTCTGGATCTGACTTACTCCTGGTATCCCACTGAGCAGATGACCCTGAAGGCCAAACTGCAGAACCTGCTGGATGAGTCTGTGGAGATCGAGCGCAGTGGCGTCACAGTGTATGAAGAGGAGCCGGGCTCCTCTTTCTCTCTGAGTGCCCAGTATCAGTTCTGATCAAAGGAATCGACAAAACAAGAAGGGATGACATTGAGGGGGCTGCTGCAGCCCCCGGCTTTTTTATCGACGGGACTGTCAGCCCACGGAACGCAGGTGGTGCTTGAAGTCCTCCACCAGCTTGGCGGTTTCGATGGTTTCACAGCATTGCCCCTGCAACCGCTCGACACAGCTGTCCTGCAGTGCCTGGCTGACCGCAGCGGTGGCATCCGCGACGAGAACCGGGCAATAGCCATAGTCCGCTGCGGCCCGGATCGTGGATTCGACACTGGTATTGGTATGTACACCGCAGCAATAGAGCTGCTGGACATCCAGCTGGACGAGCAGGGCGTGGATATTGGTGTTGCCGAATGGTCCCGAGCCGGTCTTGTTGACGATCAGCTCGTCGTCATGCGGACTCACAGAGTCGATGAATTCTGACTCCCGGGAACCCGGGGTGGCCAGCAGCCCGGCCCGCTTCTGCCAGAAGGTGCGCTCGCGTCCGTCTTTGGTCTTGCTTCGGGTGCGAATATGCAGGACCTCGATGCCCTTGTCGCGGAAGATTGCCTGCAGTTTCTGAACATTGGGCAGGACCTGCTGTTCCAGTCGATCGAAAAAGTAGTCCTGATCTGCAGTACTGAACGGGCAGCGGTCGCTTTGCCTGAAAATCCCCTCACCGCGAACGGCGCAGAGATGCTGGAGATCGATACAGAGCAGGGCGGATTTCATCGCGTTTCTCTTCAATGGCTACAGGATGGCGCGGGAAGCTTCTCTCAGTGTAGCCAATGCCTGTGGTTGCGTTTCAGGCCGGGCTGGATGGCAGGGGGTGGGATTGGCGGCACAAAAAAGGGCGCTCAAGGAGCGCCCGGACAAGGAAATATGGTGACCCGTTGGTCTTACATATTCGGGTAGTTGGGACCCCCGCCACCTTCGGGTGAGACCCAGACAATGTTCTGCGTGGGATCCTTGATGTCACAGGTTTTACAGTGCACGCAGTTCTGGGCGTTGATCTGGAACCGCTTGCCACCGGCATCTTCCACCACCTCGTAGACGCCGGCCGGACAGTAGCGCTGGGCCGGCTCATCGTAGATGGGCAGGTTGTGGTTGAGCGGAATCTCATCGTCCTTCAGGGTCAGGTGACAGGGCTGGTCTTCCTCGTGGTTGGTGTTGGAGATGAACACCGAGGACAGCTTGTCAAAGCTGAGCACGCCATCAGGCTTCGGGTAGGCGATCTTCTTGCAGTCCGCAGCAGGCTTCAGCTGGGCGTGGTCTGGTCTGGTGTCACGCAGGGTCCACGGGAGCTTGCCCTGGAAGATGTTGATATCGATAAAGGCGTAGGCAGAGCCGAGGATATTGCCGAACTTGTGCTGGGCCGGGCCGAAGTTGCGCTGCTTGTGCAGCTCCTTCCACGCCCAGCTATCCCGGTATTTGTCGGCGAATGCGCTCAGCTCGTCACCGCCGCGCTCCGCGCCCAGGGCTTCGACCACGGTCTCTGCGGCGATCATGCCGGACTTCATGGCAGTGTGGTTACCCTTGATCTTGGCAAAGTTCAGGGTGCCGGCATTATCGCCGACCAGCAGGCCGCCCGGGAAAGTCATCTTGGGCTGGGATTGCAGGCCGCCCTTGGTAATGGCGCGGGCGCCGTACGCTACGCGTTGTCCGCCTTCAAGGTACTGCCTGATGACCGGGTGATGCTTGTAGCGCTGGAACTCGTCGAACGGGCTGACATGGGGGTTGCTGTAGGCCAGGTCGGTAATCAGGCCGACCACGACCTGGTTGTCCTCCAGGTGATAGAGGAAGCCACCGCCGTGGGAGCCGCTCTCATCCAGGGGCCAGCCTGCGGTGTGGACCACGAGGCCCGGCTGGTGCTTGTCGTCGGCAACCTTCCAGATTTCCTTGATGCCGATGCCATAGTGCTGCGGGTCCTTGCCTTCATCCAGCTTGAAGCGGGAAATCAGCTGCTTGCCCAGGTGCCCGCGGCATCCCTCGGCAAACAGGGTGTACTTGGCGTGCAGTTCCATGCCCGGCATATAAGAGTCTTTCTGTTCACCGTTGGCAGACACACCCATATCACCGGTGGCGATTCCCTTGACGGAGCCGTCCTCGTTGTAGAGCACCTCAGCGGCGGCAAAACCCGGGAAGATTTCTACCCCGAGGTTCTCAGCCTGCTCGGCCAGCCAGCGGCACAGGTTGCCCAGGCTGATGATGTAGTTGCCCTCGTTGTGCATGGTACTGGGCACAAAGAGGTTGGGAATACGGGTGGCCTTTTCGGCGCCACCCATGACGTAGATGTCGTCGCCTTTTACCGGGGTGTTGAGTGGGGCACCGCGATCCTTCCAGTCCGGGAAGAGCTCGTTCAGGGCAGTGGGTTCGAACACTGCGCCCGAGAGGATATGGGCGCCTACCTCGGAGCCTTTTTCCACGACACAAACGGAGATGTCTTCGTTCAGCTGGCGAATACGGCAGGCCGCTGCCAGGCCTGCGGGGCCGGCTCCCACGATCACTACATCGTATTCCATTGATTCGCGTTCCACGGCGCTCTCCTCAGCTAGTTTCACGGTATTATTGCCGGCCACGGGGCCTTTGGCTTTTATATTGGTCGCGGATTATATCGGTGTTTATTCAACCCTACCAATTGCAGGAGTATCCATTTCCCGTGGCAAATACGCCATATTTCAACAGGTTAGGGTGACCGGATTTGACGCTCCTGTTCTCCCTGGCATATCTGGGGAATGGTCGGGCAGGGCGGGGCAGCCTATTGATTTTGCCGTATAGAAGGCTCAACATACACCGCGTTCAAACAACTGTTTGACTCCACGATCCGATTCGTTCGCGATTTGACCTGTCAGTCGCGGCTTGTAAACAGATTACCGAGACGGGATTTCCATGAAAGTTCTTGTAGCTGTGAAACGCGTTGTCGACTACAACGTCAAGGTTCGCCCGAAGGCGGACGGCAGTGACGTCGACACTGCCAACGTAAAAATGTCTATCAACCCCTTCTGCGAAATTGCCGTGGAAGAGGCCGTGCGTTTGAAAGAAAAAGGCGTTGTCAGCGAGATAGTCGCCGTTTCCATGGGCCCCAAGCAGTGTCAGGAGCAGATTCGCACCGCACTGGCACTGGGCGCGGACCGCGGCATCCTGGTAGAGACCGCTGAAGAGCTGCAGCCGCTGGCGGTGGCCAAGTGTCTCAAGGCGATCGTAGAGAAAGAAGAACCGCAGATGGTCATCATGGGCAAGCAGTCCATCGATGGCGATAACAACCAGACCGGCCAGATGCTGGGCGCCCTCACCGGTATGGCCCAGGGCACCTTTGCCTCCGAGGTTGTCGTAGAGGACGGTGCTGTCAAAGTGACTCGCGAGATCGATGGCGGCCTGCAGACCGTGGAGCTGAAGCTGCCGGCGGTAGTCACTACAGACCTGCGCCTCAACGAGCCGCGCTACGCTTCCCTGCCAAACATCATGAAGGCGAAGAAAAAGCCCCTCGACACCACCACCCCGGCGGACCTGGGCGTCGACATCACGCCGCGCACCAAGACCCTGAAGGTCGAGCCGCCGGCCGAGCGCCAGGCCGGCGTCAAGGTCGCCGACGTGGCGGAACTGGTAGAAAAACTGAAGAACGAGGCGAAAGTAATCTGATGAGCATTCTCGTTATTGCAGAACACGACAACGCCGAGCTGAAGGGCGCCACCCTCAACACCATCGCTGCCGCCAAGGCAATTGGCGACGATATACATGTGCTGGTTGCGGGTGCTGGTTGCGGCGCGGTTGCGGAAGCCGCGGCCAAGGTTGACGGTGTGGCCAAGGTGATTCTTGCCGACAACGTGGCTTACGAGCATCAGCTGGCGGAAAACGTTGCCAAGCTGGTTGCCGACCTGGGCAAGAATTTCAGTCATATCCTGGCGCCGGCGACGACTACCGGCAAGAACATGCTGCCTCGTGCGGCGGCCCTGCTGGATGTGCAACCGATTTCCGACATCGTCGCCGTCGAGAGCGCCGATACCTTCAAGCGCCCGATTTACGCTGGTAACGTGATTGCCACCGTGCAGAGCTCCGATGCAATCAAGGTGGTTTCTGTCCGCTCGACGGCTTTCGATGCCGTGGCAGCAGAAGGTGGCAGCGCGGCAGTGGAAAGTGTGGATATCGCTGATGACGCCGCTGTCTCGTCCTTCGTGGGCGAAGAACTGGCCGAGTCCGACCGCCCCGAGCTGACCGCTGCCAAGGTGGTGATCTCCGGTGGTCGCGGCATGCAGAACGGTGACAACTTCGAGATGCTGTACAAGCTGGCCGACAAGCTGGGCGCCGCTGTCGGTGCTTCCCGCGCGGCAGTGGATGCAGGCTTTGTCCCGAATGACATGCAGGTTGGCCAGACCGGCAAGATTGTCGCGCCGGACCTGTATATTGCGGTGGGCATCTCCGGTGCCATCCAGCACCTGGCGGGCATGAAGGATTCCAAAGTGATCGTGGCCATCAACAAGGACGAGGAGGCGCCGATCTTCTCCGTCGCGGACTATGGCCTGGTCGCGGATCTCTTCGATGCAGTCCCGGAGCTGGAAACAAAATTGTAATTTTCGCTTTATATACTGGCGAGCACAGAAAGGGCGGCGATGGCCGCCCTTTTGCTACCTGTCTGGAACACGGAAACCGGTACAGGCAGTGCCAGCACAGGGCGTCACCCCCTATCGCGATTCTAGGGATGGGATCTCCGCCAATGAAGGAACATTGCCTTTCTGGTAATGACGAATGAGAATAGGCGGCTTAGATCAATAATTCAGGTCAGTTTTGCACTTGGCCACTAGGGTTGTACATGTCGGCTTTACAGCGATTTTCCTGGGCTTTGCCAGTATCCGCGGCGAACAGCGCCAATCGACGCAGTTTGCTCGCCTCTGTCGGCGTCGCTGGGGCCTGGTTGATGGTCAACGTTTTGGCTTATGGTGCCAATTTGTTACCCGCATCGGAAGATGAATCTTTTCTCGCTGCACGTCACACCTCTGCGGCCCCTCACAATGGTGTCTCCCTACCCAGCACCCCGTTCTTTGGCGTTGCAGCCAGGGAACCGGCCGCCGAGCCGCAGCTGGATCTTGCCAATATCCCCATCACCCAATTGAACCTGGTGCTTTCCGGGGTCCTCGACAATAGCGATGAGCAGAAGGCCAGTGCACTGGTGGCAGAGCGGGGCAAGCCGGCCCAGCGCCTGTTTGTGGGGGACCGGCTGCCAGGTGGCGCAGAGCTTTATTCTGTGGATACCGATCACATCATCCTGCGGCGCAATGGCAAGATGGAAAAACTGACCTATCCGGATGAGGATGGGCGTCCGACGGTGCCGACGAATAATTTTGCCAATGGCGGGTTCGCCCGACAGGCGGCCGAAGTCAGTGCGCAAAACGATCAGAGCCGTTCAGAAAAACAACAGTCGATCCGGGAGCGCCTCGAGCAGCTTCGCAGTATCGCGCGAGAGCGGCGTTCCGAGCGGTAGAGAACCGGCGGATGGCCCCTTTAATTTTTTGACCAAGACCATTTGAGAAAGAGCCAGAACAATAATGAAGAGGATGTATATTCGTCGACTGCTCGCAGTCGGGCTGGGGTTGCTGTTATCCACAGTGGTGCTCGCCCAGCCCCCGGAGCGGGTCACGCTCTCTCTCGATAATGCGGATATCCGAGACCTCATCAACTGGGCAGCGGATTTCACCGGCAAGAACATCATCGTCCACCCCAATGTGAAGGGAAAGGTCACCGTGGTGGCCGGTGACCCGATGACGCACGACGAGGCTTTCGAAGTCTTCATGTCTGTGCTGGACGTAAATGGCTTTACGCTCGTTGAGCAGGGCGGGGCCTGGAAGGTGGTGCCGGACTCGCAGGCCAAGGCGCAGGCCATTCCGGTGGTTGAGGGCAGCGTTCGGGTTCCCGGCGAGACCATGCTGGTTCGGACCATCCGCGTGGAGAATATTTCCGCGACACAGCTGATCGCCATGCTGCGACCGCTGGTTCCGACTGCCGGTCACCTGGCTGCCTATGCCGACACCAATACCCTGATCATCGCCGATCGAGCTGCCAATATTGAGCAGATTGTGCGCCTGGTAAAACAACTGGATCGCGCAGGAGCCATCGATATCGAGCTGGTCCCCCTGCAGTTCGCCTCTGCCAAAGAGGTCAAGCAGGTACTCGGGGAGTTGCTGCAGGGCGGGGGCAAGCAGGCGGGCAATGATGTTCAGCCTTTGCGGATCGCGGTAGATGAGCGCTCCAACTCTGTCCTGCTCACCGGGGATCCGGTGACCCGCACCCAGCTCAAGAACGTGATTCGCCGCCTCGACCAGCCGCTCGACGGCGAGGGCAATACGGCTGTGGTGTATGTGCAATACGCGAATGCCGCGGACCTGAAGCCGATTCTGGAAGGGATGAGCGGCAGCATCCAGAAGACCGAGAAGGACCAGCAGGCCGCGGACGTCGAGGTCAGCATCCAGGTCAATGAATCCCTCAATTCCCTGGTTCTGACCGCCCCGCCTGCATTGCTGGAGACCATGAAGGGCGTGATCGCCAAGCTGGACGTGCGTCGCGCCCAGGTGCTGATCGAGGCCATCATCGTAGAGGTCACCGAAGGGGCGGGCAGCGATCTCGGTATCAAGTGGATTGCCGGTGCCAACGATGATGTGGCGGCGGGCTTTAACAACGACGCCTCTCCCAACCCCATCGTGGATAGCGACGGCAATGTGCTGTCGGAGTTCAATCCCGGGTCGCTGAACCCTCTCAACCTGCTGGGAACAGGCCTCAACCTGGGTTATCTCACCGGAACTGATGTTCGTGCCGTGGTCAATGCGGTTGCGACAACCAACAACGCCAACATCCTCTCCACGCCGACCATCATGGCGCTGGACAATGAAGAGGCGGAGATTCTGGTTGGCCAGAACGTGCCCTTCATTACCGGCGAACAGCTGCTGTCCGGCAGCAACAACGACCCGTTTACCACGATCCAGCGTCAGGATATCGGCACCACCCTGAAAGTGGTTCCGCGCGTGAACAACAACAATTCCGTGACTCTGGATATTGAGCAGAAGGTGGAAAATGTCCTGCCGTTCGCTGAAGGAGCGAGCGGCGCTTCCGATATCGTTACCAGCAAGCGGGAGATTCGCACGCGGGTACTGATCGACGACGGTGCCATTCTGGTGCTCGGTGGCCTGATCGAGGACCAGGTGAGTGAAACTGCCTCCAAGGTGCCCCTGCTGGGTGATCTGCCGGGGATCGGCCGACTGTTCCGTTCCAGCAGCAAGGACGTCAGCAAGACCAACCTGATGGTGTTCCTGCGACCCAAGATTCTCAGCACCCAGATTGCTGGCTATGAAGAGACCCGCCAGCGCTATCTGGACCTGCAGGAGAAGCAGTTCCGCATCCGCGACAAGACCAGTGTGATCTGGGACTGGCATCGCGGCGATGTGTTGCCGGACCTGCTGCCCCCTACCGGAAGCTACGAGGGGGAAGGCGAACCGGTCGAGGTAATTGAGGTAGAAAAATGACTCTAGCAGCGGCCCCGCGGGAGCTGGCATCCAAGCGCCTGCCCTACGCCTTCGCCAAGCGCCATCGCGTGCTCCTGACTGCCGCCGACGGAGAATTGCGCTGTCAGTATGTGGCGCCGCTGAATCCCAGCGTATTGGCGGAGGTCCAGCGGCTGTGCGGATTCCCGGTGGATATCGAGGCCGTTCAGGAAGAGGGGTTCCAGGCTGCTCTGCAGCGGGAGTATGAAAACCGCGAAGGCGGCAATCTCTCCGATGTGGAGGGGCTGGGGGATGACCTGGACCTGGCCGCCGTCGCCGATTCACTGCCGGAAACCGAGGACCTGCTGGAGCAGGAGGATGATGCACCGATCGTCCGCCTGATCAATGCGATTTTCGCCGAGTCGCTCAAGCAGGGTGCCTCGGATATTCATATCGAGACGTTTGAAAAGCGGCTGGTGGTGCGTTTCCGCGTCGACGGCGTATTGCGTGAGGTTCTGCAGCCGCGTCGGGCGTTGGCACCGTTGCTGGTATCCCGTATCAAGGTGATGGCCAAACTGGATATCGCCGAGAAGCGCGTGCCCCAGGATGGCCGCATCTCCCTGCTGATGGGCGGGCGCGAAGTGGATGTACGGGTTTCCACCATGCCGTCCAGTGCCGGTGAGCGGGTGGTCATGCGCCTGCTGGACAAACAGGCGGGCAAGATGGACCTGACCAAGCTGGGCATGTCGGGCCACGATCTCAAGATCATGAACGAGCTGCTCGGGCGCCCGCACGGTATCCTGCTGGTCACCGGCCCGACCGGCTCCGGTAAGACCACCACGCTTTACGCCGGCCTCGGCAGTATCAACAATCGCGAGAAGAACATCCTCACGGTCGAGGACCCGGTTGAGTACAACCTCGAGGGTGTGGGGCAGACGCAGGTCAATACCAAGGCTGATATGACCTTTGCCCGCGGGCTGCGCGCGATCCTGCGTCAGGACCCGGATGTAGTGATGGTCGGTGAGATCCGCGACCTGGAAACCATGCAGATTGCTATTCAGGCGTCACTGACCGGCCACCTGGTGCTCTCGACCCTGCACACCAACACTGCGCTCGGGGCGGTCACCCGACTGGTGGACATGGGCATCGAACCCTTCCTGCTGTCCTCGAGCCTGATCGGTGTGCTTGCCCAGCGGCTGGTACGGGTACTGTGTCCGGAGTGCAAACAGCCCCATTCGGCTGATCCCGGCGAGCGTCGCCTGCTGGGTACGGATGGCGCCGGTGACACCATCATTTACCGGCCCTCCGGCTGCGAACACTGCAATCACAGTGGCTATGTGGGTCGGGTCGGCATCTATGAGCTGGTCCCGGTCAATGAGACCATGCGCCAGCTGATCCACGATCGCGCCTCGGAGAGTGCGCTGGTGCTGGAAGCCCGCAAAGTGGCCAAGAGCATCCGTGAGGATGGCATCGCCAAGGTGCTGGCCGGTATCACTTCCCTGGAGGAAGTGCTGCGGGTCACCCAGGAGTCCTGATCGTGGCTGCCTTCGAGTACATCGCACTCACTGACTCCGGTCGCAAGAACCGCGGCACGCTGGAGGCCGACAGCGCCAAGGCCGCGCGCCAGCAGTTGCGGGCCCGTGGCCTGGTGCCCCTCGAGTTGGGGCCGGCGACGGAGACATCTAGCTCAGGTGGTTCCTCCCTGTTGTCCGGCACCCCCGGGCTTAGCGTCAAAAACCTGGCGCTGCTGACCCGCCAGATTGCGACACTGCTGCGGGCGGGCATTCCCCTGGAAGAATCGCTGAGCGCCATCGCCAACCAGACACGCAATGCGAAGATACGCCGCATCGTGATGGCGGTTCGCGGAAAGATTCTAGAAGGCCACAGCTTCGCCCAGGCACTGGGCAATTTCCCCCGCGCATTTCCAAAGCTCTACCGGGCGACGGTGGAAGCCGGTGAGCATTCCGGCCACCTCGATGGCGTTCTCGAGCGCCTGAGCGAATACGTAGAAAACCAGCAGAAGTTTCGCCAGAAAGTACAGCTGGCGCTGATCTACCCGCTGGTTCTGGTGTTTGTCTGCATCCTGGTTGTGACCGGCCTCATGGTTTACGTGGTGCCGGACGTGATCGAGGTGTTCACCGGTACTGGACAGGTGCTGCCACTGCCGACCCGCATCCTGGTGGCCATCAGTGACTTCATTGCCGCCTGGGGCTGGCTGGTACCGCCGGCACTGATCGCGTCTGGGATCGGCATTGCGATGCTGTTGCGCCAGCCGGCGATCCGTTACCGCTTTCACCACCGGCTGCTGGAGTTGCCGCTGATCGGCTGGCTTGTGCGCGGCGCGCAGAGTGCGCGTTATGTGGGCACCCTGGCCATCCTCACCGGCAGCAGCGTGCCGTTGGTCCAGGCAATGGGTATTGCCAGTGGCGTGATGAGTAATGAATTCCTGAAGGCGCGGCTGCAGGTTGCGCAGAAATTCGTGCGGGAAGGGGGCAGCCTGCGCAGGGCGCTGGAGGATGTGGAGTACTTCCCGCCAATGATGATTTACATGATCGCGAGCGGTGAGTCGTCAGGCTCCCTCGACGAGATGCTCGCCAGGGCCGCCGAGTCCCAGGAGCAGGATCTCCAGGGTGCAGTGACGGCGTTTGTCAGCCTGTTCGAGCCGGCGATGCTGCTGCTGATGGCCGCCATCGTGCTCTTTATCGTGATGGCGATCATGATGCCGATCATGAGCATGAATCAGATGGTCATCTGACCGGCGTCGGCCGGGGCAGTTGGCCTGTTCGGGCGTAATAGCGCGAAGACGCTAGACGCTAACAAGAGAACTGTGACAGAGAGTGATGTTATGAGAAATCTGAAAAAAAACGGCGGCTTTACGCTGATCGAGATCATGGTGGTGATCGTGATCCTCGGGGTGCTTGGTGCCCTGGTAGTGCCCAATATCATGGGCCGTACCGGCGAGGCGCGGATGAAGGCGGCAGTGGCCGACCTCCGGGCCATTGAAACCCAGCTGGACCTGTACCGGATGGACAACTTTGTTTATCCCAGCACGGAGCAGGGCCTTCAGGCACTGGTCGCCAAGCCTAACGGTTTTCCTGAGGCAAAAAACTGGACCCAGCCATACCTGAAGCGCGAGCCCAAGGATCCGTGGGGTAATGAGTACCAGTATGTCAGCCCTGGGAGCGAGGGCCCCTATGACCTCTTCAGCCTGGGCGCCGACGGCAAGCCCGGTGGGGAAGGCGAGGCGGCCGACCTGTTCGCTTCCGAGCTCTGATCGTAGATTGCTCTCCTAGCATGAACCCGATGCCGGGCCGCCATCGCGGCTTCACGCTGATCGAGCTGCTGGTGGTAATTGTCATCATTGCCGTGCTCGCCGGTATGGCGATGGTTTCCCTGGGTGGAGCCGGTGCCCGTGCCTGGAGTGCGGAGGTTCAGCGGCTGGCAAACCTGCTGCAGTTGGTGGCTGACCGGGCCCTGATTGACAAGGCCCACTACGGTGTCGTGTTTGAAGAGGACAGCTACAGCGTTGTCCGCTTCGATGCGGTCACCCTGACCTGGGAACCCCTTGCCGAAGCGGTGCAGGGCACTGCTGCTGCCCGCTTTGCCAGTCACCAGCTACCCGGAGATATTCGTCTCGAGGTTCTGAGCGAAGCCGAGATGCCGGTTTCCACCCCGACAGAATTTGCTGCCGACCGTCGAGAGGATGATGAGCCGGTTCCGCAGTTTGTCTCTCTGTCCAGTGGTGAGGTCCTCCCCGCAGAAATTGGCGTTCAATTGCTGGAGAGCGGCAGGGTCCTGCGGGAGGCACGCCTGAATTACAGCAGCCTGCATGGGCTCGAGCTCGAATGGGGCGCCGCGGATGACTAGGCAGCGCGGCCGCAATTGGCATCAGAACCTCAATAGGCATCAGGGCTTCACCCTGATCGAGGTGCTGGTGGCACTGACCATTTTTGGTGTGATTGCTGCCAGCGTGCTCAGAACCATGCACGACAGCGTGCGCACCCAGGCCTACCTTGAGGAGCGTCTGGCAGCCAGCTGGGTTGCCCAGCAGGCTCTGGCAGAGATTCGCCTGCAGGCGCCCTGGCCACCACTGGGCAAGAAGTCCGAGCGTATCCCGCAGGGGCACGGCGAGTGGCTGGTGACCGCCAATGTCGAAGATACCAGTGAGCCCCGGTTGCGCCATATCACCATCGAGGTGATGCGCCCCGATGCCGAGAATCCCGCCGTGACACTGGATGCCTGGGCGGCAGAGGAGTCGCGGTAGTGAGGCGATATCGAGGTTTTACCCTGATCGAGATGATGGTGGTCCTCACCATTGTCGCCGTGATCAGCATTGGCTCCTACGCCCTGATGGACACCCTCAATGGTACTGACCGGATGCTTTCCGAGCGGGCAGAGGAAATGCGCCGGATGTCGATGGCCATGTACCGGATCGAAGATGACCTGCGCCAACTCACCGCCAGACCGGTAAAGAACCCCTATAGCGGTTACGAGCCGGCACTCAGGGGCGATGTGGATGAGCTGGAATTCACCCGGCTGGGTGCCGCCAATCTCACGGGTGAGCCCCGTGGAGAGCTACAGCGGCTGAGCTACAGCCTGGGCTTTGCAGAACAGGGTGCAGGTTTCGAGGAGGGCGGCGGGCTGCTCCTGCGCAGCCGCTGGCGGGTGCTGGACCGCGCCCCTGACACCGAACCCGTGTCCGAGCCGTTACTGCTCGGTATACAGACACTCGGTTTTCGCTACTACGACGCCGACAGCAAGGTCTGGTTGGCGGAGTGGCCCCCGTTGGATAGCCGCGGCCCGGTGGATGCGGTCGAGATCAGGCTACCGGACGCAGTGGAGCTGACGATGGAAACCAGTGTCGGAGAAATCCGCCGGGTATTTCCGCTGAACCGCTACGAGATGCTCGGGGCGACCGGTGCCGACGGTGGCGATGACAACACAGGCCCGTCACCCGATCCGGGCGACAGTTTGCAGGATGATGCCGGGCAGGACGACGGCGCCGGCGGGTCCGATAGTGAACAGTCGGGGGGGCAACGATGAGTGCACGGCATGCCCCCAGGCGACTGGGCCATCAAAGGGGCGTGGCACTGGTGACGGTGTTGCTGCTGCTGGTTGTTGCGGTCGCCGCCCTGACCCACACCATTACCCGCAATCGTATTGCAGTGACCCGCACCGCAGCCTTGCTCGCCAACGCGCAGCTGGCTGAGTTTGTCGGTGGCGCAGAGGCCTGGGCGCGGATTGCCCTGCAGCGTGACTACGAGCAGGACAAGGAGCAGCCCGACTCAGCGGACACCGCTCTGGAAGCCTGGGCAGTTCCGGCGCTTTCATTCAACCCGGATAATGGGAAAATACGCATTAATATCAAGGAGTTAAATTCTTGTTTTAATGTAAATAATCTGACTGAAACGGCCGGGCAATCCGAGCAGGGCCAGATCTTCGAGCGACTGGTACGCAACGTTACAGGCAAGTCTGACCTGGCCCGGGCAATTCAGGATTGGGTCGATGCCGGGGATACTCCGCTGGCGCCGGGTACCGAGGACGACGGGTATCTGGGCCGGGAATTGGCGCATCGGACGCCTGATGCACCGATTACCGATATCTCGGAGCTTGCGGCGGTGACGGGCATGGAGGCCGAGGATTGGGAGGCCCTGAGACCGCACTTGTGTGCGCTGCCGGAGACCGGTACCGCGATCAACGTCAATTTCGCTTCGCCGGAACTGCTGTCAGCGATTGCCCCGCAGTCCCGCGCCAACGAGGTGGAAAGTTTCCGCGATGCCGACGGGGTCTTCACCGAGCGCAGCCAGCTGGAGGCCTATGGCCTGAACGCAGCCCCCGGCCTGGTATTTCACAGTCGCTACTTCCTGGCCAGGATCGCGGTGCAGCTTGGAGAGCAGGGAGACCACCGGCAATACTGGGAGTCGCTATTGCAGCTGGATGAGCGCCGCGGCGAGGTGCGGGTGGTTCAGCGCCAGCGTCGTCCCTTTGCGGTTGGACAAATGGCTCAATTGCTGGATGAGACAGCGTCTGAAGTCTCGAAAATATCGAATTAAAACAACTAGTTATGATTAAAAAGTCAAGCCCCGCCGAGGGGCGTCCAAACACTTCGGGACAGATTCGTTTGCTGCGCATTGTCGATGCACCGGCGGATAGCGGCCTCGCCCTGCAGCAGTGGGCCGGGGAGGGCTGGCGCACCTGTGCCTTGCCCGATGCCGCCAGGGCCGCATTTGCCCTGGCGGAGGGCGCTGACGTTCATGCCGACTCTGAACACTCGACGCCACCAACGTTGGAAGAAGGGGACAAAGTGCTCCTGCTGCTGCCCGGTCACTGGGTCTGGAGCGGAACCGAAGACATTCCCAGGGCTGCGCGACGGCAGCCGCAGGCGGTGGGCTACATGGTGGAGGAGCGCCTCGCCGGTGATGTGGAGGACCTGCACTTCGTTTCCCAGCCCCGCCAGGGCGAGCGCTGCTCTGTCTATGCCGTCGATCGCGAGCGGATGGCGGCAGTGCTCGAAGCCGTGACCGTGATGGAATTACCGGTACTTGCAGTGATCCCGGAATACCAGTTACTCGACCGCGGAGGCGATGCCAACCTCCTTTGGGTCGACGGTGAACGTGTCCACCTCTGGCAGGGTGAGGGCCATGGGCTTTCGATGCGGCGGCAACACCTGCAGCCGGTCATCGAGAGCCTGGCCCAAGGCGGCACGGAGGATCCGCAGGCGCCTGACAATGCCCCCGAAAGCCGAGGGCTCGAGGTTCTCGGGCCGGTCGATGACATGTTTGCGGCTGAGCTGAGAACCCTGTTCGGTGACAATTTGACGCTCACTGATGGATTTCCGGAGTCTGAGCTTCTGTCGCGCCTCAGGCCGGCACAACTGGCCAATCTGCTCAGCGGGGAGTTCAAGCCCGTGGAGCCCGCCGCCCAGCGGCACTGGTGGGCGCTGCCGGTCAAGGTGGCCGCCGCCTGCTTTGTGCTTCAGCTCGTGTTCTTTGTGGGTGCGGGGAGCTATTTCAACTGGCGTGCCGCTGCCGTGGAGGCCGAGGCTGAAGCCATGTTCAGCCGCCTTTTCCCCAACGATACCCCGCGGGCTGACATCCGGCGCCAGGTGGAGGGTTATCTGCGGCAGTCCTCCGGAACCGGAGGCGGCTTTGAAAACATGCTCCAGCATCTCAGTCGTGTCTGGGCGCAGAGCCGCAGCCAGGGCCTGAAACTTCAGTCCCTGCGTTTCGACGGCACCCGTGGTGACATGGTGCTGCAATTGCAGGCCAAGAATCTCTCTGACCTGGACAGCGTGGTGGGCCAGCTCTCCGCTGGGCAGATCCGCGCGGAACTGCTAGCGGCGAATGAATTGGAAGATGGTGTTTCCGGCCGAATCCGTCTCCGCTGACGGCGTCAGTTCCGCTGAACATAACGAAGTAGTCGAACTATGAAAGAGCAGATAGAGCAATTACGGCAAAAGTGGAAGACGTTACCCCCCGGTGACCGGCGGGCGCTCGGTATCCTCGGGCTCTTCCTTGGCAGTCTCTTTGTCGTTTTCGGCCTGTTCCTGCCTGCCAAGAATTATTTCGAGGCGGCACAGGCGCGCACGGTCGAGGCCCGTGAGCTGCTGGCCTGGATGCAGCAGCAGCGACCGGTGCTGGAGCAGATCGGCAGTAGCCACAAGCCATCGAGTGCCAGTGGCACGCTGCTGCAGCGAGTCACCGCCGCCGCAGAGCAGAGGAAGATAGCCATCAAGCGCTTCGAGCCGGAGGGCGACGGGCGTGTCCGCCTGTGGATCGAACGCGCCCGCTACCAGGATCTGCAGCCCTGGCTTAACAGCCTGCTGCAGCAGGGCATCACAATCCACACGGTAAACATGGATGGCCTTGGAGAAGAGGGCATGGTGTCTGCGCGTCTGACTCTTGAGGGTTGATGATGTCCGGCTCTTCGGAATGTTCGCACGGTATTTTGGCTTTAATCTTCGAATAAATCGTGGGTTTGTTCCTTTTTGGGGGTAATCCTTGCTGTTTAATCGACTGAGGGCGTCATGTGAGAGCGGTCAGCAGCAAAGCTGATACTGGCAGAAAATGCCTCAGAGGGCCCTATACTGAAGGTAACTTGAAGAAATAGGTGCCACCATGCTCTTTAAAGATACCGCAACCAACCATCTCGTCGAGGTCGCCGATATCGTTACTCTCTCCAATCCCTATGAGTTGACCGTGGTCGGCCGGTACCTGTGGGGAGAGGAGGTTCAGGATCCCGAAGTATTCGATAAGACACAGCTCAGCTTCCTGTCCGGGGAATCACTGCCACGTTGCTGGCATGACAGCCGCTACCGGGATCGCGAAGTGCGCCGCTTGCGCTGTGGTACTCGCGCCGCAGAGGACAGCGACTACTACCAGGGCGCGTGATCCGTATCCCGCCGAGTGGGCCTGTGCGGAAACCCGGTGCCGCCGCCTCCTCGCGGTCGGGGGATCACGGTGAGGTGTTTGCTGGCTGGAGGCGCGACTGCCGGGGCTGCTTCCCATGCCCCGCTGCAGTCCAGGTGCACGTGAAGCCCGCTATGCGCGGGCCGGTGTGGGCAATTGGTGACGCTGTTCACCACTTTGCTAACCCTGTAAAATGCGCGCCAATTTTTAAGCGGGCTGTTACATGACGTTTGAACAGTTTGAAGAATACTCCCTGTGGCTGGGAGTAGGGGGCCTGATTCTTTTCATGGTCTTCATCGTTTGGAATCTGGCAAAAGAGTCTGAAGCGGGTCGGTTCGGTACCTTCATCCTGTTTCTCGCCCTGGGCCTTGGCCTGCTCGGGTTTGTCATCAAGACGGTTCTCGTCGAGGTCATGGGGATCGGTTAGTGCCGGGGAGTGTGGTCGCGTCCGTGCCCGATGGTTCACCATGGCGCGGCTGTGGCTCCCGGGCTTTCGCAGCGAAGAGTCCATGCCGCCGGATGGTGGCGCACCGTATTCTGGGAAGGGATTCATGCCCATATTTGATCGTCCGGAGCTGAAGGTCCAGAAAGACCGCCGTGTCTGCCGGGTAACCGACAACCGCATTGCCAAGTACAGTCGTCGGGGAATGCTGCTGTCCCTGCTGGCATTTGCCATCGCGATCGGGATTGGTGACCTGCGTATCGTTGCGCCAAAAATGGCGCTGGTCCTGGGGATCGGCCTGGTGCTGTTTACCCTCTGGCGCGGCTACTATGTATTCCGGTTTTCTGCGCTCTATGCCACTGGTCCCAACCGATGGCGCCGACGCTATTTTCTCGCATCAACGGTCGGCGCCGCCTGGTGGGGCGTCATCCTCCTCTGCCACGTCTGGCTACTGGGTTTTGCGCCCGAGACCCATTTCCTGTGGCTTTACACCGTCATCTTCTGCTCCAGCGTCACTTCGGTGTTTTCCCCGTACCACCGCTTCCTGGCCTGGTTTATTGCCGGTTCGCTATTACCGGCGGCATTCAAGGCTTTTCTCTCAGGGGATGTGCTCGGCGGCATTTATGGTTTTCTCACCATCGCTTTCGTCTGGTTGACGGCCCATCAGGGGCGCCGGGACTCGGAAAATTACTGGGACAGGTTGTCGGCGATGCAGGACCTGCAGACACGGGCCAGCAACCTTGCCGCTGCGCGCAAACACTCCGAGGCGGCGGTTGAGCTCACCAACGAGTTCGTGGCGAATATCGGCCAGGAGTTCCGCAGCCAGTTGTCCGACTCCCTTGGCGCGCTGGCGCTACTGGAGGCCGAGCCGCTGTCCGAGCGACAGCGCGAGTGGGTGCAGCTGGCCAAGAACGCCGGCAGTCAGCAGCTCAAGCTGGTGGATAACGTGGGGCTTTTCACCCGGGTTGCCCGCAAGGATATCCGCCTGCGCCATGGTCCCTTCAACCTGGTCAAGACCATCGAGAAGTCGTTCAAGTTCGCCGCCAGGGCTGCCCATCGCCAGCGTCTTGAATTCAACTTCCAGATCGATGACAACCTGCCGGTGATGGCCATCGGTGACAACCGCAAGACCTCGCAGCTGATCCGCAACTTGGTGGATTCCGCCACGGCCATCGCCCAGGTCGGTGAACTGTGGGGACAGGTGACCTTTCGCCCCAGCAACCAGGGTGAAGGGCAGTTGACGATCAGTCTCGTCGATGACGGCCGCGGGGAAATCCTGCCCGATGAAAGCGAGCTCTTCGGAGCCTTTTCGCGCCTCGATACCACCCAGGTCACCACCGGACTGGGACTTTCCATTGCCAAGGGCCTTGCAGAGGCCATGGGTGGGTACCTTCAGCTCCACTCGTCCCCGGACGGCAACCGTTATCACGTCGAGATCAAGCTCGAGATAGAGCCCAACCAGCGTGTGTACCTGACTCCCGACCGCAGGCTGCAGGACTGTGAAGTACTGGTCCTGCACCAGAAAGGGCTTTTCGTGGCGGGCCTGGTTCAGGTACTGCGTTCCTTCGGCATGGAGGTCACCTGCCTGAAGTGGCAGGCCGAGGGTGATGATGAGCAGAAAGCGACCCTGCTTCGCTCGATCGAGCGCCGCCAACTGGTATTGCTCGCTCCGGCCATGGGCGACGAAACGTTGCTTGCGGAAGCTGCCGGGATCTTCGCCGGTGAGGGTGTCGATCCCGAGGGCTGCCCGCTGATCTGTCTCGGTGGTTATGGGCAGAAACCGGCGTTTGCGCCGCTGATGCAGGCGGTTCCCGGCGCCATGTACCTCGGGCGACCGGTCACTCGCAAAGAGCTGCACGACGCGCTGATCAGCCGCCTGTTCGGCGGCAGCCGCAAGCCGAGCCGGCGGATTGTCTCCAGCAGTGGTGTATCACCACGTCAACGCAACCTGCTGTTGATCGAGGAGTCCCGTCAGCACCAGGGGGTGACAGAAGAAATGCTGCAGGCCCTGGGTTACCGGGTCGATGTGGCCTCGTCCGTGGAGAACGCCCTGGAGCGCCTGCCGGAAGGGCAATACGACATGATTCTGGTGGATTGCCAGCAGAATACCGAGCACAGTGCGGAGATCATCGAGAGTCTGCGACACTGGGAGTCTGAGCACTCTCCGGACGATCGGCTGCCGATCGTTGCCCTGACCAGCACGACTGAGGAGCAATTCGAGGGTCGTTGCCTGGCGGCAGGCATGGACGACTTCCTGACCAAACCGCTGGCCAAGGAGCCGCTCCGGGAGACGCTGGAGCGCTGGCTGGGAAACGACTGAAAACGCAGCGGAGCCGTTGGCAGGTAACCGGGCTCAGCGGGGTGCCTGCCGGTGCTCGCCCGCCCAGTCCGGCAGGCGCAACACGATCAGCGCCGATACTCCCAAAAAGAGCGCCGAAGCCCAGAGGCAACCGGTCAGGCCGCTCGCCTGGAAAAGCCAGCCCGACAGTAGGGTTCCCGCCAGGCGCCCGGCGGCGTTGGCCATGTAGTAGAAGCCCACATCCATCGACACGCCGTCCTCCCGCGCGAATTGCACGATCAGGTAGCTGTGCAGGCCCGAATTGACCGCAAACACTCCACCGAACAACAGTAGCCCGGCAATGATGGTGACCTGAGCTGGTATCGACGAGCTGAGCAGCAGGGCGATGGCGGCGGGGACGATACCCAGGCACAGTGCCCACAGAAATGCCGAGCGTCCCCCGGGACTGCCTCCGGTGATGCGAGGGGCCTGGGACTGGACCACGCCGTAGCCAATGACCCATAGGGCGAGAAAGCCGCCAACCTGCCAGTGATCCCACCCAAAGGTGCTGCTCAGGTAGACGGGCAGGGCCACCACGAACCAGACATCACGGGCAGCGAACAGGAATACCCGGGCTGCCGCGAGCAGGTTGACGCCCCGGCTCTTGGAGAAGATATCGCGGAATTTGCGCTTAGCGCTGGCCTTGCCAAGATCCTGCTTCAGCAGCAGGAGGCTGGCCATCCACACCAGGGCCAGTGCGGTGACCATCGCCAGCACGGCACCCCGGAATCCCCACGTGGCAAGCATCAGGCCGCCGAGGAAAAAGCCAACCCCCTTGAGCGCATTCTTGGAACCGGTCAGGAGTGCCACCCAGTGGTAAAGGCGGCCTGGTTCGCGATTCGAAACCAGCAACTTGATCGCACTCTTGGCACTCATTTTGTTGAGATCCTTGGCGATCCCGGACAGGGCCTGCGCGGACATGACCCAGGGCACTGTAAGGCGGCTCTCCGGTACCAGCAGCATGGCCAGCGCGATGACCTGCAGACCGAGCCCGATATTCATCGTCCGGTTCAGTCCAATCAGGGCGCCGAGCCAGCCACCAACCAGGTTGGTGACTACCCCAAATGCCTCATAGAAGACGAACAGCAGGGCGATCTCGAGTGGGCTGTAGCCGATCTGGTGGAAGTACAGCACCACCAGCATGCGCAGTGCGCCATCGGTCAGGGTGAATGCCCAGTAATTCCCGGTAACCACCATGTATTGGCGTAGTTCCGGGGAGAGTGATGCCAACATAGCTTGTTATGGTTTTCGTAAATTTGGTGGTTGCCGTTCAGATCCGTGCCGCGGGGCGGCTTGGTCAATTTGCCCCGATACGTGCTGCCAGCTCGATGGTGCGATTGGCATAACCCCATTCATTGTCATACCAGGCATAGAGCTTGACCTGGGTGTCGTTGACCACCATCGTCGACAGGGCATCGATGATGCTGGAGCGGGGGTCGGTTCGGTAATCGATACTGACCAGCGGGCGTTCCTCGTAGCCGAGGATCCCCCTGAGTTCACCTTCCGCAGCACTGCGAAACATCGCGTTTACCGCCTCGGCGGTGGTTTTCTTCTCCACCTCGAAAACACAATCGGTGAGTGAGGCGTTCGCCAGCGGTACCCTGACCGCATGGCCGTTCAGCTTGCCTTTGAGTTCAGGGAAAATTTCGGTAATGGCGCTGGCGCTGCCGGTGGTCGTTGGAATCAGGCTCATGCCGCAGGCCCGGGCCCGGCGCAGGTCCTTGTGTGGTGCATCCAGGATCACCTGGGTATTGGTGATGTCGTGGATCGTGGTCATGGAGCCGTGGCGGATCCCCAGTTGCTCGTGAAGCACTTTCACGACCGGTGCCAGGCAATTGGTGGTGCAGGAGGCGGCAGTCACCACCTTGTGCCTGCCCGGCTCGTAAAGATGATCGTTAACCCCGAGAACAATGTTCAATACATCGGGATCCTTCACCGGCGCCGTAACCACTACCCGTTTTACACCCTGCTGCAGGTAGGCCTCAAGCAACTCTCTGTCCCGCATCCTGCCGGAAGCCTCGATGACCAGGTCGCAGCCGGACCAGTCGGTATCATTGATGGCAGTGTTGCGGGTACAGCGAATACGATGCCCGCCGACGGCGATGGAATCCCCGTCGGCCGATGCCTCGTGCCTGCAGCGCCCGTGTACGGAATCGAAGTTGAGCAGGTGGGCGAGGGTGGCTGCATCGGCGGCGGGATCATTGATGTGGCAGAACTTCAGCGCCGGATTATCCAGCCCGGCCCGCAGTGCCAGGCGGCCAATACGTCCAAAGCCATTGATCCCGATTTTGATCGCCATGTCTTCCTCTCCTTGTTGAAGGGTCCCTGATTTCAGCCTAGTGGGAGTTTCCCGGAACAGTCAGCCTGCGCAGCACTGCATTCGCTCGGGCCGGTTGCCCATGCGCGCGAGCCTTGCCAGATCCTGCAGGTGCGGTGAAGGTGCTTGTTTGCGGGTAAGTTCGATCACCTCCCTCGCCCAGGAATCCAGTGAGCCGGCAAGTCGATAGAAAATCCACCGCCCGCGGCGCTGATCGTCGAGAAGCCCGGCCTCCCGGAGGAGCGCCAGGTGGCGGGAAATTTTGGGCTGCCCTGCATGCAGGGCTTCGGTCAGTTCGCAGACGCAGAGTTCACTTTCAGCTGCCAGTAACAACAGGATCCTCAGGCGGGTCTCCTCGCCCAGATGCCGGTATAAATGCAGTGGTTCCATCGCGCGTGACCTGACTGGCGGTGATCTGTCTGTGCATCATATATGGATAACCAGATATATGGGAAGCCGAATATGTTTGCTAGGTGCATGAGAGCTAAAGCGCGGCTGGAGCGGCTGGCCTGATCGTTACCGCTGCGAATTCGCGACAGAGGGGACCCTTTGTCCGGATTGAGGGATTGGCGAGCGATCCGATGTCTGGTGAAGCGGAAAGGGGGGCAGGGGTGCCGCGAGGGCACCCCAGTATTCAGTCAGAGCTGGAATTCTGCCCACACCGGCGCGTGATCGCTGGGACGCTCCATCCCGCGAATGTCATAGTCCACTCCGGCGCCGGTGCAGCGCTCGGCGAGAAAGCGGGTGGCGAGGATCAGGTCGATGCGCAGCCCCCGCTTGGGATCCCGGTCGAAACCACGGCTGCGGTAGTCAAACCAGCTGAAGACGTCATCGGTTTCTGGGTGTAGCTGACGGTAGGTGTCGGCCAGCCCCCAGTCCTCGACTTTCTGCAGCCACTCCCGTTCTTCGGGGAGGAAGCTGCATTTGCCGTCTCTCAGCCAGCGCTTGCGGTTGGGCTCGCCGATGCCGATATCGAGATCGGTTGGGGAGATATTCATGTCACCGATGACCAGTACCGGTGCATCAGCCTTACAGTGCTTGTCCAGGTAGTTGCTCAGGTCCGAGTAGTACTTGCGTTTGGCCGGGAACTTGACCGGGTGCTCGCGGTTCTCCCCCTGAGGGAAGTACCCATTGATCACAGTCAGTGGTTCGGGAGTGCCGATATCGAATTTTCCGGTTACCAACCGGCGTTGGGCCTCAGTCCCGTCGTCGGGAAAACCGAATTGCTGATCGATAAATGGCAACTTCGAGAGCATCGCTACACCGTAGTGGGTCTTCTGCCCGAAGAAGATCACTTCGTAGCCGAGATCCCGGATTACGTCGACGGGAAACTCCTCGTCGGTAACCTTGGTTTCCTGCAGGCCGATGATGTCCGGCGCATGGCGATCCACGAGCGCTTCCAGCTGATGCAGGCGTGCACGAATGCTGTTGACGTTAAAGGAAACGACTTTCACTTCTCTCCCCCAAAAATAAAAAAGGCCGGGCGCACCCAACCTGTTAGTCGTTCAAGTTTTTTTCACGTTATGGAAACTGATTCCCGGGCGACAGGAAATCTCCCTGCCGCCCAGGTCAGTTGTCAGAAGTTGGCGACCTGAGGCGGTGTTTTGGCTCGTTTTCCTGCCAGGCCGATAAAGTCGGCCATGATGAAACCGGCCTCGTTCAGTATCGGATCATTCTCCAGCTTGATCTCCACCGGGCCACCAATGGTGGCAACTTCCTCTGATTCGCTCTTCTCATAGGCCTCGAAGTTCTCATAGGGCTCGAGACCCTTGGCGGTACGGCGCTGGTTTTCCATCGCGAGCATCTCTTGGTTCAGCTCCTCCCGTTCCTGTTTGCGGGCGAGCTCGTTCAGCGATACGAACTTGCGATCGGACTGTTCGCGTTCAAGACGGAACTGGTCGCGCAGGAAGACGAAGTCCGGATCGGAAGCCGTCCTCTGGTTGTGCTTGGTCACCAGATCCGGCAACAGCTCTTTCAGGTTGAAATACTTCGCATGCTTCACCGCATGGATGCGATCCCAGGGCAGGGCAGTGTCATACGCGCTTTCCCCCACGCTTTCGGCATCGATCAGCTGTGGCATGGGGATGTCTGGCACCACACCAGCATGCTGGGTACTGTCGCCGGAAACCCGGTAGAACTTGGACTGGGTGATCTTGAGCTGACCCTCCTTGAGCGGTGCCATTGTCTGCACCGTGCCTTTGCCGAAAGACTGGTTGCCCACCACCAGGCCGCGGTTGTAGTCCTGGATCGCGCCGGCAAAGATTTCGGACGCGGACGCAGACAGGCGGTTGATCAGCACCATTAGCGGGCCGCGATACATGGCCCGTGAGCGGGAGCGGTTGTGTCGGGATATCTGCTCATTTGCATGGCGGATCTGCACCACCGGGCCCTGGTCGATGAACAGGTCGGTCAGCATGGTGGCTTCCTGCAGGGAGCCGCCACCATTATTGCGCAGGTCGAGGATAATGCCGTCGACACCTTCCTCTTTGAGTTCACTCAGCAGCCGGGCTACATCGCGGGTGGTGCTCTTGTAATTGGGGTCGCGACGGCGATAGGCCTCGAAGTCGATGTAAAAAGTCGGCAGGTTGATCACACCGATCTTGAAGGTTTCATTACCGTCAGAGAACTCGAAAGTGGCCTTCTTGGCGGCCTGGTCCTCAAGCTTCACCTTGCTGCGCTTGATCAGGATGGTGCGGTGGGTGCCATCGCTACCTGAGGGGATGGTCTCCAGACGCACGTAGGTGCCCGCGGCACCGCGAATCAGGTCGACGACATCATCGAGGCGCCAGCCCACCACATCGACCATTTCACCGTCTTCATCCTGTCCAACGGCCACGATCTTGTCGTTGGGTTTGATCTTTCCGGTGCGGTCCGCGGGCCCACCGGCCACGAGGCGGGCGACCTTGGTGTACTCGTCTTCCATCTGCAACACGGCGCCGATGCCCTCGAGGGAGAGGGACATGCTCATGTTGAAGTTTTCCAGCGACCGCGGTGACAGGTAGTTGCTGTGCGGGTCGTACAGGCGGGTGAGTGAGTTCATGTACAGCTCGAAGACATCGTCACTATTCTGCTGCTTGATGCGCTTCAGCTGCCCCTGGTAGCGCCGGGTCAGCAGGTCCTGGATCTCCTCATCGGTCTTACCGGTCAGGCGCAGGTTGAGGATGCTGGACTTGAGGCGCTTGCGCCAGAGCTCATCTGCCTCGCTGATGGAAGAAGGCCAGGCGCTGTCTTCCCGGTCCAGTAACAGGTTCTCGTCACGAGTGAAATCAAACTGTGGCAGGCCCTTCTCCAGCTGGGAAACAATGTTTTCCAGGCGGTCGTTCAGGCGCAGGCGATACCGGTTATAGATATCGAAACCAGCCTCTACTTTTCCGGCGCGCAACTGGTCATCCAGCTGGTTGCGCAGCTGGCGAAATTCAGCGATGTCAGAGGCGAGGAAGTAGCTTCGCGTGGGGTCCAGCGCATCGATGTACTCGTCCCACAGCTCACCAGACATTTCATCGCCCACTTTGAGCTTGTTGTAGTGCAGCAGCTCGAGTTTGTCGACGATCTCCCCGGCAGTGCCGCCATGGCCCTCTTTCGGTAGCAGTGCATCGACCTCGGCCAGAGTGGCGCAGGGCAGGGCAACCAGGGTTGTGAGCAGCAATCCTGAGAAAAGCGTGGCGATCCGATTGGTCAGCATAAGGAGTCTCTTTATACGTCCTACTTCAAGGCGCCCCACGACCATAACCCGAGGGGCGTGGTCATGGCGACTTATAGCTTAGGACAAGTATAAAGGCTGAAAGCTCCAAAAGGCATGGAACGCCTCCAATACAGGATGAATGGTGTCGGGCGACCGGGTTGCGGAAAACAAACTTGCACAATAAGAACAAATTATGCACGAACTTCCCATATTGGATGGGGGGAAGTACGGGCTACAGGGTCGAGAGGCGAGTGCGCTGCCTGAAATTTGACCGCCAGGAGTGTGTGTCTCGCGGGTCACATACCGGGTGGCCGGATCAGGCCTCTCGGTCATCAGATGGCCTTGTGGGATCAGGAATCTACCGGATGGGTGAAGATATAGCCCGATCCCCAGGCGGTTTTGATGGTATCCGGTGCGCGGGCGTTGTCCCCCAGCTTGCGCCGCAAACGGCTGACATGGGAGTCAATGCTGCGGTCGAAAGGGAAGCTGTCGCGCCCTTTGGTGAGGTCGAGAAGCCTGTCGCGGCTCAGGGGAGTCTGGGGGTTCTGTACAAAGGCCAGTAACAGTGCAGTCTCACTGGTCGACAGCGCCACCAGTTCACCACTGGGGGCGTGGAGCTCCATCCGGGCCGGATGAAAGCGCCAGCTGTTGAACGAGAAGATCCGCGGTTGCTCCCGTAGCGGGTCCCGGCGGACCCGGCGCAACACAGCTTTAACCCGGGCCAGTAATTCGCGGCTTGAATAGGGTTTGCCGACAAAGTCATCCGCACCCAGCTCCAAACCCAGCACCCGGTCGATTTCGTCGTTACGCGCCGTTACGACGATGACCGGGACTGCATTGTCGTGACTGCAAAGCTCCCGACATAACTGAAAGCCATCTGCGCCCGGGACTTCCACATCCAGGATAATCAGGTCAGCCTGGTGCGACATCAGGCTGCCGGGTGTGAGGTCTGTGCCGTCCTCCTCGAATACTGTATGTCCGGCTTGCCGCAGGTGACTCGCCAATGCTGCACGGTCATCTGCGCTGGCGTCCAGTAACACGATAGATGCTGTACCGATACTCATTGGCTGGCCTTGAAGTGTATGGGGTCCATCCATTTGTGCTCGCTGGCAAAGCCTTTCATGTGGCAGGGGGCGGGCGGATGGATAGGCAGGTTTTGCGCTTGAGGCAGGTGCACTTGTTCAAACGCTGCCACACTTATTCACATTTGTGCCAATTTTTACCACACTATTAATGCCAAAGTAATCGCATAACCAATAAAAACTGGCCAATAAACAGGCATTTATGGCGAAGCAGCGGTCCTGCCCACGGCAATCGATCCGGCAACTCATTCACGCTCTGGCTTTTACCCGGCCAGCCCTCTGCAGCCTGCCCGCATCGGCCCTCGAAGATCTCGGGGCCGCCAGCCTCAGAACTTCCTGTAGCAACTCAGTCACCGGGACAGAACCTGTTTCCGGCGCTCCCCTGCAGACCCGCGGGGCCTGCATGAAGGGCTATTTTGCTGCCAGAGGTGCGGTGGTCGTCGCGGGAGAACGGCCCTCGGACCTTCGCGTTCGCGCAGTCAAGACGAGCGGAAACCGGCAGCCCGGGGCTGCTGAGGGTGAGCTGGCTGGCAGTGATCGTTTGCCGGTAGCGAACTCGTTGATGGATTTGGCTGCAGGTGTCGCGGCGAACTCCCGAACCGGCCTGCCATCATCCGCCGGCGAGCTGGTGGAGCAGGTTCTCGAGCAGCACTTCCACTGTGGTAGAGGTCAGCGTGCAATGGAGAGAATGTCTTGAAGACCGACAACCGCGGCCGGGCCGACAGGGCTGATGCGCACTACTCACTCTATCTGGTTGTGGTGCTGAGCGTCATCTGGCTGGGCAATTCCGGCCATTATTCGCCGCTGCTGCTGACCTTCGGAGTGGTTTCTGTGGCGCTGGTGGTCTGGATTGGCCGGCGCATGCAGGTGGTTGATGGTGAATCCCAACCGTTCCATCTTTCCCTCCGGTTGTTGGCTTATTACGGCTGGCTGTTGAGGAAGATCGTGGAAAGTAACATCAAGGTAGCGGCCTGTGCCTGGAAGGGCCCCAGGGCGATCAGCCCGGTGAGTGGCCGTGTTCCGTGCAGGTTGGAGTCCGATCTTTCCCGTGTCATCTACGCCAATTCCATTACGCTCACACCCGGTACGGTGACAGTGTCCCTCGATGACGGCGAAGTGCTTGTGCATGCGCTGACGGAGTCCGGGCTGGCAGAGCTCCGTGAGGGAGAAATGGAGGGCCGCGTCGCGCGGTTGGAGCAGCCATGATCATTGCTACCGCAATTGCCCTGCTGGTAGTGATGGTGCTTGCCCTGGTGAGGGCCCTGCTGGGCCCGACTATTCACGACCGTATCCTGGCCGTGAATGTATTTGGAACGAAGACTGTGCTGCTGATCTCGGTAATCTGTTTTATCAGTGGCCGACCGGAGTTTCTTGATATTGCGCTGGTTTATGCACTGATCAACTTTGTCAGCATCATCGGGGTTCTCAAGTACTTCGAGTATCAGGGGCGCGATGAGAGGGAGGGGATGCAGTGATTGATTCAGTGCTTGCCATCCTCTCTGCCGTAATGCTGGGGTTGGGCGGTTTTTTTATGGTGTCCGGTGCTATTGGGTTGCTGCGCTTCCCGGATTTTTATTCGCGCATGCACGCTGCCAGCATGACCGACACCTTGGGGAGCTACCTGGTTGTCGGTGGATTGATGCTGACGGCTGGCTGGGGGCTGCCGCTGTTCAAGCTCGCTTTGATTCTGGTCTTTATTTTCTTTACCAGCCCGACGGCTGGACACGCACTCGCCAAGTCGGCGCAACACTGTGACTTGCGTCTCCCCGGTGGGGGAGCCAGCACAAAGAAAGCCGATAACGAGATCTCCGGCTCCGCACAAGGCCCGGACTCCCGGGACGTCGTCAGTGCTGATCGTGTTTGAATTCGGGGGTTGAACCTTTGGAGCTGATACTGGATATCGCACTGCTGTCACTGCTGCTGGTGACTGCAGTCTACATCGCCTGGACGCGCGATCTCTTCGCAGCGGTGATACTGGCAGGCATCTATGGCCTGCTCTCTGCCAGTTTTTTCATGAGCATGGGGGCGGTTGACGTTGCGTTTACCGAGGCAGCAGTCGGTGCAGGCATCTCGCCGCTGTTGATGTTGTCGACGCTGGCCATCTGCGGACGGGCGCAGCGGGCAAATCCTCAGCGGGCGTTACTGGCGCTCCTCACCGTGGGTGTCGTCGGCGCACTGCTGATTACTGCCACGCTGGAAATGCCGGCCTTCGGATCTCCCGATGCGCCGGCTCACCTGCATGTGGCACCGCGCTACATCGCGGACTCCATGCGCGAGATCGGTATCCCCAATGTCGTCACCTCGGTGCTGGCCAGCTATCGCGCCTTTGACACCCTCGGTGAGGTGGTGGTGATTTTCACGGCGGGGCTGGGTGTGCTCTCCCTGCTGGGCTTGCGTGGCGACGTGCGGGAAGAGCCGATCCATTCTCCCATGGCGGAACCCTCGCACCTGGTGTTGCGTGTCGTGGGCAAGGTACTGATTCCGCCAATACTGCTCTTCGCTCTCTATGTGCAGTTTCACGGTGAGTACGGCCCCGGGGGCGGTTTCCAGGCCGGAGTGATCTTTGCCGTTGGCTTTATTCTCTATTCCCTGGTGTTTGGCCTGGAAGCCGTTGAGAAGATCGTCAACAGGGCTCTGGTCCAGGCCCTCGCGGCGGTCGGGGTGTTGATTTACGGTACGGTGGGCCTGCTGGGTATCGTCAGTGGCCGCAATTATCTCGATTACAGCGGGCTGGCGGGAGATTCCGTCGCTGGCCAGCATCTCGGCATCATCGCCATTGAGCTCGGGGTCGGGATCACCGTTGCCTCCGTGATGATGATCGTGTTCTTCGTGTTCTCTGCGCAACTCGCCAGGGGGAGGGCAGTCCCGCATGCTTCTTAGTGCGCTCTATAACTACTGGGTCGTCATCCTGCTGATGATGACTGGTCTCTACATGGTGATCGCCCAGGGTAACCTGATCAAAAAGGTCATCGGGCTGAATATTTTCCAGACTTCGGTGTTTATCTTCTACATCAGCGTGGGCAAGGTGGCCGGTGGAAGTGCCCCGATCCTGAGCCAACTCACTACGGTGTATTCGAACCCGTTGCCTCATGTGCTCATCCTGACAGCCATTGTGGTGGGAATCGCCACCACGGCGCTGGCGCTGGCCCTGATCCTGCGGATCCGCCAGGCCTATGGCTCGGTGGAGGAACAGGACATTCTTGCGGGAGATGGCCAGTGCTGACGCATCTCCCCATCCTGCAGGTCATCCTGCCGCTGGTGGCGGCCCCCTCATGCATGATCCTGCAGCGGTCGAGGCTCTCCTGGCTGTTTACTGTACTGGTCAGCCTGGCGGCCTTTGTCGTCAGCGCACTGCTGCTCCAGCAGGTCATGGCCGAGGGCGTGATCCGCTACAGTCTCGGTGGATGGGATGCACCCTGGGGGATTGAATATCGGATCGATGCCCTGAATGCCTGGGTACTGTTTATCGTCACTGCTGTCAGCACTGCCGTCATTGCTGCGGCGCGGACAAGCATTGAGGCCGAGCTGGGTGCGTCGCGGCAGACGGTCTTCTATACGCTCTATCTGTTGTGCTTTGCCGGGTTGCTCGGCATCGTTGCCACCGGTGATGTTTTCAACGTTTTTGTCTTCCTGGAAATTTCTTCGCTGTCGACCTATGCGCTGATTGCCATGGGGCGTGACCGGAGAGCGTTGTGGTCGGCCTTCCAGTACCTGGTGCTGGGCACCATCGGGGCCACCTTTATCCTGATCGGGATTGGGTTCCTGTACATGATGACCGGCACCCTCAACATGCTAGACCTGGCAGAACGACTGCCGGCAGTGGAGAGTTCGACGGCGGTTCTCGCGGCGTTTGCCTTCATTCTGGTGGGTATTTGCCTGAAGCTTGCGCTATTCCCCCTGCATCTGTGGCTGCCGAACGCCTACAGTAATGCCCCCTCCATCGTGACGGCATTCCTGGCCGCCACAGCTACCAAGGTCGCGCTGTATTTGCTGGTCCGGTTTACCGTCACCGTCTTCGGGATCGACTTCTCGCTGTCTGCACTGCCACTGCAGTCACTTTTCATCCTGTTGGGGCTGGCCGGCGTCTTCGTTGGTTCCGCGGTGGCAATTTACCAGTCCAATATCAAGCGGATGCTTGCCTATTCCTCCGTGGCCCAGATCGGCTACATGATCATCGGCATCGGCATCAGTACTGTGGTAGGACTGCAGGCTACGCTGCTGCACCTGTTCAACCACGCCCTGATGAAGGCAGCACTGTTTCTGGCGCTCGCCGGCGTCGCCTACCGGATCGGTGGTTGCAGCCTGGAGCAGATTCGGGGCCTTGGTCGCAGCATGCCCTGGACCATGGGAGCGATTGCCATCGGTGGCGCCAGCCTGGTGGGCATGCCGCTGACAGCGGGCTTTATCAGCAAGTGGTACCTGATCGCTGCGTCTATCGACAGTGGCTTCTGGCCGCTGGCTCTGCTCATCGTCGCAGGTTCACTGTTGTCGGCGGTCTATGTCTGGCGCCTGGTCGAAGCGGGCTATCTTCGTGAGCCACAATCCGGACAGTTGGCAGCAGAACCGGGCGAAGCCCCCCTGGGCCTGCTGATCCCGACCTGGATACTGGTTCTGGCCAATCTCTACTTCGGTGTTGAGACCAGTCTGCCGGTCTCTGTCACGGAAATGGCAGCAACTTATCTGCTCGGAGGTGCACCCTGATGGAGACTTCCGCGCTGTTGGGGCTCGCCCTGGGTCTTCCGGTCCTGGCGTTTGCCGGGGTCTTGATGGCTGACCAGCGGCAAAACCTTCGGGAGGCCATCTCCCTGCTTTGCGGCGGCCTTCTGCTCTGGACGGTCGCCAACCTGTACCAGCCGGCATTACAGGGCGAGTCGGTGAGCCTTGCGTGGCTGCAGGTGATGCCGGGGATTGAACTGGCATTCCGGGTTGAGCCGCTGGGGTTGCTGTTTGCCCTGGTGGCGAGTTTTCTGTGGATAGTGACCACCCTGTATGCCATCGGTTACATGCGTGGCCATAACGAGGCCAACCAGACCCGCTTCTTTGCCCTGTTCGCCTTGTCCATTGGCTGTGTCATGGGGATCGCGTTTGCGGAGAATCTGTTCACCCTTTTTGTCTTTTACGAGGTGCTGACACTCGCTACTTATCCACTGGTAACGCATGCGGGTACCGAAAAGGCCAGGGCAGGGGGGCGAACCTATCTGATGATCCTGCTCGGCACGTCGGTGGGCTTCTTCCTGGTGGCGATTGCCGGAACCTGGCTGTTGGCTGGCACCCTGTCATTTACCCCTGGTGGCGTCTTCCCCACAGAGACAGCCCCGGCGGTGTTGTCACTGTTGCTGGTCCTCTATGTATTTGGTGTCGGTAAGGCAGCGATCATGCCTTTTCACCGCTGGTTGCCGGCGGCGATGGTGGCCCCAACACCGGTCAGTGCGCTTCTCCATGCTGTTGCCGTGGTGAAGGCCGGTGTGTTTGTGATCCTGAAGGTTTGTCTGATGATCTTTGGTCTTGAAACCCTGAAGGCCATCCCCGCAACCACCTGGCTCCTGTACCTCGCGGCAATTTCCATTTTGCTGGCCTCGCTGGTCGCCCTGCGTCAGGACAACCTGAAGGCGAGGCTCGCCTATTCCACCATCAGTCAGCTCGGGTACATTACCCTGGGCGCACTGCTGGCCACGTCGGCCGGTATTGCCGGCGGTGCAATGCATATCGTGATGCATGCCTTCGGCAAGATCACCCTGTTTTTCTGTGCCGGAGCCATTCTCGTCGCTGCGCACAAAACCGAGATCAGCCAGCTCGATGGCCTCGGAAGGCAGATGCCTGTGACCATGTCTGCTTTCTTTGTTGCCAGTCTGTGCATCATCGGTGTCCCCCCGACCGGTGGTACCTGGAGCAAATGGTTCCTGTTGCTGGGCACAGTGGAGGCTGAGCAGTGGTCTCTGGTCGTCCTGCTGATGCTGAGCTCACTGCTCAGCATCGCTTATCTGCTGCCGATTCCACTGCGGGCTTTCTTCCCCCGTAACGGCACCACTGTGCCGGGTAAAGTGATGGTCCGGGAAGCCCCGTGGCCGTCGATGGTCGCGATTGCGGTGACGGCGATCGGCTGCGTGCTGTTGCTCGCTTATCCGACAATTTTTTCCCGGTTGATTCACGCGGGGATCTAATCAACTCATGCGCAAGAAAGCTGAATATCTTTTTGATAACCCGAGAAATGTACGCTGGCTGCTGCGAGGGTTTTACGCCTGCTGCCTGGTGTTGTTTATTCTCGAGTTTCTGGTCCACCGCCACACCGAGCGTGCCTGGGAGCAACTGCCTGGCTTCTATCCGCTTTATGGTTTTGTGGGATGTGTGCTGCTCGTGCTGATTGCAAAGTGGATGCGGGGTTTGCTGATGAGACCTGAGAACTACTATGAGACCCTGGACTCAGCCGACAAGCAGCCGGATTCCGGTGCCGACCACAGCCCGGCGGAGGTAGAGCATTGATCCTGATTCCCCCGTTCATCGCTTTTTTTATCGCCGCGGCACTGGCGCTGGTCTTGCGGGGTTGGGCCCGCGGTCTTGTCGCCATTGTGATACCGGCACTGAGCCTCGCCAACTTGTGGGGGACTCCCGCCGGCGAGTACGCCACTGTCGGCCTGATGCAGTTTGAGCTTGTGTTCTTTTCCGTGGACAGGCTCAGCCTGTTGTTCGGTTACCTGTTCCACGTCGCTGCGCTCATTGCTGTGATCTACTCCCTGCATGTTAGGGATACGTTGCAACAGACTGTGAGCCTGCTGTATGCGGGCAGTGCACTGGGGGCAGTGTTTGCCGGCGACCTGATGACGCTGTTCCTGTTCTGGGAGCTGCTGGCGCTGACATCGGTGTTTCTGGTGTGGGCGCGTCGCAGTCAGGCTTCATACGGGGCGGGGCTGCGTTACCTGGTCATGCATATCCTCTCGGGCTTGTTGCTGCTGGTCGGTATTGTGATTTACAGCCGCACGGAACCATCACTTGCTCTGGGGCAGATCGGGCTCGAGCAGGGTGCCGCCGGGTGGTTGATGTTTCTCGCCTTCGGAATCAAATGCGCCTTTCCGTTCTTCCATGGCTGGCTCACGGATGCCTACCCTGAGTCCACCCCCACCGGAACCGTTTTCCTCAGTGCCTTCACCACCAAGGTCGCCGTCTACGCGCTGGCGCGCACTTTCCCCGGCACCGAGTTGCTGATCTACATCGGTGCCGCCATGGCCTGCTTCCCGATTTTTTATGCGGTGATTGAAAATGATCTGCGTCGGGTACTGGCGTACAGCCTGATCAACCAGCTCGGCTTCATGGTGGTAGGTATCGGTATCGGTACGGCACTGGCCATTAATGGTGCCGTGGCGCACGCCTTCAACGACGTCATTTTCAAGGGGCTGCTGTTTATGTCGATGGGGGCAGTGCTGCATGTGACCGGCAAGATCAACGGATCTGAACTTGGCGGACTCTACAAGACCATGCCCAAGACCACCGTGCTCTGCATTGTGGGCGCCGCCTCGATCTCTGCATTCCCGTTGTTCAGCGGATTTGTCAGCAAGTCGATGGTGATGACCGCAGCAATAAAGAATGGCTATGACTGGGTGTGGCTGGTACTGCTGTTCGCGTCGGCGGGGGTATTTCACCACGCCGGTATCAAGATTCCGTATTTTGCCTTCTTCGCCCACGACAGTGGCATCCGTGCCAAGGAGCCGCCGCTGAATATGCTGATTGCAATGAGCATCGCCGCCGCCCTGTGCCTGGTGGTGGGGATCTATCCGCAGGCCCTATACCGGTTGCTGCCGCACGAGGTGGCCTATTCGCCCTATGACATGACCCACGTGCTGACCCAGCTACAGTTGCTGTTCTTCTCCGCGCTGGCCTTTGTGTGGCTGAACCTGCAGCGCCTTTATCCGCCGGAGTTGCCGTCGGTAAATCTGGATGTGGATTGGGTGTACCGCCGGTTGCTGCCAGTGGCGGTTCAGCGGATTGGAAACGGGGCTTTCCGGCTGGATCAGCAGGTGCGCGCGGCGGCCCGCGCCCGCGTCGGGAGCCTGCTGGATACCATCACCAGCCATCACAAGCCGGAGGGAATCCTGGCCCGGAACTGGCTGACCGGGAGTATGGTGGCAGGGGTTGTCCTGTTACTGGGGTTTTATCTGTTGCTGGGTTTCGCTCTCTGAGTCAGGGGGCCGCAGCGATCGGTTCCCGGCGCAGGCTCGGGGCGTGGTGCAGCATCTCGATCAGGGTGTCGAGATAGCGCTCCCCCAACTGGGCGAGGTCCCGCCCGTCCGGCCGTAGCAGCCAGTCTCCCAGCAGGCCGACCAGTGCGCCGTGTAGCATGGGGGCCGCGAGCTCCACGTCGAGGTCTGTGGGGAGCTGCGCCCGCGCCACGGCCGCGCGAAGCAGTTCCCGCAACCGTTCCAGGCCTTCCTCGCGACAGTCGAGCATACGCTGGCGGATTTCGCCGCTCTCCGTCACCAGTTCACAGCGGTGCAGGATGATATCGAGGATCTGCTGCCACTGCCGGTTGCAGGCTACTTCCTGAAACAGCCACAGCCAGCGGGTGCGCAGGATGCCCAGGGGGTTGTGTTGCGGGTCGTCGCTGGCTCCCTCACAGAGTTTTTCCCCGGGCAGCTGGACGCGCTCTGCCAGCTCATTGAACAGATCCGCCTTGTTGCGGAAATGCCCGTAAACCGCGCCACGGGTGACCCCCGCCAGTTCCGCAACCTCTGTCAGAGACGGCCGTGCCAGTCCCTGTTGGTGGAACACGGTCACCGCCGCATCCAGGATGCGCTCGCGGGTCTCCAGTGCGTCTTCTTTACGCCGCTTGGCCAATTTTTACTTCCTCGACAGGCATGATTGCAGGGCAGTGCGCCACTTTACCTGGCAGGCACCGCACTGATGCGGCGCGCAGTGTAATTCATATTCATGCATGAATGAATACTTGCTGTTGAATCGGGGCTCGACGTAGAATGCGCCGCTTCGAGAACCATTCATTCCTGTCATTGGCGCCAAAAGTGTCTTGGCAGCGCTCGCCGGGCTCCCGGTCACAGAGAGGTAATCATGCGGAAACGGAATCTGATCGTCGGCGTGCTGGCCGCAATGTCGCTACTGGTGGCCTGCAGCGAGGAGCAGGGCAGTCGCCCGGAGATGGTGCCTGAAGTGGCTGTGGTTACACTGGCGACTCAGGCGGTAACCCTTACCCGCGAACTCCCGGGCCGGACCAATCCCTACAAAGTCGCCGAAGTACGCCCGCAGGTGAATGGTCTGGTGCAGGAACAGCTGTTCCGCGAGGGTGGCATCGTTGAAGCCAACCAGCCGTTGTATCAACTGGATGACGCCACTTACCGGGCCGATTACGAGAGTGCCCGGGCCGTGCTGCAGAGTGCCCGCGCGGAACACAACGTGGCGCGTTTGAAGGCAGGGCGGGTGGCGAACCTGGTCAAGAGCGGTGCGGTGAGTGCCCAGGACCATGACAGCGCCCAGGCGGCACTGCAGAAGGCAGATGCTGCCGTGGCCAGGGCAAGAGCTGCAGTCCGGCGTGCTGAGGTGAACCTCGATTACGCCCGCATCAGTACGCCCATTGCTGGCCGCATCGGCAAGTCTTCCGTGACCCAGGGGGCGCTGGTGACAGCCAACCAGCCGCAGGCGCTGGCCACTGTTCAGCAGCTGGACCCCATTTACGTGGACCTCAACCAGTCCACCAGCGAGCTGCTTAGCCTGCGCCGTGCCGTGGAAGCCGGCAAAGTGGCGGATGCCCGCGATCTGCCGGTGACCATCCTGCTGGATGATGGCAGCACCTACGAGCACCGCGGAGAGCTCGAGTTTGCGGAAGCCCGTGTCGACCCGACCACTGGCAGCGTACTGCTGCGGGTGGTGGTGCCCAACCCCGATCACATGCTGCTGCCTGGCATGTATGTGCGCGCCGTCATCGGACGTGGTGTGAAAGAAAATGCTGTGGTGGTGCCGCAGCAGGCGGTAATGCGGGACCCGAAGGGCAACACCAACGCCCTGGTGGTGAACGCAGAGAACCAGGTTGAGCGGCGCCCGGTTACCGTGAGCCAGACCATCGGTGATGGGTGGCTTGTCGAAGAGGGACTTGCGGCGGGCGACCGGGTGATTGTCGAGGGTCTGCAGAAAGTGCGCCCGGGCGTTGCGGTCCGCGCCGTTGAGTCCGAAGAGGCGGCCGGCGTGGCAAACGCCGCAGCGGATGCCACCGACGCAGCGGACTCCTGAGGTAAACCATGGCAGCTTTCTTTATTGACCGACCCATCTTTGCCTGGGTTATCGCCATTATCGTCATGCTCGGTGGCGGCCTTGCGATCAGCAAGCTGGCGATCGAGCGCTACCCGGATATTGCCCCGCCGACGGTCAGTATCAGCGCCAGCTACCCCGGTGCCTCTGCCAAAGTCGTGGAGGACTCCGTTACCCAGGTCATCGAGCAGAACATGACCGGGCTCGACGGCCTGCTTTATATGTCGGCCACCAGCGAATCCATCGGCCAGGTGAACATCACTCTGACCTTTGCCAATGGCACCGACCCGGATATCGCCCAGGTGCAGGTGCAGAACAAGCTGCAACTGGCGATGCCGTTGCTGCCGGAGGCGGTACAGCGCCAGGGCGTGAATGTCGGCAAGGGGCGCAGTGGCTTCCTGATGGTGGTCGGTTTTGTTTCGGAAGACGGGCGCATGAACCGCTCGGATATCGCCGATTTCGTCAACGCCAGCATCGTTGATCCGATCAGCCGCGTTCCCGGCGTGGGCGGTATCCAGGTGTTTGGTTCCCAGTACGCCATGCGTATCTGGCTGGACCCGAACAAGCTCGAGACCTACAGGCTGGTGCCCAGCGATGTCATCGCAGCCGTGCGCTCGCAGAACCAGCAGGTGGCTGTCGGCAGCCTCGGCGGCACGCCGGCCATTGATGGACAGCAGCTGAATGCCAATGTGGTGTCCCAGGGGCGCCTGGAAACCCCGGAACAATTTCGCGAGATCGTTATCCGTTCCAACCCTGATGGCTCGGTACTGAAGCTGGGGGATATCGCGCGGGTGGAGATCGGCGCTGAAAACTATGACTTTATCAGCCGCTTCAACCGTCAGCCGGCAACAGGCCTGGCGGTGACCCTGGCCACCGGCGCCAACGCGCTGGAGACCGCCGATGGCGTGCGGGAAAAGCTCAAGGAGCTGGAGCCGTATTTCCCAGCCGGGATCAAGTCCGTGGTGCCGTTTGACTCGACGCCGTTTGTGGAGGTTTCCATCAAGGGCGTGATCCAGACGCTGATTGAGGCGGTGATCCTGGTGTTCCTGGTGATGTACCTGTTCCTGCAGAACATCCGCGCCACGATTATTCCGACCATCGCCGTGCCGGTGGTGCTGCTGGGAACCTTCGGGATACTGGCGGCGCTGGGCTTCTCCATCAACATGCTCACGATGTTTGCCATGGTGCTGGCCATCGGCCTGCTGGTGGATGACGCCATTGTGGTGGTCGAGAACGTCGAGCGTGTGATGAACGAAGAGGGACTCTCGCCCAGGGAAGCCACACGCAAGTCGATGAAGCAGATCACGGGCGCACTGGTGGGCATCGGGGTGGTGCTGTCGGCGGTATTCGTACCCATGGCCTTTCTGGAAGGGGCCACCGGTGTGATTTACCGGCAGTTCTCGGCGACCATCGTTGCCGCAATGGCGCTGTCAGTGCTGGTGGCGATCGTGCTTACACCGGCGCTCTGCGCCACCATGCTGAAGCCTGTCGCGCGTGGCCAGGGCCATGTGCAGAAGGGCTTTTTCGGCTGGTTCAACCGCAACTTCGAGCGCGGCAGTGCCCGCTACCAGCGAGGAGTGCGCGGTATTGTGGCCCGCAGCGGCCGGTTCCTGCTCCTGTTTGCCGTGCTCACCGGCATTATGCTGGTGCTGTTCCAGCGCCTGCCCAGTTCATTCCTGCCGGAAGAAGACCAGGGTGTACTGCTCTCCATGGTGCAGACGCCGGTAGGGGCGACGCAGCAGCGCACCATGGAGTCGATCAAAAAGGTGGAGGACTACTACCTCGACCAGGAGCAGGACACCGTCGCCTCCGTATTCAGCGTACAGGGCTTCAGCTTTGCCGGTAGCGGCCAGAACAATGGCATTGCGTTCGTCAACATGCACGACTGGGGCGAGCGCGAGGCGCAGGGCCAGGATGCGGGCTCCGTGGCCATGCGGGCCATGGGGGCCCTGATGCAGATCAAGGATGCCATGGCGTTCGCATTCTCACCGCCTGCATTGCCGGGGCTCGGCACCTCGGGTGGGTTCGATTTCTACCTGAAGGACAACGCCAACCAGGGGCACGCGGCGCTGACCGAAGCGCGCAACCAGCTGCTGGGCGCGGCGGCACAGAGCCCATTGCTGGTGAATGTGCGTCCCAACGGCCAGGACGACACGCCCCAGTTCCGCCTCAATATTGATACCGAGAAGGCGGCCGCACTGGGCCTGTCGATCGACGAGATCAACAGCACGATTGGCACTGCCTGGGGCGGCCGTTATATCGATGACTTCATCGATCGCGGGCGGGTCAAGAAGGTGTACGTGCAGTCGGACGCGCCGTACCGCATGGTGCCAGAGGACTTCAGGCTGTGGTCCGTACGCAACCGCGACGGGGAGATGGTGCCGCTGTCGACGTTTGCCAGCTTCTCATGGGAATACGGATCGCCCCGGCTGGAGCGTTACAACGGTGTCCCCGCGATGCAGATCAACGGCTCTGCCGCACCGGGCGTGAGCTCGGGTGAAGCGATGGCTGAAGTGGAGCGGCTGGTGGCGCAGCTGCCGGCCGGCTTTGGTCTCGAGTGGACCGGCCTGTCCTACCAGGAGCGCCAGGCGGGCGCCCAGACCCCGCTGCTGTATACCCTGTCGCTTCTCATCGTGTTCCTGTGCCTGGCGGCTCTCTATGAGAGCTGGACGGTGCCAACTGCCGTGCTGTTGGTAGCCCCGCTGGGCATCCTGGGTGCAGTGCTGGCCAACACCCTGCGCGGTATGGAGCGTGACATCTATTTTCAGGTGGCCATGCTCACCACGGTGGGGCTGACCAGCAAGAACGCCATTCTGATCGTGGAGTTTGCCAAACAGAATCTCGAGGAGGGCATGGAACTGGTCCATGCGACCATGCGGGCGGTGCGCGATCGGCTGCGCCCGATCCTGATGACGTCGCTGGCGTTTGGCCTGGGTGTGCTGCCACTGGCGATAGCCACCGGGGCAGGCTCTGGCGCCCAGCGCGCTATCGGTACCGGTGTGCTTGGCGGCATGCTGGTGGGTACCCTGCTGGGACTGTTTTTCATACCGCTGTTCTTTGTGGTGGTCCAGCGCCTTTTCGGAAAGCGGCCGGTAGCCAACGAGTCAATGCCCCGACCCGGGGTTATGAATGAAGAACGAGAGGAGAGGGAAGAGGGCGCAGTGGTCTGATGGCGCCGATCCCGACGTAATACTTTGACGCCGGCATACGCCGGCGTTCTTTTTTTGTGGGCGTGATTCCGTAGAATTGGCCGGCAATCGGGGACAGAACAATAGTGTTGGAGCAGACAGCATGCGGGGGATCACTGCAATTCTGGTGTTGCTATCGGCTTCGGTCGTCGCGGCAGGTGAGACGGTTAAAACGAGTGGAGAAGCGCAGCGGGCAGCACACCCCAGTCCCATCCCCGTGCCCGATCGGATCGAGGCAATTGTCGTCACCGCCAGTCCGCTGGCAGCGGCCGGGGGTGAGTTTCCCGGCAGCCTGTCGGTGGTGGATGGCAGCGATCTCTCTCTGCTGAACCACAGCCATATCCAGCAGGCGCTGGTTCGGGTGCCCGGTGCCAACATCAGTCGCGGCAACGGCCAGGAGTACCTGCCGGCACTACGCTCGCCGGTGCTGACCGGCGCCGGTGCCTGCGGCAGTGTTCTCTCCATGCAGGATAACCTGCCTCTGTTTCCGGCCGGCTTCTGCAATATCAATGAACTGTTCGCGGCACACAGTGAGGCTGCGGAACGGGTGGAAGTCATCCGCGGACCTGCCGGGACGCTGCATGGTGCCGGGGCCATGCATGGCGTGATCAATGTGGTCGGGCCCTCCGCCAGATCGGAGGAGGAAACGCGTCTGCGGGCTGAGGCCGGTCCCGAGGATCGGTGGAAACTGGGCTTGCGCAGCAGTGCTGACACGCAGAAGGGTTCCATCCTTTCCTCGGCACTGTCTCTTGGCCAGGATGGTGGTTACCGGGCCCAATCCGGATTCGACCAGCAAAAGCTCAGCCTCGTATTCCGTTCCGCCGTATCCGGCGACGTCACCCGTTTTACCGGGACCAACCTGGAACAGGAAACGGCAGGGTATGTGGTCGGGGAAGACGCTTACCGGGATGACGCCCTGCGCCGCTCTAACCCGGATCCGGATGCCTTCCGCAACGTCCGCACCGCCCGTTTATCCCATAGTCTGACACGAGCCCTCGGATCCGGCTTCGAACTGGACATTACTCCCTATGTACGCTGGGGTGAGATGGCGTTTCTGCAACACTTCCTGCCCGGCCAGCCCCTTGAGCAGACCGGCTACCGGAGCGCTGGTTTTCGTGCGGATATCCAGTCGGATCTCAGCGCGACCACCCGGGTGATCGGGGGTCTCGACGCGGAGGTAACGCACGCCTCCCTGCGCCAGTCCCAGTCAGAACCGGCCAGCGGTTCCGACTTTCTGCGCGAGACCCTCCCGGTTGGCCTTCATTACGATTACCGGGTGGACGCTGCACAGCTGTCTCCGTTTGTGCTGGCGGCCTTAAGCCCCAGTGAACAACTGTCGCTGGAGCTGGGCCTTCGCCTCGAAGGGCTTCGGTACGACTACGACAACCGGATGCTGTCGGGACGCACCCGTGAAGACGGCAGCGCCTGCGGCTTTGGCGGTTGCCGCTACAATCGCCCGGCCGATCGCACCGACGATTTCGCCAACTGGTCGCCCCATGCAGGAGTGACCTATGAGTGGATGCCGGAGCAGCAGCTGTTCGTCAATCTGGCCCATGGATACAGGGCACCGCAAGCCACCGAGCTCTACCGCCTCCAACGGGACCAGTCTGTTGCCGAACTGGACTCAGAGGCATTGCGCAGTATTGAGTTCGGCTTGCGTGGCAGGGCGCCCCGATGGCGCTATGAGCTGGTGGGTTTCGCGATGGAGAAACGCAATGTCATCTTCAGGGATGCGGATTTCTTCAATCGCTCCGGCGCGTCCACCAGCCACCAGGGCGTCGAACTCGCGCTCGGTCTACAGCTGGCACCGCGCTGGTCGCTGGATCTGAGCGCCAGCTATGCAGAACACCGATACCGCGATGACCGGCTGCTCGATGGACTGCCCGTCGACGGAAAACTGGTGGATTCGGCGCCCCGTGTCTTTGGCAGCACCCGTCTTTCCTGGGTCCCGGATGAGAGCAGCAGGCTCGAGCTGGAATGGCAGCACCAGGGGCGCTATTACACCGATCCGCTCAACCTGCATGGCTATCCGGGGCATGACCTGCTCAACCTGCGTGCCGAGAGGCGACTGGGAGCAGGCTGGTCTGTCGCCCTGCGGCTGCTCAATCTCACCGATGAACACTATGCGGAACGGGCAGACTACAGCAGTTTTGCCGGTGATCGGTATTTCCCCGGAGAGCCCCGTGCGCTCTATGGAGAAGTGGCACTGCTTTTCTGACGAGTGCGTGCCGAGTGTCCCCCGTGTGGCAGTTCCCCAGGCTCCATTTAGCGGGAATGTTCTGGCCGCTTCCCGGCATGGAGTGGGGAGATTCGAACGGATGGGGTGTAATAGATCCGGGCGTTTGCGCGACTCACTCCGGGGCGTGATCGGAATGGGAATCGAGCGCAGTAATGTCGTCAGACAGGGAAGTGCATCCTGTGCGGATTAGCGCTGCTGCAGTTCCTTATCCATCGGCCTGCAATGACGGGCAGATTGGGTTACAGCGCGTGGCCTCTGTTTTGACGCTGGATCTAGTGGTCAAGGTTAGTGGTCACGGATGGCCAGCAATTCGTTATCGCGACGATGACCGGTGCCTCAAGATATGGATGGCGCCTCCGACAAATACATTGGGAATTAAAAAAGAGCCCCTTGAATGAACACCAAACAACGCTTTCTGCTATGTCCGCTGGCTGCTGCCCTCAGCGCTTTCACCTGTGTTGAGGTCATGGCTGCTGACGAATCGGTCGAGGCATCCCGTGTGGATGGTACGACTGAGTTTGTCGAAGTTCTGGGGGATCGCCTCGAGCAATCCAGTGTGGGTCCACGCAGTGGCGCTGCTGGTGGCGCTTTTGCTGGCGACCTGACCGCAGCGGAGATCGGCCGTTCGATCACGCCGGTGGGGGAGTGGCTGCTTGATGAGGCCGCGGTGGAGAACCTGCGCGACCTGCAGCGGGTCGCCCCCAATACCTATGGCGCCACCGGCTTCGGTGCTCCCAGCTTGCCAACCATCCGGGGTCAGCTCGGGGAGGTGTTCGAGGCGGGGATGCGTCGCCAGGTGGGCAACAACGGCCTGGGTATTCCCTTGTCCTTCAATGCTGTGGGCCAGGTGGATGTGGTGCGGGGCGTCCCTTCGGTGATGCTCGGTTCCACCCAGCGCACAGGTGGCTTCGTAAACCTGGCCCCCAAGCAACCGGGACTGGAGAGCAACGCTGGCAGTGCGGACTTTCGCGCCGGGCAGTGGGACCGCTACCGCACCCAGCTGGATTATTCCTATGTGCTTGAGCCCTCGCATAGTGCCGTGCGGTTCAGTCTTGAGCACCGCAATGAAGGCAGCTTCTACGACTTCAGTGGCCTGGACAGCAATAACCTGTTTGCCGCCTACCGCATGAAGCCCTCGGACGCGGCGGAGTGGAATATTTCGCTGGAATATTACGATATCAGCTGGACGGACAACGCCGGCATCAACCGTCCCACCCAGGCCCTGATCGACGACGGCCTCTATATCCAGGGGCAGGGTGTGGGTCCCGACGGCTCGACCGTGCCGGGTGCCGGGGCTGTGATCAGTCCCACCGATGTGGTCGAGATCGACCGCAGTCGCGTCCTCACTGATCCGCGCGATATCAACGGCGCGGATACCCTGCTGCTGCATTCTACCTATGAGGCGGTGCTCAGCGAATCACTGCGCTTCGTGAACCGCTCTTACTTCGAGTACCTGAACCGCGAAGAAATTGCCCAGAATAGCTTCGTTGAAATCATCGATGGAGCCAGCACCTTCGAGAACCGCACCGAGTGGCACTTCGACAACACTGTGGCCGGCATCGGCCTGCGTTACAACGACGTGCTCGGTTACAGTCAGTTCACCACTGAGGCGGACCTGCCCATCGACCTGACCGGGCCGCTGGACAACCGCCGTATACCCCTGACTAACGCCCAGAAAGCGCGCCTGGTGGAATTGCGGCCCGGGCTGTTTGTTTCGCCGGGCGGCCAGTACGACCTGGACGGGGATGGGGCAGGGGATTTCAACCTGTCGGATACCACTGACTCGACGAGCCTGCAGACTGGTGTGTTTCTCGAGCACCGCCAGGCACTGTCGGAGCGATGGTCTTTCACTGCCGGTGTGCGGGGGGACTGGTATCGGGTAGAGGCACGGGATCCGCTGGCGCCAGAGGGGGTCCGCGCGGCGGAAGACCGGCATCGGGATTTCCTCAAATCCGGCAACCTGACCCTGCACTTCGAGCCGGGCGAAGCAGGCATGGCTTACGCCACGGCGGCCTATCAGGAATCCACGTCCAACAGTCTCGGTGGCGGTAACAGCCTGGGCGGAGACAATACGATCAGTCCGCTGAATTTCGCCACGGAAAACCAGCTGTTGGAGCTCGGTTACAAGTATGCCCCCGCTGGCGCCGCCTGGTACTGGGATGCGGCCGTGTTCGACCAGACGCGCAGCCTGCGTAATCGCGATGGCAGCAATTCCGGCATTCGCACCCGTGGTGTAGAGGTGCAGGCCCAGTATCGCGGCGAGCGCCTGTGGGCCAATGCCGGCGCCAGTTATCTCGATGCGCGGTTCGATGATTCCGCGGCCTTCCAGGATGCCCGCCAGGTTGCCGATGCTTTTGACGATTCCCGGCCCGACATCATCGCCGGTACCGGTATCGGGGCGCCGAACTTCACTGCCTTCCCGCCCTCTGACGCCCGGCTGCAGGGGATTCCGAAATTAAGCGCGTCGGCGGCCATGGGCTATCGCATCAATGACCATTGGTCCGCAGGGGCCAGCCTTGCCGCCAGCGGCAGCTATCCGCTGGACTACCTGCAGACGGTCGAGATCCCGGCTCAGTTCACCCTCAACACGAATCTGCGCTACCAGTTCGCGGACCAGCGCACCAGTCTGCGCCTGAATGTATTCAACCTGACGGATGAAGAAAACTGGGCGCCAGTGTTTGAGGGGGGATACTTTGGGTCGACGCTGGTCTTCCCGGAGTTACCGAGATACTGGGACCTGAGCCTGGTTTATCAGCTGTGACACTTGGCTACCGGGCGGCACGTCCGGTCCATGCGGGATACAGCTTCTCACCATCCGGTACGGGCAGGTGCCACATTGGAAGTTGCCGGTCGGCAGGCGCCCTGGCCAGCTCGCGATAAATGTCCTCGGTGGAAAGCCCGTGGGGTTCGGCATCAGCCTGGCTCAGTGCGTAGTACACGGCACTGACACCGCTCAGGTACATGGCTGACAGGCACATGGGGCAGGGATGCCCACTGGCATACATCACAGTCCCGTCGAGTCGGTGATTGCCGGCGGCAGTCGTGGCCGCGCGCAGCGCTTCCATCTCTGCATGGGCGGTCACGTCTCCGCTGCGATGGATGGTGTTGACGCCCTCGGCCAGTATCTGCCCGTCCCTCACCAGTACGGCGCCGAAGGGCCGCCCGCCTTCCTCGCTGACATTGCTCAGCGCGAGGCTGACAGCCCTTGCAAGAAAATGGCGATGTGCCGCGACATCCTGCGCCTCAGTTGTCATCCCCACTGTTTTGCTCCCCTGTGCGTTCCGGTTGCAAGCAGCAATAGCGTAGTTGGGGTAGAGGGACTGGTAACGTCTGAGGGCGGCGACCGGCCGCCCTCAGGAAGATTGAGAGCAGGTGCTATTGAGGGGGGAGCAGGTCGTCAAGCGGCCTGCGCAGCCAGGGCCATTTTTTGCTGCGCTGACTCCAGTGCCTGCTGCCTGCTGTCTTCGCCGACAGCCAGTCCCTCGGCATGGATGAGCTCTACGTCCGTGATGCCGATGAAGCCGAGCATCTGACGAATGTAGGCCGTCTGGGCGTGATCCTCTCCGTAAATTCCACCACGGGTGATGAAGACCACCGCCTTCTTGCCAGTCAACAGCCCCTGCGGCCCATCCGGCGTATAGCGGAAGGTGATGCCAGCGCGGGCGATATGGTCAAAGTAGGTGCTGAGCGTGGAGGGGACGCTGAAATTGTACATGGGCACGCCGAGAACCAGCACGTCTGCCGCGCTGATTTCGTCAATCAATGCCTGGGAAAAGTCGGCAACTGCCCGCTGGGCAGGAGTGCGCTCCTCTTCCGGGGTGGTGAATGCCTGAAAGCGCTCCATGTCGAGGTGTGGAACCGGCTGCGCGGCGAGATCGCGGCTGGTGACGGTGCCACCGGGATTCTTTTCCAGCCACTGGCTCGCAAATGAATCGGCGAGCCGGGAAGACTGGCCATCCTGTTGGAACAGGCTGGTCTGGATTTTCAGTAGGTTTGCCATCGAACACCTCCTAAACAGGATCTGGTAATGATGGTGCTATTCAATCACTGACTAACTCGATAGAAAATCGCAAATTTCTGTAGGTACCTGTCGAAAATTTAGGATTCATTGCCAGTATTGGTGGCGGCTGCCTCAGTGGTTACCTCCTGCGGCCCGCTGTGCCAGAAGTTATAGAAATCCTCAGTCACCCGCTGCTCGATCTCATGGGCCTCCTCACGGGGACAGAACAGGGTGATGGTCACCACATCGTGGCCGAGCTCATTGGTGGTGAAGCTGATCTTCGCGTCCGTGCCGACCAACTCGACCCCGGTGCGGTGCTCGATCATCTGGCAGTAGCGCACGGCCACGTCATGGAAGGCCTCGCTGTGCTCGCGGATACGCTCCTGCAGGAATGCCTTGGCGGCAAATGGATTGCCACCTTTGTTCTCACGCGTAATGGAAAATGTGTGCTCGATATAGCGGCGCATGAAATTGAGGTTCTTCACCGGTTTGGTGAAGAAGACGTTATTCGGGATATACAGGGTGATCCCGGTGTAGCCGCTGCCAAGCCCGTGGGGGTCGATTTCGAGCAGGGTGGTGCTCAGCCAGTCACTGTCGATGACCTCGCCAAAATGCTCACCCACCATGATCCAGTCGCCCACCTGGAAAGAGCGCATATTGGCCTGGTAGAGCTTGCCGACCAGGCTCTGCACCAGCTCACGCAATGCCAGAACGATGGCAACGGAGAAGGCGGCAATGGAGAGGGCGAACTCCCGTAGCTCCGACACCCAGACTGCGACCAGTCCGATGACGATCACCAGGTTGGAAAAGTTGTGGACTGTGTTGATCCGGCGCCGGCGATCCTGCTTGGACCAGCGGGTAATGCGGGAAAAGAGCAAGGACAGGAGCACTCTCAGGAGAATGATCGTAGCGATCACCAGGCCCGAGAGGAGAAGCTTGTTTTCGAAAATCTGTTCCAACATGGAGTGACTACCGTGTCCGCCGCGCGGTCTGCCAGAGAAAAAAGGCGCCAATTATAGGGCCTCTCCGGGCTGAAACGCACCACCCAGAAAGAATAGACCGGAGACCCCGCTCAGCTGTTCATGTTTCCCCGGCGCGGCGCGGCGCAGGGCATGCGGACGATGTCGTGACAGGGCCCTGGTAAACGGGGTGCCAGGCCCGGGGCCCTGCATGGACACCTGTGGCTCTCGACACTTCGTCCTGGTCGAAAGAATGGCGGGGCCCTCGCCGGCTTTTTACCAACTTTCCAGTGGCAGGCGGCTCAGATCTTTCGCTGGAACCGGGCAGGCCACCCAAACCAGGTGCGGTGGTTGGCTACCATGCGGCTTGCGTTTCATGCCGGCGAGGCGACAATGAAAACGTCGCAGGGAAGAAAAACAGCAGAGGACGGGGTAATCGTTAATGAAAGCATCTGACTTGTTTGTACGGGCTCTGGAAGCAGAGGGCGCCGAATATGTGTTTGCCATCCCCGGCGAGGAGAACCTGGACCTGCTGGAGTCCCTGCGCGGGTCGAAAGTCAAACTGATCGTGACTCGCCACGAACAGGCTGCCGGCTTTATGGCGGCTACCTATGGCCGCCTGACAGGCCATTCGGGAGTCTGCCTGTCCACACTCGGTCCCGGCGCTACCAACCTGGTGACTGCGGCCGCCTATGCCCAGCTCGGCGCCATGCCAATGGTGATGGTGACGGGCCAGAAGCCGATCAAGAGTTCCAAGCAGGGCCAGTTCCAGATCATCGATGTGGTCGACATGATGCAGCCCCTGACGAAGTTCACCAAGACCATCGTCAGTGGTGACAATGTGCCTGCCCACGTTCGCGAGGCCTTTCGCCTGGCGGAAGAAGAGCGGCCGGGGGCGACGCACCTGGAGTTTCCCGAAGATATTGCCCGCGAGCACTCCACCATGCCGGTGCTCGAGCCCAGTTACACCCGCCGACCCATTGCCGAGGAAAAGGCCATTCGCCAGGCGGCCGAGGCCATTGCCGCGGCCCGGAAGCCATTGTTACTCATCGGCGCCGGGGCAAACCGCAAGCTGACCGCCAAGATGTTGCGGGAATTCGTCGCCAAGCTGGGCATCCCCACGATCACCACGCAGATGGGTAAGGGGGTTATCGACGAATCCGGCCCGCACTTTATCGGCAATACCGCCCTGTCGGACGGGGATTTTGTCCACAGGGCCATCGATCAGGCGGACCTCATCATCAATGTCGGCCACGACGTGGTGGAGAAACCCCCTTTCTTTATGCGGCCCGGCGGTGCCGAGGTCGTCCATATCAACTTCAACTCGGCCAAAGTAGACCCGGTTTACTTTCCCCAGATCGAGGTGGTCGGTGATATCGCCAACAGTCTGTGGCAGCTGAAAGAGCGCCTCGAGCCCCAGCAGCACTGGAGTTTCGCGGACGCACACAGGATTCGTGACGCCCTGCAGAAACATATCGTTGATGGCTGTGGTGACGACAGTTTCCCGATGCGGCCACAGTGCCTCGTCCAGCAAGTCCGCGATGTCATGCCGGAAAATGGCATCCTGGCCCTGGACAACGGCATGTACAAGATCTGGTTTGCCCGCAACTACCCGGCTCATTCACCCAATTCCGTGTTGCTGGACAATGCCCTGGCGACCATGGGGGCCGGCCTGCCATCGGCCATGGCCGCCAAACTGGTCTATCCGGATCGGCGTGTGCTCGCCATCTGTGGCGATGGTGGTTTCATGATGAATTCGCAGGAGCTGGAAACGGCAGTGCGCCTCAAGCAGGATCTGGTCATCCTCCTGTTAAGGGACGATGCCTATGGGATGATCAAATGGAAGCAGGCACAGATGGAGTTTCACGAGTTTGGCCTGGATTTCGGCAATCCGGACTTCGTCGCCTACGCCGAATCCTATGGTGCCCACGGGCATCGGGTAGGCGCCACCGCCGAGTTCAAGCCATTGCTGGAACACTGCTTTACCGAAGGTGGCGTGCACCTGATCGATGTGCCGGTGAATTACAGTGACAACGACCGGATCCTTAACCGGGAAATCCGGGAGCTGGCGCGCAAACTGTAAGGATATGAAGAAGTCTCACGGCTACCACTCCACGCAGATTTTACCGAAGTGGCCGCCGCTCTGTTCGAAGCGGAAGGCGTCTGGCAGGTCCTCAAAGTCAAACGTGCGATCCACTACCGGCCGGATCCCGGTGGCATTCAATGCAGCGATATAGTCAAGCTGGTTGCGGCGGCTGCCGACGATCAGGCCCTGCAAGCGGGCCTGCTTCGCCATCAGCGTAGCTGTGGGTACTTCGCCGCTCATGCCGGTGAGGACGCCGATCAGGGCGATATGTCCGCCGACCCGAACTGCCTGAATAGACTGGCTCAGAGTCCCCGGGCCGCCGACCTCAATCACCTGATCCACACCGCGGCCACCGGTGAGAGACAGGACCCTTTCGCCCCAGTTTTCCTCTTGGCGGTAATTGATGGTGTGGTCAGCGCCCAGGGCCCGGGCTCGCTCGAGCTTTTCGTCGGATGATGAGGTGATGATTACCGACGCGCCCATGGCTTTGGCGATCTGCAATGCAGCAATGGACACGCCGCCAGTGCCGAGCGCGAGCACGGTGTCGCCAGCCTTGAGACTGCCGTCGACGACCAGGGCGCGCCAGGCCGTGAGGCCAGCGGTGGTGATGGTGGCGGCCTCAGCGTGACTCCAGCCCCGGGGCGCCCGGGTGAATGCAGCTGCATCCCGGACCGCGTGAGTCAGCGCAAATCCGCCAATGCCATCGCCCGGGGTGGCAGAGAAGTTGCTGACGGCAGGGAAGGGCAGCCCATCGGTCCACTGGGGGAAGAAAGTCGAGACGACATGATCTCCCGGCCTTAACTCTGTCACCCCATCTCCTACGGTCTCGATTACGCCCGCGCCATCAGACATCAGCACCCTGCCATCCTCCGAGGGGATCTGCCCTGAGGCGACTAGAAAATCGTGGAAATTCAGTGAGGTGGCGTGGATAGCCACCCGAACCTGTCCCGGTCCGGGATCGCCGGGATCCGGTAACTCGCGGATTTCAAGCTGATCGAGTCCCCCGGGCGTTCCTACTGTAAATGCTCTCATGCTCTCTGCTCACTGTAATTTGGCCGCATCCAGGCTTTGCTTGCGATCCGAATTGTAGAAGCTTTGGTGACCGCTCCGAGTTGGTAGCTTGTCGCATAAATAGTTATGTGGGCGACACATAAACAGTTATGTTGCCGTGATCATAATTATTTATGTTCCGCATCAGCGGTCGCATCATAAATAATTATGTGTGGCGGGTATGTTGTTTATGTACACTGCTCGCGAATTATTGCGCGGAGGCGGCATGGCGTCAGTCATCATCGATGGTAGAAATGCAGACTCGAAGCGGGTTTCGATCAGCCTGGATGAATTCTTGTGGCGGCTGGTGGCTGCGGACTTTCAGTCTGAGGCTGCAGCCCGGGGCTGGATCCGTGAGTACATCTCGACGCTGCACACCACCAAAGGACTGACTGCGATCGTCCGTGATCACTGTCTGCATCGCATCGTCAAGCCGTCACTGATCCGACGCGTCCAAGGCCTTGAAGGCCAGATGGATATCGATGAGTTATGAATGACTGATTGATAAGCCCCGGAGCTTCATTGCTGTGCTGGGGAAACGACGTTGGGGATGGGGGTCGGGGCTGGATTGGCTGTGCCTCCCGGCCCAGCCCGCATTGCGCATAATATAGATTATGTTAAATATGGTATTTGCGTTCCGAATGGCTGCTGGCCGGACCCCCGGCCGTTCCTGTTGGCCTGGACTCTTCCCGTGCGCCAATCCCGCTCTGGAGACGTCCATGTCCACGCATTTCACTGAGCACGCGGCCAATGAGCGAACGTTTCTCGCCTGGGTGCGGACGGCCATTGCCGTCGTTGGCTTTAGACTGGTTGTCGGGCGCATCGGCAATGAGCCCCCTGCGATTTGGTCCGAGATTGCGTTGGTCATCAGCGGCGCACTCGTCGTGCTTCTTTCCTATGTCCGTATGCAGCGACAGCGAAAAAGGATTGACCGGGATGCGGGCCTGGTTGACGAGGCGAATCCGGTTGACCTCCTTCTGGTCGGGCTGTTGTTCAGCCTGTTTGCCCTGATCCTGTTCTTTGGCCAGTACCTGGCCTGACAACCATCTGCGCCGCAGGCGCTCTCTGGCACTCGGAGTCCGGGACGGCTGCGGTGGATTAGCAGATCCGTGGAAGCTGTTCACCGGGGAGCCGCTCCAGGAGGCGTTCGCAGCCCAGCGTATTTTCAATGATGACCCTGCCTCTGTCCCTGGGGGCGACAGCATTCACCCTGCCAATGACACAGGCCTCCCTGGAAACAGGGTGCGCTGCCAGCAGATTCAGGGCCGAATCCACCTCCGCGGCGGGAACGAACGCGATAAACCGCCCTTCATTTGCCGCGTATAGGGCGTCGAGCCCCAGTAATTCGCAGGCGCCCTGGACCGATTCACTGATGGGGATGTGGTCCTCGCTTATCCAGAACTCAAGCCCGGCAGTTTCCGCGAGTTCAACCATTGCCGTCGCCAGTCCGCCCCGGGTCAGGTCCCGCAGGCAGTGGACATCGATCCCGTTGTTCAACAGTGCCTGTACGGGCTGATGCAGTGGCGCGCAATCACTGGCAAGGGGAAACCCGAATTCGAGTCCCTCGCGTTGCGCCATGACGGCGATCCCGTGTCTGCCAATGTCCCCAGACAGCAGGATGGCGTCGCCGACCTCGATCGCCTGCGGTGTGATGGTCTGCAGGCTTTCCACGAGACCAATACCGGCGGTATTGATGTAGAGACCATCCCCCTTCCCTCGCTCGACGACTTTCGTATCGCCGGTAACCAGCTGCACACCAGTTGCAGTCGCCGCCCGGCCCATGGAAGCCATGACCTGCTGCAGGATGTCCATTTCCAGGCCTTCCTCGAGTATCAGGCTGCAACTGAGGTAAAGCGGCCTGGCGCCGCTCATGGCGAGATCATTGACGGTGCCAAACACGGCCAGTTCGCCAATATCACCGCCGGGAAAAAACAGAGGGGTTATCACAAAGGAGTCGGTGGTGAAGGCGATCTGCGTGTTACCAATTGGCAGGGCAGCGCTGTCGTGTCCCTGCTGTAGCCAGGCATTGTCGATATGGGGCAGGACAAATTGTCGCAGCAGTCGCTGGGTCAGCTCCCCGCCACTACCGTGACCCAAGCGAATCGTTTGCTCCGTGGCAATCGGCAAAGGACAGTCAGTATTCATCGGCCGTACTCCGTTTGCGGTAGCGGTAATAGGCGGCGCAGGCACCCTCGGATGACACCATTGGTGCTCCCAGCGGGTGTTCCGGGCGACAGCGTTTGCCAAAGTGTGGACAGTCGTGCGGTTTTTTCAGTCCCTGCATGATGGCGCCGCTGAGGCATCCGGAATTGTCACTTTCGGGGCGCGACTCTATGGAGAATCTCTTGCGGGCATCAAGTGCGGAAAAGGCCGGGCGCAGCGTCAGTCCGCTGAAGGGGATGGGCCCTACTCCGCGCCAGGTCTGGGCGCTGATCTCGAATACCTCTTCGAGCCTGGCGCGGGCTTGCGGATTGCCCTCCGCTTTGACGGCGCGGGCATACCGGTTTTCAACCCGGTGCTCGCCCTGCTCCAGCTGGCGAACACACGCGAGTATCCCGTCAAGGATGTCCAGGGGCTCGAACCCGGTGACGACGATCGGCACGCAGTGGCTCCTGGAAAGCTCATGATAATTGTCGTAACCGGTAATGCTGCAGACGTGCCCTGCAGCCAGAAAAGCCTGGATGCGTGATTTAGGAGAGGCGCAGATGGCCTCGATGGCCGGTGGTACCAAAAAGTGAGATACCAGTATCGAAAAGTTGGCCAGTCCACGCTCCCTCGCCAGGCATGCGGTGAGCGCATGGGCCGGCGCGGTGGTTTCGAAGCCGATGGCGAACAATACGACCTCGCGGTCCGGGTTTTGTTCGGCGACGTCCAGCGCATGCAGTGGGGAATAGAGTGTGCGGATATCCCCACCTGCTGCCTTCACTGCCAGCAGGTCCTGACTGGAGCCTGGCACCCGCAGCATATCGCCGAAAGAACAGAAAATGACGTCCTTCCGTGAAGCCAGTGAGATCGCGAGATCCATGGTTTCCAGCGAGGTAACACACACCGGGCAGCCCGGGCCGTGGATCAGTTCCAGGCTTTCCGGTAGCAGTTGCTGCAGGCCGTATTTCATGATCGCGTGTGTCTGGCCGCCGCATATTTCCATAATCCGCCAGGGTTTTGTGGCGGTTCTCTGAATCTCGCCGGCGAGCTGGCGGATGCTCTGTTTCTGCCGGTATTCGTCGATGTACCTCACCCTTCCTCCTCCGCCGGATTCCCGTTGCTTGCCAGCCGTTCGAGTTCGAGGAATACCCGCTGCGCCTCCTGCTCGTGAAGCTTGCTGATCGCAAAGCCGACATGCACGATGACGTAATCCCCCACCTCCGCATCTGGCACATAGGCCAGGTTCACCTCGCGGCGGATGCCGCCAAAGCTGACGATACCGCTTCGTTCCAGCGGCAACTCGTTGAGCAGCTCTTCGATCTGCCCGGGCACGCCTAGACACACTGCGCGTTGCCCTCCTCCGACCGGCTTGTTGCAATAGACATGATGCGGGCGTAGTAAATCTGGCCCAGCGCGATACCGCCATCATTGGGGGGCACCCGGCTCTGCAGGTAAACGGTAAACCCATCGGCTTCGAGTGCCGTAGCGGCGGACTCAGCCAGGATGCGGTTCTGAAATACCCCGCCGGACAGGAATACATGTTTGCAATGACTGCGCTTCGCCAGGCTCAGGATCATCTGCACCAGGGTATTATGGAAAGTGCGGGCGATGTCATTGGTGGAGGTCTGGTGCCTGATGTCCGTCAGCAATGCCGCCAGCATTGGCTCCCAGTCCAGTATCCACTCCTCATTTTCCAGAGTAAGCCGGTAGGAATAGCGCGACGACCTGCCGGAGCACTGGGCAGCAAACTCCACGGCCATGGCGGCCTGCCCCTCGAAGGAGTTTTCTTTTGCGAGGCCAAGCAGGCCTGCAACTGCATCGAAAAGCCGGCCGGCACTGGAGCATTCCGGGCTGTTGATCCCGCGTTCCAGCATGCGTGTCAGTACCGGAATCTGCTGTTGCGTAAACAGTGCCCGCAGAGCCGGTTGAGAGAACGCCTGCTGCCGCATTGCTGTGTAGAGCAAGCCTGCGGCGCTGCGCCGTGGCTCCCTGATTGCCTGCTCTGCGCCGGGCAGAGGGAACGGCCGGAATCCGCCGAGCCGTCTGAGCCCGTTGCCGCCATCCCAGGTCATGAACTCGCTGCCGCGCAGTATGCCTCCCTCTCCATAGCCACTGCCATCCCAGCAGATGCCCAGCGCCCTGCCCCGAAACCCATGCTCTGCCATGGCCGAGAAGAAATGGGCTACATGGTGCTGCACAGGCGTTTGCGGTAGCCCCTGTGCGGTGGCCCAGCGGGTAGACGCATAGCCCGGGTGTCGATCTGTGAGGATGTGCTTGATGTCCAGGTCATTGAACCTGCTGATGTCTCGAATCGTGCTCTCGAACAGGGATCTGGACCGGCGCTCACCGAGGTCGCCGATATGCTGGCTGCAGTAGACCGTGTTGCCCCGACAGACGGCGACGGCATTTTTCAGGTCCGCCCCCACCGCCAGCAGGTCACCGTTCTCTTGCGCGCTTCCTGGCAGGGCCAGCTCCAGGGGCAGCGGCGCAAATCCCCGCGCACGCCGCAGCAGTACCATCTGCCCACGCATGATCCGGGCAACCGAGTCATCGAGTGGGCGCAGGACCGGCCTGTCGTGCACCAGGAACAGGTCGGCGATAGCGCCAAGGCGAGCCAGAGCCTCGTCGTTATCGATGCAGATGGGCTCGCCGGCCCGATTGCCGCTGGTGGCAACAACGGGAACTCCTAGCCTGTCCATCAACAGGTAATGAAGAGGCGAACAGGGCAGCATCACGCCGAGGTTGGGGTTGCCCGGCGCCACTTGCGCGGCAATTTGGCGGCTTGCATGTGCCCGCGCCTGCAACAGGACGATGGGGCGGGCTTGGCTGGCGAGAAGTTGCCGCTCCGGCTCGGAAAGGTGGCAATCCTTCCGCACCCCGGACAGATCCGCGTACAGCAGCGCAAATGGCTTATCAGGCCGCTGTTTGCGCTGCCGCAATCTGGCCACTGTGTTGGCATCCCCGGCACGGCAGAGAAGCTGGAAACCGCCGACGCTTTTCATGGCCACGATGGCGCCGCCGGCGAGCGCGTCTGATGCTGTCATCAGTGCGCTCTGGCCAGCGTCCTGGACATTTCCGTCGCTGTCCATGAGCTGAAGCTGCGGGCCACAGGTTGGGCAGGCATTGGGTTCGGCGTGAAAGCGACGATTCTGCGGATCCCCGTATTCCCGCTCGCACTCCGGGCACAGCGGGAACCCCCGCATAGCGGTATGAATGCGATCGTAGGGCAGTCTTTCGACAATGCTGTATCTCGGGCCACAGCTGGTGCAATTGGTGAACGGGTAACCATAGCGGCGGTTGCCCGGGTCGAAGATTTCCCGCAGGCACTGTGCGCAGGGCGCAAGATCTGGCAGCAGGGTCGCGGTGTTGGGACCGTTTCGCTCGCTTTCGCGAATCGTGAAACCGGTGTCTTTTCCTGCCTTGCTGTACTCGAGGGGCTGTACCTGCAGGGAAGTGATCTGTGCCAGTCCAGGCTTCTCGTCATCAAGCCGGCGCAGAAAGCGGCGCAGTGATGAACGCGCCCCCTGCGCCTCGATCCGGACACCCCGGCTGTGGTTGGCGACCCAGCCACTGAGTTCGCACTGGTGGGCCAGGCGCAGGACGAACGGGCGAAAGCCCACGCCCTGCACCAGCCCTGTGACCTCGAATCCCCACCGTTCAGGCTGGGTCATTGCGGTCGAATACCAGGCTCTCGAGAATGATGTCCTGGGCGAACGGGTGATTGATGTCCGCCAGCTCCTGAATCTCCAGTCGTAACCCTTCCAGGGGAGTGCCTGCGGTAGCGTGGTCGAAGTGCTCCTGCAGGTGCTCTGCAGAAATATGGGCGAGCGCACCGAGCCGGAGTTTGGCCGTGGTCAGGCGGCCAGTTTCCCTGGCCGCGAGTTCATGGATTTTTGTGACCAGATCGTTGATCAGGGATTGCTCGTGCATGGGGGCCGGCCTCCGTTGCAATTTGAATCAGTATTTTCTGAACCAGCTTTTCTGCCGCCGCCCGGACCGCCGGGCTGATTGGAGCGCCAGTACTGAACTCTCGGCCACAGACAGCATAGACAGTGAGTTTCTCCGGCAGGGCGTCGAGAAGCCGGGACAGTTCTAGGGCCTCTCCGAGGTTGAGGCCATGACTCGATGTCATGCAGAGGCTGGGCGGGATCGTTTCCTTCAGCCCATCCAGGCACAGCAGGGATCCGGGTTCGTGCCGGTCGCTCTGCAGTGCATCGACCAGGATGACCTGTCGGTGCCGCCAGTCTTCCACCAGCTGTGGCATGTCGCCGCCGTTTTCAATGCAGGCAGGCGGTTCTCCGGGTTTTGCCCTCAGGCGGTCGACCACATAGGGGCCGACAGCGTCATCGCCGCGAAAGCGGTTGCCGAGACTGATAATGGTCCAGTCTGTCATGGCAAAGCCCTCCCGCTTCTCTGCAGGTCGACTTTCAGGAAGTGCGTGGCGCAGGAAATACAGGGGTCATAGTTGCGAATGGCCTGTTCGCACCGGGCCTGCAGCTGTTCCGGCGGCAAGTGCAGCAACTTCGGCAGCATCAGCCGAAGATCGTCCTCGATGGTTTTCTGGTTCTGGGAGGTTGGGGGGACGATCCTGGCATCGCTAATCTTGCCCTGCTCATCCAGGCTGTAGCGATGGTAGAGCAGGCCCCGGGGCGCTTCTGTGGCGGCAAATCCGGTTGCTGCCCTGGGTGTTGTCGTGAGATAGGGAGCATCCGGTGCGCGATAGCGGTCGATGATTCCGATCGCTTCATCGAACGCGTGCAGGACTTCGATGCTGCGTACAACGATGCTCTGGAACGGGTTGGCGCAGAACGGGGGGAAGCCAACCTCCTCAGCAACCTGCCGTGCCAGTGGTGAAAGCCTGGAGTAATTGAGGTTGTAGCGCGCCATCGGACCCACCAGGTAGGCGCCACGCTCCCGGATCCTGCTTTGCAGGGCATTGGTGTAAGGAACCTGTTCCTCCTGGAAGTGGCAATCATATTCCCGGGCGGAGATGTCCAGTCCGTGAGTGGAGGTGATGCGCCCCTCGTTCATTGGGTATTCGTCGGGATGCGTCAGGGCTACGAATTCGTATCGTTCACAGTCATCCCGTTCGAATTTCGGGTGCGGGAGAGACGCTGCCCAGCGCACCATGTCCTCAGCCTGCGCCCTCCCCTTCAATAACTGATCCCGCAGGCTCAGCAATTGCTTGTAGGTCGGAACACGGTAAAACCCACCGATGCGAACATTGATCGGATGGACTTCGCGACCACCCAGAAGCGCGACGATGGTATTGCCGGCTTTCTTGATTTCGAGTCCAGCCTTCACCACCTGGGGGTGGTCGCGGGCCATTTCCACCGCACTGTGATAACCAAGAAAGTCCGGTGCGTGCAGCATGTAGATATGCAGGACATGGCTTTCAATCCATTCGCCGCAATACATGAGCCGCCGAAGGGCGCGTAGTTGCGGACTCGGCTGCAGGCCGAGCGCGTCCTCCATCGCATGCAGGGCGCTCATCTGGTAAGCCACGGGACAGATGCCACAGATTCTCGCCGTGATGTCAGGCGCCTCAGTGAAGTCCCTGCCACGCAGGAAGGCCTCGAAGAACCTGGGCGGCTCGAAAATCTTCAGTTTGACATCATGTACACCACCATCGTCATAACGGACATAGAGGGCGCCCTCACCTTCCACCCGGGCCAGGTAGTCGACCTTGATGGTTTTACTTCTGGTCATCGCCGCTCTCCTGCCCTGCCTCGCCTGCCAGGCGTCGGCTCTCATGTGCAAAGGCAGGGGCCTCTGCATTGAAGTTGCGCAGGTTCTCGATCACCGTCGCTTGTTCTGCCCCCAGCTCTTCCTGCCACCAGTGCACGAGCGAGCCGGTGTTGGGGTTTTCCTTTGGCCCGTAGCAGCCGTAACACCCCCGGTCATAACTCGGGCAGATTGCTCCGCAACCGGCGTGGGTGATGGGGCCCATGCAGGGGGTGCCGTGAGCCACCCAGACACAGACATTGCCGCGCAACTTGCACTCGATGCAGACAGAGTGCGCCGGCACCTGTGGGGGACGTCGATGGAGAAAGGAACTGATGACCTCCAGCAGTTGATGTTTGTTGATCGGGCATCCCTGCAGCTCGAAGTCCACTGTCACATGGGCACTGATCGGGGTGGAAGTCGCCAGAGTGGCGATGTATTGCGGCTCGGCATAGACGATCGCGGCAAAATCCTCCACATCGGAAAAATTACGCAGCGCCTGGACCCCGCCAGCCGTGGCGCAGGCGCCGATGGTGATCAGGGCCCGGGACTGACGTCGAACCTCTACGATACGGTCCCTGTCATGCGCAGTGGTAATGGAGCCCTCAACCAGCGACAGGTCGTAGGGTCCCTCCACTTCACGGCTGGATGCCTCTTTGAAGTAGGCGATGTCTACGATGTCGGCCAGCTCCAGCAATTCATCTTCGCAGTCCAGCAGGCTCAGTTGGCAGCCATCGCAGGAAGCAAATTTCCACACTGCCAATTTTGCCCTGTCCATGCACGCTTCTCCCTGATTGCCCTCTTCTAAAGTGCGTGAATCCCGAGCCAGTTTTGGACGTCTGCAAAGCAGAACACCGGGCCATTTTTGCAGACGAAATTCGGACCCCACTGGCAGTGGCCGCACAGCCCGGTGCCACACTTCATATTGCGCTCCATAGAGATATAGATTGCGCTCGCCGGCATACCCCTCTCCAATAGCATCTGGATGGAGAAGCGCATCATGGCTTCGGGACCGCAGAGAAATGCCACGGCGTTGTGGGCATCGAAGTCGGCCCTCTTGAGTGGTGTGGTGATGACGCCTACCTCCCCGCTCCATGCAGAATCGCCGTGATCCACCGTCGTTATCACCGGCATCTCGTGACTCCAGGCCTGCAGTTCTGTGCCGTATAGCATCTCACCGGGGCGGCGGGCACCATAGAACAGGCGGAAGTTGGGGATCGCCCGCGGCCGGGGTTGGTGCAACAGGTGGTAAATAACCGGCCGAAGCGGCGCCAACCCCAGCCCTCCGGCAATCAGCAACAGCTCCCTGCCCTTCGCTTCAGGCAGGGGCCAGCCATTGCCGAAGGGGCCGCGCACGCCGAGCTGCTCGCCTTCCTGCAAGCGCGCGAGGGCCGCGGTCACCAGTCCCCGGGTTCTGATGGTATGGACGGTGGTGCCCTCCAGCTGTTGGGGGCGGCCGCTCATGGAAATGGCCACTTCGCCGGCACCGAAGGCGTAGAGCATGTTGAACTGCCCCGGACTGAATGCCGGTGCGGGCTGCTCAATGGCAGTGAGGTGCAGGGTGAAAGCGCCGGGATACTCCTCGGTGCGGCGGTCCACGCGAAAAGGCCGGGGCGTCACGGAGCTGCCGTCCCCGCCGAAGGCTTGTCGCCGTATAGGTCGAGCAGTTGTATGCGCGCCTCCCGCAGCCGCTCGGTGGTGATGCGCGCAAAACGTTTCATCAGCTCAAAGCCAAGGGCAGGCTCCGTCTCACACTTTTCCCGCAGGCATTTGCCGTTCAGGCGAATGCCGTGCACCTTCTCCAGCGCTCGCGCATCGAAAGTCCACCGGTAAGGTGGAAACAGCCAGGACCAGCCGAAGATTTCGCCCCCGCTGATGGTTTGCAGGCAGAGAGCGCCGTGATTGGGGACAAAGGTCTCGACGGCAACCCTGCCGGCCCGGATCAGGAAGAAGTCATCTGCAGGTGCCCCTTCGCGAGCAAGGTAGTCTCCCGGCTGGTAGATGCAGTTCTCCCCGCAGCCGGCAATGAACTCCTGATGCTCCCGGGGCAGGTCCTGGAAGAACGGATGTTGTTGCAAGAGCTCCGCGATCGTCTTCATGACGGCTCTTCGAGCTCACGGATACGCGCGACCTGCTCGGTCAGGTCGATCCCTACCGGGCACCAGCTGATGCACCGGCCGCAACCGACACATCCAGATGAGTCGAACTGGTCGAACCATGAAGCCAGCTTGTGTGTCATCCACTGACGATAACGTGAGCGCGTGTCGGCGCGCACCGGGCCGCCGCTGATATAACTGAAGTCCCTGGTAAAGCAGGAGTCCCAACGTTCACGCCTTTCAGCGGTCTCACCACTCAAGTCCGTGCTGTCTTCGACGGTTGAGCAGAAGCAGGTCGGGCACACCATGGTGCAATTGGCGCAGGAGAGGCAGCGCTCCGCGACTTCATCCCAGGCTGGGCTGTCCAGATTGCGGTACAGCAGTTCCTTCAGGTCGCCACTGTCGAATTGGCGGCTTCCCGATTCCATCTCCTTTGCTGCCCGGTCGACCGCGGCCTCGGCTAACTGTAGCTGCCGGGCTGTTGCGGGCTTGACCGGTAGGCTGTTGAGAATCTGTCCCCCCCGATAGGAATCACTGCCAATCAGGAAATAATGTTCCTGGCCGTCGATGACTTCCGTCAGCGCCAGGTCACTCTCCAGCGTAACCCTGGGGCCTGTCTGCATGGAGGTACAGAAGCAGGTTTCCGCTGGCGCGGTACAATTGACGGCTACGGTCAGGATGTTTGCCCGCCGGTTCAGGTAACTGTCGTTGCGATAGTGATCATCGATGAAGATGCGGTCCTGGATTGCGATTGCGTGAAGCTCACAGCTGCGCACGCCGAGGAAGGCCACTGCGGGGGCTTCGTCCACGATCTCCGTCATGCGGATACCGTGATCGGTTCGTTGCGCCTTCCAGACCGGCCGGGTAGGCAGTTGAAGAAATTGTTTCCAGGAGTGTGGCCCGGCCGCGTAGCCGAAATAGGCCCCGTCGGTACGGCGTTTCAGTCGATAGTGTCCCCTGTCCTGCTCGTCAGTCCAGCCGCGGGGTAAGTCACTGGCGCAGGCGACAGGACCGTAGGTAATGGCCTGGTCCTGTACTACCGGACCGAGAACCTCGTAGCCCTGCGCCCGGATCGCCTGTATCAGCGAATCCAGGTCGTCTGCCTGTAGTACGAAGTTGTACATGATTGGACGCCCTGCCGGCTGAGTTTTACGCGTCAATGAACAGGCCTGGTTGGGTGGTTGCAAGCAGAGCCTTCTATTATTGAGGCAGATTGTAGAAAGCGGCTGGCCGCTGTGAGAGGAGACTGGCGACAATGTCCAAACAGGAACCACAGGAAGCACTGACCCGCACCGTCACCGAAAAGCTCAGCAATGACAGAGTAGTGACGATTCGGCCCATGGAGCGTGAAGATCGGGAGCTCGAGAGCGACTTTATTACCCATCTGTCGCCAGAATCCCGCCACTTCCGCTTTCTTGGTGGTGTCGGCAAGCCCAGTGAAAAGCTGCTCGATGCACTGACGGACATAGACCACGATCAGCGGGAGGCCTTCATCGCACTTGCCGGGGATGATTCCCGTGAAAAGCAGGTTGGCGTATCCCGTTATGCGGTGGATGCCGACGGCACAGCTGCCGAATGCGCAGTGGTGGTGGCCGACGACTGGCAGAAGGCTGGGCTGGGAACCCTGTTGATCAATCGCCTGGTCGAATCGGCCAGGGCAAGGGGGCTCCAGCGGCTTTACTCCATCGACTCGGCGGAAAATCACAAATTACAGGAAGTTGCCCGCAACATGGGCTGGGACTGCAAGACCAATCCCGATGACCATACCCAGGTCATTTACACCCTGCAGTTGAACGGCGCCTGAGACCCACCGGTGGAATAGCCGCTCGCAAGCCATTGTGTAGCAGTCTGGATTTCCCCTCCGGAAACCCCCTGTCCCCAGAGGGCGGCCGGTCTACAGTCCCTCGGACGTCAGCGACAGCCCATTTTGGCAAGCCGCCATTCGCCTGCCAGTCCGTCTCCCCCGTCTGATCCCAGGCAGTGAGCAAGATGTCCGAACAACGACACTACATACGATGGTTTGAAGAAACGACCCTGCAGGATATCGCTGCTGTGGGAGGCAAGGCTGCCTCGCTCGGCGAGATATACCAGGCGCTGACCCCGCAGGGCATCCGGATCCCCAACGGTTTCTGTGTAACCGCCGATGCCTATCGGGCAGTCCTTGATGAGGCAAAGCTGTGGGAAAAGCTCAGGACCCTGCTATCGAATGATCCCCCCAAAGACGCCCCGGTGGCAGCAGAAGTCGCCGCACAGGCCCGGGCGCTGGTCTACGGGGCGGGACTCCCGACTGCCGTTGAAGAGCAGATTACGCAGGCCTATCAGCAACTCTGTGGTGAATATGGTGATGGACTGCGGGTCGCGGTTCGCAGCTCTGCCACCGCGGAGGATCTACCCTCGGCCAGTTTTGCCGGCCAGCACGAAAGCTTTCTGAATATTGGCGACCTGGATGGTCTGCTCGATGCTTGTCGCCATTGCTTTGCCTCGCTCTTCACAGAGCGGGCCATCAGCTACCGGGAGCGCAACGGTTTCGACCACTTCAGCGTGTACCTGGCGGTGGTGGTGATGAAGATGGTGCGGGCGGATCGAGCCTCGAGTGGAGTCATGTTTACGCTGGATACGGACACCGGCTTTCGCGATGTGGTGTTTATCAACTCGGCCTATGGCCTTGGAGAGAATATTGTCCAGGGGACCGTTGATCCAGACGAGTTCTATGTCCACAAGCCCACGTTCGCAGAAGGGCATCGGTGTGTGTTGCGCCGCCATCTGGGAGCAAAACAACAGACACTCACCTGTGACGAAAACCCTAACAGCCAGGAATTGCAGAACCTGGACACCCCCGTGGAGCGCAGTCAGCGATTCAGCCTCAGCGATGATGAGGTGCTGCTTTTGGCGGATTACGCGTTGAAGACTGAAGCCCACTTCCGCCGCCTTCGCGGCCAAGAGTGCCCTATGGATATTGAGTGGGCCAAGGATGGCGAGGACAACCAGCTCTACGTATTACAGGCGCGTCCGGAGACGGTTGCTTCCCAGAAGCCACGCAATCAGCTGAAGCGGTACCACTTTACAGAAAAGCCGGATAAAACCGCTCTTCTCGCCTCCGGGCGCGCAATCGGCACCGGTATCGCCAGTGGGAAGGTTCGGCGAGTCGATAATGCTGCCGGCCTGACGGACTTCCGTGATGGCGAAGTGCTGTACGCAGAGAGCACCAGTCCTGATTGGGGGCCGGCGATGCGGCGTGCAAGTGCTCTGGTTACGGAACGGGGTGGGCGTACCTGCCACGCGGCGATTGTGGCGCGGGAATTCGGCATCCCGGCGGTAGTGGGTATCGGTAATGCTGGAGGAGCATTGCAGAACGGCGAGTTTGTGACCGTCACCTGTGCTGAAGGGGATATCGGCAGGGTATTCGGGGGTGAGATTCCTTTTGAAGCCAGCACCATCGCGCTCGATGATGTGCCGCGGACCAGGACCAGAATGATGATCAACCTCGGCAGCCCGGACCAGGCCTTTCGGCTGAGTGCCCTGCCCTGCGATGGCGTGGGATTGGCGCGGATGGAGTTTATCGTCAACGAGTACATCAAAGCCCACCCGATGGCACTCGCGCACCCCGAGCAGGTCGACGACCCGGATGCGCAGGCGGCACTCGCCACACTCACCAGCCACCACAAATCTGGCGCCGACTTCTTTATCGAAAAGCTCTCCGAGGGTATCGGTACCATCGCTGCTGCCTTCTACCCGCACCCGGTGATTGTGCGAACCTCGGATTTCAAGACCAACGAATACGCGCGCCTGATTGGCGGCAGCGGCTTCGAGCCCCACGAGGAGAATCCGATGCTGGGTTTCCGCGGGGCGTCCCGCTACGCCCATGAAGCCTACGCCGATGGCTTTGCGCTGGAATGCATGGCCCTGAAACGGGCCCGGGAGGAGATGGGGCTCAGTAACATCAAGGTGATGATTCCCTTCTGCCGCAGGGTTTCTGAAGGGAAACAGGTCGTGCAGACGATGAGGGCACATGGACTCGCAGCGGGTGAAAATGAGCTTGAGATCTACGTGATGTGTGAAATTCCCAATAACGTCGTGCAGATCGATGCCTTCAGCCAGGTTTTTGATGGCATTTCCATTGGCTCCAATGATTTGACCCAGCTGGTTCTCGGCGTAGACCGGGATTCGGACATTGTGGCTTTTGATTTTGATGAGCGGGATGCCGGGGTCATGGAAATGATGAAGCAGGCAATTGAAGGTGCTCACCGCAACGGCATTCCCGCTGGTATCTGCGGCGAAGCTCCATCCAATTATCCGGAAGTGGCGGAGTTCCTGGTGCGACAGGGGATCGACTCCATCAGCCTCAGTCCGGATGCGCTCCTGAAGACCCTTGAGCGGGTGTCGGCTCTGGAGCGGGGGCTGTGACGATTCGTGCTGCCCCACCTGCCCAGACAGGTGGGTTTCAGGGCGGTGACTGGCCTGGATTGACCTGAAGTCGGCTTTGCCGTCCTGAAACGAGCAGGAGCAGCTCCATGGCAGCGAGCTGTAACAGGGCGATCATCAGCAGTGTTAGCCAATGTCCTGCACTGACTGGTTGCACACCGAGAACAGTCTGCATCAGCGGTGAGTACATAGCCGCGATATGCAGTCCCTGAGCCGCAAGCGTGCCCAGCAGCAGGAGCGGGTTGCTGAACAGGGGGTGGCGGAAGACCGAGCGGGTCTCGGAGCGACTGTTGAATACCTGCACATTTTCGAACAGCACCATCAGTAAAAGGACGCTATTGCGAGCCGACTCCACACTCCAGCCCCGTTCGAGGAGCCAGACAAAAGTCAGGAATGCGAGCCCTCCCATCACCAGGCCGGAGAGGATGACCCGCCGAAGCATGAGCGGGTCAAAGAGGGATTCCCGCGGTGGCCGGGGAGGCATTTTCATCTCATCGCCCTCCCCCGGCTCCAGCGCCAGTCCAATGCTCTGTACGCTGTTGGTGACAAGGTTGAGCCAGAGCAGCTGTACCGGCGTGAGTGGTAAAGGGAGCCCCAGTGCCGTGGACAGGATAAACAGCACCACCTCCGCAGCGCCGGTGGAGAGCAGGAAAAAAATCACCTTGCGGATGTTGCGATAGGCGATGCGTCCTTCTTCGACGCCAGAAACCACCGAGGCAAAATTGTCATCCGTGAGTAACAGGTCCGCAGAAGCTTTGGCAACCTCGGTGCCGCGCTGACTCATCGCCACACCCACATGGGCGCTACGCAGCGCAGGGGCGTCATTGACACCATCACCGGTCACAGCGACGAACTCCCCCTGGCGTTGCAGGGACTGCACGATCGTCAGCTTCTGCTGGGGTGAGACCCGGGCGTAAACGTTCGCCCCTGCTGTGAGCGCGTCGACCGTGCTTTTGCCTTGCTGTTCTGCCCTGTCCAGTTCCGGCCCGGTGACTGGCTTCGAGTTCTCATCAGCCATGCCGAGCTCGCGGGCGATGCTCAGCGCCGTGTGGGGATGATCACCGGTGAGCATACTCACCCGGATGCCGGCGTCCTTGCATGCGCTCACTGCCTGGGTTGCCTCGGGCCGCAGGGGGTCGACCATGGCTACTAGTCCGAGCAGGCACAAGTCATGTAAATGGTTTTTCAGGTCCTCCGCTGAGCGCGTTTTCAGGCCCGCTGGTCGCCCCTCCGCAATGGCCAGTACCCGTGCCCCACGCTGTGCCAGTTCCTGCATCATGGCAACGGCTTTGTTTTCATCCAGGGGAATATCACCGTCTGCGCCGGCCATCAGGCTACACATTGGCAGCAGCTTTTCGAGTGCGCCTTTGACACAGATCAGCTGTCCCTTTTCCTCCCGGTGCATTGTCGCGGCATAGCCTAGAGCCGGTTCATAGTGCACCTGGGTATCGAGTGGGTACCGTTCCAGCAGCTCGAGGCGGGTGTGCCCGCTGACGTAAGCCATCATCAGCAGCGCCTGATCCACAGTGTCTCCTGTGGCCTGCAGCTCGCCATTTTCCAGTGGATACATCTCGGCTTCGTTACAGAGCGCTGATGCGCGTACCAGTCGCCCGAGCCTTGAATGCAGGTCCACGTGTTGTCGCCGCTTATGGCGCTGCGCGCCCTCATTTACGGGCCCGCCAGTGTCGTCAATCCGCACTGTCTCTTCATCCAGAAAGGCCACCTCAGAGACGGTGAGTTGGTTCCTGGTGAGGGTGCCAGTCTTGTCTGCCGCGATGACTGTACATGAACCGAGACTCTCAACGGCTACCAGCTTGCGGACGATCACATGGCGCCGGACCATCCGTCGTGTGGCCACCGACAGCACGATGGTCAAAGCCATCGGCAGCCCCTCAGGGATTGCCGATACGGCGAGCGCAACCACCGTCATAAAAATAAGCAACGGTGGCGTATCGCGCAGAAGTTCAATGCCGGCCAGCATGGCGACAACGAAGAGCAACACAATCGTGAGTTTTTTACTGAAACGTTCAATCCGTTGAACGAGCGGTGGTTTGACCTCCTCTGCTGTCTGAAGACTCAAGCTCAACCGACCCATTTCCGTCTGCAGGCCTGTGGCCGTTACCAATCCGCGAGCTCTCCCGCTGGCGACGAGACTGCCAGCGAAACACTGGTTGTTTCGGTCCGCGACCGGCGCTTCCAGCGAGCAGATGGCCTGTGCATCTTTATCGACCGGTAACGATTCCCCGGTCAGTACCGATTCATCGATTTCCAACCCCTCGGCTGTCAACAGGCGCAGGTCTGCGGGCACGCGATCGCCCGAGGCGAGCACGACCAGGTCACCGGGTACGAGGTTTTCGGCATCAAGCTCACGGGATTCACCATCGCGTATCACCTGCGCCTGGCTCACCATCAGTTTGCGCAAGGCCTGGGCATTCCGGTGGGCGTGGTATTCCTGTAGTGCCCCGATGAGCGCATTGACCAGCAGGATCGCGCCGATAAAGGAGGCGTCAGCCAGTTTGCCGACCAGGATGGAAACCACCATTGCTGCGAGTAGTACGTAGATCAGTGGGCTGATGAACTGGCGCAGGAACAGGCGCGGAAACCCGGGGAGTCGTGGCGCAGGCAGACGGTTGATACCATAACTGGCAAGGCGCCTATCGACTTCCGCACTCGAAAGCCCCTGTGGATCCGTTTTGAGTGCGGCAGTGGTTTCCTCAGGACTTAACGTGTGCCAGGGGGGATGGTCATGGATTTCAGTCATCAACTTTTTGGCTTTATAGGGTTCAACCCACCAAGAGATACTCGCTCGCGAAAAGCTCACTGCAACATTAGCATCCCGGTTGGCTGATGGCCGGGATGATCATCATGTCTGAAAAGATGACTGCGTCGCAGGGATTGGGAGACCGTTGAATTACGACATGGGCGGTCTACACCGGCCCGCGGCTTATTCCGGCCCTACCCTGATGAAACCCAGAGAAGCCAGTAGCCCGTCGTCACTGTCATTGCCGCCTCGACCACCGTACTCACGAGCGCAGTCGCATTTCAGTCTTCATGCACTGATGATGTTTCTGCTTCTCGCTGCGTTCAGTCTTCCTCAAGTGTCTGTTGCCGAACAGGCCGAGGCCCCTGGTGCTGGAAGTCTTCGGTCCCGAGGGATGCCTGCACTGTGCAACAGCAAACCGTTGTGATTCATACCGCAAAAAGCAACAGGCGAGCATATACATCAGTGCCAGGCCCGCGGCAAAATACCAAAGTGGACTGCGACCCTGTCAAAGCGATCCTGTTGCTTGATTTCTGGGATCAAGTCCGAAGCAGCGATAGTGTAAATGTTGCTCCATGAGCAGAAAGGCGCTGAAGCCGGTCACTACCCATGCAGCCGCTGTGAGAGGTGACATCGACCGTACGCCTTCCGGCAGCATAGGGAAGAAGGCACCCCCCAGTAGTGACGCCGCCGCCAGTGAGATCAGGGGCAGCAGCAGACGCTCAAGGGTTTGATCCTTCAACAGGGCCGTGATGCTGCCGATCATGGCAATGGCGCTCATCAGGAGGCCGCCAAGAATCACCCACCCAAGCTCTCCCAACCCTACTCCTCCTTCTGAGAAAGGTCGGTGGCATCGGCGTTCAGGAGAATGACTTCGATCTCTTCGATAATCTCTTCCTGACGAAGCTGGTTGTCGCGATAGGCGAGCCGTTCCAACGACTGGTCAAGGTGCCGGACGGCTCCGTCGAGGTGTTTCGTACGGCGCTGGTTTTCTGCCATCATGGACCGGTAAAGAATCTCGTGCAGGGTCGCGAACAGTGAGTGGTGGGTAAGTTCTGCCAGCAGCTGCTCTGGGGGAAGAAGAATCTCCGGAGCGTGACCGCTGCGCGGTGCCGCAACCGGGGGGTTCCGGAAAGGCGGCAATAAGGTTCGGGTAACCGGCTCCTGAGCGTCGGGATCCTGGTAAATCACCTCCAGCGCCAATGCGTGTGGGCCTTTACCCTGATCTGCGAGCACAGCGGTCAGGCGCTTGAGAACGCCCTCGACCTCCTCCATCAATGCGGCACCCGCCACTGCCCCGATTAGCTGCCGATGGTCCTCGAGACGGGTGCAGAGTTTGTGTCCGCAGGCCACGAATCCCTCGTAGATTGGAGAGAGCGTCCTTTCCAGGCGCTGGATCAGCGATTCGTTGAAGTTTCCACAAAATCCTCGTTCAGAGCCGACGACAAGGAGCAGCCTTCGCTCCGGTGGCGCGGGCTGCATGCCTGGAAAAAAAGCCAGCAGATCTGCTGCACAACGATCAATACCTTTAACCACCTGCTGCTGGATCTCGACAAAACCCCGGAGCTTTCGCGACTCCATGAATGCGAGGGACTGCATGGCACTCATGATCTGACGCGCTTCGCCCAGGCGGTGTTTGTGGCGCTCAAGCTGATGTCGCTGACTCAATTTTCCTGTCCCACGGATGTTTCCAGCCAGGATTTCGCCAACTTCCGCCATTGGTCCCGGTCATCATCCAGTGTGAGTCGGCTGCTTTTGACATGCTCGAGTAACTCAGCCAGAAGTTCGGGTAACTGAGCTCTCTCTGCGTCATCGAGCAGGCCATCATTGAAGGCGACCATCCATCCCAGCTGAAATTCGATTGGCAACGGAGACAGGCGGTCCTGCTTCAGGATTTCCCGCAGTACCCTGCCGCGGCGAATGGCTTTTTCCATGCCTGCTTCCAGCTTGGCCCCGAAACGGGTGAACATCTCGACTTCGAGGAATTGCAGGTAGTCCAGCTTCATCCGGCCGGCCTCGCGCTTGATAGCGGGGTGCTGGGCACGGCCACCGATGCGGGAGACTGATTTACCGATGTCGATAGCCGGCCGAAACCCGCCGGAAAAGAGCTCCCGGTCCAGGTAAACCTGCCCGTCAGTGATTGAGATCAGATTGGTAGGGATATAGGCCGCGATCTCACCGAGCTTGGTCTCCACGATCGGCAGCGCAGTGATGCTCCCTGCCCCACTGTCGGGGTTCAGGCAGGTTGAGCGCTCCAGGAGCCCGGCATGAACGGAAAATATGTCTCCGGGATAGGCTTCCCGCCCCGGTGGCCGTCTCAGAAGCAACGAGAGCTCCCGATAGGTCTTGGCATGGGTGGACAAATCGTCGTAAACCACGAGGCTGTGCATGCCCCGCCGCATCCAGTACTCCGCGATCGCACAGCCGCTGAACGGCGCCAGGTGTTGCAGCCCAGGCAGTGCACTGGCCTCGGCAACAACGACGGTGGTGTAGGCCAATGCACCGGTTTGCCTGAGCAGGTCGATGGTGGCGACTACGGTCGAACGCTTCTGGCCGATGAGGACATACACGCAGCGCACATCCTGGTCCTTCTGGTTGACCACAGCGTCCAGCGCCAGGGCGCTGCGTCCAAGCCCCTCATCGCCGATGATCAGCTGCCGTTGCCCCCGGCCAACCGGTATCATGGTGTCCAGGATCTTGCTCCCCGTGTAGAGGGGCTTTTGCACAAAATCACGTTCAATGATTGGCGGAGAGCTCTTTTCGAGACGCGCCCAGCCGTCGCACTGGGGCATATCCCCCTCATCCAGCGGGTACCCGAGAGGATCGATGACGCGCCCGAGCAGAGCCTCTCCAAGGGCAATTCCCAACGGTCTCGGATTTCGTCTCGCCACGGTGCCTGCGGTGAGGGCTCGGGTTTCCTCCAGCAAAACCGCCCCGACCAGTGACGGCGCAAGGTCGAACACCAGGCCGCGGCTGCCGTCATCGAAATCCAGTATGTCGTCGATGGCAACGCTCGGTAGCCCGGCTACCCAGGCAATCCCATCTCCCACAGACACCACTCGGCCCTGCTCCCGGATACGCAGTCCGGGGTGGTAGCTTTGCAGCCATTTCTCACGCTGGTCCAGCAGGTCACCGCTCACCGTCTGCCCCTGCAGGCTCTCCTGCCACGTGGGCGAAGCCACGTAATTCGTCGCGAAGATTGGCGGCAAGTTCCCAGGCCCCCAGCGTTATCCGGTAACCGGCCAGCAGTTCAGGGTCTTCGACAAAATGGCCTGTTACCGGTCTCTGCAGCACCCCGGACAGTGCATCACTGATCGCCGCACGCTGCTGCTCGTCCAGCGGGTAGGCGCTGGCAATCTCGGGCTCGGTGTCAGCACCTGCCAGTTGCGTTCGAATTTTCTCTGCCTGGTCTTTCGGAATATCCGCCAGGGCCCGCTGCAGAATTTCTCCGAGGCGCTGTTCCACCTCATCTCCGGCTGCCAGGGTCAAAATCCGAGCGGCAAAACTGCTGCCCTGCTCCAGGGCGCGCCTTTGCAACTTCTTTTGCTCCTCCTGCTGTTGCTGACGCTGAAGACTTTCTACCCTCTGCCGCTCCGCTTCGAGGTGTTCGTGCAGCGCCTTCATCTTGTGCTGCCTCTCTGCCTGCAGTTCCTGCTCCATTATGTCACGGGCTTTCTGTTGTTCTCGACGCCACTCTTCCAGGCGCGAGGTATATTGCTGTTGTATTTCTTCCGCTTTTTTCTGCGCTGTTTTGGCATCCGCAAGGCGCTCATTGATTGCCTGTTGCCGGCGGGCAATCACCTCGCGTACGGGGCGGTAGAGAAAATGCTTGAGGATCCAGACCAGAATCAGGAAGTTGAAGAGTTCCAGCAGGAAAGTGGACCAGCTGAGCTCCAAGGGTGTCTCCCGCCCATCAGGGCTTCAGCAGGTATTCCAGCAGTGGATTACGGAACAGAATGATCAGGGCAATCACCAGCACATAGATTGCCAGCGACTCGATCATGGCCAGACCAATAAACAGCGTCCGCATGATCGAGCGCTCAGCTTCCGGCTGGCGGGCGAGCGCATCCAGCGCACTGCTGATCGCACGTCCCATTGCAAAAGCGGGGCCCAGTACGCCAATCGCAATTGCGAGCGCTACGACAACCGTCGATCCCAGGGTAAACCAGCTGATGTCATTCATCCCTTTCCTCGTGGCGTTGTTCCCGCAATTGCTGCGACTGCAGACCCCCGGCGACATAAATCAGCGCCAGCATGCCAAAGATGTAGGCCTGGACCAGTGCCTCGATGATATGCAGCATCAGTATAGGTATCGGAGCCAGGAAACCGGCAACCAGTAATACCAGCAAAGCAGCTACCTCCAGGCTCATGATATTGCCAAAAAGACGTACCGCCAGGGCGACTGTACGGGTGATCTCGCTGATGATATGGAATGGGAGAAGGATCGGGCTCGGCGTCAGATAGTGTCGAAGGTAGCTACGCAGACCCTGGCTTCTGATTCCGAACCAGTGCACTGAAAGGAATACCAGAATGGCCAGGGCCGCAGTGGCTGAGAGGTCGCGTGTGGGCGAGTGAATTCCCGGCAGCAAACCGCTCAGGTTGGCCACGACAAGAAAGATCCATAGTGTGCCGATAAACGGCAGCAGCAATGAGACATGCTGTGGCGCTACGGCCCGGATCGCATCCTCGATGGTGACGACGATGCCCTCTGCCGCGGCCTGGATCTGGCCCGGCAGCTCTCGCAGCCGGTGTGATACCAGCCAGGCGGCCACGCCAAGGACAATCATGATTGCCCACGTCGTGAGTACGGTGCTAGTGATAGTGACCGGACCGAGTTGAAACAGGACTTGCGGGAAGAGCCCACCGTCTTCCACGGGTTACTCCCTGAGCAGGAAATAGACGTTCATGGCACCTACTACCAGGCCCACGAAAATGAGGCTGAGGGTCCAGCGCGTGGAATATCCCTGCGACTGTCCATCAATCCAGTGGCCCAGGTATGCGCCTGCCACGACAGGTAAAACGAATACCAGGCCCAGCGTCCCGAGGTAGATCGTCTGTGCTATGAGCGTCGGTCGGTCGCGCTCGGCCTGTTTCATGCGTCGGGCCTGTTTTTCGACAGTCTCTCGCAGTTTGCTTTCGTGGTTCTGGTTCATTGCAGTCTGCTGGCGGAAGAATCTCTGTGCTCGGCCTCCCAGAGCTTGCGCAATACCGATTCTTCCATTTTTCGCATACTCTCCTTCATCTCACGAAGTGCCTCTTCCTCTGCGAGCAACTGTTGGCGCAGGCGTTCCGCGACGCGCTCGTAATCTTCGTCCAGAAGAAAGCGACGGGTAAAAATCTGTAATCGGTTATCGTGAAAGTAGAGTACCCCACCGGGGAGTGCCAGATATTGCCAATCCCCTCCCTCGACCCGAAAGCGGCTCAGACCGAAAACCAGCGATGTGATCATCCGCCCGTGGTAGGCCTGTATTCCAAAACTGCCTGAGGCGTCCTCTCCCACAAAAGAGATGGCACTGTCAAAGGACTGCTGCTCCGTGGCCGAGTAGAGCTGTAGCGTGAAAGTCTTGTCCGGCATATTCTGGTGGGACTCCACGTCTGGCCGAATCCAGTTTCCTTATTATTGCTGAGAGTCGGGCCCGGTCTCGGGCGGGTCGTTTACTTCCATACTGAGGTTGCCCTTCATATAGCACTGCTCCTCAGGTAAATCGTCGTGCTCGCCACGGAGGAAGGCTTCACAATCCGTCAGGGTGTCATCGAGGCTCACGCTGACACCGGGAATGTTGGTCTGGGAGGCAATGACATTGAATGGCTGCGTCAGGTAGCGCTGAAGTTTTCGTGCGCGTAGAACGATCCGCCGGTCCTGTTCCGAGAGCTCTTCAATACCCAGCATGGCAATAATGTCTTCCAGTTCGCGGTAGCGTGCCAGGTGTTCACGCACCCCCTCGGCGACGGCATAGTGGCGATCGCCGAGCGTGTGGCGATCCATTGCCCGACTACTGGACTGCAGCGGCTCAACGGCAGGATAGATTCCCTTGCCCGCCTGTTCACGGGACAGCACCACCGACGAGTCGAGGTGCCCCAGGATCGCATCCACGGCTGGATCGGTCATATCATCAGCCGGCACATAGACGGCCTGCACGGACGTGATGGCGCCGCTGCGGGTGGACAGAATACGTTCCTGCATCTCCGCGACTTCACTGATGAGGGTCGGCTGGTAACCGACGGTGGCGGGCATGCGTCCCAGCAGGCTGGAAATCTCGCTGCCGGCCTGAACGAAGCGGAAAATGTTGTCCATTACAAACAGCACTTCGCGGTGCATGGTGTCGCGCAGGTATTCGGCATAGCTGAGCGCAGACAGGCCGACGCGAAAGCGGACACCCGGCGACTCGTCCATCTGCCCGAAAGTCATCAGTGTTTGCTCCATCACGCCGGCTTCCCGCATTTCGTGCCAGAGCTCGTGGCCCTCACGGATCCGCTCCCCGACGCCGGCAAAGACCGAGACGCCGCGATGGAGTGAGGCCACGGCATGCATGAACTCCATGATGAGTACGGTCTTGCCCACCCCCGCACCACCAAAAAGGCCGGTCTTGCCGCCGCGGACGAATGGACACAGAAGGTCTATGACTTTGATTCCAGTCTGCAACAGATCACCTGTACCGATGGAGTCGCGCAAAGCCGCAGGGGGGGCGTGTACATTCCGATAGGTATCGGGAACCAGCGGTGGACCACCATCGAGTGGTTCGCCAAAAATATTCAGTAACCTGCCAAGGCAGTCCGCGCTCACGGGGACGTGCAGCGGTGCCCCGGTGTCATAGACCGGCATACCTCGGTGCAGGCCACTGGTCCGATGCAGGGTGATGGCGCGGGCATGGCTCTGGTCGACATGTTGATGCACTTCAAACAGGCAGGAGTCGCCGTCCAGCGGAGTGCGAAGGGCCTGGCGGAGAGGCGGAAGGGAATCACAGAGAATGGTGACGACCGGGCCATGCACCTCGGCAATCACGCCGATTGGCTGCTCGTTGGTTACGTCGCTCTGGCCCTTGGTTGACACCCAGTGTCCCTCAGCTGCCCGGATAGGGGACGAACTCCTGCTCGTCGCCGGGCACCCTGGCAAAGCGTCCGTCCTGCCAGTCCCGGACTGCCTGTTCGACCCTTTCACGGCGGCTGGAGGCGAAATTCCAGTCCATGTGACGCTTGCCGATGGACTCACCTCCGATAATAGCAATCCGGCTGGCTTTCATTGCCTCTACTTCTACTTCTATTCCCTCAGCACCCTGCAATATCGCCATGCCGTGCTCGGGGATGATGTCTGCCCGAGCCTGAAGCTCACCAGCGGCGACATAGATGGCCCGCTCTGGTGCCGGTGGGATTAAGAGTTTCTGGCCGGCTGCCAGCGCCGCCTCCACGTAGAGTGTCTCAGCGAAGGTCTTGACCGGTGAGGTCTTACCGAAGGCGCTACCCATGATGACGCGAACGCTGACGCCATGGATTTCCACTGAGGGAATTTCTGCATGGTCGTAGTGATGGAACTCTGGCCGGCATTCTTCCGCCCGCTCTGGCAAAGCAAGCCACAGCTGAAGTCCGTGCAGCCGGTGTGGGAGGCTTCGCACTTCATCCCGCTCCCGTTCAGAATGCACAATGCCGGCGCCGGCCACCATCAGGTTGACCTCGCCAGGCCGGATCGGCTGCAGGCTGCCGAGGGAATCGCGGTGCAGGATCTCACCCTCGAACAGGTAGGTCACGGTGGCAATGTTGATATGCGGGTGCGGGGGAACATTGATACCCTGCCCCGCGCAAAAATCTGCAGGCCCCATGTGATCAAAGAATATCCAGGGGCCGACCGTTCTGTGCTGGCGGGTGGGTAACAGGCGCCTGACGGGGATGCCGGCGAGATCCCTTGTCCTCGGCTCGATGATCATTTTTACCGCCTCACAACCGCGGACGGTATCGCATCCCTGTTCCAGTTCACTGCTCAGGTTACTCAACAGACTTTCTCCCTGCCTGATTGCTCGAAAATCCCGCCGGGTCAACCCCCGAGTTGTTCTGCCAGAAACGCCGGGATGCGGCTTTCCAGCCAGTAGCGCGGTCTCCACAGGCTGCCAGCAACAAACCCCACGTGCCCGCCATTAGCGCTGATTGCCAGTTCCACTGTGTCGCTGACTTCCCCGGGCCCCGGGATGGCCGACGGACAGATAAAAGGATCGTCGATAGCGTGGATAATCAATGTCGGCCGCCGTACATGGCCCAGCAACGGCTTGCTGGAGGCACGCGTATAGTAGTCGTCGACATTCCTGAATCCGTGTAACGGCGCTGTGAAGGCATCGTCGAAGCGGCGAAAATCGGCAAACAGGTTTTTGTCGGTGATGTCGGGCAGTGCCGCCCTCAGCTGCGGATCCTGTGCCTTGCGATTCAGGCTTTTGCGCAGGCTCTCCAGCAGGTGCCGCTGGTAGACACGGGAAAAGCCTCTGTTGATCCGGTGGCTGCAGGCGTGCAGGTCCATCGGTGCAGATACCGCGACTCCCGCCACCAGCGGGCTGGAGTCACCATCCTCAGCGAGCCACTTGAGTAGAACATTGCCACCAAGGGAATAGCCAACCGCGGCGAGCGGCGTATTGGGATATAGGCGGGTGAGTTTTGCGGCAAGCCAGCGCGGGTCGTCACTGTCACCACTGTGGTAGGCGCGGGGCAGCCGGTTTGGTGTCTCGCCGCACCCGCGGAAATGCATCACCGCCACCTGCAGGCCGCGTTCCAGCAGTTGTTGCATCATGCCCTGGATGTAGGAGGATGTAACGGATCCCTCCAGGCCATGCAGGAGAAGCACAAGCGGGTGGCGCGGTGAGTCAAACAGTGCGCGTGGCGTGTGCATCGCCAGCCTGTCGCCATCGTCAGTTTCGAACCAGTGTTCCCGGGTGGCTATCCATGGGGCTGGGCGGTTGATTCTCGGGAACAGTGTCTGCAGGTGGCAGTTGCCAAGACCAATGGCGGGAACGAACTTCTCTGACATGGCGACGGATCTGGTTAAGGAGGCCGACACCTTAGCCCCGGTGGAAACCGATGAAAAGCCCCCGGTGTATTTGCCCCTGATCGACTCCCCACTGGCCTCTGTGGCTTACGGGGTGGCGGCGGTGCCGCCCTGCTCCTCTTCGAGCTCAGTGACCCGTGCGTACAGTTGATAGTCGCCCCCGAGGAGCAGGACGTAAACGTTGTAGGGTTCGAACTCGCCGCCCTCGTACATGCCCGGGCTGCTCTCCGGCATGCCGGGTACCGATAACCCGATGGCCCCCTCCGGCGGGTCGCTCAGGAACCGGCGAATCAGACGCGCCGGGATATGACCCTCGAACACATAGCGGTCCCGCCAGACCGCAGTGTGACAGCTGCCAAAGCCCTCGGGAATCGCCCAGCGGGATTTGATCGAGCCCATGTCCCCGCGATTGACGATCGTCGGGCTCATGCCAGAGTGCTGCAGGTGCTCGATCCAGTCCTTGCAGCAGAAGCAGAAACGGTGCTTGAAAACCGTCATGTCCTTTGCGTCGAAGGTGATGGCGGTTGTGGCTTCCGCCCCGGTAATTTCCTCTGCAGCCGTTACCTCGATGGGCAGGCACATCACCGCGGCCAGGAGCAGCCCCGGGGGCAACAGCGGCCCACGCCGGCAAAAGTCAGTGAACTTCAGCAAAGTGAATCGCATAGTGATTGCTCGTGTCAGCCCAGTGACGAATTGGAGTGAAGCCGGCTTGCTGCAGGAGCTGCCGGAATCCCTCAAGGGTGTATTTGTGGCTGTTTTCGGTGTGGATGGTCTCTCCCTCCTGAAAGTGGAAGCATTCACCGTCGATGTGGACCATCTGCTCTGTCAGGCTCACAAGATGCATCTCTACTCTTCGCCGGAGCGGATGGTAGAAGGAGCGGTGGGCAAAGAGTGCCGGGTTGAAGTCTGCACCAAGCTCGGTGTTTATCCTGTGCAGCAGGTTCTTGTTGAAGCGGGCCGTAACCTGATCGCTGTCGTTGTAGGCCCGCTCCAGCACCACCGGATCCTTGTCCAGGTCGGTACCGATCAGCAGCCCGTCGCCGGGAGAGAGCCTCGAGACGAAGCCGGCAAGCAATGCACTGGCCTGATCCGGGTCGAAATTACCGATGGTGGAGCCTGGAAAGAAAATCACGCGACGCCTGGCATTCACACTCGGCAGCAATTCCCAGGCGGTATCTGTGGTGAAGTCGCCCACGGCCGCATGAACGGGGAGATCTGGCAGGCGCGCCTGAATCCGGTGCTTGGCCGCTAGCAGAATCTCTGGCGAAATATCCATCGGCAGGTAGCCGGCTGGCGATTCCAGTGCTGCCAGCAGGGGTTCGGCTTTTTCACAGTTGCCGGCACCCGGCTCAATCAGCAGCGCATCGGCCCCGATTGCGCCGGCCATTTCCAACAGGTCATGGGCAAAAATATCGGCTTCGGTCCGGGTTACGTAATAATCCTGCAGTTCACAGATCTGCTCGAACAGCTGTGAGCCCCGCTCGTCGTATAGATACTTGCAGGGCAGCGTTTTCTGCTTGCGACTCAGCCCTGTGATCACGTCCTGAAAAAAAACCTGCAGCTCGTGATCCCGTTGCTTGCCCGGCGGGTTGATGGCCATGTTCACTCAATCTCTCCTGCCAGGCGTATGCCGGAAAATTGCCAGGTCTGATGGGGGTAAAAGAAGTTTCGGTAGCTGATGCGCACATGGTCTGCGGGGGTCACGCAGGAGCCGCCACGCAGGACTTTCTGGTTACACATGAATTTGCCGTTGTATTCGCCCACAGCATCGGCACTGGCGCGAAATCCCGGGTACGGAAGGTAGGCACTGGAGGTCCATTCCCAGACATCACCGAGGAACTGTCGCTGACCCGCTGCTGCCAGTGGCCGCCAGTTCCGTTTCTCGAGCAAATTGGCTGCCGCCAGCTGGTCCGGTAGACGCAACTGGCAGGCCGCGGCCTCCCATTCGAACTCTGTGGGGAGTCGCTCCCCCGCCCAGGTGGCGTAGGCGTCGGCCTCATAAAAATTCAGGTGGCATACTGGCTCGTTATCCAACACCGGTGCGAGGCCGTGGAGAGTGAATTGAAACCAGTCCCCGTCCCGTTGAAGCCAGTAAGCCGGGTGATGCGCCCGGTTTTGCTGCAGCCAGGCCCAGCCATCAGACAGCCATAGACGCGGTTCCCGATAGCCACCATCCTCGATAAACGCGCGGTACTCTCCGTTGGTCACCAGCCTTGAAGCGATTTTAAAATCCTGCAGCAGCTGGCTGTGAGGTGGGCCCTCATTGTCGAAGCAGAAGTCCTGCCCGTCACTCCCAATGCGGTAGGTCCCGCCCGCAATTTCAATCCACTTCAGCGGTTCGACTCCTTGCGGCAGTTCATCCTCCCCGCCAGGTTCCAGATAAGTCGGGTGTACCGGGTTGATAGAGAACGCATGCTTGATGTCGGTCAGCAGCAGTTCCTGGTGCTGCTGCTCATGATTGAGGCCCAGCACGACGAAATCGCGTAGTTCTGTATCTGGCTCGGACTCCCCCAGCAGGCGTGTCATGGCGCTGTCCACATGGCGCCGGTAGTCGTAGACCTCGTCCAGGCAGGGACGCGAAATCAGTCCGCGCTGTGGCCGGTTGAACGGCTGGCCCAGGGAGTTGTAATAGGAGTTGAAGAGCGTGTGAAAGGCCGGGTCAAACACCCGGTAACCGGCAAGCCGGGGGCGCAGGATGAACGTCTCGAAAAACCAGCTCGTATGCGCGAGGTGCCATTTCGTCGGACTGGCATCGGGCATCGACTGTATCTGCATGTCCTCAGCAGAGAGCGGGTCCGCCAGCAATTCTGTTTCGCCGCGAATCCGTTGATAGCGGCTGAGGAGTTCAAATTGTACTTCGCTGGGTACCTCAGGCGCAGGGAGTGTCATTCCGTATACATTCCGCGTCAGACTTCATTTCATCATACGCAGTTTTGGCGGCAATCCCATGAATTTGCCATGGGTGGAGAGTGATCTGGCGCCTGATTTCCTGTGTTTGCGACAGGCACAAAAAAGGCCGGCAGAGCCGGCCTTTTCCAATCTGGTTGTCGTGGCGACAATCAGAAGCGCACGGTGAAGTCCGCACCGTACATGCGCGGCATGTAGCGCCAGCCCGGGCTGGCACCAATGGCCGCACCGGTACCGCCGTAACCACCGGCAATCTCCTCGTCAGTCGCATTCTGCACCCACAGGGCAGCAGCGTAGCGGTCAGAGGCGCTGTTCCAGGCTGCACGCAGGTTCAGCAGCTGGTAGTCCTCGATGATACGCGTGGGGTCGGAGATGGAGCCGATGCGCTCGTCGGTCCAGTTATAGTCTCCACGGAAGACCAGGTCAGCGCCAGAAGCCATGGGTACGGTGTACTCGGCCATCACGTTGAACTTGCTCTCCGGGGTGGATACACGCGGCTGGCCAACGCGTTCAGCGGCGTCTGCTGCAGTCTCACCGATTGCCTCGATGTAGCCGAAGCGGGTGAACTCGGTATCCAGGTAGGAGTAGTTACCGGCGATGAACAGGTTGTCGGTTGCAGCCCACTGGACTTCAACCTCGGCACCGCGGCCCTCGGCATCAGAGTTACGCAGGTTGTAGCTGGGGATCGGGGTGCCGACCAGGTCCAGCTCCTGCAGGTTGTTGTACTCGTAGGCGAATACAGAAGTATTCAGGCGCACACGGTTGTCGAACAGGCTGCTCTTCATACCGATTTCGAGGTTGACCACGTCTTCCTGGTCGAAGGAGGCTTCTACACCCGGACCGAAGTTCAGGGAGTTGAAACCACCGGCCTTGAAGCCGTCCGCCAGGGACACGAAGGTCATGACGTCGTCGTTCCAGCGGTAATCCAGCACGATGCGGCCGGAGATATCGCTCCAGCTATCGCTCAGCTCGGAGTCCAGCAGGGGCTGGCCGTTGTTGAAGAACGCGAGACCCATCGGGATGCCGGTATCAACGGTCGGCAGCATGATGGTGCCCTGCACCGGATAACCCGCGGGCAGGTTGACCAGCTCTACCGGGCCGCCCAGGGTCAGCGGCAGGATGTTCTGGTACGCAGTCTCGATGGTGAAGTCCTTCTCGTCGGCGGTGTAACGCGCACCAACGGTCAGGTCCATGCGATCGGTCAGGCTCCAGGTGAAGTCACCGTAGATGGCCGCAGAGCGGTAATCGCCGGTGTTGAGCACGTTTTCATTCCAGGCGGCGTCTGCCATGACCCATGGCTGAATACCGCGCATCAGCTGGGCAACCATGTCCTGCGGGTTCAGGTTCTGGGACGCAGTCAGTCCGGTCAGGCCGAAGGCACCGAGGTTCAGGGCCTGGTCCAGTTGTCCGGAGCCGGCCAGCAGCTGGTAGACGAAGTTGGAGACTGCCAGACCTTCCTGGCCGCCCATGATCATGGCCTGGCGGACCTGTACCGCCATGTCTTCCTGCTCGGTCTGAGTCAGGGAATCAAAGACTTCCTGGGGAATACCGAAGGCAGCAGAGTTACCCTTCAGGCCTTCATAAACCGCGAAGGACTCCAGGGAGCCAGAAGTAAAGTAGGCCTCGGTCAGGTGCTCCAGCTTCTCCTGGGAGTAGGAGGCGCCGACAGTCCACTTGAAGGTGTCGGAAGCGCCGTTCAGGCGGAATTCCTGGGAGAACTGCGTCTGGTCGTCAAAGTTGGCGGAACCAAACTTGTAGTCGGCCAGAGAGGTGCCGTCCTCATCCTGCTGCAGATGGGCGTCGAAGCCGCTGTAGGCAGTGATGGAGGTGAAGGTGAAGTCGTCGAAATCGCTGGTTACGGTCAGGGAAGTACCGAACGCGTCGCGATCCTCGATGGTCGGGGTGTCCAGCGCGTAGTCACCGAATACGCTGGTGCCGCCATCCAGTGCCTGCAGGCTCGGCACGATGGAGGAGCGCAGAGCGCTGCCCTGGTCCATGATGCCGTAATTGGCGCGCCACAGCACTTCAGTGTTGGCGCTCGGCTCCCACAGCAGGGACACGCGGTAGGTCTGGGTGTCCTGGTTTCCGGCACTGAAATCACCGGCCAGGTTGTCCGCCCAGGCATCACGACGGTTGTTGGATACAGTCATACGGCCATAGACGTTGTCCGCCAGCTGCTTGTTCAGCAGCAGGTCGGCAGACTGGCGACCGTAGTTACCCGCGGTCAGGCTGATCTCGGTGGTGTCATCGGCCTGCGGTTTCTTGGTGATGATGTGAATGGCACCACCGGTAGCGTTGCGGCCGAACAGGGTGCCCTGCGGGCCCTTCAGCACTTCCACGCGCTCGATATCGGCCAGCGGCACTTCTGCGCCGGCGCCACGGCCGGTATAGACACCGTCCACGTAGACAGCTACCGCAGGGTCGGAGCCCACGGTGAAGTCACCGGTCTGGATGCCGCGAATGCTGTAGGTCGGCTGCAGCGGAGTATCGTTGTTCATCTCAACGCCCGGGGTAAACTTGCCCAGGTCGGTGAGGTTTTCCACGCCCATGGCTTCCATGTTCTCACCGGTAAAGGCGGAAATGGCAATGGGTACATCCTGCAGGTTTTCCGCGCGCTTCTGCGCGGTTACCACTACTTCCTCGATCTCCGCGGCATAGGCGGTACTGCTGATCGCGGTGGCAATGGCAATGGCTCCGGAGAGTGAAGACAGGCTGAATTGCCGGCTTTTACCGGTCTGATCGGCGTTGCGCATCATCGCGTCCTCGCGTTTGTTGTTATCAGAAAAGCGTGATGTTCTCGGGTTTTTGTTATTCCGCGCCATATTACGGCGCCGAATTCCGTTTTAAAAGCCTGTTATGACTTTTTTCTCATGACTGGTCAGTTCTATTCATATCCCGAGGATTTGGGTGCACTTTACTGGCATTAGATTCCTCTTTAAACGATTTTCTGTGACTGTCATATGTCCCAGAGTAACTATTTCGGCGCAAACCTACTTGTTAATATGCGCCATTCTGAGCCTCTGAACTGTACAAAAACCAATAACTTAGCGTTGGAAACTGCCATGGCAACCTCCCTGCTCCCCAGTCGCACCCCGGTGCGAATTCTTGTAGGCCTGCTGGCTCTGGTCGGTGTGGCCCTGCTTGCTGCGTGGCTCTGGCTAAGACAGAGCCTTCCACTGCTGGATGGCAAAGTGGAGACGGGAATGCTGAGCGCACCGGTAAAGATCGAGCGGGACACACAGGGGATTGCCCTGATCAGCAGTGACAGCCGCCCTGACATCGCCTTTGCCCTCGGGTTTCTGCATGCCCAGGAGCGCTTCTTTCAGATGGACCTGTTGCGCCGCAATTCCGCGGGTGAATTGTCGGAGCTGGTGGGCCCCGCAGCCCTGAAGCACGACCGCGAGGTACGCCTGCATCAGTTCCGGGCACGGGCGGAGCGCAACGTTGCGGCGATGCCGGAGGAAGACCGGGAGGTGCTGCGTCGCTACGTTCAGGGGGTGAATCTGGGCCTGGACCAGCTTGGTGCAGCGCCGTGGGAATACCTGCTGCTGGGCACGGACCCGAAACCATGGACAGAGGCGGACAGCCTTCTGACCATTTTCAGCATGTACCTGACACTACAGAGTCCCGTCGGCAAGTTTGAATGGCGGGATACCGCACTGGCGGAGCTCCTCCCCGAGGACCTCTATGCTTTTTATTTTCCCGATGGCGGCCAGTGGGACGCCCCGCTGATCGGCGAAGCCCGTGGTCCCGTCAACCTGCCTTCAACCAGCCTTGCCTCATTGCTGAAAGAGGGTGAGTCGCTGGTGTACCAGCCGATGGAAAGCGATGACAAGATTTACGGCAGCAACAACTGGGTGGTCGGCGGTGCCCTGACAGATCATGGCGGAGCCATTCTCGCCGACGACATGCACCTGGGCCTGAATGTGCCGAATATCTGGTATCGGGCGGGCTGGACCATTCCGGGAACTGATCGCGTCATGCGTGGAGCCACCCTGCCCGGCGGCCCGATCGCTGTGGTGGGCAGCAATGGTCTGGTGGCCTGGGGCTTTACCAATACCACCGCCGACTGGGGAGACCTGATTCGGCTGGAAGTCAGTGAGGATGGCAGTCGCTACCGCACCCCGGACGGTTGGCAGGAGTTCCAAGTCACGGCAGAAGAAATTGCCGTCAAAGGCGCCGCGCCGGAAGTGCTGCAGGTCCGCAAGACCATCTGGGGCCCAGTGGTTGCCGAGGACCACCGCGGTACAGCCCTCGCCTACCGTTGGGTTGCTCACGACATTCGCGGCGCCAACCTCAAACTGCTGCAGATGGAAAGCGTGACTTCAGCGGCGGAGGCCCTGGACATCGGTCCGCAGCTGGGGATCCCGCACCAGAACCTCGTGGTCGGTGACCGTGCCGGCAATATTGGCTGGACCGTCGGTGGGCCGGTGCCGCGACGTGTCGGGCTGGCTGGCGACCGCTCTGTTTCCTGGGCAGACGGCACCGCCTACTGGGATGGCTATTTACCCCCGGAGGAGCACCCGCGTATCTATAACCCGCCCTCCCACCGGATCTGGACCGCCAACGCGCGCACCATGGACGGTGAATACCTGCGGGTGATGGGCGATCACGGTTATGCCCTCGGTGCCCGCCAGCAGCAGATCCGCGACGGATTGATGGCCCGCGACAGCTTTACCGAGCAGGACCTGCTGGATATCCAGCTGGATGACCGCGCGGTATTCCTCGCCCGCTGGCGGGATCAGCTGCTGCAGACCCTGGAAGGCATGGAGGATTACGCAGACGTGTCCGGACACGTTGCCAATTGGGGTGGGCGCGCCAGTGAGGACTCGGTGGGCTACCGCATCGTACGCAATTACCGGCTGGAGTTTATGGAGCTGACCACAGCCCCGATCCTGACCTACATGCGCCGCTTCCAGCCCGAGTTCTCCTTCGGGCCGACCAAGCGCCAGTTCGAATACAGCCTGTGGGAAATGGCGACGCGAGAGCCGGTACACCTGCTGAACCCGGATTTCGAGTCATGGCGGTCACTGAAACTGGCCGCCCTGGACCGGGTGCTCGCCGAGATGGCCGGGGATGGCCTGCCATTGGCTCAGCAGACATGGGGCATTGAAAACACGGCTCGTATCCAGCACCCCCTCGGCAAAGCCGTCGAGCTGGTGAACTGGTTCACTGCGATGCCGGCAGACCCCCTGCCCGGTGACACCCATATGCCGCGATTCCAGTCCCCGACCCACGGGGCCTCGCAGCGGCTGGTGGTTTCACCCGGGCGTACAGATAACGCCATCTTCCATATGGCCACCGGCCAGAGTGCCCACCCGCTGTCTCCTTTCTTTGGCAACGGACACCGGGACTGGGTGGAGGGCCGGCCTTCTCCCCTGAAAGAGCAAGATGCGGTTTACGAGCTGACACTACATTGATCAGTATCGGGGCGTGAAGAACGCCCCGCTGTTTATGCCTGACGGCTTATGCAGTTTCGTCGAGGATCGCGAAGGAGATAAACGAAGTCAGCAGGCCGAGGGGAAGGACGAAAGGCAGCAACGGGAAGCAGAACATCAACACCCCGGCTGCAATCCAGAGGTTCTTTACCCAGCTGCGCTTGTGACGGTAGCGCCTGGTATAACGGCGGGTATGGGCATCCCCGGGATCCGGCACACAGATTTCCCCTTCTCTCGGAAGAAAGCTGCGCACTAAAAGAGAGCAGTAAAACCGGATCCACGCCAGCCACATAATCCACACCGCCATTCCGCTTCCCTAGCAGTATAGATGTGCTGCCGCATCAGACAGGGCCGATTCAGGGATCGAACCAGCGCAGCTTCCTGTGCAGGCTGACAACACCGCCAACGATGGTGAGCGCTGGCGCCTCGATGGATTCTTCTGTGGCCAGCCGGGGCAGTGATGCGAGATCACCGACTACGACCCGTTGCTCCCGCGTCGTGCCTTTCTCGACCAGGGCGGCGGGGGTCGATTCCGCCAGGCCGTGCCTCACGAGCTGCCGGCAGATGGTATCCAGGCCCGTCAGGCCCATGTAAAAGACCAGGGTCTGACCGGGGCTGGCCAGCTCCTGCCAGGGCAGGTGCAGCTCGCCCTGCTGCAGGTGACCGGTAATAAATCGGACGGATTGGGCAAAGTCCCGGTGCGTCAGTGGTATCCCGGCGTAGCTGGCACAACCGGCGGCTGCCGTAATTCCTGGCACTACCTGGAACGGGATCCCGGCATCCGCAAGCCTGTCGATCTCCTCGCCACCACGCCCGAAAATGAACGGGTCTCCCCCCTTGAGGCGCAGAACCTTCTTCCCTTCAAGGGCCAGGTCCACCAGACGCTGGTTGATGTCATCCTGGGGAACCGAGTGGAACTGCTTCTTCTTACCGACGTAAATACGCTCGGCATCCCGTCGCACCAGCTCCAATACCTGATCGGATACCAGTCGGTCGTAGAGCACCACATCGGCACGCTGCATGAGGCGCAGTGCACGGAATGTCAGCAGGTCGGGATCGCCGGGCCCCCCGCCAACCAGGTAGACCTCTCCACGATTCATTGCGTTCATGTCCGGGTCCGCCAGTGCCGCCTCCAGCAGCCGCTGCCCTTCTCCCGTCCTGCCTGCCTCGACCTCGGCAGCGACCGGCCCGGAGAAGACCCACTCCCAGAAATCCCTCCGCGCCGACTCCGGCAGCGCCTGCTTGACCGCATCGCGCATCCCGGCAGCGAGCTCCGCCAGTGTACCGAGTCGCGGGGACAGGAGCGCTTCCAGCTGAGCGCGGATTCCCCGGGCCAGTACCGGTGCGGCGCCACCGCTGCTGATGCCGATGGAGACCGGACCGCGCTCGACAATCGAAGGAAAAGTAAACGTGCACAGGGCCGGGGCATCGACCACGTTGACCGGCAGCCGGCGCGCCTGGGCATCGCGGGATACTTCGGCGTTGACTCCGGCATCAGAGGTGGCGGCGATGACAAGCTCGGCGCTGTCCAGGCACCCGGCCCGGTAACTGGCCTGAAACACCTGTCCGCCACTGTCCCTGACGAGCCCCTTGAGCTCCTCGCCCACTTCGGGGGCTACAACGATCAGGCGTGCCCGGGCCTTGCTCAGCAAGCGGGCTTTGCGAGTGGCGATTGCCCCGCCCCCGACAATGACGCAGGGGCGACCACGCAGGTCAAAAGCGAGTGGCAGATAGCGCACTTAGGAAGATCCCTGTAATGCGGCCAACCGCTAAGGGCTGGCCGATTGATCCGTTGAGCGGGCCGGGGGGAGTGAAATACCTATCGGACCCGCTGCTGTCACTATTTCTCGGGGGAGATCGACTCTTTGCCACCCATATACGGGCGCAAGGCCTGTGGAATCTCGATGCTGCCATCTTCACGCTGGTAGTTCTCCAGCACGGCGATCAGGGTCCGGCCGACAGCGAGCCCGGAACCGTTCAGGGTGTGCAACAGTTCAGGCTTACCGGTTTCAGGGTTCCGCCAGCGCGATTTCATACGGCGGGCCTGGAAATCCCCTACGAGGGAGCAGGAGGAAATTTCCCGGTACTTGTCCTGGGACGGCAGCCAGACTTCGAGATCGTAGGTCTTTCGGGCGGAAAAGCCGATGTCACCACCGCAGAGAATGACGGTCCGGTATGGCAGCTCCAGCTTCTGCAGAATGGTTTCGGCGTTGGCGGTCAGGGTTTCCAGTGCTTCCTCCGACTGATCCGGCCGGGCGAACCATACCAGCTCCACTTTCTCGAACTGATGCTGTCGGATCATGCCGCGAGTGTCGCGGCCGTGCGAGCCGGCCTCGGAACGGAAGCAGGTGGTGTGGGCGACAAACTTGTGCGGCAGGCTCGCCGCGTCCTCAACGATCTCGTCGCGGTACAGGTTGGTCAGGGGCACTTCGGCCGTCGGGATCAGGTAGAAATCGCGCTCATCTTCCAGCTTGAACAGATCCTCAGCGAACTTGGGCAGCTGGGAGGTACCGTAGAGGGAATCGGCATTAACGATGACCGGCACGTTGGCTTCACGATAGCCGTGTTCCTCGATGTGTATATCGAGCATGAACTGCGCCAGAGCCCTGTGCAGCTTGGCCACCTGGCCGGTCATCACCGCAAAGCGGGAGCCGGTCAGCTTGGTCGCCACCTCGAAGTCCAGGCCGCCGAGTTCAGCGCCAAGGTCCACGTGATCCCTGACCGGGAAATCAAAGCTGCGTGGCTGGCCCCAGCGACGGACTTCGACATTGTCGTCCTCGCTCTCGCCTTCCGGCACCGCCGGATCGAGGAGGTTAGGGATGGCGGAGAGGATGCTGTCCAGCTCCCCCTGCAGTTCGGTCAGGGCCTGCTTGGCATCGTTCAGTTCACCGCCAAGGGATTCGACTTCCTTGAGGAGCGGGGCGATATCCTCTCCGGCAGCCTTGGCACGGCCAATGTTCTTGGATTTGCTGTTGCGCTCGTTCTGCAGGCTTTCGGTGCGCACCTGGAGTTCCTTGCGGCGCTCCTCGAGGCTTTCGAGCCGGGCGGTGTCAAGCTCAACGCCGCGTTTCTTCAGGGCCTCAGCGACCTGTGCCATTTGGGTGCGAATCAGTTTGGGGTCCAGCATCGTAATCCGTTCGCCTGCGGGCAGGCGCCTACTACTTCGTTAATCTTGTGGGTTAAAAATATTTCATGGTCAGTGCCACTGCTGCTGCAGTGGCACCGAGGCACAGAACCAGGCTGGTGAGAACATAGGCCAGTGCCGTCAAAGGCTGGCCATTGTGCCACAACATCAGGGTTTCCAGCGAGAAGGTGGAGAAGGTGGTCAGTGCGCCGAACAGACCGGTCATCAGGAGCAGGCGCCACTCCGGCGAGAGCAGTCCCCGTTCAACGATCATCACGTAGGCGATGCCGATCAGGAATGAACCGCTGATATTGACGATCAGTGTGCCCAGGGGGAACTTGCCGTTGAGTACGGGGTAGCTCCATACCGTAATCAGGTGACGCAGGATAGCGCCAATAGCGCCCCCCACGGCAATTGCCAGCCACTGCATCTCTTCTCCCCCTCTTCCACCTCCAGCAACAAGGTGGCCCTGAGTACCTGTGTTATCGGTTTTCTTCGGATGGATAGCGCTGCTGGGGGCTCTCGCGGTTCAGCTGACGCAGCCTGTCCAGCTTTTCCGAGATCTTGAGCTCCAGCCCCCGGGGAACCGGCTCGTAATAATGGCGCTCGGCGATTGCCTCCGGAAGATAATTCTCCCCGGCAGCGAACGCATCGGGCTCGTCGTGGGCGTAACGGTATTCGGCACCGTGAGCCAGGCTCTTGGCCAGCTTGGTCGGTGCATTGCGCAGGTGAACGGGCACCTCGTAACTGGGGTCACGGCGCACGTCTGCCAGCACGCGCTTATAGGCGCTGTAGACGGCGTTGCTTTTCGGGGCCACCGCCAGGTAGGCGATGGCCTGGGCGATGGCCAGTTCCCCCTCGGGGCTACCAAGGCGCTCCTGCACATCCCAGGCGCTCAATGCGATCTGCAGGGCGCGGGGGTCGGCATTGCCGATATCTTCACTGGCCATCCGCACGGCGCGCCGGGCGATATAGAGCGGATCGCAACCGCCGTCGACCATGCGCGCAAACCAGTACAGCGCGGCATCCGGGTCCGAGCCCCGCACCGCTTTGTGCAGGGCGGAGATCTGATCGTAGAAATAATCCCCACCCTTGTCGAAGCGGCGCACATCGGCGCTGAGGACTTCGGCCAGCACGGACTCGTCAATGCGCCACTGCCCGTCGGCCTCGGTCGCAAGGTCGCAGGCAATTTCCAGCAGGTTCAGCGCGCTGCGGGCATCGCCGTCGGCCGCCCGGGCGAGTTTCTCCAGGGTATCGCCCTCAACCCGGATGTTTCTCGTAGAGAGGATTTCATCCTCGCTCAGGGCCCGGTGGAGCAGTGTCAGAAGCTCTTCTTCGGAGAGGTTGCGCAGCAGGTATACGCGGCAACGGGAAAGCAGCGCGTTGTTGAGTTCGAACGACGGGTTCTCCGTGGTGGCGCCGACAAAGGTGACGGTGCCCTCTTCCACATATGGCAGGAAGGCGTCCTGCTGGGCCTTGTTGAACCGGTGGACCTCATCCACAAACAGGATGGTGCCACGGCCATACTGGGCGCTGTGTTGCTGGGCTTCGGCCACTGCCTGGCGGATCTCCTTGACCCCGGCCAGCACGGCGGAAAGCGTTGCAAAGCGCGCATCACACTCTCTGGCCAGTAAACGGGCAAAGGTCGTCTTGCCGACACCCGGTGGCCCCCAGAGGATCATCGAGTGGAGCTGTCCGCGCTCAACAGCTTCGCGCAGGGGTTTTCCCGCCCCCAACAAATGCGTCTGGCCCACATATTGGGCCAGTGATTCGGGGCGCATACGCGCAGCGAGGGGTTGGTGTCGCGATTGGCTCGCAAACAGGTCACTCATCGCGAATGATGTCCGTCCCCGCCGGTGGCTTGAAGTTGAACAGGGAGTCCGCGAGCTTCGGATTTGCCTGCACCCGGTTGAACTGAATCTTTGTCGTCTGCCCCATGCCATCGCGGACGGTCATGGCGGAGGGCAGTCCCTGGTCACTGAATCGAATCTCCATGGCCTTGAACGGCGCATCTGCACGCTTGGGGCTCAACTGGAAACTGCCCCCCTTGCCGCTGACCTCGAAAGAGCTGCGGATTTCCTCGACCTTGCCGCCGAGCAGCAACGCCGGGGTTTCCTTGAGTCGGTTATCTACTGGCCGGATCGTCACCTGCTCCAGGTCCGGGTCGTAGAGCCACAGCTTGCGGTTGTTGGTTACCAGCAGCTGGGGAAAGGGCTCGCCGGTCTCCCAGCGCAGCTTACCGGGACGCTGCACCGAGAAAGTGCCGCTGCTCTTTTGCAACACTTCGCCACGCTCATCCATCAGGGTCTGCTGGAATTTTCCGGAAATAGCGCCCAGCGGTTGCAGCAGCCGACTGAGGTCATCGGTGGCATCGGCCAGCGCACCGGTGGAGACCAGGCCAAGGGCCAACAGGGTGTTAGACAGGAACTTTTTCATGCTGATATCCATTTCGGGGCTGTCTTTTCAGACTAGTTGGCGGAGGGTGAACTCCGCCTGAATGGCACTGTGCCGGTATCAGGCCGGAGGTGGTGCCAGCACCTCGCGGTTGCCATTGTGTCCTGCCGGCGATACGACCCCGGCCGCCTCCATGGCATCGATAATCCTGGCTGCGCGGTTGTAACCAATCCGCAACTGCCGCTGTACCGAGGAAATGGAAGCCTTGCGGGACTTGGTGACAAAAGCGACCGCCTCGTCGTACAGGGCGTCGGACTCCGGATCGTCGCCCTCCCCGCCCTCGGTCTGCATTCCCGGCACGGGGATGGAGTTGTTGCTGTCATCGACGATGCCGTCGATGTAGTCGGGCTCACCGCGGCGACACCAGTCGGCCACCACCTTGTGTACTTCGTGGTCATCGACAAAGGCTCCATGTACCCGCACCGGTACACCGCTGCCCGGTGGCAGGTAGAGCATGTCCCCGTGCCCAAGCAGCTGCTCCGCGCCGCCCTGGTCAAGGATGGTCCTGGAGTCCACCTTTGAGGACACCTGAAATGCAATGCGGGTGGGGACATTGGCCTTGATCAGGCCGGTAATCACATCCACCGAGGGGCGCTGGGTGGCGAGCAGCAGGTGAATGCCGGCAGCCCGCGCCTTCTGGGCGATGCGGGCGATCAGCTGCTCCACTTTCTTGCCGACGATCATCATCATGTCGGCAAACTCGTCGATCACCACCACGATGGCCGGCAGCGGCTTGAGTTCGGGGCGCGTCTGTTCGGATTCCGGCACGCTGGACATGGGATCCGGCTGCCAGGTGGGATCGGTCAGGGGCTCACCTGCCTGAATTGCCTCGCGCACCTTGCGATTGAAGCCGGCCAGGTTTCGCACACCCATCGCCGCCATGAGCTTGTAACGGCGCTCCATCTCACCGACGCACCAGCGCAGTCCATTGGCGGCGTCGTTCATATCGGTGATGACGGGGGTCAGCAGGTGTGGAATGCCCTCGTAGACTGATAGCTCCAGCATCTTCGGGTCCACCAGTATGAGGCGGACCTCCTCGGGTGTGGACTTGTACAGCAGGCTCAACAGCATCACGTTGATGCCCACCGACTTACCTGAGCCTGTGGTACCCGCGACCAGCAGGTGCGGCATCTTGGCGAGGTCTGCCACAACAGGCTGGCCGGAGATATCGTGCCCCAGGGCCAGGGTCAGGCGGGACTTGCTGTTCTCGTAGACATCCGCAGACAGCACCTCGGTCAGGCGCACCATCTGCCGGTTTTCGTTGGGGATCTCGATGCCGACCACTGACTTGCCCGGGATGACCTCCACCACTCGCACGCTGATCACGGCGAGGGAGCGCGCCAGGTCTTTGGCCAGGTTACTGATCTTGCTCACCTTGACCCCGGGGGCCGGCTGGATTTCGAACCGGGTGACCACCGGGCCGGGCAGAACAGAGACCACTTCGGCCACCACGCCGAAATCCTTCAGCTTGAGCTCCAACAGCCTCGACAGAGCCTCGAGAGACTCCCGCGAGAAACCGGCCTTCTTGTTCTTGTCGGCGGGATCCAGCAGTTCCAGAGGCGGCAGTGCGCCGGTGACCGGGCCATTGGAGAAGAGTTCGCCCTGCTTCTCCTTGGCCGCACGTGGGCTGGGCTTGGGAGCGGGCGCCACCGGTTCAATCTTGGGGGGAATGCGCTTGGCGGTACGTTGTTTCTCTTCAAGTACTGCTGCCTTCCGCACCACAATGGCTTCGCGCGCGGCCCGATCCTCGGCGCGCTGCTGACGTGCGCGCTGGATCCGGTTGCCCAGCCAGCCGATGAAGCCGAGCAGGTTCTGGCCGATGGCGTCTGCCAGGCGCAACCACGACAGGCCGGTGAAAACGGTAATGCCGATGGCAAACAGCGCCAGCAACAGAATAGTGGCACCGACATAGCCGAGGCTGCTCTCGCAGGCCTGTGCCAGGCCGGCACCCACGATTCCGCCATTGGAGAACGGCAGTGGCTGGTCCATCTCGGCAAAGCAGAGTGTGGCCAGGCCGGCGCCGGTTACCAGCAGGACAATGAGCCCCGCCACCCGGAGAGCAAACAGGGGGCCGTGGAAGCGGGCATTGCGATCCCGAAGGATGCCCACAGCCCGCCAGCCAATCAGAATCGGGAACAGGTAGGCCATCCATCCGAGGAGCGACAGGCAGATATCTGCCAGCCAGGCGCCAGTGGGGCCGATGGCGTTGTGAATGTCTCCGCCGGCACCGGTGTGTGACCAGCCCGGATCCAGAGGGTCATAGCTGAGCAGGCTGATGGCGAGCAGGAGTGCACCGGCGAGCAGTGAGATCAGTGCCCCCTCGCGAAGAAACCTGGCAATCAGGGATTCGGGTTCGCCGGCTTCATCCCGGCTACTCTGTGCGCTTGCGCTATCGGCCTTCAATGGCTTACCTCTAATCATTATTTCCGCGCGCCACTACCTCCAGCGGCACTCTCCCCACGGGTGGTCGCCCGCCAGCTCGGTCTGGTTTCATGGTTCCAGCCGACTGTGTACTACAGCGCTTCACCAAATGCTACAGCGGAACAAAGCTGGAATCGACTTCAGGAATTGTAAAATCAATGAGTATCAATAGGTTAGGATGATCTTGTGATGCTGTCTGTGAACTGGCATCGGCTTTGTAGAATTCTGCGTCAGAGTGTTTTTGTATCCAGCTGGGCGCGCCTGGTGGAGCGGATAATCGGCTGCAATCGGTGATATAGAGCCAAACTATTTCGCCCGCCCCCTCCAATCCCCTATGATACGCGCTGATCTGATAGTCCCCGTCTTGCCATCGTGCCCCGGGGCAGGTGCGCTCAAAGCGCATACACAGTGTTCACCAGTTTGTTGAAGAGTGTTTCATGAGCAATAACCACCACCGTCTCGTCATCCTGGGCTCAGGCCCCGCCGGCTACACTGCTGCGATCTACGCAGCGCGCGCGAATCTCAAGCCGGTCGTGATCACCGGCATGCAACAGGGTGGTCAGCTGACCACGACCACCGAGGTTGAGAACTGGCCGGGCGGTGTCGCGGATCTGCAGGGCCCGGATCTGATGGTGCAAATGCAGCAGCACGCCGAGCGCTTCGAGACGCAGATCATTTTCGACCACATCGATGCTGTAGATCTGAACCAGCGCCCTTTTGTACTCAAGGGGAATCAAACCTACACGTGTGATGCACTGATTATCGCCACGGGCGCCTCCGCGCAGTACCTGGGTCTGCCGTCCGAGGAAGCGTTCCAGGGCCGCGGTGTCAGTGCCTGCGCCACTTGTGACGGCTTCTTCTACCGCGACCAGAAAGTCGCCGTGGTCGGCGGTGGCAACACTGCGGTAGAGGAGGCGCTGTACCTTTCCAATATCGCCAGCGAAGTGACCCTGATCCATCGCCGCGACGAACTCCGCGCAGAGAAGATCCTGCAGGACCGCCTGATGGATAAAGTGGAGAACGGCAACATCAACGTCTGCTGGCATCACACACTCGATGAGGTGCTCGGCGATGACAATGGTGTGACCGGTGTGCGCCTGCGCAGCACCCAGGACGACAGCACCAGAGAGCTGGATGTTTCCGGTGTCTTCATTGCCATTGGCCACAAGCCAAACACCGATATCTTCAAGGATCAGCTGGAGATGAACGGCGGCTACATCATTGTGCAGAGTGGTCTTGACGGAAACGCCACCCAGACCTCGATCCCCGGGGTCTTTGCCGCCGGTGATGTGTCCGATCACATCTATCGTCAGGCGGTGACCTCCGCAGGTACCGGCTGTATGGCGGCCCTGGATGCCGAGCGTTATCTCGATTCCCTGTCCGACTGAGCCGACTGAAAAGCCGGTGCCCACAGCCACCCTCCGTGCGGGCGGTGGCTGTCCCCTGCCCCACCCGGTCCGGGTGACTGCTCCGGAGATGGATTTTGAGCAGTAATTCCGGCGGGCGGCTCACCCTGCTCGATGAGCAATGCATCGGCTTCCCGGACACGACGAACGCCTTGCAGGAGCCGAATGGCCTGCTGGCTGTTGGCGGGCGACTGACGCCCGAGTGGCTGCTGGCCGCTTATCGCCGCGGTATCTTTCCCTGGTTCTCCGAGGATCAGCCAATTCTCTGGTGGAGCCCGTCCCCCCGCTGTGTGGTTTTCCCCGCGCAGTACCAGATTGGCCGGAGCCTGCGCAAAGTCTTGCGCAAGGACCATTTTTTAGTGACTTTCGACCGAGCGTTCACGGACGTGGTCCGGGCTTGCCGCGCCCCGCGCTCCTATGCGGATGAGACCTGGATCACCGATGACATTGCTGAGGGTTATACCGCCCTGCACCGGCTCGGCCACGCCCACTCGGTGGAGGTCTGGCAGCGGCGCGAGCTAATTGGCGGCCTCTATGGGGTGGCCCTGGGCCGAATCTTCTTCGGTGAATCCATGTTTCACCGGGTTACCGATGCCTCAAAAGTGGCTTTTGCTCACCTGGTGAGGCAATTAGACTTGTGGGGCTGCCCGATGATTGACTGCCAGGTGAGCAATCCCCACCTGCTCAGTCTCGGTGCGGTGGAAGTGACCCGGGAGACTTTTGAGCAAGAATTGCGTGCCGGGGTCGACATGCCACCCTTTCCCCAGCCATGGAGCCTGACGTGGACCTATGAGTAAATACTCCCAGCTGGACTCAGTCCGCCTGCTGGCCACCCTGCCCCACCCCTGCGGCTACCTGCCCGACCAGGAGGCGACCACGGTGTTCGTGGATCCCCAGACGCCCATCGATCAGCGACTCTACAGCCGCCTGTCGGAGCTGGGCTTCCGCCGCAGTGGCGCCTACCTCTATCGTCCGCAATGCGCTACCTGTCGGGCCTGTGTGCCTGCGCGGGTGCCGGTGGGGCTGTTCGTGCCGAACCGGAGCCAGCGGCGCTGCTGGAAGCGAAACCGGGACCTGGATGTATTCCACGTAGACAATATCGATACCGACGAACATTACGAGCTCTATGCCCGGTATATCGAGCAGCGCCACAGCGATGGTGAAATGTATCCCCCGAGCCGCGACCAGTTCCGCAATTTCCTTACCCCGGCCTGGGGGAGTACGCGGTATATCGAATTCAGGGCCCGCGGCAGGCTGGTGGCCACAGCAGTAGCGGACGTCCTCACCGCAGGAGTGTCGGCAATCTATACTTTTTACGACCCCGACGAGACCCGCCGAAGTCTTGGTGGGTACTGCATTCTCTACCAGATTGAATGGGCCCGCAGACTCGGGCTGCCCAGCCTGTACCTCGGGTACTGGATCGAGGAGTGCCAGAAAATGGCCTACAAGCGCCAGTTCCAGCCCACCGAGCTGCTGCGGGACAACCGCTGGTCGTTGCGAAACCCCTAGGACTCCCGGGGCTTTGCCCTAGAGTGTCTTTTCGTGCAAAATGCACGCCCGTCGTACCGCGGCCGTGCCGGCGCGGAAGCATGAACTAAGCATTGGTAAAGGTTACTGCCGCATGGCAAAAGACGATTATATTGAAATGGAAGGCGAGGTTATCGACACCCTGCCAAACACCACGTTCCGTGTAAAACTGGAAAACGGCCACGTGGTTATCGCCCACATCTCTGGCAAGATGCGCAAGAACTATATCCGCATCCTGACCGGTGATAAGGTGAAGGTTGAGCTGACGCCCTATGATCTGACCAAGGGTCGCATCACCTACCGGGCCCGCTGACCGGCTTCTTCGCCGCCCCTGATTTCGCGGGGCTGTGGCGAATGCAAAGCAAAAAGAAGCCACCTCGAGGGTGGCTTCTTTCGTTTGGCCCGACTGATACTGGATGCTGTCAGGCGCTGGCCGTGACTGCCGTACGGATGACGAGATCGTCGTTCTCCACTGACACCTCGACTCGACCACCCTCCTCGGCGAGCTCGCCGAACAGCACCGCCTCCGCGAGCGGTTTGCGCAACCTGTCGCGAATCAGGCGCGCCATGGGTCGCGCGCCCATCTTTTCATCGTATCCGTGCACGGCAAGCCACTCCCGAGCCTCGTCGTCGACATCGAGGGTGACACGCGAGTCATCCAGCTGCGACTGGAGCTCGACGACGAACTTGTCGACCACCGTCTTCACCACATCCAGGCTCAGCGCGCCAAACTGGATGATGCTGTCCAGGCGGTTGCGGAACTCCGGAGTGAACATCTTCTTGATCTCCTCCATGCCGTCGGAGGAATGGTCCTGGCTGGTGAAGCCGATTGAGCGCCGGCTCATCAGCTCCGCTCCCGCATTGGTGGTCATGATCAGGATGACATTACGGAAATCCGCCTTACGGCCATTGTTATCTGTCAGCGTACCGTGATCCATCACCTGCAGCAGCAGGTTGAAGACCTCCGGGTGCGCCTTTTCGATCTCGTCGAGCAGCACGACGCTGTGCGGGTGCTTGGTGACCGCGTCAGTCAGCAGGCCGCCTTGGTCGAAGCCAACGTAACCGGGAGGAGCACCGATCAGCCTGGAGACGGTGTGACGCTCCATGTACTCGGACATGTCGAAGCGGATCAGTTCGATCCCCATGACTTTGGCAAGCTGGCGACAGAGCTCGGTCTTGCCGACACCGGTCGGGCCTGCAAAGAGGAAAGACCCGATGGGTTTTTCCTCGGATCCCAGCCCTGCCCGGCTCAATTTGATTGCAGTGCTGAGGGCGCCGATTGCGTTGTCCTGACCAAAAACCACCATCCGCAGGTTCTCTTCAAGCTTTGCCAGCTGCTCCTTGTCGGAGGCAGACACGCTCTTGGCGGGAATCCGGGCCATCTTCGCAATCACGGTTTCGATTTCGTGCACCCCGATTACATCATTCCGCTCCTCTGGCGGAAGCAGCGCCTGGTAGGCGCCGGCCTCATCGATCACATCGATGGCCTTGTCGGGCAGGAACCGCTCGGTAATGTGGCGGCTGGATAGCTGTGCTGCTGCCTCCAGGGCCGCATCGGTGTAACGCACCTTGTGGTGATCTTCAAAGCAGGTCTTGAGACCCTGCAGGATCAGTACGGTTTCTTCAATGCTCGGCTCGTTGACATCGATCTTCTGGAATCGCCGCGACAGGGCCCGATCCTTCTCGAAGATACCGCGGTACTCGCTGAATGTGGTCGAGCCAATGCAACGCAGCTGGCCGCTGGACAGCAGCGGCTTGAGCAGGTTGGAGGCATCCATCACGCCTCCGGATGCAGCGCCGGCACCAATGATGGTGTGAATCTCGTCAATAAAGAGGACAGCATGCTCGCGCTTCTTGAGCTCTGCGAGCAGTGCCTTGAAGCGCTTTTCAAAATCCCCGCGATACTTGGTGCCTGCCAGCAGGGAGCCCAGATCCAGGGAGTAGATGGTGCTCTGCTTGAGTGGCTCGGGCACATCCTCATCGACGATGCGGCGGGCAAGGCCCTCGGCAATCGCCGTCTTGCCCACACCGGATTCACCAACGAGCAGCGGGTTGTTCTTGCGGCGACGGGCCAGGACCTGGGTCACGCGCTCCACTTCCGGGGCCCGGCCTACCAGGGGGTCGATTCGGCCAAGGATGGCCTCCTGGTTGAGATTGGTGGCGTAACTCTCCAGCGGATCGGAGCCACCGGGTTCCGCTCCGGGGCCGATCTCCTCTTCGGTCTGCTCGGGAGAGGGTTCCGGATTGTGATGGTGATTGTTGCCGCTGGAGCCAACACGGGAAATGCCATGGGTGATGTAATTCACCACATCGATACGCGCGACACTCTGTTGCTTTAGGTAGTAAACCGCCTGGCTTTCCTGTTCACAAAAGATGGCGACCAGAACATTGGCTCCGGTCACTTCCTTCTTGCCCGAGGACTGGACATGGAATACCGCGCGCTGCAGCACACGCTGGAAACCCAGGGTCGGCTGGGTTTCCCGTTCGGTATCGGCTTCAGGTATCAGGGGGGTGGTGGAATCGACGAACTCGAGCAGCTCGCGCCTAAGGGCGCTGAGGTCTGCCCCGCAGGCGTGCAGGACATCTGCCGCGGATTCATTATCCAGAAGAGCCAGCAACAGGTGCTCCACGGTCATGAACTCGTGTCGCTTTGCTCGCGCACCCTTGAACGCCAGATTGAGCGTTACCTCTAAATCCTTGCTGAGCATCTGAACCTCAAACCGTATTCGCCAAAATCACCCGTCTGTTCCACTGGGCGCGCGCCGGATGACGGCGTCTTGAGTGTGCCTGATTCCCTTCAGGCGACGGGACCCTTGGAGTCAATCGTCCTCACTGTTGTCCGCTTCGATCTCACACAGCAAGGGGTGCTGGTGCTCTCTGGCGAATTGATTGACCTGCGCGGCCTTCGTTTCCGCTATATCTCGAGTATAGACACCACAGATGGCTTTTCCCTGCGTATGCACCTGCAACATTAGTTGAGTCGCGCGCTCGCGGGTCACACTGAAAAAGGTCTCCAGCGTTTCCACGACAAAATCCATCGGCGTGTAGTCGTCATTCAGCATGACAACCTTATACATGGGTGGCGGCTTGAGCTTGGGAGCCGCTTCCTCGAGGGCCAGGTCGCCGTCCATCTCATACGAGTAGGAGTCCTCATCGGATCCGCCTGAGTGTAGTTTAATGGCCAGAGTTATACCCATAGTGAAACTCAATCGAGAAATACCAAATTGCTGTAGTTGAGTCGCGTCGCACCGGGTTCCATGTCCTCGCAGGGACCGCTGCGCCGCGGGGCGCACATTGTAACCTCATTTGATCCCCAGCACAGGCTGGCGGCGCGTAGCTTGACATTCGTATGGCTCTTGGCTACAAGAGGAATGTAAGCATCCAGTCGGGTGTCCTCGTGGGCAGGAACGCAGTCGAGGAGCCTGAACCGATAACTATAAAAGCAGACTCTGTAAGGCGGCCTGCAGTCGCCCCGGCAATTAGAGGGAATTCGCCATGCCTACCGGTACCGTCAAGTGGTTCAATAATGCCAAGGGATATGGGTTCATCCTTGCCGACGAGGGGGGAGAAGATCTTTTTGCCCATTACTCGGCAATCCAGATGGAAGGTTACCGCACTCTGAAGGCTGGCCAGCAGGTCTCCTTCGATATCATCAAGGGCGACAAAGGTTATCACGCAGCCAACATCAGCGTCGGCACGTCGGAAGCCGGCCCCGAGGCAAGTGCCTCAGACTCGGATCAGGCGCAGACCCAGCGCGAACGCGAGGCAGAGGCGCTGGGTTAGCGGAATCAAGGGACACGGGTCTAAGAACCTGAAACCTGAGGCGCCTCCCCTCTCTGGCCCCATGAGCTCAGTGCTGATCCCTGCGCTGCAGGTCTCCAGCCACCAGCCTGCGTGGCGTTGCTGTCAGTAATGTGACTCAGGTCGGCCTCTCTGGTCAGCCCCGAATCCTCGCAACCAATCCTCGCAAGAGAGGAATCAGGCAAAAAAAGGCCCCGCATGTGCGGGGCCTTTTTTGTGACTGTGGAGAGGCTCGAGCCGCTCCACTGCCGTCATCATGCCATGTGCTTGATGACTTCTTCGCCAAACTCGGAGCAGGACTTCAGGTCTGCACCGTCCATCAGGCGCTCGAAGTCGTAGGTCACGGTCTTCGCGGCGATGGCGCCTTCCATGCCCTTGATTACCAGGTCCGCTGCTTCGTTCCAGCCCAGGTGGCGGAGCATCATTTCAGCAGACAGGATCAGGGAGCCCGGGTTGACCTTGTCCTGGCCCGCATACTTCGGCGCAGTGCCGTGGGTCGCTTCGAACAGGGCAACTTCGTCGGAGATGTTGGCACCCGGTGCGATACCGATACCACCAACCTGGGCCGCAAGCGCGTCAGACAGGTAGTCACCGTTCAGGTTCAGGGTGGCAATGACATCGTACTCGGCCGGACGCAGCAGTACCTGCTGCAGCATGGCGTCGGCGATGACGTCCTTGATCACGATTTCCTTGCCGGTATTCGGGTTCTTGAAGCTGTGCCAGGGGCCGCCGTCCAGCGGCTGCGCGCCAAACTCATCGCGGGCCAGCTCGTAGCCCCAGTCTGCAAAGGCGCCCTCGGTGAACTTCATGATGTTGCCTTTGTGTACCAGGGTCACGGAATCGCGGTCCTGATCCACAGCATACTGGATGGCCTTGCGCACCAGGCGTTTGGTGCCCTCCTCGGAAACCGGCTTCACGCCGATACCGCAGTTCTCCGGGAAGCGGATTTTCTTGACGCCCATCTCTTCCTGCAGGAACTTGATGACCTTGGTCGCTTCATCGGTGCCAGCCTTCCATTCGATGCCGGCATAGATGTCTTCGGAGTTTTCGCGGAAGATCACCATGTCAACCTTGTTCGGCTCCTTGACCGGAGACGGAACGCCGGTGAACCAGCGAACCGGGCGCTGGCACACGTACAGGTCCAGCTCCTGGCGCAGGGCGACGTTCAGGGAGCGGAAGCCACCGCCCACCGGAGTGGTCAGCGGGCCCTTGATGCCCACAGAGTATTCTTTCAGCGCTTCCAGGGTTTCGGCCGGGAACCAGTCGCCGGCGTAGGTCTCAGCGGCTTTCTCGCCACAGTAGACTTCCATCCAGGAGATGGCTTTTTCACCGCCGAAGGCCTTTTCGACTGCGGCATCGATCACCTTGCGCATTACGGGGGTGATATCCACGCCAATACCGTCACCTTCGATGAACGGTACGATGGGGCGGTTCGGAACGGTCAGCGAACCGTCGGAATTGACTGTGACTTTCTGGCCGTCTGCCGGCACCTGGATATGACCCATATTGCTTAAACTCCCAAAACTCTGTGACTTTTCAGGTCGCGTGTTGCTTACCCCTATCCCCCTGACCCAGCGGGACGGGATCGAAAAAACGGCCGGATTATAACAGCATCCACCTCATTTTGTAGTTGAATTACAATGCCCCGCTGCCGGGCAAGCCGCTAAATGCGGCCTGATGTGCGCAATTTATGCCAATTGATGTCACAAGCTGGAACAGTATTTGAGCAAGATCATCCTCCTCAACAAGCCCTATGGCGTGTTAAGCCAATTTACCGATGCCGGTGATCGCCCCACGCTTGCCGATTTCGTCGATGTGCCCGGGGTTTACCCTGCGGGGAGGCTGGACTTCGATTCGGAAGGGCTTCTTGTCCTCACCGATGACGGCCTTCTCCAGCAGCAGATCAGCCACCCCAGTCATAAGCTGCCCAAGACCTACTGGGTGCAGGTCGAAGGTGCCATCAGTGAAGAGGCCCTGGCCAGGTTACGCCGGGGAGTGCCCCTGAAAGACGGAGTGACAGCCCCTGCCAGGGCAGGACGGCTTGCCTCCCCGGCTGTCTGGCCGCGGAACCCACCAGTCCGCGAGCGCAGGAATATCCCCACCTCCTGGATCCAGCTGACCATCACCGAGGGACGCAACCGCCAGGTGCGGCGAATGACGGCTGCCGTGGGCTTCCCCACGCTGCGCCTGATTCGTGCGGCGATCGGGAATTGGCGACTCGGCACCCTGAAGCCCGGTGAGTTCTCGGTCTCTGAGGTCCACGTGCCGGCCCGCAAAGTGAGCCATGGCGGTACCGGGCGACGCCGCCATCGTCGCTAGCTAGGCTGAAAAGTGAAGTCTGCGGCCTCAGTGACCACGAAATTGGTGCAATGCCGCATTCACAGGTAAAATTGCGCCCCATTTTTATAGTTGTCCCGACCCCGATTGACTCCCTTTATGTCCGTAACCAGTGCACCCATCCAGAACAAGCGTGTCATCGTCGGTATGTCCGGCGGTGTAGACTCCTCGGTCGCCGCCCTGCTGTTGATGCAGCAGGGGTATCAGGTGGAGGGGCTGTTCATGAAGAACTGGGATGAGGATGACGGCACTGAATACTGCACAGCCAAAGCCGACCTGGCCGATGCCCAGGCGGTCTGCGAGCGGCTCGGCATAAAACTGCATACCGCCAACTTTGCCGCGGAATACTGGGACCACGTGTTCGAGTACTTTCTGGCGGAGTACAAGGCTGGCCGTACACCGAATCCGGACATCCTGTGTAACCGTGAGATCAAGTTCAAGGTGTTCCTGGAGTACGCGGAGATGCTCGGCGCTGACCTGATCGCTACCGGCCATTACGCGCGCCGCCGGGATATTGATGGCCGGACCTATCTATTGAAGGGCCTCGATAACAACAAGGACCAGAGCTATTTCCTGCACGCGGTCGGTGAGGCTGAGTTTGCCCGGTCCCTCTTCCCTCTCGGCGAGCTGGAAAAGCCGGAAGTGCGCGCCATCGCCGAGGAACACGGCTTCATCACCCACGACAAGAAAGACAGCACCGGCATCTGCTTTATCGGCGAGCGTCGGTTCAAGGACTTCCTCGAGCAGTACCTGCCGGCCCAGCCCGGCGACATCGAGACGCCCGAGGGCGAGGTCATGGGGCGCCATGCCGGATTGATGTACCACACCATCGGACAGCGCCAGGGCCTTGGTATCGGCGGGGTCAAGGGTGCGGGTGATGCACCCTGGTACGTGGCAGGCAAGGATCTGGAGCGCAACGTCCTGATCGTCGTACAGGGAGCCCACCACCCCCTGCTGTACGCAACCGGACTCGAAGCGAGCCAGACCCACTGGATCAACGGGCATGCCCCGGGGCAACAATTCCGGGCGCGGGCCAAGACCCGCTACCGGCAGCCCGACCAGGATTGTGAGGTTGCTGTAACTGCCGATGGCAGCCTGTCAGTGCATTTCGACCAGCCACAGCGCGCCATCACCCCTGGGCAGTCCCTGGTCCTTTACGATGGCGAAGTGTGCCTGGGCGGTGCGGTGATCGAGCGGGCCACCGGTATCGGCGTCGAAGTGGAACGCTGATAAGTAACGCAATCAACTGCTGAAAGATTAAGGAGCGAACTTGAGCAAGTGGCGGGAGCAGGCCTTGGCGCTGGCGGGCGTTTTCCAGTCTGCCGTTCTGGTCGAGCGGCTGGCGAAAACCGGCACCGCACCCCAGGAGGAGTTGGAAACGGCTGTTTACAGCCTCTTTCAGCTGAACCCTGAGCGGACCGAAGACGTTTTCGGTGGGGCCGATAAGGTACTGCCGGGGCTGAAAGTGGCCCGCCAACTGCTCAGGACACGCAGGCACCCGGAGTATACCGACTGTCTGCGCTATGTATTGTCGGTCCTGTACCTGCAGCGACAGCTGAGCAAGAAAAATGACCTGCTCGCAATCATTGGCTCCAGGCTGGAAAAGGCCAAAGTGCAGGCGGAACATTTCTCATCCACGCACGAGAATGTCTTCTCTAATCTCGCCAGCATCTACAGCGACACCCTCAGCACTTTCCGTTTCCGGATTCAGGTGCTTGGGGACTTCAATTACTTGCAGCAGCAGCGGATCGCCAATCAGATCCGCACCATGCTCTTTGCCGGTGTGCGGGCCGCCACTCTCTGGCGCCAGCTGGGCGGCAGCCGCCTGCACCTGATCTTCCAGCGCAAGAAATTACTGGCCGCGACTGAGGACCTCATCGCGCAACTAGAATCATCCAATACCTGATTTTCGGAGAACATCCATGACAGTCGAGTTATCCGCACTGACCGCGGTTTCCCCCATCGATGGGCGTTACGAGAGCAAAACAGCTCCGCTGCGCGAAATCTTCAGCGAGTACGGTCTGATCCGGGCGCGTGTCGAGGTGGAAGTCCGCTGGCTGCAGAAGCTCTCCAAACACCCGGAAATCAACGAGGTTCCCGCTTTCGAAGATGAAGCCAACCGGTTGCTCGACGATATCGTCGCCAAGTTTTCGGTCGAGGATGCCGCGCGTATCAAGGAAATCGAGCGCACCACCAACCACGACGTAAAGGCGGTCGAGTATTTCCTCAAGGAAAAGGTGAGCACGAACGCGCAACTGTCTGCGGTCAACGAGTTCATCCACTTTGCCTGCACATCCGAGGACATCAACAACCTGTCCCACGCCCTGATGTTGCGGGCTGGCCGGGATCAGGTACTGCTGCCGGCAATGAACCAGATCATCAATGAGATCGCTGAGCTGGCACGCAAGTTCTCGGATGTTCCGATGCTCTCACGCACCCATGGCCAGACAGCCAGCCCGACCACAGTGGGCAAAGAGTTGGCCAACGTAGTCGCTCGCCTGCGTCGCCAGGTCAAGCAGATCCATGATGTGGAGCTGCTCGGCAAGATCAATGGCGCGGTCGGCAACTACAACGCCCACCTTTCCGCTTATCCGGAAGTGGACTGGGCAGCGAACGCCGAGGAATTTGTCACTTCCCTGGGCCTGACCTGGAACCCCTACACGACCCAGATCGAGCCACACGACTATATCGCCGAACTGTTCGATGCCATCGCCCGCTTCAACACCATCCTGATCGACTTCGATCGGGATATCTGGGGTTACATCTCCCTTGGGTACTTCAAGCAGAAAGTGGTGGCCGGCGAAGTGGGCTCGTCCACCATGCCACACAAAGTGAACCCGATTGACTTTGAGAACTCCGAGGGCAATCTGGGCCTAGCCAACGCCGTGTTCCAGCACCTCGCCGCGAAGCTGCCGGTTTCCCGCTGGCAGCGCGACCTCACCGACTCCACCGTGCTGCGCAACATGGGCGTCGGTGCCGGTTATGCCGTGATCGCGTATGCGGCAACCCTCAAGGGCCTGGGCAAGCTGGAGATCAACCGCGCACGTCTGGCCGAGGATCTGGACAACGCCTGGGAGGTGTTGGCCGAGCCCATCCAGACAGTGATGCGCCGCTACAACATCGAGGAACCCTACGAGAAGCTGAAGGCACTGACTCGGGGACAGGGTATCACCCAGGAGACACTCAAGGTCTTTATTGAAGGCCTCGACATCCCTGCAGAGGCCAAAAACGCCCTGCATCAGCTGACTCCTGCGTCCTACGTCGGCAACGCCGAGGAGCAGGCCAAGCGCATCTGATCTCGTTATACGGCGGCGCCCAAGAGGGCGTCGCCACTGTTTTCCCGGTATTTCCCCGCGGCCCGGCCAGTGCTTTACTGCCTTTTTATGCTGCCCGCGAACGTTGCCCGCCGCCCGGGCGCCGGACCCGAATCGGGCCAGCCAGTCCGCAACGAACCCACACAGCGACCCCGGTATTTCACTGATGACGGATACACCACTTACCCACCTGGGCGATATGCCGGTCGAGGAATTCCTCAGGGAATACTGGCAACAGAAACCCCTGCTGATTCGCAATGCTTTTCCCGGCTTTGTCTCCCCCCTCTCCGGAGAGGAGCTGGCGGGCATGGCACTGGAGGAGGCGGTGGAGTCCCGGATTGTGCTCGAACAGGGCGCGGAGGGCCCCTGGGAGCTTCGGCAGGGGCCCTTTTCCGAAGAGGACTTCCTCGCCCTGCCCCGCAGTCACTGGACACTGCTGGTGCAGGCGGTGGACCAGTGGGTCTCGGAGATCGCCGATCTCAAGCGTCTTTTCCGCTTCCTGCCAGAGTGGCGCCTGGATGATGTGATGATCAGCTATGCGTCCGACAAGGGAAGCGTCGGCCCCCATTTCGATTACTACGATGTCTTCCTGCTTCAGGCAGAGGGGAAACGACTCTGGCAGCAGGGCCGAAAGGCCGATGACGCCACGCCACGTCTCGAAGGCACAGCGCTGAATATCCTGCAGGAATTCGAACCGGAAAACAGCTGGTTGCTGGAGCCGGGTGACATGCTCTATCTGCCCCCCCAGTACAGTCACTGGGGTATTGCCGAGGGAGCCTGCACCACGATTTCCATCGGTTTCAGGGCGCCGTCTGCCAGGCACATACTGGAAGACCTGGCAGCGGAGCTGGCATTACAGTTGCCGGATCACCTGCGCTACAGCGATGCTGGAATGAAACAGACCGGCAACCCGGACGAGATCGATCCCGCAGCTGTCCAGCGCCTGCAGGCACAGCTTCGTGAATGGATTGAGCAGCCCCGGCAGATTGCGCAGTGGCTGGGCGCGGTCATGACGGAGGCAAAATACCCCGATACCGTAGCGCTGGATGCCGGTGACGCAGCAGACTGGCGGGAGCAGCTATCAGGTGGGGCTACACTGGTGCTCAACCCTGCGTCCCGCTGTGCTTTCTCGCGGGATCCCGTCACACTGTTCGTCGATGGCGAGGCAATGGCGACAAGCGAGGAATTTGCCGTCCACTTTTGCTCTGCACGGGTGATCACGGCACAGGCGGTGGATGACCACCCGGAAATAGCCACAGAGGGCGGGCTGATTGATACCCTGGTGGCCCAGGGAACCCTGATCTACCCTCCGGAGGATTTCTAGATGGACAACTCAGAGATTCGGGTGGCGGACTGGGATCGTGACCTCGAGCAAATCCGCTTGGTGCGGGAAACCGTTTTCATCCGCGAGCAGAGGGTGGATCCAGCTATCGAGTGGGACGATCAGGAGGCCGCCGCCACGCATTTTCTTGCCTTCCTGGAGGGCGAGCCGGTAGCGACGGGTCGCCTGACCCAGACGGGGAAAATCGGCCGCATGGCCGTGCTGCCCCGGTATCGCAAGCAGGGCCTTGGCTCCCGCCTTCTCGAAATCATCTGCGAGCATGCGCGGGCAACCGGGCTGCAGCACGTTTTCCTCCATGCCCAGTGCCACGCCCGGCATTTCTATGCCAATGCGGGCTTCCGGGCGGTTGGTGGAGAGTTTGAGGAGGCGGGGATTCCCCACATCAAAATGGAGAGGGAGCTTTGACTGACTTCGAGACAGGCAAAGATTGGGACGCCTCTGAACCCCGGGAGCGGTTTCCACTGGCGGATGTCGAGGCGTTCCAGCAGGCGCTGATTGATCTGTGCCAGCGCGCAAAGCGGGAAGTCAGCATTTTTTCCAATCACCTGGAGCGCTCCCTCTTTCACGAGGAAGCGGTGGTGGAGGCCCTTTCCGCATTTGCGAGGCGGAGCCGTTACGCGAGGATTCGTATCCTGATCCGTGACAGCGACCCCATCTCGCAGCGCCACCACCGGCTGCTGCCCCTCATCCAGCGCCTGACCTCCCGCATCGAGCTGAAAAAACTGCAGCCAACCGTGGATACGCCCGACACCGAATTTGTCGTCGGTGACGGGTGCATTTCATTGTTGAAGGAGGATCGCGACCAGTGGCTGGGTGTCTACTGTCCGGCTGACCGCGTTCGCGCCCAGAAGCTGTTGGCCCTGTTCGAGCAGGACTGGCCCCTTGCAGTGCAGGAACCCGGCCTGCGTCGGCTGCTGGTCTGAGCTTCAGGCTCCCTGCTTCGCCTTGAATTCGCGCCGGCGTCGGTGGAGTACCGGCTCCGTATAGCCATTGGGCTGGACCGCCCCCTCGAAGACCAGTTCACAGGCCGCCTGGAACGCGACACTGTCGTCAAAATCCGGTGCCATATTCCGGTAGGCAGGATCCCCGGCGTTCTGCCGGTCCACGACAGCTGCCATGCGTTGCATGGTTTCCATCACCTGGTCGCGGGAAACGACCTCGTGCTGCAGCCAGTTGGCCATATGCTGAGAGGAGATACGCAGGGTGGCGCGATCCTCCATCAGGCCCACATCGTTGATATCCGGCACTTTTGAGCAGCCCACCCCCTGCTCTACCCAGCGTACGACATAGCCGAGAATCCCCTGTGCATTGTTATCCAGCTCCCGCTGGATCTCCTCTGCACTCCAATTGGGGGACTCTGCGACAGGCAGTGTGAGCAGGTCATCGAGTTTTGCCCTGCTGCTGCCCTTCAGTTCCTCCTGGCGTTCGGCAACGTTGACCCTGTGGTAGTGGAGCGCGTGCAGGGTGGCGGCAGTGGGCGAAGGCACCCATGCGGTGTTGGCGCCAGCCATCGGGTGCCCGATCTTCGCCTCCATCATGTCTGCCATACGGTCAGGCATGGGCCACATGCCCTTGCCGATCTGGGCACACCCCTTGAGCCCGGCGGCGAGCCCCACATCGACATTCCAGTCCTCGTAGGCACCGATCCACCGGGATTGCTTCATTTCCCCTTTGCGGATCATCGGGCCCGCGAGCATCGAGGTGTGAATTTCATCGCCTGTGCGATCGAGGAAGCCGGTGTTGATAAACACCACCCGCTCCCTGGCCGCTTCGATGCAGCCTTTGAGGTTTACCGTCGTGCGCCTCTCCTCATCCATGATGCCCATTTTCAGCGTGTTACGCTCCATGCCCAGGGCATCTTCGATTCGTGAGAACAGGGTGTTGGCGAAGGCCACCTCTTCGGGGCCATGCATCTTCGGTTTGACGATGTAGACACTGCCCCTGCGAGAGTTGCTGATCGCTCCCTCGCTACGCAGGTCGTGCAGCGCGATCAGGCTGGTGATCATGCCATCGAGGATACCCTCGGGTACTTCGTTACCGTCGGCATCGAGGATTGCCTCGTTGGTCATCAGGTGCCCGACGTTGCGTACGAACATGAGGCTGCGCCCCGGCAGGGTCAGGGACTCACCATCGCGGCCGACGTAAGTCCGATCGGGGTTGAGCTTCCGCACCACCGACTTGCCGCCTTTTTCCAGGGTTTCCTGCAGGTCCCCTTTCATCAGGCCCAGCCAGTTACGGTAGACCACAACCTTGTCCTCGGCATCGACAGCAGCCACGGAATCCTCACAGTCCATGATGGTGGTCAGTGCCGCCTCCATCAGGATGTCCTTGATACCTGCCTTGTCCGTCTTGCCGATGGGGCTTTCGCGATCGATCTGGATTTCGAAGCGCAAGCCGTTGTTCTGCAGAAGAATTGCTCCCGGGTTACAGTTATCGCCGCGGAAACCCAGGAACTGGCCCCGTTGTTTCAGTGTGGCAATCTTGCCGCTGCTAAGCTGCACTTCCACCAGGTGGCCATTGATCCGGTATTCCACCGCGTCGCTATGACTGCCCTTGGTCAGCGGCGCCGCCTGGTCGAGGAAATCACGTGCAAAGGCAATGACGCGGGCACCGCGGGTCGGATTGTAGCCGGTGCCTTTTTCCCCTCCATCCTGCTCACTGATCACATCTGTACCATAGAGGGCGTCATAAAGGCTGCCCCAGCGCGCGTTCGCCGCATTCAATGCATAGCGGGCATTCATCACCGGCACGACCAGCTGTGGGCCAGCCATCGTCGCGACCTCCTCGTCGACATTTTCCGTCGACACGGTGAAGTCTGCAGGCTCCGGAGCGAGATAGCCGATCTCACTGAGGAAGGATTTGTAGCGGTCGAGGTCCCGGTAGGCTCCGGGATTTTCACGATGCCACTGGTCGATCTGGGTCTGGATCTGATCGCGCTTTTCCAGCAGATGGCGATTGATGGGGCCGAGGTCAGTGATGATCTGTTCCAGTTGTGACCAGAAATGTTCAGAGCTGATGTCGGTTCCAGGGATGATTTCCTCGTTCACCAGATCACGCAGTACCTTCGCTACCTGCAGTTTTCCGATTTTGACTCGCTCCGTCATATCCTGGCCTCTCGGTGATTGGGGTGATCAGATCTTGGGTTGCCGCATTGTAAACAGCCTCATCCTCATAACACCAATTTATAGCCGGAATTTCCATCATTTGTCGCGCAAATATTGACGAAAACCGACAGTAACTGGTGCGCAAAATTCGGCCCGGACCTCAGCCTGCCGCAATATCCACTGTTATCCCCACATCAAGCGATCTCGCCTAAACGCTGTGCTAGCTTCGCTCGCAGGTCCTGCTGTCGTACCAAGGTGGTGGCTATAGCAATGGGTTTGTCGGGGCCTCGGGTATGCGGGACTGCCATCGCACCCGATGGGATACCGCTCAATCAATTCGAATAAAAGGACAACCCAATGAAAACGACTTATCGCCGACTGACAACAGCTTTGCTGACCGCACTGCTGGCCAGCAGTGCCCTTGCCAAGCCGCCCCAAGGCGTCGGGGGTGGCAACGGAGGTGGAAATGGTGGCGGTGGCAATGGCGGAGGCGGTTACGACTACTACCTGGCCTGCGGCACCGCCGACAACAGCGCGAGCCTGTCCCAGGCCACACTCCTGATTGGAGGTGCAGAAGCAAACGCACAGGGCGAACAGGCGGCTACTGAGTGGCTTATCAGCCACGCCCAGGGAGGTGACTACCTGGTGTTGCGCTCCGGCGGCACCGGCGGCCAGGCCGACTGGATGTGCGGTACATTCGGCTCCCAGCTGGGTTCCGCGGCGGAACTATCCATCGACGACCGCGCTGCGGCCAGTGACCCGGCTGTCGCCGGTTATATCGAGAGTGCCGAGATCATTTTCATTGCCGGCGGCGATCAAAATGAATATGAGGACTTCTGGAAAAACACCGCAGTGGAAGACGCACTGAACGCCCACATGAATGTGAAGCGTGCGCCGATCGCGGGCACCAGCGCAGGACTGGCCATACTCGGTCAATCCTATTATGCGCCGGCTAATCTGGGCGTGTTGTCCCGGGAAATCCTCGATAATCCCTATCACTCGAATACGCAGGATATCAACCACGGTGACTTTCTGTTGCATCCGCAGCTATCTGGCCTGATTACCGACAGCCATCTGGATCGCGTAACCGGCAAGGGGAGAGCTGCAGAAACCCGTCACGGTCGAACCTTTGGTTTCCTGGCCCGCACCGCACAGGATCAGGTCAGCCTGACAGTCCGTGCAATCGGTCTGGAGGAAGGCACGTTTCTCGCGATCCCTGCCAGCGGGGTTGCTACGGTCTATGGAGAGGGTTCCGCATTTTTCATGCAGCCCAACAGCCTGCCGGAGCAGATCACCGAAGGTTCGCCCCTTGTCTGGAGCAACAGCGGTAAAGCGGTATCTGTCTACCGGATCCAGGGTGACAGTAATGGCCACGGGAGCTTTGACCTGAATAACTGGAGCGGTTCGGGTGGAAGCAGCAGCGATTGGTATACCACGTCAGGTTACGATGGTTTCAACTGCCAGAGCGGTTGCTGACTTTTTGCCGTGAGTTGATTGGCTCCGGGCGCCGAAGAGTGCCTGGGGCCAAATCCCACTAGCGAGCAGAAGCGCTGTCGCAGCCCCTGCCTAAACCATTGCCTACCACGCCAGCGCTTACAACTGGCGCCCGATATCCAGGATCAGCCGGCGCAACCAGCGGTGGGGCGCGCTCTGCTGGAGTAGCGGGCTCCAGGCCATTTTCAGCTCAAGCGGCGGAATCTCAAGAGGGGGGTTGCGCCGCACGATACGGGCATTCCCCTCTGCCAGCTGGGCCAGCCGCGTTGGTACTGTCACGATCAGGTCGCTCTGCTCCGCCAGCAGCATGGCTACCTGGTAATGCCGGGTGAAGACGGAAATATCCCGCTTTTCCCCAAGCCGGCCGATGGCTTCATCGACCCAGCCGAGTCGCTGCACATCCTCCGGGTTTACCCCCACGCCGACGCCCATCCCGGTCTTGCTGACCCAGATGTGCTGGGCGCGCAGATAGCTGGCCAGGCTGTAATCGTCCAGGATCGGGTTGTCGGCGCGCATGACGCAGGAAAAGCTGTCGCGCCACACGGTAGCCTGATGGAAGCTCTGGGGCATGCTGTCAAAGCGGTTGATCACCATATCCACCTTGCCCTGCTCGACATCCACGAAACTCACATCACTGGGCGTCATGATGTCGAGGCTGATTCCAGGGGCCTGTTCACGGAGCTGCTTCAGTAGTGGCGGAATCAGGGTGGATTCCGCGTAGTCGCTGGCCATGATCCGGAAGGTGCGACGGGTATCAGCCGGTTTGAAATCCCGGTTTGGCTGGATCACACGATCGATAGATGCCAGCGCCTCCCGGACCATCGGCTGTAGCTCCAGCGCCCGCTCGGTGGGCATCATTCCCTCGCGGGTCCGCACCAGCAGTGGATCATCGAACAGTTCCCGCAGGCGTTTGAGGCCGTTGCTCATGGCGGGCTGGGACAGTCCGAGGTAGTTCGCGGCCCTTGTCACATTCCGCTCTCGCAGCAGGACATCCAGATACACGAGAAGGTTGAGGTCGGCTCTTTCCAGATTCATATGTTATTCGTCTGACTGATAGTGAAAATAATGGCAATAAATTAGCCAAATTATGCCACCAGCACTAGGATACTCAACAAATAAATGCAGTCACCTGGAGGAGAGAGTCCATGTCCACTTACGCCCAAGAAATCGAAAAAGCCGCTGAGCTGTGTAAAGCCAATGGCAGCTCCTGGGATGCGATCAACCCGGAGTCCGTGGCCCGCATGCGCCTGCAGAACAAATTCAAGAACGGTCTCGACATCGCCCGCTATACCGCTGACATCATGCGCAAAGACATGGCGGCCTATGACGAGGACACCAGCAAGTACACCCAGTCCCTGGGTTGCTGGCATGGTTTTATCGGCCAGCAGAAGATGATTTCCATCAAGAAGCATTTCGAGGGCAAGACTGATCGACGCTACCTGTACCTGTCCGGCTGGATGGTGGCCGCCCTGCGCAGTGAATTCGGCCCCCTGCCCGACCAGTCAATGCATGAGAAGACCGCGGTCTCTGGCCTGATCGAAGAACTTTACACCTTCCTCCGCCAGGCCGACGCCCGTGAACTGGGCGGCCTGTTCCGGGAGCTGGATGCAGCCCGTGAGGCCGGTGACAAGAGTGCGGAAAAGGCGGTGATCGACAAGATCGATAACCATGTAACCCACATTGTGCCCATCATCGCGGATATTGATGCGGGTTTCGGCAACGCTGAGGCCACCTACCTGCTGGCCAAGAGAATGATTGAGGCCGGTGCCTGCTGTATCCAGATTGAAAACCAGGTCTCTGATGAGAAGCAGTGCGGCCACCAGGACGGTAAAGTCACCGTTCCCCACGAGGACTTCCTGGCCAAGATCCGTGCCGTTCGCTACGCCTTCCTCGAGCTTGGGGTCAACAATGGGGTTATCGTTGCCCGAACCGACTCCCTGGGTGCTGGCCTGACCAAGCAGATCGCGGTGACTAAAGAGCCGGGCGACCTTGGTGACCAGTACAACTCCTTCCTGGACTGCGAGGAAGTAGCACCGGGTGATCTGGCCAACGGCGATGTGATTCTCAATCGTGACGGCAAGCTGCTGCGCCCGAAGCGCCTGGCCTCCAACCTGTTCCAGTTCCGCAAGGGCACCGGTGAGGCTCGCTGCGTCCTCGACAGTGTTACCTCCCTGCAGAATGGTGCCGACCTGATCTGGATCGAGACCGAGAAGCCCCATGTCGGCCAGATTGGCGGCATGATGGACGAGATCCGCAAGCAGGTGCCGAACGCCAAGCTGGTCTACAACAACAGCCCGTCATTCAACTGGACGCTGAACTTCCGTCAGCAGGTGTTCGACGCCTGGAAGGAAGAAGGCAAGGACGTGTCTGCTTACGACCGCGACGACCTGATGAGTGCAGAGTACGACGATTCCGAGCTGTCGAAAGCTGCAGATGCGAAGATCCGTACCTTCCAGCAGGATGCTTCCCGTGAAGCCGGTATTTTCCACCACCTCATTACCCTGCCGACCTACCACACCGCGGCCCTGTCCACCGACAACCTGGCCAAAGAGTACTTCGGTGAGAAAGGTATGCTGGGCTACGTGGAAGGGGTACAGCGCAAGGAAATCCGCCAGGGTATCGCCTGCGTGAAGCATCAGAACATGGCTGGTTCCGACATGGGTGACGACCACAAGGAGTACTTCGCCGGTGAGGCCGCACTCAAAGCGGCTGGCAAGGACAACACCATGAACCAGTTCGGTTGATCCTCTTCAGATCAGACCTTTCGGGAAGGCGGCTCATGCCGCCTTCTTTTTTCTCGAGTTGGGATGAAGTGACAGCCAAGACCGGAGCATTGCCTGTTTCGGATCGGGGGAATAATCGGATTGCCAAAAATTTCACCCTGCTGACGATGATTTCACGCACTTTGGGGGCCGCAGACGCGGCCCCATTTTTTTTGATTCACTCGCCAGACAGGGACGTCGCGCGGCCTTCAGGGATACAAAAAACATCGGGGAAAGCCCTTTAAATACTGAAAACCCGGGGTCGCCCGGGGATCTTCCGCAACGGCTTTATTCTCCCCGTAACGGACGGTTCAAATCGACAAACTCCTTCAGCGCACCTGCGACGGCGTAAGCTTCCAATCGATGCTCAAAAGTATCGGTCTCTTCGAAGGCCATGCGTTCGAGACAACGGTGGATATGTACTGTGCTGTCGGAATGTTCCCGGTGCGCGGCGCGGCCGGCGAGGATCAGCGGCAACATCTTCCACCACTTGCGGCTGCTCACTTTCAGCTGCTTGAGTGCGATTGCCAGCAGCGCTTCCTCATCGGTGAAGTCCGTTCCCAGGGGGTAATACGGAAGAAGTGAGAGCCGGTCCGAATCATTGAATGCCGCTCGCAGCCTGTCGGGGGTATTAGCAGTGAATTCCAGTGGAATGTCATAGTCTTTCTCAACCTTTCCCGCCGACTTGGCTTTTTCCAGTAGCTCAGACTGAAAGCGGGAATCGCAGATAGCGAGCATCGAGACCATGACATCCCGGTCCGTCTTACCGCGCAGATCCGCAACGCCGTACTCAGTGACCACAATGTCCCGCAGGTGCCGGGGAATCGTGGTATGGGAAAACTCCCAGACGATATTGCTTTTGGTTTCACCGCCACTGATACGGGTACTCGGTACCGCGATAATGGAGCGACCGTCCGCAAGTTCGTGGGCCTGGGCGACAAAGTTGTACTGGCCCCCAACGCCACTCACCACCTGACTGTCCGCCAGTCCGTCGGAAACGACAGCCCCGTTCAGGGTGACCATCATGGCCGAGTTCACAAACCGCGCCTCACGTCGCTGTGATACTTTGAGGGAGCGCTGATCCTGCAGGTCGTTGATGTAATCGATAGCCGTCATGTTGATGCCGGCCAGTTCCTCCGGGGCCATCTCACGCAACTGCTGGTACATCATGGCAGGCCCCAGATAGAAGCCACCGTGCAGCCAGACGCCGCCACGCAGCTTCTGGCCGGCGCAGCTTCCCAGCAGACGCTGCCGCCCCAGCTCACTGTGCAGGTCGAACTCCTCTTCATCCCCGTCCGGGCTGAGGAGACGGTGCCCCCGCCAGCTGTAGCTGGGGTCCACGACCCCGAGCCGCTGCAGAAAGTCCGTGTCTTCCGGTGTCAGCGGGCTGCTGATGCGGCCGGCCTGCTGCAGCGCCAGCAAAGTCTTTTCCGTGACCGTCGTGGTAATGACCTCGTCGTCAATCAACTGCTGCAGCGTTGCATCCGGATAGACTGCCCGGGAAAGGATACCCAGTCGTCGAAGATGCAGAAAACCGGGGGGCACCATTTCGCTGGCGCCATAAAGCCCGCGTTCGAACGGCTCCTCCTCTAATGGCAATCGGTGCCGGAACTGGAGGGTGTCTGTGCATGTCAGATCCCGCAGTATCTCCCGATAGGCGGTATTGTCCCTCTGCCGCAGACCCAGCACATGGCAGATGGCATCGCCCAGCGCGCCAATGCCGACCTGGAGAGTGCCTCCATCCCTGATCAGGCCGGCAATATGGAAGGCCAGACCGTACTCTACAAAACCCACGGGGGGCGAGGGGGCGGCGAACAATGGCGTATCAAAGGCATCGCCTTCCAGCAGGAAATCAAACTTCCCTGCCTCCAGCTCGGAATCACCGGGCATGTAGGGCAACTGGGGATTGCACTCCCCTACCAATACGATGTCGTGATCGTCCAGCTCTCCTGCCATGCGCAGAACCGGCAAGGTGAGATCCGGGTTGCTACTGAGGCTGAATCGGTCACCGGTCGGAGCGGGTGAGACCATCTGCGCAAGCACATTGATACCGCGGTCGAGCAGGTCTCGGGGCACGTGCGTATAATTGGCACTCATATAATCCTGCTGCACGGCCGGATTATTGAGGAATGCGCCGGTCAGGAGAAAAAACTCACAGACCTGGATGTTGGTCGGCAACATCCGCTTGCGCCTTGCAGGCGTGTAGGCGAGATCGATCGTTTCACTGTAGACACGATCCAGCAGCGGCTGAATGAATCTTCGCTCAATCTCACTGCTCCCGCTGGGACGCTCCAGTGTCAGGGCAGTGAATATCGTCAGGGAGATGGATGGGTCGGCGGCCGCACGCGCATAGAGAGCGTTAACAAAGTGGTTTGCCTTGCCGATACCCAGCGGCACTCCCAGCACGATATTTTTGCCGACCGCTTCTAACACGGCCTCCACACAGGCTTCAGCGGTGTCAAATCGCTGGGGCTGTGTGCTACTGCCCTCTTCCATCGATGACGTCCCTCCCGGGGTCAGGCGGACTGCTGGCCAAGGTCGTCGAAGTGATCCACCTGGATAGCCTTGTACACAGCATCGGCAACCTCGCGGAGTTTCTCCGCCTCTTCCTCACTGATGAGGTTGCGCTCGAGGCCCTCCTTGATGGTGTCGTGGTTGAGCATGCGGATACCGCCCTTCTTCAGCTTGTCACGGGCTTCCTCGTTGGCGCAGACCTTCTGGAATGCCTGCTCTACGATGTCGACACCATCACCTGGGTTGCCCAGGAATACTCCCCTGGTGAGACGGTCCCGGGTCTCAGAAGGCACCATCAGGAGCTCCGCACACACTCGGGCCTGCCGGTCTGATGCAGTGTGGATGCTGTGCCCCCAGGGCATGGTGAGGAAGTGCATCAGGTGTCCAAGGAAACGACGGGGGAAATTCTGGTAGACCTCCAGCAGGCTCTGCTCGATTTTGTGGAGCCCGGCGCGCATGGCGAATTCCAGTAGCGGCCGATCCTCCTTTGGCGAGCCATCATCCTTGAAACGTTTCAGGGTACAACTGAGCAAATAAAGCTGGCTCAGAACATCACCGAGTCGCGCGGAGATCAACTCCTTGCGTTTCAGTTCACCGCCGAGAGACATGAGGGAGATCTCTGTCGCCAGGGTCAGGATTGCAGAATAGCGGTTCAGCTGGCGATAGTACTTGGCCGCATACCCTACCCCCTTGGGGCTGCTGGCGAAGATGCCCACGGTCCAACCGTGGAAAATTCCCCGCAACAGGGTCTTGACCTGGAACAGGATGTGCTTGGGCAGCAGCTTGTCCAGCTCGGTGACTCCGGCCTCGGTATCCGGATTCTCGGCGGCCAGCATCTCGTCCAGCAGGTAGGGGTGGCAGCGAATCGCCCCCTGCCCGAAGATCATCAGGCTGCGGGTGAGGATATTGGCACCCTCCACGGTGATTGCCACGGGAACGGCACGGTAGACGTTGCCCACATAGTTCAGCGGACCATCCATGATGGCCTTGCCGGCATGGATGTCCATGGCGTCATTGATGGCATCACGAAGGCCGTAAGTGGCATGGGCCTTCATGATCGCCGAGACCACCGCGGGCTTGCGCCCCTTGTCGAGGGCGCGGGTGGTGGTTTTATGGGCACTGTCGAGTACGTAGGCAATGCCGGCAATTTCTGCCAGGCGGCGCTGGACCCCCTCGAATTTTCCGATGGGAATGCTGAACTGCTCCCGGACCCGCGCATAGGCCCCTGTCATACGGGCCGCCATTTTTGCGCCGCCGGTGGAAAGCGAAGGCAGTGAAATACCCCGGCCTGCCGCGAGGGCGCTCATGAGCATGTGCCAGCCCCGACCGACGTTTTCCTGTCCTCCGATGATCCACTCCATCGGGATAAAGACGTCTTTGCCCCAGTTGGGACCATTCTGGAAAGCCTGCATGGCCGGCAGGTGGCGCTGCCCGATGGTTACTCCTTCGGTGTCCGTGGGCACCAGCGCGACGGTGAACCCGAGCTCTTCCTGATCACCGAGAATGTGATCGGGGTCGTAAAGCTTGAAGGCGAGCCCGAGGATGGTGGCCACGGGACCAAGGGTGATATAGCGCTTGTGCCAATTCACCCGCATACCCAAAGTCTTCTCGCCTTTATAGTCTCCGTAGCAGACCACACCGGTATCGGTCATCGAGGCGGCATCGGAACCGGCCTCGACTCCGGTCAGGCCGAAACAGGGGATCTCGCGACCGTCGGCCAGGCGTGGCAGGTAATAATCCTTTTGTTCGTCGGTGCCGTGGGCCATCAGCAATTCCCCGGGCCCGAGTGAGTTGGGCACCATCACTGTCACACCGACGCTGGTACTGCGTGTCGAAATCTTGGTGACGATATCGGCATGGGCAGTGGGGGAAAAACCAAGCCCGCCATACTCCTTGGGAATAATGATGCCGAAGAAGCGCTCCTTCTTTAGGAAATCCCAGACCTTCTCCGGGATACAGCGTTTTTCAAAGCTGATCTCCCAGTCATCGATCATCTCGCACAGCTTCTCGACGGGACCGTCGATGAACGCCTGCTCCTCCTCAGTGAGCTGCGGTGGGCCCATATTCAGCAACTGATCCCAGTCCGGCTTGCCCGACAGCAGTTGTGCATCCCACCAGACCTCACCGGCCTCCATCGCCTCCCTCTCGGTTTCGGAAATGGGGGGCAAAACCTTTTTGATCAGATTTAACAGGGGGCGGGTCAACCACTTCTTGCGCAGGTCGCTCATGTTCAGAGATCCTGATGTTGCGTAAATTTGATCCGGTTCAGGAATGGCTACGTGCCGAGATGCCATTCAGCTCACATGATAGGCGAGAAGGATGGTCTATGGTCGTCGCGCTGGTCACAGCCTGAGGGGATTGGCGCAATATTCGACTTCGTCGTCAGGAGTGCCGGCAGAGCAGTCCAGACTGGTGCCCCACGGCGACTTCCCGCAGCCTGTGTGGGCCAAATATTTCAGGTGATGGCGACGGGAAACCTGGAAAAGATCTTAAAGAAGAGACTCTTGAGCCACGATCACGCCATTATTGTCGGCATAAACGTAAGCGCCAGGGGCAAACGTGACACCGCCGAAGCTAACCGGGATATCCCGCTCGCCAACGCCCTTCTTATCGGTCTTCATCGGATGGCTGCCGAGTGCCTGTACGCCGATGTCCAGCCCTGCAATCTCGTCGACGTCACGGATACAGCCGTACATGATGATTCCTTCCCAGCCATTCGAACTGGCTATTTCAGCGAGCATGTCGCCAAGGCAGGCCCGCCGCATCGAACCACCGGCATCGACTATTAGCACACGCCCGTTTCCGGTCTCTGCAACCAGCTCCCGGACAAGCGAGTTGTCCTCGAAGCATTTAATGGTGGAAATTTTCCCTCCAAAAGATTCCCGCCCACCGAAATTGATCATCATGGGTTCAAGCACTTGCACTTTGCTGGCATGGGCGTCACAGAGGTCGGGGGTGCTGATCATTGCTGCTCCTTGGATAGATGCTGGCGATACAGTCGATGTGCGTGGAATCCGGTAAGACTGGAGTACGCAGAATCAATGCAGGTACTGGAGGAGTTTAACGAGGGGAGCTTGCGGGGTAAAAAAATATCGGGCATTCATCCAATGGATGATGCCCGATCACTGCTAATCACGCACGAGCGATATCAGCCCACAATTACCAGGTCACCTTCACTGGAGTTCCTACACGGGCATACCGGTAGAATTTTTGCGCCATGTGCGGGGGCATGCGGACACATCCATGCGATGCCGGGTAATCGGGCACGTGACCCGAGGCATGGAGCCCAACCCCGCCATTGAAACGGATGTAATAGTTCATTTTGGCTCCACGATAAAAGGTGCCAGGAGGGCGACGGTCTTCCCGGGTATTAACATCAGCTTTCACGACGCGACCAGTGCGCTTGTCAACATAGCTGCCGTAGATAGACGAGCGGTGATTCGGGTGCTTGGAAAGCACACGGAAGTGCCCGGGACTCGTCTGATAGCCGGGCTTACCCGAGGAGACGCGGGACACTCCTACCAGGCGCCCCCCCTTGTAGAAGTAGGCCAACTGCTCACTCAGATCGATGTGTATCGAGGCGGAGCCCGAGAAATTGGCCGCTGCATGCTCGTCGAACCAGTTTACCCCTCGTGAATTGGCGACTGCGTTGGGTGATGCGAGAGCAGCCAGTAGACAGACTGCCAATCCCGCCAGATACAATTGCTGCAAAGTCAGTCTGGTTACTTGCATGGGGCACCTCGCTTACTTCGAAGGAAGTCAAGCCGGGTAGCTCTTCGGTGGGCGCATTACATACTGCACTGCGCTGGCCGGCATGCCCCGGCTAAACCTCTACTGCAGCAGAATGTTTCAAATGAAACGTCGGCAGTAGAACTATTTCGATTCTATTGCCATAAAAAAGCGTGTTTAGACCGAATCGTTCTTTCAGGAAGTAGAGTTAATCAGCAGAAAAAAGCACTTAATCTGTAAAGGGAGCGCGTGCAAGAAAAAAGGTGGGAAAGTCGCTCTGATTTTTGCCCCGGGCAGCAACTTTATTGTTATCAAACAGCGTCTGCCCAAATAATGAAAGCGACCCCGAAGGGTCACTTTGTCACCGGAATCAGGCTTCCTCGTTGGCGAGGAACAACCAGGTATCCACAGCGGTGTCCGGGTTCAGGGAGACACTGTCGATCCCTTCATCCATCAACCAGCGGGCGAAGTCCTTGTGATCTGAGGGCCCCTGCCCGCAGATTCCCACATATTTGCCCGCTTTTCTGCAAGCCTGGATCGCCCTTGAAAGCAGAACCTTGACCGCCGGATTGCGCTCGTCGAACAGGTCGGCAACCAGGCCGGAGTCCCGGTCCAGCCCCAGGGTCAACTGGGTCAGGTCGTTAGAACCGATGGAGAATCCATCGAAGTGCTGGAGGAACTCCTCCGCCAGCAGCGCATTGGAGGGCAGCTCGCACATCATGATGACTTTGAGCCCCCCTTCCCCGCGCCTGAGTCCATTGTCAGCCAGCAGACCGACGACTTCTGCCGCTTCCTCCGGTGTGCGCACGAAAGGCACCATGATTTCCACATTGGTGAGGCCCATCTCGTCCCGGACTTTCTTCAATGCCTTGCATTCCAGCGCAAAGCACTGGCGGAAGTCCTTGGATCGGTAACGGGCGGCACCGCGGAAACCCAGCATCGGGTTTTCCTCGCTGGGCTCATACAACTGACCACCCAGCAGGTGTGCATATTCATTGGACTTGAAATCTGACAGCCGCACGATCACCCGGTTGGGCGCGAACGCCGCAGCCAGGGTTGAGATGCCTTCCACCAGCTTTTCGACAATAAAATCCTCCGGCGATGCATAGCCACCGATGCGCTTGCGAATGCTTTTCTGCAGGTCATCGGGCAGTGTATCGAGCTCAAGCAACGCCTTCGGGTGAATACCAATCATGCGATTGAGGATGAACTCGAGGCGTGCCAGACCAACCCCCTGGTTCGGCAGGTGGCTGAAGGCAAAGGCGCGATCCGGATTGCCGACGTTAAGCATGATCTTGAACGGCAACTCGGGCATATCGCTGACTTCGGTTTCCTCGCGCTCGTAATTGAGCTCGCCAGCCATCACGAAGCCGGTATCCCCTTCCGCACAGGACACAGTGACCGGGGTACCACTCTCGAGTTTGTCCGTAGCATCACCGCAGCCCACCACCGCAGGAATGCCCAGCTCCCGGGCGATAATCGCGGCATGGCAGGTGCGCCCACCGCGATTGGTGACAATGGCGCTGGCCTTTTTCAGCACGGGTTCCCAGTCCGGATCGGTCATATCGGTGACCAGCACCTCCCCGTCCTGCATGGCTGCCATATCCTCGACGGATTCCAGTACCCGCACCTTGCCGGCACCGATGCGCTGACCGATCGCGCGGCCCTCGCAGAGAACCTCGCCCCGCTCGCGGAGGTGGAAGCGCTCCAGATGAGTACCCTGGTCCCTGGAACGGACGGTTTCCGGACGGGCCTGCACGATGAACAGTTCACCGGTGTCGCCGTCCTTGGCCCACTCGATATCCATCGGGCGCCCATAGTGTGCCTCGATCTTGAGGGCCTGGTCGGCCAGGCTGGTGAGCTCGGTATCGGTGAGAGAGAATTGCTGGCGATCTTCTTCCGGCACGGATACGGTCTTCACCGAGCGACCACAATCACCGCTGCTGTCGTAAACCATCTTGATGGCCTTGCTGCCCCTGTTGCGCCGCAGGATGGCAGGCCGCCCGGCCTTCAACGCCGGTTTGTAGAGGTAGAACTCATCCGGGTTCACGGCGCCCTGAACGACGGTCTCGCCGAGACCGTAGGAGGAGGTGATGAACACGACATCCCGGAAGCCACTCTCGGTATCCAGCGTGAACATGACCCCGGAGGCACCGGTTTCACTGCGGACCATATGCTGGATGCCAGCGGAAAGCGCCACACCCGCATGGGCATAGCCGGTGTGGACGCGGTAGGCAATGGCGCGGTCGTTATACAGTGAAGCGAACACCTCGTGCACCGCTTTCAGTACGGCATCGATACCGCGGATATTCAGGAAGGTCTCCTGCTGGCCGGCGAAAGAGGCGTCGGGCAAATCTTCCGCGGTCGCGGAAGAACGCACCGCCACAGCAGTCTGGCCGCCCCCCAAGGCCTCGTAACCAGCGCGAATTTCTGCTTCGAGGGCCTCGGGAAACGGGGTATCGAGAATCCACTGACGGATTTCCTGTCCGGCAGCAGCCAATGCGGTAACATCATCCACATCGAGCGTCTGCAGGCGATCAGCGATGCGCTGCTCCAGGCCTTCGTGTGTGAGGAAGGCGCGAAACGCCTCCGCGGTGGTGGCAAAACCACCTGGCACATGGACGCCTGCACCGGCGAGCGAGGAGATCATCTCACCCAGTGATGCGTTCTTGCCGCCGACTTTGTCGAGATCGCCCATGCCCAGATGAGCGAATTCGATAGTGAAGTTCGTCACGCAGTTGCCCTCAGCTGCTGGAAATCTGGCGCTGATTATAAGGATGCATTTTGTAAAAAATACCCGGCAAAAATCGCTGAAAATGTAGTTTTTCTACAACAGTTGACTACAACTCCACCAGCGGGCCCACGCCGGCCACAAACAGAGCGGACCAGTGTAATCATGGCAAAAGACAAGCGGACAGCGTATTTCATTTCCGACGGCACGGGCCTGACAGTGGAGGCTATCGGCCACAGCCTGCTGGCACAGTTTCGCGACCAGCAGGTGGAACAGGTGACGATTCCGTACGTCGACTCCCCGGAAAAAGTGCAACTGGTCCTGAGGAGGATCGAACAATCAGCCAATGAGTCTGGCCTGCGGCCGGTGATCATTACCAGCATCGTTTCGGACAAGATTCGCCAGCAGCTGCACCAGAGTTCTGCGCTGATGCTGGATGTCTTCGAAAGCTACCTGACGCCGCTGGCCGCTCTGTTTGGGCGCGACCCGGCCCAGAGCGTCAATGTCTCCCATGGCATCGCCGACGACCGGCGTTACAGTGAGCGGATCGAGGCGGTGCACTTTGCCATGGATAATGATGACGGGCGTCGGGTGCGCGAGTTTGATCGCGCCGACATCATCCTCGTGGGAGTTTCCCGATCCGGCAAAACACCCACGTGCCTGTATCTGGCACTGCAGTTCGGACTCCGGGCAGCGAATTACCCCATTACCGAAGAGGACATGGACTCCACGTCACTGCCCAAGATTCTGCGTCCCTACCGGCACAAGCTGTTCGGCCTGACCATCGATCCGGAGCGGCTGATGAGCATTCGCCAGGAGCGGCGCGCCAACAGCCGCTACGCTTCTCTTGAGCAATGTGAGTTCGAGGTGCGTCAGGTGGAGCAGATGCTGCGTCGGGCCCAGGTTCCCTACCTCAATGCCACCCAGCTCTCCGTTGAAGAACTGGCCACCCGGCTCATGTCCCAGGCTGGTATTGAGCGTCGTATCGGTTAAAGTAGCCGCCTTTTGGCCCCCGTCAGGAGTACCGCCGGTGAACCGACGCCGGCGGCTGGCGTAAAAGAAGCTGGAATGAAATCGCTACAGATCGTATCCCTGCCCTACTCACTGAACACGGCGGCTGCCTTTCAGGCCATTGCCGATCTGCCCGCACCCGTGTGGCTGGACAGTGGCCGTCCGCTGGCCCCCGGTGGACGCTACGACATTATCAGTGCAGACCCGATCAATACCCTCGAGCTCGCCGCTGGCAGCCTCGCGCCGTTCGCTGAAGTGGACGATCTCTGGTGTGAGCTGAGCCAGGCCGACAGTGATGCCCAGCTGCCTTTCTGTGGCGGAGTCATCGGCTACGCAGGCTATGAGCTGGGCATGGCCGGAAATTTCCTTGGCGCAGATCAGCGCCCAACCCCGTTGCCTGCCGGTTTTTTTGGTCTCTATACCTGGGCCCTGATCGTGGATCACCAGCTGCAGGCCAGTCACCTGGTATTCCATCCGGCTTCCCCACCGGTGCAGGTGGCGGACCTGGTCGCGCGCTTCACTGCGGTGCGCTGGCAGACCGAGCCGAGGGCAGGCAAATTCCGTCTGCTCGCCCCCTTTGAGCATGAACTTGCGCCAGCGGAATACCAGCAGCGCGTCGAGCGGGTGCTCGAATACATCCGGGCCGGTGACATTTATCAGGCCAACTTTACCCAGCGCTTCGAAGCCGCGTATGAGGGCGACCTGTTCCAGGCATACCTCGCCTTACGAGCTAGGGTGGCAGGTCCCTTTTCCGCTTTTCTGGAGATCCCGGACCGCGGCAGTATCCTGAGCCTTTCGCCGGAACGGTTTATCTCCGCCGACGGCCCCCGCGTCCAGACCCAACCGATCAAAGGGACGGCGCGGCGTCACAGTGACCCGCAACAGGACGCACAGATAGCAGCAGCACTACAGCGCAGCGAGAAAGACCGGGCGGAAAACCTCATGATCGTGGATCTGCTGCGCAACGATTTCGGCAAGTGCTGCCAGCGTGGCAGTGTACGGGTACCGAACCTGTTTGAACTGGCCAGCTTTGCCAATGTGCATCACCTCGTCAGCACGGTCACCGGCGAGCTGCCCGAAGAGTACAGCTTTGCTGATCTCCTGCAGGCCTGCTTCCCCGGCGGCTCCATCACCGGTGCACCGAAGCGGCGGGCCATGGAAATCATCCGTGAGCTGGAGTCGAGTCCGCGCGGCGTCTATTGCGGGAGTATCGGCTACCTCAGTAGTTGTGGCCGTGCGGATACCAATATCGCGATCCGCACCTTCTCTGCAGATCAACACCGGCTGACTTGCGCCGCCGGGGGCGGTATTGTCGCGGATTCCGATCCCGCCGCAGAACATCGGGAATGCCTGGACAAAGTGGGCCTGCTGCTCGCCACCCTGGAAGCGTTTTGCTAGTGCCTGCATTGCGCGGGCCGGTTACGGGCTTTTCGGTGCGTCGCATTTGGTTATAGGTCTATCCCTCTTCGGTATTTCACCGGACCCGGACGACTTGATAGATTGTGCGCCAGGATGGCGGAATGTCTTGCGTCGGCCTCCGCCCGGCAGTGCACGAAAGGATACGGACAATGCGCATTACCTTTGTTAAGAAAGTACTGGCGGACGGTACTCCCTGTTCCAAATGCCGGGACGTGGAGGAAAAACTGCGGGAGAACGATCAGCTTCACCTGATCAATGAGACCGTGGTAGCCGATGAGCGCGATGCCGACAGCCCAGGCATGAGTCTGGCCCGGGAGCACCAGGTGACACGGGCTCCTTTCTTCCTGGTGGAGGAGGAGGGGCAGATCCCCAGGATTTACACTGTGTATTTCAAGTTCGTGAAGGAGGTTTTGCGCCCCCTCACAACCTGAACCGCGCAGCCCCAGCTACGCCCTCCTGCAGACCTCCCCTCCAGGCTCGTTCTGTGGGGTCAGTAAACCGGCAACTCAAGACCGGCAAAGAGTTCCTCGAGTTCAGCCCGCGACGAGGCATGAGCTGCCTGATCCACCAGTTCGCGGGTCAGGTGTGGCGCAAACTGCTGGATGAATTCATACATAAAGCCACGCAGGAAAATACCCTTGCGGAAGCCGATCCTGGTCACGCTCGATTCAAACAGGCTGCTCGCGTCCAGGGCCACCAGATCCTCATCCTCCTCGTCCACCGCCATATCCGCGACAATACCGATTCCCAGGCCCAGGCGCACATAGGTCTTGATGACGTCCGCATCCGCAGCGGTAAATACCACTTTCGGCGAAAGCCCCTTCTCGAGAAAGGCCTCATCGAGTTTCGAGCGGCCGGTAAACCCGAACACATAGGTGACGATGGGATACTGGGCCACATCCTCCAGGGTCAGTTTGCTGGTCTGGCACAGGGGGTGGTTCCTTGGCACCAGCAGGCAGCGGTTCCAGCGGTAGACAGGCATCATGACCAGATCACTGAACAACTCGAGCGCCTCGGTGGCGATGGCAAAATCCGCGGTACCATCGGCCGCCATTTCCGAGATCTGCATCGGGGTGCCCTGGTGCATGTGCAGGGATACCTCGGGATAGCGGCTGATAAAGGATTTGATCACCGGCGGCAACGCATAACGTGCCTGGGTGTGGGTGGTGGCGATGGACAGGCTGCCCTTCTGGTCGTTGCTGAACTCCTGCGCCACCTGTTTGATGTTCTCGACCTTGCGCAGGATCTCGCCGGCGGTTTTCAGGATGGCCTCCCCGGCGGGTGTCACACGGGTCAGGTGCTTGCCGCTGCGGGCGAAGATCTCAACCCCGAGCTCATCCTCAAGCAGGCGTATCTGCTTGCTGATACCGGGCTGGGAGGTGAACAGACTCTGTGCGGTAGCGGAGACATTGAGGTCGTGGTGGGCCACTTCCCAGATGTATCGCAGCTGCTGCAGCTTCATGGCTTCTCCCTGTCTCGCCGTGCACGCATCCCGTGTGTGCTGGCCACTGAGTTATAAAAACACTATGAGGTTATTCGAGAAGAGAATAGCAGTGGTGGGTTCCGGCAGCCAAGTACCGAAACACCGGTGAAGGGAAAATTTCGCGCCCCACTCCCCCTCAGGTGTGCTCTTCGTTGGCAATCCCGTGGGGAACGTGGCCGGTAGCCACATGTTCTGCCGCGGAGGCACAGTGGTTGGGCTGGTCGTCAAAGAAAACATCCGCCCCGAAAGCCCTCAGGAACTCTCCTTTCGGCAGCCCGCCGAGGAATACCGATTCGTCCAGGCGGATATTCCACGCCCTGAGGGTCCTGATCACCCGTTCGTGGGCAGGGGCTGATCGGGCTGTCACCAGTGCGGTACGAATCGGGCAACTGTCGGCATCAAACTCCGCCTGCAGCCGCTGCAGCGCCTCAAGGAAGCCCTTGAACGGTCCGCCGCCCAGGGGCATCTGTGCAGAAGCGCGCTCTGAGGCGGCGAAGGCCTCCAGCCCCTGGCGCTTGAATATCTGCTCCGCCTCGTCCGAAAACAGCACGGCGTCACCATCGAAGGCAAAGCGCAGCGTGTCGTCCGCCCGCTGGCGTGAACCGCCGGCAATGAGAGTGGCCGCTGCCACCCCCTGCTCGAGGGCGTGGCGCACATCGCGGCCATCACTGGACAGAAACAGGTCGCAGCCGAAAGGGGCGATATAGCGGTAGGGGCTCTCCCCATTGCAGAAAGCTGCCCGGGTGATGTTCAGTCCGTAATGCTCAATGGAGTTGAATACACGCAGGCCTGTATCAGCGCTGTTGCGGGAAAGGAGGATCACCTCGACCCTGGGCTCTCCCTCGAGACGCTGATTAATCTGCAGGAATTTCTCCACCAGCGGGAAGGCATCACCCTTGGGCAACACCTCATTTTCCCGTTCGATCTGGTGTGAGGAAAAAGCCTCGAGGCCCTGCTCTTCGAAAACCCGGTGGCTCTCCCTCAGGTCAAACAGAGCGCGGGAAGAAATGGCAATCACCAGTTTGCTGGCAAGCTGCATGTCAGGGAGCCTCCACGTCATCCAGGCCGCCGGGCCGTGCCGCGTCGCGATTGCGCTCGAGGATGGTCAGCAACATCTGCTGCAGGTCATCTCGCGTCCGTTGCGCCCTTGTCCCCTCCTGGTTGACGATGACCAGGAACACTGCGTGGAAAGTTTCCAGTGTCAGGCGGGCGAGCCGGTTCATCTCGTTCGGTGGGCAGCGAAAATTCAGTCGCCGGAACATCCCGGTAAGGTGCCGGATAAGCAGTTCATCGTGACGGGCATCCAGTTCGTGCAGCTCGGGTATTCCCCACATGGCCTGGACCAGCGGTAACAGTCCTCGCTGCTCCCGGTACACGGCCAGCAAGCGATCCAGTAACTCCCCGGTGAAAACCTCTAGGGACATTTCTTCAAGTTCCGCCTCGGCGAGCTCTTCCAGGGCCGAGGTCATACCGGCCAGCCATTGTTCACCCATGGCGTACAGGATGGCGTGCTTGTTGGGAAAATAGTGATACAACGAGCCTACGGAAACACCGATTTCCTTGGCGATAAGAATCGTGGTGAGATCGTCCAGACCAACTTCTTCCAGCAAGCGGCCGGTGGCGTCGAGAATCTGCCGGGTGCGCTCACGGGCGCGGGCCTGCACCGGCTCGCGGCGCGGGCTCAGCTGGCTCTTGCGTCTCTTCTGCTCGGTATCTGTCAACGCTCTCCCCCCATCTGATTTGGACCAGTCTACCACCTTTTTCTGAGTTTGCCGGCGGCATATACCCGCGCGTGGTGGCAAAAAAAACCGGCGCAGAGCGCCGGTTTTTTTTCTTCGGATACCACTGTTTAGAAGCGGTAATCCAGGTTGACGCCGACCAGTCGTCCGCGGGACGGGTCAGTCTTGGTTGCCGGCAGGTTGTACAGGGCATCTGCATAGCCCCAGTGGTAGTACTCCTCGCCAGTCAGGTTTTCGGCGTAGATGCCGGCTGTCCAGCTGTCGCTCGGTGCGGTCAGTGCAACACGCAGATTGACCACGTTGCGGGCATCCAGCCTGACGTCGTCAGTGTTCTCCAGATCGGACCACTGCTCGCCGGTGTAGGTGTACTCACCGGATACCGAGAACTCGCCCAGACCGGTAGTGCGTGTGTAGGTCAGCACTGCGGCAGAGGAGAACTCCGGAGAAAACGCCATCTGGTTACCATCACAGGAATCACAGAATTCCGCCGGGGCGCCGGTGAACTCAGTATCCAGCCACGCCATACCCAGGTACAGGTCGAGGTTGTCGGTCAGCAACCAGCGCGCGTCCAGTTCCAGACCCTGGCCCTGGGACTCACCCACATTGCGGGTGATTGCGGCCGCGCCCACAAAGAAGGCCTGCTGCAGGTCGTCATAGGTGTACTGGAAAGCTGCGGCGTTCAGTGCCAGGCGATTGTCCAGCAGGCGCGCTTTCAGGCCGAGCTCGTAAGAGAGCACATTTTCTTCGTCAAACTTGCTCGGCTCAGCGTTGGAGCTGTCGACCTCGTAGCCCTGCTCATCCAGCCACTCGTACTGGCTGTCCTCGGTGGTGCCATATGCGGGATCGGTGATGTTGTAAGACAGGTAGTCGAAACCACCGGACTTGTAACCGGTTGCCACGCTGGCGTACGCAGTCAGTTCATCGCTCAGAACCTGGGTCAGGGTTACACGACCGGAGACGTTGTCCCAGGTGTTGTCGCCAACGATGGCTGCGTTGGTGTACATGGCCTGGTAGTTCCAGCCACCGGTCCAGGTATCCGGCCACGGAGAGTCGACGCTGTAACGCTTCTCGTCCTCGGTGTAGCGAACACCCAGACCCAGGGTGGTGGAGTCAGTCAGGTCATAGGTAGTGTTGGCAAACACACCCCAGCCACTGTACTCACCGACGGTGTCCGCCGCCTCGATGGACAGGTTATCCGGGGCATACTCCCAGGGCTCCCCCTCGAAACCAAAAGCCTCATCCAGGACGTCCTGGGGTAGCGCATCACAGGTCACGAAGCTGTCGAGGCCCTCTTCCCACTCATCGGCATAAATGCCGTCACAGATGAAGTCTTCGTTATCGATACCGGCAAAGTACGCATTGACCTCTTCCTGGTAGTAGGAAGCACCGAGCACATAGTTGAACGGACCGGCGTTGTTGGAGGTCAGGCGGAACTCCTGGCTGAAGAAGTCACCGGTCTGGTCACGTACGTAAGTATCGATGGGCTGTGCAGTGCCATCGAAGTCCTCGATGTAGGTGTAGTTGTGGGTCTTGTAACCGGTAATGGACGACAGGGTGGTGCCGCTGGCCAGCTCGTGTTCCACAGTCAGGATCACGTCGGCGATTTCAGCCTCGTCCTTGCCGATCTGGTCGTTGTAGACCTGGTCGTAGTCCCCTTCCGGGATCGGGTAGTTGTAGCCGGCACCGTTATCGAAGGCGCGGTAGATGGTGCCGTCGCTGATGCGGTCTTCGTACTGCGCCAGCAGGGTCACCGTGGTGTTATCGAAGCCGTCATACACGGTAGTGACGCGCATGGCGTTCAGTTCGCTGGCGCCCAGATCGCGGCCACCGGCGAGATTTTCAACGTGACCGTCTTCCTTGGCATGCTTGCCAGCGAAACGCACGGAGAGGTCATCACCCAGGGGCATATCCAGGCCACCCTCAAACTCGGTGCGACCATACTGGCCGGCGCCGACGGAAACCTCACCCGCGACGGTGTCGCCGGGCTTGCGGGAGACCATGGAGATGGCCCCGGAGGCGGTGTTGCGACCGAACAGTGTGCCCTGCGGCCCTTTCACCACTTCGACCCGCTCCAGGTCATACATGCTCGGAGTGGCACCGGTGCGGCTCTGATAGACGCCGTCCAGGAAGATACCCAGCGCCGGGTCACTGCCGCTACCGAAACTATTGTTGTTGACGCCGCGCACAGACACGGAATCAAAGTAGGAGTCGGTCGTCTCACCGGAGACACCGGGAGTCAGCGCGAACAGGTCCTTGAAGTCACTCAGGTTGCTGTTCTTGACGGTCTCGCCGGTGAAGGCACTGACCGCCATGGGTACATCCTTGAGGGACTCTGCGCGCATCTGCGCGGTGACGGTCACCTCTTCGATCTGGGCGGCTGTGGCGCCGGAGCTGACAGCAATGACTACCGCACCCACGGCCGAGGCCAGGGCGTGTTTTCTTGTGAACAAGTACTTCTCATTTACAGGCATGGTCGTCCCCGTGTTGTTTTTATGCAGGGCTGCTCATCTGATACCGCTGATGACAGTACCCAAGTGATAAAACTTGAATTGTCGTTATCCCACAAACCGAATGATTATTCAAATTTTGTAGTCGAGATGACGAATTCTTTGTCTTTGGCACTCGTCTGGCGCAGATTTCAGCTGCCCAGCTTGTCCTTCAGGCTGTAGTAGAGCATCCCCGCCACCAGGCCAGGCCACCGGAGCAGCGTGCCGCCCGGGAAGCTCGGTGTTGGAATTTGCGCCAGTATATCAAAACGTTCCTCGGTGCCAGCTATTACTTCTGCAATCAGCTTGCCAGCGAAGGTTGCCGTCGGCACACCGTGACCGGAATAGCCCTGGCTGTAATAGATATTGGGCTCCAGCCGGCCCAGGTGGGGCATCCGGTTCAGTGTGATGGCGAGGGTCCCGCCCCAGCCATAGTCGATGCGGGTATCGGCCAGCTGGGGGTAGACCCGCAGCATGTAATTCCGCACGAAGCTGCGGATGTCCTGGGGGAAGCGGGAGGTATAATTCTCGCCGCCACCGAAGATCAGCCGGTTGTCGCCGGACAGCTTCCAGTAGTCGATGACAAAAAGGGTGTCCTGCAGGGCGTGGTCGTTCGCAATGAGTTCCCGGGCCAGGTCGTCCGACAGGGGCTCAGTAGCCAGCACGAAATTGTTGATGGGCATGATCTTGCCCGCCATGCGCGGCTCCAGATTGCCCAGGTAGCCATTACAGGCCAGTACCACATTCTTCGCCCTGACCTCCCCTTTCGCGGTCTCTACGATGCAGGGGGAGCCTCCCCGGTAACTGGTTACCCGGCTGTGCTCAAAGAACTGGACCCCGGCAGCAGCCGCCGCCTCTGCCAGGCCAAGTGCATAGTTGAGTGGGTGCAGGTGCAGGGAACCACTGTCGATCTGAGCCCCAAAGTAGCGCTCGGAACCGACCAGGCTGCGGGCCTCTTCCTCTCCCACATACCGCATCTGCTCATAGCCGTAGCGCTCCCGCAGCATTTCCACCTCCTGCTCCAGGTCACTGTTGTGGCTGCGCTTCGCCGCGAGGTGCATAATCCCGCGCTTCATGTCGCACTGGATACCGTGCTTCTGGATCAGGGATTCCACCAGTTGCACGGCCTCGATACCCATATCCCACAGCTGCTTCGCCGTGTCGAAGCCCAGCATTTTCTCCAGGTCTTCCTGCCCCTTGCGCTGTCCAACGCCCACATGGCCACCATTGCGACCTGATGCCCCCCAGCCAACACGCTCGGCTTCCAGAACCACGACTTTGTAACCTCGCTCCGCGAGATGCAGAGCGGATGAAAGACCGGTATAGCCGGCACCGATAACACAGACATCAGCCTCTACCGCCCCCTCCAGTGAAGGATGTAAAGGCGCCGGGTTTGCACTGGCGGCATAGTAGGAGTCAGTGTGCCCGACAAGCTTGCTGACGGTACCCTCGTTTTTCATACATTCTTCTCCAGCTCAGAATGGTTCCCGGGGCACCCCAAAAACCGAACAATAATTCAATTTATAATTGAATAATAATTCGGTTTCTTGTCATAATCAAAGACTGCTATCCGGCTGAATGCCGGGTCGCCCCCCGAATCGGCTGTCGCGCGCTCTTGCGATCAGACGGCGCGGCCCAATCTGGGCACACCGATCCACGCCGATCCGGGCGTATACTAAAAGCCACCCCTTCAGGGGGAATCCTTCGACCAAGGTGTAACATGGACAAAATTACAAAGTGGCTCGCGGAGCACAACATCTCTGAGGTGGAGTGCCTGGTGCCCGACATGTCCGGCAATGCCAGGGGCAAATTTACCCCGACGGACAAGTTCCTCACCGAGGACAGCCGGCTGCCGGAAAGTATCCTGGTGCAAACCGTCACCGGCGACTATGTCGATGAGCATAACGAGCTTGTCGACCCCGCCGATACCGATATGCTCCTGGTGCCCGACCCGGATTCCGTGCGCCTGAACCCCTGGGCAAACGAGCCCACGGCCCAGATCATCCACGACTGCTATACGCGGGATGGCCAACCGCACCCGATCAGCACCCGCAACATCCTCAAGTTCGTGCTGGCCAAATATGAAGCCAGGGGCTGGAAGCCTGTGATCGCCCCGGAAGTAGAGTTCTATCTGGTCAAGCGCAACCTGGACCCTGATGAGAAACTGTCCGCCCCGGTAGGCCGATCCGGTCGCACCGAGAAGACACGTCAGTCCTACAGCATCGACGCGGCGAATGAATACGAGCCGATTATTGAGGACATGTATGACTTCTCGGAGGCCCAGGGTCTCGATGTGGACACGCTGATTCACGAGTCCGGCACCGCACAGATGGAGATTAACTTCCTGCACGGCGATGCGCTGAGGCTGGCAGACCAGGTTTTCACGTTCAAGCGAACGGTGCGCGAGACCGCCCTGCGCCATGGCATCTATGCCACTTTCATGGCAAAGCCCATGGAACATGAGCCCGGCAGTGCCCTGCACATTCACCAGAGCATCGTCGACCTGGAAACCGGCAAGAACATCTTTGTCGATGAAGAGGGCCGCGAGAACAAGCGCTTCCTGCACTTTATTGGTGGCATGCAGAAGTACACCCCGGGCTTCATCAGCTTCTTCGCCCCGAACGTGAACTCCTACCGCCGTTTCACGCCGGAAATTGCGGCACCGACCAGCCTGCACTGGGGCTATGACAACCGCACCACCGGGCTGCGGGTGCCAGACAGCTCCCCGCAGGCCAAGCGGCTCGAAAACCGCTTCCCGGGTGCTGACTGTAACCCCTACCTGGCAATTGCCACTTCGCTGGCCTGCGGTTACCTGGGGATGGTGAACGAGATTGAGCCCACGCCTCCCTACAAGGGTGACTGCTCGAGAGAGCCAATCACCCTGCCCCGCACACAGGAGCATGCCCTCAGCCTGCTGCTGGAGTGTGACGAGGCGGCGGAGATGTTCGGTGAGAAATTCGTACGCGCCTGGAGTGCCATCAAGCGTGACGAGTATGAGGAATTCAACCGGGTAATCAGCTCCTGGGAGCGTGAGTACCTGCTGCTGAACGTCTGATTACCTCTCATCCTGAAAACCAGAAAAAAAGGCGGCCAAATGGCCGCCTTCTTTTTTGCATTCGATGCACCGGCAGGTGGGCCGGCGGTGTCACGCCAGCCCCCTTCCCTGTTATCACTTGTGGCTGGGATCCTTCCAGTAATCCTTCACGGTGTCCTTCATTTCACGTGCAAGGATCGTAATGCCAAACAGGTTCGGCAACGTCATGATCACGATCGCTACCGCGGACAGGTTCCAGATAATGGTGGTGTCCTCGATCGCCGCCCAGAAGAAGGCCAACACGTAGACCAGCCGGTAAGGCATAACCGCCTTGGGCCCGAAGAGGTAGATCATCGAGCGGTCGCCGTAGTACGACCAGGCAATAGCGGTGGAGAACGCGAACAGGAGAATGCCCAGCGTCACAATGAATTTGCCGTATTCACCAAAGAAACCGCGCTGGAACGCCTCATTGGTCAGTGCAACCGAGTGCACCAGCGAGTTACCCCAGATGTCGACATTCTCGTTGATAAACCGGCCCTCACGAACAGTCAGCACCCCACTGAAGGTGTCATCCGCAACGCGATACTCCACATCCTCAGCGATGGAACGGGCATGAATCAGCGTGAATTCTCCCTCGTTGAGGGCCCGACCATCGGCCACAACGACGGAGCCGCTGAATGGTTTCACCTTGCTGTCGCCGTTACTCAGGAAGTGGAACAGATCGTTGACATGCCCGGCGTTCTCCTCGGTGTAGTTACCGGCGACGGCAATCATGTCTGCGCGCTCGAAGCGGTTCATGTGCTTCTCGGTCCATACACCGGATGACAGGATCACCAGACCGGTGAGCGTACAGATGATGATGGTGTCGATGAACGGTTCCAGCAGCGAGACCATACCTTCCGAAACGGGCTCGTCGGCTCGGGCCGAGGCGTGCGCAATCGGGGCCGAACCCTGCCCCGCCTCGTTGGAGAACAGGCCGCGGTTGACGCCGCGGTTGAAGGCATAGGCAAAGCTGGCACCGAGGAAACCGCCGGCGGCCGCCGAGCCGTTGAACGCATCGCGGAACACTGCCAGGAAGGACGGCACGATATTCTCGATGTTGTACAGGATCACCGCGAGCGCACCGATGATATAGAGCACAGCCATAACGGGTACGATGGTGGAGGTCACCTTGGCGATACGGGTGATACCGCCGATGATCACCATACCGAGCAGCACGGCCAGCACACCGCCGGTCAGGGCCTTATTGAGGCCGAAGGTATCGTACATAGCCTGGGCAATGTTGTTCACCTGCGGCAGGCTGCCGGTACCAAATGAACTGATGACAGTGGCGATTGCGAAGAGCACCGCCAGCCACTTCATATTGAGGCGTCTCTCCATATAAAACATCGGGCCACCGGCATAATAGCCGTCAGCAGCCTTGATCCGATATTTATGGGAGAGTGTTACCTCGACGAATTTGGTGGTCATGCCGAGGAATGCAGTAACCCACATCCAGAACAGTGCCGCGGGGCCACCGAGGAAAATGGCCAGTCCTACACCGCCAATGTTACCGGTGCCCACTGTGCCGGAGAGTGCAGTGGAAAGTGCCTGGAAGTGGGAGGTATCACCGGGGTCACCGGGCTTGTCGTACTTGCCCCGTACGATCTTGATGGCATGGCCGAAATATCGAAGCTGGGGGAACCCCAGGAACAAGGTGAAGAAGACACCAACGCCCAGCAGGACGTAGGGAAACCAGGGCGCAGAGCCGAGCAACCCGTCCAGGGACAAGAGGATATTGTTAAAGGATTCCAAGCTGACCCCCACTACTCTTTTTCATTTTGCTTGTTTTATATACAGATCAATCTGCTGATTTTGCGGCGCAGATTAGCAGTTTAACGTTGTTTATAACAGTAAGGCAGTGACTACTGGAGGAATCCGAAGTGTTCCCGATGGGGAAACAGTCCGAAGTGACCGCCAGTGTGCACGAAAACCAGGTTGTCACAGTGCTGGTACCGGCCACGATGAAGCTCCTGCAGAAGCCCGTGAAACGCTTTACCCGTATAGACCGGATCCAGCAGCACCCCTTCCAGCTGCGCCACTTCAGCAATTGTTCGGTAGACAGGTTCATCGGCCATGGCATAGCCGGGGCCGATGTAATCCGCATTGACGGAAACATCCAGTGCATCGACAGCGAAGCCCTTACTGTGCTCGGCCGCCCACTCGGCCACGTCTTCACGGACCTTGTCCTGAAAGTATTCGGCGCTGTCACAGACAGCAAAGCCGGTGACCCGTGTATCGGCACCCAGCAGGTGACAGCCAAGCGTCAGGCCGGCCTGTGTACCACCACTGCCCGACGCACAGATGATCTGGTCCGGCTCGAACCCCTCGCGCCGGCAGTCACCCAAGAGCTCTTCGCTACCGGCGATATAGCCCCAGATACCCAGTCCGTCACTGGCTCCTGTAGGAATACACAGGGCCTTGTGGCCACGCTGCGCGTAGAACTCCCGCCAGTGCTCAAAAAGTTCTGCCTGGCGGGAGAAGTATTCCCGCGGTGGATAGAAAGCACAGGAGGCACCTGCCAGCTGGTCCACCAGCAGGTTACCGTCTGCCGAACCGCTGTGCTCGCCACGGAGAATCAATTGCACCCGCAGGCCCAGCCGGGCCCCAACCAGCGCCGTAGTACGACAGTGATTGGACTGGATGCCGCCGCAGGTAATCAGGGTGTCGCAGCCGCGCTCACGGGCGGCACCGGCGATGAACTCGAGCTTGCGCAACTTGTTGCCGGACATGCCGGACTCGGTGAGATCATCCCGCTTGATCCAGATTCGCGGCCCACCATGGGGGGTAGAATATTTCTCGGTCAGCCGATTGAGGGGCTGGAGGGGCGTTGGCAGTCGAGCCAAATCAATTTTGGTGGGATAGTCGATCGGTATTGTCCTTCCCTGCACGCGTGAACTCCTGCTTACATTATCGCCAAACAAAAAACCCGGCTTTCGCCGGGTTTTTCAGCTTCCGGACCAACCGGCAGCATCGATGACCTTCAGATCTTCTTGATGGTTCCCTTGGGGAGAATCGCGTGCACCGCGACCTTCTGGAAACGCAGCTGCGTATTGTCAGCCACCTCCAGAACGATGTAGTCGTCATCGACCTTTTCAATCCGGCCCAGCATGCCACTGGTCATTACCACTTCATCACCCTTCTTCAGCGCGCCCACGAGCTCCTGGTGCTCTTTCTGGCGCTTGCGCTGCGGGCGAATGATGAAAAACCACATGAAGGCAAACAGACCGGCAAACATAATCAGCGTAACCATCGGGTTACCCTGCGGGGCCGGCGCGGCTTCCTGTGCTACTGCGGCGGGGATAAAAAAGCTCATGCAAAACCTCAAAGAGTCAGCCAATAAATTGCAGCCAACTCTAACGGGTTTGCCGGGCGTAGGCAATCTGTGGGGCCGGCGAACAGCAGGACCGGCCCCATCAAGCTTAAAACCGCTGGCGCACCTGGCGGCGGTAGCCGGTTGGTGACATACCGGTCCAGCGCTTGAAAGCACTGGTAAAGCTGGTGCGGTCTGAGAAGTCGAGGATACGCGAGATACCGTCCACACTGAGTGCCGTGTCCTTGAGGAAATGCACTGCATGACGGAAGCGCACATGGTCACGCAGGGCCGCGAAACTCAGGTTGTGCTCCTGCAACCGGCGCTGCAGGGTACGGGTGGACATGCTGAGGTCGGACGCCACCGGCCTGATCGCAAGCGATGCTTTACCGATGCGCTGCTCGAGGACATCGATTACCCGCGCTGCAATACCAAAACTGGTCGCCTCCGGCGGCGCGAGAAGTTGATCAAGGATATTGGGATCCCCCGACAACCGGGCCTCCTGGAGAGGCTTGTCTTCCGAGAGGGAATCCTGATCTGGCTGAATCTGGTTCATGAGCTGCTCCTTTTATGTTCCGTGAGCCGCAGTTGTTATTCTGTGTCCGCTTCCTGCGAACCCCTTTTCCTCAACCTGCCCCGTTTACTTCTTGTTAGAGCGGGCTACTACCCGGGTGCCGGGATGCACCTGAGACCGACATAGAATCATTGCTACAGAGCTGTACATTTTTCGAACAAACCACGCCGACCAAGTCCCGAGGGATACAACTCTGTATCGGCGCACCTTTCCTTCACACCACCGAGTATAGACCAAGATTTGAGAATGCAAGGGACGACAGCGAATTTTTTTGGCTAATGTCAGGAGAGGGAGTTTTGCGCCAAATGACCACAAGGGGTGTCATATGGCAGCCCGAACGGGCCGCCGGAGGACTGGAGTGACGGCGAAAACGCGATCAGGAGAGATTATCGCGAATCCAGGTGAGGACGTCGTCATGATGGGTCTTGGTCTTCACCTTATCGATGATGTGGCGGAGGCGCCCTTCCTTGTCGATGATGAAAGTCGTCCGCAGTAGCCCCATGTACTCCTTGCCCATGAACTTCTTCAGGCCCCAGCAGCCGTACTTGTCGGCGATCTTGTGATCCTCATCGGAAAGCAGGTCAAAGTTAAGCTCGTGTTTGTCGATGAACTTCTGCAGCTTCGCTTCTGGGTCCGGGCTCACCCCGAGCACGACCGTATCCTGGCCTGAAAACTCCTTTGCAGCATCACGGATGCCACAGGCCTGGGTGGTACACCCAGGGGTCAGTGCCTTGGGGTAAAAATAAAGCACCACATTCTTTTTCCCGCGGAAATCCTTGAGGGCGACTTTTTCACCATTCTGGTTTTTCAGCGTAAATGCGGGTGCAATATTACCAATCTTGGGAAAAGACATGATGACCCCTATTCAAAAATGGATTACCACGGCCGGCAAGATGCCGGCCGCATCGTTGTTCTACTGGAAAGCTTTGCCAGATTATAAAGGCCGAAGTACGCGAACACCTCCCCGGTCAAAAGTCCTTTACACCGTAATGGGACTCCTTGCGGGCGAAAATGCCACAATCGCTCAGTTTTTCTACCAGGGCGGCCCTCTCACCATCAGTGAGAAACTCCCCGATTTCAAGGCAACCCTCTGGTCCGGAGAAGCTCACTGAAGCAGGTTCAGAAGCACTACAGCCCATCCGCACCAGAACTGAAAGGCTGTCCCGATTGAACTCGCGGTGGTAAAAACTTTCCTGGCGGTGGCCACGACAGCAGTCAAGCACTACGCGCTCACCACTGATACGGATTACCTCGCGCCGGGTACCCTCCATGTATACATAGGCAAACAACGCACCCAGCAACAGGACCTCCAGGCCGGCGAACGGCAAGATCATCCAGGCTCCTGCGAGGGCAAAGGCGAGACTGATCCCCAGGGAGACCGCCACAAGGGATACGAACACCCAGAGGTTACCGGAAAGGGACAGTGACTGGTTGGGCGCGAGAAGGATACAGGCGTTCTTGCGTGATACGCGGCCGACTTCAGTGACCATGGCGACAGAACCCGTTGCAATAGTCCCTTCAGTGTAGACACGGGCGAACGCAGTTAAAAATTGCGCCATTCATGGTGCCCGGCGCAGCGCGATCCCACCCCACCGGGTTTGTCTGACTCTACCTCATTTCCTATCCCCTGGAGTCCTGCGACAGCCGGGTGCCAGCGCCCTCCAGCAGGACAAAAAAAACCCGCGGAGGCCGCGGGTTTCTCACACTAGCAGAGATGCTTACGGCAGCAGGTGGGCTACTGCATCGCGCTCTTCTGCCAGCTCCTGCTCGGTTGCAGACATCTTCTCACGGGAGAAATCATTGATCTCCACGCCCTGAACGATAGTCCAGTCACCATCCTTGCAGGTGCAGGGGAAGGAGTAGATCAGGCCTTCCTGAATGCCGTAGGAACCGTCGCTGAAGACTGCCATGCTGGTCCAGTCCCCTTCAGCGGTGCCAAGCGCCCAGTCGCGCATATGGTCGATCGCGGCGTTGGCCGCAGAGGCCGCTGAGGACGCACCGCGGGCCTTGATGATGGCGGCACCACGCTGCTGCACGGTGGGGATGAAGTCGCTCTCGTACCAATCCTGCTCGACTTTATCCATGGCTGCCTCACCGCCCACCTTGACCTGGTGAAGGTCCGGGTACTGGGTGGAGGAGTGGTTACCCCAGATGGTCATGTGGGTAATGTCATTGACGGAGGAGTCGGTTTTGTTCGCCAGCTGGGACAGCGCACGGTTGTGATCCAGGCGGGTCATGGCAGTGAAGTTGCGCGGATCGAGATCCGGCGCGTTGCGCTGGGCGATCAGCGCATTGGTGTTGGCCGGGTTGCCGACAACCAGCACCTTCACATTGCGGGAAGCCGCATCATTGAGCGCCTTGCCCTGTGCGGAGAAAATGGCCGCGTTGGCCTCCAGCAGGTCCTTGCGCTCCATACCCGGGCCGCGGGGGCGCGCACCGACGAGCAGCGCGTAGTCTGCATCCTTGAACGCCACGGTGGCGTCATCACTCTGGACAATGCCGGCGAGCAGCGGGAAGGCACAGTCTTCCAGCTCCATCGCTACGCCTTTCAGGGCTTCCAGGGCCGGAGTGATCTCCAGCAACTGCAGGATCACCGGTTGATCCTTGCCCAGCATCTCGCCGGATGCAATTCTAAACAGCAGAGAATAGCTGATCTGGCCGGCGGCGCCGGTAACAGCAACTCGTACAGGTGCTTTCACGTTAGTTCTCCCTCGTTTGTGAGCGGCCCGCATTATAGAGACTTACGGCCAAATTTCACCTCGGCACCGACTCCCCTAGACCAAAGTCGTAGGTGACAGCACCGAGGGCTGATCGATTGTTCAGGCGACTGCAGCAGCCTGGTAGCGGGACTCCAGCGCCAGATACAGCTGTTCGCTGTAATCCGGAGCGGCCGTATCCAGCAATGCTGCGAGCTCGGCGAGGTGCTCGTTATCCTCACGGCCCTGCCAGGTTTTCACATAGCTGCCATCCTTGTAGCCATTGTCCTGGCGGAACCGGTTAAGCACATTCTTGCCGACATAACGGCGGTAGAGGTCGGCGAACTCCAGGTCAACATCTGCCATCAGCTGGGCAAAGCCAACCAGGTCAAAGCTGCGGCTAGCCAGGGTATTCAGAGTGAAGGACTCGAGATGTTCACGAAAGTCCCCAGCCGCCGGCTTCGCACTATTGAGCTCGGTAAGCATCCGCTCAGCGACAACCTCCGGGCTGCCGTGCTGTAGCTCGAGGCTCAGCCCAAAATGCCAGATGTCAACCAGCTCCAGCTTCACCTGATCCATCTCCGGGGTCTGTTTTTTCCACCATTTCCAGCCGTAGTGATCCAGCAGCTCGGCGCTCTCCACCCAGATCGCGCGATACCAGGGGAATTTCTGCCCCCGCCAGTCTACGTTGACCACGGAATTGATCTCGTCCTGCAGGCGCAACATCACCTGCAATTGTTCTTTCATCATGGGGAAACCTTTTGCGTGCTCAGACCGCACGGGGGAAAAGTCGATAGAAATTTTCGGTTGTAATCTCTGCGAGTTGCGCATACGGAATCCCGCGCAACTCGGCAATGAATTCCGCCACCTCGCGAACGTAGGCGGGGATGTTCGGTTTGCCGCGGTACGGAACCGGAGCCAGATAGGGGGAGTCGGTCTCCACCAGCAGCCGATCGAGCGGTAGCTTTCGCGCTACATCCCGCAGCTCCTCCGCATTGCGGAAAGTCACGATACCTGACAGCGAGATGTAGTAGTTCAAGTCGAGAGCTGCGCGGGCCATTTCCCAGCTCTCGGTGAAGCAATGCAGGACGCCCGCATGTTCGGGGTTGCCATGCTGCCGGATCAGGTCAATCGTGTCTTCGCGGGCATCCCGGGTATGGACGATTACCGGCAACCCAGCCTTCCCTGCTGCCTGCAGGTGCGCAGTAAAGCTCTCCTGCTGGCTTTCACGGGTATCAGTGCTGTAGTAATAATCCAGTCCGGTCTCCCCCAGGGCCACTACCCCGGGCTTTTCTGCCAGCTCGAGCAGCCTCTCGACACCCGCTGTACCGGAGTCCACATCCAACGGATGTATACCGACGGAGCAGACAACATCGGGATGGGCCCCGGCGATGGCAACCACCCTTTCAACGTTGTCGAGACTGATACCGACGCAGAGAAATTTACTGACCCCGCGGCTTCGGGCGAGATCCAGCGCCGCATTGAGATCACCATCGAACTGATCGAGTTTTAGTCGGTCCAGGTGGCAATGGGAATCCACCAGCAGCGGTGTCTCTCCGCCCGCTGTGGAACCGCCTTCAGCTTGCGGGTGGCTGGATTCAGAAGACACTTGGGCACCTCGGTTTCCGGAGAAGTTTACAGTGTGTGCGTTGGGCGGCTGGATTCGAGGGAACCGGCCAGATAGGTCTCGATCTTGCCCTGGGCGATATTGTCCTTGTCACTGAACTGCACACCGATACCCGGAGTCCGGTTGCCCTGGGCTCCGGCGGGTGTGATCCACACCACCTTTCCGGCTACCGGCACCTTTTCCGGCTCCTCCATCAGGCTGAGCAGCAGAAACACCTCGTCACCCAGGTTGTAGGACTTGTCGGTACTGATAAACAGGCCGCCATTCTTGACGAACGGCATGTAGGCCGCGTAAAGCACTGACTTGTCCTGAATCTTCAGTGAAAGGATACCGTTGCGGGCACCGCCCCCCATGCCTTTCATGGCCAGACCTCGTTGTTCGTTATTGCCGCTAACTTATCTGAGCGTGCCGGCTGTGTCCAGACAGCGGCCCAGAGTCCGATTTACACCCCATACAGACGCGCCCAGCGGATCAGCAGTTCCTCCATCAGCAGGCGTCGATTAGGGTTCGAGCCGCCTGCCAACGCCTGTCGCGCCTTGAGCAACTGATCATAGAAGGAGAATAGCGGCCGCAGCGCCCCGGCACCGCTTCCCGGCAGACTTTGCAGAAAACGCCCGATTTGCTCGTCCACGCCGCTATCGCTACTGCGGGCCCGCAGCATCTGCACGACCCACTGTTGCCAGAAAAGCAGCAGCTCCGTCAATTCACAGCCCTCACCGGGTGACTCCCAACGGCCTGCCAGGCTGACGGGGGAGCTGCGCCCCTCAGACAATTCGACAAGGTCGGTGAGAAACTGCTCGCGCAATTCCAGCGATTCCGGCTCGGCCAGGGCCAGCGCCCGCAGAGGAGCACCCCCGGCCACAGCAAGGGCGCTGCGCGCGGCAGCCCCCTCAAGCCCCCCATCCCTGAGCCACTGCAACGCCGACTCGGCAGTGGGGGCCGGGAAAGGGACCGTCTGGCAGCGACTGCGGATTGTGGGAAGTAGCCCGGCGGGGGCATCGCTGATCAACAGCAAGATCACCGAGGAGGCAGGCTCCTCGAGATTCTTGAGCAAGGCGTTTGCCGCATTCACGTTCATCGCCTCGGCCGGGGCCAGCAGAACAACCCTCGCCCCCTCCCTGCCGCTGGTTTGCCCGACGAAGCCGCCAAGCTGGCGAACCTGCTCGACCTTGATGGGACCGCCTTCCTTCTCGGGTTCAACGCGCAGGAAATCCGGGTGGGAACCCGCCCGCCAGAGCCGGCAACCGCGGCAGTCGCCACAGGCAAGGCCCTGTCTGGGGGAGTCACAAAGCACCATGGCTGCGAACGCCTCGGCGAAACGGCGTTTGCCCAGCCCTGCCTGGCCACTCAACAACAGCGCATGGGGGCAGCGTCCGGCGTGCCACTGGCCGCCGAGACGCGACCAGGCATCCCTCTGCCAGGGCAGCGGCGACGGTATCGGGGCATTCTGGGCATCTGCTTGGGACAAGGGCTCTGTTCCTTGGTGGGATGAGGTCAGGGCTGGTCGAGCAGCCTTTCCAGTTCAGCAGCCAGTTGTCGCTGAACCTCTTCGATGGGTAAAGCCGCATTCACCACGGCGTAACGTTCCGGGACAGCGCTCGCCCGGGCCAGGTAGGCATCGCGAACCTTGTGAAAGAATTCCAGCTTCTCGCTCTCGAACCGGTCCGCCGCGCCGGTCGCAGCGGCCCGTGACAGGCCGACCTCGGGATCCAGGTCGAGCAGCAGTACCCGGTCCGGCCTCAGCTCACCCTGGACGGTCTGCTCCAGCTGCGCGATCAGCGCACGGTTGAGTCCGCGGCCGCCGCCCTGGTAAGCGTAAGTCGCGTCCGTGAATCGGTCACAGATAACCCAGGCACCTCGCTCCAGGGCTGGTTTGATCACTTCAGCAAGATGCTGCGCCCTGGCCGCAAATACCATCAGCAGCTCTGCCGTGGGGTCGACGGTTTCATCGCGGTTTTCCAGCAGCAGGGCCCGCAGCTGTTCGGCGAGAGGAGTCCCGCCCGGCTCACGGGTCTGGATGAACTCGACATCCCTGCTGCGCATCCAATCGGTAATAAAGCGTAGATTGGTGGATTTCCCGACCCCTTCCCCGCCCTCGAGAGTAATGAACTTTCCGCGCGGCATAATCAGTTCTCTTTTCCCGGGCTCGAGCGGTAATCCGCACGTCGCTTCAGCTGGTACTCGCGGACTGCGCGGTTGTGTTCGTCCAGGGTTACGGAGAAGTGATGATAGCCATCGCCCTTGGCGACAAAAAACAGGCTGTCACCCTCCTTCGGGTTCAGTGCCGCACGAATGGCCTCACGCCCGGGCAGCGCAATGGGAGTGGGTGGCAGCCCCTTGATCACATAGGTGTTATACGGAGTGGCTTCACGCAGGTGGGAGCGACGCAGGTCGCCATCGAAGTCTTCTCCCAGACCGTAGATGACCGTGGGATCCGTCTGCAGGCGCATCCCCCGCTTCAACCTGCGAACAAAGACACCGGCAATTTCGTCCCGCTCGGACGGTTGCCCGGTCTCCTTCTCAATCAGCGAGGCAAGGATCAGCGCTTCTTCCGGCGTATCAAACGGCAGGGCATCGCTCCGCTGCTGCCACTCATCTGCGAGCACCCTGCGCATGCGCTCATGGGCCTGCTTCAGCAGCTCGATATCCGTGGTACCGGAGCGATAGATGTAGGTATCAGGAAAGATCCACCCCTCCAGGCTGGGTGCTTCCAGCTGCAGTGCTTCAGCGGCACTCTCTGTGGAGCGCCCGGCTTCAGTCTTGACGACGTTACGGCCAGCGCGGATTTGCTCCAGCGCCTGCCTTGCAGTCCAGCCCTCAACCAGGGTCAGACGGTAGCGGGTCACATCACCGCGATGCAGCCGCTCCACCAGATCCATGGCGTTGGTCCCCTTGGGCAGCAGGTACTCGCCTGCGTGGATGCCGGTTTTTTCCTGCCAGTAGGCGTAGAGCAACACGAGTCGGGGCCACTTCACCACTCCCTTCGACTGCAGGTCCCGCAACACCCTGGACAGGTTGCTGCCTGACTCGACCTGAAACCGCAGTCCGCCCTCTTCCACTGCCAGCGGCTGCACCAGGCTCTTCTGGAGCCCCAGTGCGGCAATGCCGGCAGTGACCAGGAACAGGAGCAGGCCCGCTAGCAACAGACGCAAAGGACGCTTTTTCTCTTTGGTTTTTTTCTTATCTACCACAGCTGTTCAACCACCAGATTCTGTAAATACGCTGTCTGCCGACCTGCTGCCCACTTGTGCATGCAATCCAGCGCCCGAACGGGAAGAACGCCCCGGACACTGTTACAGACCGCAACCTCCTCTGCAGACCCCAGATCTGCCCGGTCAAGGGCAGCCTCCCGAATCGGCACTCGCTCGCTGAGCCAGTCGCGCATGACCCCGCGGACACCACAATTTGTGAGATCTGGCGTAACCCAGCCGTCACCCAGCCAGAGCAGAAGGTTACAGCGAAGTGTCTCCACCAGTCGCCCCCGTTCATCCAGCATCAACCCATCGTGGAGCAGATCCCGGCGGGGCAGTTCGGCCATGGCGCGATTATATCGCGAGCGAGCCAGCTCTTTGCAGCCCGGGTTGGCAGTTTCTCGACACAGGAGCCTGGTCTCGCAAAGTTGCAGCGTCACGCCATCATCTAGACCGGGAGGTGTCACCAAAGGTTCTATCTGAAGGTCCCAGTGGGGTTCGCCACAGAAAAACCCGATGCGAAGGCGCAGCCGCAGATCCCCATCAGCGAATCTGGAAACCCTGGTGAGAAAGTGGCTGATATCGTCCAGTACGGCGTTTGACACCTGATGACTGCGCATGAGACGAGCCCGATGATAGGGCCAGAGTGGCACGCCACGGCGGTTGCCACGCATGGTTTCGAGCAGGCCACGCTCAATCTGCACATCATCGGGCAGGATGTCAGATGGGTGACCACTGATGAATCGCAGGGGAAGGTGCATTGAGAAGTGCCTGAGGGGGCGCCCGCCCGGAATGGCGGGCCCCCGGGCGCATCAGACGCGCTTGAAGATCAGGGATCCGTTGGTGCCACCGAACCCGAATGAATTCGACAACACCGCATCGATAGGCATTTTCTGGGCCTCTCCGGGCACCAGATTAATACCCTCACAGGCTGCGTCCGGATTCTCCAGGTTGATCGTTGGCGGTGCGACCTGGTCACGGATGGCAAGCACCGAGAAAATCGCCTCGATCGCGCCTGCAGCACCGAGCAGGTGGCCGGTCATCGACTTGGTGGAGCTTACCGCAAGGCCTCCTGCGATTTCGCCAAATACGGCTCGCACAGCCTGAATCTCCGCCTTGTCCCCAAGGGGAGTCGAGGTGCCGTGGGCATTGATGTACTGGACACCTTCGGGGCCAAGCTGGGCATCATTCAGCGCATTGCGCATGGACAGTGCCGCGCCAGCCCCATCTTCGGGCGGAGAAGTCATGTGGTGGGCGTCACCACTCATGCCAAAGCCGGCGAGCTCTGCGAGAATCGTCGCACCCCGGGCCTTGGCGTGTTCATACTCTTCCAGCACGAGGACACCCGCACCCTCACCGAGAACAAAGCCATCCCGGTCCTGATCCCAGGGTCGGCTGGCAGTCTTCGGGTCGTCATTGCGGGTAGAGAGTGCACGTGCAGCACAGAAACCGCCGAGTCCAACAGGGGTCGTGACCATTTCGGCACCACCGCACACCATGACATCGGCATCGCCATATTGGATTGCACGCAAACCGAGACCAACAGCGTGGGTACCGGTGGTACACGCAGTGGTGGTGGAAAGGTTCGGGCCTTTCATGCCGTATTTGATGGAGATATTGCCGGCAACCATATTGATGATGGCCCCGGGAACAAAGAAGGGGGAAACCCGACGCGGGCCCTTCTCTGCGATCAGCATCGCATTGTCCTCGATCGCCGCAATCCCGCCCATACCGGAACCGATGCAGGCTCCGACACGGGGCGCATTGTCTTCGGTCACGTCAAGACCGCTGTTCTCTACCGCCTGAATGGCCGCGACCATTCCATACTGCAGGAACATATCCATCTTGCGTGCGTCTTTGGCTGCCATATACGGCGTCGGGTCAAAGTCTTTTACCATCGCCGCAAAGCGGGTGGAAAAGGCAGAGACATCAAACTTGTCAATCGGTCCGGCACCGCTGGTGCCCGCGAGGATTCCGGACCAGGTTTCATCAACGGTGTTCCCCAGCGGGCTCACCATTCCCATTCCGGTAACGACTACTCTTCTACGCGACACTCGTCTTCCCCCGAATATCTACTGTGCGCTGCACCTTTGGCCCAGCACTGCCGGACCTTGCGCCGAAGTGCAGTCACTTTTCCTTGGCGCTAATAAAACGAAAGCCGTTCTATGCAACATAGGACGGCTCTCGCAGTACACATGGTTTCGGGCACAGTGCGTCGACCCGTAACCTAAACTTCCCAGCTGGGATTAACCAAGGTTTTCCTTGATGTAATCGATAGCCAGCTGGACAGTTGTAATTTTTTCAGCTTCTTCGTCGGGAATCTCGGTTTCGAATTCCTCCTCGAGAGCCATTACCAACTCAACTGTGTCGAGGGAGTCAGCGCCCAGATCTTCAACAAAAGAGGCTTCAGGTTTTACGTCTTCTTCCTTAACGCCCAGCTGTTCAGCAACGATCTTTTTTACGCGCTCTTCAATGCTGCTCATGATTCAATTTAACTCCTAGTGGATAAAAATCTGTTTTGGTCGCTACTGCTTTCTTACTGTTTTTAACAAAAAAGTAAACGACCGGCTCACACAGCTTCCGGATAATGCGAGGCGGCATTGTACCCTGATTTTTTCGGGATGTAATGCACCGCCTCACACGGCCATCTGCAATTCTATAAACTCTTTTACGATCAATGACTTAGATCAGCTTTCTAGAGGCTGACTCAAGCCATATACATACCGCCATTCACATGAATGGTCTCGCCGGTCACATAGCCACCCGCTTCGCTGGCTAAAAAAGCGACAACGGAAGCTATCTCTTCCGGGGCGCCCAGACGCCCAAGCGGAATCTTGCTCATCAGCACCTCGCGCTGGGCTTCGGGAAGCACTTTGGTCATATCAGTGTCGATAAAGCCCGGCGCAACAGTGTTGACGGTAATGCCGCGCGAGCCTACCTCAGCCGCGAGAGAGCGGCCGAACCCTGCAACCCCGGCCTTTGTAGCGGCATAGTTGGCCTGACCGGCGTTACCCATGCTACCCACGACGGAGCTGATATTGATGATGCGCCCCCAGCGCGCCTTGGTCATGTCCCGCAGGCATGCCTTGGTGACGCGGTAGACTGCAGTCAGGTTGGTCTCCAGGACCGAGGCCCACTCATCATCCTTCATGCGCATCAGCAGGTTGTCTTTAGTGATGCCTGCATTGTTGACCAGAATGGTCGGCGCGCCGAAGTCTGCCTTTACCTTTTCGAGCAGGGCCGCAACACTGTCGGCGCTGGTGACATCCAGCACCAGGCCGCTGCCGGCAATGCCTTTTTCGGCGAAGCGCTGGGCGATTTTTGCCGCCCCACCCTCACTGGTCGCGGTACCGATAACCGTTGCACCCTGCTCCCCGAGCATATCGGCAATCGCTGCACCAATGCCACGACTGGCACCGGTGACCAGGGCCACGCGATCTTTCAAAGAGGTATTCAAAGTCATTCTTTCTCCCGTTCCCGCCGAGCGGGATTACTGTGCAGTCGCCTGCAGTACTTCCTGCAGCTGAGCCGGCGCCTCAATGTTGTGGCTGCCGAGCTGTCGGTCTATTCGCTTGGCCAGGCCCGCCAGAACTTTACCGGGCCCGCACTCTACCAGAGTGTCGATACCATCCGCGGCCATCGCCTGCACGCAGGAGGTCCAGCGCACCGGGCTGTATATCTGCTCTACCATCAGGCGCTTGATCAGCGCCGGATCGGATTCAGTTTTTGCATGCACATTGTGCACGACCGGCACCTCGGGTGAGCGGAACTCTGTCGCATCAATCTGTGGCGCGAGTTTTTCCGCAGCGGGGCGCATCAGCTCGGTATGGAACGGGGCGCTGACCGGCAGCGGCATGGCGCGTTTGGCGCCTGCGGCCTTGCATGCCTCGATCGCACGTGCAACCGCATCACTGCCGCCGGCAATTACCACCTGGCCCGGTGAGTTATAGTTGACGGCAGCAACAACATCGCCCTGCGCAGCTTCGACACAGGCGGCCTCGACGGCACTGTCCTCGAGGCCAATCACCGCAGCCATTGCCCCCTCGCCTGCCGGCACCGCTTCCTGCATCAGTCGTCCACGCTCACGCACAAGGCGCACTGCATCCTTGAAGTCGAGCACTCCGGCGCACACCAGCGCGGACCACTCTCCCAGGCTGTGCCCGGCCATGCGTGCGGGAACTGCTCCACCGCGGGCAACCCATACCCGGTATAACGCCACGCTGGCGGAGAGGAGGAGCGGCTGGGTTCTCTCTGTGAGGTTGAGGTCTGCCTGCTCGCCGTTCTGGCTCAGATCCCAGAGATCATAGCCAAGCACACCGGAGGCCTCAGAAAAGGTCTGTTTTACCTGGGGAAATTCCGCTGCAGCTTCGGCCAGCATGCCTACCTGCTGGGAGCCCTGGCCGGGAAATACGAAAGCGAGCCGTGCACTGGTCATGGAACATCCTTTAACCTGGTTGGCGGTAGGGGGACGCGGCGGGCTTACGGTGCCAGTGCCCGACTCAGTCGGGTGGCGAGGTCTGCCTCGGCGCACTCTTTGGCAGTGATCATAGCCCGGTAAAACGCCTCACTACTGGCACCACCGTGACTCTTGATGACGTTGCCTTTTACCCCCAAAAAGCTGGCGCCATTATAGCGGGCGGGTTCCACCTGTGTGCGCCATTTTCGCAACAATTTTATGGCTAATTGGCCAAAAAAACGCTGAATCGGCCCCTTTCGCTCAAAGGTGAACGCCTTTTGACCCATGAGTCGAATCACGCCTTCAGCGGATTTCATCGCTACGTTACCCATGAGTCCATCGCAGACAACAACATCAGCAACACCGGTGAAAATATCGTGCCCCTCGACGAAACCAAAATAGCCGATCCCCGGGTCCGCCTGGAAGAGCTCAGCGGCCCGTCGAATCTCTTCAGTTCCCTTGTGGGCCTCCGCCCCGATGTTGAGCAGCGCGACTTTCATTTCCCGCTTGCCGGTATGAACCCGCTGGGCTTCGATCCCCATGCGCGCAAATTGCACCAGATCCTCCGCCGAACAGTCGATATTGGCGCCCAGGTCGAGCAGGAAGCAGGAACCGGATTCAGCCGGGAGCGACTTGCCCAGCGCCGGGCGCCGTACGCCCTCGATAGTCCCGAGGATGCTGCGACTGAGTGCCAGCAGGGCGCCGGTGTTGCCTGAAGTCACCACCGCATCCGCTTCCCCGTCAGCAACCGCCTGGAGGGCGCAGGCCATGGAGGATTCGCGCTTTCTGCGCAGGGCGTGAACGGGATTGCACTGCTGAGTCACGACCTGCTCACAGGGCACGACTTCCAGGCGATCAGCAACAGGAGAGAAATTGAATTCGTTGAGGAGGTCCTGAAGCTGCGCGGGAGGACCATAGAGCTTCAGACTCGCCAGCGGGAACCGGCGGAGGAATCTTATGCAGGCCGGAACGACAGAGCGGGGACCTAAGTCCCCGCCCATCGCATCCACGGCCAATCGTAATTGGCTGGACAAGCTTTACTCTTCTTCAGAGCCGCCGACTTCGATCACCTTGCGACCGCGGTAGAAACCGTCTTTGGTCACGTGGTGGCGACGATGCTTTTCGCCGGTAGTCGGGTCGACAGACAGAGCCGCACCTGCGCCGAGGGCGTCGTGGGAACGACGCATACCGCGACGGGAACGAGTCTTTTTGTTTTGCTGAACAGCCATGGCTTGCTCCTAAAATAACCAAATTACACTGGAACCGGGGCGCCTACCGGCGAGCCCAACCCGTCGGCAACCACTAGGATTTGCCCGACGAACCCTTCAACTGTTCCAGCACTTTAAAGGGGTTTTCCCGCTGCTCCTCCGCCTCCTGTGAATCATCCCCGAACTGGAATCTGTCGCGAGCGACACACTCCTCTTCGTGGTAAGCCACCATTGGCAGGTTGAGCAAAATCTCATCTTCCAACACCTGATACAGGTTGAGCTCCTCGCCCTCCTGTATCACCGGGTCCAGATCCCTCGGCAATGATTTGCCCTGTTCCTCGGACCAGACAATTCCCCACCGTACCGGGGCATCGACAGTCTCGGGCTTGGGCTGTAAACAGCGCTGGCACAGCAGCTGGACATTGCAGCTCACCCCGCCTTCGACGACGAGGTGGCGGTTGAGGTCGCGACTGAAACTCAGTTCGGCGCGCACATCGCCATCCACCGACTCGACTGCCGCCAGAAGTCTCTCCAGGGCTTCAGCAGGCACGGTGCCCGAGAGCACCTGCTCCCGCTGTACCAGCTTGCGCGCGTCCACAATTTTAGGGATCACGTCCGCGTGCTGCTTCGTACCACCAGCCATTCCCGGAACCTCCCTGAACTCTGGTGCCAAGTGCCCCTCTCGGTGTTCCTCAACAGCTGCGAAAGCGCCGCGAACACAGGGAGGGGGTCGACATAAGCGCGCAATTCTATGGACTCACCATACCCTTGTCAAAACAATTCAACCGCCGCTACATTGGACCTCAACAACGCCCCTGCAGGCCCCAGCAGCTCCGGAGAAATCATGCCCCGCTCTCTGATTCTAGCCTCCAGCTCCCCTTACCGCCGGCAGCTCCTGGGCCAGCTCGGCCTGCCGTTCGAGTCGGTCTCACCACATATAAATGAAGCAGCATTGCCTGGCGAGACGCCAGCCACCCTCGCCGCCCGGCTGGCTGCAGAGAAGGCCCGGGCTCTGGCCGGAACCTTCCGTGATGCACTGATCATCGGTTCGGACCAGGTCGCCGACCTGGAGGGGAAACCGCTAGGCAAGCCCGGCAACCGCGAAGCCGCCGTGGCACAGCTACGGGAAAGCAGCGGCAGGCGGGTAATCTTTCACACCGGGATCTCGGTGCTGGACACGGGTAGCGGGATCTTGCGCAATGAGGTCGATCGTTTCGCCGTTTACTTCCGCAAACTCTCGGAGCGCCAGATCGTCAATTATGTTGACCGCGAGCAGCCTTTCGACTGTGCCGGGTCATTCAAAGTGGAAGGGTTGGGGATCGCCTTATTCGAAAAAATGGAAGGTTCGGACCACAATTCACTGATCGGACTTCCATTAATTCGACTGGTCGACCTGTTGCAGACTTTCGGGGTGTTCCCACTAGGTGAACCCTGAAGGCTCGCCCAGCCCCTGCTCAGGGGACCAGTGGCGGCCAGTGCAACAGTTCGGAAAAGTGGTCGATGATGGCCCTGGGCTTGCAGGCTTGCAGCCGCTCCGGGTGGTGCACTCCGTAACTGACACCGATGGCCGCCATGTCGAGGGCAGCCGCCATCTGCAGGTCGTACACGGTGTCTCCCACCATGACTGCCTCGCCAACAGGGCTCCGGGTTGCCTTCAGCAACTCCTGCAACATCCGCGGGTGTGGCTTTGAAGCGGTTTCGTCGGCACAGCGACTGGCCACAAAGAGCCCGCCCAGGCCGTGGTCCTCGAATTCGCGATTCAGGCCACGCCGGCTCTTGCCGGTCGCGACCGCCAGGCTGTGGCCGTCGCTCTGCAGCCGGTCGAGGGTCTCCAGGACTCCGTCGAACAACGGCAGCGGCTCGGAACGGGCTGCCATCCACTCGTCGGCATAATACAGGCGCATGCTGTCCCTCTGCCCCATCGAAGCCTCCGGGAAAAGGCTGCTGATTGCCTCCGGCAGGCCAAGCCCGATGATGTTTCCGATCGCCTCCGGGTGCAGCACCGGCAGTCCTGCCCGGTCGGCAGCACGCTGTATGCAGGACACGATCCGGGCCTCAGAGTTACATACGGTTCCGTCCCAATCGAGAATTACCAGCATCTTGGAGTCCAGTCTCAGCTATCAGGGGGTCAAGGCTGCAGGGGAACCCCAGTCCCGGAGCGCAGTTCGGCCAACACCGACTCCAGCTCTTCGGACAGGGGCGCCTCCACCCTCACTTCCTGCCCGCCGGGCAGCGAACAACCGACCACGGAGGAATGAAGGAATAGTCGCTTCAGGCCGACTTCGCGGAATGCCCGGTTGGCCTCATCGGTGGCGTACTTGCTGTCTCCCGCCAGGGGGCAGCCCACAAACTGGGCGTGAACACGAATCTGGTGGGTGCGACCGGTGACTGGCTCCGCCGCGAGCAGCGTAGCACCGCGAAAGCGCTCGAGCACCTGGAAGCGGGTCTCACTGGGCTTGCCCTCCGGATCAACCGACACCATGCGCTCGCCACTCTTGAGTGTATTCTTGCGCAGGGGCGCCTCGACCAGGCGCCGTCCCCGCGGCCACTTACCGACCGCAAGGGCCAGATAGGACTTTTCCAGACGCCCCGCCCGCAAATCGCCCTGCACGTGCGTCAACACGGCACGCTTGCGGGCCACCATGATCGCACCACTGGTGTCCCGGTCCAGCCGGTGCACCAGCTCCAGAAACTGACTCTCCGGGAACATCTGGCGCAGCACCTCGATCAGCCCCAACCGCACCCCACTACCACCATGAACGGCCAATCCGGCAGGCTTGTTGATCACCAGCAGGCCGTTTGCATCATAGAGTATGGATGCCTCCACCAGCTGGCGCAGCTGATCCCCGGCGACCGGTGCCGGCGCCTGCTCCGCTGTGCGTATGGGCGGCACGCGCACGACGTCCCCCGGCTGCAGCTTGTATTCGGCCTTCACCCGCCCCTTGTTCACGCGCACCTCCCCCTTGCGCAGGATCCGGTAGATCCGCGAGCGCGGCACGCCCTTCAGGCGCGACTGCAGGAAATTGTCGATCCGCTGGCCGGCCAGATCAGCGGGGACGGTCAGGAACTGAACGCCGGGCGAGGCAGCCCCTTGACGGGTTGTGGAGTTGCCGGCCTCTGCGGCCCTGGCGGGAGGATGTTTACTTCGCATTGGCGAATGATAACGACCCCGGGCTGCCAATTGAAGCGTCCCGGCCCCCGTGCTATATTCGGCCGGCCTGAATTGGGCTGGTTTTCGGCGGTGTGCGGCACCTTGAAGTAGTCACAGACACCGTTCCAGAGAAAATACCGCCAATCGGCCGGTGCGTGTGAACAGCACGTCATCAACAAAACTCCGCCGACCAGGTCGCTCTCAAGTCAGAATTCCGGAGCACCTCGTCGGCCACAAGGTCCCGCCTGATGGCGGGTGTTTATGCGAAGGTAAGACGGGCTGAAGCCCGCAGCGCTTGAAGTAGAAGACTCAATTACTTGCGTCCCGCTCTGTTGAAATGTGCCAGCGACCGCACTGGCAGCCCGGAAAGCATCGGTTACCCGGCTTCCGGAGACACAAAACACAGGATCAGAGGGCCCGGCCAAAAGCCAGCCGGAGACAGAGCCTAGAAAAGACGTGAACCTCGCCGCCCGAGTTACCAAGATATCGGGGCGGCGCCCGGGAGTACCGCCTCAGAGAGGCCGGAGCGAAACCGGGTAGTACTGACATACTGGTGCTAAAGGTACCGATGGGCATCACGTTAGTGTGCGATGCCCTGAGTTTCAGCAGTGAGACTGCCCCTGCCACCGCCTGTGGATTTCAGGCCGTGGATTGGGTTGGTGGTTCCTGCCTGCCCCGCTTGTGCGGGGGCACAAAGAGCCTGCGAACTTCAGTGTCATGCCTTTGCGCAATGCAAGGACTAACGACACGCATGAAGAGAATGCTGATCAATGCAACTCAGCCCGAGGAGTTGCGCGTTGCCCTGGTTGACGGCCAGTGGCTTTACGACCTGGATATCGAAAACCGCACTCGCCAGCAGAAAAAGGCGAACATCTACAAGGGCAAGATTACCCGTGTAGAACCTTCTCTCGAGGCCGCTTTCGTCGACTACGGCGAAGAACGCCACGGCTTCCTGCCCCTTAAAGAGATTTCCCGCGAATACTTCCTGAAACAACCCAAGGACATCGACGGTCGCGTCAAGATCAAGGACGTGGTCAAAGAGGGCATGGAAGTCATCGTCCAGGTGGACAAGGAAGAGCGCGGCAACAAGGGGGCGGCGCTGACCACTTTCATCAGCCTGGCAGGCCGCTACCTGGTACTGATGCCGAACAATCCCCGCGCCGGCGGTATCTCACGCCGTATCGAAGGCGATGAGCGCTCCGAGCTTCGCGATGCACTCTCCGATGTGGAAGTCCCCTCCGGTATGGGCATTATCGTGCGGACCGCAGGCGTAGGCCGCAGCGGTGAAGAGCTGCAGTGGGACCTCAACTACCTGCTGCAACTGTGGGATGCCATCAAGACTGAGGCGGACACCTCCAAGGCCCCCCACTTCCTGTTCCAGGAAAGCAACGTCATCATCCGCGCGATCCGCGATTACATGCGGGACGACATTGGCGAAGTCATCGTTGATGACAAGGGTGCCTACCAACTGGCGGCGGAATTCGCGCGCCAGGTCATGCCCCAGTATGCCAGCAAGGTGAAGTACTACGAGGATGCGATCCCGCTCTTCAATCGTTACCAGATTGAGAGCCAGATCGAGACCGCCTTCGAGCGCGAAGTGAAGTTACCCAGCGGCGGTTCCATCGTGATCGATGTGACCGAAGCCCTGGTTTCCATCGACATCAACTCTTCCCGGGCCACCAAGGGTGGAGATATCGAGGAGACTGCCCGCAACATCAACCTGGAAGCGGCAGACGAAATCGCCCGCCAGCTGCGCCTGCGTGACATGGGCGGCCTGGTAGTGATCGATTTCATCGACATGCAGAACAAGTCCAACCAGCGTGAAGTCGAGAAGCGCATGGAGAAGGCCCTCAGCATGGACCGCGCCCGGGTCCAGATCGGCCGCATCTCCCGCTTCGGCCTGCTGGAGATGTCCCGCCAGCGCCTGCGCCCATCCCTGGGAGAGACCACCTTTCGCGTCTGCCCCCGCTGCAGCGGCCAGGGCACCATTCGCGGAACCAAGTCCCTCGCACTCTCCATCCTGCGACTGGTTGAAGAGGAGGCCAAGAAGGAGCGCAGTGCAGAGATCCGTGCAATCTGCCCGGTCAATGTGGCCACCTACCTGCTGAATGAAAAGCGCAGTGCGATCACCAACATCGAGTCCCGCAACAAGACTCGCGTTGTCGTAGTGCCGAATGCAGAGCTTGAGACCCCGCATTTCGAGGTGCTGCGTCTGCGCGACGACGACACGTCCACCCTGGAGACTTCCTACAAGATCTCCGGCACCATCGAGGACACCTCCAGGGCGGAAGAAGAACCCCTGCGCCCCATCGCCCAGCCCGCTGTGCAGCAGATCACCCACACAGCCCCGGCCCCTACCCCTACTGCCAAGCCCAAGCAAAAACAGAAGCAGAAGCAGAAGGAGGAAGAGAGCACGGAAACCGGTCTGATCAAGCGACTGATTGCCGCAATCGCCGCCCTGTTCTCAGGTGAAGAAGACACCACCAAGAAGCACAAGAAAGCCAAGGGCGGCGGTAAGAACTACCAGCAGCGCAACCGCGGCCAGCGTCGCGGCGGTCGTGGCAACCGCGGCCAGCGTCGCCGCGATGAGGGCGACAAGCGCGAGCAGCCCCGCGAAGAAAAGCGTGCCGACAAGCGCGAGGAACGCAAGCAGGACAAGCGTGAAGAGCGCCGCGATGAAAAACGTGATGAATCCCGTGAAACCAGCGCCGAACGTCCCCAGCGTCGCCGTCGCCGTCGCCGTGGTGGCGAGGGTCGTCGTCGTGACGAGCAGCAAGCTGGAGCCACTGCAGCCGAAGCCAAGGCGGAAGAAGCAGAGCAGGATTCCGCTCAGACCGGCGACGAGCAGCGCCCTGCGCGACGCCCGAGCAATGTCCGCGGCCGTCCCCAGCCGCGCCGCCGTGGCCGCAGGGGCGGTAACGCCGCAGCAGCGGCAGTTGCCCAGGGCCAGGAAGAGCTCAACCGCGAGGTGAACGAAGCGATCGACGAGGCAGAGGGTGAGGCAAAGGTCTCCGCTGACAAGCAGCGGGCAGACGCCGAAAAGCCTGAAGCACAAAAGCCCGCCAAGCGTCCCCAACCGTCCGGCGCCGATGAAGGCCAGGAGGCGGAGAAGGAACAGCCCGTCGCTGCCAGCCCGGCCGAGAAGCCCGCTGCCCAGCCGAAGGCGGACGAACAGCCGGAGGCAGAGAAGCAGCCGACAGAGCGCACCGGAGGCGAGCCGGCCGAAGCTTCTGAACCGGCCCCCGTTTCCGCCAAAGCAGAGACTAGTGCACCGACCGGTAAGGCTGTCACCAGCGAAAGCGCGACAGAGGTTGCCCCGGCAGAAACTGCCCTTGCGCAACCCGAGGCGGTGGAGCCGGCCAGCAGCAAACGCGCGGAGCGCGTCACTGAGGTAGCCGTACCTGAGACCGCAGGTGAGACCCAGCTGGCTGCTGAGCCCGCAGAGGCAGCAGACATAAAGCCGGATTTCGCATCCTCAGAAGCCGAGGAGTTCGCCCTGGAAGTCGCTGCCGAGGAATCGCTCCCGGCCAGCGGAGAGGAAACCGCCGCTCCGGCCGAAACCCGGCCAGCGGGAAGCCGTGCCAGCAATGACCCGCGTGTAAACCCGCGTCCGCTGCAGGAGCTCGCCATCGTGACCGAGCACCACGACCTTGGCGAGCAGCGTCCGCTGGACACTGCGCAACCCGCAGGTATCCAGCACGCACCACGCGACCTGAAGCGACCGGCCAATGATCCCCGGGTCGCCCGGCAGGCCGAACAGGCCAACGACAGCGGCAGCGACGCCGAGGCAGGTTAACCTGCCCGGGTTAGCCGCTCTTTGTATAAAAAAGCGGCTAACCCATTGAAGTTCCTAAAAAAATTGTCAGCCCACTTGTACCCAACAAATCGACCGGTATAATGCGCCAGACAATTCGGAGGGGTGGCTGAGTGGTCGAAAGCGGCGGTCTTGAAAACCGTTGACTGTAACAGGTCCCAGGGTTCGAATCCCTGCCCCTCCGCCATACGAAAAAGCCCGGCAAATGCCGGGCTTTTTCGTATGGTGAAGGGGCGGATCCGGATAAGAACCCCCGTTCGAGCCGGAGCTGGCAAAGCCAGCGGAGACCAGCGAGCGCAGCGAAGCTCATCCCTGCCCCACAACTGAGCCCGGCAAATGCCGGGCTTTTTCGTATGGTGAAGGGGCGGATCCGGATAAGAACCCCCGTTCGAGCCGACCAATTTGCATAGCAAATTAGGGCGCCGGAGTTTACGCAGTCCCGAGCGTGTTTCGCGAGTCCCCCGCGCAGCCAGCGGAGACCAGCGAGCGCAGCGAAGCTAATCCCTGCCTTAATCACGCCTCCTCCCGCAGCCCGGCACATGCCGGGCTTTTTCGTATGGCGGAGGGGCGGATCCGGATGAGCCCCCGTTCGAGCCGAAACAGCTCGGCCAGGCGATCGCAGCACCATACCGACCACTTGTCTAGGCTATAAGTTGGCAACTCTCAAACCGGTCCGAGTCACCTTATGCAGGCCAAGCATAAATACCTTCTGTTTCTTGCGGGCTGCGTGCTGGTCGTAACCGGGGCGGTTGGACTGCTGCTCTATTTCGATCTGGATGACCAGCTGATCGAACTGCTTCAGTGGCTGGACAGCCGGGGCTGGCAGGCGAGCCTGCTCTTTATATTGATCATGGCCCTGGCCATCGTGGTGCTGGCACCAGGCGTCATTTTCACCATGGGAGCGGGTTTTGTCTTCGGTGTCGTCAAGGGCACCATTTTTGTTGTCATCGGTACGGTATTGGGTGCAACCATCGCTTTCCTGATCGCGCGCTACCTGTTTGGTGAACGCCCTTCCCGCTGGCTGATGTCCCATGTCCGCCCCCCGCATCTCGGGGAGGTCATGCGCCGGGAGGGCTGGCGGATGATCATGCTCACACGGCTGGTGCCGCTATTCCCCTTCAAGTTATCGAACTATTTTTTCGGCCTGACCCCGGTCCGCCTGAAAGACTTCGTTATCGGTAACTTCATTGGCATCATCCCGTTGACCGTCAACAATGTGTATGTGGGATCCATTGCTGCCGATCTGGCCACACTCGGCCAGACCGGTTCTGAACGCACGCCGGTGCAATGGGCCCTGTATGGTCTTGGCTTTGTGTTGGCGGTGGTTGCGCTGATCGGGCTTACCCGGATGGCTCGCCGGGCCCTGGCGGAAAAGATTGAGGAAGAGGATCTCTGATGCCCTGGATGAAATGGCTGCCGTGGCGTTTCTTTGTTCGCAAGTTCGCCACCTCACACGGTTTCCTGGATCCACTTTCGGTCATGGCGCGGTTGCAACAATTTGCCCAACCGTCGGAAGTGGCGGAACCCATTGAGCTATTGCGTGCCGGCGTGATATTCCATGCGCGCGCCCTGATGAACAGCAAGGTCATTCAGCACAACCTGGACTGGGTATGGCCTTACTGGGTGGAACGCCAGTTTGATCCCGCCGATGAGTCTTTCATCCCGCGGGCATTCTCCATTACCCACTGCAATCTCAGCCATCGGAACTGGACAGCGGTTGGAGTGCCAGATTGTGAGGAGATGCCCATCATCGATCCCCGCGGCCTGCTTACTCCCCACTATGACGGTTGGTCTGTCGATGCCTGGGTGCTCGGGGAGGACGGGCAGATACTCGTACCGGCCAAGATCAGGGACTGCCAGCAGCGTCTCGATATCAGCGAGGATAACATCGCCGTCATTACAGACAGCGAAACCGGCGGGCTAAGGCTGCGCAATACCGCCCTGGTCGAGCGCGAATCCAGTGACAGTGTCTGCCGGCTCGATCTGCAGGGACAGAGCGAGTCCGGTGGCTGGCTGGTTGTGTCGCTGCGGCCCTATAACCCCGAGGGGGTCAGCTTCCTGCACAAGGTCCGGCTCGGGGATAACCGCCGGCAGTGGCTGGTGGAAGAGAAGTTTGCGGTGGAATTCGACCGGCCTGTGGATCACCACCTGGCCTCGGATTACCGGCATGGAGATGTCTACCTCGACCTCAATAAGGAGGGCGGCAGCACCCATGGGGAATGCGAGGTGGGTATGGCCACCGCTGCGGCGATGTTCAGGTTAGAACCGGACAAGCCACTGGATATCTCGGTCAGGATCCCGCTGCATGCCGGCCGCCACCAGTCCCGATTATCCCCCAGCTGGCCAGAGAACCTGGCGAACCATTGCCGCCTCCAGGTACCCGATCAGCAATTGCAGTTCATGTACGACGCAGCCATCCGTACGCTCATCCTGCATTCTCCCACCGATGTCTATCCGGGTCCCTACACATACAAGCGCTTCTGGTTTCGCGACGCGGCCTTCATGATCCAGTCGCTGCTGCATGCCGGGCTCGTAGAGCGGGCCGAGCGCGCGCTGGACCAGTTCCCCAAACGGCAGAAACGCGATGGTTTCTTCCACTCCCAGGATGGGGAATGGGACTCCAATGGCGAAGCGCTATGGATCTTCGACCTCTTCTGCCAACTGACCAACAAGCCCCTGAAAACCGCCTGGCACGACCCGGTACTGCGGGGCGCCCGTTGGATCGACAAGAAACGCCTGCCCAAAGACGGCTCTCCCTGTGGCGGACTGCTACCGGCAGGCTTCAGTGCCGAACACCTTGGTCCCAATGATTGCTATTACTGGGATGACTTCTGGGGAGTTGCCGGGCAGCGCGCGGCCGCGGCCATGTGCGATCGCGATGGACTCAGCGAGGAGGGGAAAGAGTTTTCCAGGCAGGCAGACGACTTCCAGAAAACGATCGATGACAGCCTCGCCGGATGCGAACAGCGCCTGGGCCGACCGGCAATGCCCGCCTCCCCCAACCGGCGCCTCGATGCCGGCGCCATCGGTTCCATCGCTGCGGGCTACCCGCTACAGCTCTACCCGGAAAAAGATCCACGCTTGCTGGACCTGGCAGAGTTCCTGATGGAAAAGTGCTTCGTCAGTGGCGGCTTTTTCCAGGACATGATCCATTCCGGCATCAATGCCTACCTGACCCTGCACATTGCCCAGGTATTCCTCAGGGCCGGGGACGCACGTTGCGTTGAATTGATGCGCAATGTGGCAAGACTGGCCTCCCCGACCGGGCAGTGGCCGGAGGCCATCCATCCCCACTCCTTTGGCGGCTGCATGGGCGATGGACAGCACGCCTGGGCGGCCGCAGAGTGGGTGGCGATGCAGAGAAACTGTTTCGTGCGTGAGGAGGGTGACCTGCTTGTCCTTGCCAGCGGCCTGCCGCCGGAATGGCTCGCGGACGAGGGTGCCGATCAAACGATTCGATTCGGCCCGGCCCTGACGCGCTTCGGTGTCATCACGCTGGAGATCCAGCCGGGGAGCACGCCGCGGGTTTCCTGGGAGGCCGACTGGTACCATGGGGAGCCCCTGATGCAGGTGCGGCCCCTCGGTTACAGGCCTGTGGTAGTCCAGCACGGCCAGAACAGCGTGGAGCTCACAGCCCAGTGAACATCGTCATGCTCACCAACACCTACCTGCCACATGTCGGCGGTGTTGCACGCTCTGTTGCCGCCTTCAGCGCGGAATACCGGAAGCGCGGCCACCGGGTACTGGTGGTTGCGCCGACTTTTGCCGATACGGACCCCGCAGAAAAAGACGTCCTGCGGATTCACGCCCTGCAAAACTTCAACGGCAGTGACTTCTCCGTGGCGCTGCCCTTCTCCGGAGATCTGTCCGAGCGACTCGACGAATTCCGGCCGGATATCGTGCACTCCCACCATCCGTTCCTGCTGGGGATGACCGCTCTCCGCATTGCGCGATCCCGGGAAATTCCGCTGGTCTTTACCCACCATACGCTCTATGAGCGCTACACCCACTATGTGCCTGCGGATTCCCAGGCACTGAAGCGCTTTGTAATCGAGCTGGCGACCCGCTACGCCAACCTTTCCAGCCTGGTGTTCGCGCCGAGCCAGAGCATTGCCGAGCTGCTGCGCAGCCGCGGTGTCACCACACCCATCGCCGAGGTTCCTACCGGCGTGGCTGCCGAGCAGTTTGAGCCAGCCGATGGTGCTGCCGCGCGCCGGCAGTACGGAATACCGGAGAGTGCATTCCTGCTCGGCCATCTGGGCCGGTTGGCACCGGAGAAAAACCTGGAATTCCTCGCCGCCGCAGCCGCTGAATTCATGCAGGCGCACAGCGACAGTCACTTCCTGTTGGTGGGCAGCGGGCCCAGTGCGCGAACCATTGAAAACCTGTTTCAGTCCCGCGGCCTGGGCGACCGCCTGCATATGCCCGGCACGCTGCAGGGCGCCCCGCAGCGCAATGCTTACCGGGCGATGGATGCTTTCATTTTCGCCTCCACCAGCGAAACCCAGGGCATGGTACTCACCGAGGCCATGGCTGCAGGAACCCCGGTGATCGCGCTCGATGCCAACGGCACGAGGGAAGTGGTCAAAAACGGCATCAACGGTTGTCTGGTTTCCAGTGAAAACAGCCGTGAATTTGCCAGCGCCATTGACTGGCTCTACTTACAACCGCCCGCTGAGCGGGAGGCTATCCGCAAGGCTGCCCTCGAGACTGCCGAGAGCTTTTCCATGGAGAACTGCGCTGAAAGAGCCCTGTCCCTCTACCAGCCACTGCTCAAGCAGGAATGGGCCTTCGACGACTCGCTCTACGCCCAGTGGATGCGCCTGCGCAATCTGATCGGTGCCCAGTGGGACATCCTCGAGGGCGTCACCAGTGCTGCCGGTGCCGCCTTCACTACGACGCAACCGCGGTCCTCCTGACCATGATGACGCGGATTGAAACAGCACTGCGTCGCTGGCGCCGCAAGTTCAGCCGCAGTGAGTGGATGGCAAAGCTGCTCAAGCTGCCGACCAGTGACAGCCATCCCAACGACTATGGGCTGGTCATCATCCAGGTAGATGGCCTCGCCTATCCACAACTGGAAAAGGCATTGGCAAAGCGGAGGATGCCATTTCTGCGGCGATTGATTCGCAAGGAACACTATTCGCTGCATCATCTCTTTCCCGGCGTGCCCTCTACCACCCCTGCTGTTCAGGCCGAACTTTTCTACGGTGTCCGCGCCGTTGTGCCTGCGTTCGGTTTCATGATGCGTGACACCAATCAGCTGGTGCGGATGTATGAGCCTGCTGCCGCCGCGAGGGTCGAAGAGAAACTGGAAGCCTCCGGTGAACGCCCCCTGCTGCGGGACGGAAGTTGCTATCTGAGCCTGTTTCGGGCGGGGACCAGTGACGGCGAGGCCCACTTCTGCCCGGCTTCCCGCGGATGGGGGCCAGCACTGCGCGAGGCCAGCCCATGGACGGTACTGCTGCTGTTGCTCAGCAACTTGTGGGGCCTGGTGCGCACCGGGGCCCTTCTGGTGGTCGAGACATTCCTCGCGCTGATCGATTCCATTCGCGGCATGATCGGCGGACAGGACGTCTGGCGCGAACTGATGTTTGTCCCCACGCGGGTGGCGGTGACCATCCTGATGCGGGAGCTCTGCACGTTTGGTGTAAAAATCGATATCGCCCGCGGCCTTCCCATCATCTACGTCAATCTCCTGGGTTATGACGAACAGTCCCACCGCCGTGGTCCCAGCTCCGCCTTTGCCCACTGGACCCTCAAGGGTATCGATGATGCCATTGCCCGAATCTGGCGGGCTGCCCACCGCTCCGAGCGTCGTCAGTATGATGTGTGGGTTATGTCCGACCACGGACAGGAACACGCCGAACCCTACGAGAGCCGCCACGGCCGGGGCATTGGTGAGGCCCTGACTGAGGCGCTGGCTGAGCTTCACAAGGATACCGATGACTACCGCAGCACCGGCAGGCACGGTCACCAGCTGCAACGCGCACGGCTGTTTGGCAGCGAATGGATCGAGAAACTCATCCCCGATGTGGATAGCGGTGAAACGGAGGGGAAATCCCCCCTGGCACTGGCGGCCCTGGGCCCCATGGCCATGCTCTACAACCTGCCCGTCGAACCGGCCCAACGCGCCAGGGTGGCACAGCTGATCGTCGAAAAAGCCTCCGTGCCTCTGGTCCTTTACCAGGATGGAGATGGTGCTGACGCCCCGGTCCGCGGCTGGCATCGCAGCGGTCCTGTGGAGCTGCCGCGGGACGGCCACTGGCTGATGGGTGATGCGCACCCCTTCCCGGATGAAACCGCCGCAGACCTGGAAAAGCTCTGTCGGCACCCGGATGCCGGGGATTTTCTCATGTCCGGCTGGTGCGCTGGCGAGGAGCCGATGACGTTCGCGGTGGAGAACGGCAGCCATGGCGGGCCCGGCCCGAACGAGACCCATGGTTTCTGCCTGCTGCCGGCTGACATCCGCGCCCCCCGCAAGGGCCACTGGCGGGCCGAGGACCTCCGCCAGACCGCCCAGGCGTTCCTCGAGCGGGCCCAGCCCCCGTCTCCCATCCCCCGCCCGGTGGCGGACCGGACCATCCGCGTCATGACTTACAACGTGCACAGCTGCCGGGGCGTAGACGGTCGCTACGCGCCAGAGCGGATTGCCCGGGTCATCGCACGTTACCAGCCGGACGTGGTTGCCCTGCAGGAGCTGGACGTCAGCCGGCCGCGCAGCGGCAGTGTCGATCAGGCCCAGCAGATCGCGCATTTCCTCGAAATGGAATTCCATTTCCACCCGGCCATCCACCTGGAGGAGGAGCGCTACGGAGATGCCATCCTCTCCCGCCTGCCCATGCATCTGGTAAAACGGGACATCCTGCCGGGGCCGCCAGAGGGCTCCGGCAACCGGTTCCTGCCAACAGTGGATGAACCCCGAGGTGCGCTGTGGGTCGAGATCGAGCTGAACGGCGCAAAAGTCCAGCTCCTCAACACCCATCTCGGACTGCAGAAGGCTGAGCGACTGGCGCAGGTAGAGGCATTACTCGGCCCTGAGTGGCTGGGCCACCCGGACTGCCGCGGTGCAAAGATTCTGGTCGGCGACTTCAATGCCCTGCCCAACTCTGCAGAACACAGACTACTGTGCACCCAACTACGCGATGCCCAGCTCCACTCACCCCGCTACAAGCCCCAGGGCACCTACTTCAGCCGCATGCCCAAGGCACGGATTGACTATGTGTTCGTGGACCGCCACCTGCGGGTCAAGAAGATCCAGGTGCCGAGCACCGAACTGACCCGGCTGGCGTCTGATCACCTGCCGCTCATCACCGATATCGAGCTGCCCACGCGGCAAAAACCACAGAAAAATCAGGGAGAAAGCAAGGAAAGCCCTGCTCCATAGCCTTTTCGGTCGGGAGAACCTTCCGCTGACTTGATGGTCCAACCAACCAGCTATATGATTCGTCTCAATCGTTAAATAGCAGGAGTCGCTAACAATGCAGCCGCAAGTTTATACCCAGACCCGTGCACTGGATCGCTCGGAATCGGCGAAGGTACTGCGCAACACCTACGCCCTGTTGGCCATGACAGTGCTGTTCAGTGCTTTCACCGCCGGCATCGCCATGGCTGTGGGCATGGGCCGCGGCATGGGCATCATCTGCTCCATCGCCGCCATCGCGCTGGTATGGTTCGTTCTGCCGCGCACCGCAAACTCCGCTGCTGGCGTCGGTGTGGTCTTCGCCTTTACCGGCCTCCTCGGCGCCTCCATTGGCCCGCTGCTCAACCACTACCTGGGTATGGCCAGCGGCGGCCAGGTCGTGATGCAGGCCCTCGGCACCACTGCCCTGATCTTCTTCGCCCTGTCCGCCTATGTGCTGACCACGCGCAAGGACTTCAGCTTCATGGGCGGCTTCCTGTTCGTCGGCCTGATCGCCGTACTGGTGTGCGCCATCGGCATGATGATCGCCGGTTTCTTTGGCGTTTACATGCCCATCGCCCAGGTGGCCCTGAGTGGCGTCATCGCCCTGCTGTTCTCCGGTTTCATCCTGTATGACACCAGCCGTATCGTGAACGGCGGCGAGACGAACTACCTGATGGCAACCACTTCCCTGTACCTGAACATCCTGAACCTGTTCACCTCCCTGCTGCACATCTTCGGTTTTGCTTCCGATGACTGATTGCCCGCAGTGACCTGAACCCTCAATGCCCCGCACTGCGGGGCATTTTAGTTTGCAGGCCCCGATGATCTTTTCCCTCGTCGTGTATTCAGCACCCCACGCCGGCGAATCTGCTGCCACTGCGGTGCGCTTCGCCCGCGCCCTGGTGGATCAGGGACACCGGCTCTACCGGGTGTTCTTCTATGGCGACGGGGTACACAGTGGCAGCGCGCTGGCAGCCCCGCCGCAGGACGAGCAGGACCTCCTTGGCCAGTGGCAGGCACTGTACAGGGAGCACGGCGTGGACCTGGTGGTCTGCATTGCCGCCGCCCAACGGCGGGGTGTGCTGAGCCAGAGTGAGGCGCAGCGGCTGGAGCGCCCGGCAGCCAATCTGGCCGAGGGCTTTGAGCTGGGCGGACTGGGCCAACTGGCAGACGCCACTGCGCACTCTGACCGGATCGTCACTTTCGGGGGCAGCGCATGAGCCAGATCACTCTCGCCATTTGCCGCCACGCTCCCTACGGGAACGCTTTGGCACGCGAGGGCCTGGAGGCCGTTCTCGCTGCGGCCGCAATGGACCAGACACCCGATGTCCTGTTTACCGGCGACGGTATCTTCCAGCTGTTACCTGACCAGGCAGCAGGGGAAATCGATCAGAAAAGCCTGCACCGCAATCTGCAGGCATTGCCCATGTTCGGGGTCGAACAGATTTATGTCTGCCAGCGCAGCCTCGAGGAACGCGCGGTATCCAGCAACCGTCTAGCCATTGCGGGTATCAACCTCGTTTTGGTCCAGGACACCGGCGGCCTGATCTCCCGCTACCAGCACGTTCTGAGCTTCTGAGAATGACACTGCATATCGTCAACCAGTCGCCCTACCGCACCAGTGCTCTGCGGGATTGTCTCGATGCCATGGCCGATGGCGATGCCCTGCTGTTGATTGAGGACGGGGTCTACGCAGCCGGCGCCCCCACTGGCATCGCACCAATTCCCGCCGGCACCTACTGCCTGCAGGCAGATGCCGTAGCCCGCGGCATCACACCTGCGAAATCCATCACCCTGATCGACGATGAGCGCTGGATAGCGCTCTGTGTCGAGCACACACCCATCGTCAGCTGGTTTTAGGGATGAGTCAGTCAGTCACCATCGAGGGCCGGGAGATCCCACTGGACAAGGAGGGTTATCTCCGCCATTTGCAGGACTGGAGCCCGGCGGTAGCCGAGTACATGGCCGCCTCCGAGGGCATCGACCTGACCGAGGCCCACTGGGAAGTACTGAACCTGTTGCAGGACTTCTATCGGCAATTCGAACTGTCACCCGCCATGCGGCCGCTGGTGAAGTACGTCGGCCAGCAGCTTGGCCCCGACAAGGGTCGCAGTATCTACCTGATGCAACTGTTTCCCCCGAGTCCCGCCAGGGTGGCCAGCAAGATTGCGGGCCTGCCCAAGCCTACCAACTGCCTTTAACGGCGTCGCTCATGCCACGTGCATGACCACGCGACGCCTGCCGGCGTGGTGGCGGTGTTCCCACAGGTAAAGGCCCTGCCAGGTCCCGAGGAGCATGCGCCCATTCTGTACCGGAATCGATAGACTGGTGGCGGTCAGTGCGGCCTTGATATGGGCCGGCATATCGTCCGGACCTTCCATGGTGTGGGTATAGAAGGGATCGTTTTCGGGTACCAGGCGGTTGAGCCAGTTCTCCAGGTCATGCCGCGCCGATGGATCGGCATTTTCCTGCACCAGCAGGCTGGCGGAGGTATGCTGGATGAAAAGCGTGCAGAGCCCCTCGCTGACCCCCTGAGTAGCCAGCCATCCGGCCGCTTCCTCGGTGAATTCGTGCAGGCCCTGCCCGCGCACTAGTATTTCGATTTGCCCGACCGGCATCGCTTCCTCCTGCGCGCCCGCTCGACCAAGGCTGAGCGGCTCGCAACTGCGTTATACGGGAACGGCGCGGGTCGCTATAATCCGCGCCCGCCCGCTAACCGAGACTGGACGCTTGTATGGCCCTGCACCAAGTAAACACCGACGACTACCGCGCACAGCTCGCCGAAAAGGCAGAGCGACTACGTGAGGCCTACGAACCTTATACGGATCTCGAGCCGGAGGTGTTTCCCTCACCACCAATCCACTATCGCCTGCGTGCCGAGTTCAAGATATGGCACGAACAGGGTCGCGCCCACTATGCCATGTATCGCCAGGGTGAATACAAAAAACCCTTTATCATCGATGAGTTTACTGTCGGCTCAGAGCTGATCAACCAGCTGATGCCGCAGGTGCTGGCGGCTGTCAACGAGAGCGGAACGCTGAAAAAGCGACTGTTTTCTGCAGAATTCCTCACCACCCTCAGCGGAGACGCACTGATCACGCTGATTTACCATAAAAAACTCGATGATCAGTGGCAGGCGGAGACACGGGCTCTACAGGAGAAACTCGGCTTCCCGATACTCGGGCGCTCTCGGAAACAGAAAGTGGTGCTGGAACGGGATTATGTGACCGAGCAGCTGGAGATCGACGGCAGTACCTACCAGTACAAGCAGGTAGAGGGCAGTTTCACCCAGCCTAACGGCGAGATCTGCCGGGCCATGATCGGTTGGGCCCGCGACGTGTGCCGGAACTCACAGGGTGACCTGTTGGAGCTCTACTGCGGCAATGGCAATTTCACCATTCCGCTCGCGGGACTATTCCGCAAGGTACTCGCCACGGAGATTTCCAAGGTTTCTGTGGCTTCGGCGCAGGAGAATATCCGCGCAAACCACATCGACAACCTGGAGATCGTGCGGCTGTCGAGCGAGGAATTCACCCAGGCCATCGACAAAGTTCGGCCGTTCCGCCGCCTCAGGGATGTGGACCTGGATAGTTATGAGTTTTCCACCGTACTGGTGGACCCGCCCCGGGCGGGCCTGGATCCGGACACCTGCGCCATGGTCGCCCGTTTCCCGCGGATTCTCTACATCTCCTGCAATCCGGAAACCCAGCTGGAAAACCTGGCCGAGCTCAGTAAGACGCATCGGATTGAACGCTTTGCGCTGTTTGACCAGTTCCCCTATACGGAACATACCGAATCGGGGCTGCTGCTGGTCAGAAAATAGCGCGGACTCTTTCGCTGCAGGCCGCCCGGCCTGCCTCGTGACCCCAGCAGGTTTCGTCTAGAAACTGCGGCCCAGAATGCGGCGCGCGGCGTCCAGGGCGAAATCCCGATACTCCCGCTCGAGGTTCGCCATTTCCTTCTCAAACTGAAACTGCTCCTTACGTGAAAGGGCCTTCCAGTCTTTCAGAATTGGAATGTGACTGGCCTTGTCGGCCACGGTGTAGAACACCACAAACTCCTCCCGCACACTGTCCCCAACCTGCAGCGCATCCAGCAGCACCCGGAGTCGGATGGACGCCTCTGTCAGGCCGACGCCCTCGTCCAGCAGGGTGCGGGCGATAATCTGGATACTGTCGTTGACCCGCTGCCGCTGGGCTTCGGCCGCCTGCTCCAGCTCTGCCAGCTGCCGTGCCTGCTCCCGCTGTTGCACCTGCAATTTACGCAGGTAAAAGCCTGCGACGATGGCGAGAGTAAAAATCACCAACCCAGCCAGCACCAGCAACCAAAGGGGGAATTGCGACATAGCAGAACCTACTTAAAAAAAAGACTTCAACAAGGCCAGACCAATACTGGCAGTGACAACGGACAGTAAGGTGCTCAGGGCCACGATATTCGCAGCCAGCTGGCTGTTACCTCCCATGGCGCGCGCCATGATAAACGAAACCGTGGCCGTGGGCGCAGCGGCCATGAGGAAGAGTACCCCCATGGACTGGGAGGGCAAGCCGAAAAGCCAACCGAACACCAGTAATACAAGTGGCACCATGACCAGCTTGAAGACGGACGCACCGACGGCAGCAAGGGAACTGCGCCGCAGGAGACTGAAATCCAGGCTGGCACCAATACAGAGGAGTGCCAGCGGCAAAGTGATCGAGGCGAGATATTCTCCCGTCTGCAGCAACATCACCGGGAAGCGCAACTCAAATTGCCTGGCGAGCAACGCCAGGACGATGGCAATGATCAGCGGGTTCTGGGCAATGTCCCTCAGCAGCCGACGCCAACTGAAACGGGAGTGCTGGCTGTATACGGCAAACAGGGAGACGGCAGCAAGGTTGTACAGCATGGTCACCACAGCCATGAGCAATGCAGCCTGGGCCAGACCATTGCTGCCGTAGGCCTTTGCCGCCCAGGCCAGACCGATGATGCCCAAATTCCCGCGGAACGCACCCTGGATGAATGCACTACGGTCACCGTACTCCAGCGGTCGAGCCGACAGCCAGGCCAGGGGCATGGAGACCAGGGTTCCCAGAGCTGCGGCCAACAGCAGCGGCCCCTCTTCTGCGAGGGCCGACTCTGCCGAGAAAATATTGATGAACAGCAGCACCGGCAGCGTAATCAGGAAAACCAGCCGCGAGGCGTCGTCGACGAAGGAGTCACTGAGCAGCCGGGCGCGACCCAGCCCGTATCCGATTAGCAGGGTCAGGAAGATCGGGCCGGTAACGGAGAGCGCAAAGGCAAATGTCTCCACTGGATTTTAGTCGCTCTCCACTGCGGGTTCTAGCTCGGGCAGCGCCGCCTTGTGATTTTCACTGGCCTTTTCCCGCAGGTCCGTATCCAGCTGCCTACGGGTCTTGGCACCGAGCTTGCGCAGACTGTCGATGCGTTTGACCGCGTTGCCGCGCCCGGTAGCAAGCCGCTTGTAAGTCTGCTCGTAGGCATCTTCCGCCTGCCTGATGCGGTTGCCCAGCTCGTCCAGTGACTCCAGCACCATGGCAAACTGGTCGTGCAGCTTGCCCGCCTCAGCGGCGATTTTTTCCGCATTCTTGTTCTGTTTTTCATAGCGCCAGATGTTTTCCACCGTGCGCAACGTGGCCATCAGCGTTGTCGGGCTGACCAGCACGATATGTTTGTCGTAGGCATCCCGAAACAGGCCCGGGTCTGCCTGCATCGCCAGCATGTACGCCGCTTCGATTGGCACGAAGATGAAGACGAAGTCGAGGGTCCGTACTCCTTCAAGCTGCTCGTAGGCCTTTTTGTTCAGGCCGGCAATGTGGCTGCGCAGTGACTGGACATGCTGCTTGAGGGCCTGCTCCCGCCCTTCATCATTTTCCGCCGAGCAGTACCGCTCGTAATCCACCAGCGAGACCTTGGAGTCGATGATCAGGTCCTTGTTCTCCGGCAGCCGCACGATCACGTCGGGCTGGCGGCGGCGACCATCGCTGGAAAAGCTCACCTGGGTATCGTACTCCCGGCCACGCTGCAGGCCGGATTCCTCCAGCAGGCGCTCCAGTACCACCTCGCCCCAGTTGCCCTGCACCTTGCGGTCACCCTTGAGGGCGGAGGTCAGATTGATCGCCTCATCGCTGATACGCTGGGTCTGCTCGCGCAGCGCCCTGATCTGGCCCATCAGGCTGTTGCGCTCGGCGTTTTCGCGGTCGTAGACGTGCTCAACCCGCTTGCGGAAGTCACCCAGCTGCCGTTCCAGGGGGTCCAGACTCTTGCGCAGGCTGTCCTCGCTCCGCCGGGCGAATGCCTGCTGTTTTTCCTCGAAGATCCGGTTGGCCAGGTTCTCGAACTGCTCGGCCATCGACTTGCGCGTCTGCTCCAGAAGCTGGCGCTGCTCTGCCAGTGCCGCCTCACTTTTCTCGACCAAAACCTCACTTCGGGTCAGCCTCTGTACCTTGTCCGCCAGCTCTGCCCGCACCCCCTGCAGTTCCGCGGAAACCGCCATCTCTCGCTCGCGGCTACTCTCCAGACGCGCCAGGCTCACACCCAGTTCGGCGCGACACTCGTCCAGCCGACGGGCAGGGCCAAGCCTGGCCAGCGCCACCGTTGCTACCAGCAGGCAAACCACCAATAGTGCTCCTATCAGGGCCATCTCGAGGGTGATCTGCAGGGGGAAGTACTCCATAAACTCTCTCTTATGCAATCCCTCCGCGCACCTCAGAACGGCCTCAAGCGGACGGGATTTTGATATGCTTTCCGCAGATCAACTGCGGGTGGTAAGTTTGACAAGCGGGCATTCTAACAAGGGCCGGAAGCCGGCCCCAAGCGCACTGGTGTTTGACTCCGGCGTTGGTGCCATCAGCATCGCCCGCGAGATCCGCCAGCTACTGCCCGGCCTGACCCTGCACTTCGGGGTAGACAATGGCTTCTTCCCGTACGGTGACAAAAGCGAGCAGGAACTGCGCCCGCGCATCGTCACCTGTGCTACCGCGATGATGGCGCGGTGCAGGGCGGACATCCTGGTGGTCGGCTGCAATACCGCCAGCACCCTTGCGCTGCCCGCCCTGCGGGAGCGACTCCAGCAGCCCGTGGTTGGCGTGGTCCCTGCGGTGAAGCCTGCCGCGGCTGCCAGCCGCACCGGCACCATCGCCCTGATCGCCACAGAGGGAACGGTCAACCGCCATTACACCCGCGACCTGATTGCCGAGTTTGCCAACGGCGCCAATGTCATCAACGTACCCGCCCCGGAACTGGTCCGCCTGGCCGAGGCCAAATTGCGCGGCGAGCCGGTCACAGAGAGCCAGCTGGCCCCCGTCATTGCGCGCATTTTCGATGTTCCCGGCGGCCAGCGGGTGGACACCGCCGTACTCGCCTGCACGCACTTCCCCCTGCTCCGCGAGGAGCTGGCCCGCTGCGCTCCCCGTCCAGTCGAGTGGCTGGATTCCGGCGCGGCCATTGCCCGGCGGGTGCAGTGGTGGCTTCAGGAACTGCAGCTGGTCCTCCCGGACCTCCCCGGCCCCGGCAAACTGATGTGCACTTCTGCTGACGGACACGAGCGACTCAGGACTGCATTCCGCGAGTTCGCATTCGAGAACAACCCGGAAGTGGTGAGCCCCGCGGGCAAAGACTAATAATCAACATCAGAGCGCCTCAGGAGCCCCCATGCTGCAACCAGCATTTGCCGCCCTCGAGATACTGGCCCGGCTGCCCGACAACAGTTTGCTGCTGACGCCCAACAACCGGCTGCGCAACCGCTGCCAGCAGGTTTACGCCTACCATCATGGCGAGCGGGGCAACTGGGCCCCACCGCCGGTGGAATCCCTGAGGGGATGGCTGGACTCGGTCTGGGCACGGCTACAACAGTCCGGCTGGCAACCCGCCTGGAAACCGGTCCTCAATGCCGAGCAGCGGCAGCTGCTCTGGCAGCGCGCCCTCGACCAGACCCTCGAGCGGCAGCTACTCAACAGCCAGCAGTTGTGCCGGGATGCAGACGCCGCACTGTCGCAGCTGTTTCAATCCCGCCTGTTACCGGATCCAGGAGACCTACGAAGCCTCGATGCTGTCCTCGCCGCACCGCTGGAGCAATTTGCCCTGTCCCGTCCCGAGTATCCCCTCTTCGACCTGATCGAAGCTTTTGCCCGGGAACTGGATATCCAGGACGCAATCACCCCCGATCAGCGCGACCTGTTGATTGCGCAGGCCTTCCGCACCAATGCTGCGCCGCTGCTGGCGGAAATCCACCTGGCGGGCTTTGCACAGATCCCGCCCCTTGCCCGCCACATCATCGAGCTTGCCGCCGGGACCGTGATCGAGCATGAGGCGGTATCGAGGGCGGGCAGCCTCAATGTTGCTGGTTGCAGTGACCTGGAAAGCGAGATCACCCAGGCCGCCCGCTGGAGTGCAGAACTACTGCGCGATGACCCCCATACCAGTATCGGAATTGTCGTGAACAATCTGGGCCAGTGCCGGGATGAGGTGGAAACCATCTTTACACGGGTTCTGGAACCCCAGGCCATGGACCCACGGCGACCCCGTTATACCCTGCCCTTCAACTTTTCTGCCGGCACGCCTCTGGCCCAGACCGCTGTGGGTGCGGGCGCCCTGCAATTGCTGGAGATTTTGAAGGATGAATGGGAATACCCGGCACTGCGCAGCCTCCTGTTCAGCCCGTTCTGGGGCACGATGACCACCGGGGCCTCTGATCAGGCCACGAGCAACGATGATGAACTCTGGCTGCGCAGCGCCCTGTTCCGAACCCTGGAAAAACGCGAGCTGGGTACTGTACGCGGCGATGTCCTGAGAAGCGCTGCCGAGAAGGTCGCCACACGGATCGGCTTCGAATCTCCGCAACTTCCCCGGCAACTGGAGCTGATCGGTGATCGTGCTCGCCGCTGGCGACAGGCACCAGCAGAAGTCTGGGCCCAGCGGTTCTCGCAGACCCTGGCGGCCTTGGGCTGGCCCGGGCCGCGAAACCCCGACAGCCAGGAGTACCAGCAACTCAAACTCTGGGAGCAGGCTCTCGAGGACTTTGCTGCGCTGACCCCCTTTGCTGGCACACTCACATTAATGCAGGCGCTGCAGCACCTGCGCCGCATTGCCAGTCGCACACCGTTCCAGGCCGAGACGCGCGACGGACCGGTGCAGATCCTCGGGGTACTGGAAGCAGCCGGCCTCTCCTTTGACCACCTCCGACTGGTCGGCTTCGGCCAGCAGCACTGGCCACCGGCACCGGCTCCCAATCCCCTGCTGCCCATTCAGTGGCAAAAGCACTGGCAGATGCCGAGGGCCAGTGCCGAACGTGAACTCGAGCTGGCCCGCCAGCTGACGCGCGACCTGCTGGAAGCCAGTGGCAATGTCGTGGTGAGTTATGCCCGCGAAGCGGATGGTGTGACGCAGGCGCTGAGCAGCCTGTTCCCAGATGCCGGCCCGGGGACGGAGTTCAGTTCTGACCCACTGCAGGAGTATCAGCAAAACCTGCAGCAAGGCTCCCCGCTGGAACGCCGGGCCGACAGCAGCTTCCCACCCCTCGAGCCCGCGGAATGCAGACCCGTGCGCGGTGGCTCGGGCGCACTCAAGGCCCAGGCCCTGTGCCCCCTCAACGCCCAGCTGCACTACCGCCTGGGGGCCAGCCGCTTCAACGAGCCGACCCTGGGACTGAATCCGGCCGAACGGGGCAAGCTGGTGCATGAAGCGCTGGCACTATTCTGGCGGCAATGCGGTGATTCCGGCGCGCTGGCCGCGCTGGATGACGTAACGCGATCCGGGCAGATCGACAGCGCCGCAGCAACCGCCATTGACCGCCTGCGGCGCCACCACCGCCACCTGCCGCGAGGGTTCTGGCTGCTTGAGCAGCAGCGCCTGGCTCGCCTTCTGGCTCAATGGCTGGAACTGGAAGTGTCCCGTCCGGCATTTCTGGTGGAAGAAGTGGAGTGGGACCGGCAGGCGGAGATCGGCGGGCTGCAGTTGCAATTACGCCTCGACCGGCTTGACCGACTTGGGGATGATTCCCTCTTGGTCATCGACTACAAGACCGGCCAGACCACAGTCAGCGACTGGCTGCAGGCACGGGTACGCGAACCACAGCTGCCACTCTATGCGTTGACCCTGCCGGAGTCGCGCGCGGTGGCCTTCGCTCAGGTCCGCTGGGGGGACTGCAAGTGGAAAGGGTCCGGCGATCTGAAGCAGCCCATCGAGGGCATCAAAGCAGTGGCTGAGCTGCAGAAGGATGGCCCTTTCGGCAGCTGGGAGGATCTGACAGATCACTGGGAAAAGGGCCTGGCGCAACTCGCGGAAGAATACCGCAATGGTTTTGCCAGCCTGCAGTTCGACCGACCTGCCGACAACAATCGCGACCTGTGGCCCCTTAACCGCTGGCCGGAGAGGGAGCGTGGCAAATGAGTGATGAGGTCATCGTGGAGCAGAGCCATCAACCCGTCGACGCCGCGGCCCGCGCTGCAGCGCTGGATATCTCCCGCAGTTTTGCCGTATCAGCCCCGGCAGGTTCCGGCAAGACCGGCCTGTTGACCCAGCGGGTACTGAAATTACTTGCGCACTGCGAGCAGCCCGAGGACGTTCTGGCCATTACCTTCACCCGCAAGGCCGCCGGAGAGATGCGCGAACGCCTGCTTCACGCACTGCTGCAGGCCCGGGATGAACCCCGCCCGGACAACCCCCACGATGCAGTGACCTGGGATCTGGCGCGGGCGCTGCTGGAGCAGGACGAGCGCCATCACTGGCAACTGCTGGCGGCACCACAGCGACTGCGTTTCCAGACAATCGACGGTCTGTGCCGAAGCCTCGCCAGCCAGTTGCCGATTGACAGTGGCCTCGGCGCACCCGGCGAGCCACTGGAGCAGCCGGGTATCGCGTTCGAACTGACCGTGACCAGGCTTCTGGAGGGCCTCGACGCGGATGAGCCGGACGGCGCTCTGTCGCAACTCCTGTTACATCTGGACAATGACCTGGGGCAGCTGAACAAGCTGCTGCAGACCCTGCTGGAAAAACGCGACCAGTGGCTGGCCCAGTTGCTGGGTGTCGGCTCCGCGGATGCCCGGGCCTACTTCCATCATGTGATCGACGAATTGGTGGAAGACAATCTCGCAGCCTTCGACGAAGCATTGGGGAGCCTGGCCGGTGAACTGGCAGAAATCGCCCATTACGCCGGGCGGAACCTGCTGCAAGAAAATTCCGCGCACCCCTTGTGCCGCTGGGCGGACCTCGATGGCATGCCAGGCACTGATCCCGGCAGCCTGCCGGACTGGCTGGCACTGACGGAACTGTTGGTGACCGCTAAGGGGGAGCTGCGCAAAGCCGGCGGGCTGAATAAAAAACTGGGCTTTGTGTCCCCGGCCAAAAAGGATCCCGAGCATGAGCGAGCGCAGGAATACAAGGCGCGCATGAAGGCCCTGCTCGAAGGCATGGCCGAGAGCCCTGACCTGCTCGCCGCCATTAACGAAGTGCGGCAACTGCCCACCGCCCTGCCGGAGAGCCAGTGGCAGCTGCTGCAGGCCATGGCCGAAGTGCTTCCTCGTCTGGTGGCACAGCTCAAACTCGTCTTCCAGCAGCTCGGCGCAACCGATTACACCGAAGTCGCCCAGGCCGCGCTGATTGCCCTCGGGAACAGCGACGCCCCCACTGACCTGGCATTGAAACTCGACCTGCAGATACGACATATCCTGGTGGACGAGTTCCAGGACACCTCGCAGCTGCAGTTGCAGCTACTGGAGAAACTCACCGCCGGTTGGCAACCAGGGGACGGACGCACCCTGTTTATCGTTGGTGACGGCATGCAGTCCTGCTACGGGTTCCGCAATGCGAACGTGGGCATTTTTCTCGATGCCCGCGCCCGGGGTATCGGCGAAGTCTCCCTGACCCCGCTGGATCTCCAGGTGAACTTTCGCTCTGACCGCGCGGTGGTGGACTGGGTCAATCGAGTCTTCTGCCGGGCATTTCCCGCCCGGGACAACATTGGCCGCGGTGCTGTGCGCTACCTGGACTCGGTCGCCTTCCGGGACGGTGGCAGCCGACCGACGCCTGCGGTGCAATTCTACGGTTGTATCGAAGATCCCGAACGTCGGCGGGAAGCCCACCAGGTGACAACCCTCGTACAGCAATTGCGGGACAGGGAACCCGAAAGCCGTATCGCCATCCTTGTGCGCAAGAAGCGCCATCTGGAGCAGATTCTTCCGGCTCTGGATGCGGCCGGGATCACCTACCAGGCGCCGGAGCTGGCTCCCCTGGCCAGTAAGATGGCCATCATCGACCTGCTCAGTCTCACCCGCGCCCTGCTCGACCCCAGCGATCGCCTCAGCTGGTTGGCCATACTGCGCGCCCCCTGGTGCGGACTTTCATGGGCCGATCTCCACTGCCTGGCAAACCTCGACAACGGCACGCTGCATGGCGCGGATGCCGCAGTGCGGCCGTTGCTGCAGGCTCTGGATAACCCGGACGCAATTCAAGGGCTCAGCGAGGATGGTCGCCGGCGCCTGGGGCGTGTCGCGCCGTTGCTGTCCAGCGCCTGGAGGGAGCGCAGCCGCAAGCCCCTGCGGGTCTGGATCGAGGGCCTGTGGCTGGCCCTTGGCGGGCCGGCCTGCGCGGGTTCCGACGAAGTGGCCAACGCTGCGGATTACTTCCGCCTGCTCGAACGCTATGACCGCGGCGGCAGTATCCCGGACTGGCGGGAATTCCAGCTCGCCCTCGAACAGCTGTTCGCCCGTCCCGGTAACGACGCGAAAGTCCAGGTCATGACGATCCACAAGTCCAAGGGGCTCGAGTTCGAGCACGTGTTGATACCCGGACTCGACCAGGGCGGCAAGCCCGGTGGTGACCAGCTGCTGCGCTGGGCGGAGTGGCTGAACCGGGAGGGCGACAGCCGTTTCCTGCTGGCACCCAAAAGTGCCCGCGGCGATCGGGATCCGCTGTTCGACTTCCTGAAGTACGACAATAACGAACGGGAGCGACTCGAGGGTACCCGCTTGCTGTACGTGGGTTGTACCCGTGCCATCCACTCGCTGCACCTGCTCGCCTGCGTGGAAACGGAGGAGAAAAAGCCGGGCTTCAAGGCACCTGGCTCCGCGTCCCTTCTCGCGGGCATCTGGGACTCCATTGCAGGACAGCCGGAGTGGTCTCATTGGCTGGACCCGGAACACGAGGACACAAGCAAGAACGCCGCAACGGATGCACCCGACCGGGATTATTTCCTGCACCTCCACGACGACTGGCGCGCACCGGAATTGCCGGCGCTCGAGTGGCTGGCACTCTACCGGATGCCGGACTACCGGCCAGATGAGGCTGAGGAACCCAACCTGCCGGAGATTGGCAAGGTCGGCCAGCGCTGGCTGCGTCATGCCGGTACCGTTGCCCATGAAACCCTGGCCGCCATCACCGAAACCGGAATCGAGGGCTGGGATGCAGAGCGGGTTTCAAGTCAGCGGCCCCTGTGGCAGGCAAGACTCAAACAGCTGGGGTTGTCGGGCGCCTCTCTCGAGGCCGCCGCAGACAAGGTTCAGCAGGCCATTCTCAGCACCATTGGCTGCCAGGAGGGCCGCTGGCTACTGGACAACAGGCACCGGGAATCTGCCTGCGAGCTGGAAGTCCACAGTGGTGGCCGGCATCTGAAGCGCTCCATCATCGACCGCACCTTCATTGATGAGCAAGGGGAGCGCTGGATCGTGGATTACAAAACGGCGGAGCCGGCCGATGGTCAGGACCCGGAGACGTTTATCAGCGAACAGCTGGAAAGCTACCGGGGCCAGCTCGAAACCTATAGCCGCCTGTTCATCGAGCGCGGCGAGAAAAAAATCCGTCGCGCTCTCTACTTTCCGCTTCTCCAGGTCCTGGCAGAGCTCCGCTAGGGCCGGTGCCCATGTCACCCGGCCCCGGTTTTGCCCCATGGCGTGACCACGGGCCGGGGCAATCCGGCTCCTAAAAATCCGGTGCTGTTGGAAGTCTGTTTGCCGCCAGCCGCTGCTTGCTGCAACTGCCGTATGGTTTCAAATGAAACTCTCGCCCGGACAGACCGGGAGCAGTAGGATAGTCCTTCCAATTCATTGACTTACCGTCTTTGAGGCGCAACAGAAAGACAGAGAAATGACCAAGCAGCAGTTCGACGACCTGAATGTCGTCTCCCAGGAAGTACTGATCAGCCCCAAAGAACTCAAGGCCGAAGTTCCCGTCAGCGAAGCGGCGGAAAACACGGTGGCAGCCGGCCGAACGGCTGTGCGCGAGATACTCGACCGCAAGGATCACCGCCTGATGGTGGTGATTGGTCCCTGTTCCGTGCACGATGTCGATGCGGCCATGGATTATGCCCGCCGGCTGAAGCAAGTCGCGGACCAGGTTTCCGATACCCTGCTGATTGTCATGCGTGTCTATTTCGAAAAGCCGCGCACCACCGTGGGCTGGAAGGGTCTGATCAACGACCCCTACCTGAACGATTCCTTCAAGATCCGGGATGGCCTGCATATCGGCCGCAAACTGCTGCGAGATATCGCCGAGCTAGGCCTGCCGACGGCCACCGAGGCGCTGGACCCCATTTCCCCCCAGTACCTGCAGGACCTGATTTCCTGGTCTGCGATTGGCGCCCGTACTACCGAGTCCCAGACACACCGGGAAATGGCCAGCGGGCTTTCCTCTGCCGTGGGCTTCAAGAACGGTACCGATGGCAGCCTGGATGTGGCCATCAATGCCCTGCAGTCCACCGCCAACCCGCACCGCTTCCTCGGTATCAACAAGGAAGGTCAGGTGGCGATCATCCACACCGCCGGCAATCCATACGGCCACGTGGTCCTGCGTGGCGGCAACGACAAGCCCAACTACGATTCTGTCAGCGTCGCCGTGTGCGAGCAGGAGCTGCGTAAAGCGGGCCTGACGCCGAACATCATGGTCGACTGCAGCCATGCGAACTCCAACAAAAACCATGAACTGCAGCCACTGGTCGTGGACAACGTCACGCACCAGATCCTCGATGGCAATGAGTCCATTATCGGCATCATGGTGGAGAGCAACCTCAAGGCCGGCAATCAGAAAATCCTGGACGGCCACAGCCAGATGGAATACGGCGTATCCGTCACCGACAAGTGCATCGACTGGGAAACCACCGAGAAGATGCTGCTGGGAATGGCAGAGCAGCTGCGGGATGCCCTGAAAAATCGCAAAAGTTAGTATTGCCGCCGATTTCTCTTGGATATGGGGCTGGCTTTCCAGCCCCATTCCATGTTGCATGAACTGCCAACCTCTTATCAGCCCCCTCAGCCCTCGCAACCACTTCGAAGAACCTACCCCCTGAAAGCCGGCCCTGGCCAGTTGGATAAACGTCCTGATACTGACCTGGCAACTGTGGCATTCAATTCAACCCTCAGGTCAATAGAGACGCAAGTGCAACCCCTTGAGAGAGGCTCACTCTCTTGCGGCCATTCGATCTTGCTATAGACTTCTCAGCTCATATTGATGTCAGTCAGCAGGTCAGCAGGTCAGCAGGTCAGCAGGTCAGCAGCTTGAGATAAAAGAAAGACACGCCAAAGACCGAGATCTAAATAGGGAAACAAGAAAAAAGGAAACCCTCTCATGGATGTCAAACAACAATATTTACTGGCAGCACTTCTGTTCTCGATCATACCAACAGCTGTATTCAGTTATGATGCGCTGCTTCTCAGCGGAATGACCAGCATCCAGTCAGTGCAGGCTATCTTTGCAAACAGTGGCAAACATGTTGAAGCATTCTCCATCGCCACTGCCCTGTTTTTTCTCAACCTGCTGGCACTGCATCAAGCGAGGCTGGCATCTGGTTACATTATCAATTATCGAAGGATAGCCTCTGGCTCCTCTCCCTATGAAAGCATTAACGAGGCGAAATCATTCAGAGGAACCGCCATCAAGCTGTTGGTGATTTACTTCTGGATGCCGGGTCGCATGTCGCGATCAGATTACCTGGTCTTTGGGATTCTGATACCACTGCTGGTAACCCTGTATCTTCTCTCTTACGTGCTCTTTAACGCCCAGTTTGCTACGGGCGACGGCAAGGTATATTTTGCTCAGGGCGCACTGACACTCACAAAAGTCATACCGCCACTGTTAGTGATCTCCCCGGCCGTCAAACGGTTTCACGATATAGGAAGATCTGGTTTTTACGCCCTGACATTTTTAATCCCACTCATTGGCATATTTATCTGGCTCGGCATGGCATTGATCCCTCCCGCCACAAAACCGGCAGGCAATCGTGAGGAGAACTTTGCCCAGCGCACAGAAATCTCTTCGTCAAACTGATGAGAAGAAATCCCTGCTTCTTCAGGAATTGGTAAGTCCGGTATTGGAAGCGCAGATTTCATACGATCGATTTTCAGGCTTTGGTAGACTTTGATGGAACCGGAATTCTGGCACCAGCGCTGGCGGGACAATGAAATTGGCTTTCACGAGCCAAAGGCGAATCCCGCACTGGTTCGCAACCTCGAGATACTGGGATTGCACAAAGGCCGCCGTTTCTTTTTGCCGCTCTGTGGCAAAACGCTGGACATCGGCTGGCTTCTCTCGAAGGGCTTTGCCGTGGCGGGCGCAGAGCTGAGTGAAATGGCTGTGGAGCAACTGTTCGACGAGCTTGGGGTCGAGCCGGAGATCAGTCCCGGGGGACAACTGAAACGCTACCGGGCCCCGAACCTCGATATCTTCTGTGGCGATATCTTCGATCTCACTGAGGAATCCCTCGGACCGGTGGATGCCATCTTTGATCGCGCCGCCCTGGTGGCACTGCCGGAACCCATGCGCGCGCAGTATGTCACCCATTTGATGACAATCACTGGCCGTGCCCCACAGCTGCTGGTGACGTTCGTTTATGATCAGGCACTGATGCCCGGCCCACCATTCTCAGTTCCCGATGATCTCGTGGAGCGCTACTACGGGGATCACTATGGCCTCAGGCACCTGGAAAGCAAAGCCGTACCCGGTGGTCTCAAGGGACTGGTACCGGCAGAACAACACGTCTGGTTACTCGGCCCGCCAACCGGCGCGAACTAGGGTCCTCGGGGCTCTGATTCCCCCGCGCAGCACCGATACCTCCCACAAAACTGAGCCTGGTACCCGTCCATGACCGAGAACGCCACCCTCCAGATCGTCTGCCCTGCCTGCGGCGCCGTAAACCGTGTGCCCTCTGACCGCCTGGATGAGCGCCCAGTGTGCGGAAAGTGCCGCAGCGCGCTGCTGGCCGGCCAGCCGATCAATGCCACCGACCAGACCTTTGGGCGCCTGATCGAAAAGTCAGGTTTACCGCTGGTCGTCGACTTCTGGGCACCCTGGTGCGGTCCCTGCCAGCAGTTTGCACCAGTTTTCAGCCAGGTCGCCGGAGAAATGGCGACCCGGGCACAGTTCGTCAAGCTGGATACACAAGGCAACCAACAGACGGCCGCGCGCTTCCAGATCCGGTCTATCCCTACACTGATGGTGTTCCACCGCGGCCGGGAAATCACCCGCCTTTCCGGGGCCTTGCCGAAGCCCCAATTCCAGCAGTGGCTACAACAAAACCTCCCTGCCTTGCGTACCAACTAGAGCACACAGCCTCTTGGAGGAGGGCTGCAATGGCCCGACTGCTTCTCATGAGTGACGCGGTATAATACCGGCCATGTCTGAGTTACCCATCCACGCCGCCCTTCCCGATCTGCTCGACGCACTGAGCCAGCAGAGCAATGTGGTGCTGCAGGCGCCCCCCGGTGCGGGCAAGACCACCGCAGTCCCGCTGGCGTTGCTGGATTGCGAATGGCTGGAGGGACGGAAGATCATCATGCTGGAGCCCCGCCGGCTGGCGGCCCGGACTGCAGCGGCACGGATGGCATCGCTTCTGGGGGAGCCGGTGGGCCAGACAGTAGGCTACCAGATCCGCGCTGAGCGCAAGGCGGGCGCGAACACACGTATTCTCGTCGTCACCGAAGGTATCCTCACCCGCCTGCTGCAGTCCGACCCGGAGCTGGCTGGCACTGCCCTCGTCATCTTTGACGAATTCCATGAGCGCAACCTACAGGGCGATCTATCCCTGGCCTTGTGCCTGCAATCCCAGGAATACCTGCGCGAAGATCTCAAGCTGCTGGTGATGTCCGCCACACTGGACACCGAATCCGTGGCCGATCTGCTGGGCGGAGCGCCAGTTGTCAGCAGCGAGGGACGCAGCTATCCGGTGCATATTCATTACCTTCCCCATCATCAGCTGCCACAGGATTCCCGGCAGATGCCCGCGCTGATGACGCGGCAGATCGTCGAGTGGTTGAAACGGGAAACCGGTAGCCTGCTGGCGTTCCTGCCCGGCGTCTGGGAGATCCGTAAGGTAGAGGGCCTGCTGAGAGAGCAGCTGGCAGATCGTGCAGACATCACCGTCGCACCCCTCTATGGGAATCTCACCAGGCAGCAGCAGGATACGGCTATCGCACCGGCGCCCGCGGGCCAGCGCAAGGTGGTACTGGCCACGAACGTGGCAGAGACCAGCCTGACCATCGAGGGTATCCGCATTGTCGTGGATTCAGGGTTGATGCGGGAGTCCCGCTTCGACCCCAACACGGGCATGAACCGGCTGGTGACGACCAGGATCTCACGCGCCTCGGCGACGCAGCGCAGTGGGCGAGCGGGCCGTCTTTGCGAAGGTGTCAGTGTCCGCCTGTGGACCGAGTCTCAACAGGACACCCTGGCCCGCAAAAACACCGCGGAAATTCTCCTCAGTGACCTCTCTCCATTGATGCTTGAGCTCGCGCAATGGGGGGTGACGGATCCGGGGGAATTACGCTGGCTTGACCTGCCCCCTCCCGGGGCCGCTTCCCAGGCACAGGCCTTACTGCAGCAACTTGGGGCAATCGACAGCGAGCACCGGATTACCCACCATGGCACTGCCATGCTGGAACTCGGGACGCACCCGCGGCTTGCACATATGATGATCCGCAGCCTTGACTGGGGCATGACGGAGGAGGCCTGCCTGCTTGCAGCCCTGCTCTCCGAGCGCGACATATTCCGCGGGTCATCCCGCCGGGACCGGGATATCCAGAAACGCATCGACCTGCTGCAGGGCCGGACACTTACCGCCCATGCCGACCCCGCGTCCTTACAACGTATTCGGCAGCAAGCGAAAACCTGGCAGCGCCAGCTGGACAGAAAAGCCAGTGGCGAGACCGGCCACGACGAGCCTTTCGATAGCTGTGACCGGGTTGGTGTGTTGCTCGGTCTGGCCTACCCCGACCGAATTGCCAGGAACCGCCACGACCGGGAGCGCCGCTTCCTGCTATCCGGGGGGCGCGGTGCCCACTTCAGCCACGATGATGAACTCGCCCTGTCGGACTACCTGGTGGTAGCCGATCTAGACGGCCAGGGACGTGATGCACAAATCCAACTGGCCGCACAGATTTCCGAGCCCGCTATACGGCGGGCTTTTCCGGAATTGCTGTCCGAAGAAACCACCGTGCGCTGGGACGATAGCAGTGGGCGCGCGGTCGCCGGCACACGCACCCTGCTTGGGCGGCTGGTACTGGAGGAGCGCCCCGCCTCCCACATTTCACCGGAATTACTGAGCCAGGCACTCCTCGACGCAGTCCGGCAGCGGGGGCTTTCGGCACTTCCCTGGAGTCAGGAGGCAGGGGCGTTAAGGGAGCGGGTGCTGTTTCTCCAACGCGCGGCAAGCGACCATCCGGACTTGCTCGGCGGCCTGTCCCTGCCCGACTGGAATGACGAGGTGCTTACCGAGAGTCTGGAACAGTGGCTCCTGCCCCACCTCGCAGGTATGCATAAACTCGAGCAGTTGAGGCAGCTGGATCTCTACCGCATCCTGCAGGGGCAGCTCGCATGGCCTGTGCAACAGCAACTGGATGCCCTTGCCCCGAGCCACGTGACTGTGCCCAGCGGCTCCCGGGTGGCCATCGACTACTCACAGGAGATCCCGGTGCTGCCCGTGCGACTGCAGGAAATGTTCGGCCAGGCACAGACACCGGCGATTCTCGGCGGCCGCTACCCGCTGATGATTCACCTGCTCTCCCCTGCCCGTCGGCCAGTACAGGTCACCCGCGATCTGGGTAGCTTCTGGGCTAACACCTATCAGGAGGTGCGCAAGGAGCTGCGAATCAAATACCAGAAGCACTTCTGGCCCGACGACCCGGCAACCGCCCAGGCGACCAGCACGACCAAGAAGCGCATGCAGGCAAAATAGTCCGAGGGTTCTGAATCAAGCGCGCGTCTTATGATGACCGCGGGGACCGAACCCGCTAGGCTATCGGGGCAACCACAGGGAGAGTTGAGGAAATGATGTTGATTCGACGTGCTATCGCATTCTTTGCGCCACTGCTGTTGCTGGCCTGTGACTTCGATGACGTCCCCAGCTTCGTGCCGGAGTCCACGGTTACCAACTATCGACAGGAGATGCGAGAGCTGGTGCAGGACATCAGCCGCTATGCCAGGGGCCGCGACAGGGACTTCATCATCATCCCCCAGAATGGCGTGGAGCTGGTCACCACCTCCGGGCGCGTCACCGCTACCGTGGAAATCGATTATCTCTCGGCAATCGACGGCATTGCCCAGGAAGGTGTTTTTTTCGGTCTGGAAGTGCCGGATCAGCCGACCCCTGCCGCGGAATCAGCGCGTCTGCGTGACTTTCTCGATATCGCCCGGGAGCGCGGGAACGTCTCTGCCCTGGTGACAGATTTCGCCTTCAGTGAGCGCAATGTGGACCAATCGATCCTGCTCAATGACGACGCCGGCTATCTGGGTTTCGCTGCCCCTCGCAGCGAGCTGGATACGATTCCCGATTACCCCAACCCGATTCCCGGCAGCAACCGGGCTGATATCGAAGACCTGAATTTCGCCCGCAACTTCCTGCACCTCACCAATCCACAGCTGTTTTCTTCTTCTCAGGAACTGGTCGATGCGCTGGCGAACACCGACTATGACGTGGTGATACTGGATTTCTTCTTTAATGGAGAATCTTTCACTGCCGAGCAAATCCGACAACTCCGCTTCAAGGCCAACGGCGGCCGGCGCCTGTTACTGGCCTACCTGAGTATCGGCCAGGCTGAAAGTAATCGCTTTTACTGGCAGAACTTCTGGTCGTCCAACCCCCCGAGCTGGCTGCGGGAGGAGGTCGCCGGGTCACCGGGCAATTACCAAGTGCGCTACTGGCTGCAGCCCTGGAAAAACATCCTTTTCGGTGAACCCGGGGACTACGTAGACAGGATCATCGATGCGGGATTCGATGGCGCCTACCTTGACCATCTCGACGAGTATCAGTATTTCGAGGCTCAGTAATTTTGTTGGGAGACAACCTGCCCGACTTCCACCGACTTGCACTTGGAAATGATATCGACCTTGGTATTATTCAGCGCTCTGGAACCGCATGGACCCTAAACCAAGAATAACTTCAAAACTACAAGAGCGCCGCTCATCCCATGAAGCTTCGAACATTATTGATCCTGACCCTCGCCATAACTGTATCCAGCTGCGCTTCGATCGAGTTCCCTGTGGCAGTAATGGGGTTAGATGGGGGAACCAAAGCCACGATCAAAGATGAGACGCGGGACCTGGACTATCCCTCGCAACTGGCGTCGACAAGTAATATCTATAGTTGCCGCTATGGAATCTCTTACAAATCAGGCAAAGAGCTGATGCCGTCAAGAGCCGATATCTTCGGTGAATTACTGGCCCGCAACCGCCCGGACCTGATGCAGACTGAGGTAACCCTCACGCGGTTCGACGTGTTCTATAATAACCGCCTTCAAGCGCTGGCCATTGGCGGGCAGCAATTAGGTGGAGGCCTTGGCCAAGTGCTCACGGAAGCTTCCCTTGGCGCAATCGACACACCTGCGGCGAAAAACTTTTTAATCGATAGCCTACCGGAAGATTATCCGAAACAGCTGAAGGAAAACGCGGTAGGCTGTGATGGTCGTGGAGAGGGGGAATACTACTCATCCCGGCTGACAGGGGGCAGTCAAGTCTTTGTCACCTGGCTCGACTTCGAGGTTAACGCTCAGGAATACAGCTTCAGGACTGTCTACAGCTTCGACCTGGATGATGAATACACGCTTCTCCACGCGTTTACCGATGCAATGGAGAAAACGATGAGTGCAGCGGGAGCACGAGTCGAAGCTTCACCCGATGTCAGTCAGGAAAAATGATCTGTTGAGAAGGAATGCAAACGGGCAACATCAGGGGCGCCCGTTTGCACCAGTAGAAAGTCTATCCACGGCTACCGGGTTTTCAGATCAATAGTACGCCTGGGATTTGTCCGTGTGGTCGGTGATGTCCTTCACCCCGGCCACTTCCGGCACCTTTTCTTTCAGGGTTTTCTCGACCCCTTCTTTCAGGGTCATGTCCACCATGCCACAGCCCTGGCAGCCACCGCCGAATTTCAGAATCGCGTAGTTGTCATCGGTGAATTCCACCAGGCTGACCTGACCACCATGGGCGGCGAGCCCCGGGTTGATGTCGTTGTACAGGACGTAGTTGATGCGATCCTCGACCGGGCTGTCGTCGGTGATTTTGGGCATCCGGGAATTGGGTGCACGGATGGTCAGCTGGCCGCCCATCTTGTCCGAGGAGTAGTCGACGCGCGCCTCGTCCAGGTACGGCACGGACCGCCCCTCAAAGTAGGCCTTGAAACCATTCAGCTCCATTTCAACGTCGCCCTCTTGCTCCTCGCCGGGCCGACAATAGGCAATGCAGGTCTCGGCGTTGGGGGTACCCGGGCTGGAGACAAACATGCGGATGGCGATCCCTTCGCAATCCTGCTTCTCCAGCAGCTCACGCAGGTACTCCTGCGCGGATTCGGTGATGGTGACGTTCAGTTCGGAAGACTGTTCAGACATATCGCTTCTCAAATAACCGAGTTTCTTTGTCGGGTATTTTACTCCGACTGGCAGCCAAGTTAAACCACCCGTTCGCCGCCCCGGATTCCCCGCAGCAGACTCTGCACCAATAAAGGCATGCTTTTCCGCTTTCGGCGCTTTTTGGGACGCAAATTCGCTGAAATGGGCACTCAGAAACCAGTATTGTTGTTTTACTGAGATCGAGCGGCCAGACCTCACCGTGCCGACGCAGGCGCCCGAGAGTGATAAGATAGCCGCCCTTTGCAAACCCCTGACCACCAATAAAAGGCTTAAGGAATCGCCCATGTCCCAGCAGTCCCGCAGCGACCGCCTCCAGCAGCTTCACGCCGCCCTTGCCGACCGCATCCTGATCCTGGACGGCGCCATGGGAACCATGATCCAGCGGCAGAAACTGCAGGAAGCCGATTATCGCGGCGAGCGCTTTGCAGACCATGCCGGAGACCTGAAGGGCAACAACGACCTGCTGAGCATTACCCAGCCGGCGCTGATCGAGCGACTGCACCGGGAATACCTGGATGCCGGGGCCGACATCATCGAGACCAACACCTTCAACGCCACCCGTCTCTCCCAGGCAGATTATGACCTGGAAGACCTTGTTCCTGAGCTGAACCGGGCAGCTGCTCAGGTGGCACGGCGCGCTGCGGATGCGGCCTCGACTCCGGACAGGCCCCGCTGGGTTGCCGGCGTCGTCGGGCCCACCTCCCGCACCGCCAGTATCTCCCCGGACGTCAACGATCCGGGGGCACGCAACGTCACCTTCCAGCAACTGGTGGAGAACTATGTCGAGGCGGGCCGTGCCCTCGTCGAGGGCGGCTGCGACCTGATCCTGATCGAGACCATCTTCGACACCCTCAATGCCAAGGCGGCCATTTACGCGTTGCAGCAGCTGTTCGAGGAGCTGGGCTTCGAACTGCCGATCATGATCTCCGGCACCATCACCGACGCCTCCGGGCGCACGCTTTCCGGCCAGACCACCGAAGCCTTCTACTACTCCGTCGCCCATGCCAAACCCCTGAGCGTCGGTCTCAATTGCGCCCTCGGCGCCACCGAGCTGCGCCCCTATATCGAGGCCCTCTCCGGCGTCTGCGCCGGGCATGTCTCGGCCCACCCCAACGCGGGCCTGCCCAATGAATTCGGGGAGTACGACGAGACACCGGAACAGACCGCGGCCATCGTAGCCGAGTTTGCCCGCAGCGGGTTCATCAATATCCTCGGTGGCTGCTGCGGCACCACGCCGGAGCACATTGCCGCTATTGCCCGTGCCGTCGCCGACGTAGCACCGCGGCAGAAGCCCGAGCTGAAGCCAGCCCTGCGCCTGTCCGGGCTGGAGCCGTTCGTGGCCGATGAGCACTCGCTGTTCGTCAACGTGGGCGAGCGCTGCAACGTCACCGGCTCCGCCCGCTTCAAGCGCCTCATCCTCGACGAGGACTATGACACCGCCCTGGAAGTGGCCGCCCAGCAGGTGGAGGACGGTGCACAGATAATCGACTTCAACATGGACGAGGCGATGCTGGACTCCGTCGCCGCCATGCGCCGCTTCCTCAATCTCGCCGCCACCGAGCCGGAGATCGCCAGGGTGCCGTTCATGGTGGACTCCTCCAAGTGGGAGGTGATCGAGGCCGGACTGCAGTGTATCCAGGGCAAGCCGATCGTGAACTCCATCAGCCTCAAGGAGGGGGAGCAGGACTTTGTCGAGAAGGCCCGCCTGTGCCTGCGCTACGGCGCCGCCGTGGTGGTAATGGCCTTCGACGAAGACGGCCAGGCCGACACCTTCGCCCGCAAACGGGAAATCTGTGAACGCAGTTACCGCATCCTCGTGGACAAAGTCGGCTTCAATCCCAGCGACATCATCTTCGATCCGAACATCTTTGCGGTCGCCACCGGTATCGACGAGCACAACAATTACGCGGTGGACTTCATCGAGGCCACCCGCTGGATCCGGCAGAATCTGCCCGGCGCACAGGTCAGCGGCGGCGTCTCAAACGTGTCATTCTCGTTCCGCGGTAACAATCCGGTGCGCGAGGCCATCCACTCCGTCTTCCTGTACCACGCCATCAAGGCGGGGCTGAACATGGGCATCGTCAACGCCGGCCAGCTGGCAGTGTACGATGAACTGCCGGAAGAGCTTCGCGCGCGGGTCGAAGACGTGATCCTCAACAAGCGCCTGGACGGCACCGAGCGGCTGCTGGATATCGCCGAGAAGTACCGCGGCGATGGCGCAGGCCAGGTGCGCAAAGAGGACCTGAGCTGGCGCGAGTGGCCGGTCAACAAGCGCCTCGCGCACGCACTGGTCAAGGGCATCACCACTTATATCACCGAGGATACGGAGCTGGCCCGGGAGGCCGCCGCGCGCCCGCTGGACGTGATCGAGGGCCCACTGATGGACGGCATGAACGTAGTCGGTGACCTGTTCGGGGAGGGCAAGATGTTCCTGCCCCAGGTGGTGAAGTCCGCCCGGGTGATGAAGCAGGCGGTCGCCTACCTGCAGCCCTATATCGAGGCGGAGAAAACCGTCGACAGCAAGCCCAACGGCCGCATCCTGATGGCCACCGTCAAGGGCGACGTGCACGATATCGGCAAGAACATCGTCGGTGTCGTGCTGGCCTGTAATAATTTCGAAGTCATCGACCTCGGTGTCATGGTGCCGGCAGAAACCATCCTGCAGACCGCCAGGGAGAAGAACTGCGACATCATCGGCCTGTCCGGCCTGATCACCCCATCCCTGGACGAGATGGTACACGTAGCCGCCGAAATGGAGCGCCAGGGATTTGATATCCCACTGCTGATCGGTGGTGCCACCACGTCGAAGGCCCACACCGCCGTAAAGATCGACCCGGAATACAGACGCAACCAGGTCGTCTACGTAGCGGACGCCTCCCGGGCAGTGGGCGTCGCCAGCAACCTGCTTTCCGAGACCCACCGACCCGGGTTCGTGGCCAGCGTCCAGGAAGAGTACGAGAAGGTCCGCCAGCGGACCGCCAACCGCAGGCGCAACGACAAGCGACTCAGCTATGAAGAGGCCTTCGCCGCAGCACCGCAATTCGACTGGCAACAATACCAGCCGTCCATCCCGCGCAAGGCCGGGGTGACTGTCATCGATGATTTCCCGCTGGAGAGGCTGGTGGATACCATCGACTGGACGCCCTTCTTCATTTCCTGGGACCTGGCTGGCAAGTACCCGGCCATCCTCAACGATGAGGTCGTGGGTGAAGCCGCTACCGACCTGTTCAGGAACGCCCAGCTGATGCTGGCGGAGATCGTCGACAAGAAACTGCTGACGGCCCGCGCCGTCATCGGCCTGTGGCCAGCTAACAGCGAGGGCGACGATATCGTTGTCTACACCGACGAGAGTCGCAGCGAAGAACTGGCCCGACTGCACCAGATGCGCCAGCAGGTGCAGAAGCATGGTGGAGACGGTCTCTGCCGCTCCCTGGCAGACTTCGTAGCGCCAGCACACTCGGGCATCGGCGATTATGTGGGCGGCTTTGCGGTAACCACCGGTATCGGGGCTGACGAACTGGCGGCTAAGTATGAGGCCGCGCACGATGACTATAACGCGATTATGGTGAAGGCTCTGGCGGATCGACTGGCAGAGTCCTTCGCCGAATACCTGCACCGCCAGGTCCGCACCAGCTATTGGGGTTATGCCCCCGACGAGAGCCTCACCAATGAAGACCTGATCCGGGAAAAGTACCGCGGTATCCGCCCTGCCCCCGGCTATCCGGCCTGCCCCGACCACACGGAGAAGGCCACCCTGTTCAAGCTGCTGGGTGCTGAGGAGAACGCGGGAATGAGCCTGACTTCACACTTTGCCATGACGCCGGCGGCGTCGGTCAGCGGCTGGTACTTTGCCCATCCGGAAGCGCGCTATTTCAACGTCGGCAAGATTGGCCGTGATCAGCTGGAAAGCCTGGCCGGGCGCAAAGGTATGGAGGTCTCCGAGCTGGAGCGCTGGCTGCGCCCCAACCTGGAGGACTAGGAATTTGACGTCCGCCGGTCGGATCTGGCCGACCGGCGCAGAGGGAAGCGAGCATGAACAATAACGACAACGAAAACGGGCAGCGAAGCCAGGATAACCAACCCGGCTTTTTTCACGTGGTGCTCAGTACCCTGGCCGCAGCCATCGGGGTGCAGAGTAACCGGAACCGGGAGCGGGATTTCAGGAGTGGCAGTATCAAGACCTATGTCGCTGCCGGGATTATCTTTACGGCACTGTTCGTCCTGACACTGGTGCTGGTTGTACGGACGGTGCTCGAGAGGATGGGCTGAGGGTAAACAAGCAGATCGGCTTCGCCCGGGACGGCTCTGCTCCGGGCGCCGGACTGGTTTACTGGCTGGCTACCCAATAGACACAGGTGACGACGAAAATGGCCACCAGGGCCACCGCGGCAATGGCGTCCGCCGCGTTATCACTTTCAGTGGATACAACTACCTTCTCATTCATCGAAAGACTCCGATTGCCGATTATTCTTATGTTGTGTAGTTGGCCGTCTGTCGACGGTCAATCAAGTAGAGCAAATCCCCGAAATCCGCGCAAGCGGCCCCGCCACAACCCTTCACATTGCATATAACCATTGGTTTTTAACATAGCAAAAAATATTGTTATTTTTTGCATAAGCCCACTGGTATGTTAGGCGCCATTGGAGAGTCCGCAGGCTGCCCTGCAACTCCTGCGGACCCGCGCGAAAAGGCAATGGAATCAAGCTGTTATGTATCGATATGACGATCGGGATCACGCCATCATCGGCGAGCGGGTTGCCCAGTTCCGTGACCAGACGGAGCGCTACCTGGCCGGCGAGCTGAGCGAGGAAGAATTTCTGCCGCTGCGCCTGCAGAACGGCCTCTATATCCAGCGCCTGGCACCGATGCTGCGGGTCGCGATTCCCTACGGACTGTTGAACAGTAACCAGCTGCGCCGCCTCGCCCGGATCAGCCGCGACTATGACAAGGGCTACGCGCATTTCACCACCCGCCAGAACCTGCAGTTCAACTGGCCCCAGCTCGAAGATGTGCCGGATATTCTCGCCGAGCTGGCGGAAGTGGAAATGCACGCAGTCCAGACCAGCGGCAACTGCATCCGCAACACCACCTCCGACCCCTACGCCGGGGTTGCCCGCGACGAGATCGCCGATCCCCGTCCCTACTGCGAGCTGATCCGTCAGTGGTCCACCTTCCATCCGGAGTTTGCGTTCCTGCCGCGCAAATTCAAGATCGCGGTCAACGGTGCCACGGCGGACCGCGCTGCAATCCGAGTGCACGACATCGGGATACAGATCGTCGAGCGTAACGGTGAAACCGGTTTTGCTGTTTACGTGGGTGGCGGCCAAGGCCGCACGCCGGTGATTGCCGAGCCCATTCGGGACTTCCTGCCCGAGGAGGATCTGCTTTCCTACCTGGAAGCCATCGTCCGCGTCTATAACCAGCTGGGCCGGCGGGACAACAAATACAAGGCGCGCATCAAGATCCTGGTGAAGGCACTGGGTGCCGAGGAGTTCGCAGCCCGTGTCGAGCGCGAGTGGGAACACATCAGGGACGGTGTCGACAAGCTGACACCAGAGGCGCTGTCCTGGGCGAAATCGTTCTTTACCGCCCCGGACTACAAGCAGCTCAATGATGCAGAGAGCGATGCAGCACTGGAAACAGAGGTTGTCGCAGACCGGGCGTTTGCCCGCTGGCTGGAGAGAAACACCTTCCCCCACCGCGTACCCGGCTACCGCGCCGTCAAACTGTCGACCAAGCCCACCGGCGTTCCCCCGGGGGATGTCACTGACCGGCAGCTGGAGGCCATCGCCGAGCTCGCCGACGAATTCAGCTTCGGAGAAGCGCGCATCACCCACGACCAGAATGCGGTACTGGCGGACGTGGAGCAGGCCAATCTCAAGGCGCTGTGGCTGGCGGCCCGCAAACACGGCTTTGCCACGCCCAATATCGGCACGCTGACCGACATGATCTGCTGCCCCGGCGGTGATTACTGTTCACTGGCCAACGCCAAGTCCATTCCCGTGGCGGAGGCTATCCAGCGGCGCTTCGACGACATGGATTACCTGTATGACTTGGGCGACCTCAACCTGAACATTTCCGGGTGCATGAATGCCTGCGGCCATCACCATGTGGGGCATATCGGCATTCTCGGGGTGGACAAGAAAGGTGAGGAGTTTTACCAGATCCAGCTGGGCGGCAGCTCCTCCGAGAGCGCGAGCCTGGCCAAAGTGCTCGGGCCCAGCTTCTCCCGTGCCGAAGTGCCGGAAGTCATCGGCCGCATCCTCGATCTGTATGTGGAACAGCGCCGTCCCGATGAGCTGTTCCTGGACACCTATCACCGCATCGGCCTGCAGCCGTTCAAGGAAAAAGTCTATGCCAAAGCCAGCTAAGGGAAACACACCGCCGCCGGGCAACCCGGCCCAGGTGATCGTGGACGGTGCCGTGAAAACCAACGAGTGGCAACTGCTACCGCTGGACGAGGAAACTGCTGCTCTGGCCGCTGCCGACCTTCCCCCCGGCCGGCTGGTCCTGCCCCTACCGGTATGGCAGCAGGTAAAGGACCAGCTGGAGGAGCGCCGGCACGAAGTCGGCGTCTGGCTCGACAGCGATGAAACCGCCGACCAGTTGGGTGAAGATGCCCGCACCCTGCCCCTGGTCGCCGTGCATTTCCCAGCCTTCGCCGATGGCCGCGGCTTCACCACCGGGCGCCTGTTGCGGGAGCGCTATGGTTTCACCGGTGAGTTGCGCGCAGTGGGCAACTTCATGCGCGACCAGCTGACCTACCTGCGCCGCTGCGGCTTCAACAGCTTTGCCTTTCAGGGCGAACAGGCCCCCGAGGCGCTGCTCGGCTCCCTGCACGACTTCAGCGACAGCTACCAGGCCGCCGCAGACCAACCCCGGCCCCTCTTCCGGCGGCGCGGCCTGGCCTGACCACTGATCCTGCCGGTTCACGGCCGGATCCTCCTTTCCCATCACCGCCTCTGGACAGCCCCTGGCCCTGAATCAGCGGCCCGCCGGGGCTGGATTTCCGCTGCCCAAAACGTCAATATGCCCGCCGTCATTCACCGACTGCGGCTTGCGTATAAACTGAGCAATCCGCCGTGAATTCAGGTAAGCGAGAACAATGCACGTTGAATCCGTAGATTCCCTTTTGAAATCCACCGGCCGCGAAGGCACCGAGGCCCGTATCCAGGGCTGGATCCGTACCCGCCGCGACTCCAAGGCGGGCCTGTCCTTTCTCGCCGTACACGACGGCAGCTGCTTCGACCCGATTCAGGTGGTCGTCGAGGCCAACATCGGCAATTACGAGACAGAGGTGCTGCGCCTGACCACCGGCTGTGCCGTGGACATCACCGGTACCCTGAAGGCCTCCGAGGGCAAGGGCCAGGCCATCGAGCTGCTGGCCAGTGAAGTCCACGTGGTGGGCTGGGTCGAGGACCCGGACACCTACCCCATGTCGCCCAAGCGCCACACCATGGAGCACCTGCGGGAGCACGCCCACCTGCGCCCGCGTACCAACGTCAGCGGCGCAGTCGCCCGGGTGCGCAACTGCATCGCGCAGGCCATTCACCGGTTCTTCCACGAGAACGGTTTCCTGTACGTGCACACGCCGATCATCACCGCCTCCGACTGTGAGGGCGCCGGTGAAATGTTCCGCGTCAGCACCCTGGACCTGGAAAACCTGCCGCGCACGGACAAGGGCGCCATCGACTTTGGCAAAGACTTCTTCGGCGAGGAGACCTTCCTCACCGTATCGGGGCAGTTGAACGTCGAGAGCTACTGCCTGGCCCTGTCCAAGGTCTACACCTTCGGCCCGACCTTCCGTGCCGAGAACTCCAACACCACTCGCCACCTGGCAGAATTCTGGATGGTGGAGCCCGAGATCGCCTTCGCCGACCTAGCGGACGTCGCCGACCTGTCCGAGAAGATGCTGAAGTACGTCTTCAAGGCAGTGCTGGAAGAGCGCCCGGACGACATGGCCTTCTTTGCCCAGCGCATCGACAAGGAGGCCATCAGCCGTCTCGAGAACATCATCGAGAACGATTTCGCCCGCATCAATTACTCCGATGCCATCGAAATCCTCGAGAAGTGCAAGGAGAAGTTCGAGTTCCCGGTGTCCTGGGGCATCGACCTCGCCTCCGAGCACGAACGCTACCTGGCCGAGAAGCATTTCAAGAAACCGGTCATCGTCATGAACTACCCGAAGGACATCAAGGCCTTCTATATGCGCATGAACGACGACGGCAAAACCGTTGCCGCCATGGATGTACTGGCCCCGGGCATTGGCGAGATCATCGGAGGCTCCCAGCGTGAAGAGCGTCTGGACAAGCTGGATACACGCATGGATGAGATGGATATCCCCAAGGAACACCTGGACTGGTATCGCGACCTGCGCCGTTACGGCACCGTGCCCCATGCGGGCTTCGGGCTGGGCTTTGATCGCATCGTGTCCTACGTCACCGGCATGGGCAATATCCGCGATGTGATTCCCTTCCCGCGCACACCGAAAAACGTGGCATTCTAGAGCCAGCCGAGAGGGCAGGCCGGGTCTCCTGCCCTGCCCTCGTGTACCGTCTGTGCTCTAAACCGAAAAGGAATTTCGCCATCCGATGAACAGCGACAACGTGGAAGCCCCCACCAAAGGTGTGCAGTCGTTTCTCGCGGAGCGCCTGCATCTGATCGCGGATTTACTCCAGCAGTACCCGCTGCTGGGCGCTGCGATGGTCCTTGCTATCGCGCTCATCATCGCCCTGATCTGCCGGTTTGTCGTCTTTCGCCAGCTAAGGCGCTGGTTACCTTCCGATCGCACCGGCCCCGGCGCGACACTGCTGGTACAACTGCAGCGTCCTGTCTTCACCACGATCCTCTGTCTCGGCCTGATCGCCGCGCACCGGCTCCTGACCGGCGGTACCGGTGGCGGGCCTGTTGCCAGTCTGCTGTCGACCATCATTCTGGTCAGCTGGGTGCGGATGCTGTTCTTCCAGTGCGGAACATTGCTACAGGTGATCAGTGCGAAATCCGCCCGTTTTTCACTGATCGACCAGCGGGCGATCCCCCTGCTCGATCTCTCCTGCAAGTTGCTGGTCATCCTGTTCGGAAGCTACGCGCTGTTGCTGATCTGGGGGATCAATCCTCTGGGCTGGCTGGCCTCCGCCGGCGTCATCGGCATTGCCGTAGGCTTCGCGGCCAAGGACACTCTGGCCAACCTGTTCTCCGGTTTTTTTATTCTCGCCGACGCCCCGTACAAGGTGGGTGACTACGTCAACCTGGACAGCGGCGAACGCGGGCGGGTCACCCAGATCGGCCTGCGCAGTACCCGTATCATGACCCGCGACGATGTGGAGATCACCCTGCCGAACTCCCTCATCGCCAGCGGCAAGATCGTCAATGAGAGCGGAGGCCCCAGTTCCTCGATCCGCGTCACCATTCCCGTCGGCGTGGCTTACGGCTCTGACGCCGACCAGGTTTGCGAAATCCTGCTGGGCGTTGCCCAACAGCACGCGGAGCTGGCACAGACACCGGAGCCGCGGGTGCGCATGCGCGGCTTCGGGGCCTCGAGTCTCGATTTTGAGCTGCTGGTCTGGATCAACCTGCCAGAGGAACGCGGCCGTATCCGTCATGAACTGCTGCTGGGAATTTACAAGGCCCTGGCAGCACACCAGGTGGAAATCCCCTATACCAAGTCGGATATCTACATCAAGGAACTGCCATCCCTGAACCCCGCGAGCGGGGGCAGTCAGTAACAAACTGCGCCCCATCATTTCCATATCTCCTATCGCTATAGCGGCTGTTTTTCTTATCCGCTGCCCTCACCCCAGCTGCGCCTTGCGAAAAGTGCCTCACTGCTAGACTGCTTGAAGAGCCCACCCAAAAGCACGTCCGGGAAGTTACGCATGACGAGGCAATTCTATGTATTCGGGCTTGCGCCCCTGCACCACGAGTACCTGAACGCGGTGCGGGGTGCCGAGCAGTACCAGTGGCGTAAACTCTTCTCGGACGACGAAATCGTCTGGTTCCCGGACCGGCCGATGAAAGAACTCCTTTCCCTGGCAGAAGAGACCGTTGCCGGGTGCAATGGTGACCTGGCCGGCATCATCAATCACTGGGACTTTCCCTCCAGTGCCCTCCATCCCTTCCTCTGCCGGCAGTTTGGGCTACGCTCGGCCAATCCGGAAGCAGTACTCAAGTGCGAGCACAAGTACTGGAGCCGACTGGAGCAACGCAAGGCCCTGCCCGACTGGATTCCGGATTTCTGCCCCATCGACCCCTTTGCCAAGGATCCTTTGGCACAACTCACCATCGACTTTCCCTTCTGGCTGAAGCCGGTGGTCAGCCACTCATCACAACTGGGGTTTCGTATCGAGGACGAGCACGAACTTTTACAGGCCCTCAAGGTCATCCGCGCGGATGTCAGGCGGCTGGGGGAATTGCTGAATACCGCCCTTGCCCGCGTGCCTCTGCCAGAGGAACTGGGTCCGGTGGATGGCAACTGGTGCATTGCCGAAGCGCTCCTGAAAGGCAAGCAGTGCGGTATCGAGGGCACTGTCGTGAACGGGCGCTACCATGTCCACGGTATCGTCGACACCGTCAAGGACAGCCACAACCTCAGTTTCACCCGCTACGAGTATCCGTCGGTATGGCCCGATTACGCGCAGCAAAAAATCTGCGAGGCGGGCGAGATACTGTTGCGGCAGATCGGCTTCGACAATTCTGCCTTCGGTATCGAATTTTTCTGGGACGAGGAGACCGACGAATTCCGGGTTCTGGAAATCAACACGCGGATTTCACAATCCCACAGCGACCAGTTCATCAAAGTACACGGGGTATCCAACCATGAAGCCGCACTGGACATCCCCCTCGAGCGCCATACGGACTTTTCCGCGATGACCGGTGACTTCCGCTGTGCGGCCAAGTTCATGTTGCGACGCTACGCAGACACCACAGTGACCCGAATCCCGACTGCAGCGGAGATCGAGGCATTGGAGAGCCGGGTGCCCGGGTGCAAGATTGCCATCCTGGTGGATGAGGGCATGCGGATCTCGGACCTGGCCAGCCAGGACAGTTACAGCTTCGAGGTAGCCAACATCTGCCTCGGCGGCCAGGATCAGGCGGATATGCTGGAGCAGTACCGGGAAGTGGCCGCTGCGCTGCGGTTTGAATTTTCCGACGGGCGGGGCTTTGAGCCTTTCCAGTTCGAGAATGTGCGCTACTGACAGGGCATTGGAAAGATGAGCGACCTGCCCCACCGGCTGACCACAATTGAACACATCGAGATTCCCTTACCGGACGGGGGCTGGCTCGCCGCGCGGATCTGGATGCCCGAGGATGCGTCGAGCAACCCGGTACCAGCGATCATGGAATACATTCCCTATCGCAAGCGGGACAAGACCCGCTACAGGGATGCCCTGATGCATCCCTACCTGGCAGGGAACGGCTACGCCTGCGTCCGCGTCGACCTGCGTGGCAGCGGTGAATCCAGCGGCATCATGACAGACCAGTACCGGGAACAGGAACTCAGCGACGGTGTCGAGGCCATCCGCTGGATTGCCCGGCAGCGCTGGTGTAACGGCAGTGTCGGCATGCAGGGTATCTCGTGGGGCGGTTTCAATGCCCTGCAGGTGGCTGCGCGGGCACCGGAGGAGCTCAAGGCAATCATCTCCTGCTGCTCCACCGATGACCTGTACAAGGACAACATGCACTACATGGGTGGCTGCCTGCTCACGGACAACCTGTCCGAAGCGACCACCATGTTTTCCATCAATACCTGCCCGCCGGATCCGCAGCTGGTGGGGGAAAAATGGCGTTCCATGTGGCTCGAGCGGTTGCGGGAGAGCGGGCTCTGGCTCGATATCTGGCTTCGACACCAGTACAGGGACAGCTACTGGGAACACGGATCTGTCAGTGAGCAGTACGAGTCCATCCGCTGCCCGGCGATGCTGGTGGGCGGCTGGGCTGACGGCTACACCAATGCGATTTTCCGGCTGTTACAGCACCTCCGGGTACCGCGGCTGGCCCTGATCGGCCCCTGGGGCCACAAATATCCCCATCAGGGCATCCCCGGCCCGGCGATCGGTTTTCTGCAGGAATCCCTGCGTTGGTGGGATCACTGGCTGAAAGATCGTGACACCGGCATCATGAGTGAGCCCATGTTGCGTGCATGGATGCAGGACAGCGTGCCGCCCACCACATACTATCACCAGCGTCCGGGTCGCTGGATTGGTGAAGACAGCTGGCCCTCCGACAATGTCGTCGAGCGTGTCTACGAGCTCTCCGCCTATCGCATCCTGTTCGGCAATGAACCGCCCTGCGTGATGGAAAATGTGCTATCGGTACGGTCTCCGCTGAGTGTGGGCCTGTTTGCGGGCAAGTGGTGTTCCTACACTGCCGCACCCGACCTGCCCCACGACCAGCGTCAGGAAGACGGCGGCGCACTGGTGTTCCAGAGCGCGCCGCTGGATGACGACCTCGAGATCCTGGGTTCCCCGCGTCTGGAGGTGGAGCTCACTGCGAACCGACCAGTCGCCATGATCGCGGTGCGTCTCTCGGATGTCGGCACCGATGGCGCAGCAACCCGGGTGACCTACGGTCTTTTCAACCTGACCCACCGCCACGGCCACGACAAGCCGGAAGAGCTGGTGCCGGGGCGTAAGTACCGCTTCCGGGTCGATATGAACTATGTTGCGCAGAAGTTTCCCCGCGGCCACCGGTTGCGCATCAGCGTCTCCACCTCCTACTGGGCGCTCGCCTGGCCGCCACCACGGCCGGTCAAACTGGAAATTTATTGTGATACCAGCAACCTGGTATTGCCCCTGCGCAGGGCCCGCCCGGAGGATCAGGAAATCCACTTTGCCCCGGTGAAGATGGCAGAGCCACTCAATCAGGAATATGTTCAGCCTCCCCACAATAACTGGCTGGTACATCAGGACCTTGCCGAGGATATCTCGACACTGGAAGTGATCAAGGATGATGGTCTGATCCGCATCGACGAAATCGACCTGGAATTCGCCAGCCGCACCTGGAACTGGTACACGTTTCAGGAAAATGATTTCAATTCACTGAGAGCGGAAACCCGCACCGAGCGCACCTTTGCCCGGAAAGACTGGAACGTACGCACAACGACCCGCACCGTGCTGACGGCCGACGCCGACAATTTTTATATCCACGCCGAGCTGGATGCCTGGGAGGGGGAGTACCGGGTGTACACGCAGCTGTGGGAACGCACGATTCCGCGGCAATTCCTCTAGTGAACGCCACTCTTGTATTCAGGGTTGCCGGGGAAAAAGCTCAGAACTGCTGAAAAACGGTCATCACCGCAATGAGAATGAACCAGATGGCAATCCAGATCCACTGGGTCCAGCTGCGCGGTTCACCGGCACCGGAAGCAGCCACCGGCGCACTGGCTTCGCGCACTTTCGACAGGTCGAGGGTATGGCGCGTGAGCTCCGGCCCCTGGTACACATAAACGCGTCGCGCCCCGGCCCCCAGCCCCAGCTCCTGAAAGGCTCGGACCTCCACCTCTGTCAGTCCACCCTGGTTTTTCTCCATCGGCTGCAGGACCAGGTTGGCCGGCGATGAGAAGACCCGCTCTGCACCCAGCTTCTCGAAAATCCCCTCCAGCAGCAGTTCGGCCGCCTTGAAATGCGCCAGCAGGCTGCGGGGATGGGAAAAAGGGTTGATCACCTCCACTTCAGCGCTGGAGGCCGACGAAGCCCGGTTACCCAGCGCCACCCGTTTACCACGGCGCTTGCCCTTGCGGATGGCAACCAGCGGCGCCTCATCAAAGATCCGCCCGGAGTCGATATCGGTCACCCGGATACGCTTCTCCCACAGCTGCATGTACAGCGTGCTGTCACTGCCTTTGATCAGGTCTTTCATCTTCCGGGCTCCGCGATGAACAGGCGTATCTTCACTATTCTAGAAGCCCGGCGCCGCAGCGATTGTGCTCGCTAGAGGACCCCGCCGTCCCGTAGCGCGGCTATTTCATCGTCGGATTTCCCCAGCAGGTCGCGCAAAACCGCGTTGGTATGCTCGCCGAGCACAGGCGGCGCCTGGTCATACTCGAGTGGCGACTCGGAAAACAGCGCCGGGTTGCGTACCGTGCGCACTTTACCGGCCACCGGGTGCTCCTGCTCGATCACCATGCCTCGGGCCTGCACCTGTGGGTCGGCAAATACCTCGTCAAGGGTATTGATGGGGCCGCAGGGAACATGGGCCTCACTCAGTTTTTCCAGCCACCAGCCCGATTCCCGTTCCCGGGTGGCGGCCTCGATCAGCGGCACCAACTGCTCGCGGGCCAGAACCCGCGCGGAATTGGTGGCGTACGCGGCTTGCCCGGGCAAGTCGTCGAGACCGGCGATATTGCAGAAGCGCTTGAATTGTTCGTCGTTACCAACCGCCAGCATGAAGTATCCGTCCTTCGACGGCACCGCCTGGTAGGGCACGATATTCGGGTGACCGGTACCCTGGCGCTGCGGAGCTTTGCCCGAAGTCAGGTAGTTCTGCGCCTGGTTGGCAAGCCAGGCCACCTGGGTATCGAGCAGAGCCAGGTCGATATGCTGTCCGACACCGGTGTGCTGCCGGTGCACCACCGCCGCCAGCACGGAAGACACGGCATACATTCCGGTCATCAGATCGGCCACCGCCACGCCGACTTTCTGTGGTCCGGCCCCCGGCTGGCCCTCCGGCACACCGGTAATACTCATCAGGCCGCCCATGCCCTGGATCATGGCATCGTAACCGGCCCGGTTGCGGTAGGGCCCGGTCTGCCCGAAGCCGGTGATGGAGCAGTAGATGATGCCGGGATTGATGGCCTTGATGGACTCGTAATCGAGTCCGTACTTCGCGAGCCCGCCAACCTTGTAATTTTCCAGCAGGATGTCGCTCTCCGCTGCCAGCGCACGGATGATTTCCTGGCCCCCTTCGCGGGTAATATCCACCGTAATCGACTTCTTGCCGCGATTGGCACTGAGGTAATAGGCGGCATCGGCAGTATCCGCCCCCTGCTGATCCTTCAGGTAGGGGGGGCCCCAGTGACGGGTGTCATCGCCCTTTTCCGGTCGCTCGACCTTGATGACTTCGGCACCGAAATCGGCAAAGACCTGGCCCGCCCAGGGGCCGGCGAGAATGCGGCTGAGATCCAGAACTTTCAGGTGGGAAAGGGGGCCGGACATAAACTCCTCACTGTGTGGCATTTCTTATGCAAATTTTTGTGGCCCGCAGCCTACCAGATTCCTCCGTGCACTGTTCACTCCCGTGACCAGCGCCCAGCAGAAAAGTGGACAGGAACACGAATGGCCGTAAACTGGTGGCGATTGCGAAAACAACAACGGGAGCGGCGACATGGCTGCCAACAGCGAGACCAGTGAGAAAAGATTTTCCTCCTTCCGGGAGTTTTACCCCTTTTACCTGAACGAACACCGCAACCTGACCTGCCGCCGGCTGCATTTCGCCGGTACGGCGCTGGTGATCGGCCTGGTCATCACCGCCATCACCAGTGGCAACCTGGCGTGGCTGATTGCGGTACCCTTCACGGGCTACGGTTTTGCCTGGGTAGGTCATTTCTTCTTCGAGCACAACCGCCCGGCCACCTTCAAGCACCCGTTTTACAGCCTGTGGGGCGACTTCGTCATGTTCAAGGACATGCTGATCGGCCGCATTGACCGCTGAGCCCGGGATACCGCGTTACTCCCGCTTGCGTGGGCCCCGGCTGCCGAGCCCGTGCTCCCGCAGCTTGTTGGCCACCGCAGTGTGGGAGAGCTTCAGCCGCGCACCCAGCTCCCTGCTGCTGGGGTAGCGCGCCAGCATCTCCTGTAACAGCTGTTTCTCAACGCTGCGCATGATCTCCCGGAATGTCATCCCCTCGCCCCAATCCTCCCAGGGTGTCAGTGACACCGGCTGCAGCGCCGGCAGGTCAGTCTCTTGCAGCTCCTCAGCACCCCGCCGGCGACAACGGCTCCAGGCCTCCGCCAGGTGATCTCGCAGTTCAGTAAAGTTACCCGGCCAGTCGTGTCCCCGCAGCTGTGCAATGCACGCCTCGCTCAGGGACGCGGAACCACAATCCTCCGGCAAGGCACGGGCGAACCGCTCCAGTTCTCCGCGCATCTGGCGCAGCGGAGGGAGGTGTAACGTGAGACTGGAAAACAGCTGTCCCAGAGCCGGCAGCAGCGCACCGGGATCGCGACAGGTCGCCACTAACCGCAACTCCCCGGGGCACTGGCGGAGCCGGCGAACCAGCTGGGCGGCCTCGCTGGCGGAGAGCTGGTCCAGGTCGTCCAGAATCAGTGTCCCCCGGTCGGGCAGGCGACCGCTGTCGCGGGGCAACCCCGCTCCACAGCGCCAGCGCAGGCAGCGACCGCCAGCGGCAAGTGGCGACAGGAAATGGAACGCGCCGGCAAACGTGGATTTCCCGGTGCCCGGCTCCCCACAGATCAACACCGGCGAGCCCAGCGCAGCCATGTCCTGTAGTTGCAGACAGGATTCCCGGCGGTGCCCATAGTCCCAGAGAATCGCCAGATCGCCGGCCTCGTCGACGGTCGCATTGGCAGGATCAGGGCTCAGGGTAATCACCGCACCGGCCAGGGAGTCGATGGTGGCGGGACTGTCCTGAACGGGAATCGGCGTCCACTCCAGCTGGAAAGCGCGCCCGCGGACGGTTACCGGCACCCCAAAGCGCGGCGCCGTCAGGTCCCGCAGCAGCTCGTCAAGTCGCAGGTCCGGGAAAAACCGCTGTAACTGCAGCCCCGGCACCCGGTCGAGACTCACACCGAAAGCGCGTGCCGCAGCCAGGTTGGCGGCCACGATGTGTCCCTCCCGGTCCACCGAGAGCACCGGCTCCGACACGTGGCGCAGCAGCGTATCCAGCTCGAAGTGCCGTCGCTCTGAAGGAATCAGGCTGATCCGGCGCACCCGGCGGATGCCCGGCACTCGTTCCAGAGCCTTTTCAATGGCCCGGTACTGGGTCACCAGCAGTCCGGGGACATGGAGATAGACCTTGTCACCGCTGTCCCCACCCAGTTCTCCGGAGACCACATTGACCCGAAAATCGGTGAAAATGTGCATTATCTCCTGCAGAATCCCCACGCGATTAGCGCAAGTTATCTCGATCCTCACCGTGCACCTGTAAACTTTTGTTTACAAGAAGTGTAGCGCTGAAGCCCGCAACAGGACAATCCGACCGATCCCGTCCTCCCCACCGGCTGCATCGGAGCCTAAGAATAGGTGTCCAACCTAATAAGAAGAGTTGAGGTAACCCGCGAGCGGGTCTCACAGAGGAGCAGCCGAATGAAAAGTGACAGCAAAAGCAGCGGCAAGAAAGGCACCAAGTACGTTGCCCGGGAGCCGGATGCCGACGGCATCATCCACTATTCCGACGTGGAGCATGACACCTGGCGGCGACTGATCGAGCGCCAGCGCAAGATCATCCCGGGACGGGCCTGTGATGAATACCTGCACGGTTTGGAGCTTCTCGACCTTCCTACTGACCGCATTCCCCAACTGCATGAAGTCAGTGACGTGCTGCGGCGCGAAACCGGCTGGGAAGTCGCCCGGGTGCCGGCACTGATCGGATTCGAGACCTTTTTCGGGCTGTTGGCGGACCGCAAGTTTCCGGTGGCCACTTTCATTCGCACGCCCGAAGAATTCGATTACCTGCAGGAACCGGACATCTTCCACGAGATCTTCGGCCACTGCGCCATGCTCACCAATCCCGCGTTTGCCAATTTCACCCAGAAGTACGGTGAACAGGGCCTCGCCGCATCCCCCAAGGAACGGGCCTACCTGGCCCGCCTGTACTGGTTCACCGTGGAATTTGGCCTGCTGCAGACCAGCGACGGCTTGCGTATCTACGGTGGCGGCATCCTGTCCTCACCGAAAGAGACACTCTACGCACTCAGTAATGAGCCCGCGCGCTATGACTTCGATGTGCTGGATGCCCTGCGCACCCCCTACCGCATCGATATCGTGCAGCCGATCTACTACATGCTGAATGACCTGCAGCAGCTCCAACAGCTGACCGAGATCGACCTCATGGCCAAAGTCCGCGAGGCCATCGAGCTGGGATTGTTTGAGCCCCGCTTCCCGCCTAAAGACGCCGCCTGAGGCGCACTTTTTGCCGGCTTGGGGCACCCCCGAGCCGGCGAAAAATTCAACTACCAGCAGCATTTTTTGGAGACTATCGTTACGGCATCTGGTGGCGCGTTAGCCAACCGATTCCCGACGGGTCGCCCTGTTAGGGTCGGATGACAGCAAGGCGCGTAAATGGGCCGGAGTATTTTGTACCACTGCCGGCTGCAAAAGCATCGCCGAGGGAGATATTCCCCCGCCCAAACGGGAGGCTTTTAGCATTATGTCCTCACTTGATGCGATCGACAGACAACTTCTTGCCATATTGCAATCAGATGTTAGCCTCTCCATCGAGGAACTGGCGGAGCGGGTCGGGCTGACCAAGACCCCCTGCTGGCGCCGGGTGCAGAAGCTGGAGAAAAGCGGCATCATCCGCCGCAAGGTGGCCCTGCTCAACGCCGAGATTCTCGGCCTGCCGGTCTCGGTCTTTGCCCAGGTCAAAACCGACCAGCACACGGCAGAGTGGGCGGACGCTTTCGCGGCGCACATCGCCACCCTCCCGGAAGTGGTGGACTGCTACCGCATGGCCGGCGACTACGACTACCTCCTGCGCATCGTCGTCAGCGATATCGCGGCCTACGACCGCTTCTACAAGGAGCTGATCCGCCACGTCGGCATCAGCGATATCGTGTCGAATTTCGCCATGGAGCAGATCAAGAGCACCACGGAGCTGCCAATTCCTTCTGGCGACAAAGAGAAAGAATAAACCGGCGGCGCGCCTCGGTACCGTGAGCGCGCCCGCTGCACAATAATCGGCCGCGCGCTCCCGCACAGCGGTCACAGTAGTTTTTTGAGGTAACGATGGCCGCCTGCGACGCACTTCTGGCCCGTATCCGTGAAGCCGTGATCGGCGAGCGGATGCCGCTTTCCACCCCTTTCGGCACACGCCCCCTGATCTATGCCGATTACACGGCATCCGGGCGCGGGTTGACCTTTATCGAGGACACCATCCGCAACCAGGTGCTGCCCTGGTACGCCAACACTCATACCGAGACTTCGGCTACCGGTCGCCAGACTACCGCCTTCCGCGAACAGGCCCGTGCTGCCGTGCGCCGCTCGGTCAATGCCGATGATGAGCACGCCGTGATTTTCTGCGGTTCCGGCGCGACCGCCGCCATCAACCGCCTGGTTGACAGCCTCGGCCTGCGCCAACCGGCGGTCGAATACGCTTCGGGCAACGAGGAGCAACTGCCGGAACACCTGCGTCCGGTGGTCTTTATCGGCCCGTACGAGCACCACTCCAATGACCTGCCCTGGCGCGAGTCCCTGGCCCAGGTGGTAACCATCCCGCAGTGCGCGAAAGGCGGCGTGGACCTGGCGGCACTGGAGGCAGCCCTGCTCCGCTACCGGGACCGTCCGCTCAAGGTCGGCAGTTTTTCCGCCGCTTCGAACGTCACCGGCATCCGCACCGACGTCGCCGCGGTTACAGCGCTGCTGCATCACCACGGTGCGCTGTCCTGCTGGGATTACGCCGCTGCCGGCCCCTACGTCCGCGTCGATGCCGCGGGCGACGGTGATCGCACGCGCATCGATGCACTGTTCATTTCCCCGCACAAATTTGTCGGCGGCCCGGGAACACCCGGCGTGCTCGTCATCGATCGCGGGCTGCTGCCCGCCAAGCAGCCGGCAGTGCCCGGCGGCGGTACCGTGTCCTGGGTTGGCCCGGAGAAACACACCTACCTGCCACCGGGTGAGCGCCGCGAAGAAGCCGGAACCCCGGCAATTGTGGAATCCGTCCGTGCCGGTCTCGCCTTCCAGCTCAAGGATGCCGTCGGCGCAGAGGAAATCGAACGGCGTGAAGCGGAGTGGCTGCAACGGGCCTTCGCACGCTGGGCAGATAATCCCAATATCGACATTCTCGGCGGCATGCAAGCAGAGCGGGTCAGCATCGTCTCCCTGCACATCCTGCGGGAGGGCAAGCCCCTGCACCACGGTTTTGTGGTCGCGCTGCTCAACGACCTGTTCGGCATCCAGGTCCGCGGCGGCTGTTCCTGCGCCGGCCCCTACGGACACGCCCTGCTGCACCTGACCCCGGAACAGAGTGAGGCCCTGGAAAGCGTGGTCGCCGGCGGCGAGAGCCTGCTCAAGCCGGGCTGGGTGCGATTGAACTTCAACTATTTCCTCGATACCGAAACCGTGGATTACCTGATTGACGCGATCGACCTGATCGCTGACCAGGGTTACCGGTTGCTGCCCTATTACCAGTACGATGCGGATGCCGGAGTCTGGCGCTACCAGGGTGCACATGGTGAACCGCCGTTGCCGCTGTCCCTCGACGGTGGCCTGGCGCCTGCGCCTGATCGCGTCGATGCGCCACTGGCAGAATTCATCGAGCAGGCACGTGCCATCCTCTCCGAGCCGAGGGGCGAGATCTGCGCACAGCCGATTCTTTCCCCGCGGGCAGAGAACCTGCGCTGGTTCAATCTCTGACTGCAGCTTTGGCCAGTGGCAAAGGAACCATCGCATCCACTGCGGTGGTTCCAGCCATGGCATCATCCATGGATAATGCAGGAAAGCCGATAAGCAAGGACGTGCAGTGGCGGAGACCTCCCTCTTTCAATCATTCTTCCTGATTTTCAGCGGCGCGGCCCTGCTGGCCACGCTGGCGCTCTATGGCCGACAGCCACTGCTGGTGGCGTATATTGCGCTCGGGGTCCTGCTCGGGCCGTCTGTGCTTGGCGTGGTCAACAATGTCCAGCTGCTGGCCGACATGTCCACGGTGGGCATCATCTTCCTGCTGTTCCTGCTCGGCCTCGACATGCAACCGCAGGCCCTGGTGTCGGTGATCCGCAAGGCGACTTTTGTCGGGCTTGTCAGCTGTGCCGTATTCCTCGGCCTCGGCTACGGGCTGGGCAGGTTGTTTGGCTTCACCACCGTGGAGTCCTGGGTGATCGGCATGGCGATGATGTTCTCCAGTACCATCATCGGCATCAAACTGTTACCCACCACCGTGCTGCATCACAAGCATCTGGGCGAATTGATGGTCGGCCTGCTGCTGTTCCAGGATTTTGTCGCCATTGCCTGCCTGATGATCCTGCTGAGCGGCAGCACTGGCCAGGTGGATTTTGCCCAGCTTGGTATCTCCTTCGCAGCCCTGCCCCTGCTGGTGCTGGTGGCCTGGGCGGCGGTCAAATACGTGCTGCTGCCGCTCTTCACCCGCTTCGACCGCTTTCACGAATATATCTTCCTGCTCGCCCTTGGCTGGTGCATGGGAGTAGCGGAGCTTGCGGAAATTCTCGGCCTGTCGCGGGAAATCGGCGCTTTCATCGCCGGTATCACCATGGCAACGAGCCGGATTTCCCAGTACATCGCCCTCAGCCTGAAGCCCCTGCGGGACTTTTTCCTGATCCTGTTTTTCTTCAGCATCGGCGCCCAGTTCAAGCTCTCCATGGTGCCGGAAATTGCCCTGCCCGCCCTGATTACCGCGGCCGCCGTGCTGGCCGTCAAGCCGCTGATATTCCGCCTGCTCCTCGGCAGCCAGAGTGGTCAGAAGGTGCTGGCCTGGGATATCGGTTTTCGCCTGGGGCAGATCAGTGAATTCTCCCTGCTCATCGCCTTCCTTGCTGCCAGCCAGCAGCTGATCGGCAGCGGGGCCTCCCACCTGATACAGGCCACTGCGATTCTCACTTTCCTGGTGTCCTCGTACATCGTGGTGATGAACTTCCCGAACCCCATCGCGATCAAGGATGAACTGCGCCGGGATTGAGACCCACCGGGACCACTACCTGGCGGCCAGGCCACGGCTGCGCAAGCCAAACAGCCGTGGAATATCGCGGGCAAACATCAGGTAGAGACAGGGCACCAGGAGCAGCGAGATGGTGGTGGCGGCGAGAATGCCGTAACCAAGGGAGATGGCCATCGGAATCAGGAACCGGGCCTGCACCGAGGTTTCGAAAATCATCGGCATCAGACCGCAGAAGGTGGTCACCGTGGTGAGGATGATCGGCCGGAAGCGGCGCGCAGCCGCGCGCTTGATCGCATCTGTCACCTCCACACCCTGCTCCCGCAGGCGGTTGCCGTACTCGATCATCACCAGGGTATCGTTGACCACCACCCCCGCCAGCGCGACCATGCCCAGCAGGCTGATCATGCTCAGGCCATAGCCCATGATCAGGTGTCCCATCAGGGCCCCGATGACCCCAAAGGGGATCGCCACCATGACCGTCAGTGGCTGTATGTAGCTCTTCAACGGGATTGCCAGCAACAGATACAGGGCGGCCATGGTGAGCGAGAAGGTCAGCCCGAGGGAGCTCAGCCCCTCGCGCTCCTCGGCCTGGCGACCCTCATAGGAGATCCCGAGGCCGGCAACCTCCGCTTTCAGCTGCGGCACGATGCTCTGTTCCAGTTCGTTGATTACCAGAGCGGCCTGGTCTGCGGGCTCGACGTTGGCGGTTACCGTCATCACCCGGCGCCCCTCTCGGCGATTGATACCTGCATAGGCTCGTCCCTGTTCGATTTCAACCAGGTCCGGCAGCGGTAACCAGACATTGCCCGCGGCCTGGATCATGATGCTGGAGATATCCTCCAGCGAGCCTCGCTGCTCCTCCGGCAAACGGGCCATGACTTTGACCTGGTCCCTGCCGCGCTGCTGGCGCATGGCCTCGGCACCATAGATGGACGCCCGCAGCTGGCGCCCGATTTCCTCCGCAGTCAGCCCCAGGCTCTTGGCCGTTTCGGTAAGGGTGAGGTCCAGCTGCTGCTTGCCGAGCGAAATACCGGGGTCGATATCACTCACCCGTGGGAAGTCCTGCAGAGCTCTGGCCAGGCGCAGTGCAACTTCCTCCAGTGTTCTGGTGTCACTGTGGCGCAGTTCGACAGTCAGGGCCGGGCCGGCACCCGGCCCGCCGCGATCGGCAGCAAAGCTGGAACTCAGCGCGCCCGGTATCGGGCCCACCTCGCGCCGCCAGTCCCGCACAAACTCCCCGGTAGTGAAGGAACGCTGGTCGGCCGGCACCAGGTAGACATCGACCTGCACGGTGTTATCGCGGATCAGTCCACGCATCCCCAGGAAAGCCTCCTCTCCCCGCTTCTGCCCGAGGACCCGTTCTCCGGCGGCGGAAATCTGCCGGCGGGCCCGCTCCAGCTGCTGCTCCGCGGTACCCGCGGGAAACGTCACCTGTACGCGGCCCGAGTCCCGCTCCACCCGCGGCAGCAAGGTGAAGCCCATGCGCCCGCTGGCAGCGTAACCCGAGACCACCAGCAGCGTGGCAAGCGCCACTGCGATGGTGCTGTAGCGGTGACGAATACACACATCGAGAAACGGCCTGAAGCGCCTCTCAACGAAACGGTCGAGGCTTCGCGCCACCATTTTCTGACGCGCGGCAAAGCGGCGTGCGCGGCGGTTGCGATAGCCGCGGTGGGAATACGCCAGGTGCGCTGGCAGGATAAACAGTGCCTCGACCCAACTGATGACGAAAACCGAGCCGACTACCAGGGGAATGATGCCGAAAATCTTGCCCATAAAGCCGGGCAGGTGCATCAACGGAACGAAGGCGACGATATTGGTGAGGATGGCAAAGGTCAGGGGCACCGCCACCTGCCGGGCCCCGGCGATGGCTGCCTCCAGGTTGCTGTAGCCGAGCCGCCGCCATTCATAGATGTTTTCACCGGCGATGATCGCATCATCCACCACGATACCGAGGGCGATGATGAAGGCGAACATGCTCACCATATTGATGGAAATGTCCATCGCCGGGAGGAACAGCAAGGCACCGAGGAAGCTGGTGGGAATTCCGAGCGTGACCCAGAAAGCGAGCCGCAACTCGAGAAAGGCGCCTAGAACGAGGAACACCAGCATCAGGCCGATAAAGCCGTTTTTCAGCAACAGCGACAGGCGCTCGCGGAAAATCTCCGAATCATCATCGCGAATACTCACCTGGACACCGTCCGGTAACGTCGGCGTCACTTCTGCCAGCACCGCGCGGGTGGCCTCACTCACGCTCATGGGTGTCTGGTCGCCGATGCGGAATACGTCGATGCCCATGGCCGGCTGGCCGTTGAATTCCATATTGCGCGGCTCGTCCACCAGGGCGTCGCGGACAGTGGCGATATCCCGCAGGCGCACGGTTCCGCCACCAGTGCCCTGCACCACCACCACCTCGCCGAACTCCCGCGCCCAGTCCCGTCGCTCGGTGACCCGCACGAGCACTTCACCGGCGCCGGTCTTCACCCCCCCTGCCGGCACATCCACCGCAGCGTCACGGAGCAGCTGCGCCACCTGCGGCAACGAGAGCCCGTAGCGGCGCAGGTCCTCGCGGCGGATTTCCACCGCCACCTCGATATCGCGAACACCGTAAGCCTCCAGCATGGTGATATCGGGGTGGGCCTCCAGCTGCTCATACAGCTGCATGGTGATATTGCGCAGGGCGTGAATATCGATATCACCGTGAACCACCAGATCCAGAACGTCGCGCTGGTGGTCGGCGAGACTGACCTGTGGCCGCTCGATATCACTGGGGAAGGTGGTGACGCGATCGATCGCCTGCTGGATATCCTGGTAAACCTTGCTGCCGTCGGCATCTTCATCCAGCTCCAGACTGAGGGTGGCACTGCCCTCGCTGGCGGAGCCGCGCATCTCATGAATACCCCCAATACCCTGTACTGCCTGCTCGGCCGCAACCAGCACACCGCGCTCAACCTCTTCAGGACTGGCGCCGGGATAGCTGATCTGCACGGTGACCATGCCCAGGCTGAAATCCGGAAATACCTCTTTTTTGACCAGTGTCGCGAAGACCAGCCCGCCGAGAATCAATACCAGCATCAGCAGGTTGGCCGTCACGTGGTTGTGGGCCATCCAGGCGATGGCACCGCCATGGAGTTCCACCGGCTCTCGCCTTGGAGGGGGATTTGACTGCAGTCCGCTCACCCGCGCCCTCCATGCCTGACAGGGGAACCAGCTTTGCCAGCCCGTTTCCGGTTCGGCCCCTCCGGCCCTTTCTGACCGTTGCTGTCTGGCTCCTGCTGTCCGTCCCCGGCCGGATTCTGCGAGCCGGCTGGCCGCTGGCCCCGATTCCCCTGCTCTGCCTCTCCCGGCGCGCCGCTGACCCGCACCTGCATGCCTTCGGTCACGGCGGTGAGTCGCGTCGTCACCAGTAGCTCACCGCCGTTGAGCCCCTGTTCCAACACGGCGAAGTCACCACTCAGGTAGGCGACTTCCACGGGCTGGACCTGAATGCGTCCGTCCCGCACCACCCAGACGCGGCCGCCGTCCTGCAGAGCCGCCAGCGGCAGTCGCACGCGTTCACGTTCCGCCGGACTGACGATGGACACCCGCGCCAGGTCGTTGAGAAGCAGCTTTGGTGTGGCAGCTTCGCCGCGGGACAGTGGATCCTCCAGCTCCACCAGAACGCGGGCCAGACGGCCCTGCTCCTCCAGCACCGGGATCAGGCGCACGAAACTGCCCCGGCGATAGGTTTCCACTGGCCACTGGCTACCGCGAATACGCACCTCCGCCCCCTCGCGCCGCAGTCGGGCGAGCTGCACCGCCGGAATCTCCACCTCCACCTGGAACAGGTCTGCACCCGCCAGCTGGTAAAGCACGCTCCCCGGCCCCACCCTGTCACCGATGTCGACGCTGCGATCGACCACCAGCGCGTTGAACGGAGCGCGGATCTCGGTAAGGCGCAGGTCCCGTTGCGCAAGGCGCACCGCCGCCTCGGCAGCCTGTACCCGCGCCTCGGCAGCTGCCAGCTGGGGCTCGCGCAAGACCAGGGCACGATCCGCCTCGGGAAGCGAACTGCCCAGTAATTCATATTCTTCCTTCGCCACTGCCTGCTGGCCGCGTTCCTGCTGCAGTTCTGCACGACGCTCTGCCAGGGTACTGCGCGCCGTCTGCAGGGCCAGCTCGTAGGGCTCACGCTCGATACGTGCGAGCAGCCGCCCAGCCGGTACCGTGGATCCCTGGCCGAGATCGTAATCGAGCCACTCCACCCGCCCCTCCACCTGGGGCTCCAGGTCCACAGTCTCCCGCGGGCGCACCCGCCCCAGCGCTTCCACAGTCACCGGGTAGAGACCGCGCTGAGCCTCGACCACTTCAACCAGCGGCGCGGGCGCAGGTCGCTCAGCACGGCCCATGGTGGGTTTCTCGCGCAGAAACCAGCTCGCTACCAGCACGGCTGTTACCAGCACGCCCACAGGGAAGACGAAATTCCAGTTCAGGCGCTCCAGTATCAAGTGCCCCCCTGCCGGTAGATTTCCAGCTCCACCGGTTGCGGTGTTGGAAGGTTTTCTCCGGGAAGGCCGCCCGAGAGGGCACGATAGAGTACGACGCGGTTTTCGATCAGCTCGCGCTGTGCACTGAGGAGTTGCCTTTCGAGAGCCTGCTGCTCGTTGGTGGCGGTGAGTACATTGAGAAAATCCACTGTGCCCCGGCTGTAGGCGCGCCGCTGGCGTTGCACGATCAGGTCCGACAGCCGGGCCCGCTCCTGGAGGAAATCCAATCGCTCACGCACGGCCTGCTCCTGGATCAGCGCCCGCTCCACCTCGGACAGGGCGTTCAGCACCGTATTTTCCAGCAGCGCCCAGCGTTCCTGTTCCAGTGCTTCCTGGCGGCGCTGTTCCGATGACAGTCGAGCGCCATCAGAAATCACGCCCTCCGCTGCGGCGGTCAGCGTCAGCAGCCAGTCCCTGGTGATGTCACTGATCGATGGACCACCGCCACTGTAGAGAGCGGACAGGCTGATCACTGGCAGGCGCTCCGCCCACGCCTGCCGGGCAAGATAGTGGCCCTCCAGCAGGTTGCGCTGGGCCTCCATCACGTCGGGCCGACGGAGCAAGAGCTGCGCAGGCACTCCTGTATCCGGGAGCTTCGGCAGTGCCGGTAGCCCGATCACCGGCTCTACCATGGATCCAAAATGCCCCGGCGTGGTCCCCACCAGGGTGGCCAGCTGTACCCTCAGCACCTCGATGTTGAATTCGGTCTCCGTCAGCTCCTGCTGGGACTGCTCGACGAGCTGGCGCTGCTGCAAGACATCCGCGGCCGCGCTGATGCCACCGCCAAAGCGGAGCTCCAGTACACGCAGGGTCTTGCGATTGGTATCGAGCTGCTGGCGCAGCAGGTCGCGCTGCCCCCACTGTTCGCGCAATTGCAACCAGGTGGTGGCCACCTCGGAGGCGAGACTGAGCGCGGCCGCCTGCAGGCTCTCTTCACTGGCTAACCGGGCCGCTTCCGCCGCCCGGGCTGCGAAGCGGACCCGGCCCCACAGGTCGACTTCGTAACTGGCTGCGAGGCGCCCACTCCAACTGCCGCCCTCGTTTTCGCCACCGGAAAAATCAAAGTCGCTGTCCTCCGACCGTCGCTGCTCAGTGTGCTCGAGCCCGCCGGTCAGCTGCGGCCACAGACCGGCGCGGGCGCCCCTGGCCACTGCAGCGGCCTGCTCCAGCCGCCACAGTGCCGCGCGCAGGTCCGGACTACCGGTCAGCGCCTGCTGTACCAGGGCGTCCATCTGCGGATCGTGAAAGCTCCGCCACCAGAGTTGCGGCGGCGCTTCAGCACCGGACAGGGAGAAATGGTCCGGCAGCCCCAGTGCCGATTGCGGTAACCCCGGCGGCAGTGGCTGTGCAGCACAACTGGCCAGCAGCGGCAGGACGATGACCAGGGTTCGCGAGACAGACAAGAACACCACCGCGTTGATCGTTTCAGGCACAAATAAAGAAATTATCGTCCAAAAGTGGTGGCGCCGGGCTCAGCCACTGGCCAGGTTGGTGCTCCCTGAGCCAGCCAGAGAGGACATTTTTCTATTCCGCACAGAGGGAGTGCTCTTGGGGCCTGACTCCGGTATCATGGCGGCGCCGGCAAATAGTGATCACAAATTCGAGCGGTCGCTATCAGTGTCACGGCAGCCCAACGGGCCCGCATCGCGGTAAACCCGGCCAGGTCGGCTGCCTTTGGCCCCGCCGCGGAACTGATTACCATGCATTGCCCGGGTTCAAGACCCCGGTTGCCACTGACAGCAAAGGTAGACGAGACAAATAATGAGCAAGCATCAACCACTCGCCCACTGGGAAGACATCCTGCTGCTGGACCAGCAGCTCAGCGACGAAGAGCGCATGGTCCGTGACACTGCGCGCGAGTACTGTCAGTCGCAGCTAATGCCGCGCATCCTCGAAGCGAACCGCCACGAGGTGTTTCACCGTGAGATCATGAGCGAAATGGGCGAGCTGGGGCTGCTGGGCTCCACCATCGAAGGCTACGGCTGCGCTGGGCTGAATTACGTTTCCTACGGCCTGGTGGCCCGGGAAGTCGAGCGCGTCGACTCCGGCTATCGCTCCGCCATGAGTGTGCAGTCCAGCCTGGTGATGTACCCCATTTCCGCCTACGGCAGCGAAGCCCAGAAAGAGAAATACCTGCCCAAGCTGGCGACCGGTGAATGGGTTGGCTGCTTCGGCCTGACCGAACCGGACGCGGGCTCGGACCCGGCCGGTATGAAAACCCGCGCCAAGAAAGTCGACGGTGGCTATCGCATCAGCGGCGCCAAGATGTGGATCACCAACAGCCCGATCGCTGATGTCTTCGTGGTCTGGGCGAAGGACGACGAGGGCATCATCCGCGGCTTCATCCTCGATAAAGGCATGGAAGGACTGAGTGCGCCCAAGATCGAAGGCAAGTTCTCCCTGCGCGCTTCCATTACCGGTGAAATCGTGATGGACAACGTCTTCGTGCCGGAAGAGAACAAGTTCCCCGACATCGGCGGCCTGCGCGGCCCGTTCGGCTGCCTGAACCGCGCCCGCTACGGTATCTCCTGGGGCGCCATGGGGGCGGCGGAGTTCTGCTGGCACGCAGCGCGCCAGTACGGACTGGACCGCAAGCAGTTTGATCGCCCGCTGGCGCAAACGCAGTTATTCCAGAAAAAGCTGGCGGACATGCAAACCGAAATCACCCTCGGTCTGCAGGCTTCCCTGCGTGTCGGCCGCCTGATGGACGAGAACAAGGATTTCGATCCCACCATGATCTCCCTGGTCAAGCGCAATAACTGCGGCAAGGCACTGGATATCGCCCGCGTTTCCCGCGACATGCACGGTGGCAATGGCATTGCCGACGAATTCCATGTCATCCGTCATGTGATGAACTTGGAAGCGGTCAACACCTACGAGGGCACCCATGACGTGCACGCCCTGATTCTGGGCCGTGCCCAGACCGGCCTGCAGGCATTTTTCTAAACCAGTAGCGCGGGCCGGCCAACCCGGTCCGGTCCGCGCCGCCCGGCCTGCGCCGCCCCGTAAGTGGTGACAGGCGCCGGCTACCCCTCTACCATCTGCGGGTCAATTTCTCCCTCGACTCACGACCCCTGACATTCCTATGGAACAACTGCTTTTCTGGTGCGACCTGATCGGCATCGTGGTATTCGCCTTCTCCGGCGTTCTCGCCGCGGGTCACAAGCAGATGGATCTCTTTGGTGCCGTGGTCCTTGCCTGCGTGACCGCCACCGGTGGCGGCACCCTGCGCGATATCATCCTCAACGTGCCGGTATTCTGGCTTCAGGACAGCTACTACCTCTGGCTTGCCACGGCCACCGGCATCGTCAGTTTCTATCTGATCCGTTACCTGGCGGTTCCCATGCGCCTGCTGAAGATTGCGGACGCCATGGGGCTGGCGGTCTTTGTGGTGATCGGCACGCAGAAAGTCCTGGGCCTCGGCCACTCCCCCGCGATCGCCATCGTAATGGGGGTGATGACCGGCACCTTCGGTGGCCTGATCCGGGATATCCTCGCCGGTGATATTCCGCTGCTGCTGCGACGGGAAATCTACGCCACCGCAGCCCTGAGCGGCGCGGCCGTGCTGGTATTACTGGATTCGAGCGGTACACTGCCGGGAGAGGTTGTGGTCGGTATTGGCGTCCTTGTGACGCTCTCCATCCGCCTGGCCGCGCTGCGATGGAATCTCTCGGCCCCAATCGCCCGCTTTGGCAACCCAGGTCAATAACGCGCAACCGCGCCGGACACGGAATCCCGCTGTGACTCACCCGACTGCACTGAAAACCCTGCTCGTCATTATCACCCTGGCAGTGCTCGCTGCATGCGAGCGCAATGAGCCGGCCCAGGCGCAAGAGAGCGCAGCGGCAGCGCAACTGCAGGCCAGACCCTGCTGGTTCCAGGTGGATGACAGCTGGCCGGTTACCCAGTGCTTCATGATGGAAGTGCCGGAAAATCATGAGAAACCCGAGGGGCGCACCATCCGCTTCCCGGTGGTTCGCTTTGTAGCCAGCGAACAGGATCCGGACAAGTTCCCGCTGCTGCACCTGGGTGCCGGTGGTCCCGGTGCCAGCATGGGCCTGGAGCCGGAGAACGCCAGTGAATGGCTGTGGATCAACTACGCGGCCATGACCGTGGAAAACGGCCGCGACCTGATCGTGATCGATCCCCGCGGCACCGGCATGGCCGAACCCCGGCTGTCTTGCACAGAATTCATCGAGGATGCCACCACCGCATTCCAGCGCCCGCTGACCGCCGATGAAGAGGCCCGCGTATTCAGCTACAGCCTCGAGCGCTGTTACAGCCGCCTCAGTAAAAAAGCGGACCTCGCCCAGTTCAACAGCATGGCGGTCGCCCGGGATGTCGAGGCGCTGCGCGCAGCGCTCGGCGTCGAGAAGCTCAACCTTTACGGAGTCTCCTATGCGTCCCGCTATGCGCTGACACTGGCCAGGGAGTTTCCGCAGTCAGTGCGCACACTGATCCTGAATAGCGCCGTATTTCCCGACATTCCCTACATCCAGCAACTGGCCGAGGACTCCCTGGCAGCTTACCAGCGGGGCCTCGACTTCTGCGGCGCTGACAAGCTGTGTGCCAGTCGCTATCCAAACCTGCAGCAGCGGCTGGAAGCACTGGTGGAAGAGCTGGACGAGTCACCCTTGACAGTACCGATCGAGCACCCGTATGCCGACGGCGAGTTCCCGTTTGTCATGACTGGCCAGCGCCTGTTGCGCGTCCTGTTCCAGGCCCTCTACGACGAGGGGTTTTATCCGGAGTTTCCCGCAGTGATCGAAGGACTGGAGAAAGACGATCCCGGCCCGGCCCGCGAGGCAGTCAGCCAGTTCATGGCCATTATCCTTGACCCCTACTTCGGCGACGCCGCTGGCATCAGCCACTTCTGTTTCGAGGAAGCGCCCTTTGTTGACTTCCGTGAGGCGCGCAAGAAAGCCGACACCACGGGAATCCTTGGCGGAGCGGTGCGCTCGGACCTGGCACTGATGCAGCTGCAATGTCGCATCTGGGCCATTCCTCCGGCTGGCCCGGTGGAGGCAGAAGCCATTGCCGCGCAGGCACCGACCCTGATCCTGCACGGCGCACTGGACCCGGTGCTGGATGCGGAAGATGCCGGTCGTGCCCGCAAGGCAATGCCCAACCACCAGTGGCTACTGTTTCCCCAGCTGGCACACGATGTCATCTCTGCCAGCAACTGCGCAGAGGGCGCCGCGGCAGAATTTCTCAATGACCCCAGCCAGCCGGTGGTGGAACAGGCGCTCGTGTGCAGGAAGGACGAGATCGCCGTCCAGGCCGCCGAGCAGTCGCAACAGCCGGCGGATAGTCCCCGCCACTCACCACCACCGGTGATCAAAGGCGGCAACGACGGGGAGAGCGCTAAACAGGAAGCCGAAAAGGCCGAAAGCGAGGAAAACGAGGACAGCAAAGCCTCGACTCCTGCGCCATAGCCGTCTCTGTTCTCTGATGCCCGATGAAACCGGGGCGCTCACAATGAGGCGCCCCATCTCGGTGTTGCAATCAGTGTATCCCCTGCCCCCCGATCCAGGCTGTTGTTCCTGACCACTCCCATGCCAACCCGCCGACACCGGTTTCCTCCCCTTTGATGCTAGAGCCAATAAGCCCACGCCAAAGTGGCTCAGCTAGCACAAAAGTACCACCTGAACTCCTAGACTTTGCTCGTTAATTGAGCACTTTCACTTCACCAGGTGCCGGGACCGACAGGGATTTGGGTCCCAGCCAGTAATCGCAAGATGACAGGGATGGTCACACATGCTCGCGAGATCCTCTAACGCGCCGGAACCTCACTCCGGCGCTACCAAGCCCTCTCTCAGGGGTTCCATCGCCGTTGCCGCACTAGCCGCAGGGATCACCGGTATCGGGACGGCTGAGGCCGGCGATGCCGGTTATCCGGATTTCTTCAGCCCCCCGGAGCTGAACCTTTACACCAACATCATGCTGGACACGGGTTACCAGAAATACACCAACAACCCGGACTGGTTCGACGTGGTTCGCCCGACCCGCCTCCCGGCTTTCGAGGAAGAGTACGAACCGGATGGCAAGTGGTTCCAGAGCGTGCGCCAGAGCCGCATGGGCTTCAAGGGCACTTCCCAGACACCCTGCGGAGAGGTGAAGACCCATTTCGAATACGAACTGTTTGGTGTTGGCGCCGACGCGGGCCAGACGACCTTCCGACTCCGCCACGCCTGGGGTGAATTCTGCCAGGTAGGGGCCGGGCAGACCTGGAGCGTATTCATGGATCCGGACGTATTTCCCAATACCATCGAGTACTGGGGCCCCAGCGGGATGGTGTTCTTCCGCAACGTGCAGTTGCGGTGGACACCCTGGCGGGACGGCGACTCAAGCTTTGCCGTCTCTCTCGAGCGTCCGGGGGCAAGCCGTGATCAAACGCCCTATGAGGATCGCATCGAGCTGCAGAATATCCGCCCACACCTCCGTTGGCCGGATATCGCGGCTCACTACCGGGCCGGCACCGACTGGGGTTACCTGCAGGTCGCAGGCATCGTCCGCCGTATTGAATGGGAGGACATTCTCGACGACGAGTTTGACTTGAGTGGCGACGAGACCGGCTGGGGCGTCAACGTTACCTCAAACATCAAAATGGGTTACACGGTGCTGAAGCTTGGCGCCGTGTATGGCGAAGGTGTGCAGAACTACATGAACGATGCTCCGGCGGATATCGGCGCAGTCCTGCAACCCGATAACCCCGTGACCCCCATCACAGGTGAAGCCCTGCCGATGCTGGGGTTGATCGCTTACCTGGATGTGAACTGGAACAAGCAGTGGACCTCGTCCATCGGCTATTCCAGTCTCGATATCAACACCACCGACGGCCAGTTGGATTGGGCCTATGAAAAGGGAGAATATGCGTCGGTCAATCTTCTCTATCACCCGACTGACAAAGTCTTCCTCGGGCCAGAACTCCAGTATGCAGAGCGGGAAAACGCTCGCGACGGCTTCCGCTCTCACGACTTCCGTGTCCAGTTTTCCATCAAGTACATGTTTGATATGACCCTGAGAGGAGATCGCAATGATTGACCCACGATATTCGCACTCGTGGCTGCACGGATTACTCCGGCTGCAACTATTGACATTGCTGCTGGCAGCGGTGATCTGCGCACCGGCGCTGGCCATGGAGCCCAAACAGATCCAGGCAGCGCTGGATCGGGCCTACGAGAAGTACAAGGGCCTCAAGGAGGGTGCCAACGCGGACTACATTCCGGTACTCGCCGAAGTCGACTCGAACATTTACGGTATTGCCCTGGTGACACCGGATGGCAAGGTGTATACCGCCGGTGACGTGAAATCTGAGGTTTCGATCCAGTCCATTTCCAAGGTATTCACCGCCGCCAAGGTGATGGAGGAGTCGGGCCCCGATAAGATCTTCGGCACCATCGGCGTCGACGCTACCGGCATGCGCTTCAACTCCATCGTTTCCATCGAGATGTCCAAGCAGGAATTCGGTGGCCCAGAGATGAATCCCCTGGTCAACCCCGGCGCCATTGCCGCCACCAGCATGGTCAAAGGCAGCAGTCGCGACAACATCTTTGACAGCATCCTGTCCTTTTACTCCGACTTTGCGGGACGGAAGCTCTCGGTCAATGAAGAGGTGTTCAAGTCCGAGTCAGACACCAACCAGCGCAACCAGGCCATAGGCATGCTGATGTATGCCTATGGCTACATCAAGGACAATCCCCAGCAGGCCACCGACATCTATACCGAGCAGTGCTCGGTCAGCGTCAACGCCAAGGACCTTGCCACCATGGCCGGCACGCTGGCCAACGGTGGGGTCAACCCCGTGTCGCAGAAGGCAGTCATGAAGCCCGACAATGTGCCCAAGCTGCTGGCGGTAATGGCTACTGCAGGACTCTACGACGACTCCGGCAAATGGCTGTGGCGGACCGGCCTGCCCGGCAAGAGCGGTGTCGGTGGCGGTATCATCGCCGTGTCCCCCGGCAAGTTCGGCATCGCAGTCATTTCGCCGCCGCTGGATGCAGCGGGTAACAGTGTCCGGGCGCAGAAGGCCATCGCGGACATTTCCAACGCGCTGGGCGGCAATCCTTACGCCGTTATGCCGATCAAGAACTAGCATCACCCCGGCCGGGTTGCCGGCCGCCATCCCCCGCCCCGGCTGCTGTCGGGGCGATTCCCCTCACCGATCTGCGCTGGACACCGACACCGAATCCCCTTAATTTGGGCGCCATAACGACCAAAAAAAACAGCGACGGAAACCCAGCGTGCCATGACGAAAGATTCAGTGGTTTCAGTACCAGACCTTGCCAGAGCCCTCAGTGCGCCCTCAACAGATAAAGCCCGTAACCTGGTGATATTGGACTGCCGCTTCGATCTGGCAGACCCGGAATCCGGCAGGCGCCGGTTTGCCGCAGGGCATATCCCCGGGGCTGTCTATGCCAGCCTCGACGAGGACCTGTCGGATCCCGTGCAGCGCTATGGTGGCCGCCACCCCCTGCCCTCAGCGGAGCGTTTCCAGGCTTTTGCCCGTCGGGCCGGTATTGGCAGCAACACCCGGGTAGTGGTCTATGACGACCAGCGGCTCGCTTTCGCTGCCCGGGCCTGGTGGTTACTGCGCTTTTTCGGCCATGAGTCGGTTGCAGTACTGGACGGCGGCCTCTCTGCCTGGGAGCGTGCGGGACAACCGCTGGAGTCCGGCTCAGCGGCTTCACCGCGTGCTGAGGGTGATTTCTCCGCACGACCGGGAGCAATGCCCACCGTTCACTATGAAGCAGTGCTGGAACACGTCACCAGCCCCCCCTGGCGACTTGTAGACGCGCGGGAGGAGGCACGATTTGCCGGACACCGGGAACCGATCGACCCGGTCGCGGGACACATTCCCGGTGCCGTCAACAAACCGTGGCAATCTGCCACCAACGAGGACGGTAGCCTGAAGACCAGCGAGGAACTGAAGCACCTGTGGCGGGACCTTCCCAGCGAGGAGCCGCTGGTGCATTACTGCGGCTCCGGCGTCACTGCCTGTGTCAATCTGTTCGTACAGCATCGCATCGGCCGCAAGGACGGGCTGCTCTATCCCGGCAGCTGGAGCGACTGGTGCGCCCATATTCTCTATCCGTATGGCGAGCAGGATGCCCCCGCCGAACCGGCTGTATCCGGTGACCTGGCCTGAAGCGGACTTCGCGGCAGCAGTCCCACTGAGAAGTCATGAACAAAAAAGCGCGCAGCCTGGCAACAGCTGCGCGCTTTTTGTTTTCCACAGCAGGGGCTGCTGGGGCTTGTGCTCCTGCCGGGTCAGCGGATCAGGCAGGCACCGGTTCCCGCCAGGCCGCAATAACCTTCGGGATTTTTCGCCAGGTATTGCTGGTGGTAATCCTCGGCGTAGTAGAACGGGTTGGCCATGGCGATTTCAGTCGTAATCTCGCCGAGCCCCTTGTCCGCCAGTGCCTGCTGGAATGCCTCTTTGCTCTTGCGGGCCTGCTCAAGCTGTTCCTCATCGAAACAGAAAATACAGGAGCGGTACTGCGTACCCAAGTCATTGCCCTGGCGCATCCCCTGGGTCGGGTCGTGGTTTTCCCAGAATGCCTGCAGGAGGTCACCGTAGCTGATTTTCTCCGGATCGTAGACCACCAGCACAACTTCCGCGTGGCCGGTCCGGCCGCTGCACACCTCGTCGTAGTTGGGGTTTTCGGTACAGCCGTCGGAATACCCGGCGGCCGTGGTGTAAACCCCGTCCATCTCCCAGAACAATCGTTCAACCCCCCAGAAACACCCCATACCGAAAATGGCCGCTTGCATGCCTTCCGGAAACGGCTCCTTGAGCGGATGGCCATTGACGAAGTGCTCATTGGTAATTTCCATGGGCTCGGGGCGACCGGGCAGAATCTGGTCTGCACAGGGCATCTTGAACTTGTCGTATTGCATCAGTAAACCTCAACCGCCGGCTTGGCCGGCAATCATCAGACATCCGGTGGCTTTCATGGGCTGCTTGACTGTCCATTCCCGGTACTCAGCGCCCAGTTTGTCTTCCGCTCGCTCGGCAAGGCGACGGAAAGGGCTACGGCCGGGATCCGCCAGCACCACACACCCCACCCCCGCTTTGAGGGCACGGCGTGTCAAATTGTAGAGTGGCGCCTCCAGCTTGTCCCAGAAACAGATATCCGTGCCGATAATGGCATCGTACCGTGCCAGATCATCGCCAGTGACCCGCTCGTAACGACAGCGCCAGGTCTGCACCGTCACGCCGTTCAGCTCGGCATGGTAGTGCACGAACGGAAAGACACTGGGGTCCGCATCCAGTCCGGTCACCCTGGCGGCAAACTGTTTAGCACAGAAGATTCCGCCCAGCCCCCAGCCACAGCCCAGGTCCAGCACCCGCGCACCGGGCTTCAGCGGGTGTCGTTTCAGGTAATCCATCGTCAGACAAGAACTTTTCCAGAACTTGTTGCCGTGCAGGCTGGGTTCACCCGCCTCCCGGCGCAGCCGACGCATGTCAGGGTGAGCATTCTGGCGCACGGTCAGGCCAAAGAGGCGCCGGGTATGATTCGAGTCGGGCATGATGCTTCCTTACGTCTCCTCAGGCTGCTCGGTTCAGGTTCCAATGCCAAGTGGCGCAAGTGTATCGCCTGCGAAGACGTTTTCCAGTCCTTTGGTCTACCTTTATTGCCATAAACCATTTGCGAAAGTTGTGCTCTGTAAGTGCACAAAAGTTTTAGCGGGTAAGGGAATGCGCGCAAGATTTGGCCTCTGTCTCACCGGTCTTATGGCCGCCGGATCCATGCACCTTCAGGCAGTGCCCATCTACCAGTCGGGTGAAGTCACGCTTTACATGTCCGGCTATTTCAGTGCGAACCAGGTCAACGCTCAAGGCGACACAGAAATGCGGGACGGCGCCTCCCGCATCCGCATCGGGCTCAATGTGCCCGCTTACAGAAACTGGGATACCGGATTCAACCTGGAGTGGGGTGTCAGGGCCATCTCCTCTGCTTCGCCCCTGTTGATCCAGGGTAACCAGCAAGCCTCATTCGGAGACCGGGATCTTTCCCTGTTCCTGCGCCAGGGACACGGGTTTGCCAAGCATGACTGCTGGGGTGACTTCACTGTAGGAAAACAGTGGGGCATTTACTACGACGTCGCTGAATGGACCGACTGGTATGAAATTTCTGGTGGACTGGGCAGCGGCGCCTATTCACTGGGTACCGATGGCGGCGTTACCGGTACCGGTCGTGCCGACAGCGCCCTTACCTGGCGCAAGCGCTGGGACCTGTTTGGTGGTGAGTTTCAGCTGGGCCTCCAGTACCAGGCGCATACACAGGGCCTGGAACTGGATGTGATCGGTCTGGATCTGGATATCGAAGGGCTGGAACCGGAAAACACCGAGCTGGTGTGCCCCCCGGGTGACTGTGAGTTCGAGTTGGGCCATGCCGTTTCTCTCACCTATCGCGCGGATATTGGCGATGGACTGGAATTCGGAAGTGCATACAACCGCATGAGAGTGGACGTGCAAAGTACACGCGGCCGCGTGTTTGATATCAGTGATCCCCTGGAACCGGTCCTCGTCACCAGTAGCTACAACTTCAATGCCAGCGAGGATATCTGGGCCTGGATCGCGGGCATCAATTACGGCAAGGGGCCCTACCAACAGGGATTCTATGGGGCCGTCGTCTATCAGCACTCACAGAACAACGAGCTGGCCCCAGAGGGGACTGTGGACTCAATTGCCAATTTTTTTGATGCGAGGGGCTCAGAGTCGCTCTTTACTTATACCTGGGGGGCACGGGACTGCTACTCCGTCTATGCAGGCCACAACTACCTGCGCTCTGACGACCCGGAATTTGAGGAAGCACTGATCGATGCGAACTCCTTCCGGCTGCGCAAGTACTACCTGGGTTTCCACTACAAATGGAATGAACGCATCACCCTCTATACAGAGAACACCATCGACGACAGCAACGAAATCGGCCGCATCTTTGCCGACGATGTCATTGCCGTCGGTTTCCGCATCGACATCTGATAATCTAGCCGCCCGGGTTTCAAAAGAGGGAAGCCAACCCTGTGGCCAGAATTATCCTGCTGATCGCCCTGGGCATTTTCGCCCTGGTTGCCTGGCGCAAGTTCGAAGCGACACCGCCCCATCAACGGCGCAAGCTCCTCCTGCAATGGTCCCTCATTGCTGTGGCCCTGCTGGCCGTGCTGCTGGCCATTACCGGCCGGCTGCACTGGGTGGGCGCCGCCGTGGCGCTGGTGCTGCCCATCCTCGGTACCACTCTGCGCTGGCTTGGTCGCCACCTGCCCTGGATCGCACCACTGATCGCCCAGCGGGCCCAGGCCCGGCAAAGAGAAAAACAGCAACAGGAAGGCGCTGAAGGCGACAACGGACAGCAACGTCAGGGGCCGCCGATGACGCCAGAGGAGGCCCGCCAGGTACTGGACGTAGGGCCGCAGGCAACCCGGGACGAGATCATCGCTGCCCACCGCCGACTGATCCAGAAGCTCCATCCGGATCGAGGCGGTAACGACTACCTGGCCGCCCGCATCAATACTGCCAAGGAACTGCTGCTGAAAAATCTCTGATCGCTCAGCAGCGGCACAGCAAGTGCACGTAGCGCGCCAATTGCCGGTAGGGGTCCACCCTGCTGTACTCCAGCTCTTTCTCCACGATCGCGGCGGCCGGGAGCTTTTCACGAATCGAAGGTGTCATGTAATCGTGGAAACAGCGGATGCCGCTGTGGCTGATGATCTGGAGCCCGTGCTGGGCGAGCCAGTCTTCCACCCATTCGAGCCGAAGGGGATTCTGTGGCGTCAGGCTGCCCGGGTGGCCGCCCCAGAAGCCGGTGTCGATATTACGGTCCAGCTGGCGGAAGCTGCCCCGCTGCAGCAACCGGAACTCCAGCGCACGGCGATTGTAGAAAGTCAGTGAAAGGTAACCGCCGGGCCTGAGTAGCCGGCGCAACGCGGCCACGGCCGAGTGCGGTTCCGCCAGCCATTCGAGGACGGCATGGCAGAGCACCAGGTCACGATCACAATGTGCCGCAGAGTCAGGCAATTCCTGTAACGGGCAATTCAGGAACTCCACCTGCCCCTCCAGCCCACGATCGCGGGCATGTTCCCGCGCCTGCTCCAGCATGGCGGCAGAGATATCGGCAATCGTCACCTGATGCCCCGCCTCCGCGAGGTCCAGCGCAAACTGCCCCTGGCCGCCTCCGGCATCGAGTACCCGCAGTGCTCCCGGCGCCTCGCCGAGGAACGGCGCCAGATCCCGGTTCAGCACGGCCAGGCGGACTTCGCCCTTCAGGCCGCCGTAGATCCGGCTCCTGAACCGGTGCGCCAGATCGTCAAAGTTGCGGTCCTGCATGTCAGTCAGGGCCCCGGTCGTCACTACCTTCAACCACCTCACAGCGGCGGCGGTTCTCGGCGATTTTAGACGCGACCGCCGCCTCCAGGTCCACTCCCAGGGTCGCGGCCAGTTTCAGCAGGTACATCTGGATATCCGCCAGCTCTGTCGCAACGGCCCCGCCCTCCTCCGACCGGAGCAAGGCCTTGATTTCATCATCCGAGCGCCACTGGAAATGCCTCGTCAGCTCGGCCACCTCCACGGAGAGGGCCATGCAGAGATTCTTGGGCGTATGGTGGTGGCTCCAGCCACGCCGCGTGGCGACCTCATCGAAGGCATCGAGAATCTGCTGGCTTTCCATATTATCTGTCCCGGGCCGGGTGCAGGGTCTTTCCCTCTGCAGCAAGGATGGACTGCAGGGTACGGGAACGGAATTCCCGCCGATAGAGGACAACGACCACGGTGACATAACTGGCGATGAAGAGCAGCGGATGAATGAACCAGCCCATCACCGCCATGGCGAAGTAGTAGGAGCGCAGGCCGTAGTTGTAACTGTGGCCGGCCTGGTCGATGACCTTGGCAGTACTGATGGCGAAGCGGCGCCGCTCATCCGCATCCATATCCTCCGAATCCGGCGCGGGCGCGGCACCTATCAGGACATTGGCGAAGGAATACTGGCGCAGCGACCAGGTGAAATTAAAGAAAGCAAAGATAAAGATAAAGATCAGCAGCAGAACTTTCAGCTCAAACAGCGCAACCGAGGTGGGCTCAGCGAAGGGCAAGGTACTCAGTACCTCGATCGCCGCTTTGTTGGCTGTCAGGGCAGTGACGAGACCCGCGAGGATCAGGATGCTGGTGGAGGCGAAGAAACCGATCACCCGCTCCAGGTTGCCGATGATCGCCGTATCCGGCATGCGCATATCGCGCTCCAGCATACGCAGCATCCACTCCACCCGATACCATTGCAGGGATGAAGCGAGGCACCAGGCAACCTTGGCCCGCTTACGCGCAAAGACCGTGTACCCGGCCCAGGTCACCAAAAAACCAGTCAAGCTGGCGAGATCCAACCAGGTCAACCTCTCTCTCCGTGTTCGTCTACATTTATGCTGCCGACAGGCGACGCAGTTTTCGCCCCATCGAGCCCCTTGTCAACACTGTTTTTGCGCTGTCCCCCGAAGGTAGAATAGTGCCCACGCAAAGGGCTTCTCGGGGTTACCCGGGCACCGAATCAAGCACCCGACCGGGCTCGGCGGCGACTTCCCACGCGCCGGCCGGTAGAAAAAAGTCACACGGAGCTGTCTCTTGAGTAACGAACATCCCGCCTTCGAACGAGTCACCAGCGCGAAAATCGAGTCCCTCGGCGTGGAGGTATTCGAGTACCGTCATCGCAAGACCGGTGCCCAGCACCTGCATATCGCCGCCGACAATGCAGAGAATGTCTTTCTGGTGGCGCTGCGCACAGTGCCGCAGGATTCCACCGGCGTGGCACATATCCTGGAACACACTGCCCTGTGTGGCAGCGACAAGTATCCGGTGCGCGATCCGTTCTTCATGATGATACGGCGTTCGCTCAACACTTTCATGAATGCCTTCACCAGCTCCGACTGGACCGCTTATCCCTTTGCCAGCCAGAACCGCAAGGACTTTGCCAACCTGCTGGACGTCTACCTCGACGCGGTGTTTTTTGCCAAGCTCGACCCGCTCGATTTCGCCCAGGAAGGTCACCGGCTGGAATTCGCGGAACCCGGTAATCCGGACAGCGAACTGGTCTACAAGGGCGTTGTTTACAACGAAATGAAAGGCGCCATGAGCTCGGTGAGCTCACAGCTGTGGCAGACCCTGAGCAAATATCTGTTCCCGACAACCACCTACCACTACAACTCCGGCGGTGAGCCGGCGGACATCCCCGAGCTTACCTATCAGCAGCTGCAGAGTTTCTACCGCACCCATTACCACCCCAGTAACGCCATTTTCATGACCTACGGTGATATCCCGGCGGCGGAACACCAGGCGGCCTTCGAAGAGCAGGCGCTGCACAAGTTCGATCCGCTGGACAAGACAATCGCCGTGGGCCGTGAGAAGCGTTACCTGTCTCCCATTGCGGTCGAGGAGCACTACCCGCTGAGTGATGACGAGGGCCTGAAAGAGAAGACCCACATCGTGCTCGGCTGGCTGCTGGGGGATGTCACAGATCTCGAGGAAGCCCTGACGGCGCACCTGCTGGCCGGGGTGCTGCTGGACAACAGCGCCTCGCCGCTGATGAAGCTGCTGGAGACCACGGACCTTGGCACCGCCCCTTCTCCCCTGGTGGGCCTGGATGATTCCCAGCGCGAGTTGGTCTTCGTCTGTGGTATCGAGGGCAGCGAGCGCGACCGCGCCGACGAGTTTGAAAAGCAGGTGATCGAAGTACTCGAGGACGTGGCGAAGAACGGCATCCCGTATGAGCAGGTGGCCGCCAGCCTGCACCAGCTCGAGCTGCAGCAGCGCGAGATCACCGGCGACGGTTTCCCGTTTGGTTTACAGCTGATCCTGACCGCCCTCACCGGTGCAACCCACCGCGGTGACGCCATCGGCCTGTTGAACATCGATGCCACACTGGAAAAGCTGCGCGAGCAGATCAAGGACCCGCGTTTCATTGCAGACACTGCGCGCAAGCTGCTGCTGGAAAACCACCACCGGGTGCGTCTGGTGCTTTCACCGGATGAAGACCTCGCCGACCGCCGCTCTGTGGCGGAAAAGGCGCGACTGTCAGAAATCAAATCCCGGCTGAGCGACGAGGAAAAGCAACGCATCGTCGAGACAGCAAAGGCCCTGCTGGATCGCCAGCAGCGCGAGGACGACCCCACCATCCTGCCGAAGGTCGGCGTCGAGGATATTCCGCCGGACATGCCCAGGGTGGATGGTGAAACGGTCGAACTGGGCGGGCAGAAACTTACCCGTTACAGCGCTGGCACCAATGGCCTTGTCTACCAGCAACTGGTGTGCGCCCTACCCGACCTGACCGAAGAGGAAAAACAGCTGCTGCCCTACTACTGCCAGGTCCTGAGTGAACTGGGTCTGGGGGACCGCGACTACCTCGAGGTGCAGCAGTGGCAGACCCGTGTTGCCGGCGCCCTGCACGGCTTCAGCAGCAGCCGCACCGACATCGATGACCTGCACAAACTCAGCGGCCATTTTGTGCTCTCCGGCAAGGCGCTGGCTCCGAACCAGTCGGCACTGACCGAACTGATGCAGGCCACGATCGAGGAAGTGCGTTTCGACGAACTGCCGCGCATCAAAGAGTTACTGCTACAGACCCTCGCCCGCCGCGAGCAGGGTGTGGTCGGCAATGGACATGCACTCGCCATGGCGGCAGCCAGCGCCGGCTACAACCGCGCGGCACACGAGAGCCACGCTACCGGTGGCCTGCTCGGCCTGCGCCAGCTGAAGGCCATGGCCCGCAGTTTTGACAACCCGCACGCGCTGGAAAAACTGGCCGGGAAACTTCAGGCGATTCACGACAAAATCCGCAGCGCCGAACGCCGCTTCCTGTTGATCGGCGAGGAAGACAAGCTGCCGGAGTTCAGCCAGGCGATGATGCCGCTGGTCACCGCAGCCGAGGGACATTCCCCCATGTCCAACGCTCCCTTCGATCCGCACCGTATCCACCAGGTCTGGCTGACCAACAGTCAGGTCAACTTCTGCGCCAAAGCCTATGCCACCGTACCCATGGTGCACGCAGATGCTGCGCCGCTGGCGGTGCTGGGCGGGTTCCTCCGCAACGGTTTCCTGCACCGCACTATCCGCGAGCAGGGAGGTGCCTACGGCGGTGGGGCCAGTCACGACAGCAACCTGGGGGTATTCCGTTTTTACTCCTATCGCGATCCGCGTATGGAAGAGACGCTCAGGGACTTCGATGCTTCATTGGAGTGGCTGCAGGACGGCAAACACCAGGAGTCGCAGGTGGAGGAGGCGATCCTCGGCGTCGTGGGAGGCCTCGACAAGCCCGGCTCCCCCGCGGGCGAAGCCAAGAAGGCCTTCCACTCCGAGTTGTACGGACGCACACATGAGATCCGCGAAAAATTCCGCCGCCGCGTCACCGAAGTAACGCTGGCAGACCTGCAGCGCGTTGGCTCAACGTACCTGAAGCCAGATCTGGCCAGCACTGCTGTTGTTACGGGTTCCCAGGGGCTTGAGGCAGGCCTCGAGCTGGGTCTCGAGGAAGAAAAGCTGCAGTAAAAAACCGGCGATTCTCACGATGACGAAAAGAGACAACATCTACGCCAACCCACTGGGGGATGTGACCGGCTTCCGCTTCGATCAGTCCGTGGTCGAAGTTTTTCCGGACATGATCCAGCGCTCGGTGCCCGGCTACACCACCATCGTGGCGATGATCGGCACCCTGGCCGAGCGCTATGCCCAGGCCGGCAGCCGCTGTTACGATCTGGGCAGCTCCCTGTGTGCAGCCACCCTGGCCATGCGCCACCGCATCCCCGCGGCAGGCTGCGAAATCATCGCCGTGGACAATTCCCCGGCGATGACAGAACGCGCCCGTGCGGTTCTGGACGCGGACAGCGGCCAGATTCCGGTACAGCTGATCTGCGGCAACCTGCAGGACGTGGCCATCGAGGATGCCTCCGTCGTGGTACTCAATTTCACCCTGCAGTTTATTCCGGTGGAGGAGCGGGAGACGATCCTCCGCAGGATCTATCAGGGATTGCGCCCTGGTGGTGTACTGATCCTCTCTGAAAAAGTCGCGTTCAGTGATCCGGACCACGAGCAGCTGATGATCGACCTGCACCACTCGTTCAAGCGCGCCAATGGTTACAGCGAAATGGAGATCGCCCAGAAACGCACGGCGCTGGAAAATGTGCTGATTCCGGAAACCCTCGACCGCCACCGTGAACGCCTGAAGGGCGTGGGCTTCAGCAGTGTCGATGTCTGGTTCCAGTGCTTCAATTTCGCCTCCATGATCGCGATCAAGGCACGCGCTGCGGACTGACCGCACCGAAACGCCTCACACAAGAACGGAAACCGATGATCGACTACACCCGGCTGTACGGGGATCTCCAACACATCCCTGCCCTGCACTCCTGGCTGGCCAAACTGCCCGCCCAGGTAGCTGCCGGGTTGAGTCCGCACCGTTGGGGCGACCTGCCGGACTGGCGGGCTGCCTTGGAGGCACTCCCCGATATCACACCCGGTCAGGTAGAGCTGGAAAAGGAAGTCAGCGCGGGGGCGGTGGAAGAGATCAGCCGGGAACAGCAGCAGCAGCTGGAAGCCGCGCTGCGGGCCCTGCATCCGTGGCGCAAGGGTCCCTGGCAGTTATTCGGCCTGCATATCGATACCGAGTGGCGCTCCGACTGGAAGTGGGACCGTATCGCACCGCACCTGGCGCCATTACAGAACCGCCTTGTGCTCGATGTGGGCTGCGGCAATGGCTATCACTGCTGGCGGTTGCTCGGCGCGGGCGCACGGCAGGTCATCGGCATCGATCCGTCGGCAAAATATGTCGCCCAGTTCTATGCCATGAAGAAATACCTCGGCAGTGAGCAGCGGGTTGACCTGCTTCCGCTGGGCATCGAAGCGCTGCCGGAGAACCTGCGCGCATTCGATACCACGCTCTCCATGGGCGTGCTCTACCACCGGCGCTCACCCATGGACCACCTGCGGGAGCTCCGCGAAACCCTCAGGCCGGGAGGCCAGCTGGTACTGGAAACTCTGGTCATCGACGGTGAACCCGGAGAATGCCTGGTCCCGGAAGGCCGCTACGCCAAGATGCGCAACGTCTGGTTCCTGCCCACCTGCGAAACCCTGGAGAGCTGGCTGCGCAAGTGCGGCTTTGAGGACCCGCGCACCGTGGACGTGGACACCACCAGCCTCAGGGAGCAGCGGCGCACCGACTGGATGCGCTACGAGTCCCTGGCAGACTTTCTCGACCCCGGGGATCCCACACGCACCATCGAGGGGCACCCCGCGCCCAAAAGGGCGGTTCTGGTCGCAAACGCGCAATAGTTTGTCCGGGCAGCCGGATATCCATCCACACAAACTCCGCCAAATGTCGCACCGGTAGAATATTCTATGGAATGGGGGCCAGCCCCTTGATTGCGCGCTTCGCATCAGCGAATTTGCCCGCATGAATGACTACCAAGCTGCCAGATCAGCGGAGCACACCAGCCTATGAGCATCAGCGTATTCGAGCTGTTCAAGATCGGCGTTGGACCATCCAGCTCCCACACCGTGGGGCCAATGGTGGCAGCGCGCCAGTTTGTGCAGGACCTGCAAACCCGCGAGCAGCTGGCGCAGACGACCCGCGTCGAGGTGCACCTGTATGGCTCCCTGGCGCTCACCGGTATCGGCCACGGCACGGATATGGCTGTGCTCATGGGCCTGCTGGGCGAAGCGCCTGACACGATCGACGTCGACACCATCGAGACCAAGCAGCGGACCATCGAAGAAGGGCAGCGGCTCAATCTCGCCGGTACCCATGAAATCCCTTTCGAGCGCGACCGTGACCTGCTGTTTCACAAGGAAGAGTTCCTGCCCCAGCATGCCAACGGCATGACCTGCCGGGCCTTCGCCGGCGACGACATGCTGTTCGAGCGCAGCTATTTCTCCATCGGCGGCGGCTTTGTGCTGTCCGAGGACGACTTCGCGCACAAAGACCAGATCGCCACCGTGCTGCCGTTTGAGTTTGCCAGCGGGCAACAACTGATGGATCTGTGTGAACGCCACGGCTGGTCCATTGCGGAGCTTGCCATGGCCAACGAAAAGGCGTTCCGCGGTGAGGAAGAGGTGAAAGCCCAGCTGTGGAATATCTGGAAGGTGATGGAAGCCTCGATTGAGCGCGGCTGTCACCAGCAGGGCCTGCTACCCGGCGGCCTGAAAGTGCGTCGGCGCGCCGCGGAGATGTACCGGGAACTCAGTAAGCAATCCGATGAGGAGCGCCGGAAAGGCCTGGCGATCCTGGACTGGGTCAGCCTCTACGCCCTCGCGGTTAATGAGGAAAACGCCGCTCGGGGCCGCATCGTCACCGCCCCTACCAACGGTGCGGCCGGTGTCATACCGGCGGTCATCGCCTACTACGTGAACTTCGTCCACGACCCGGCGGAACATGGTGACCTTCGCGAACAGGTGGTCGAGTTCCTGCTGACTGCCGGCGCCATCGGCATGCTGTTCAAGCGTAATGCCTCCATCTCCGCTGCGGAAGTCGGCTGCCAGGGAGAGATCGGTGTCGCCTGTTCCATGGCTGCGGCCGGTCTCGCGGCCGTCCAGGGGGGAAGCAACCAGCAGATCGAGAATGCCGCCGAGATCGGCATGGAACACAACCTGGGCCTCACCTGCGACCCCATTGGCGGACTGGTACAGGTGCCCTGTATCGAACGCAACACCATGGGCGCAGTGAAGGCCATCAATGGTGCCCGCCTCGCCCTGCGGGGTGACGGGGCGCATATCGTGCCGCTGGACAGCGTCATTGAGACCATGCGCCAGACGGGGATCGATATGCAGAGCAAGTACAAGGAGACATCGCTCGGCGGTCTGGCCGTCAATGCGGTCAACTGCTGACGTAACTCTCCCCTGCCCCGCCAGTCTGGATACTCTTTTCAGCGGGGCAGTCCGTGCCTGGTATACACATCAAAGCGACCCGACTTGCCCTCCAGTGAGAGCGACGGCTTGCGCCCCGCCAGAAAGGGGGCAAGCCGTGGCCGCTTGACCACCGTGCGGTAGTAGCACGCAGCATAGGCCGGCTCCAGCAGTGCGTCGGCGTCTTCATCGCTACCCACCAACTGGTGAAAAGCCACCATTTCTTTTTTAACCTTCGCACTCTTATCCCGTTGCGGAAACATCGGGTCCAGGTACACCACCGGGATCGATTCCGCTGGCTGTTCACCCAGCCATTCAGTTGCAGAGCGCCCGGAGTCATCGAGCGTCAGCCGTGCCGCAATCGGGGTCAGCTCTCCGTCAGTCTCGGCCGCCTCCCGCAGCCGGCGCAACCCGTCGTCGAGCAACGCCCTGACCACCGGATTGCGCTCCAACATGACAACCTCGCAGCCGAGTGATGCCAATACGAAGGCGTCACGCCCGAGCCCGGCGGTAGCATCAACGACCCGGGGATAAAATCCGCTGCGCACGCCCACGGCCTTGGCGATTTGCTGTCCCTTGCCGCCGCCGAACTTGCGACGGTGGGCAACGGCACCACCCACGAAATCCACCCAGACCGGGCCGGGCGCCTTGCGGCCCGTGGCGCAGAGCTGCAGGGCATCCCCGGCAAGCAGGACTTGGAGAAAATTCTCTACTTCGGTGGGCAACAAGACCCCCAGGTAGGGGAGGGAAAGCGCTGAGGCAAGGGATTGGGCAGACTCTGCACAACTTTCGTCAGCAGCGACGACGGCCAGGACTTCACTCACGGCGTTCGGGGCTCTGGATTATTCGGTAGGCCCGGATGCTAACCCGGTGCAGCCAGCCACTCCAGCGCTTCCCGCCTCTCCCTGAGGGAAAAGGGCCGCGCTTCCGCACTGACAAAATGACTGACCAGCGCCGGCATCAGTCGCAGCAAAGAGTGATCCGACAGCACCGCCACTTTGTGGATGTGGCGATGGTGTTCCCGCACAAAGCGGAAGTGGGAGAGCAAGGCGCTGAAGTCTTCCCAACCCGAAAAGTCACTGCCGTTGATCAGCAACCCACTGAGAAGTTCTCGCTCCCGCAGCACAGGATCGACCTGCTCGGCGAGCAGGGAAAAGTCGGATGCCTGCAGAGGGCCGTGGGGTTCAACTTCCAGGATACCGTGATCCTGGTGCCAGCGATGCTCGATCATGAAAAGATAATAGCCGGTGCCGCGCAGGGAGCGCGGCACCGGCTGTCACCCAGGCTGCCGGGATACGGCAGCCCCGTGTCCGCCTCAGTTGCCCTGAGGCTCATCACCGGACTTGTTTTCGTCGCCGCGCAGCTTGTCCATAGCCCCCTTCGCGGCCTCCTCGGTCTCCTCGACTGCGCGCTCTGTGGCTTCACCGGCTTCCCTGAGCGCCTCACCGGTCTCCTCTGCAGCGCGGTCGATCGCCTCACCGGTTGCCTCGAGGGCCTCTTCGGCTTCCTGACCCACGCTCTTGTCCTGCGGAGTCATGTCCTGAGTGCCCGGTGGCACGGTATCCGGCTGGTCGGCGTCCGGTGGTGTGGTGGAGTCCGGAGTACCCATACCATCCGGCGGGGTATCCATGGTGTCACCCTGGGGACTTTCGTCCTGAATGGTTTCACCGGAAGGAGACTCCATCGAGTCATAAGCATCCCTGGCGGTGTCATCGCCGCCGCGAGACATGAAATAGCCGATTATCAGCAGCAAAATTATCAAAGGAAGCAGTAGTTTTCTCATAAACCCACCTTGTGACCCCTGGCTGTTGCGTGATCGCGACACTGGAGACCGTCATGTGGCGGCTGCCCTTCAGCCGGTTCCAGACCAATGGCGCGGGAGCAGTTCGACACTCAAAACGCAGTGGAAGAAGCTCACGCCAATATTGATAAGAATAACCCGGCATTCTCTTTCTTCAAGGAACAATGTTCCAACAGGAAAGTTTGGATTGCTGTAAGCGTTCTAGTGCTTATTCGGATGGGTTTTAACGGGGGCGCGCGGGCCAGTGCTCAGGGCCCACGCAGCGCAAGTGGATGGGGTGCTCTTGGGGTCAGCCCTGTCTGGCAATCTGATCCAGTTGGGCCAGCAGCCCGGCAGCCTCGGTCTCTGGCACCGCGGCCTCACAACTGTCGAGCTGGAGGCGTCCGTACGTGTCCGGTGCCGCAAAGATGATGTAATGCTCTCCCTCGCGCAGCTTGGTCTGGCAAGCCTCCAGCCCAAGACGGAAAGCCAGCAGCTGTGTCGCCTCCCCCTTCCAGAGACGTCGTGAGACTGCCGAATAGACATAGCCACGAACCGCAACCATGCCGGGCTCGGAGAGAGCGTTGTCCACATCGCGGTGAATGCCGGAGATCTGGACCCGGGCCACCAGGGAGGCCTGCTGGTAACGGCTCTCCAGACCCTCGCCTGGCAATGCCTGCCCGCCCTGCTCACTCGCGGCGAAAACCGGGGAAAGCCATAGCAGCGGGATCGCCGCCAGTGCCGCATGCAGCCACTGATGTATTTGAAAATTCATTGCCAACTCCCCTCTTCCTTTTACGGGGTTTCCCTCACTGGGCATTGCCCGGTCGGGCACCACATCGGGCCCACCCGCGACACAGATACAACAAAGGGCACCGAGGTGCCCTTTGCCAAGTCACAAGACAACGGGTCCTGCCCGTTTTGTCTCATATTACTTGAGCGGCAGCAACTCCAGTTCCACGCGGCGGTTGGCCTGGCGGCCAGCGTCACTGTCATTGCTCGCCAGCGGGTACCGCTCGCCGTAACCGACGGCCTGAACACGACCGCTGGCAACGCCGCGACCGGTAAAGAAGTTGGCCACGGAGTTGGCGCGACGCTCGCTCAGGGTCTGGTTGTAGACATCAGAACCCGTGCTGTCTGTATGGCCGCTTACACGAATCGCGGTCTGGTCGAACTCCTTGAGCACGATCACCACAGAGTCCAGTGTGTCGTAAAAGTCAGTGCGGATATCGGCACGGTCAGTGGCAAAGGTAATGTTGCCAGGCATGATCAGGCGGATGTTGTCGCCCTCGCGCTGGACTCGCACACCGGTACCTTCCAGGCGCTGGCGCAGGGCCATCTCCTGGCGGTCCATGTAGTAGCCGATTCCGCCGCCGATGGCTGCACCGCCCACGGCACCGGTAATGGCACCTTTCTTGCGGTCCTTGTCACTGGCGGTAGCCGCACCGATGATGGCTCCCGCAACAGCACCGGCACCTGCCCCTTTTGCGGCATTGCTGGTCTTGCTCTCGCCGGTGTACGGATCGAGGGTGCTACAACCGACCAGTGAGCCCAGTGCGAGAATTGCTACCCATTTTTTCATGTAAGGTTCTCCTAACGCTTATTTGGATGAACGGGTCTCGTTCAGGGAGATGCTTGCCCCGAAAGATGCCGGAAGTATCCCGGTTTCACCTGACTCGAAGCTGAATCGCCCCCCCGATTCAGGGGAGGAAGCCTAGGCGGAAAGCGAATATTCGTCTAGCGCCCAGTGCGCAAAATCCTGTTTATCTCACTCATTGGAATCAGACGAGGCGAAAACGCGGCCAGGGCCACGAGGGTACTCTCTTTCCACAACTTCTGTGGATAACTCTGTGCAAGAATCGGGAAAAGGCGATGCCAGACGGCGCGATTCCTGATTCCCAGCAGTTTGCGCAATTTTTAGTCGTGAACAGTTTTTCCTTAGAAAACAGTAAGTTATGGAATTTCCACGGCATTGCGTACCAATTATTAAGCCACCGCAAGGTACCGCCTCAACAGGCGAATCTCATGTGGAAAAGATTTTGTCAACTCTTGACTTGGGAAGGAGATGGAAATTTTTAAGAATAATTTGATCTTGCCATGACAATTTCAAATAACGGAAACGCATTACTGGACGGCAGTACAACTCACTGCCCTCAATAAGGACATCCGTGCCTCCCCGGCCAGGCCGCCTCAGTAATGAGGCGGCTTTTCTTCCCCCGGTTTCTGACCACCCTGTACCTCATAGGAGAGATCCTGGTACTTGTCCCCCAACTCCTTCAGTCGCCCGACCAACCAGCGGATGCTGGTGTCCTGCTTGGCGATGACATCGTTGAGCTGGGCCAGGGTATCCTCCTGGAATGCCAGCCGGGTTTCGAGCTCTTCCACGCGCCGCTTGAGGTCGTCGATTTCTGCACTCATTTAGAGCATCCCGTAGAGTTGTTCCAACAAGCCGACGGCGCGTCGATCCATGAACAGGCTCTGGCCGAGTCGCGTAGTCACGTAACCAAAGCCGACTTCTCGCTCTGGATCGGCAAATCCAACACTGCCGCCAGCGCCGGGGTGACCGAAGCCGCGGGGACCGCCGAAGCGAAGATCAGCTGCTGCGCCACTGCGGATAAAGCCGCAACCGAAGCTCACCTCGGCCTGGAGCACCGCGTCGTGGCCATGACTCTGCTCACTGGTGGCCTCCTCGATCAGCTCTCGCGGCAGGATGCTGGCATCCTCACGCGCCAGCTCGCCATAGACCGCTGCCAGGTCCAGGGCGCTGAAGTGCCCATTGGCGGCAGGGATCACGGCCTCCCGCCACTCCCGGCTGTTGGTGCCCATCACCAGGCTTACCGGATTGCTGAATGCCATGGCAACCGCGCTGGAACGATCGGCCTTGATCGCCCGGCTGATGGCATTTTCCCGCAACTCCGGCAATGGTTTTTTCAGCGGAGCGACATCGGCAATTCGGGCTGATTGGTGGCCCACCGCCCCGAATCCGCCATGCAATCCCAGCGGATCCGCCAGGAACTGATGGTAGAGATCTCCGATGGAGGTGGAGGTCGCACGCTCCAGCAAACCGCCGACAGTCCACCCATACAGGAACGGCGCATAACCCTGCCGGCTACCCGGGGCCCACCAGGGTTCACTGGCGGCCACCTGGACACAGGCCGCGTCCCAGTCGTAAATCAGCTCATCGGCGACCTTATCCTGAAAAGCCACCACCCCGGCGCGGTGGCTCAGCAGCTGCCGCAGTGTCACCTGCCCCTTGCCGCCCTGCGCGAACTCCGGCCAGTAATCGGCCACTGGCCGATCCAGCTCCAGCTTGCCCTCGGCCACTTGCTGCAGGGCCAACAGGGCGAGCACGCCCTTGGAGGAAGAAAACACGTTGGCTATGGTGTCTTCGGTATACGGAGTCCTGTCCTGGCGGTCGGCACTGCCGGCCCAGAGCGAGATGATGGTCTCACCGTACTGCCGCACGGCCAGCGCAGCGCCGGTATCGCCCCGCTCGCGAAAATTATCGGCAAATGCCCGGTAAATGGACTCAAAACCCGGGGCACAGTAACCAGAGACTTCCATTGATTCGTTCCACCGCAAAATTGGGCCGCAAGGGTAATTTCTTCACTCCATCAGCGCAAATGGTTAGCATCACGCCTCAATTATAAGGAGAGAGAACATGCGTGAACGGCCAGCCATCCAGGACCAGATTCCAGACAACCACTGCTATGGTTGCGGACCGGAAAACGATCGCGGGCTGCAGATCAAGAGTTACTGGACCGGCGAAGACGAGAGCATCTGTGAATTCAGCCCGGCCCCACACCACTGCGCGGGGCCGACCCAGTATCTGAACGGCGGCATCATTGCCACGGTGATGGACTGCCATACCATCTGTACCGCCATAGCAGACGGCTATCGGCAGGCTGGCCGGGAAACCGGGACCGGGGACAAGATCTGGTATGCGACCGGCAGACTGGATGTGCAGTACCGGGCCCCGGCAAGCATCGACGAACCGGTGGAGCTGACCGCGAAGATCCTCGAGCGAAGCGAGCGCAAGACCCGTCTGAGCTGTGAATTGAAAAGCGGAGGGCAGGTTTGCGCCACAGCTGATGTGATTGCTGTTCGGGTGCCCGATAACTGGTAGTGCCGGCTGCGGTTATTCAGCCACCCCGGCTCCACTCGTCCTCATCGAGCGCCTCCACTTCCGCGAGCTTGTAGCCACAGAACTTGCAATACTCGGCATCCATATCGTGGCCGGCACGACTGCAGTTGTCACAGCGGCTCAGGCTGCGCTCACGCCCGAGCTCGGAAGCGAGCTCAGCGGTAACGATGCCGGTGGGCACAGCAATGATGGAGTAACCGATCAGCATGGTCAGCGATGCAATCGCCTGGCCCAGGGTCGTGTGAGGGCTGATATCGCCATAACCGACCGTGGTGACGGTGACGATTGCCCAGTAGATACTCTTGGGGATGCTGGTAAAGCCGTTACCCGGTCCCTCCACCACGAACATGAGTGCACCGAACAGGGTGGCTATCACCAACATGCCGGAATAGAAAACCAGGATCTTTCGGCGCGACTGCCACAGGGCCCGCATCAGCAGGTTGGCATCACGCAGGTAGCGCACCAGCTTCAGTACCCGGAAGATGCGCAACACACGCAGCAGGCGGATCACCAGCAGGTAGCCCGCCCCGGCGAAGACCAGCGCCAGGTAACTGGGCAGGATCGCCAGCAGGTCCACTATGCCGTAGAAACTGGAAATATAACGCCGGCGGTCCACCGCGCAGTAGATGCGGAGAAAATACTCCACCGTGAACAGCGCTGTAAAAACCCACTCGAGGATGAAAAGCTCTTGGCCGTAGCGCGCCTCGATACTTTTGACGGAGACCAGCAACACCAACAGCACACTGATCAGAATGGCCCAGATCAGGAAAACATCGAAATTCTTTCCCGCGGGAGTATCCGTCCCGAATATCACCTCATTGAGCCATTTGCGCTTGCCGGTCAGAGCCATAGTCCCTCCTGGAAAGGTGCACTATAGCGCTCTACTCGACCGGCCGCCAGAATCGTGGCTGCCGGGTCAGGCCGGGGCTTGCCGCGGCTCGACAGCACCGCAAGCAGGACGTACCATCCCCGCCAACCTGAGCAGGGCCGCAGGGCTCTGAAAGAGCGCCAAGAACAGAAGTTTTGACATGAGCAAGGACAAAAACAGCCGACTGGTTTATTCCACCGACCGGGGTCGGATCAAAGAGGAGGCTGAACCAGAGCGTCGCCCGCAAGGCGATGGCGTCGTGCGCATACAACGCGAGACCAAGGGTCGCAAGGGTAAAGGCGTCACCTGTGTACGGGGTCTACCCGGCACGGATGGCGAGCTGAAAATTTTGCTGGCAGAGCTGAAGAAGCGCTGCGGCTGTGGCGGTGCCCTGAAGGACGGCGTCATCGAAATACAGGGTGACAAGCAGTCTGAAGTGCTGGCGCTTCTCGAGGGCAAGGGATTCAAGGTCAAGCTGGCCGGCGGCTGAAGAAACCGCCGCCAGCCGCCCCGCAGCATCATGCCGATACAGCAATCAGCCGCAGCGGCCGCATTTTGTTGCTTCGCTCCAGGGCAAGACAGGGTGACAGCACCGCCGCCAGCTGAATTCGGTAGTATTCCAGGATCAGTGCGGAGGCGGTTTTCAATTGTGACTGAAGCTGTCGCAGTACCGCCTCCTGTCCAGGCCGATCCCCAGGCAGCGCCTCTTGACTGACTTCACCAACACGCTGATCCAGGCGCGAAAGGAGATCCCCGCCCTGCAGGTGTCTGCCCTTGCCTATCTCTGCCCGCAAGGCTTGCCACTCGCCACGGGCGAGGTCAGCCAGGCGCTCGTTCACCGCACGCATGTCCCGCTTGCCGTCGAGCCGCTCGAGAGCCAACCCGAGGCTTTTTGCCAGCAGGTCGAGACTTGCCATCCTGGGCGCGAGTGACTCGAGCTCATGCAGCACACCAAACCGCTGGCCAACCGCTGCGGACTCGCCTTCGGCCATCAGCTCGCGGGCCCGCTCGATACGCAGGGCAAACACGGAGTGAATGACGCGGATCTGCTGTTCCAGATCGCGGCGACGGGCGCGATTATCGCTGATGCTCTCATCGGCCGCAGACAGGGTTGTACCGCACAGCCGGTAATTTCCAGCCTCGATCGGTAGCTGCGCCCGGACCAGAATCCTGCCCAGCTGCATCAAGGCACCACGCTCCTCCAGCTCAGCCAGCCGCTCCTGGTATTCCCGCAACTCCACCAGCTTGCCGCGGAGCCAGTCGATGCACTCCTGCAGGTCCATAACGGCAGACTCATCACCCTGGGGTAGTGCGAGTGAAAGTACCCGCAGCGGCACGATCCGGTTGAAATATTCCTGCAGCACCTGCATCGACTCCTCGGCCTCCCGGCTCGCGGCCAGCAACTGCAGGTGCCCTACCGGGGAGGCTCCAACCTCGCCCAGAGCGCTGACATCCCGGCAAAGCTGCAGCATTGCCGGGAGCAGTTTTTCCGGCGAGAAGCTGCCCCGCAGCATGGGCTCCGCGTGGGCCGCCTCAACATCAGCAATCCGATTGATATCGGCAGGTGCGGCGGCATCCCAGGGATCCGAGGCATGGGTCATTGCCAGTTCCAGGTTGTCCCGGGTCTCATCGTCCAGCTGCTCACGAAGCCACACCACTGCGGCCGGGAAATCTTCCAGGCGCTGATCAATGATTGCCGCCTCACGGTTGGCTTCCGAGGCAATCAACGCCGAGTGAACCACCTGCTGCCACTTGTCGGCAAAACCGCTGAATGCCTCGCTGCCAATCATGGCGGCGCACCAGCGATCCGCCCGGCGCTGCAGCCGCCGCGCAGCCTGCTGCCCGAGGCGCTGGTGCAGCGCAAGCAGGCGATCGACTACCGGCGCCAACGGGCGCGCGCCATAACCCAGGATTCGATCTATCCGCTGCAGCAAAGAACCCTGCTCTGCTGCCGGGAATACCCGGCCGTCCTCAAAAGCTGCCTGCAAGAACTGCAGCCTGCGGGCAGTCCCCAATACCAACCAGGTAACGAGTGCCCAGCCCCGGCCGGCGTAAAGCCCCAGCGCGCGAGACAACAGACCGAGAAGCTCGCCACCGGAATAGGCCCTGACCGCTGAAAGTCCGACACTCAGGGCCGGTTGCTGCCGCCAGCACTGCTTCAGGTTTGCCCCGGCCGTCACATCACCGCCACGGCTTACCCGGATCTCCCCGGGCATCGGCAAGCCGGCACGCTCCGACAGCGCCTGCAGCAGCAGGAACAGCTGTGGCGCCTCCGCCCGCTGGAGAGAGCGACGCTCACCGGGGAGGGTTTCATCCAGGTCCGGATCCGCCAGAAAAAAAGGCACGACCGTGAACGCTGCTGCAAACGCGGACAGCAGCAGACTGGCCAGCACCCCAATGACCACCGAGGGACTGAACTCCCCGGCAATCAGCGATGCAGGAATTTCCCACAGTGCGCCGATGGCTGTTATCAGTAGCGCAGCGGCGCCAAGGGCAAATGCCGCCGGTACAATGGCCGCCCCTATCACACCCGGCAACAGGGCCAGCCAGTCGCTTGCCGGCTGGCGCGGGCGATGATCGGTGGCAAAGAGCGCTCCCAAGCCCTCGAGTGCACGACGCTCACCTTCATTGTTGCTGACATTGCTGGCGACCTTGTCGCCGCCGCTCGTCGCCGGGCGGCGCTCTGCGGCGTTCGCTTTCGTCGCGGGGGCAGCCGGCTCCTCCGCGTTCCCTGCCTTGCGGCGGTTGCGGCGCTGACTTGCCGCCTGAATCCTGGCGACCAGGGCCCGGTTATCGTATTTCCCGGCCGGGCACACGGCGATCTTGAGACCAAGCTGGTGCAGCCGGGTCTGATAATTGACCACGCTCGCGCGAGTCAGCCGGTCCTTGATCACCCAGCCCTTCAGCATCAGCCGCTGGGCCTGGGGCACCGGTATCTTGAACAGGTGGGCCGCGGCCTCGACGACTTCCTCTGCAGGCCTGCTGCGCAGGGTTTTTCCTGTGGAAACGATCTGGAACAGTTCCTGGCCAGACATCAGTCACTCCGGAGTCCCCGCCGAACCGGGAAAGGAGGCGGCGCGGGAATTGAAAAAGATTCGGGAAAGAACCCGGAGACTAAAAGATCTGGCCGATCCTGAGTGGGGACTGGTTCTCAACTGACAGGGCAACGGGGTCTATCGCAAGGATTTTGCGATGCAGATCACGGATGCCCTGAGAGGGAGAAGGGATTGGTGTCACCAAATGCGATTGCGGTTTTGTCCGGAGCCGCACCACGAGCGGCTCTATTCAGGGGCGAAAACCGCGAGGATCTGGCCTGAAAGCCCCTCCAGGGAGAGGGTTTTGCCTTCCGGCCTGAACCAGTTGTGGGTGTGTGCAATTGCGCCCTGGATCAGCCGGCGGCTCAATGCCGGGTCGTCCAGCGGACGCCCCAGCCTGGTGAAGACCTCGCGCCAGATCTGTTCATAGCTGTCGCGCAGTCGCAGAACGCTGGCCTGGCTCTCGCTGGACAGGCTGCGCCACTCCAGCACCAGGATGGAGAAACCCGGTACAGAGTGACCGTGCACGGCCTCCAGCTCGCAGCGAATACAGGCGCGCAGCTGATCCCGCGGATCTTCCTCAGCAGCCACAGCTGCAGCCATGCGGGCCCGGGCAAAACGGATGACCTCTTCCATCACGCAACGGAGGATCTCTTCCTTGCTGCTGAAGTGATGAAAGATACTGCCCGACAGAATCCCCACTTCGGCACCGATATCACGCACGGTAGTGCGGGCAAACCCTTTCTGCTGGAACAGCCGCGCGCCACAGTTGAGCAGTCGCCCGCGGGTCGACGCCGGGTCCGACAGTTCCCCGTCAGCCACCAGCTGATCGATCAGCGTGCGGTCCTCATACACACCGTCCTGCCCTGCCCCACGGACTGCCACTTGTTTTTTGCCAGCCTCGCTCCTCACCACCAACCTGTCCTCACCACAATCCCGCCTCTCCATTTTCTGGCACCGAAAGCCACCCTGAGAGCAGTCCGGCGCGATGGATGATTGCGAACCAAGCAAGTGCTTGGTAGTTTCTGTGATTGTCCGCCCACGACGGCGACCATGCAAGCCCGGCATTCGACAAGAAGGAGAACAGGCATGCCCTACGAGAGCCAGCTGCGCCCGCAAAGTTTCAGTAAGCAGACGATCATTGTCACTGGCGGCGGCAGCGGTATCGGTCGCTGCATCGCCCACGAGGTGGCAAGTCTCGGTGGGCACACCGTGCTGATCGGTCGCAGCGAAGAAAAACTTGCCGCGGTCGCCGACGAAATCCACACCGACGGTGGAGCCTGTAGCTACCACAGCCTCGATATCCGCGAGGAGGATGCAGTGGTGGAGACCGTGCAGGAGATCGTTGCCGAACGGGGGCAAATCCATGGTCTCGTCAACAACGCCGGCGGCCAGTTTCCGGGACTGCTGGCCCAGATCAAGCGGAAAGGTTTCGAGGCGGTGGTGCGCAGCAATCTGGTGGGCGGCTTCCTGATGTCACGGGAAGTCTTCAACCAGAGTATGGCGGAACATGGCGGCAGCATCGTCAACATCACTGCGGACAATGTCGGCGGCATGCCGATGATGGGCCACTCCGGTGCCGCCCGCGCAGGCATGGAGAATCTCACCCAGACCGCAGCGGTGGAATGGGCATCAAGCAGTGTGCGTGTCAATGCAGTGGCACCGGGCTATATCCTGTCCAGCGGCTTCGACACCTACGACCCGGAATTTCTTCGCCAGCTGTTGCCGGGTTTCCGCGAATCCATTCCCCTCGACCGCCTCGGTGAAGAAGCCGAGGTCAGCGCCACTGTCTGTTTCCTGCTGTCCGATGCCGCGCGCTATATCACCGGCCAGGTGGTTCGCATCGATGGCGGTGGCAGCCTCAAGCATCACTCGCCGCTCTGGCGCCCGTCCTCTGCGAAAAATCGCAAGGCGTTCAACGGTTTTCACAGAAGCAACCGGCCCAAAGTGGTCGAGGAGCTCGAGGCCGAGGGCAAACTCTGATGCAACCCTTCGATTCGTCAGTCGACCCCGGCTCGGAGGACTTCATTCGCAACCGCGAAGCGATGCTCGCCGCGGTGGAACAATTTCGCACTGCCGAAAGACAACCCCAGTTGGCAGCCGAGGCGCGCGCACAACGCTATCGCGAGCGGGGCTGGCTGTTACCGAGAGAACGTCTCAACCGCCTGCTGGACCCGGGGGCCCCCTTTGTGGAGCTATGCCCCCTTGCCGGTTACAAACTCTATGACGATTCCGACGGCAGCGGTGCCGGTGGCGGTGCCATCTGTGGTATCGGGTTTGTCAGCGGACGCCGCTGCGTCATCCGGGTGGACAACTTTGCGGTGAAAGGTGGGACCATTTCCCCGGCCGGGATGGACAAGGCACTGCGTATGCAACAGGTGGCCATGGAAAACCGGTTGCCTGTCGTGACCCTCGCGCAGAGCGGCGGAGCCAACCTGGTCTATGCCACTGAAACGTTTGCTCCCGGCGGCCGCGGTTTTGCCAACCAGGCCCGTATGTCGGCCATGGGTATTCCCCAGGTCACGGTGGTTCACGGCGGCGCCACTGCCGGCGGTGCCTACCAGCCTGGCCTTTCTGACTACGTCGTGATGATCCGCGGCCAGACCGGCATGTATCTGGCCGGCCCACCCCTGCTCAAGGCCGCCACTGGGGAAATCGCTGACGAGGAAAGCCTGGGCGGTGCCGAGATGCATTGCCGCGAAGCGGGTAGCGGGGACTATCTCGCAGAAGACGATGCTGATGGCATTCGCCTTGCGCGGGAAATCGTCGCCACCCTGCCGATGACAGAGCCATCCTCACAGGACCTGGACTGGCAGGAGCCGCTCTACCCGGCCGAGGAGCTGCTGGGCATCGTCCCGGCCGACAGCCGCAAGCCCTATGATGTCCGTGAACTTCTGGCCCGCATTGCCGACGCTTCTGCCCTGCTGGATTTCAAGCCGGAATTTGACACTCAGACGGTCTGTGCCCATATCCGTATCGAGGGGAAAACGGTCGGCGCCATTGGCAATAACGGCCCCATCACCCCTGCTGGGGCCAACAAGGCTGCGCAGTTCATCCAGCTCTGTGACCAGAGCGCGACCCCGCTGCTGTTTCTTCACAACACCACCGGCTTCATGGTCGGTACTGCGGTGGAACACCAGGGCATCATCAAGCACGGCTCCAAGATGATCCAGGCAGTCGCCAACGCCCGGATGCCGAAAATCAGCATCGTGGTCGGTGGCTCCTACGGTGCGGGCAATTACGCCATGTGCGGTCGCGGATTTGATCCCCGATTTATTTTCGCCTGGCCCAATGCCCGCACAGCAGTGATGGGGGCCGCCCAGGCAGGCAAGGTGATGCGGATCGTCAGCGAGCAGAAAATGCAGCGCAGCGGGGCCGTTGACGAGGCCATGCTGGACAAACTGGAGGCGGATACTGCGGCGTTCTTGGATGCCGGTTCGGATGCCATTTCCTGCAGCGCCCGCGTCTGGGACGACGGCATCATCGATCCCCGGGACACCCGCCGACTGCTGGGTTTCCTGCTGGAAACCTGTGCGGAAGCCAACAGGACACCGGTCGCGACAAATACTTTCGGTGTCGCGCGTTTTTAACCCGGGGCCGCCCTTCCGCGCCCCGGCCACCAGACCCCAAGGATTCCGGGAGGAGCCATGATCCTGACCGACGAACACCGAGAACTTCAGCGAACCGTAAGGAATTTCGTCCAGCAGGAGATCAACCCCTGCGTGGACGAGTGGGAGCGCGCTGGCGCCTTCCCGGTACACGATCTTTTTCTGGAACTGGGCAAACTCGGTCTGCTTGGTATCAGCAAGCCAGAGTCCTGGGGCGGGCTGGGTCTGGACTTCAGCTACGAGGCAGTTTTTCTCGAGGAGCTGGGCGCGGCCCACTGCGGTGGCGTGCCCCTGTCCATCGCAGTGCAGACCTCCATGGCCACCCCGGCGCTGGCGAATTTCGCCAGCGATGAACTGAAAGCCGAATTCCTGGCGCCGGCGATCCGCGGTGAGGCGGTCGCATCCATTGCTGTCTCCGAACCGGGCGCCGGTTCCGATGTTGCGGCGATCAAAACCCATGCGCGCAGTGATGGGGAGGATTACATCGTCAGCGGCGAAAAAATGTGGATCACCAACGCACCCGTCGCGGACTTTTTCTGCACTCTGGTCAATACCGGTGATGGCAAGCCCCACCAGAATAAATCCCTGCTGGTCATTCCGGCGGATATGCCCGGTGTCACCGTGGGCAAGCGGCTGCACAAAATGGGCATGCGCTCATCGGAGACCGCACCAGTGGCTTTCGAAGACGTGCGGGTGCCAAAGCGCTACAGAATTGGTGATGAGGGCGCTGGCTTCCTGCTGCAGATGCTCCAGTTCCAGGAAGAGCGCCTGGCCGGGGCGGCGCTCACCATCCGCGGTCTGGAAAACTGCATTACCCACACCATCGACCATGTGCGCGAGCGTCGGGTTTTCGGCAGACCACTGCTCGACAACCAGGCCATTCACTTCGCCCTCGCGGAAATGCAGACCGAAGTGGAGTGCTTCCGCTCCCTCACCTGGCGTGCGGTAGAGGCATTCGTGGCCGGCGAGGATGTGACCACCCTGGCCTCGATGGCAAAACTGAAGGCGGGCCGCCTTTGTCGCAGTATCCCTGATCAGTGTCTGCAATTCTGGGGCGGCATGGGTTTTATGGAGGAGACACTCATCAACCGCGCCTATCGTGACTGTCGCCTGACGCCGATCGGCGGCGGAGCCGATGAGGTGATGCTCGGCATCATCTGCAAGCTGATGGGTATTCTGCCCCGCCGGCGACGCCAGACTACCCCGGAAAACCAGAGTGTCACCGAATAGGGATCCGGTCGCCCACCGTGTGGAAATGGCAGCACGTGCAAGACCTACTGCAAAGGAGAAGATGGCATGACTGCGCTGATCACTGAACAGCGAGGCTGCGCGATGGTAGTGACGCTGAACCGCCCCGAGCTGCGCAATGCCCTCAACCGTGCCTCCATCGAGGAACTGGAGACGGTGCTGGCGGCAGCCGAGAGTGATCCGGGGCTGCGGGCCCTGGTGATTCGCGGCGCCGGGGGCCATTTCTGTGCCGGTGGTGACCTGGCCGATATGCTCGAAGCACAGCAGTCTTTCCGCAATGGCGACCAGAAAGCCTTTGTGGAACTGAGCCGCCGCTTCGGCAGGTTCTTGCAGACGTTGGAGCGCAGCCGGCTGGTGATCCTGAGCGCAGTCGAGGGGGTGGCCATGGGGGGCGGCTGCGGTCTGGTCTGCGCCAGTGATATTGCCGTTGCCGCACCGGGGTCCCGGTTCTCTCTGCCGGAGACCCGCCTCGGCCTGCTGCCGGCACAGATCGCCCCTTTCCTGATCAGCCGTATCGGCCCCGGCCAGACGCGGCGACTGGTCCTCGGTGGTGAGACCCTGGATGCCGCCGAGGCATTGCATATCGGACTGGTCCATCGCCTGGCGGTCAGTAGTGAGGAGCTGGACCACGAGATCAACCGCTTCCTCGCCAATCTACAGCGCAGCGCGCCCAATGCGCTCGCCACCACCAAGGCCCTGGTTCGCAACGCGGCCCGTGCGCCTGCGGACGCACAGGACCCGGTGCTCGACGCGGGTGCCGCCGCTTTCTCAGCCGCCTTGCTCGGTGACGAGGGGCGGGAAGGCGCTCTGGCTTTCCTGGAAAAGCGCCAACCCTACTGGGCGAAATCATGAGTCCCATAGAGATGCCGGCAAAAATACTCCAACAAGCCGAAAACAATTGCGACCACCCCACCCTGCTGATCGCCAACCGCGGGGAAATTGCCGCACGGATCGTCCGCACGGCCCGGGCACACGGATATCGCACCATCGCCATCTATAGCGACGCCGACGCCGACAGCCCCCATGTGCAGCTGGCCGATCTGGCCGTGGCCATTGGTGGCCGGACTCCTGCGGAATCCTACCTGGATATCGAGCGCGTGCTTGCCGCTGCCAACGAGGGCGGTGCCGGGCTGGTGCACCCAGGCTACGGTTTCCTGTCGGAAAACCCCGCTTTTGCCCGCGCCTGCATTGATCGCGACCTGGTCTTTGTCGGGCCCGCCGCCGACACTATCGAACTGATGGCCAACAAGCGCCGTGCCAAAGCGTTGGCGGAATCCGCCGGCGTCGCAGGCGTTCCCGGATACAGTGGCAGTCAGGAGGACGCAGCGCTGCTGGAAGCCGCGCACGAGATAGGCTTCCCGGTGATGATCAAAGCGGCGGATGGCGGTGGCGGGCGCGGTATGCGGCTTGTCCGGGCGCCGGAGCGCTTTGCCGCAGAATTGCGCTCGGCTCGCTCCGAGGGCAGGGCCGCCTTCGGCAGTGATGAGGTAATCCTGGAGAAGGCCATCTTTTCTGGCCGACATATCGAAATACAGGTATTCGGCGATAGCCACGGCAATATCGTGCACCTGGGCGAGCGGGACTGTTCACTGCAGAGGCGCCACCAGAAAATCATCGAGGAAAGTCCCTCCCCAGCCGTCGACACGGCCCTGCGCTCCCGCCTTGGCGAGGCCGCAAGAGCGGTCGCGGCTGCGTGTGACTATGTCGGCGCCGGCACCGTAGAGTTTATCCTCGACGGGGATGGTAATTTCTATTTCCTCGAGATGAACACCCGGTTGCAAGTGGAGCACCCGGTAACGGAAATGGTCAGTGGCTTCGACCTGGTGGCGTGGCAGCTGCAAGTTGCCCGCGGTGAGCCGCTGCCGGTGAGCCAGGACGAGATCGACCGGAAACTCGCACGCGGGGGACACGCCATCGAGGCCCGCCTTTACGCCGAGGATCCCGCCCGGGGCTTCCTCCCCCAGACTGGCAAGATACAGGCATGGCTAGCGCCCGGCGGCACCGGTATCCGTGTCGATGCCGGCATTCGCGCGGGGCAGGAAATCACTTCTTACTACGATCCCATGCTCGGCAAGCTGATTGCCTGGGGCGAGAACCGGGAGCAGGCGCGGCTGCGCCTTGTTCAGGCCCTGCAGACGCCAGCACTGGTGGGCCCGGCCAACAATTTTCCGTTTCTGATCGACCTGCTGAGCTCCGCCGAATTCAGTGCAGGGGCGATCACCACGGACCTCCTCGATCGCGGCGACCTTTCCCTGCGGGCGCCGCAACCTGCGCCGCTTAACATTGCAGTGGCGGCAGTCCTCATCCACGAGCATGGGCTCAGTGCCCGCGACCGTCGCGCACGGCGCGCCAACTGGCGCACGGCCAGCGACAACACTCCGTATACCTACCGGCTCGCGCTCGCAGGCCAGGTTAAAGAGTCTCTGCTATGGCCACACCACGACGGCAACTACCGTGTCCAGTGCGACAACGAGACCCTGTCGATTCGGTTGTTGAACGTCGGTTGCCACGGCGACCTGCAGCGTGCCGAGCTCACTGTCGGCTCACTCCATCATGCATTCAGTTACGTGCATGACGGAGAGGTGCTGTACCTGCTCGATGGCGGACACCAGTGGAAATTCAGCGATATCACCCAGGCCCCGGCCAGCCAGGGCGAAAGCGCCGACTCCGGTCAGATACTGGCGCCAATGGATGGCCGCATCATCGAGGTCAATACCAGCGCGGGGGCGTGTGTCACTCGGGGCGCCACACTCGCGGTCATGGAGGCCATGAAAATGGAACTTCCATTAAGGGCGGCCTGTGATGGTGTGGTCACCAGGTTGGTTGCCAGTCCCGGTGACCAGGTCCGTGGGGGCCAGTTACTGGTTGAAGTCCAGGCTGAGAGCGAAACCGGCGTGTCTGCTCCGGCAGAGCCTGCCCACTGAGAACTGCCGTGTTTGATATCGACAGCACCCGACTACCAAGCCCATTTTTTTGCGACGAGCACCAGCAGTGGCGGCAACAGTTGCGGCGCTTTGTCGAGCGGGAGATCTCGCCCTATGTGAATGACTGGGACGAGGCGTGCACGCTGCCTGACGGACTCTGGCCACGCGCCGCCAGTGTGGGGCTTTTGCAGCTGGGGTATCCCGAGCAATACGGCGGTGTGCCCGGTGATATCTTCCATTTGATCGTGGCAGCCGAAGAGCTGGCCCGCTGCGGTGCCGGTGGTGTCTACGCAAGCCTGATGGTACACGGGATCGCCCTGCCACCGCTGCTGCACTATGGTTCGCCTGAACTCAAAGACGAGATCATCCCCCCGGTGCTACGGGGTGAAAAACATATTTCCCTGGCCATTACAGAGCCCTCTGGGGGTTCTGATGTGGCCAACCTCAGATGCTGGGCGAAGCGTGACGGAAGCGACTTTATTGTCAGTGGCGAGAAAACCTTTATCACCGGCGGTATGCGGGCGGACTGGTTTACCACCGCGGTACGCACCGGAGGCGAGGGTTTTGGTGGGATATCCCTGCTGCTGATTCCCGCCAATACCCCGGGGGTTACGCGGCAGGCGCTGACCAGGAAACAGGGCTGGTGGTGTTCGGATACCGCCAGCATTTTCTTCGATTCCGTGCGCGTCCCTGCAAGCCATCTCGTCGGCAGTGAAAACCAGGGTTTCCTCCCCATCGTGCACAACTTCAACCAGGAGCGCCTCGGCATTGCCGCGTCCTGTGTCGAATCCAGCCGCGTGTGCCTGCAAGAGGCCATCGAATGGGCACAGCAGCGGGAGACGTTCGGTAAACGCCTCGCCAACCACCAGGTCATCCGGCACAAGTTTGCGCAGATGTTGCAGCGCATCAACGCGACCCAGGCCTACCTCGACCTGTGTGCCTGGGCCGAGCAGCAGGGCCAACTGAAAGTCGCCGACTTGGCACTACTCAAGGTGCAGGCAACGGAAACCCTCGAATACTGTGCCCGGGAAGCCATGCAGGTGATCGGCGGCGCGAGCTACATGCGCGGCAGCCGCACCGAGCGCATCTATCGTGAGGTTCGGGTTAATGCCATTGGCGGAGGCTCCGAGGAAATCCTGCGGGATCTCGCTTCGCGCCAGATGGGGATTTAACGCGGCTAGCGGTTTCCGTCCCAGACATCATGCTCCACACCGGGTATATCGTGCTTGCGCGCATCGAAGACGGGTTCTCGCACGCCCTGCGCGCGCTGCGCCTCATAGTCTGCCAGCACGCGGAAGGCGACCCCGGAGAGCAGAAGGATCGCCAGCAGGTTGGCCGTCGCCATAAAGCCCATGGACATATCCGCCATGTTCCACAGCAGGGCAAAGTTATCCGAGCTTCCGCTGTAAGCCACCCAGGCACCGAACAGGATGAAAAGAATATATAGCGCCCGGTAACAGAAAATCGAAGTGCGCGTGTGCCAGAGATAGAAGATGTTGGTCTCTGCGTAGTAGTAATTGGCAATGATGGAAGTAAAGGCAAAGAAGATCAGCGCGAACGCCACAAAACTACCGCCCCAGGCCCCCACCTCACTGGCCAATGCATCCTGGGTGAGTGTCACCCCCTCCATATTGCCAACCATATGCACATCGGCCAGCAGGATGATCGAAGCCGTGGCTGTGCAGATCAACAGCGTATCGAGGAACACCGAAGCCATCTGCACATAGCCCTGCACCGCCGGGTGCTTGACGTCCGCCGCGGCACCCACGTTCGGTGACGAACCCATGCCGGCTTCGTTGGAAAAGAGTCCCCGCTTGATGCCATTGGCAATCACCGCCCCCAGCGCCCCGGCGCCCGCCTCCTGGAAACCGAAGGCATTGCCGATAATTGTCCCAATTACACGTGGCAACTCCCCCAGGTTCATGAAAATCACCGCGATGGCGATGGCCAGGTAGGCCAGTGCCATAAACGGCACCACGATACTGGCAAAACGACCGATGCTGTGAATACCGCCAAAGACGATCACGCCCGCCAGTAATGCAATGCAGACTCCCACCAGCAGCGGGTTTACCCCCCAGGCACCATTCACTGCCGCTGCCATGGCATTGGACTGCACGGCATTGAAGAAGAAACCAAAACTCAGGATCAGGAAAATGGAGAACAGAACCGAGAGCCATTTCCAGCGTTTGCCAAGCCCCTTCTCGATGTAATAGGCCGGGCCGCCGCGGAAAGTGCCATGCTCCTCGCCCCGCTCCTTGTAGGTCTGGGCCAGGGTATTCTCGATAAAACTGGTGGCCATGCCCAGCAGGCCCACCATCCACATCCAGAAGACTGCGCCGGGCCCACCGGCGGTGATGGCGACGGCCACACCAGCAATGTTGCCGGTGCCTACCCGCGCTGCCGCGCTGGTGGCAAATGCTTCGAACGAGGAAACCGACCCGCTGTGCTCGTGGCGGAAGCTGTGCCGCATCACTGACAGCATGTGACCGAAGTGGCGGAACTGGATAAAGCGGCTGTGCCAGGTAAAGTAGATCCCCGTGGGCAGCAGACCGGCGACGAGAATCCCCAGCCACCAGAAACCACCGATTCCGCCCCAGGTGATGGCATTTCCCCAGCCGACAAGACCCGCGAGGCCATCGAGGAAGGCTTGCATGAGATACTCCCGAGCGATTCGAGCCCCATTCCCCGCTGACTGAGAAAGCTAGGGGGAACGCTGGCGCGCAATACGACTAATCTGACAAGAATAGACGAATTACGACGTGCTCAGCGTTGCGGATGCCTACAGAAAGATTTCCCGTGCCCGCTGCGGGGATACCACCTTGCGCCCCGCCTGCTCGGCAACCTGTACCAGAGCCTCGATCAGCTGGCCGTTGCCGCCGGTGCGCTCCCCGCCGGGAAGGTAGAACGTATCTTCCACGCCGGTACGCAGGTGCCCGCCGAGCTCCGCCGTACGCCGGTGCACCGGCCAGATTTCCTCCCGGCCAATCAGGGTGGTCTGCCACAGGGCGCCGGGTTTCATGTAGCGCGGTAACAGCCCCAGCAGTTCGCTGTCCGCCGGCATCCCCGAGGCCACGCCCATCACCAGGTTGTAATTGGGTCTCTCCACCATGCCAACGTCGGCAAACATGCCCACAGAACGCACGATACCCACATCAAAACATTCAAACTCCGGGCGGGTACCGGTTTCCGAACACACCGCCAGTAGTTCCTCAACTTTTTCCACCGGGTTTTCAAACAGCATGGGCGGCCAGGCCCAGGTGCCGTTGGAGCGGGCCTTGAGGTAGTTGAGGCTGCCGGCATTACAGGCGGCAATTTCCGGGCGGCCTGCACGGATACACGCCAACGCACCGGCCTGATCGCGACCGATGGTACCGGTGGTGAAATTGAGGATGACATCCGGGCAGGCAGATCGGATCGCCTCGGCAATCGCCGTCGCCACCTGTGGGTCCCAACTGGGCAGATGCCCCATACCCGGCTCCTGCGCGCGAAAGTGCACATGCATCACCGAAGCGCCCGCATCGAAGGCTTCCCGCGCAGAGCGCGCCATTTCTTCGGGGGTCACCGGTACCGGATGCTGGCTCGGGTTGGTCAGTACCCCGGTCAGGGCACAGGTAATGACGACTTCATCGGACATGGCGGGATCCTCTCGCGCGGCGGCAGGTACCGCCCCTTCTATTGCCTTCAATCGAGACTGCATCGAAAGCGACCGCATAACCAAGCGCGTGCTTGGTGAGACTTCGGTGAAAGTACCATACTGGCCCCGGGGACAGAAGCCTGTGCATAGCGCCCGCGCAGCCGGGCGCAGAGCCAACCAGACAGGCACCCCGCTCGGCTTGTCTCGGCTCTCCGGCATCGGCAAAATGCCCCGCACATTCACGGATGGAGATGTTCCTAATGCCCGATTCCGCAGTCAGTGAAGCTCCCTACGGCAGCTGGCACTCAGCGATCAGCGCCGACCACCTGGTGGCTGGCAGCGTGCGACTGGGCGAGACCACCGTGGCCGATGGCTGTCTGTACTGGCTGGAATCCCGCCCGGCAGAAAAGGGCCGTTCCGTGCTGGTGGAATCCTGCGCTGGAGGTGAACTCCGGGATGTCACCCCTGCCCCGCTCAGCGTGCGCTCGAAGGCCCATGAATATGGCGGTGCCAGCTACCTGGTCAGCGACGGCACCGTGTACTTTGTGCTGGCCGACGACCAGCGCATCTATCGCATGGGGCTTCACGACCAGACACCGGAAGCCCTGACCCCCGAGGGACCGTTCCGCCATGCCGACTTGTTTCTCGACCGCCGGCGCAACCGCCTGCTCTGTGTTCAGGAGGATTACTCCCCATGCGCCGGCGGTGGAGAGGCCCAGGCGCGAATTGTCGCCATCGACCTGTCTGCTGGCACAGCGGAAACACCCAGGGTACTGGTCGAGGGTGCGGACTTTTACTCCAACCCCACCCTGAGTCCGGACGGCAAACAGCTCTCCTTCCTGCGCTGGTTCCATCCCGATATGCCCTGGGATGCCACCCAACTCTGTCTCGCAGAACTGAATGCAGCCGGCACACCGTCGGCGGTGGAAGTGGTGGTGGGCGGCGACGGGGAATCCGTGTTCCAGCCGCAGTGGTCGCCCGCAGGTGAACTGTTTTACGTTTCCGACCGCAACAACTGGTGGAACCTCTACCGACTCGGGGACGACCAGCCCCTTTGGCAACGGGAGGCCGAGTTCGCCACACCCCAGTGGGTCTTCGGCATGTCTACCTACGGTTTCATGACCTCCGACCAGATCCTGTGTACTTTTACTGAAGACGGGCGCTGGAAACTGGGCATGATCGACCTCGCCAGTGGCAGCCATAAAGTCATTGACCAGCCCTATTGCGACCTGGAAAGCCTTCGCTGCGAAAGCCACAGGGCCGTGATGATCGCCGCCGGAAGCGAACGTTTTCCCGCCGTGGTCACCTATGACGACCACAGCGGCCAGTTCCGGCAGGTGGCCAGCAGTAGCAGTTGTGACCTGCCCCAGGACGTATTCTCGGTAGCCCAGGCGATCGAATTCCCCGCCGGGGAGCGCACGGTGCACGCCTTCTACTATCCGCCGCACAACCCCGGGTTCCGGGCACCGGAAAACGACCTGCCACCGCTGATCGTGCTCAGCCACGGTGGCCCCACCGGCGCCACCAGCGCCGGGCTCAACCTGAAGATCCAGTTCTGGACCAGCCGCGGCTTCGCCATTCTCGATGTGAATTATTCCGGCAGCACCGGCTACGGCCGCGCCTACCGGGATCGGCTCCGGGATAACTGGGGCGTCATGGACGTGGAAGACGTCTGCGCCGGAGCCGAGTACCTGGTTGCGAAGGGACTCGCAGATCCGGAACGCCTGCTGATCAAAGGCGGCAGCGCGGGCGGCTACACGGTCCTGGCGGCACTGACCTTTCACCGCACCTTCAAGGCAGGTGCCAGCCACTATGGTATCGGCGACCTGACCACCCTCGCCCGGGACACCCACAAGTTTGAATCGCGCTATCTCGACCGGTTGGTGGGCCAGTGGCCGGAGGCCGAGGAAATCTACCGCCAGCGCTCGCCGATCAACCATGTGGCAGAACTGGATTGCCCGGTGATTTTCTTCCAGGGCCTTGAGGACAAGGTGGTGCCACCCAATCAGGCCGAGGCCATGGTGGAGGCACTGCGTCAGCGGGCCATTCCGGTGGCGTATATTACTTTCCCCGACGAGGGGCACGGCTTCCGTGGTGCCGACAGTATCAAAATGGCACTGGAAGGAGAGCTGGAGTTTTACAGCCGCGTGTTCGCGTTCCCACTGGCAGAAGCGGGCCCCGGCATCACCATCGACAACCTGGATACCTGAGTTATGGGAAGAGGCATGGGCAGATACCGCCCACCGCGCCCGCGCGGCTCCCGCTATATCACCCCGGAGGGCGCCCGCCGCATGCGCGCCGAGGTAAAGCAACTGTGGGAAGAGGAGCGGCCCCGTGTGACCAATGCCGTCAGCGAGGCAGCAAAGCTCGGCGACCGCTCAGAGAATGCCGACTATATCTACGGCAAAAAACGGTTGCGGGAGATCGACAGCCGGGTGCGCTTCCTGACCAAGCGGCTGGAGGAAGTAACGGTGGTCGACCGGATTCCGGAGGACCGCGAAAAAGTCTACTTTGGCGCCTGGGTGAGTCTGGAGGATGATGACGGTAATACCCTCACCTACCGCATCGTCGGCCCCGATGAATTTGACGTGAAACAGGGGCTGATATCCATGGACTCGCCAGTGGCCAGACGGCTGCTGGGGCGGCGCCTGGACGATGAAGTCGACCTGAAAACCGGCGAGGAGTGGATCACCTATTACGTGGTGGACATCCAATACGAGGGCTGAGTCCCGACCCTGTATCCCCTCACCCGGGCGGGCCGGGCGTTTTATTGACTACTTTGTTAGAAGGAACCCATAAAAGTAACAAAGACGCGCAGCCCGGCCATCTCCCACATGAGTGAAGAAAGTCCTGCCAAGCAGTATGCCCCCGCTCCCCTGCAGGATTTTGTCGATCCCGAGACCCTGATTGCCTTTGGCATTGCACTGGGGCTGGGATTACTGATCGGATTGCAACGAGAGCGCAGCACGGACCGGCTTGGCGGCATACGGACCTTCCCACTTATCGCGCTTTTTGGTGCGCTGACTGGCCGCCTGACGCAAATCTACCAGTCTCCGTGGATACTCGCAGTTGGCATTCTCTGCATGACCGTACTGATTCTCCTCGGCAATCTGGAGCGACTGCGCGGAGAAAAGGAAAGCACTGGTGTCACCACAGAAATTTCCGCGCTGATGATGTATCTGCTCGGCGTTTTTCTCGTGATCGGCGAGAAAGCCATCGCAGTCGCCCTGGGCGGTACAATCGCTGTCTTGCTGCACCTCAAACCCAGCATGCATCAATTTGCCCAAAAGCTCCCGGAGAAGGACCTGCGGGCGATCATGCAGTTCGCACTGATCTCCCTCATCATTCTGCCGGTGCTCCCCAATCAGACCTTTGGCCCCTATGATGTACTGAATCCATTCAAGATCTGGCTGCTTGTGGTGCTGATTGTCGGTATCGGTCTGGGCGGCTATGGCGCCTACAAACTGGTCGGCGCCCGGGCGGGCACACTGTTGAGCGGCGTGATCGGCGGACTCATTTCATCGACTGCCACCACAGTCAGCTATGCCCGTCGCGCACGGGAAAACCCTGGTATCGTGGACCTGGCGGCGCTGGTCATCCTGATCGCTTCCACCACCATCTTCGTCCGTATGTTTGTCGAAATTGCCGTGGTGGCCCCCCGTATCGTGCTCGAATTCGTGCCCCCGCTGGCGACACTGCTGTTGGTGAGCCTGGTGGTTTGCGCCCTCGGCTATCGCTTCGTCGGCCAACAGGAGTATCAGATGCCGGAGCATGGCAACCCGGCGGAGCTGACGCCGGCGTTAATCTTCGGCGGCCTCTACGCTCTGGTACTGATGGCAATTGCGGCAGCCAAAGATTACTTCGGCAACCAGGGGATTTATGTTGTGGCATTGATTTCCGGTTTTACCGATGTCGATGCCATTACACTATCCACTGCCAACCTGGCCAACCAGGGCTCGCTCCATATCGATACGGCATGGCGTGCCATGATCATCGCTACGCTCGCCAATATGGTGTTTAAAGCCGGCGCTGCCGGTATGCTCGGCGGTAGCCGGCTGTTCTCCCGGGTCTTGCTGCTGTTTGCTTTACCCTTCATTGCCGGCCTCGGGGTCATTTTTTTCTGGCCCGTCACTCCGTAAGCACCATATGGCTGGACGCATCCCGGCGGAGAGGGGCGAATATTCACAGGGAGCTCTGTCGATATCCCGATGGAAGACCAAGACTATCCGGCTTTCCGTGCGGAAGGACTGACCAAAATCTATGGCAGCGGCGATACCCGGGTCTATGCGTTACGGGGCGTGGATCTGGAAGTTCCCCGTGGCGAGATGGTGGTGCTGCTCGGCCCCTCCGGTAGCGGCAAATCCACACTGCTCAATATTCTCGGCGGGCTGGACTCGCCCACCGAAGGGCATGTCTATTTCGATCACCAGGAACTGACCGCCTTCGATGACCAGCACCTGACACGTTTCCGGCGTGAACACGTGGGGTTCGTCTTCCAGTTCTACAATCTGATTCCGAGCCTGACCGCACTCGAGAACGTGGCCCTGGTGACAGAGATCGCCAGTAATCCCATGTCGCCGGAGCAGGCCCTGGAGCTGGTCGGCCTCGAAAAGAGGATCCACCATTTTCCGGCGCAGCTCTCCGGCGGTGAGCAGCAGCGGGTCGCCATCGCGCGCGCCATCGCCAAGCAACCCAACGTGCTCTTCTGTGACGAACCCACCGGCGCTCTCGACAGCAAAACCGGTATCGTGGTGCTGGAAGCGATCGCACGGGTCAACCGCGAACTCAACACCACCACCATGGTCATCACCCACAATGCCGGGATCGCGGAGATGGCCGACCGGGTCTTGCAGATGGCCGATGGCCAGATCCAGGAAAGCCGGGTGAACGAAACGCCCTGCGAGCCCTCAGCGCTGAGCTGGTAGGTGGCATTGAATGATGATCAGCACAAGTCCGGTAAGATCCCGCCTGCCCACAGTCACCGGTCCGCCACCAGGGGCAGATGAGTCGCGCCATGTGGATTGACTGGTTGCGGCCTCTCGACCGCAAGCTGGTGCGGGACCTGTGGTCGATCAAGGGCCAGGCGCTGGCGATCGCGGTGGTCATCGGCTGCGGTATCGGCATGTATGTGATGTCCAAGGGCATGCTGGTGTCGCTGGCAGAGACCCGCAATGCCTATTACGAGCGCTACCGCTTTGCCAATATCGTCGCACCGGTCAAACGGGCTCCCAACGCCCTGCTTGATGAAATTACCGCACTCCCCGGGGTACGCCGGGCGGAGACCCGCATCCGCGCGGGGGTGATACTCGATGTGGCCGGTGCCGCCGCCCCCATTACCGGGGAGATCCAGTCCCTGCCACCGTTTCCCCAGCCCCATATCAACGACATCGTGCTGCACAGCGGTCGCTACTTCGACCCCCAGCATGAGGAGGAGGTGCTGGTCCTGGATGCCTTTGCCGAAGCCCACCAGCTGGAGCCAGGCGACCATCTCTACGCCATCCTCAATGGCACCAAGAAGCGACTGACCATCACCGGCATCGTACTGTCACCGGAATATGTGTACGCGATTTCTCCCGGGGAGATCGTACCGGACAAAAAACGCTTTGGTGTGTTGTGGATGAACCGGGATGGCCTGGCACACGCCTTCGACCTGGATGGCGCTTTCAATGAGGCGGTCATCCTCACCTCCGCCGGCACTGACGAGGATGCGCTGATACAGCGGTTGGACAATCTACTGAAACGTTACGGTGCCACGGGTGCCTACGGTCGCGACCAGCAGATCTCGGACCAGTTCCTGACCAATGAAATCAATCAGCTGGAGACCATCGGACGGATCCTGCCTCCCATTTTCCTGCTGGTGGCCGCGTTTTTGCTCAATGTGGTGGTGGGGCGGCTGATCGACACCGAGCGCGAGCAGATCGGGCTCCTCAAGGCCTTCGGGTACAGCAATGCTGCCGTGGCCACGCATTACCTGAAGATGATCGGGGTCATCACCCTCGTCGGGGTAGTCATCGGCATCCTGCTCGGATTGTGGCTGGGCCGGGGCTTGGCCAACATGTATCAGGACTTCTTCAAATTCCCCTTCCTGCTGTTCCGCCCCCCGCCCGATGTGTACCTCGTCTCTATCGGTTTCAGTCTGCTGGTGGCCGGAGTGGGGACCGCTTCCTCGGTACGCCGCGTCATGCAGCTGGAACCAGCTATCGCCATGGTGCCACCGCCACCACCGGATTACAGCCGCGCAGCCCGCTGGCTGGAGCGCATAGCCCCCTGGGTCGACCAGCCCAGCCGTATGATCCTGCGGCATATCTACCGCTGGCCAAAGCGCGCCGCCATGACCGTTCTCGGTATCGGCATGTCCATGGGACTACTGATTGGCGCCAGTTTTTCCATGGACGCAATGATGTTCATGGTGGATATCAGCTTCAACGTCATCGATCGCCAGGATGTGACGGTCAATTTTGTCGAACCCCGCAACAAGCGCGCGATCCAGGATGTCCTGCATGCCCCCGGTGTGATGACCGCAGAACCTTTCCGCGCCATCCCCGTTGTCCTCCGCAACGGCCCGAATGTGAGACGCGAGGCAATTCTTGGCCTGGAAGCAGAACCCGACCTGGGCCGCATTGTCGATACAGAATTCCGTCCGGTGCCGCTGCCGGAGCAGGGGCTGATCCTTTCGGACAAGCTGGCCGAACTGCTGGAGATCGGCACCGGTGACCTGTTGCGGGTAGAGGTGCGCACCGGGCGACGGCCTGAAGTGGACCTGATGGTGAGCGGCATCGTCAAAACCTACATGGGTACCACCGCTTATATGCACCTGGATGCACTGAACCGGTTACTGAAGGAAGACAGTGCCATCTCTGGAGCTTATCTACTCGTCGACCCTGATAAGACCGATGCGCTCTACGAATCCCTGAAAAACACCCCGGTCGTCGCAGGCGTCAGCCTGCAGGAGCAGGCCCAGAATGCGTTTTACGAGACGCTGCAGGACAGTCTCGGCACCTTCGTTTTCTTCAACACACTTTTCGCCGGCCTGATTGCAGTTGGCGTGGTGTACAACAATGCACGGATTTCCCTGTCGGAGCGTGGACGGGAACTGGCCAGCCTGCGCGTGCTGGGACTTACCCGCGGCGAGGTTTCCTATATTCTGCTGGGAGAGCTGGCACTGCTCACCCTGATCGCCCTGCCCCTTGGGGCCTTGCTAGGGTATTTGCTGGCCGCCCTGCTGGTCCATTCGTTCGACACCGAGCTGTTCCGGATCCCGCTGGTGATCAGCGATTCTACCTACGGCTATGCCGCCCTGGTGGTGGTGCTGTCGGCGATCGGCTCCGGTCTCCTGGTTCGTCGGCGAATCGATCATCTCGATCTGATAGCGGTACTGAAAACACGGGAGTGATATGCATAGAAAGCTGTTGCGAAGGATCGTAGCCGGCGCCCTGCTCGGGGTGCTGATGGCTTTCTTCGTCTACGCCTACCTGCCAAAACCGGTACCGGTGGATCTGGCCAAGGTCTCCCGCGGCCCGCTGGAGGTCTATGTCCGCGATGAAGGCTACACCCGTGTGCACGATGTTTACGTGGTATCCGCACCCGTCACCGGCTACCTGCTGCGCATTGACCGCGATGTCGGTGACACCGTGGAGGCCAACAAGACGCTGATCGCACAGCTCCTGCCCACCAGTCCGGGCTTTCTCGACAAGCGCGGACGGACCCAGGCCCTGGCCGCCATCCAGAGTGCCGAGGCAGCCCTCAATCTGGCTCGGGCCGAACGCCGCGATGCCGAAGCCCGCCTGGCTTTTGCTCTCGCAGACGCTCGCCGCATCCGCACACTGGCCAAAAAGAATTACGTCTCCCAATCGGAACTGGAACGGACCGAGCTGGCCCTGGACAGCGCCGAAGCATCGGTCGATACCGCCAAGGCCGCCGAGCGCGCCCGCGCCGGTGAGGTCGACAGTGCCCGGGCCCAACTGATTGCACCAGAGCCGGACGGCAGCGCCGACCCGGAGGATATCGTGCCCGTCACGGCGCCGGTCAGTGGGCGGGTGCTGCGACTGCAACAGGAAAGCGAGCGCGTCGTGATTGCCGGCACACCACTGGTGGAAATCGGTAATGCCGCCGAACTGGAAGTGGTAGTCGACCTGCTCTCCCGGGATGCAGTGCAGGTGGAACCCGGCGCGCCGGCGGAATTCACCAGCTGGGGCGGCGACAAGCCACTGACCGGAAGGGTACGGCTGGTGGAGCCCTTCGGGTTTACCAAGATATCTGCCCTCGGCATCGAAGAGCAGCGGGTCAACGTCATCATCGACTTCACCGAGCCGCGCCAGCGCTGGTCCCGCCTCGGCCACGGTTATCGGGTGGATGCCGCTATCCGTATCTGGCGGGGCGAGGATGTCCTGCAGGTGCCTACCGGCGCACTGTTTCGACACCGGGGGGAATGGGCCGTTTTCCGGCTCCGCGGTGATCGGGCCGAACGGGTCGTCGTCAAACTGGGCCAGAACAATGGCCTGCAGGCAGAGGTTCTGGAAGGTCTGCAGGAGGGTGAGACATTGGTTCTGCACCCCAGTGAGCGCATTTCGGAAGGCGTGCTGATCGAAGAACGCCGGCAATAACTCCCGCTGTCACCCTAGCGAAACCCTGCCCCACGCTCACGCCCTGCCCCGCCAAAACTCGCCCATTCTGGAACAGATTTCGCTGGCCCGGCGTCCCTATTTCGATACCATCAGGTAAAAGAAACAGGACATTCCAGCTTTTACCAGGTTGGCAGCTAGCCACGGAGGCCAAATGAACAACTGGCAACACGCGCTGATTACCGGGGCGGGCAGCGGCCTCGGTCTTGGTATTGCGCTGCGATTGCTGCAACGGGGCACCAGGGTCTCAATTCTGGACCTTGAGCTGGCCCCGGAACGCCGCAGGCAACTGGACAGCGCGGCTAAAGCCGGGCAGACCCGCTGGCAGTATTTCGAGGCGGATGTCACCCGGCCCGAGCAGGTTGAGAACTCTGTCTCGGCTGCGGTGGAGCATTTTGGCTCGCCGGGCCTGGCCCTGAATTGCGCCGGTATTCTGGTCAACAGGGCTTTTGTCGAACTGGTTCCGGACGACTTCCGGCGGGTAATCGATGTCAATCTCAACGGCAGCTTCCATTTCGCCCACGCTGTCTTGCCACATCTGCAACCGGGTGCACGCCTCGCTCTGGTCGCCTCTCTCGCCGGGCTCACCAGTAATTACGGTTACGCCGCCTACGGGGCCTCCAAGTTTGGTGTCGTCGGGCTGGCGACCACGTTGAGGTTCGAACTTCTACCACTGGAAATCAATGTCAGCTGTATCTGCCCGGCAGAGGTCCGGACCCCGATGGTGGAGAAGGAAAAGCTGGACGCCCATCCGATTTCGCTGGAACTGCGCAAGGTAGCCGGTTCACTGGATCCTGATACCGCCTGTGAGCGGATACTGAACGGACTGGATGCCGGCAAGTGGCTGATCATCCCCAGCCGGCGGGCGCGGCTGGTGGCTCTGTTCAACCGCCTTTTGCCCGGTACTTTCTTCCGGATCTGCTCACTGTTGTTGCAGCGCTCCCTCAAACACCTTGACTCCTCTGCGGAAGTTATAAAGAAAACGCCCGCAGAAAGCGGGCGTTGATTCGGATACATTACAGTTTCCGGAAGGAGCAGCGGCGGTGCTTGCGGTCACCGGGATAGCGGAAACTGCGCTCGATGGAAGGGCTGGGTTTCTCCCCGGTCATCCCGGGCGCTCCGCCTTCTGCCGGGGCCTGCAGGCTCACCCTGCGGGCCATGTACCTGAGGACCCCGCAGAAGTCGGTGAAGCTGCGCAATATGCCCCTCTGCCTTCCAAACCACCTGAAAATGGCCGGTAATCGTGACAATCACAGTTTTTACGGCCTGCAGGATGTCAACTTATCGGCAGGTCACATCGCAAAGGATGGCTGCTGGTTGCCAGTGCGATGGCCCTGTGCAAAACTTTTGCAAAATCCGCCGCACGATAACGATGCATCATTGTTCTCATTTCGCGATCACCGGTACCGCCAGCAGAAATGCGCCGGCCCGGACCCAGCGCCAGCGGATAACGGTAGAACAGGCCTGATCCGCAATGTGTGACTGCCCTACCAACATTCTCCCAACCAACCAATAATAACGGAGCCAACATGCGTAAATCCCTGATCGCCACAGCCATCGGCGTCAGCCTGGCATTGGGTGCCTGCTCGAAAAACAATAATGAAAACCAATCCTCTGCCGATGCAAATACCGACTCCGCTGCCATGGAGGCAGCAGTCGCTGCCGGTAATGCCGCGACAGGGGAAGCCAGTCCGGTCGAGGCAATTGCTGCGGGGGCAGGCAACCCGTTGCTCGAACCCAGCCCGCTCCCCTACCAGACCCCGCAGTTCGACAAGATCAGGGATGAGCACTTTATGCCCGGATTCGACGCCGGTCTGGCAGCCCATACCGCCGAGATTCAGGCGATTGCCGACAACCCGGCGCCGGCCACTTTCGAAAACACCATTATTGCCCTGGAAAAAAGCGGAGACCTGCTGGACCGGGTTTCCGGTATCTTCTTCGATTACACCAGTTTCCGGGCCAGCGACAAGGTGCAGGAAATCCGGGCTGAAATCGCACCGCGTCTCTCGGAGCACAATGACAATATCTACCTCGACCCGAAACTGTTCGCGCGGGTGGAAAAAGTGCACGCGCAAAAGAGCGAGCTGGGCGCCGAGGAACAGCAGCTCGTGGACCAGTACTACGATGCCTTCGTACGTGCCGGCGCCCGGCTGTCGGACGAGAAGCAGTCGCAGGTCCGCGCCCTGAACAGCGAACTGGCCGAGCTCTCCACCAAGTTTTCCAACAATGTCCTCAATGCGATGAAGGGTGAGTCGATCCTGGTCGAGGACAAGTCAGAGCTCAGCGGCCTCTCGGAAGAGAAAATTGCCTCGCTGGCCAAGGCCGCTGCGGATGCCGGTAAAGAGGGATACCTGATCTCTCTGGTCAACACCACTCGCCAGCCACTTCTCGGCAGTCTGGAAAATCGTGCTCTCCGCCAGAAAATCTGGGAGGCCTCGGCTAACCGGGCCGGCGACGCCAACGGTGAGCTGATCACACAGATGGCGGAGCTCCGCGCCGACAAGGCCAAGTTGCTTGGCTACCCCAACTGGGCCTCCTATGTGCTTGCAGAACGCATGGCGAAGACTCCGGACGCCGTCTTCCAGATCCTGGGAGACCTGGCCCCGAAAGCCGTGGCGAAAGTAAAGGCCGAAGCGACTGCCCTCGAGGCGATGATCGAGCAGGAAGGCAAGGACATCACCTTGCAGCCCTGGGACTGGGCCTACTATGCGGAAAAAGTCCGCGCCGCCAAATACGATCTGGACGAAAGCGAAATCAAGCCCTACTTCGAGCTCGAGCGGGTTCTCGAGGATGGCCTCTTCTTCGCCATGGAGAAACTCTACGGCATTACCTTCAAAGCGCGCCCTGACCTCCCGGTGTGGAACCCGGATGTCACCGCCTATGAAGTTTTCAATGCTGACAAAACGCCGGTGGGACTCTTTTACCTGGATCCCTATGCACGCGAAGGCAAAAATGGCGGTGCCTGGATGAACGAGCTGGTCACCCAGAGCCACCTGCTGGATCGCAAGCCAGTGGTCTACAACGTGCTCAATATCCCCAAGCCTGCCGAGGGTCAGCCCACCCTGTTGACCTTCAAGGAGGTCAACACTCTGTTCCACGAGTGGGGCCACGCAGCCCACGGGCTCTTCTCAGACGTGAAGTACCCGAGCCTGGCCGGGACCAGCACGCCACGGGACTTCGTCGAGTTCCCGTCGCAGTTCCATGAGGACTGGAGTTTCGAGCCAGAGGTCATCGCCAACTATGCCCGCCACTACGAGACCGGTGAGCCCATCCCCCAGGCATTACTGGAGAAGGCGCTGAAGGCACGCAAGTTCAACCAGGGGTTCGATACCACGGAGTACCTGGCGGCAGCGCTGCTGGACATGGAGTGGCACAGTATTGCGCCGGGAAAGGAAATCGAGGACTACCAGGCGTTTGAGAAGGAGGCCCTGGCCAAGCACGGCATTGATCTGGCTGTGGTGCCGCCGCGCTACAAGTCCGCCTATTTCAGCCATATCTTCTCCAACAGCTACTACGCGGGATACTACTCATACCTCTGGACCGAGGTTTTCGCCGCTGATGCCTTTGCCTATCTGCAGGAAGAAGGCGGCCTGAAGCGAGAGAACGGCGACCGCTATCGCAATGCCATCCTGTCGGTGGGCCACAGCACGGACCTGATGAAAGCGTATGTAGAGTTCCGCGAACAGGAGCCCACAGTTGATGCGCTGCTGGCTCGGAGGGGTTTGCTGCAGAAGTAAACTGCTGGCTCCCGGGCGCGGCCATGGGCGGTGCCCCGGGGGCCGCGGCGCTCCCCCATCCTGCCGGCGGGAGCGCTGCGCCAGCCTTTTAGAAGGAGCGGCGGCGGTACTTGCGGTAGCCCGGGTACCAGAAGTTGCGCTCGATGGAAGCGCTGAGTTTCTCCTCGGTCACACCGGGCGCCACGCCGTCCTCCTGCGCCTGCAGGCCAACCCTGAGGGCGATGTACTTGGTGATTTCGCGGATGTTGCTGAGGTCAGGCAGCATGGCGCCCTCCCCTTTCTTCACCACCGGCGCGTGCTCGGCCAGGGCATTAGAGGCGGCCATCAACATGTTGTCGGTCACCCGGTTGGCTCCGGCGGCAATCACACCGAGCCCCACGCCCGGGAAGATATAGACGTTGTTACATTGCGCAATCGGGTACACCTTGCCCTCAAGCTCTACCGGAGCAAAGGGACTACCGGTGGCCACCAGCGCTTCGCCGTTGGTCCAGGTGAGAATCTCCTGGGGCGTCGCCTCGGCGCGTGAGGTGGGGTTGGAAAGCGGCAGTACCAGAGGGCGCGGGCATCCGGCATGCAGGGCCTCGATTACTTCCTGGGTGAACAGACCGCCCTGCCCCGACACGCCGATCATGATCGTGGGCTTGGTGTTCTGCACCAGCTGCAGCAGGTCCCATTCGCTCACACCGGAATACATCTCCGGATCCTGCGCCAGCCGGGCCTGGAAGTTATGCAGGCCCTTCATGTCACTGGTAACCAGACCGTAGCGGTCGAACATCAGCAGGCGCTCGCGGGCTTCTTTATCTGAAAGCCCCTCTTCCACCATGGCCATGACGATCTGTTCGGCAATACCGCAGCCCGCGGAGCCGGCTCCGACCACCATCACGCGCTGGTCGCTGAGCTTCTCATCCTTGGCCTTGCAGGCCGCCAGCACAGTGCCCAGGCAAACCGCCGCCGTACCCTGGATGTCATCGTTGAAGCAGCAGAGTTCGTCGCGGTACTTCTCCAGCAGGGGCATGGCATTGGTCTGGGCAAAGTCCTCGAACTGCACCAGCACCCTGGGCCAGCGCCGCTTGACTGCGGCGAGGAACTCAGCCACGAACTCGTCATACTCTTCCTGGGACACGCGCTCGTGACGCCAGCCCATGTACATGGGGTCATTCAGCAGGGTGCGGTTATTGGTACCCACATCGAGGGTCACCGGCAGCGTGTAGGCGGGACTGATGCCGCCGCAGGCGGTATACAGGGACAGCTTGCCGATGGGGATCCCCATGCCGCCGATGCCCTGGTCACCCAGGCCCAGAATGCGTTCACCATCGGTCACCACGATGACCTTCACGTTGTCCTTGGTAGCGCTGCGCAGGATATCGTCCATGTGCTCGCGATCCGGGTAGGACACGAACAGACCGCGGTGGTTGCGGTAGATGTTGGAGAATTCCTCACACGCCTTGCCCACGGTGGGGGTATAGATGATCGGCAGCATCTCCTCGATATGCTCCTCGATCAGGCGGAAGAACAGTGTCTCGTTGTCGTCCTGAATGGCCCGCAGGTAGATGTGGCGGTCCAGATCTGTCTTGCACTGCTGGTACTGAAGGTAAGCCCGGCGCGCCTGTTCCTCGATGGTCTCGACATTGTTGGGCAGCAACCCCACCAGGTTGAATTCGAGCCGCTCCTTGCGGGTAAAGGCACTGCCTTTGTTCAGAAGTGGCATCTCCAGCAGGGAGGGACCGGCGTGGGGAATATAGAGGGGGCGTTTATCTTCGTTGGTCATCGCTTCACATATACAGAAAATGCGCCAGAACCCGGATTCTGGCGGGATAAAATTCTTTTTGATGGAGTCTGTGCGGGGGTTCTTGCGGCCCGGAGAACAGAGGGCGCAAGGCAGTCACGAACTGTTGCTATCTCTCGCGAAGTTGCGCGAAATCCCTTCGTCTGCGCACGAGCGCAGCCTACACGGGCCGGCTCAAGATAACAACTCTTCCGGGGCATCCAGCTCGGGAGACTGCGCGATGCCCTCGACTTCAACTGTCAGGTGGAATACCTGTGGGCAGCGCTCCCTGAGCTCCTTCTCCAGCTCGTCGATGACCCGCTCGGTGCGCTCCAGGGTCGCCTGGATCACCGCCCGGGTTTCCACGTACTCGCGCACTTTGTGGTTGAGTCGCTCTTCAGGCACACGGGACAGGAGGGCCTCCTCGTGGGCTTCAATGCGCTGGCGCATGTCGCCGATCAGGCGCTCTTCCCTCAATTCCACTTCGGCTACGACGACGGTATGGGTCTCGTCGACGATGATGGAGCGCACATCGTGGAAGCGCTCAATCTCCGGGTGACCCTTGCAGATGTCCTGAAAGGCCTGCTCGGCAGCCACATCCCGGATACTGGTCAGGAAGCGCATGTTGATCATGCCCAGGAAGATGGCGGTAACCCCGAGCATCAGCGCGATAATCACGGAGAAGCCGATGTCCCAACTCTTGTCACCGGTCAGCTGGGTCATGGTGATACCGGTGGCGGCAAGCAGCACACCGGTGACTGCGATGCTGTCCTCCAGCAGCACTGCAATGAGGGTCGGATCATCCGCCTGACGCAGATAGCGGAAGGGATTGCGCATCCCGGCTGCGCGCATGCGGCTGAGGAATTCCTGCGCGGCAACGTAGAGTACGTAGGCTTCCAGTACCAGGGCGATGAACAGTACTACCGCAGAGATCCAGATCGGCGCGACCTCGAAGCCCAGCAACGATACCGACGTTGGTCTCTCCACCACACCCAACTGATGCCAGGCGTGCCAGGCATGGGCGAGGCCCAGGCCACAACCGATGGAGAAAAGGCCGATGGCACTCCACAGGTTCCATAGATATTTCTTCTGCCCGTGGCCAAAGGCGTAAGTCTGATCTGCCGGGCGCCCACCACGGATCAGCCCGACGAGGAGGAATACCTGGTTTAGTGTATCCATCAGGCTGTGGACCGCCTCATTCATCATCGCAGCCGAGTGGGTGGCAAGTGCCGCCAGCCCCTTCAGTACGGTGACCGCTGCATTGACGCAGATGGCGTAGAGAACCGCTTTCTTTGAACCCTGAGCCATGACTTCCACTGTTGAGTTGCTCCGTTCGCGACTAGCAGCATAGGCAATATCCACACTACCGAGGGACATACACGCGGTCGTCGAGCAAAAAACAACTTACGGGACGATTACACTGCCGCGCAGCACGAGGATCCCCAGCACTTGCCTTTACCCCACCTATGATTCCATAACGGCAAACTTGCCATGGACTTCCAGCTACCGGGAGACAAGCAGATGAGAGTTTTACGATTCACCCTGATCTTCTGCCTGTTCATGATCGGCTGCGCAGAAAAGGGCGACGCAGAACAACAGGTAAATAACGATGCGACAGCTGCACCAGCCACGCAATCAAACCAGGCCAATGAAGGCAGTGCTACGCAGCTGGCAGACGCCAGCCAGGCTCGTGAAGGAGCAAGGCAACAGGACAGCCCGACCAAGCCTGCAAACCCGGTAAAGGGCGGCAAGCCCAATATCCTGGTGATCTGGGGCGACGATATCGGCTGGACCAATCTCTCGGCGTATGAGCAGGGGGTGATGGGTTACCGTACACCCAATATCGATCGCATCGCCAACGAGGGAGCAATTTTCACCGACCACTACGCCCAGCCCTCTTGCACCGCGGGTCGCGCGGCATTCATCACCGGGCAGTACCCGATCCGCTCGGGCATGACTACGGTCGGCCAGCCAGGTGACAGCCTGGGTCTGCAAAAAGAATCGCCAAGCCTGGCAAGAGTGCTGAAAAAAGTGGGGTATCGTACGGGGCATTTTGGCAAGAACCACCTGGGTGATCGCAACGAACATCTGCCCACCGTGCATGGCTTCGATGAGTTCTTCGGCAACCTGTACCACCTCAACACCCAGGAGGAAGCGGAGCAGCGGGACTACCAGAATTTCGGCAAGGCCTTCTCAGGGGACCTTGAGACCTATGAGGGTAAATTTGGCACCCGCGGCGTCATCCACTCTTTCGCCACCGACAAGATGGACTCCACCGAAGATCCCCGCTTTGGCGTTGTTGGCAAGCAGAAAATCGAGGATACCGGTCCCCTCACCCGTGAGCGGATGAAAAACTTTGACAGCGAAGAGGTCATCCCCCTCGCTCTCAAGTTCATGGAACAGGCCAATGAGGCCGGTGATCCCTTCTTCGTCTGGCTCAACACCAGCCGCATGCACCTTTACACCCGCATCGATGACAAGTGGCTGCGCGAGGTCGAGAAGTACACCAGTGAAGCCGATTACCACGGCGCTGGCATGCTGCAGCACGACCACGATATCGGCATTGTCCTGGACTGGCTCGACAAGAAAGGGTTGGCTGACAGTACGATTGTTGTTTACAGCACCGACAACGGACCAGAGCACTCCAGCTGGCCCCACGGGGCTACGACCCCCTTCCGGGGTGAAAAAATGAGCACCTATGAAGGTGGTGTGCGTGTACCGATGATGGCCCGCTGGCCCGGTAAAATCCCAGCAGGGAGGGAGCTCAATGGTATTCAGGGTCACCAGGATCTGTTTACCACCCTCGCCACCGCAGCCGGTGTCGACGATGTTCGGGAACAGATGCTCAAAGAGAAGAAGCAGTATATCGACGGGGTGAACAACCTCCCCTACTGGACGGCTGAAGTGGAGCAGTCTGCCCGCAACCATATCTTCTACTACTACGAGAGCAAGCTCACCGCCATCCGCATGGGCCCATGGAAATTCCATTTCTCCACCAAGGAAGACTACTACGCAAACCTGGTACCGCGCACAGTTCCACTGGTATTTAACCTGCGTATGGATCCCTATGAGAGCTACGACTCAACTGATGCCTACGGGCATCTGCTACAGAAAGTGTCCTGGCTGATCCAGCCCATGGGCGTATTGATGCAGCAGCACCTGCAATCACTGAAGGAGTATCCCCCGGTGCAGGGCGGCAAGAGCTTCGACATGTCCAATGTCGTTGAGGAGTTCATCCAGAAAGCACCACAATAAGCAGGGCAGCTTGAATGATGGCAGATCTAGTCATCCGTATAGTCACGCACATCAGCCCCGCATGATATAAAAAAGCCCTGCTCAGCAGGGCTTTCCATTCAATAGCTTCTATCAATTACTACCGCCGGCACCTTCCCTCAATTGCTCCTCAATTTTCTTCAGGTTAAAGGAACCTGGAGTCTGGCTCGGCGGATAGTCTTGCATCGTCTTCAGGAAATCGGCCGCCAATTTTTGCAACGGCACCAATACGAAGGCCCTTTCGAGCAGCCAGTCATAGTAGCTGTTGGCGTTGTGTTGGGCGCGCTCGAAGGGATCGCGGCGCAAATTGAAGATCAGTGGAACCCGAAGCTCGGTGAAGGGCTCCATCCAGACCCCGAAAGCCTTCCCACGGTTCTCCAGGAAGACAGCCTTCCACGCATCGTAACGCATGGCCACAATCTGGCCGTCATCGTTGACGTAGATAAATTCCCGGCGGGGGGACTCCTCTGTCTGGCCGGAAAAGTATGGCAGCATGTTGAAGCCGTCGATGTAATTCCGGTACTTGCGCCCGTTGAGCCTTACGCCATCCAGCAACTGTTGCTTGATTTCCGGGTTACCGGCGGCTGCAGCGAGGGTGGGCAGCCAGTCCTCATGAGAGACAATACCATTGAGGGTCTTGCCCGCCGGGAACTTTCCGGGCCAGCGGACAAACGCCGGCACGCGATAGGCACCCTCCCAGTTTGAATTCTTTTCACTGCGGAATGGTGTATTACCGGCATCCGGCCAGGTATTGAAGTGCGGCCCGTTGTCAGTGGAATAGAAGACGATGGTATTGTCAGCGATCTTCAGCTTGTCCAGCAGCTCCAGTAGCTGCCCGACATGCTGGTCATGCTCGACCATACCATCCTGATATTCATCACTGAATGGACCGGCCAGATTTTTATGCTCCTCCTTCACATGTGTGCGGAAGTGCATACGGGTGGCGTTCCACCAGACGAAGAACGGCTTGCCGGCCTTGTGGGCACGCTCAATAAAGTTGATCGCGGCCGCTACTGTCTCATCATCAATGGTTTCCATCCGCTTTTTGGTCAGCGGCCCGGTATCCTCGATTTTTCCGCCGGCAACCGAATGAATCACACCTCGGGGGCCAAACTTCTTGCGAAACTCGGGGTTCTTCGGATAATCCCGGTTCTCCGGTTCCTCTTCGGCGTTCAGGTGGTAAAGGTTGCCGAAAAACTCATCAAAGCCATGGTTGGTCGGCAGATGCTCATCCCGGTCACCCTGGTGGTTTTTGCCAAACTGGCCGGTGACATAGCCCTGACTCTTCATCACCGTGGCAATCGTCACGTCCGATTCCTGCCAGCCCTCTTTGGCGCCGGGCAACCCGACCTTGGTCATCCCGGTTCTCACCGGCACATTGCCACCGAGAAAGGCTGCTCGCCCGGCCGTACAGGACTGCTGGCCGTAATAGTCCGTAAATGACAGCCCTTCCCTGGCGATCCGGTCAATGTTGGGCGTCTTATAGCCCATCAGCCCGCGGCTGTTGAAGCTAATATTGGTGATCCCGATATCATCGCCCCAGATCACAAGAATATTGGGCTTCGACTGTGCCTGGACGGAGCTCTGGGAAAAAAGCAGCAATAGCAACAGTGGCAACATCAGTCGCCCGCGCAGTGAGGATGGATACATCATTTCCTCCGTTATATCCGCCCGCTTTGGTTAGGTTTGCAACGGGAGTGCAGGCATTCTCCGCTGCATCATCGAACTCTGAGGGTAATAGAACAACGCTAGCGGTTACCCCACGGAAAGACCTGTTTCCAGTCTTCCTTCATATTAACTACGATCCAGCCCTGTTTTGAGGCAGCGGCGAGGGCTTTGTCCAAGTGCCCCACCGGAGAATCGCGGTCATAGGCCCATTCCCGCTTTTCATCCGTGTGGTGCAGCAGCAGGCCAAATCGGGGACCATCACCGGCAGTGGTCCACTGCAGCATTTCAAAATCCCCATCGGAATTTCCGGACGCGAAGACCGGTCGACGGCCGATATGCTGATAGATGCCCACCGGTTTGCCGGCCTTGTCATCGATCAGGTTGACTTCCGGCAATTTCACAATGGCCGGCTTTCCGTCCCGCATCTCATATCTGGCCTTGAGTGAACTACCCACAACCTGTTCGGGCGGGATACCGTATGCGGCCTCTGCGTAGGCGCGAATAAAATCGATACCACCCCCTGAGACGATAAATGTCTTGAAGCCGTTATCGCGGAGGTAGGTCAACAGCTCCAGCATGGGCTGGTAAACCATTTCGGTATAGAGTCGATTGGTCTCGGGGTGGCGTGCAGACGCCAACCACTGCTGCACACTCGCCTGAAACTCTTCGCCGGTCATGCCGGTATGGGTCGCAGCAATAAGCTTCATCAGGGCAGACTTGCCGCCTTCCAGTGCTGTCTTGTTATCGCCTTTCAGGATAGAGGCAAAGGGCTCCTCGGTTTTCCATTCGGGATGCTTTTGTGCCTGATCTCTGACCTTGTCGATTGCGTATAGCAACTGGAAGTAGATGGGCTTCTCCGCCCACAGGTTGCCATCGTTATCGAAAGTGGCAATGCGCTGCTCAGGAGGGATATACCCGGCCCCATTTTCTTCTGTCGACTTCTCGACAAACTGGATCAGCGCACGCCGCGTCTCGCCGTCATTCCAGGAAGGCAACGGATCAGCGGCCAACACCAGTCCACTACCGGCCAGACCGACGAATAGCATTAGTACAAACAGAGACTTGAGGACGTGCCTGGGCTTCATGGAAAGTTCCCTGTCAGGGTGTACAGCAAGGTCGCAGGGGTGCCGCGAAGTTGCCCCTCTTTTCACTTTAGCACTCCGTGTTTACTCCACTTCGTGGTGGCCAGCAACAGCCTATACAGGCTTAGACAATCACTATTTGGCGCGCATTTCCCCTCTTCTCCCGCCTCCCCCACCATTCAAGCCGGAATAAGCCTGAGCCAGGATCTATACTCAGGGTTCGCAAAAAATAACCATCATCAACGGGCCGGGGCAGGATCGATGCCCGAGATTGCCGGGCCTGTCAACTACGCGTCCCAGCCCATGACCAGCTCTCTGCGAACTTTCCCCCTGCTGATCGCTATGGCCCTGATCGCCGGCTGCGACGACACCCCGCCTGACAGCAGCAGCCAATCCTCCACAGATCCGACAGCCCAACCCGGAGCCAAGGCATCGCTCCAGGTCGAGCCCACCGGTCACGATGAAGTCCGGGGGAAAGCGACTGCCGAGCCGCGATTCGTGGGTTCTGAGACCTGTGCCACCTGCCATCAGGCCGAGTTTGAGCATTGGCAAGACTCCCACCACGACCTCGCCATGCAGGAGGCCAGCAAAAAAACCATCCTGGGTGATTTCGGCAATGCTGAGTTCAACTATTTCGGTACGACCACCCGCTTTTACACCAAGGGCGACCGCCATTATGTGCGTACTGACGGCGCCGATGGTCAACTGGCAGACTTTCCCATCGCCTATACGTTTGGCATCCACCCGCTGCAGCAGTACCTGGTGGAATTGCCGGGAGGAAGGCTGCAGGCGTTGAGCATCGCCTGGGATAGCCGCGACAAGAGTGAAGGCGGACAACGCTGGTTCCACCTGAACCCGGACGAGCACATCAAAGCCGGCGATGAGCTGCATTGGACCGGATTGAATTACAACTGGAACTTCATGTGTGCAGACTGCCACTCCACCAACCTGCAAAAAGGTTTTGATCTCAGCAGCCAGACCTATGACACACGCTGGTCGGAAATAGATGTGGGCTGTGAGGCCTGCCATGGACCGGGTTCAGACCATCTGGAATGGGCACAGTCGGACTTGAGCCAAACCGCTGAAAACACCGGCAACCGCGGGTTCGCCGCGTCCTACTCCGGACGCAAGAAGGCAAGCTGGGTCATGGACCATGAGACAGGTATTGCCCGACTGGCTTTTGCAACGGAAACCCAGGCAGAGCTGGAAACCTGTGCCCAGTGTCATTCCAGGCGCTCGACCGCCTTTCCCGGCGCCAGGGCCGGGGATGCATTACTGGATCACTTCAACCTGTCACTGCTGGACGCCGGCCTCTACCATGCCGACGGCCAGATTGATGACGAGGTTTTCGTTTACGGTTCTTTTCTGCAGAGCAAGATGCATGCAGCCGGAGTGACCTGCAGCAACTGCCATGAGCCCCACAGGCTGGAATTGCGGGCAGAAGGCAACGGCGTATGTGCCCAGTGCCATATGCCCGCCAGGTTCGATACCGCGGAACACCACTTCCACCCGAAGGACTCAGCCGGTTCCCAGTGTGTGAGCTGTCATATGCCCGCGAAGACCTATATGCAGGTGGACGCCCGTCGTGACCACAGCTTTCGCGTTCCCCGCCCCGACCTCTCAGACCGCCTGCAGACACCGAACGCCTGTACGGGTTGCCATACGGACAAGCCCAATCAGTGGGCGACGCAGGTGCTGCAGCAGAAGTTTGGAGAACCCCTCGAACCTCACTTTGGTGAGGCTATCTATGCCGGGAGGCACGGATTGCCCGGGGCCGAATCGCAGTTGATGGCTCTGGTCGCCGACGACTCCCAGCCAGCCATAGCTCGTGCCACTGCGGTCAGTCTGCTGCCGCGTTACCTTTCGCAGCAATCGGCACAATTGCTTCAGGTCATTGCCCAGGGTGACGAGCAGCTACTGAATCTCGGGCTGGCGAAATCACTGGATTTTGCCCCGGAACAAATACAGCTCGCCCTGGCCATCCCCCTCATTTATGAGGGGAAACGTGTCACAGAGGCACTGGCAGCGAATGCCATGGTGGACACCCCGATGGACCGTCTCCCCCAGCAGGTGCGGGGCCAGTTCAATGACGCCGTGAGTGCATACCTCACTTCAGAAAAATTCAATAGCGACCGGCCTGAGTCCCTGTCAAATCTGGCAGCGGTGCATGTCCACAGGGGTAACCTGCAGCAGGCGGAGCGCTTTTATCGACGCGCGCTGTCGATCGCGCCTTACTTCACACCCGCCTACGTCAACCTAGCCGAGCTGTACCGTTCGACCAACCGGGAGAAAGACGCTGAAAAACTGCTGCAGAGTGCCCTGGAACGGGTCAATGAAAAGGCGCCGGTGCTGTACTCGCTGGGGCTCTCACTGGTTCGGCAGCAGCGTAACGACGAAGCGCTGGAGTACCTGCGCAGAGCTGCAGAAAGCGAGAACACCACCGCCCACTTTATTTATGTGTATGCCATCGGCCAGCACTCTGCGGGGGAGGTGAACGCAGCACTCGCGACCCTTGAGCGGGGTTTGCAGCAGTACCCCCATGACCCGCAGATACTGTCTGCGCTGGTCGCGCTGTACCGCGAGGCAGGGAATCCGGATAAAGCAAGGCAATACCAGCAGCGATTGCATTCCAGTGCCTCCGTGCAGTGAAGCCGTGAGCTTGCCTTGTTTCGGTAAACCACGGTTAGGTAACCCCCTTGGCCCCGGCGCCGTCATCCGTTATCAAAAGCCAACCTTCAGGCCGGAAACATTCCCTTGCGCCCCCTTGTGACCAATACCGTCATATCGGGTATACACTTGAGATGTTGATCGCTCGGGGTTTACCAGAGAGCGAGGTGAGCAGTGGATGTAGCATGGGCACACTGATCAAAACGTCAGCACTCGCGGGGTACTACCAGCTGGTGACAGATCTGGGGGGGGATCCGGCTGTGATACTGCGCCAGTGCCACCTGGAACCAAAGAAGGTGGAGACCCTCGAGGGTGTGATCTCTCATCGCTCAGAGGTCTGTGCAATCGAGAGAGCTGCGCAGGCCCTTCAGTGCGAAGATTTTGGCCTGCGCCTGGCAGAAACCCAGGATGCCAGTCTTCTCGGCCCGCTGGCTGCCGTTGCCCTCACCACCACTTCGGTCGGGGAAGCCATGGAAAAGATCATCGACTACCTGCACTGGTTTTCCCCCGGCACAGCAATGCGACTGCAGCGCTGTACCGCCCCCCAGCAATCGCTACTCAGCTTTGAAGTAACCTCAAACATTCCCCGCTACCGTCACTATTATGAGCAGGCACTTGCAGTGCTCAACCGTATCTTGTGCCATCTGGCCGGCGAGGATTTTCGCGCTGTCGAGGCCCATTTCAGTTTTCAATCCCCCCTGCCTCAGAGCCGCTATCGGGAGGTTTTTCACTGCCCGGTGAAATTCAGTAGGGCCGTGGACGGCCTGCTTCTGAAGACCCGCGACCTTTACATCCCCATCGACACAGACCGTGCTGATCTTCATCAGTTACTGGATCAGTTCACTGAAGAGGTCTTGACCGATCATTCCTTCAACCTCGGCTACCAGGTGGAGCAGCTGATCGAGAACCTGCTGCCGACGCACAATTGCAGCCTGAGCACCATCGCCCAACAGCTTGGATTCAGCCCACGCACCCTGCAACGACAGCTGGCCAGCATGGGCCTGTCCTTTGAACAAATGCTGGACAGGGCCCGCCGATCCCTGGCCGATGACTATCTGGCAGAGTATGAGATGCCCCTGGTGCAGGTCTCCGCACTGCTGGGCTATTCCGAACAAAGCACCTTCACCCGTGCCTGCAGGCGCTGGTACGGCTGTACGCCACTTCAACGTCGAAAGGCCCTGTTGCACTGAGCTACCCGGTACTTCATCTCGCTGGATAGCAGGCATGTGACTGTGAACGTTGATGCCCCCTCTCCCGCTCAGAGGTCCAGACGCTGCCAGGGCAGCTAAACTTGATAAGTTGTGGCTTGACTGACGTTTCGCCGGAGATCTCCTGACTGTGCCCACCAATGCTCTTATCAAGACAAGCTCGCTATCAGGCTATTGGCAGCTCGTACAGAGCCTTGGCGGTTCCCCCGACTCCATACTGCGTCAGTGCCACCTCAACCCGCAGGCGGTTCACAACCTCGATGGAGTCATCTCTCACAAGGCAGAGATCAATGCGGTAGAAAAAGCTGCCCAGGCTCTACGCTGCCCTGACTTTGGCCTCAAGCTCGCAGAGGGGCAGGATCTGTATATTCTTGGCCCGGTTGCCGCTGTGGCACTGACCGCTTCCAGCGTGGGGGATGCCATCGACAGGATTATTGATCGGCTGCACTGGTTTTCACCGACCGCGAACCTGCGCATGCGAAGGGAGGTCAAGCCCGGACAGTCTCTCCTCCTCTACTACCCAGATCCGTCATTGCCCCGCTACCGGACGACACTGGAACATTCGATTGGCGTACTGCGAAATATCATGCGGAGTCTTGCGGGGTCCCGTTTCCGCCCGCAGGCTGTCTACTTCAGCTTTGAGTCACCGTTACCTGCACAACATTATGTGGACTTCTTTCAGGCGCCAGTGTTCTTCAGGCAGGAGCAGAACGCCTTACTGGTGGACAGCAAGATTCTGGAACAGCCACTCAACCCACCCAGCCAGAGACTGCACCTACTATTGAGACGCTATGCCAAGGAGATTCTCGCCGACAACCCGCTACATCTCGGCAGGCAAGTCGAACTGCTCATAGAAAACCTGTTGCTTACGGGCAACTGCAACCTGGAAACGATCTCGGGCCAGCTGGGTTACCTCCCCCGGACACTACAACGGGAGCTGTGTGCGGAGGGACTTTCATTTGAGAGTATCCTGGACAGTACTCGCCGTCGGCTTGCAGACACCTACCTGAAGGAGGTGGAGATGCCTCTTGTTGATATCGCTTCTCTACTCGGCTACAGCGAGCAGAGCACGTTCAGCCGCGCCTGTAAACGATGGTTTGGCTGCACACCACTACAACGGAGAAAGCAGCTTGCTGAGTGACTAATTAGTCAGCGAAGGCTTATCCATTCTGCGCTGATCGCTATTCCCTACTGCAAAGATCGATTAAGGTATTCGCGTCATATAACAACAAGATAAAGCGGAGCCCCATGACCCATGAATGAACAGCATTTCGACGTCCTGATTATCGGCGCCGGCCTGTCAGGCATCGGTACTGCATGCCACCTGCGCAAGAAGAGCCCGGACAGGGAGTTGGCAATCCTTGAACGACGGGACCGTATAGGGGGTACCTGGGATCTGTTCCGCTACCCCGGTATCCGTTCCGACTCCGACATGTTCAGTTTCGGCTTCAACTTCCGCCCCTGGAACGGATTGAAAGTTCTGGCTGATGGCGAGTCGATCCGAAATTACATCGCCGAGACCGCCAAAGAATTCGATGTTACTGAACATATCCGCTTTGGAGTGGATCTACAGGAGGCAAACTGGGATAGCTCCCGGGGCCACTGGACGCTGCGTGGAAAGCAAGACGGCAAGCCGGTCATTTATACCTGTGATGTCCTGATTTCATGTACCGGCTATTACGATTATCGACAGGGTTATCTGCCCGAGTTTGCTGGGATCGATCGCTTTCAGGGGCGAACCATACACCCACAACAGTGGCCGGAAGATCTGGACTATGCAGACAAGAAGATTGTGGTAATCGGCAGTGGTGCCACGGCTGTGACACTGGTGCCGGCTATGGCAGAAGACGCCGCCCACGTTACCATGTTGCAGCGCTCCCCCACTTACGTCCTGTCGGTGCCTGCTGAGGACAAAGTCTCTGCCTTTCTGAAGCGGTGGCTGCCGGAAAAATGGGTCTACCGGATGGCCCGCAAACGCAACATCAAAATACACCGCTGGATCTTCAAGGCGGCAAAACGCTGGCCTGCGTTTACACGACGGATGATGCTCCGCGGTGTGCGCAAGGGGCTGGGCAAGAACTTCGACCTGCGCCACTTCTCACCAGACTACAAACCCTGGGATCAGCGTCTCTGCGCAGTCCCGGATGGTGACCTGTTCCAGGCCATCAACGCGGGAAAAGCGTCGGTGGTCACCGACGAGATCGAGACGTTCACCGAGCACGGTGTCCGTCTCAAAGGAGGCCGGGAACTGGAGGCCGATATCATCATCACTGCTACCGGACTCAAGGTCCAGGTCCTTGGTGGCATGGCGCTCAAGGTCGACAACCAGGACGTTCCACTCAACCGGCGTCTCGTTTACAAAGGGGTCCTGATGGAGGGCGTGCCCAATATGGCCTGGATCTTCGGTTACAGTAATGCAGCCTGGACCCTCAAGGCCGACCTTTCAGCGGACTACATCTGCCGCCTGCTCAACCATATGCAATCCTCCGGAAAAGGAATCTTTATGCCCATTGATCGTGAGGGGTGTGCAGAGAAGGAATCAGTGATGGCTGCCCTTAAGTCAGGCTATATCGCGCGGGCTGACCACCTCCTGCCGCGCCAAGGATCCAAATACCCCTGGCGTGTACTGGATGATTACGAGCAGGACGCCAAAATACTGCTGGAATCCCCAATCGAAGACGGAGTCCTCAATTTTTACCAGAGCGTCGTCGCACCATCTCCCGCTGTTGACTCAAAAACCCCGCAGGCCTGCAGTAGCTAACAAATGCAGAACCGCTGACGACTTCACCGATACCATCTTGAGGGCCCGGCACTTTCATGCCGGGCTCTTTATTCCAAAACACTGGCCGCATCATCCCGATCAATTGCCCGGACTGATCGATAAAGAAGCAGTCCGGTTCCCTCGCCGAGTTGGCGAACAGAACCTGTTCCACCGGAAATAAAACTGACCAGTCTCCCTGCCTTTGCCATCTGACTAGTGTCCCCGGAGCCTGCTGGCCCTCCATTGCGCCCTATGGCGCAAAATCATTCTCCTTGGCTATGCTGTCAAGAGGACCATAGAAGCCCAGGCCAGTTCAGGCGCTTCAAAATCCGATCGGCCTGTACACAGGAGATCAGCCAGGAGGTATCGCCATGCTCAAGGGCCAGTGGGACGAGATCATCGACAAACCGACCTTTCTGGGCTCGCTATTTCTACTGCTGGCAGTCACCCTCCCCCTGGTGTTTTTCCCTGAGGCTGGGGCAGCGTGGGTCGCCAGTGCAAAAAACTTCGTCACCGACAAGCTCGGGGTCCTGTATCTCGCACTCGGCGTGGGCGCTACGCTCTTTGTAGTTTTTATTGTCTTCAGCGATATAGGAAATATCAAGCTCGGCACAGCGGAGGAATCACCGGAATTCTCTACCATGTCCTGGGCGGCGATGCTGTTCTGCTCGGGTATCGGAGCTTCGATCCTGTACTGGTCAATGATTGAGTGGGCATATTACTATCAGACGCCCCCTTTTCAGGTAGAGGGGGGGACTCCCGAGGCGGTTCGCTGGGCCGCCGCCTACGGCATCTTCCACTGGGGACCGATGGCTTGGGCAATCTACCTGATTCCGGCCCTTCCGATTGCCTACTTCTACTATGTGCGCAATCACAGCGTTCTCAAGATCAGTGAGGCACTGATGCCAGTGCTCGGGGAAGAACGGGCTCGCGGTCCTATCGGCAAGCTGGTCGATATTTTTTTCGTCTTCGGCATGCTCGGTGGCGGAGCCACGACACTCGGGCTCGCAGCACCGCTGATCAACCAGGGCGCCCATGAGCTGCTCGGTGTACCAACCAACCTCACCACGCGCATCATCGTGCTGGCAATCTGTACGGCATTATTTGGATATAGTGCCTATGTGGGCTTGAAGAATGGCATCCGCCTGCTATCCAACATCAATATGTGGCTAGCGATCATCCTGCTGACTTTCGTCCTTCTTGTCGGCCCGACACTATTCCTGCTCAACACCGGTCTCGACGCCATGGGGCGGGTAATGGATAACATCTTCCATATGGCGACCTGGACAGAGCCTTTCGCACAGTTTGAACAGTTTCCAGACACTCAATTCCCACAGGACTGGACGATTTTCTACTGGGCATGGTGGCTGGTATTTGCACCGAGCGTAGGCCTATTTATCGCCCGAATCTCCCGTGGTCGCACTATCCGCGCAATGGTGGGCGGGGCCATATTCTTCGGTAGTATGGGTTGCTTCCTGTTTTTCATGATCCTCGGCAATTATGGCATCTACCTGCAATTATCAGGAGAGCTGGATGTAGTGCAGATTCTCAACCAGCAGGACGCCACCACCGCGATATTTGCCATCTTGCAAACCCTGCCTCTTGGCACAGTGGTCATCCTGGTCTTCACTGTTCTGGCACTAATCTTTACCGCCACGACTTTTGACTCGATCTCCTACATCCTGGCGGCGGTTGTACAAAAAGAGGTGGATGAGGAGCCAGCGCGCTGGAATCGACTGTTCTGGGCCTTCGCACTCTCGGTAATGCCCGTCACCCTGATGTTCCTGGGCGGCTTGGAAACATTACAAACGGCCAGTGTTATCGGTGGAGTGCCTTTGTTGCTCGTAGCAGTTCTGCTCTGTATTTCCATAGTGAGAGCTGCCAACTACGACCTCAGATGCCAGCCGGACTTTGAGGACAAAGAAATCTATATTGAGGAGCTACCTGAAGAGGATCCCTGGACTGAACAGGGAAGCTGGGAGATCCCGCTCAAGGAGGAGCATGGTGTGGACCATGAAGACAAGCCTCATAAGGAGGGGGACCCACACAGTCACCCGTCCCGTCTGTGAAGGCCACAGCTCTGGCATCCCCAAAAACGATATGTCCTGATTTCAGGAATGGGATAGTACAGCAAACCCACGGTTTGTTATCACAGTCACTCATGGCAAGTATTCGAAGGTGTCGTCAATGAACCAATCTCAATTACAGAACGTCACAGTCCTTGGTGCTGGAGTGCTGGGTGGACAGATCGCTTTCCACAGTGCATACAAAGGCAAACAGGTGGTGATCTTCGATATCTCAGAGGATTCTCTGCAACGTTGCCGTGCAGTGCATGAACAGTATGTCGGCCAGTACCAGAAGGATCTTGGTGCCAGCGCGGAGGAGATGACGGCTACCCAACAGCGCCTGCGCTACAGCAACAGCCTGGAAGAGGCGGTCAAAGATGCCCAACTGGTGATCGAAGCAGTGCCGGAAGTTCCTGATATCAAGATCTCTGTGTATCGCGATCTCGCCGGGAAATTGCCCGAGGCAACCATTCTGGCAACCAACTCCTCAACTCTGCTGCCGAGCGACTTTGCCGAATATACCGGCCGTCCCGAGCAATATGCGGCCCTGCACTTCGCCAACCTTATCTGGATCAACAACGTCGTCGAGATCATGGGTCACCCGGGCACGAGTGATGACACTTACCGTGCACTGGTCGACTTTTCGATAGAGATCGGTATGGTCCCGATCCCGATACTGAAAGAACAGAACGCCTATGTCCTGAACACCTGGCTGTGGGCAATGATCAATGTATGCCTGACGCTGGTGAGAAAGGGAGTGGCAACTCCGGAAGATATTGACAGGACCTACATGATCAGCAACCGCGGAGTTGCCTATGGACCCTTCGGCATCATCGATATCATCGGAATGAAGACCAGCTACGACATCCTCAACCACTGGGGTAAGGAAAACCAGGACGAAGAAATGTCAGCCAATGCCCGATATATCAAGGAGAATTTCCTCAACAAGGGCTTACAGGGAATGCTCGGAGGCAAGGGGTTTTACCAGTATCCCGAACCTGAATTTTCAAAACCGGATTTTCTGGCAGTTCCGGACAAGTCGGTTACGGGAACCATCGTGGGTTTACTGAAGAAGTCTTGATCAACCCGATGCGATTTCCGGTCATACCTGGGCATTGCGGACACTACGCACCGGCGTAGGCAGCCGACACTATTGAAGTGAAGCCGAATGGTCCCGGTGCCCGGACTGATTCTCACAGGCAGTTTTAGTATGCAGGGTGGCGACGAGAAACAGCATTACAATCCAGACGGCTGTGCGAAATCCTACACCAAGCCACCGGTCAGTAGCGCAGCTCTGGCGAAGCAGATCAAGACCACGGGGCTGAATCAGCCGGACGACCACTCCGGCTTTTACCTGGCCCATGAGGGGCTGACCGCACTGGCAGCACGCATTGCCCTGATCGAAGAGTCGGAAGTCTCTCTGGATCTGCAATATTACATCTTCAGTGATGACATCTCAGGCCGGATGCTGATGGCGAAGCTGCTCGATGCGGCCGAGAGGGGGGTGCGCGTGCGCCTTCTTGTCGACGATCTGGGCACAAGGATCGCCAACCCATGGATAGGGTCCCTTGATAACCATGAAAATATCGAGGTGCGGGTTTTCAATCCGGTAGAAGGCAAAAGCGGACTCCGGCACAGGCTGAAGCAGGTCTTTAACCTCGGGCGCATCAACCATAGGATGCACAACAAGCTGTTGCTGGCTGACAGCGTCGCCATGGTCACCGGTGGTCGTAATATCTCAGATGGTTATTTTGTCTCCGCCGACTGTGCCTTTCTGGATGTCGATGTCCTCGCCATCGGTCCGATTGTTACTGCAGCCTCCGAAACATTTGATGACTACTGGAACCACCCGATATCCGTGCCAATCGCAGAGCTGGCACTGGGTACCGATGACTACCGCTCGCTGATGGATCTGAACCAGCACCTGGTCGAGCACAAGTCCCGGGAAGCCAGCTCAGAGCTGCACAAGTCTGTCAGGGAGTCGGATTTCCGGGAGCAACTTCTCGCCGGCAGGATTAATTTTGACTGGGGGGCGGCCACCCTGTTTGCCGATCCTCCGCAAAAAGCGACCAGCCCGGAAGAAACCCCTATTGAGGACTACCCCGGATACCAGCTCGCCCAAATCATCAGTGGGCTGAGACTGCGGCTTGAAATCACTAATGCCTACCTGATTCCCGGTGAGCCGGGCATCAAGCTGTTCAACAGACTTGTTGATCGCGGTGTGTCGGTAAGAATACTGACTAATGGCATGAGTTCTACTGACACCGCGATGGTCCACGGCGCTTACTCCCGCTATCGAAAACCCCTGCTACGCGCTGGAGGGGAGCTCTGGGAATTGAAGCCCTCCGCAGAAAGGGAGGGCCGACTGCCCTGGTTTAACAATAAGTCCCAGTCGACACTGCACGCCAAGACGTTTGTTCTTGATCAGAACCGAAGCTTTGTCGGCTCTATCAATCTGGACAGTCGCTCCATGACTCTCAATACAGAGATTGGGGTCCTGATCGACAACCGGGATATCAACGGGCAGTTACATAAACTATTCGAAGACTGGACCGCGCCGGACAGCGCCTGGAAGCTGTCAGTGGGCGACAGTGGAAGCATCCACTGGCATGGGATGGACGAACATGGCAGCGAGACTATAAAAAGGAGGGATCCTAACAGCACCCTCTGGCAGCGGTTTCTCTGTGGAATCCTCGCCCATCTTCCCGTCGAATCGCAAATCTGAGGGCCAGGCCGGACACCATTGCCAGATACCCTTTGGCAGCAGGAAATTCCCCAAGGTATGGTGTTGGGAATGGCTAACTGGCCGAAGAAAGGCGCGAGCGGACCTTGATTTCAGACGTCAGCGTGCGGTGCACAGGACAGCGGTTGGCAATATCCAACAGCTTCGTCCTTTCCTCCCCGGTTAGCTCCCCTTCGAGGGTAATTTCCCGGACGATTTCATCGATCTTGCCCTTCTCCGTCTCGCAATCCGCACAGTCATCGGCGTGAATCTTCTGATGGGAGAGAATTACCCGCACCCGCTTGAGGGCGATTTTCTTGCGATCGGCGTACATACGGATCGTCATGCTGGTGCAGGCCCCGAGCCCCATCAACACATATTCATAGGGACCGGGGCCTGCATTATTACCACCGTATTCCTCTGGCTCGTCTGCCACCAACTGGTGCGGGCCGGAATGCAGGGTCTGGGTAAACTTGCCTTCCCCGCTTTCCTCCACGGTTACTACGGTCGGCGTGGGCCCGGTCATGGATCGCTCCTGTGTAGATGCTGTATTCGTGCTTTCATACAGCCATTAGAGTTCGAATTGCAACGAGCCTCCAAAAAAATGCAGAGAGACATCCTCAAAGGTGCCCTGCAACCTGGGACTGAACGGCGGCCGCCCCTGTTGGTCGATGTCGATATCACCCTGCCAGACCAGCGTGTAACCAAGATCCAGTGTCAGCCCCGGACACAACTCTTTGCCGGCACCCACGCCAAAACGCCAGGAGGCCTCGGCTGTTGGGATATCCGCCGTGAGTGTACTGGTCTTCACCATGGCACTGTCATAAGCAATACCCGCTGAAACTGACCAGTCCCGCATGAGGCCATCAACGAAGCCATGACGGGCACCGAGGGCGAAATGTCCCGTGTCCCGATAGCCCCGGTCGATACGTAACGAAGTCTGCTCAGGATCATCCAGCTCCAGTGCCAGAGGACTGTATGTAGACCATTCCTGCCAGCCGATATTCATATAGAAGTTGGTTGTTGATGTGAGCTCCTGCTGAAGACTCGCTGTATAGGTAGCGGGGACATTCATTCCGATCCTGGTGCGCCGCCCGTCAAAACGCTCTACTGCGATATCGAACAGCGGACCAAAACTGTCCAACTCCATACGGGCATCAAAATCCAAGTCGACCCGCGAAGTATAAGTGAACCCGAGTGTTGTGGAGGGAACCGGACGATAAGTAAGTCCCAGGTTCCCTCCGTAGCCAAAATCCACGTCGCTATATTCGAGGCTGCCGTCGCCGCCGAGCAGCCCGGCCCTCGGGGCAGATTTCCAGTTGAAATAACCCGCCATCACATTCAACCCGACGCCAACGGAAAGGCATGGATGAATCTTCCAGCTCATCGAGGGAATCAGGCTCATGCCCAGCAGGTCCACGTCTTGCAGAAAACGCCGCCCTGCCCATTCATCTTTATAATCCAGCACGCCACCGAAATTGCCGGCCATCGCCAGCCCCCAACCCAAGTTGTCGGTCAAGCGCCCTGCAACAAAGGCACCACCGCCGGGAAACCAGCCAACAGGGTTGCCGCCGTCATTCCCCGGTACATTACTCTCCTCCCCCCTTGAGAAATCGACATCCCCGTATAGCAGCTGACCGGCAGCGCGGATCTCGGTGTTGTCCCGCCACACAGTTCCCGCCGGATTTGTAAAGGCGGTGGAGGCGTCCTCCGGCATTGCTGCCCAACCGGCACCTGCAGTACCCAATGTGGGGGTACCGATCTCCCACACCATCAGCCCGCCGGCCTCTGCCAGTGGTGCGAGGCCCAGGGCGCCAATCGCCAGAGCCAGCGGTCGGATTACTGCGCCAGTGCTTTGTACCCGTGACATAGTCCTGTTCTCTTTACCCGGATCTCTACTTCCCCGCAGGGAACAAAAGAATAAAGCTCAGTCGAAAACCCATGCCATCGGCGCCCGTGTCGGGGCTCTCGGCGTAGTAACGGGGCCCAGCCTGAACCTGATAGGTCTGCTCGCCGACCTGAAATACCTTGGCGACCAGGAATGCGACCGGAACATTCCACTGCTCGACTTCCCAGTTATAGGTGGATTCGGCTTGCAGGGTGAACGTCCAGGCATCCGGCGTGGTATAGGCAAAAAAGGGCTGCACAAAGGTGCTGTCCACATCATCCCGGTCGTCATCACCGGCAAAGGACCAGATATGATTGACCAGAGCCCCGACGGTCCAGCCGCCGGTCTGCTTGAGCACCACGCCTGTTGGCCCGGCGCCCCACTTCTCGGTGCCCAGCTGTGGCTCCGTGGCCGTTGGCAACAGGAATGCAGGACCCACGCCCCAGGTGATGCCATTGACCGGCTCCGCAGGAGAGAAAAACAAGCTCTGCGTGGTATCGCCAAGCCCGGTTTTCTCCGGTGCCTGTGGGAACACATCTTCCTGGTTGACGACAGGAACAATGGTACGGCTGATCAGGTTCCAGTTTTCATTCAATGAGATGGGGATCACCGGCTGGACATTCAGCGTGTAACGACGTCCCTGATCCAACGGACCAAGTTCGTAATCGAAATTGTTCTGAAAGGGTACGCTGATAAGGCTTGAAACCGGATTCGCGAGTTCCTTGGCGAGATCTTCGCCGCCCTGTCCATGGGCTCCCGAAGCCAGCAGAATTGCGAACAGCACTACTGAAATCCTGTACATCTTGAACTCCATTTCACGGGCATCCCTTTACCCGTTTCAGACACTGTCACTTTATTCTAGACAGGGATTCTGCCTTTCAGTTTGGTAGCGAAAATGGTGTCAGCTCAGGTGTGGCACCGAAAGGCGCAAAGCGAGCAAGCCGGGGGGGAGTGGGCCGACGGGGAAGGGAGCATCCGGCCTGCACTTTTACCCGGGCCACACCGTCACCTACCGGCAACACTGTGGCCCGGTGGACAGATCAGCGCATGCTGTCCAGAAGGTGACGGGCAATAATCAGACGCTGGATTTCACTGGTGCCTTCGTAAATGGTGGTAATACGCACATCCCGGGCCATGCGCTCCAGCGGATAGTCGCGGGTGTAACCGGCACCGCCATGCATCTGCAGCGCGGTATAGCACGCTTCATTGGCTTTCTCGGTGGCGAACAGCTTGGCCATGGATGCGGCCGGCCCGAACGGCATACCGGCATCCTTCTGCCACGCCGCCTGCAACAGCAACAGTCGCGCCGCTTCCATTTCTGTGTACTTGTCCGCCAGCTGCCACTGCAGGCCCTGGAATTTGGCCAGCGGCTGACCAAACTGTTCGCGCTCTTGAATAAAGTTGCGCGCGCAATCCAGTGCCTCGAGACCAATACCGAGCCCAAGAGAGCCGATACCGATACGGCCACCGGCGAGTTCTCCGGCGGCGATACGGAAGCCGCGGTTCTCCTCGCCCATCAGGTTTGAAGCCGGGATACGGCAGTTGTCGAAGGAAACCTCATTGGTGACGGACGCTTTCTGCCCCATCTTTTCTTCGGCCTTGCCGATCACCAGACCCGGAGCACCCGCCTCCACCAGGAAACAGGAAATGCCCTTCCCTTTTGGCGCGTCGGCATCGGTGACAGCCCAGACCACGAACACGCCTGCAAACTCGGCGCTGGAGATATACAGTTTGCTGCCATTGAGCACATACTCGTCGCCATCTTTAACCGCGCGAGTGCGCATGGCGGCAGCGTCGGAGCCGGAGCTGGGCTCGGTCAGGCAGAAAGAGCCGGCGGCGTATTCGCCGCTGCAGATTTTGGGCAGGTACCTGGCTTTTTGTTCCTCACTGCCGACCGCCTGAATCACCTCCGCCACCATGTTGGTAACGGAAGTAGTGGTGGCGGTGGAGGCACAACCGCGGGCCAGTTCGGTGATGGCGAGACTGAAAGCGATGGTACCGGCACCGGTGCCGCCGAATTCGGGATCGACATTGATGCCCATAAAGCCGAGTTCAGCCAGCGCTTTGAGCTTTTCCAGCAACAGTTCCCGGTTGCCGGTCTTGTCCAGTTCGGCGGCGACGGGCTTGAGCTCGCTCTCGGCGAACTGGCGCGCGGCCTCCTGGATCATCTGTTGTTCTTCAGTCAGTGCAAAGTCCATACATCACCTCTGTATCTTTATCGTTGTACTGCAGTCGTGATTCGGTTGCGGAAAAGACGGCGGATAAGGCCCTGCTGCACGGCCACACCGGTCATGATCAGTACCAGGCCGATACCCGTCGCGGGATGAATTGTCTCGCCGACCAGCAGCGCGATCAGCAGCAGCGAGACCGGCGGTGAGAGATAAATCAGGTTGCTGATCCGGGCAGTGTTATCGCAGGCGCGCAGTGCGCCCTGCCAGAGCAGGAAGGCAATGCCCATCTCAAACAGGCCTACATACACCGCTCCCAGCCAGCCCTGCATTGGTGGCCACTGCCAGTCGCCCTGCCAGATGACAACGCCGAACAGCCACGGCAGACCGCAAAGAAAGCTGAGCAGCAGATTCACCGCAGCACTGCCCTGCACTCTAGTATTGAGCAGCCAGTAGCTGGCCCAGATCAGCGTGCTGAAAAGCGCCAGGGCCACGCCGGTGATTGAATCAAATTCCAGTCCGAACGGATTCCCGCGAGTAACAATCACCAGCACGCCGCTGTAGCAGATCAACCCGGCCACCACGTCCACACCCCGCAGGCGCTGGCCCAGTAGTGGTACAGAGAGCAACGCCAGTACGATGCCCCAGGTGTAATTGAGTGGTTGCGCCTGCTGCGCCGGTAACAGGTCGTAGGCGTTAAATAAAACCAGGTAATAGAGGAAGGGATTGCAGAAACCCAGGGCCAGGTACCAGCGATAGTCCACCCGCCAGCGCTGGCCAAGCTCGCTCCACAGGCGCCGGTGGGTCACCACAGCACTCATCAGCAGCGCAGAGACGACGGCAGCGATGGTCACCAGCTGCAGGGGCGACACAAACTGCAGCGAGAGTTTGAACGCGCTGGCCACCGTGGACCAGCAGAGAACTGCGGCCAGCGCGAGTATGTAGGCCCTGCGGTTATCACTGTTCGGCAAACCTGCCACCTCTCTGCCTCATTACTCCGAGGTGTAATCGCGTTGCTCGGAGCGTCTAAGCTTTTATCAACGTTTGCCGGACTTGGCCTTGGGTTCCGGGTCCGGAACCGCCACGGCGGTATCCGTCTTCACTTCCTGGATGACCACGTAAGTGTGGGTTTCCCGCACTCCCGGAATGGAGGCGAGCTTCTCGCCGAGGAAGCGCCGGTAGCCCAGCATGTCCTTGATGCGGATTTTCACCAGGTAGTCGAAGCCACCGGCAACCATGTGGCACTCCTGCACCTCCTCCAGGCTGGAGACATGGTCGTTGAAGGCCTCCAGTGCGGAGGTAGCGGTATCGGTCAGGGTCACCTGGATATAGACCACCAGGCCGGCATGGACTTTAAGCGGATCGAGCAGCGCTACATAGTCGCGGATGAAGCCTTCCCGCTCCAGGCGCTTGACGCGCTCAAGGCAGGGAGTGGGGCTCAGATTTACCCGCCGCGCCAGCTCCACATTGGGCAGGCGTCCCTCGCGCTGCAGGATGCGCAGGATCTGGCGGTCGATGCGGTCAAGATCTTCCAACTGACGTGACATAGCAACATACCCTACTGGTGATTCGGCCAATAAGCGCTAGATTTAACCACACTTTGCACCAAAATGGCGATTAATTCTGAAACAATTGCCCCATAATCCGACTTTTATTCTGGCCCCATTTTGAGAGTTCGGGAGTAACCATGTCGAAAGAATTCGCCGGAGAACTGCACAGCGCGCGCCAGCTGGCCCGCCAATATCTGCACGCCGACGAAAACCAGTGCGTCAGCGAACTGCTGGCGGCGCCGCGCCCCAACGAGACGACCCGCGCGAGGATCCTTGAGACCTCCCGTGATCTGGTGCGGGAGTCCCGCAAGCAACGCAGCAAGCGCGGCACCCTGGACGCATTCCTGCAGCAGTTCGGCCTCTCCAATAAGGAAGGGGTCGCACTGATGTGCCTGGCGGAATCCCTGCTGCGGGTGCCCGACGCGGATACTGCCGACAAACTGATCGCAGAGAAAGTGCATTCCGGCAACTGGTCCAGCCACCGTGGCCAGTCCGACTCCCTGTTCGTGAACGCCTCCACCTGGGGCCTGATGCTCACCGGCAGCATCGTCGAGCTGGACCCGGACATTACCGAAAAGCCTTCCCACTGGATGAAGCGCCTGGTCAGCCGTATGGGAGAGCCGATGGTGCGCACCTCCATGATGCAGGCGATGAAGATCATGGGTGGCCAGTACGTGCTGGGCCGCACCATCGAGGAGGCCCTCAAGCGCGGTCCGGCGGAAAACGAGCCCGGCACCCGCTTCTCTTTCGATATGCTCGGAGAAGGCGCCCGCACCATGGCGGACGCCCAGCGCTACTTCGACGCCTACATGATGGCCATCGAGGCGATCGGCAAGGACAACGACAAGCGCGACGTGGTGGAGGCCAACGGCATCTCCATCAAGCTTTCTGCCCTGCACCCGCGCTACTCGGTCCTGCAGCGTGAGCGTGTCATGCAGGAGCTGCTGCCGAAGGTGAAGGAACTTTGCCTGGCCGCTGCCAAGTACGACATGGGCCTCAACATCGATGCCGAGGAAGCCGACCGCCTGGATGTCTCCCTGGATATCTTCGAGGCACTGGCCCGCGACCCGGAGCTGCGTGACTGGCAGGGGCTGGGCTTCGTGCTGCAGGCTTACCAGAAGCGCGCCCCGCACGTGGCCGACTGGCTGATCGCCCTGGGCCGAGACACCGGCCGCAAGGTCATGGTGCGCCTGGTAAAAGGCGCCTACTGGGATACCGAGATCAAACACGCCCAGCAGATGGGCCTGAGCGATTACCCGGTCTATACCCGCAAATGCCACACCGACCTGTCCTACCAGGTCTGCGCCAAGAAACTGCTGGACGCCCGTGACGCCATCTACCCGCAGTTCGCCACCCACAATGCCTACACCGTGGGCCTGATTCTGGAAATGGCCGGCGACGAGGGCAACTACGAGTTCCAGCGCCTGCACGGTATGGGACACCTGCTGTATGCCCAGTTGGAAAAGGTGCACGGCAAGCGTGTACCGGTACGGGTCTACGCCCCGGTGGGCGCGCACAAAGACCTGCTGCCCTACCTGGTACGCCGGCTGCTCGAAAACGGTGCCAACAGCTCCTTCGTCAACCGCTTTATGGACGAGGCTACTCCGGTGGAGGAACTGGTGAAGGACACCATCGAACAGAGCGAAAACTGCAAGCCGTTCCGCCACCCGCAAATTCCCGTTCCGGCGGATATCCTGCTCGGCGGCGAACCGCTGCCGCGCAAGAACTCCCACGGCATCGAACTGACCGACCCGCTGGACGCCGAGCCCCTGCTGGAAGCAGTCAGCAACATGCGTGGCAAACAGTTCAAGGGCGGCCCGATCATCAAAGGCGTGATGGGCGCAGCCGATGAGCCGGTCCTCAACCCGGCCACCGGCGATGTGGTTGGCTACACCGCCAATGCCGATAAGCACCAGATCGACGCTGCCTACCAGGCCGCGTCCGAGGCCCAGGTGGCCTGGGATCGTCTGGGTGGCGAGGCCCGAGGCAAGATACTCGACCGCATTGCCGACCTGTACGAAGAGCACATGAATGACCTCACGGCACTGGTGTGCCTAGAGGCCGGCCGCACACTCAATGACGGCATTTCTGAAGTACGCGAGGCGGTGGATTTCTGCCGCTACTATGGCAACGGCGCGCGCCTGCACTTTGGCGAACCCCGCGACCTGCCCGGACCCACCGGCGAGAGCAACCAGCTGTACCTGACCGGACGCGGTGTATTCGTGGCCATCAGCCCGTGGAACTTCCCGCTGGCCATCTTTACCGGCCAGGTGGTTGCCGCGCTCGCTGCCGGTAACGCCGTGCTGGCGAAGCCCGCAGAGCAGACTCCGCTCATCGCAGCGCGAGCCGTCGAACTGATGCACGAGGCAGGTGTACCCAAGGAAGTGCTGCACTTGATCACCGGAACCGGCGCCGCCGTCGGTGCACCGCTGATCGAGGACCCGCGCCTGGCCGGCGTAGCCTTCACCGGCTCCACCGAGACCGCGCGCCTGATCAACAAGCAGCTGGCGGACAAGGAAGGCCCCATCACGCCGCTGATCGCCGAAACCGGCGGCCAGAATGTGATGATCGTCGACTCCACCGCCCTGCCCGAGCAGGTGGTGGATGATGTGATCCAGTCCGCCTTCCTGAGCGCCGGCCAGCGCTGCTCGGCACTGCGGATTCTGTGCGTCCAGGATGTCATCGCCGACAACCTGCTGAACATGCTGAAAGGCGCCTGTGAAGAGCTGACTCTGGGCGATCCGTCCGGGCTCTCCACCGATATCGGTCCGGTGATCGACGAAAAGGCCCTCGGCCTGCTGGAGAAACACCGCGAGCGCATGGCCAGCGAAGCCAAGCCGCTGTTTGCCTTCGACGAGGGCAAGAAGCCGGCCAGGGGCACCTTCTTCGGCCCGCAGGTGGTAGAGATCGAGGATTTCTCGCTGCTCAAGCGCGAGGTGTTCGGCCCCTTCCTGCACGTGGTGCGTTTCAAGGCAGGCGAGCTGGAGGACACTATCCGCCGGATTAACGCCACTGGTTACGGCCTCACCTTCGGGCTGCACTCCCGCATCGAGGGCCGGGCTCACGCGGTATTCAAACGCGTCAACGTGGGTAACTGCTACGTGAATCGTGACATGGTAGGTGCAGTCGTCGGTGTGAACCCGTTCGGCGGCCAGGGCCTGTCCGGCACCGGTCCGAAAGCGGGCGGCCCGCATTACCTGTTCCGCTTCGCCGAGGAGAAGACCAAGACCATCAATACCGTGGCCACGGGCGGCAACACACAGCTGTTCTCCCTGCAGCAGTAACAAGCCGGGTTGTCAGATCCAAAATCAATGAGAGCGGCCAATGGCCGCTCTCTTTTTGTCTACCGGTAAGTTCAGCTTACTCGTATATGTGTAACCACAGGTCGTCGCCGGTACCGTTATCATTAATGGCATATTCGAAGGCATCTTTAGGATAACGTATACCCTCCCCCGACACGCTGCTGTTGTAGCTCCCCCACTTGACCAGGTCCCACTGGCCGAAAGGGTCGTTCACGGTGTAATACTCGCCATCAAAATCCGTGACCACCATGATGTGCCCGGGCGGCGTAAACCAACCGTGCACAATGGCAAGTTTTCCCGAGCTAACGGCAGTCCGCAGCTCGTCAATGGTTCCATTGGTTTTGCTGAGCGCACGTTTGCCGCTGCCAGCACGGCGGGCCATCTCATTAAAGCCCCACTCCAGATCCGGCACTGTCTGCAGTACACCGCCGAGTTCTTCATAAAGGTAATCGGGGCTTCGGCCATTCACACTCGGGTCGGTAAAACCGAAGTAATCGGTGACCATTGCCAGCGATGTGACTGAGCAGGTGCCATAGGGATCATAATAGTTCTCTGTCTGCTGCCAGTAGGGCACTTCCACCGGCACCTCGCTCTCATCACCAGTGTGCTCGCCCAGATAGTCGGTTAACGTGTTGTTACCATCATTACATTCGGTAGCATCGAAAACAGACATGTCCCAATCCACATTGGCCCAGTCGTCCCAGACCGCCTGCGGAACCGAGCCACCGGGTACCCGCCAGATCGAGGCGTTGGGTCCTGCAGCAGCCAGAAAGTCATTGAGCTGTTCCGGTGAAATCTGGTCGTACTCTGTTGAAACAATATGCCAGATCGGCTTCTCGGCGCCGAGCTGCCTGTACTCGCAATTGCCCACACCGACCCAGTACTTGACCGCGTCCATGTAGCTTCCACCCCAGACCTCCACATAAGTTTGTGGCATATGGAAATCCACATACTGGTCAATGATGCCGACATTCATCCCCTGGTCCAGCGGGTTACCCCAAGTGGTTGTGCCTATCGGGAAGCCTGGCGCTGCGTAGCCCGCATCGACGGCATCCTGTCGCGCCGCATGAAAGGCCTGGTAGAGCGAATGTAACTCGCTGGTGGTATTGTTGAACTCGACCTCCACGTCGAGCACTAAGCCGACATAACCATATTTCGCTGCGTAGTACAGAGCATCGGCCTGACGCGCATAGTCCTGCGGGTAGTTATAAGACCATGCCCAGGGTTCAATCCCCCGGGAGCGATAAATGTCGGCGGTTTCCGTGGAACAGACATCCATAAAGAGATCACAGTTCTGCGTACCGTCTGCAATCTTGATAAAGATCCGCTTCACACCCAGTGCTGCCAGCTCGTCGGCGAGCTGGGTGTGCGTCCTGTTCAACCCGGCCTCATCGATATACCAGAGCCAGGCCCCGAATTTGTTTACCAGTGGCTCCCCTGAAGAGGGTGTGTTGCTGTCCAGCTGGTCTTTGACCTGGAGATAAAACCCTGCAGACCAGCGATTGGTGAAGCAGGCTGTCCCACCGCCAAGCAGCTCACATGCTGCAACCTCTTCAGCGCTGAAGTTGCCGTAAATATTGTTGGCGGCTCCTTCCACCTGCTCGAAGCAGTGATTCCCATAAGTCGGTGATCTCACGCTGTCATCTGGGCAATCCCCGGTGCCACGGAGGTTCTGTGTGAATGATTTGGACCAACGGAGCACCTGAATATCGGTACCTTGAACGGAATAGGTATAAGTATTCGTACAGGCACTACCACCACCATAAGCAACACATCGTTGCACCATCGTATTGGTGAAGGGGCCAAAAGCATTGATCTCATTGCTGCAGAAGTCGAGGTCGCCATCAAACATGGCACCATCGGGGCAAAGCGCATACACCTCACCGCTCACCGTCAACAGCAAAGCCAGCCAAAGCTTTCTGAATAACATGATCATTTCCTCGAAGTTATTGTTGTTTTGGTCGTTGAGTGCACGGGGCAGACTGGAAATCCCGGCCCCACCAGAGCAGCCAAAGTATTTATAGGCATGGGGGGTGCCCGATCGTTAGCCAGCAGCTATCGGCCTGAACGATCAAGCCGTTAACTTTAACGTCACAAAGATGAACCTGATCTCAAAGATCTGGGGAATAGACGCCCGACGAGGGTATATCGCGATTGTACTAACCGAGGTTTTGGCACCCTTCTCGTCGTCTCTGCTAATGGACATTTGAGAAACTTACTTTCTGACCACGCAGTGAAGGACGTTGGGGAGAAAGGCCGGAGGGGGCATTCTTGACTGGCAAAAAAAGAGCCGGGGCTAGCCCGGCTCGAAGAAAGTCCTGTGAGATTGCCGAATATCAACAGGTCAGTTGAAGTCTTTGACCACCTTTCTTTGCGAAAGGTCAAAAATTCATCAATTTAATACCCGATATCCGCGACCGCGCAGACAGTTTCTGACGATGCGCCCCTCCTCGGTGTAGGAACTGCCTACACCGGACACTCCACCGAGCAGGGCCCCGGCTCCGGCTCCGGCTGCCGCGGCACCGCTGGTATCGCCGACAATGGCCCCCAGTGCGCCACCCAGTAGCGCCCCACCGGCGGCGCGGGCCACTCCCCGGCGGCCGGCATCAGCGCGGGCATAGTAGGCGTTGGACCGGCAGTCCATGAGATCCCGCTGGTACTGGGAGATGTTGACGCCCTGGGTATCGATCACGATCCCACCGGCGCCCGGGACCTGCTCCTGGGTAACGCAACCCACAGCGAGGACGGTGCTGAGGCCGATGGCGGAGAGCATTGCAAGTTTCATAGCGCAACCTCGTTCTGTACTGACGGCTGCTTCCTGCCTCGATTCATTTCGCCCGGCTCCAACCGTTGCCTTCCGTTGCCGACCCGAACGTTACAGGCGCCGAAAGTGACGCCTCTTTCCACTTAGGTTTAGACGCCCGAGGGAAACGGCGCCAGCGAGCGGCCAAAAAAAAGCTGACCAAAAGGTCAGCTCAAGGGGTTGCTACCCTCCGGACGCAAGTTCAGTACCGGTAGTCAATTCGCAAGCGCTGGCTGTCAGCCTGGGCATCCAACAGGTTGGTAACGCCATCGAACAACAGCAGGCGGCGGCTTCCGCGGTCATATTCCAGATACAGGTCCCCGGCGAACATGCGTAGCAGGGCCTGGTCCAGCTCAACCCTCAGGCAGAGCTTCTGTGCCTGCCCCCCACCGGCACAACCGACCTGCCGTGCCCGAAGGGGAATAGCGCGGCCATGCAGCGGTGAGGCAAACGCAAACGAAACCGTCTGTGCGGCCGAGAGCTGGCTCCAGTTATTGCGGACGAAGGTGTCAAAACCCGCGTCGGCAACGTCCACGACTGCAGTAGGCAGTGTCTCCACCTCCCAGCCACTATTGGCCGCGTCCCGGTACCGCAATTCCACCTGGCCACCACGGGGCTGCACGATGCGCTGCTCTCCATGGCGATAGTCCTGCTGCACCACTCCGGGCACGGTCGAGTTGACACCGCTGAGACGCTTCTCGGCAATCCGGTGACCCTGTGGGGTGTAATAAAGCACCCGCCGCTCATTCCCCTGCGCGGGCAAGTGGTATTCACAGTAAACCAGTGCACCGCTGCCGGGATTCCTGGCCTGCCCCACGGCAAAAGCCTCACCCTCGTAGCCGCAGCTGGCCGTGGCCTGTCCACTCACGGCAACGAGCGCCGTAACAAATAAAAACAGCAACTTACGCATGGGGCACCTCACTGAATATCTGGCGGCGGGCAAGCCAGGTCGTAAAGGGCAGGTACATTGCCCAGAATATTACGAGCACGCCAACAGAGAGGATCACCGGCTGGCTGAATTCGACGGTGCCATTCAGCCAGGAGCCGGTCCAGTAACTGAAAGGTCCGAAAAACGCCCCAAGTGCCGCAGCCAGCCAGGCGCTTTTCTGCAGGAAAAACATGCTGTAGCGCAATGCCGTGGCGAAGTTGACCCACAGCAGCATGAGCCAGGGCGGTGGAAATGGGGAGCCGTTGTCGTTGACCAGCAGGCCGGTGGAAAATACCACGGTGTCCATGGCCACGCCGGTCAACCAGATCGCAGCCACCCAGAGCCACTCCCGCGGCTTGTTGGCGACGACAAACAGGTGGATCAGCAGGTTCGCCAGTGTGAACGCCAGGATGATCGCTACGCTGTCGACCAGCACACAGAGGGGCCAGGCAATGTCAAAAAGGACAGCATTGACGGCAAAGCGCCACATTTGCCCCTTCCCCCTCGCCGGAATCAGGAGGGCAGCGCTTTACAGCGCGGCTTGGCCATGACGAACTGTGCGGTGCTGATCACCCGCTCGAGGAAACCGCCCTCGCAATAGCAGAGATAAAAATCCCACATACGAACGAAGCGATTGTCAAAGCCCTGCCGCTTGACCTCCTCAATCTGCTCGAAAAAGGCGTCACGCCAGGCGCGCAGCGTGCGCGCATAGTGGAAAGTGATATCTTCAAGGGCGACGATCTGCATGTCCGTGTTATCGGCCACGTGGTCTGCCACCACCTGGTTGGACGGCAGGCAGCCTCCCGGGAAGATGTAGCGCTGGATAAAGTCCACTTCCTTGCGGTAGCGGTGGTAGCGCTGGTCCTGGATTGTGATCGCCTGCATCACCATCAGGCCATCATCTTTCAGCAGGTGGCTGCACTGGGAGAAGAAATTGCGGTGATAATCGTGGCCGACAGCCTCAATCATCTCAATCGAAACCAGCTTGTCATACTGGCCCTGCAGGTCGCGATAATCCTTGAGTAGCAGCGTAATCTGGTCTTGCAGACCCTCGCGGGCAACCCAGGCTTTGGCGTACTCGAATTGCTCGCGGGAAATGGTCGTCGTGGTCACACGACAGCCGTAGCGTTTGGCGGCGTGGATGGCCATCGCGCCCCAGCCGGTACCGATCTCCAGCAGGTGGTCCGAAGGGCTCAATTGCAGTTTCTGGCAAATGCGCTCCAGCTTGTGTACGGATGCCTCGGCCAGGGTTGCATCCTCGCGGGGAAATATCGCTGACGAATACATCATGGATTCGTCAAGGAACAGCCGGAAGAAATCATTGCCCAGGTCATAGTGGGCGGCAATGTTCTTTTTGGACCCCCGACGGCTGTTTGCATTCATCGCATGCAACACTTTCAGGAAGGCTTTACTCACAAAGCTCCAGCGTGAATCCATATTTTCCAGCAATGCCATGTTACCGACCATCAGCCGGATCACATCGACCAGTGACGGGGAACTCCAGGCGCCCTGCATATAGGCTTCGCCGGAGCCGACGGTGCCATTGAGGAGTACCTGGGTATAGGTGCTAGCATCGTGGACACGAATCGTTGCACAGACCTCGGCGCTTTCTGCCGGCTCACCAAACTGATAACGCTTCCCGCCCTCTTCCACCACCAGGTGGCCACGGCCGATGGTCTGCAGCTTGGTCAACACCAGACGCCGGGCCAGTGACTCGAGCCAGTTCTCCTTTTCTTCAGAGAGCTGTGGAAGGCTGCCTGCCGGGTTGGGATTGGTAGAGCTTGCTTGAACGGATTTCATCGGCGATTTTCTCCTGCATCGGCCCGAACGGCGGACCCCGGGTGTGAAAATAAGGGAACGCGCTTGAGCAACAACCTGAATGCCTGCCAGTATATTGCGGCGATGACCTTTACGGTCATCAGCGGGTACCGGATCAAAATACCATTGAGCGCCGCAGTGGAAATTTCCTGTCGGCGCAGGCTCAGCGTGGCATCAAATACGCGACCGCTCTCCTCAAAACTTTGCAAGTAAACAGTCAGCCGCTCGCCCGGGGTGACACTGCGCCAGCGGTATCCCTGTTCCATGGGCATGAATGGTGACACGTGGAAATCCTTATTGAATTCGGCTTTCTGCACCCTGCCCCCGCTACGGCAATCAAGCAGGTAACTGTGCCGCTCGTTCCACGGGGTATTGTGGACATCCAGCAGAATCCAGCGCACCTCTTCCCCATTATTATCAAAACAGTAATAGGTGCTGATTGGATTCATGTTGTAACCGAAATAGCGCCAGTTTGCCAACAGGCGTATAGGGCCATCGGGCCGCTCGCCGGCCTCATCGGCCACGCGCTGGCGCACCGCTTCGTCCAGCGACACCGAGGGATCACCGAAGAAATCCTCACGACGGAAGCGGGCCGGCGCCCAACGGTCCCTGGACCAGAAACGCGATGTCGCGAGCAGGAGGTCCAGCTCTGCAAGGTCCAGATACATCATGAACACCCGGTAACGGAAGCTGTGCTCCCGGGGGCCAAAGCGACGGTGTTGGACCCAACCGCTGTAGATGGCGCTTTCCATCAGAGTGTGACTCCAAGCGCCTCACACACCCGCAGGGCGCTCTTCACCCCGTCCTCGTGGAATCCGTTGGCCCAATAGGCACCACAGTACCAGGCACGGTTCACCCCATTGATTTTCTCCCACTGCTGCTGGGCCTGCATACCCGCGACAGAAAACTGGGGATGGGCATATTCATAGCGTCCGATAATCTTGTCCTTGTCGATTGCATCGTCTGCATTCAGGGTAACGCAATAGGTCTGCTCACACTCCAGCCGCTGCAGAATGTTCATATTGTAGGTGAGCACGGGTAGCTGGTCGCCACCGCCCTGCAGCCGGTAATTCCAGCTGGCCCAGCAACGCTGGCGGGCCGGCAGCAGACTGGTATCCGTGTGTAGCACAACAGAGTTGGCGGCGTAGGGAATGGCACGGAGTATCGAAGTCTCGTCATTGCTGGCATCCGAGAGACAGCCCAGGGCCTGATCCGAATGACAGGCGAAGACCACCGCATCGAACTGGTGCTGCTCACCAGCGCTGGTGCGCAGCTCCACACCATCGGCGGTGCGGATTACCGAAGCGATCGGGGTCGAGAGCCGGATCCGGTCCCGGAAAGCGCCCACCATGGGGGCAATATACTCCCGGGAACCGCCTTTGATGACCCGCCACTGGGGGCGATTGAAAATATTCAGCAACCCGTGGTTGAAGAAGAAGCGCACAAAGAAATCGACGGAGAAATCCCGCATCTGCGACAGGCTGGCTGACCAGATCGCGGAGCCCATTGGTACCAGGTAACGGTCGCAGAACTCCGCCGAGTAACCATTCTGCTCCAGGTATTCCCCCAGGGTCATGCCTTCGGAAAGCTTGCCCGACTGCCAGTCGCGGACCGCCTCCCGATTGAAACGCAGGATATCCCGCAACATACGCCAGTGCCCGGGGCGCAGCAGGTTGGAGCGCTGTCCGAACAGGCTGTTCAGGTTGTTGCCGGCATACTCGAAAGAGTCTGTGTCGGAACAGACACTGAAGCCCATATCCGTGGGCTGCGATTCGACGCCAAGCTGCCCCATCAGCTTGATGAAGTTCGGGTAGGTCCAGTCGTTGTAGACGATAAAGCCGGTATCGATGGCGAGCTTGCGATCCCCCTCTTCCACATCGACAGTTGCGGTGTGTCCCCCTAATCTGTCCCCTGCTTCAAAAAGTGTGATGTCATATTTCTTATTGAGAAGGTAGGCAGACGTCAGTCCTGCTATACCACTGCCTACAATGGCTATGCGCATGAAGATTTCCTTAGGGTTCGTATTCTTGTCATTTTCGGGGCAACGATGCGGAACCAGAGGCTGCGGAAAAACCCGAGGAAGCGCAGCGGCCAGCTCAGTCGGCGGGGAAAGTCGATCACATGCTTACCCCGGGCCAGGCCACTTTCTATAGAGGCAGCGGCGTCGTCCGGAGTCATCAGGAACGGCATATCGAAGTCGTTGGACTCGGTCAGCGGAGTATCGATGAATCCCGGACGGATATGCGCCACATGCAGGCAGACCCTCGAGGTATCTGCGCGCACCGAGTCGAGGAAATAGCCCAGCGCGGCCTTCGATGCACCATAGGCCTCTGCGCGGGGAAAACCGACCACTGACGAAAGACTGCCGACGGCGGCAAACACCGGCTTTTTACTGTGTGCGAGCAATGGCAGCGCCTGGCGCAGGGTGTTTACCACACCAAAGAAATTCGCATCGAAGACCCGCCGGTAACTGGCCGCGTCGAGCTTGAGGCCATCGTCGTATTCACAGGTGCCGGCACAGGCCACCACCATATCCAGGTGGTCTGTCAAGCTCGCCAGGCGGTCCCCGGCCTCATCCATTGCCGCGTCGTCGCCCACATCGCACTCCAGCACCCGGATCTGCTTAGGCGCTGCCTTCTGCAGCTCCAGCAGGCTGTCGCGACCGCGGCTGCTGACGATGATGAAGTTGTTGTTGCGGGCGAGGCGAAGGGCCAGTGCCTTGCCGATGCCGGAGCTGGCACCGGTAATCCAGATGGTTTTGTCGCGAATATCGGCCATGGTTCAGCTCCCGGCGCCGCCCAGGCGCTTTTTGACTCCACGCACCACCGACCCCAGCAGCGGGACATGCTCATAGACCATGGCCCCGAGGTCATAAAAATCCTCATGATAGTAAACCCGCTCCCGGAACTGCAGCAGGCTGCAGCCCCTCAGGATCAGGGGCTGCCCCCTGTTCAGCTGCCGGTGGGTGTAGTGCATCTGCCATGGAAGGCAGGCATTGCCGTTACCAAGGACCGCATCGTCGAACTCGAAGCGGCAGCTGGTCAACCCCTCACTCATTCCCGCGAAGTAGCGTTTGAGTGCTGGCAATCCCTCAACCCGATGTACAGGATCGCAGAAGGTGACCCCTTCGTCATACAGCCTGTCGAGCAGGCCCGGATCCCCGGCGACGGCGCCAAAATCGCTGTAGTACTGCTGCAGTTCTGCTATCAATCCGCTCATCTGCTCCATCTATCCGTGAGTTGCTGGTTGGGGACTTGTACGCCGACTGTGCGCAGCCGGATTTACCCGGAAGGGAGAGAAAAACCGCTCTCGGCAACAAAAAAATCCATATATATGCCCAGAGACAGAGATCCGACTGCTTCCCGCCGCCGTATTGAAGGTTCGACAAGTATCAAAAGATCGATAACATGGCGCAAGTGACATCAATCCAACGTACAGGGAAGCCCTTGGAAATCCCACAAACGCGTGATGACGACTGGAGCCAGCTGCTGGTCCGGGTCGGCAAGAATGAGGATCGAGCCGCCTTCGAGCGACTCTTTCGCCATTTTGCCCCCCTGATCAAGGGCTTTCACTACAGCCGCAATACCCAGGCATTCTGCGCAGAGGCAGCAGACGAGCTTGTCCAGGAGGTTATGATCCGGGTCTGGCGAAAGGCGCCGACCTTCGATCCGTCCCGGGCCTCAGCCAATACCTGGGTGTATACGATCATGCGGAACTGCCGTATCGATATGCTTCGCCGGAACAACCGGCGCCAGGATTCCGATAGCAGCGATGTGGACGTGGACGACATCTGGGACGATACGGCAGACACGCAGCCCCTGCTGTTCCTTCAGAGGAGCCGGGGTGAACAGGAAATCGCCGAGGGGCTGGCCAGCCTGCCCCCGGAGCAGAGTCACGTGCTGGAAAAGGCCTACATGGAAGGTAAGTCACACAGTGAAATATCTGCCGAGTTGGGCCTTCCCCTCGGCACGGTGAAGTCCCGGGTGCGACTGGCACTCAAGAAGTTGCAGGCAAGACTGAGTAAGTAGGTGGACCATGATTCGTCATCATCCCGACAACAATATGCTGCTGGAGTATGCCGCGGGCTCACTGCCCTGGGCTCTCAGCCTGGCCGTGTCAGCCCACTTGCAGCTCTGCCCACAGTGCCGCCAGCAGCGCGAAAATCTGGACAGGATCGGCGGCGCCCTGCTATGCGACAGCGCCCCACAGTCCGTGGATACCGCGGCATTTGACCAGCTGATGGGCCGCATTGAGCACGAGGACCAGCAAGAGGCCTCCTCCGGAGAGGCAGCGCCTGCCAAGCCGCGCCCTGTGTACTCCAGTGACCCAGTGCTTGCCGACCTGCCAAAAGTCATCCGCAAGCTGGTCACGTCCACGGGCCCGTTGAAATGGAGGCGGGTATCCAGTGCCCTGCGCACCTCCCGTCTCAACACCGGACAGGATCGCTATGAAGTGGCCTTCCAGCGCATCTGTCGCGGCGGCAAGGTCGCCGAGCACGATCACCGCGGGCGCGAGGTCACCGTGGTCCTGTACGGTAGCTTTTCCGACAGCGAGGGCGTCTACCGGCGCGGGGATTTCCTGCTGCGGGAGCCCGGCGACGTGCACCGCCCTATCGCCACGCAGGACCAGGAATGCCTGTGCCTGTCGGTTGTTGAGGCACCGGTCAAGGTTACCGGCCTACTGGGCTGGCTGATCAACCCCTTCCTCTCTTTCCGGCCGGCCTGACCGCCGCTAGGCTCAGGCCCCGGGCAAGAAAGAGCGGGCAAGAGAACCCGCAAATGAGCACATGAAAAGGGCCGGTACTACCGGCCCTTTTTCGTTCTGTGATGCCAATGACCGCTCAGCTGTGCGCGACACGGGCAGCGCGGCGGGTCTCCCGGGTAGGCACCCGTCTGACCCGCCCGGCCGACGGTGCACTCACCGCCCTGGGAGTGCCTCCTGAGCCGGTGAAATGATCCAGCAGCGCATCCCAGCGCTCCCGCACCCCCTGCATTTTCTGCTCTCGCACATGCCCGTAACCTCGAACCTGCTGCGGCAGGGACAACAACTCTCTGGCGGCACCCAGGTCCTCGTGGCCGAGGCTGGCAGCCACCCGGTCGAAAGCCGCCGCCACTTCCACTGCCCACGCCCGCTCCGCGCGACGCTCCGAGGTATAGCCGAACGGATCTAGCGGGGTTCCACGTAAGACCTTGCCTCTGGCCAGCAGGGGCAGCAGCCGTGCCATCCAGGGCCCGAACACCAGCTTGCGAATGCGGCCACTACTGTCCGGGCGCGCCAGCAGCGGCGGCGCCATGTGGAATTTCAAGCGGTAGCCACCGGTGAAGGTTTCATCCAGCTGACGGCGGAAGTCCTCGCCACTGTATAGGCGGGCCACCTCGTACTCATCCTTGTAAGCCATGGCTTTAAACAGGCTCCTGGCGGCATCCCGGCTCAGGGAGCCATCATCCAGCCCCAAACGACTTTCCGCCTGTTGCAGTTTGGCGATGGCCTGACGGAATCGCTCTGCATAACCGGCATTCTGGTACTCGGCCAGCTCTGAAGCCAGCCGCTCGACCAGTGCCAGCGGGGCTTCTGCCGGTTCCATGACCTGTACCGGCTGGGCCGGCGTGAGCAGCGCCTTGACCTCCCCGGGGTCCACCACAAGCAGGCGCCCGGCGCGGAAGGCACGCAGGTTGCTCTCAACTGCCACACCATTCAGCTCGATCGCCCGTTCCAGGGCCGCCTGGCCGACAGGCAGCAATCCCCGCTGGCAGGCATAGCCCAGTAACAGCAGGTTGGAAGCCACGGTATCGCCGAACAGCGCCTGCGCGTACCGATTGGCATCGAAAGAGAAGTAGTCCCGGCAAAGAGACTCGATGCTGGCCGTGGTCGCGTCCGCCGGAAAGGCGAGATCGTTGTCGCGGATAAAGGCAGCAACCGGTACCTCTGCCGTATTGACCACCGCCCGGAGCTGGCCGGCTGCGAATTTGGCCCGCTGGGATGCGGCCGTCACCATGTCACAACCCAGCAGGACATCCGCCGAACCATCGCGGATGCGTGCGGTTGTGATGTCCCCGGGCGTATTGGCCACCTTCACGTGGGCAACCACAGCGCCATTTTTCTGTGAGAGCCCGGTGAAATACAGGGTGGTGGAGCCCTTCTCCTCCAGGTGAGCCGCCATCCCCAGCAGGGCCGCCACGGTCAGTACGCCACTGCCGCCGATGCCACCGACGAGAATGCTTTGCGGTGCCGCCAGGTCTGCACGGGGTGCCGGGGGTAAGTTGGCTATCGCCTTGTCCAGGGAGCGCGCCAGGGCATCCACTGGTGGTTTGCGCAATTCGCCGCCCTCGACACTGACAAAGCTGGGACAGAAACCATCAGCGCAGCGCATATCCTTGTTGCAGCTGGACTGGTTGATCTGGCGTTTGCGGCCGTATGGTGTTTCCAGCGGTTCGACGGCAATACAGCTCGACTGCACACTGCAGTCCCCGCAGCCTTCACAGACCCGGTGGTTGATCAGCAGCCGGGTGCTCGGATCCTCCATCTGGCCCTTCTTGCGCCGACGACGTTTTTCCGCCGCGCACACCTGCTCGTAAATGATGGCCGTGACCCCGGGGGTTTCCCGCAGGCGGCGCTGGACGGCATCCAGCTCAGAGCGCGGCAGGATTTCCACCTTGGGCGGCAGCTGGTCGCGGTTCTGTTCCCAGTATTCCGGGTTTTCACTCAGCAATACCACGGTGCCCACGCCCTCCGCGGCCAGCTGGGCAGCTACTGTCGGGGCATTCACTTCGCCATCGGCGGGCTGACCGCCGGTCATGGCGACAGCGTCATTGAGCAGGATCTTGTAGGTAATGTTGACCTTGCTGGCCACCGCCTGGCGGATGGCCAGGATACCGGAATGGTTGTAGGTGCCGTCGCCCATATTCTGGAAGATATGGCTCTCGCTGGAGAAGCGATGCAGGCCCACCCACTGAGCGCCCTCGCCCCCCATATGGGAGTACGTATCCGTGCGTAGCCCTTTGCCCAGCGCCATGATGTGGCAGCCGATACCCGCGCTGCCGAGACTCCCCTCGGGCAGCTTGGTCGATGTGTTGTGGGGGCACCCGGCGCAGAACACCGGCTCCCGAGCCAGCAGGCCACCGACTTTGGCCGTGGCCATACAACTTCCGCCGGCGAGATTGCGTTCAGCCACCGCGGCCAGTTCACGGCCGAAATCGGTGTCCGCGAGCCAGCGCACCAGCACATCCGCCACCCGATCCGGTCCGAAGCCCCAGATTGCCGGCAGGTAATCGGTGCCGTCGCTGCCCTTCTTGCCACTGACGGTCGGGCGCTCACTATCGCGCCAGCCGTACAGGAGTGACTTGAGCTGGGCCTCTACCAGTGGCCGCTTCTCCTCGACCACCAGCACGCGGTCCATACCCCGGCAGAATTCACTGATGCCGCGTGGCTCCAGTGGCCAGGTCATGGCCACCTTGTAGACCGAGATCCCCGCCTTGCGGAGGTCGTCCTCGCTCAGCTCCAGCAGCTGCAGAGCCTCGAGCAGGTCGCCGTGCGCCTTGCCCACGGTGACGATACCGAACTGTTTGCGCGGTGCGTCGACTATTGTCCTGTCGATGCGATTGGCATAGGCCCACGCCTGCGCGGCCGGCAGGCGCTCCTCCAGCATGCGTCGCTCATACTCGAGGCGTTCGGCTGGCCAATTCAGGTTGGGGTCGTAATTGAGCCCGTGGACAGGGACCTGGAAGTCGGTGGGCGTCACAAAGCTCGGCAACCCGGGCACCTGCAGGGAAGCCCCGGCTTCCACCGTCTCGGTGATGGTCTTGAAGCCGACCCAGAGGCCACTGAACCGTGACAGGGCAATCCCCGCCAGACCCAGGGTCAGGTATTCATCGATGGATGCCGGGAACAGCAGCGGCATCATCACCGACTCGAAAATCTGGTCGGTATTGTGGGAGAACATGGAGGATTCGGCGGTATGGTCGTCGCCACACAGGGCAAGCACGCCACCGTGACGGGAGGTACCCTGTACATTGGCCTGGCGGAAGACATCCGCGGTGCGATCCACGCCGTGGCCTTTGCCGTACCAGATCGAGAAGACGCCGTCCCGGGTCGCGTGCTGGCGATAGTGATCCAGCAGCTGCGTGCCCCAGATATTGGTCGCGCCAAGGTCTTCGTTCACGCCCGGCTCGAAATGAATGTCGCGCTCGGCCAGCAGAGCCTTGTGTCGCCAGAGGGCCTGATCGTATCCGCCGAGAGGGGAGCCGCGGTAACCGGAGATGAAGCCCGCAGTATTGAGGCCCAGCATCTCATCCAGCCGCTTCTGCATCAGCGGCAGCCGCACCAGTGCGTCGATTCCAGTGAGAAAGACCCGCCCGGAATCGCGGGTAAACGCGGCCTTCAGGGAGTACTCGCGATCGAAACCCAGCTCCTGATCGCTCTCGACCATCGCCATGGAGTCACCTGCCTTATGATTATTGCTCTCCGCAAAAAAGTACCACCGGGGAGAGCGGCAGGTCATACCAAATTAGGTCGACATGGGGCATAATTCAGGCACAAGTCACCAAAGAACGGGCCGGTGATGCAACAAATCACCCCCTGATGCCCCACCGGTGACACCTGTGCCACGGCCAGTCAGCTCAGGCCAACCACACTGATAGGCGGGCCGGCAGATTGACAGGCAGTTCCTGACCAGCGGCACGACAAAGCGAGCCAGAGAGAAGAGCGAGTTTCAACATGGCCTATACACTGGACGCCATTGACAAGAAAATCCTGGAGATCCTCCAGGAGGACGCCACCATTCCAAATATCGAGCTGGCGGAAAAGGTATGCCTGTCCCCCTCCCCCTGCTCCCGCCGGGTGAAGAACCTCCATGAACAGGGCTTCATCAAGCGCGCCGTGACCTTGCTCGAGCCCCAGAAAGTCGGGCTTCCGGTGAGCGTTTTCATCCAGGTGACACTCAACCACCAGGTAAAGAAGGAATTGCAGGACTTTGAATCTGTGATCGCCCAGTGGCCAGAGGTCATGGAGTGTTACCTGATGACCGGGGACTTCGACTATCTGCTGCGGGTCGTGGTCCCCAACCTACAGGCCTATCAGGAGTTTCTGGACAAGAAACTGACCGAGCTGCCGGGCATCGACCACATCAAGAGCAGCTTTTCCCTCAAGCAGGTCCGTTACCGCACCGAGTTGCCGCTGGAGCAACTGCTCGAAAAGCCCTGAGAAACTGCCTGATCTGAGATGAGGACCGGCCACCGATGGACGGTCCCTCTTCCCGCAGAATCATACCGACCACAGATCCCCAGCAGCACTCTGAAGCCCGCCTCGCTTCTCAACCCTCCCCCGAAAGCTTCCCGCTCCTTCGGACCGATTCGAAGTCAGCGACGAAAGAAGCTCAGCAGCACGCTGAGGACCACACTGAGAATGATCATGGAGGTGATGGGAATGAATACCCGACTGCGCTCTGACTCTATGCGGATATCGCCGGGCAATCGTCCAAACCAGTTGAAGAGCCACGGAGCGAAATGCATCAGTACACCAACCGTCACCAGAATCGCTCCGGCGATAATAAACCAGCGAGCCATAAACACTCCTTCCCCGGGAACCTGCTACCGATTTTGTGTTGCGACTCGACAAACGGGGCTCGATTGCCAGCCAAAAGGTACCATTGCTACTATCGACCACACTCTCATGCAGGTCAAAAGGCAAATAACAATGAAATTCCACCGCCGCTTCAAGTCTCTGGCAGCCTCCCTGGCACTCGCCGTTACCTCACCCGAACTCTTTGCCACCACATTGATTCACAACGTCAAGGGCTACCACACCACGGATAACGCTCTGGTCCAGTTTGACGCTCTCGCCTTTGACGACGGCAAAGTGCTTGCCACCGGGAAATCTTCCGCACTCATGAAGAAGTTTCCCTCAGCAAAAAAAATCGACGGCAAGGGGCGCACCCTGCTGCCCGGTCTGATCGATGCCCACGGGCATGTGCTCTCACAGGGCCTGCTGGAAAACCAGCTGGAATTGCGCGACCTGGGGTTGAAAGAGACACTGGCCGCCATCCAGCAATACGCCGAAAAACTGGAGCCGGGACAATGGCTCCAGGGACGCGGATGGAACCAGGTACTCTGGCCAGGAAAGCAATTCCCGACCCGGAAGCAACTGGACGCGCTGGAAATCGACCACCCCATCTGGCTTCGCCGCGTCGATGGACACGCCGGCTGGGCCAACAGCAAGGCCCTCGAACTCGCTGGTATCGATCGCAACACCCACTCACCGGCGGGCGGCGAAATTCACCATCTGGAGAATGGTGAGCCTTCCGGGGTGCTCATCGACAATGCCATGGCACTGGTGGAACAGGTTATCCCCGCACCGTCCCTGCAGGAGAAAAAAGCCGCACTGGTTCAGGCCTTTGAACTCGCCCTGTCCCTCGGGCTGACTGGAATACATGATGCCGGTGTGGACCGGGAAACGCTGACTGCTTACAAACAGCTGGCACAAGAGGACGCGCTCCCCCTGCGGGTCTACCCGATGATCTCGGCAGCGGATAAACATCTGCCCCAGCTCCTGGATGGCGGACATATCGGCGCACCGCAAGACCGCCTGTACGTGCGCAGCATCAAGCTCTACACCGATGGTGCACTCGGCAGCCGCGGTGCAGCGCTACTGGAGCCCTACCATGACCGCCCGGGTGAAAAGGGCCTGCTGCTCTACCCGGAAAGTGACTTCCACCAGCTGCTGGAACTGGCGATAGACAAGGGCTTTCAGGTCAACGTGCACGCCATTGGCGACCGCGCCAACCAGCTCGTGCTGGATCATTTGAAAACCCTCGACAAGAAAAAAGACCAGACGCCCTATCGCCACCGCATCGAACACGCACAGGTTCTCCGGGTCGAAGATATTGCCCGTTTTCCGGAACTCAACCTGATCGCTTCCATGCAGCCGATCCACGCCACCAGTGACAAGAACATGGCCGGCGACCGCCTGGGCAACGAGCGCCTCGACGGAGCCTACGCCTGGCGGAAGTTCCTGGACCAGGGCACCCGCATTGCCGCCGGCTCCGACTTCCCCGTGGAGCCGGTGAATCCCCTGTTTGGTATCCACGCCGCCGTAACCCGCCGCGACCGCAGCGGGCAACCAGCCACGGGGTGGCGGATCCAGGAGGCCATGACACAGGAAGAGGCGTTGCGGGCCTTCACCCTGGATGCGGCCTATGCCAGCCACCAGGAGCAGGTTATCGGTAACCTCGAGCCCGGCAAGCTTGCCGACTTCATTCTTCTCGAGCGGGATATCTTTACCATCGACCCGCAGGAGATCTGGCAGGTCAGGGTCGCAGAGACCTGGGTTGAAGGCAAAAGTGTCTTCCAGCGACGGCAGTAGCACGACTCTGAAATGACGATGGCGGTAATCCGCCATCGTCCCGGACCGTTACTCCCCGGCTACAGCCAGCTCCAATCGAAACTCCTGGGCACGGATTATCGCCAGCGCCGGGTTTCTCACCGCCCCTTCCCCAACTGCCTCGCTACCGGCGAAGAGCGGGCGCTTCATCCTCAGTGTCTAGACTGTAAGGATGAAACGGATTTCATTTTGCCGGCTCGCCGGCGTCTTTGGACTCGCGGCATTTGCTGTCCCGGCATTGGGGGCCAACTGCAATGCCAGCGGAAAACTGATCTATGTTGGCGCAACGTTCGACCAAACGCGCTCCGTGTGGCTGTCACTGACATCCCCCGGTAGTTTTGGCCTGCAGGTCGTTAACACAAAAGACATCGTCGACCAGTGGAGCCGCACTGCCCCCGGCCCCCATATCTCTGTCTCACCCGTCCTGGTTTTCAGTAACGGCGGTACCCATGTGCTGCTCGACCTCAGCGGCGATCGACCCTGCTCGATCGACAATGAGAACCAGAAAGCCGACCCGATCATTCTTCCACAGTTCCCGGGCACCAAACCGATCCCTCCTATCGGAGTAATCCCTCCCCCGGATTTTGTCGGAATTACACCCGAGATTCCTGTTGTCCCGCCGGGAGTAGGGGTTACTCCGGAAGTGCCGGTACTGCGTCCGCCCGGAACTGGAATCACCCCTGAAGTGCCAACCCTGAGACCGCCCGGAACAGGCATTACCCCGGAAGTCCCTACCCTGAGGCCACCCGGAACAGGCATTACTCCGGAAGTCCCTACCCTGAGGCCGCCCGGGACAGGAATCACGCCCCAGGTCCCGGTCGACCCGGAGAGCCCGATTGGCACGCTGCCACCCACGGGCGTGATGCCGGAAGTGCCTGTCGATCCTGAGTCGCCCATCGCCACAGTGCCACCAACAGGGGTTACGCCGACACTACCAGTCGATCCTGAGAGCCCGATCAGCACGCTGCCACCCACCGGCGTGATGCCGGAAGTGCCTGTCGATCCTGAATCGCCCATCGCCACATTGCCACCAACAGGGGTTACGCCGGCACTACCAGTCGATCCTGAGAGCCCGATCGGCACGCTGCCACCCACCGGCGTGATGCCGGAAGTGCCTGTCGATCCTGAGTCGCCCATCGCCACATTGCCGCCAACAGGAGTTACGCCCACGGTACCCATCGATCCGGAAAGCCCGATCGGCACAGTGCCACCCACGGGGGTTACCCCGGAAGTGCCGGTCGACCCCGAGCAACCAGTCGGCAAACTGCCCCCCACCGGCATCACCCCACAGGTACCCGTTGATCCGGAGAGACCAATCGGTACCCTGCCTCCCGAGGTGGAAGGCGGAGACATTGCAGCACAGGAGCCGGATAGAGCACCACTGAGATGGATAGTCTGCGTCGACCCGCTGTCCGGCCAGTACGTCAATGCGACCTATGCCGGCAATCGGGTCTACTGTCCCGATGGCTATCGGGGTCAATGGTATGAGTCGTACGACAGCGGCAAGTCGGACTTGCCACTGGCTGCCCGCTTTACCAGTGAATACCTGCCCGACTACGACAAAGTGTCCGATGACTGGGATGTCTGGAGCGATGTAGACCACACAGAGCTTCGCGACCGAAGGGGGGACAGGAATTTCGATTCAAACGAATCTCGCCTGAGCTTTGGAGCCCACCGGAAAATTGCAAAACGCACTTTTGTTGGTGGTGCAGCGGCGGTCTCCCGTTATGAGGGCGAGGGTTTCAGAGGGTTTCTGGAGACCCGCTCAGATCGCATCTCCATCGGCCCCTATTTCGGCCATTACCTCAGTAACAGCCTGGCATTCAACTCCAACCTCAATTATTCCTACACGGAAACAGAGACAGCGCTGGCTTCATTCCGCGGCAATAGCGAAACCGACGAGTGGTTCTTCAATATCGGGCTTGAGGGCTATTACTCATGGCAGGAGTGGGGCTTCCAGCCGCAAGCCTACCTCAACTACTCCCACGCGGAGACCGAAAACTCCAACCTGCGTGGCCTGTTTCAAGGCGAAACACTGCAACTGAACACCAGAGACACCAGTAGCAGCATCAGTTACTCCGAAACAAGTCTGGTCATTTCCCGACGATTTCCCCTGAACCGGACCAGCGTCGCCGCAGCCTATTTCGAATTCGGCTCAAGAATGGCTTTTCAGTTGGCTAACGACGTCGATGTCGCCCGGGGTATCACCAGCGGCGGTTACCAGGCAACTTCGAAATTCAGCGGTCTGGCGAGGGTTGGCGCACAGTGGTATATGTCCGAATCAAGTTTCATGGAAGCGGAAATATCCCAGGAGAACATTTCCGGCGAGGGGCTGGAGGTCTGGCGGGCGAGGCTGATGTTCTCGCATGCGTTCTGATTGGCATCAATCAACGTTGCGAATTACTCAATAAAAAAGCCGCGGCGCTCTCGCACCGCGGCTTTTACTATCAGCTGCAAAGCCTGTTGTCAGTCTTTGACCGCAACCGTGGTTTTCTTCGCTTCTGACTGCTTTTCCGGCACCGGGAAACCGCGGTCGCGCATCAGTGCGTCGATGCGGGCATCGCGGCCGCGGAATGCGCGGTAGGCATCAGCCGGATCCACGGCGTTGCGCGGGGCAAACAGATGATCCACCAGTTTCTGGGCCACGCCCTTATCGTAGAAGCCGCCTTCTGCCTCGGTGAAGGCCTCGGCCGCATCAGAAGTCAGCACGTCGGCCCACATATAGCCGTAGTAACCAGCGGAGTAACCTTCACCGGAGAAGATATGGCCGAAGTGTGGAGAGCGGTGACGCATTACCAGCTCATCCGGCATACCCAGCTTTTCCAGAGTTTCGCGCTCGAACTTGTCCGGGTCGATACCCTCCGGATCGGCAGTGTGGAACTTCATATCCACCAGTGCGGAGGCCAGGTATTCAGTGGTCGCAAAACCCTGGTTGAACTTGGAAGCCTTCTTGATCTTGGCGACCAGCTCCGCGGGGATCGGCTCTCCGGTCTTGTAGTGCACGAGGTAGTTGTCGATCACCTCATCGGTGGACAACCAGCGCTCCAGCAGCTGTGACTGGAACTCGGTGTAATCACGCACACCGCTGTTCAGCGTCGGGTAGGAGACATTGGAAGCCAGGAAGTGCAGCGCATGGCCGAACTCATGGAAGAAGGTCTCGGCATCGTCCCAGCTCACCAGCACAGGCTCGCCCGGCGCACCCTTGATGAAGTTGGAGTTGTTGGAAGACAGTACGTTGGTCTTGCCATCGAAGGTGGTGTGGTCACGGTACATGGTCGCCCAGGCACCGGAGCGCTTGCCGGAGCGGGCGAACGGATCCAGGTACCACAGACCGATGTGCTCACCGGTGGTCTTATCGTTCACTTCCCAGACTTTCACGTCCTCATGGAAGACCGGCACACTGCCCTCTTCCACCGGGCTGAAGGCAAAGTTGAACAATTCGCCGGCGACGAAGAACATCGCCTCACGCAGCTTGTCCAACTGCAGGTACTGCTTCACCTCGTCGGAGTTCAGGTCGTACTTGGCTTTCCGCACCTTCTCGGCGTAGTAGCGGTAATCCCACGGCTTGATGGTGATATCCGCACCTTCCCCGTCGGCCAGTGCCTGCATGTCCGCCACTTCCTGCTCCACGCGGGCCACTGCGGCCGGCCATACGGCTTCCATCAGCTCCATGGCGCGCTCGGGGGTCTTGGCCATACGGTCCTGCAGGCGCCACTGGGCATAGTTGTCAAAGCCCAGCAGTTCTACACGCTCGTCGCGAAGCTTGAGGATCTCGGCGATGATGGCGTTATTGTCATGCTCACCACCGTTGTCACCACGGCTGTAGTAATTGCGCCAGACCTTTTCCCGCAGCTCGCGGTTGTCGGAGTAGGTCAGGAAGGGGTCCATGGAAGAACGGGTATTGGTAATGGCGAATTTACCCTTTTGGCCCTGCTCCTCTGCAAGCGCCGCTGCAGCCTTCACGAAAGACTCCGGCAGGCCACTTAACTGATCGCTGCTCAGGAACAGGGTGTACCCCTCTTCATCTGCCAGCACGTTGTTTGCAAACTTGGTGTGCAGCTCCGCAAGGCGCTTGTTGATTTCGGCATAGCGCTGCTTGGCCTCACCGGTCAGGGTGGCCCCATTGTTGGCAAACTCGTTGTAGATCAGCTCCACAACACGCTGCTGCTCTGCGTCGAGATCAGACTTGGTGCGGGCATCGTAAATGGCTTTGATGCGCTGGAACAGGGCATCGTTCTGAATGATTCTGGACTGGAAATCCGCCAGTTTCGGGGCCAGTTCGCCCTGGACCTCACGGAACTCCGGGGAGGACATATTGGCAGACCAGATGCCATAGTAGGCAAATACGCGATCAAGCTCTGCGCCACTGCGCTCCAGCTCGGCAATGGTGTTGGCGAAAGTCGCCGGTTCCGGGTTGGCGGCGATGGCATCGATCTCGCGCAGGTTTTCTGCCATGGCGAATTCCATCGCAGGCTTCAGGTCCTCGACGCGCATCTTATCGAACGCAGGTACGCCGCCGTAGGGGCCGGTCCACTCGGCAAGGAGCGGATTGCTGGCGACCACGGAGCTGTTAGCATCAGCGGCGGCGCTGGCCTGAACCTGTACATTCTCGGCCGCAGTCGGGGCCTGAGAAGCCTCCTTGCTACAACCGGCAGCGGCTGCGATGGCCGCGGCGATGGAAAGCGCGATCAGGGATTGACGCATCGGCTAGTTCCTCTCTCTTGTTAGAATACGGTCACGTATAAGCGCCCGAGTTTACCCGGATTTTTGCGCCAACTGCCATTCACCCGGGTCCGATCCCCTCCCTGACACGGCAAAACGACACTTTTTCAGGACGCCTCCCGCTGCGCTGGTAAACAATTGCGCGAAAAGGTTGATCTGCAGTGATAAATGCCAGCTGATAACGACTTATTAAGGGGCCTAAAAACTGCTGCCAAAATCCTGCAGACACTCCTGTGAACACATCTACCCAGATGGTCACAAGTTGGAGGGACTGGCTGCGGGACCAGCCTGAGGGGAACCGTGCCGATTGGACTTTACTGCCTGTCAGGACAGTGAAGGGATGGTCCGCAGGACCAGGGGGGGCATTGCCGGGCGTGACCCATTCAGAAACAGCCCGGCAAATCGCTTAATCGGGAATCGTCGCTACCCTATCAGGGCCTGCGTTTCAGTGTGCCAAATAGGTCAATGTACTGGTCGACAATTACGGCACGACTGAAATGCTTTCGATAGTGGCGTTGACCGGCTTCCGACAGCTGCCTGCGCGCGGCCTCGTCGGCGATCAGACCAGTGATTGCCGACCCGAGGGGCCCCGGTTGATCCACAGGCGTAATAATGCCATTGACTCCCGACTCGATTAATTCACCCGGTCCCTGGGAGTCCGTCGCGATCACCGGGCAGCCATGTGCCCAGGACTCCATGATCACAGATCCCAGCCCTTCATGCCGTGACGGGCAGATAAACATATCAGCGGTTCGCATCAAGGCAGTCACGTCTCCGCGCCAACCGAGGAAGCGCACCCGCTCATCCAGCCCGAGCTGCCGGCACAGTTCCTTCAGGGACTTTTCCTCCGGCCCGGCGCCAGCCAGCCACAGGATGGCATCTGGCACCTTCACAAGCGCCTGCAGTAAGGTGTCGAAACCCTTGTTGGTATGGAGGCGACCGGCGGCGAGCAGCAGCGGGCGGTCCGCTGGCGTATGGAAGCTGTCCCGCGGCAGGGGCTCCACATCACCCTCATCCGCAAAGTTGGGAATATGGAAAACACGGTCGGCCGGCATCCCTTCCCGGACCAGGTAATCGCAGATACCGCGGGAAATGCCCAGCCAGTAGTCGCAATGCCGGTAGTACTTGAGGTTGTAGTAGTGCCCGAGGCGGCTGACGAGTGAGTAATCTCCCTTCGGCGTCAGCTTGCTGGCACGACTCATCCAGGTGAGCACAATATCGGGCTGGAAGGCCCGCAACGCCCGCCGGAAGCGGAAGCGATCGACCTGGTTGAGCGGGCCTCCAAACCGGAAGCCCTCGGCCGTCACCCCGCCACTTCTCAAGGACTCCAGGCGATGTTGGTGACCGCGAATGAATGCCTTCTGAGTAATGGTTCCGGCCTGCTGCAGGCCCGTTGCCAGACGCGTGAAGAAGTTCTCAGCACCGCCCTGATCGGCACCCGCCAGGGCCTGTGCGACACGAAGTGATTCCATGTTAACTGCCATAATGATTTCCGTATCATTGGGAAGAGACACCATCATGCATCAATAGCCCGTGATAACCGGGAAACCTGGCCTGCTTCCTCTGGCCAAGTAACGTCTCGATGCGCCCGTGCATGACGGCAATTTTCTTTTCGATTTTTTTGCGCTGAAGCGATCTCGGTAACAAGCCCATGGGCAGCAGTGCCGCACTGCCCAGCCCGTCAATCACTACCAGCCTTTTGATCGCGCCCTCGCTATCACGCTGGACAACGATATTGTGTAACAGGAGATGCCTTGAAGGCACCAGGTTGGCTGCCCAGAACTGACACAACTCGGTGACTGCCCGGCGGCATTCTCGGTTGAAGGCCTCATCCCAGATGACTTTTTTCAGTGTCTGGGATATCGCGCCGTTGCCATCCCTGATCAGCTCAGAAACAAGGCCTCGCCCCATGTCGGTATCTACAAATCCAAAACAGTGACTGACGTGCCGGAAAACAAGCTCGCCGAACCGCCTCTGCAGGGCAGACATTACTTTTGCCTCCTCGAGATTGTCGTCGAACGAGGAGAGAGGCTTGAGATTTTTCGGGAAGCCTTTCTTACGACGGCGGTCTGCCAGTGTGAAATCCGGCCGCCGCACCTTGATACAGAGCGAATTGTCCTCCGGATGGACGTAGCAGAGCCTGTTGCCACCGCGGGCAAAGGGCTGACTGGCGGCAAGCCGGATGGTCATTGGCGCAATCCATCCTGAACGATGTCCCGCGCCCACACATAATCATGGGTGAAAGCCTGCAACAGTGAAGCCTCGACGATATATTGCGCATAGAGCTGTGAATTCATTTCCGTATGGAAGAATTCCCGTGCTCTTGCGGCCCACGAGCGCCGTTTCGCATCGTCGTTGTGGAACTCACGTACCTTGCGCAGCAGGTCTTCTCGGTCGTCAAAGTACACAACCGACTCCGCCGGCAATAACTCATCGAAACGTGGGCCGCTATGGGTGAATTGCAGAATCCCGTTTCCGGCCAGCTGCGCCATTCGGGCAGAGGAGTACCAGTAATGTCCCTCCTGGCGATTCAGGTTGAGTCCCATGCGGGTGTTGGCCAATGCCCGATCGTAATCCCGCCCCCACACTGGAGGTTCGCCGAAACTGCCGTAAGTCCTGAAATTGAGCTCTCCCTGCAGGGAATCCTTGAGCCACTTTACCAATTCCAGGCGCTTCGTCAGGTTGGTGCTGTTACTGCAAAAGAGGAGATCCGTTTCCAGATCCGTCCTGCCGGCGTTGTTCATGCCCTCCTTTGCCGGGTCGACCGGATTGGGCATGTGATAGACCCTTGCTCCCAGTCCCTCAAACTGCCTGAGTTCCGGGCGGCCGGTAGAGACAAAAACGGCGTCCGCAACACGGGCACGGTGCTTGATACGTTCCACATTACTGGGCACGAACAGAGGATCGTTGTTGCAGTGTGCGATGCTCACTGAGGGGTTGCGCTTGCGAATTTCTGCCAGCGTCTCGTTGGTGATGATGTCGCAATGCCCGGCGATCACCAGGTCAGGATCGACCGCCTCCACCGTCTCCAGCAGTCGACGATTCGCCTTGCTCTTGCCCAGGTCACGAATACCCAGAGGCGCCTCAAAGGCGGCCACATCCCGGTCACTGAACGTGTGGACGAAATGATCGTTCTTGATCAGGCCATTGGTAAGCTTCTGGGCCCAACTGACCCTTGTCTTCCCGTAACGGCGGAGCTGTTGGTACGCGATATGGAGTACGCGCATAAACCGTGATCCCTAGACGGTGGAGAATGCAGTCCTTCAAATGATTTAACCGGAGTTCTGCGCCAAATACCACCCAATGGCGTGTCTTGCCTCCAACTACTGATCTCTTTTGCCCTCGTCCGCTACCTGAGGGGCAAAACACCTGGCGGCTAAAGTCACCTCGGGGGTGGTTATCGGCCAACGCCCACATTGGATAACGACTTATTGCGTTTATTACGCAAAGGACAACGATTGCTAGGTACTATGACGCCACAATATGAGCTCACAGCTCGGAGTGGTATGCCATGAATCGGAACCGGTGGTTCCAGTGAGGACAGGGTTCAGGTGGGCTGGACGCGACGGTCCTCGACCAGGGTGCCAGACTGCAGCAATTCCTGCTCGTGGCTGGGTTCACGCCAGGGTTCGAGCAGGGCTTCGTCGACCCACTTGATCATCACAGGCAACCCGAGCAGGCGCCGGACATAGGCCGCAGCCGCTTCGGGCAGTGGCAAGCCGAAACCCTGCACACGAACAGCAACCGGGGCGAAAAAGGCATCCACGGCGGTAAAGCGATCGCCCGCCAGAAAAGGGCCCCCAAACCGTTGCAGCCCCTGTTGCCACAGCTCGGCGATGCGGTTGAGATCTTTCTGCAGCGCTGGAGTCAGGGCTCTCAATGAAATGGTAACGCCGCAGTTCATCGGACACTGACTGCGCAGGGCAGCGAAACCGGAGTGCATTTCCGCCGCGGCACAGCGGGCCCATGCGCGGGCAGCGTTGGATTCGGGCCAGACTTGTGGGTAATGTTCAGCGATATACTCGACAATCGCCAGTGAGTCCCACACCGTAATATCGCCATCCTCAAGACAGGGCACCAGGCCATTGGGTGAAAAATGGCGAAATTTCTCCCAGCTGCCGCCCTCATCAAACGGCACCAGTTGCTCGTCAAAAGGAATTTGTAACTGGCGCAACAGGACCCACGGCCGCAATGACCACGACGAGTAGTTCTTGTTGCCTATGAAGAGCCGGTACAGTTTCCCTACCCCGCCAGTTTCCAGGTTGACGATTTCAGCCAGCGCGGCCGCTGCGCAACCAGTCAGATAGCTGGAAGGCCAGCTCCAACACCTGATCGGCGTTCAGGCGCGGATCGCATTGTGTTTCGTAGCAGGTTGCCAGGTCTTCCTCGGAGATCTTCCAGGCACCCCCAGTGCACTCAGTGACGTGTTGTCCTGTCATTTCCAGGTGAATCCCCCCTGGATGGGTGCCTTCGGCGCGGTGCACTGAAAAAAAGTCGCGGATCTCTCGCAGGATCTTGTCGAAATCCCGGGTCTTGTAGCCACTGCTGGCCTTTACCGTATTGCCGTGCATCGGGTCAGTACTCCAGATCACCTTGCGCCCTTCCCTCTGTACCGCCTGCACCAGGGCCGGCAGTTTATCGCCGAGGGTATCGGCACCCATGCGGGTGATCAGGGTCAGGCGCCCCGGCTCGTTATTGGGATCGAGGCGTTCGATCAACTGGAGCAGCTCGTCGGTCCCCATACCCGGCCCCACCTTGACGCCGATGGGGTTCCAGACACCGGAGAGAAACTCTACATGAGCACCGTCCAACTGCCGGGTACGCTCACCGATCCAGAGCATATGGGCAGAGCAGTCGTACCATTTGCCCGTGAGACTGTCGGTGCGGGTCAGGGCCTGCTCGTAATCCAGCAACAGTGCCTCGTGGGAGGTGTACAGCACCGTCTCACGGATTGCCGGGGTGTTGTCGGAATTCACGCCGCAGACGGCCATAAACTCCAGTGCCTCCTGCAGGCGCTCCGCCAGCTGGGCGTACTTCTCCCGCTGGGGATTGCTCTCCAGGTAGCTCAGGTTCCAGCCGTGCACCTGGTGCAGGTCCGCCAGGCCGCCCTGGGCAAAGGCGCGCAGCAGATTCAGGGTCGCCGCAGACTGGTTGTAAGCCGTGAGCATGCGGTCCGGGTCCGGCTGGCGGGCCGCCTCGGTAAACTCAATGCCGTTGATGATATCGCCACGATAACTGGGCAGCTCCACGCCATCGACTGTTTCGGTGTCCGAAGAGCGGGGCTTGGCATACTGCCCTGCCATCCGCGCCACCTTCACCACCGGCATATTGCCGGCGAAGGTGAGCACCACCGCCATCTGCAGCAGCACCTTGAAGGTGTCACGGATGCGGTTGGCATTGAAGTCCGAGAAAGACTCTGCACAGTCACCGCCCTGCAACAGGAATGCCTTGCCCTCGGCGACCTGTGCCAACTGGCGGCGGAGATCTCTCGCCTCCTGGGCGAAAACCAGTGGAGGGTAACCGGATAGCGTATTGCGGACCTGCTCAACGTCTTCCGGCGAGCGATAGTTCGGCTGCTGCCTGGCCTCGAGCCTGCGCCAGCTTGCGGGAGTCCAGATTTCCGGGGAGACCTTTGACACGGGTTGTTTACCTCAAACGTCCATTTGTCGTGCAAACAAGAAACATCCCGCTAAACACACGGGACTCTCTTTGAAAGCTCTATTCTTTCAGAGCTCTATTGCTTCACAGCTCGTTCAACAGGGCCCCTCAGGCGAGCGCGGCGGCCGGCCCGAAGTTTCTGCCCTGCGTCACTGCTGTCAGAGTACAGCGGCTACTGCCTTGCTGAAATATTCCATATTGCCCTGACTCAGGCCGGCAATACTGATCCGGCTGGAGTCCACCATGTAGATGGAGTATTCCTTCTGCAACTGCTGCACCTGCTCGGCGGAAATTCCCAGGAACGAGAACATGCCTTTCTGTCGCTGGATAAAGGAGAAATCCCCCGGGGCACCGGCGGCGGCCAGGCTCTCGACCACGCCAGAGCGCAGGCTGTTGATGCGCTCACGCATTTCGGTCAGCTCGGCTTCCCAGTTGGCGCGGAGGCCGGCATCCGTGAGGATCGCTTCCACGATCGCTGCCCCGTGGGACGGGGGCATGGAGTAGTTGCCGCGCACGACGTTCAGCAACTGGCTCTGGCCGTTGTCCGCTGCAGCGGCATCGTTGTAGATAACCAGTGCCATGCCGACGCGTTCGCGGTAAAGACCGAAATTCTTTGAGCAGGACACGGCGAGCAGCATTTCCGGAACAGATTCGGCCATCAGTCGCAGGCCCCAGGCATCGTCACTGAGGCTGTCACCGAAACCCTGGTAGGCCATATCAATAAATGGCGTAAATCCCTGCTTCTGCGCCATTTCAGCAATCACCTTCCACTGTTCACGGGTCAGGTCCGCGCCACAGGGGTTGTGACAGCAGGCATGCAGCAGCACAAGGTCGCCCTCGCCTACATTTTTCAGCGTCTCTACCATTTCATCGAAACGGAGGCTGCTGGTGGCGCGGTCGTAATAGGGATAGCTTTCAATCTTCAGGCCCGCATTGCCCAGCAGCGGTACATGATTGGCCCAGGTGGGATCGCTGACCCATACCCGCGCACCGGGCCGCGCGCGGTTGACCAGTTCTGCCAGTACCCGCAGGGCACCGCAACCGCCCGGCGTCTGCACGGAGCGCACCCGGTTGGCGATCAGGGCGGGATGGCCCTCACCGAGCGCCAATTCCTGCATGGCGCTGTTGAAACCCGGGGTGCCGGCCGGACCGATATAGGCTTTGGTCTCCTCACCCTGCAGCAGCCTGGTTTCTGCTTCCTTTACCGACTGCAGTACCGGGGTATGGCCACTCTCATCCTTGTAGACACCCACCCCCAGGTCGATCTTGTTGGGGTTCTCATCCACCCGGTAGCTGGCAAGGAGGCCGAGAATGGGATCCGGTGGCAGGCTGGTGAATTTCTCAAACATGTGACTTCTCCTTTAATTCGTTAACTTCAATCGATCAGCCCGCGCTCGGCCCAGGCCTGCGCGCGATCCATCAGCTTTTCAATGATGCTGTCCAGCTGCTTTCGCTCCTCGGCACTGAGCGAGGCCATCAGGTCGTTCTCGTAGTATTGGGCCAGGGGCACGATGCGCTCGTAAACATCGCGGCCCAGCGGCGACAGGTTGAGCACCTGCCGGCGCCGGTCAGCGGGATCCTCACTGCGGGTGATGTAATCATTGCGGAACAACGCGGACACCGCGCGACTGATTGCCACCTTGTCCATCGCGGTCTGCTCGACCAGATCCGCGGCGGACAGGTCAGGGAATCGTCCGAGAATCGCCATCACCCGCCAGGCCGGGATTGTGAGCTCGAACCGCTCGCCATAGGCCTGCGCGATGGCATTACTCACCCGATTGGACAGCACCGAGAGCCGGTAGGGTAAAAACTTTTCCAGACGCAGGTCGTCCGGGGCGCCGGCCTCTTCGTGCCGGTTCTTTTCACTGTTCATTGCCGCTGTTCAGCCTCTCCTGCTTGCCTCTCCGGAACCTTTGCTCAAGGTGCCCGGGTTGTACGGGGTTACAAATGTATCTAACATTGGTTTCAATTGTAACCACTTCGTCGCCGGGCGGCAGTGCGGACCTCCCTGCAGGGGACTCACACAGCACCGCCGCAGAGCGGGCTCGCTCCCGGAGATAAACGGTGGCGCATTATACGGCGTGCAAAGACATTTTTGTTATTCAGGACTGGCCCTGGCACGTTATGTTTGCGCGAAACGCCCGCTGATGCCGCGACAACACACCGGATGGGATAAACAACACGATGGAACTACACGGCTACTTTCGCTCCTCCGCCAGCTACCGGGTCCGGATCGGGCTGTACCTGAAGGGTCTGGATTTTGATTACAGGGCGGTCAACCTGCTCAAGAACGAGCAACGAGGGGAGGAATACACGCGCCTGAACCCGCAGGGACTGGTACCCGCCCTGGTAGATGGCCAGCAGGTGCTGACTCAATCCCTGGCAATCCTCGAGTGGCTCGATGAGACACATCCGCAGCCGGCGCTGTTGCCGACAGCACCGCTGGAGCGTGCCCGTATCCGGGCACTTTCGTATGGAATTGCCTGTGATATCCAGCCGGTGCAGAACCTGCGCATCCTGCGCTACCTGCAGTCTGAATACGGCCTGACTGACGAGCAGAAAGTGGACTGGATCCGACACTGGATTCACGAGGGCTTTGTTGCCCTGGAAAACCAATTGAATCCGTCCCCCTTCGCTGCCGGAGAACAGCCGGGACTGCTCGAGTGCTGCCTGATACCGCAGATCTACAGCTCCGAGCGCTTTGGCATGGATATCGCCGAATACCCGGCCATTCACCGCATCATGCTGGCCTGTAATGAGATACCGGCGTTCATCAAGGCGCGCCCTGAAAATCAGCCGGACAGCACCATCTGACCCGCAGCCCGCTGCGGACCATTGCGAGAGCGTATTGCCAGAGGGGCGGTCAGAGTGGCATCCCGGTCTGCGGGAAAAAACGCCGCTAGCCGGCATCGCCCTCCGCCCCGGCGCCAGGGGAGCGGCCCTCCCCCCGTACCAGATTAAGGGGCTCCTTGAAGGTCAGAGTGCGGTAGGGGAACGGAATCTCGATGCCCGCCGCATCCAGCGCTTTCTTGATCGCGGTGACCACCTCGCCAATCGATTCCCTGACCTGGCCCGGGGTCGAACCTGTCCACCAGGTGACTTCGATATCGACACTGCTCTCACCAAAGCCTTCCGGGAAGACCTGCACCTGCTCATCATCGCGGACGGTCCGGCACTCCTTCACCGCTGCCGCGATCACCTTCACTGACTCCTCTATATCCTCTCCATAGGCCACACCAGCGGTAATGCTGACGCGGCGCTTTACCCGGTTTGTCAGGACTTCACAGGGGTTCTTGAACAGAAACAGGTTTGGCACGATCACCAGCTCGCCGGTCATACGACGGATGGTGGTATTGCGGACCTCCACCGACTCCACCCGACCGACAATCGACTCGCAGGCGATCACGTCCCCCTCCTCGAACGGGAAACGCCATAGGATCAGGATCCCGGCAAAGAAATTCTCGAACATATCCCTGAAGGCAAAGCCGATCGCCACCGACAACAGGCCCACCGCCCCCAAAGCCTTGGCGGGTGTCAGTCCGGGAAACAGCACCATGGCCGCGAACAGCAGTCCCAGCACCCAGATCACGATGGTGAGCAGTCTGACGAACAGGTCCTGCAGGGATTTGCGGGAAGTGGTGCGCTGGAACAGGTGCCAACCGAAGCGGCGCAACATGATCACGATCAGCCAGGTGGCGATCAGCACCATGAAACTGGCAATAACGAATGGGGTATGGGCGAGAAAGTCCTTCCAGACATCATTCAGGGAGGCGGCCACGGTCAGGGCAGCCTCGGATACCGGCTCGGGGGTGATTTCTTCCAGCCCCTCCAGGGCGGAAGAATCTTCCTGCCCCTCCTGTTTCTCTGACTGAGCCCGGTACAGGAGCCGGCGCAGGAAGTCGATCGAATTGTCCAGATCGGAATACACCGCAGGGCTCCGTTGCACACACCAACTCCATTTATAGCTGATGGCGTGCCCGGCCGATCCAGATCCTGGGATCAACCCTGTGGCAGCTGGGCCAGGAGGAAGTCGCGCAGATTCTCGCCCATCACCCGGCGTATCTCATATTCCGTAAAGCCCTGACGAAGCATCTCCTCGGTCAACACCCCCAGCTCACCGGCGTCGAAGGTGACTGCCACCGTGCCGTCATAGTCCGACCCCAGGGCCACATGCTCGACACCAAGGAGGTCGATGCCATAACGGATAGCGCTCACCACGCTCCCGGGGCTGGGATCACAGACGGCCCCATCCCAGAATCCCACACCGATCAGTCCGCCCCGGTCGGCAATCTGTCGCATCAGATCATCGCTGATGTTGCGAGCCGAGTCACAGTGCCCCTTCAGGCCGGTATGGGACACGATGAGCGGGCGCTCGGTCAGGGACAGGACATCGCGCACCACCTGCTCCGAGGAATGGGCCACATCGATGATGATCGAGCGCTGTGTCATTTCCAGCACGGCCTGGCGCCCGAAGTCGGTCAGGCCCGCCCCACTCACCCCGTGCAGGGAGCCACCCAGCTCATTGTCGAAGAAATGCTGCAGGCCCATGACGCGAAAACCGGCGTCATACAGGACAGCAATGTTTTCCAGTTTTCCTTCCAGCGGGTGTGCACCTTCGATTCCAAGGATCGCAGCCAGGGGGCCCTCGCCATCACTGCGCTGTGCCAGGGCCTTCCGCAGGTCGGCCGCGGTCTTGACCGACACGATGGCTTCAGGCCGGTTCGAGGCAAGCCGGTGCAACCGTTCCGACTGGTACAGCGCCCGCTCGAGCAGGCTGTCCCAGGTGCGCAGTGGCCAGCCCTGGGCCACCGCCAGCAAGGTGATGTTGTCGCCGGCATCGCTGGCATTTTCCTCGTAATTCAGACCCCGGGGTGACTTGGTTACTGCCGTGAACACCTGGATGGCCAGGTTGCCGGTGCGGGCACGGGGGAGGTCCAGATGGCCGTAGGCCGAGGCATCGGCCAGATCACGGGCCCAGAGAAAACTGTCTGCATGCAGGTCGCCCACCAGCAGAGAGCGATGCAACTCCTGCGCTCTGGTGGAAAGGGGTGGCTGGCCCTGTCCCAGGTACTGGTTGAGGCGACTATCCACTGCGGGCAGCAGCAACCAGCGCCAGGAGGCCAGCAGTAATAGCACCAGTGCGGAGATCAGGGCGACTTTTGTCTTCATGGGCGGCAAGATCTGAATATCATGGTTTTTACGACTCGCAGCCTGGCCTGGCTGTTTGCCCCGGGATCCAGGCAAACCAATTGGCACTGGCGCGGTCTAGGATTAACAGGAATTCTACGCCAACCGACCCGGGAGATCATTGATGCCCAGAAGTATTCCGCTGTTCTTCACCCTGCTACTACTGGCGGGACTGACCGGTTGCGCGGTGCTCTCACCCTCCTTCCAGGAACCGGAGGTTGAGATCGTGGCCCTGGAACCCCTGCCATCCAGCGGGAACGAGCTGCGCTTCCGGATCCGGTTGCGGGTTTTCAATCCCAACAACTCCGAACTGGCCCTGTCAGGCCTCTACTACACCCTCAAGCTGGCAGGGCACAAAGTGGTCACCGGTACCGCCAGCAACCTCAGGCCGGTTCCGGCCTACGGGCAGGAGGATATTACCGTAGACGCCACCGCCAGTCTGGTCGGCTCGCTGATGGCGGCAGCCGACTTGCTGGGACGACCGCGGGATGCTGTGCCCTATGAACTACAGGCCAAACTGGGGCTGCGCCGCTCCATTCTGCCAGCCCTGAGGGTGACGAAACGCGGTGAGATCACCCTCAACCAGTACGGCACTCGCTGATACCCAACCCAACCTGGGTCGTCCCGAATGCCAGAACGGACAGCCCGGAGCGGCTGGCGCGACCTGGTGGTTGATGGCTGGGCTGGAGAAGCCTAAAGCACCGGCAGGCGCCGGAAAAGAGAGGCCTGGGGGAGAGAGAGTGATTGTCCGGCCGCCGCAGCGGCCGGATCCAGATAACGGCTGAGTCTATGCCAGAGCTGGACTGCCTCTCAGCGGCGCGCCGCGAGAATCCCGCCCGTCATGGTCGCCAGTGAAGCCAGCAGACCCAAGCCAACCAGGGAATACAGGCTGATGGACTGGCGCACGGCTTCGGTAACGACGGCATCAAAGGGGAACTGCCAGGCGACGATGGCCGATGCCGCAACCACTGCGGCATACTGCATGCGGCTAGCGCGTTTTTCCGAGCGTCTGGACGGCGCGGGAAGCCTGGCCATTACCTGCTCGCAGAAGCCGTTGTCGTCGAGATAGGGCTCGTCGAACTTCAGCTCGCGGCTCAGCCAGGCATCGAATTCCGGGTCATTGCCCAGTAGTGCCGAATCTGTCATGCCATCGATCTTGCTGTGTTTTTGATCAAAGCTATCCACTGACTACCTCCTCGCGCCACGCCTGCAACAGTGTCTGCAGCTTGGCCCGCGCTCGGTTAACGTGGGATTTTACCGTACCCAGCGGCAACTTCATAATACTGGCCGCCTCCTCGTGGGAGAAGCCCCGCTGCATGCACAGGTGCACTGCCTGGCGCTGGGCTTCACTCAATTCTCCCATGGCGGATTGCAGGTCCCGGGCCATCCCCAACTGCTGGGACTCTTCCACCGATTCATCCGCCTGGGCCCGGTCCACCAGCTCCTGGTTCACTTCCGGGGCATTCTTGCGCTTGTGACTCATGACGAGGTTATAGGCGATGCGGTACAGCCAGGTGCTGAAACGCGCGTCGCCGCGAAACGCAGGCAGCGCTTTGTAGGCCTTGATGAAGGCCTCCTGCGCCATATCGTCTGCGAGGCCTTGGTCGCCATCGCACAGCTGGCGGAGCGAGAAACGCAGCTGTGACTGATAGCGGTGGACCAGCTGGGCGTATGCCCGCTGGTCCCCATCCTCGACGATCCTGCGGATCAGTTCCTCGTCATTGAGGTCCATAGGTCCCTGCCCTTAACCCACCTGGCCTTCGGAACGGTGATCCAGCTTCCAGTTGATGAAGCGGGCCACACCAATAAAGAGTGGGATCAGGCCCAGGCTACCGGCACCTGCGCCGATAGCGATGGTCAACCAGATGAACAGGGCCAGGCCGACAGCGATCAGGGTAAAGCCGCGGTCGCGCGCCTTGCTCGGAGACTCGCCCTCCATCGCATCGAGCAATTCCGGTGGAATGTCGTGGCCCTCGGCCACCATGCGGTTGATGTTTTCCATCAGCAGCTGCTTCTTGCGGTAGCTGTTGCGGGTCACCAGCCAGACGATCAGAACAGGGGTGCTGAAAATCCCAAGAAAGAGCACCACGCCTACCAGCCAACTCATATCAATACCCTCCCTTTCTTGATGCCGTGGAGACTTATCCAGGTCGCTGGAAATACCGATCTGGATATTCTTCGGCACCCCATCCAGAGACTCCTCGACCACCAGGCCTTTCTCATCCAGAATGCCCTGCTTCTCCAGCTTCTCGTAAATCCGCCGGGTCAGGGCGCCGCCGAACTCCTCGCCCAGGTCAACGTGAACCTCGCTGCGCTCTCCTGTCTCGTCGCGGGTGGTGATGCGCAGTGTGCCGTCATCCCCGCGCAGGATCCGCACCTGCTTCTCCACTTCGCCCTGAGCCCGCTCCAGGTGCCGCGCATGGCTTTCCATCTCGCGGGCGCGGCTTTCCATTTCGCGCGCATGTTGCTCCATCTCACGCTGCAGCCGCTCCATCTCCCGTTGATGCTCCCGGGTCTCGGGAGCCTCGACCGCCGCCGGGGGCTGGGGCGGCTCGGGGGCCTCCTGGGCCCAACCGGTCAGCGACAGGGTCGCCACCAGGCCCAGCAGCAGCCGGGAACCGGCTGCGGTGATGTTATTGGTTCTCGCTCTCATTATCGTGCTCTCTACCTGTGTTACCTGTAGTCGATTTCTTTACAGCGCCGTCAGGGGCAGGCCCACCTGATGGCCCAGTGCACCGCCCTGCAATGAGGGCCGGTCGGCAATGCGTACCGGATAGACCGGCTTATCCGCCTCCCCGGCACTCTTTTCCTGCGCCTGCCGGCATTCGTTGAGCTTGCGCGAGAAAACCTCCTCGGTCTTCTGCGCCAGCTCACGCTCTACCTCGTCCATGGGAAGGGAGAGCTCGGCCGCTGCGGCCGGCAGCGCGCTTAGCAGCAGTGCCAGCGCGGCGTAAAATTGTACCTGTTTGGAACGTCCTGTATCAGTGCTTTTCATGGTTTCGCCTCCTGGCTGAATTCCTTGTACACCAGTAAGATGGGGCGACATCACCGGTTGGATGCACCGGTGGCAAAAAAATTGGGAGAACCCATGGCGCACCCCTCAGAAGTACTGGAGTTCTGGTTTGGCTCTGACCAGTTGCAGGCACCCGCGGACGAACTGCACCAGCAGCTCTGGTTTACCCGCAACGAGGCCCTGGACAGCGAGATGGAAGAGCGATTCGGCCATCTGGTGGAGTCAGCCCTGGCCGGTGAACTGGAAGACTGGCGGCGCAGCCTGGCGGGAGAGCTGGCCCTGGTGCTGCTGTGTGACCAGTTTACCCGCAATGTATACCGCGGCACCGCCCGGGCGTTTGCCGGCGACGCGCTGGCACTGGAAGTGGCCCTGACCGTCATCGAGCGGGGGGACGACCGGGAGCTGGGACTATTCCAGCGCGCTTTCCTCGGCATGCCCCTGGAACACGCAGAAAGCGAGGATATGCAGCAGCGCTCGGTGGGATATTTCAACCAGTTGCGTATGGATTATCTGGATGGGGCCACGGGCGCCGCCCAGGCCGAGAGCTTCTACCAGTATGCGCTCGCCCACCAGAAGGTCATCGACGAGTTCGGGCGCTATCCGCACCGCAATGCGCCGCTGGGCCGGGAGACCACCACGGCCGAGCAGAAATGGCTGGACCAGGGAGGGGGATTCTGATGGATCTCTTGGCCTGGCTGTCCCTGGCCGGAATCTGTGCCCTCGGCGCCATGAGTCCGGGCCCCAGCCTGCTGATCGTGTTGCGCTGTGCTGCCGCCGGCCCCCAGCAGGGCCTGGCCAGCGCCCTTGCCCACGGCGCGGCCATCGCACTCTACGCAGGCCTGACCGCCTTTGGATTGGCAGTGCTGGTCACCCACACTCCCCTGCTCTTTTCCCTGCTCCAGTGGAGCGGTGCCGCCATGCTGCTCTACCTGGGCTGGAAAGCCCTGAGAGCCCCTGCCCCGGACAGTAAAGCAGCCAGAGGCACGGCCGCAGCGCCGGTTTCCGTTTCCCGCGCAGCATTGCAGGGTTTCGGCATTGCCTTCTTCAATCCCAAGGTGGCGATCTTCTTCACCGCCCTGTTCAGTCAGTTCGTCTCGGCTGAGCAGACGCTGGCTACCAAGCTGGGTATGGCCGGACTCGCTGCCGGCATCGACGCAACCTGGTACGCCCTGGTTGCGCTGCTGGTCAGCCTGGGAAGTGGTCGGGGATGGCTGGGCGCTACCGCCGCCCATCGACTGCAGCAACTGTTTGGGGTTCTCCTTCTGGGGCTTGCGGCGCGACTGGTGCTGAGCCTGTAAGCCAGCAGCCCAGGACCCGGGCCATCGGAGCACAAAAAAAGCCCGCGATGCGGGCTCTAACACTTTACTGCGGGGTTGAGGCAGCGCGCCCTCTCTTTTGATAGGGGGGGGGGAGGAACGCTACCGAGTGATCATTATCCCTGCATTTCCCCCCTGAGCGACGCCGCAAAACGCAACAGCCGGTCGACTCACCGCAAAACCCCGAACTTGACACTGTACAAATATACACTTACTGTACAGAAATACAGATCACCAACCCGCTTCAATAAAAACCGGAGGCAACCATGGCCGTTGTAGCTGTATGGAAATGCGATAGAGACGGAGCAATGTTCGACAACAAAAAAGACGCCGAAGAACACGACAAGATGCTGGAACTCGCCGCCAACATCACCTCCCTGATCGAGCGCCATGTGGATGGCATCTCTGAGGAGGTGGGCGAGGAAATCGGCCTGCTGCTGGCCAAACGCCGCGAAAATCTGGCCAAGGCCTGTAAGGGCAAGCCTGAAATACTGCTGGAAGAGGAAGAAGAGACCTCTGCAGACGACGACCGCGTTACCCCGCTGGCGGCCAACCAGTAAGCACCACAGCCACGATTACCATCCCTGTACTGCGCCCGGCCTGGCCGGGCTTTTTTGTATGCTTCCCTGTGGGCCAACCTTTGCCCCCGATCCCCCCCAAGACTGGGCCCGCATCCCGGCACTGGCCCAGCCAGCGGGAGGAATCAGAATTTCAGGGCAGAGAAAGTCCCGACAAGCAGTACTGCAGCGAGCACCAGGATCACGATCCAGGTCAATGCAGTCCCCCAGAAGCGTCCGGGGTGATAGCCTCCCCTGCCCGCTGTCAGCCCGAAGGCATGCAGAAAACGCGCGAGGACCAGGGCTCCCCCGAGAATATGCAGCCAGCTTGCCGCCAGGCCATTGAGTTCCGCCAGCAACAGCAGCAGCAGTGCCAGCGGCACATACTCCACGGCATTGGCATGCGCACGAATGACGACCTCCGCATCATGCTTCCCGCCACTACCGAGCCCGACTTTCTGCGAACGACGGAACTTAACCACCCGGAACGCCAGGGCGATGATCAGCAGCGCACAGAGTGCAGCGTAAAAAGCGGTGACTGTAGCCATCGGTAATTCCCTATCAGCTTTTTGTGTTCAGGGCCGGTCAACGCTTGAAACCGAATTCGTGTCCGGCCTCAGGCTTCAGGTAACGGTCCCGCAGTCGCGTCGAACGATTGACCAGGGATTGCGGCTCACCATTGATCACGACCGCCTCCGCATAGCTCGTCACCTCGAGCGGATCGCCACTCCAGACCACAAGATCGGCCACACGCCCCGGGGCAATACTGCCACCCCCAATGCGGAAGACTTCGGCAACATTGGTACTGATCGCTTTGAGAGCCTCCTCGTAGGGCAGCCCCGCCGCAACCGCATTGCCGGCGGACTGCCGCGCGAGATACACATTGTGCGTTGACGCGTAACCCGGGCCGCTGATCAGCACTTTGCCCCCCGCCTTGTTCAGCAGGGCTGCGTTATCCAGCCGCGCGCCGAGAGTCTCGAAAGCGGTCGGCAGGTTATTGATGGCATCGACAATGACCGGTACTTTGGCCGCGGCAATCCGGTCAGCCACCATCCAGCCCTCAGCCGCCCCCTGGATGACCAGTTGCAACTGGAACTGGCGGGCGAGGTCGAGAACGGCAATGATGTCGCTGGCGCGATTGGCCGTCAGCAGCAGGGGCTGCTTACCCTCAAGCACCGGCTGCAGTGCTTCCAGGTCTTCAACAGAGTGGTTGAGTTCCCGCCACTGGCCGCGGCGGATGGCCTCGCGGTTATCACGATACTCCTTGGCCTCTTCCAGGGCGTTGCGAACCTTGGCGATCGCGTTGGCGCGACTGCCACCTGCGAGCAGACCACCAGCTTCGCCGGTAAAGGCCTTCTGCGCCAGATCGGTGGCGACCACACTGTCAAACTGCCCGTTCAGGGCGATGGCAAAACTGCGACCGGCAAAAACCCGCTGCGGGTCACCGACACCTTCCCCCCACATTTTGATATCGGGAAAAACCAGCGCGCGGGTTACACCGCCGGCACGGTTAAAGGGAATCAGGGTCGATTTGGGGTTGTAGGCCGGCAAGGGGTCAAAGGACGCTCCGATACTGTCGCCAGTCACCGCGTAGTCGTTGGTGCTGCTGGCTGCTCCGATTTCCACCAGGCCCAGCTCGGAAACCGGGGCGATAACACCGGGTGTCACGATCTTGCCACTGGCATCGATCTCCCGGTCTGCCTTGACGGCGATGGACGGGGCCACCTGCTCTACGCGACCGTCACGTACCAGGACATCGGCAGTATCCAGAGTTCCTGCCTCGGAGAGGGTGTGAACGCGGCCTCCCTTGATCAGCAAGGTCTCTGCCATGGCATTCGGGATGACGGCACCGGCGAGCAGGGCCAGCGCGGGAAATATCAGTTTATTCAGGGTTTTCACGAGCGCTCTCCCTCAGGATTCAGGATACCCAGTTCAAAATCACTATGGGACTGGCGGGCCGGGTCTTCACGGTCGAACATCAGCTCGCCGTCGATGAAGACCTTCTCCGCCTTGCTGTAGACACTGAACGGGTTACCGGACCACAGAACGACGTCCGCCATCTTACCCTTCTCGATGCTGCCGGTCTCATCAGCAACGCCCAGTGCCCTGGCCGGGTTCAGGGTCATCCAGGTCACCGCGTATTCCGGAGTGATATCAAATCCGGCGCGCTGACCGGCGGTCATGGCCTTGGCCACTTCCTCGTTCAGGTGCTGGATTCCGATCGCCGAATCCGAGTGGATCATGGCGCAGGCGCCGGCCTGATCGACGATGGCGATATTGGCCTCGGTCATATCGAAGGCCTCGTGCTTGAAGCCCCACCAGTCTGCCCACATGGCGGAGCAGACACCCTGCTCGGCCAGAAGATCGGCGACTTTGTAGGCCTCGACCGCATGGTGGAAAGCAGTGATCTGGAAATCGAATTCCTCGGCGATGTCCATCATGATGGCCATCTCCTCACCGCGATAGCAGTGGTTGTGCACCAGAATCTCTCCGTTGAGCACCCCGGCCAGGGTCTCCAGCTGCAGGTTGCGGTCCGGAGCTTCGCCACCCTTTTCCCAATATTTTTCCCACTTGTCCTTGTAGCGGGAGGCTTCCAGCCAGGCACTGCGATAGCCCGCAACATTGCCCATGCGCGTGGATGGCGCGGTGCCCTTGCCGCCGTATACCCGCTTGGGGTTCTCGCCGCAGGCCATCTTCATGCCATAGGGAGCGCCCGGGAATTTCATGTCCTGCACACTGCGACCGGGTACATTCTTCAGCGTTACACTGCGGCCGCCGAACAGGTTGGCGGAGCCCGGCAGTATCTGCAGGGTGGTGACGCCTCCCGCCAGGGCCAGTTCAAACTGCGGGTCCTGGGTCCAGACGGAGTGCTCGGTCCAGACTTCCGCCGTATTCGGCGAAGTCATTTCATTGCCGTCCTGGGAGGACTCAATGGAGGGAGCCGGATAATTGCCGAGGTGGGAGTGAACATCCACCAGCCCCGGGGTCACCCACTTGCCCTTGGCATCGATCTCGAGCGCGTTCCGGGGAGCGCGCAGCTTTTCGCCAATCTTGGCGATCCTGCCTTTTTCGAGTACCAGGTCGGTATTGTCGAGGCGCTCGCCAGTGCCGGTGAGCACGGTGGCATTGCGGATGATGACGGGTTTACTCTGCTCGATGGCGTAAGTGGAGGGGAAGGCATCGAGATCGGCGAAGCTCTTGCTCGCCTCCTTATCCCCACCCTTTTCCTCACCGCCACAGGCGGTCACAAGAATGGCGGCGCCCAGCAGGGCCGCGAGACAGCGTAAGTGATGCTGCATTGTTATGTCCCGGTGTCGTTGACTGTTTTGTTATCAATTGAGGTGACTATGCTACCAGCACTGCCCGCTTTCGCCATCGCCGGATCTGCCGGAATCGGTTGACCTGAAAAACCAGCCCCGACAAGAGATCATTTTTCATTCAACCCGAACTCCAGCGACCTCGACCGGATCATTGTCAGCGCTTTCTGTTATTCGAGGCACGCAAGCGCGCTGCATCCGCTACCTGTAAGTCCTGTGCCAGGTCTTCAAAGAGCGTCTCGCATCGCTCGCTCACCCCCAGCTGCACCAGGACTTCTGCCAGCGCCGAGAGGTGACAGCCCTGCCCTTTCTCCAGCCGTTTCAGCGTGCTCATACCAATGCCGCTGGCGGCGGCCAGCTCCTCCTGGGAACGATTGTGTGCAAGGCGCAGGTGCCGACACTGCTCTCCCATAACCCGGAGCAGTCTCGCAGCCTTCCGGCTGGCATCCCCGCTCTCCCCAGAGCCCTTCATGTCACCCCCTCGCTTCAATCTGCCTGCTGCACGGCGCATTATACGGTCGAGTACCGACCAAATCCGGCCCCTGTAGACATTGCGTGGTCCCCGTGCTGGAATTCCGGGGCCGGCACAGGGAGTCGCGGCCGGCAATATGCTCAGTTGGGCAGCAACAGGAATGGAAAATGACAATCAAGGACCAGGGCAAGCCGGCACTGCCTGTTGACGTCAACGGGGAGACCCGTGTCATTTACGAGGCGCTGCGCAAGAGTGAAGAGCGCTACCGGGAGCTAGTAGAACACGCCAACTCGATCATCCTCCGTTGGGACCGCAACGGGTTCATTACCTTCTTCAATGAATATGCCCAGCAGTTTTTCGGCTATTCCGAGCGTGAGATTATCGGTCGACATGTAGTCGGAACCATCGTGCCAGAGAATGAAAGCACGGGGCGGGACCTCCGGCCGCTGATGGATGAAATCTGCCGTGATCCCGAGGCCCACCGTTACAACATCAATGAAAATGTCACCCGGTCGGGCAAGCGTGTCTGGATTGCCTGGACCAACAAGGTTCTCAAGGACGATGACGGCAATCTGGTGGGAGTCCTCAGCATCGGCTCCGACATTACCAAGCAGCGGCGTCTCGAAGAGGAGCTGCGTCAGGCCCAGAAGATGCAGGCAATCGGTGAACTCGCCGGGGGCATCGCCCATGACTTCAACAATATGATTCACGGGATCAGCGGCTATGCCGAGGTTATCCGCGAGTTGAGTGATCACCCGCAAGTCGGCGAATACGCAACCCACATCCTGACAACAGCCCAGCACGCCGCGGAACTGACTCAGCAGCTCCTCACTTTCGCCCGCAAGGGCAAATATCAGCTCAGGGAATGCAACACCCACGAAATCATCCGCGACGTCTGTGCGATGCTGGCACGGACGATCGACCGGAGAATCATTATCGAGCAGAATCTGCTGGCCTCCCGCTACCATATTCTCGGGGATACCGCCCAGCTGAAGAGTGCACTGCTCAACCTGGGCATCAATGCCAAGGATGCCATGCCCGACGGGGGCATGCTGCGCCTCTCGAGCCGCAATGTGGAAATCGAATCCCCGACCACGATATCCGAATTTGAACTGCAACCCGGCCCACACCTCCAGATCACCATCAGCGACGACGGCACCGGCATGCCCGAATCGGTGCGGCAGAGAATATTCGAGCCTTTTTTCACCACCAAGGACAGCGGCCGCGGCGCCGGTCTGGGTCTTGCGGCGGTATACGGCATGACCCACATGCACCAGGGGGCGATTCGCTGCCACAGCATGGAAGGCCAGGGGAGCAGCTTTGACCTGTTCCTGCCCATTGGCCAGGTAGAAGAAAAAACGGAGGGCCAAACCCGGCATGCAACCGGGCGCAGCAAGGGGATCCGCATCATGGTGGTGGATGACGAACCGATGGTGCGGAACTACTCCAAGGCCCTTTTTGAAATGCATGGCCACCGGGTATGGGCATTCGATTCGGCCGAGACCGCCATCGCTTTCTATCGGGGCAACTACCGGGAGATAGACCTGGTATTACTGGATATGATCATGCCGAAAATGGACGGCCAGCAGCTGTTTTCGCTGCTGAAGGCAATCAATCCGGACATCAATGCGATTCTGTCGACGGGTTACAGCGTTGAGAGCAAAATCGAGAGCATCCTGCAGGATGGCATTCTCGAATGTATCCGCAAACCGTTCACCTACGACCAGCTGGAGTCATTACTGAAACGGCTGACCGCGGAGGGCCGCCTCCCAAAACAACAGGCCCCTGAAACCCACAAGCCCTGATGCAGGAAAGAAACGGCTTCCTCAGTAATGCAACAGCTTGATGATGGGCTCCCCATTGTCACACTCGCCCACCACTTCGGGGTCGGTAATCCTGGAGCCGGCCTGGATGACCTTGTTTGAGGGGTAGGAAACGAAGCAGGCAAAGTTGAAATTCACCGCCCAGTTACAGAGCAGGCGCCCGTCCTCTTCCTCGTAGAACCGTTGCTGGCAGAACGAGAGATACGGACTGGCCCCACCACCGCCCTGGCGGGATTCGGAATCAGAAACTTCCTGGGCAAAAACACCGATCGGGAGCAACAGCCCCAGCGCGAGTAACCACTGCATAACAACACTCGCCTATCAACCCTGCAATAATTCCAGCATAGCAACGGCTTGCGCGTGCTTCCTCTTTCCTGCTGCCTTGGCGGAAGTTTCAACCGGCAGACATGAAAAAAGGGGGTGGGCAAAGCCCACCCCCTGAAAGCCAATTCTCGCGGAAGGGAAATCCGGAATTGGAAGTTCAAGGTGAAAATGCCGACTCAGCCTGCCTCAAACCTCGGGACCGGATGAGTCCGCCGCTCACGAATTCACGCAACGACTCGATACCATAACCGTTTATTGCAAATCCGACAGCGATAAGGAATATATTATTCCTTATCCGGTGAAGCAAGGCCGGCGCGCAAACAATGGTATTTCCGCTTTGCTTTACGCCAGCAGGACAATGATTGGCATGAATGTCAGCTGGCTCGAGACCTTCTCGACTGTCCCTGCTGGCGGAACACCGCCACCGCTTCGCGGCTGCGCTCAAACAGGTCCTTGGCCTTCTCATCCCGCTGGGACATCAGCAGGAACAACAGGTCAGTCACCATCAACTGTGCCGTACGGGCGAGGATGGAAGAACTGCGGGTACCGGCTTCATCGGCAACACAGAAGAGGTTGATGCCGGCCACTTCCACCAGCGGGTTGCGGGAAAAGCTGGTCAGGGAAATCACCGCGGCGCCCTGGGCCAGGCCTGCCTCGGCAACTCGTACCACCTCCTGGGTCTGGCCCGACTCGGAAATGGCAAGAATCACATCCCCCTCTCCCAGCGTTGCAGCATTCGCCATCTGCACGTGGGTATCACTCTCTACCAGTACGGCTTTACCCAGCTTCATCAGCTTGAATGCCAGGTCCTTGGCGACCAGCGAAGACGCTCCGACGCCGGCCATCAGGATACGCCCGGCACCGCCGAGCAAACCAGCCGCAGCCAGTAGCTGGGCCTCAGGGTTCACCGCCAGGGTCTCGTTCAGCGACACGGTCTTGCGGGCAATCAGCTTCTGCGCGACGGTGGTGACGTCATCCCCGATGGCGATATCGCCATGGATCGCTTTCGGCAGCAGTGACGTTCGGGCAAGGGATTCGGTCAGGGAAAGCTTGAGGTCGGAATACCCTTTGTAGCCAAGCTTCTGGCTGAACTTGACCACACTGGACTGGGAGACACCAATGCGATCTGCCAGCGCCTTCGACGACTTGCCGCGCACCTCCTCCACATTCTCCAGAAGAAAATCCGCGATTCGACGTTCGTGACTGGACATCGAATCCCGCATCGCGCGGATTTTTGCAATCGAACCCATAGTTTTCACGCTATCGGAAGCACCTGGCCCCCGGCCCTTTCAAAGATCCAAGTTACCGGGGAGCAGGATCGGCACGACCGATGGAAAAACCTTTGCCCCACCAAAGAATAAATGATACCAATATGAGGAATTATTAGGAATAATTATGCACGGCGTCGCGAGGCGCACGGAAGAATAACAACGGGTGGGCATTGATGGAATTGCAGTTCACTGGGCTCGACTGGGCAATTTTTGCACTCTACGGAGCCATTCTTGTCGGCAGCGGCTGGTACTTCAGCCGGAGCCGCGCCGCAGACAGCCGCGACTATTTTCTGGCCCACAACAGCATGCCCATGTGGATGGTGGCCATTTCTACCCTGGCCACCACACAGTCCGCAGCGACCTTTCTCGGAGGGCCGGACCTGGGTTATCGCGGTGACCTGACCTATCTGTTCACCAACCTGGGCGCGTTCCTGGCAGCTTTCGTGGTCGCCCGCCACCTGATCCCGCGCTTCTACAGCCAGCGGGTCACCACGGTTTACGAGCTGCTGCAGAGTCGCTTCGGGGAAGGCGCCAAGCAGAAAGCCGGGGCCATGTATCTGCTGGGTCGGGTCTTTGCCAGCGGCGCCCGTCTCTATATGGCGGCAATCGCCGTCTCCATGATCCTCTTCAATGACATCGATGCTGATCACGTCGTGCTGGCAGTACTCGTGCTGACGGCAGCGGGCCTGCTGCAGACCTTCATCGGCGGTGTGCGCTCGGTGATCCAGAGCGACGTGTTGCAATGCATCGTCTACGTCAGTGCTGCCATCGCCGTGGTCGGGGTACTGCTGTGGCAGATTCCCGCGGACCTGCCAGCGATTGTCTCCGCGCTGCAGAGCCCGGCCGATGGCAGCGGTTCCAAGCTGGCACTGGTCGACACCAGCTGGAACCTGCAGGATCCCTTCACCCTGTGGGCAACCTTCACCGGCTTTGTGCTGCTGAACATTGCCGCCTTCGGCCTCGACCAGGATGTCACCCAGAGGCTGCTCACCTGCAAGACGCCCCGCGATGGTGCCCGTGCCATGCTGCTGTCGGTGGTGATGGTGGCGCCGGTGATGGCGGTCTTCATGGGTATCGGCCTGCTGCTTTATATCTTCTACCAGGTACCGGAGCTGATGGGCGGCACCGCCGTCTCCTCGCCGGCCGGTGGAGACGTCACCGTCTTTATGCATTACGTCCTCAACGAGATGCCTGCGGGTCTGCGTGGGCTGGTGACCATCGGCGTCATTGCCGCAGCGCTGTCGACACTGAACTCCAGCCTCAACTCCATGGCCAGTGTCCTCACCGAGGATCTGTACCGCAACTGGCTGGAGCGGCGCGGAATCAACAAGCCCGCCCACCACTTCGTGGTCGCGGGACGCAGCGCCATGGCCCTGATCGGTGCTGCACTCAGCGGCATGGCCATCCTGTGTTTCTACTGGCAGCAGATCAGTGACCTGCCGCTGATCACCTTTGCCCTCTCGGTCATGGTGTTCGCCTACTCCGGGCTACTGGGTGTCTTCTTTACCGTTCTGTTTACCAACCGCGGCAGCGGCCTGAGCGTGACCATGGCGCTGATCGGTGGCTTTTTCGTCACCCTCATGCTGCAGCCCTGGATGATTACCCTGCTCACAGGCAATGAGGAACCGCTGGTGCTCGCCTTTACCTGGCAGCTGTGTCTGGGCACCGCCATCGCCTTCTCGATCTGCTGTCTCGGTAAACCCTCCGAGCTGGCCGACAGCGAGATCCCCGAGGAAGCCCGCGCATGAGCCAGTGCTTCCTTGGCATCGATGGCGGCGGCACCAAAACAGTCGGGCGCATCGGCGGGCCCGGCATGGCGCCGCTGGAACTTCGCGCCGGGGCCAGTTCGCTGACCCAGGATATCGAGGGGGCGATCGGCAACGTCATCGGGCTGTGCCGCGACCTGCTGGCACAGAGTGGCCTCACGGCGGAAAAGATCCAACTGGTCTGCGGCGTCGCCGGAGCCGGTAATCCCTCGGCCGCAGCGAAAATGAGTGCCCGGCTCGAGTCCCTCGGTTTTGCCCAGGTAACGGTCACCTCCGATGCGCGGACCTCTCTGATCGGTGCCGGTGCCGGCAGCCCGCTGGTCATGGCCGCCATTGGCACCGGCTCGGTCGTGATGCGACTAGCCAGTAATGGCGAGATCCGGCAGTTCGGTGGCTGGGGCCTGGCGGTGGGCGACGAAGGGAGCGGCGCGGCCATCGGCAAGAGCGCCGTGCGCGCTATGCTCTGGGAGCTCGACATTTACGGCAGCCCACGGACCCCGCTCTGCCAGCAGATCATGGCGGAGGTAGGACAGCATCGCGGCCCCATCCTGGCCTGGTTGCAGAGCGCCGGCTCACGGGAATATGGCGCCCTGGCGCCACTGGTGTTCTCCCACCTGCCCGGCTGTGACCTGGCGCGGGAGATCGTCTCCAACACCACCGCGGAGGTGGAGCGCCTGATCCGCGCTGCGTCCGCCGCCGAGGCCTTGCCCCTGGCGTTGCTGGGTGGGTTAGCCGAGAAGCTGGTGCCCTATCTGGCCCCGGACCTGCAGGAGCGCCTGATTCCGCCGCTCGGCACCGCCCTGGACGGTGCCTGCATTCTGGCCAGAAGCGACTGCATGGTCGCTACTGCGCCCTGAAGTTAGCCGAATAGTCTCAAAAGGAAGGATCCTGGAGCCCCGCTTTCCAGGAAATCATGGCAACTGCGCGAATTTGGGTTTACTGCCGCCGGCGTTATAACAGGCGTAAACCCGCTCTCGCCAAATTCTGGAACACAACAATGAGCCAAGACCTGATTCAGGAGCTGAGCCGCCTCACCAGTGAGGCCCGCAACCCGGATACCCAGGACATCGACTTGCTGCCCACCGAGGCCATCCTGGAAAAAATCAACACCGCCGACCGTGAAGTACCCGTCGCCGTGCACCGCGTCCTGCCCCAGGTTGCGGAGGCGGTAGAAAAGATCGTCGAGGCGTTCAAGAACGGAGGCCGGCTCATCTATATGGGGGCCGGCACCAGCGGCCGCCTGGGGATCCTGGACGCCGTCGAGTGTCCACCCACCTATGGCGTCAGTGAGGATATGGTGGTCGCCCTGATTGCCGGGGGTGATGACGCCGTCTACCGGGCCCAGGAAGGGGCCGAGGACAACCCGGACCTGGGTCGCGCGGATCTGCAGAAGATCAACCTGTGCGACAAAGACGTGGTCGTCGGTATTGCCGCCAGCGGCAGGACCCCCTATGTGATCGGCGGACTGCGGTATGCGCGCGAGCTGGGCTGCACGACCGTGGCCCTTTCCTGTAACCGCGCCGCGGTGATCGCCAACGAGGCAGACATCGCCATACTGCCGGAAGCCGGCCCGGAAATCCTCACCGGGTCTACCCGCATGAAAGCGGGCACGGCGCAAAAGCTTGTGCTCAACATGCTGACAACCGCCAGCATGATCCGCCTTGGCAAGAGTTTCTATAACCTGATGGTGGACGTGAAGGCCACCAACGCCAAACTGATCGGCCGCACGCGCCGGATCGTGATGGAGGCGACCGGGGTAAGCTTCGAGGAAGCTGACCGGGTACTCGGCCAATGTGACCACAATGCGAAGCTTGCCATCATGGTCATCCTGAGCGGGCTTGATCGGGCTGACGCTGAGCGTGCGCTGAAAGAATCCAACGGGTTCCTGCGACTGGCGTTACAGCAGGTAAAGCCAGAAAGGCAAGCTGAGGAAGCGCTTGCCTGAAGCGGAAGGGACTCTGAGTGTGGGGGCACAGTGTATTAGTAACCCCACACTGCCTTCTCTCCTAATCCTGTGGCGACACAGCGCCAGGATCCCTGTCTTAATTTCTGGCGGCGGGACTTCGTCAGTAAGGAAAGCCCCCGAAAATATTCTCCCCAGCGCATCCCGGCAATGTGATTCCGGTTCATAGTGGCCAGTAGCTCCGGCTGAACTCAATGCTCCCAACACCGTTCAGCTAGTCAGGAATCCCCCCGGACCGAGGCCCCTCCTCCAGCAACTCTGCGACGATCTCCAGCCAGTGCCGTACCGGTATCTCGGTGCCGCCCTGCAAATGCAGCTGGCAGCCGATATTGGCGGTGAGGATGGTGCCCGGACGGGAAGCCTCCAGATTTTCCAGCTTCTCCGCGCGAAGGGCCCGCGACATCGATGGCTGCAGTACCGAGTAAGTGCCGGCGGAGCCACAACAGAGGTGCGCATCCTCCACCTCCGGCAGACTGATTCCCAATCGGGAGAGCAACCGCTCGACCCGTCCGGTCAATCCCTGCCCATGCTGCAGCGTGCAGGGGCAGTGAAATACAAATTCATGACTGATGTCCCTGTTTGGAAACTGGAAGGATTGATCCCCGAACACCTGCTCCAACACCTCAACCGGATCTCGAATCAATTGCGCGATCTGCTCGGCCTTGTGGCGGTATTCCGGGTCGTCCGCCAGTACGGTGGCATAGTCCTTCAGGTGCACACCGCAGCCGCTGGCAGTAGAGACAATCGCCCGGATTGGCTCCTTACTGAGCCGCTGCCACCAGTGGTTCACCTGCCTGCGCGCCAGCGAGCGCGCCTGCTCCTCGCCACTGGTGTGGTAGCTGGCCGCGCCACAGCAACTGGCCGCTGCTGACTCCTCCACCGGCACGCCGAGGGCGTTGAGGATACGCAGGAAGGCGGCATCGCTTTCCGGCCGCAGGGTCGGCTGCACACAGCCCCTCACCAGCAGCACCTTGCCGCGTTCCGGATCGGTCGTCACCGAACGGCGCAGCGAGTCGGTGGCTGGAGATGCACGCTGCCCGCGGCGGGCCGGGAAATAGACCCGTCGCAGGGCCCGCGGCATCAGCGGGCCAAAGGGGCGGCCGATGGCCATCAGCACCCGGAAAAGGCCCGGGGTCACCATCAGGATGCGCAGCACCCGGCGCAGGGCTTTCTGTAGCGGCGTTCGAGGCGCCAGCCGTTCGCTGGTGGTGCGCCCCACTGCCACCAGCTTGTGGTATTCCACACCGGATGGGCAGGTGGTCTCGCAGCTGAGACAGGTCAGGCAGCGATCCAGGTGGGTGCGGGTTACTTCCGTGGCCTCACCGGTCTCGAGCATTTCCTTGATCAGGTAAATCCGTCCGCGCGGACTATCGAGCTCATTGCCGGCCTGCAAATAGGTGGGACAGGTGGCGGTACAGAATCCGCAATGCACACAGGCATTCAGCACCTCTTCCGCCCGTTTCGCCTCCCAGGGATGCAATAGCCCCTCGATAATGCGAACCTGCATCAGTGCTCTCCCCCACCGCCAAATTGATCGCTGAAAATCGCCGGGTTGAAGATACCCCGGGGATCAAAGGCCTGCTTGAGCCGCCGGTGCCAGTCCGGCGCGGCGACAACTGGCGGGACTGCCTCGCCCCTGAGCACGCGGAGGAAACCGCCCGCGTCCTGCACCGCGCGCTGTAATTCCGGGTGATTGCCACCCCTGACCCAGATACGGGCGCCTTCCCAGTCCAGCAGGGTTTCGCCCTCTTGAATCGCCATCGGTGTCCGTGGCGGCAAAAACAGGCAGGCCAGTCCCGTGGCACCGAAAAAATCGCTGCGCAGATCACGCAGCGCTTTCCAGTCGAACGCAATGTCATCCCCACCCATCGAGGGCAGGACCTGATCCAGGGCCCCCGCCCTGCCACTCAGGCGCAGGTAGAGCTGGCCGTCGCGCCAGCAGCTGGCGCTGAGCAGTGGGCGCAGCTCCCGACAGCGCGGCCACCAGTCTTCCAGCTCCTCGCGGCGGACGGCGAAAGCTCGTGTCACCTGCTTTTCCGGCAATGGCGCCAGACGCAGGGAAACATCGAGGATCACCCCGAGGGTCCCGAGCGCACCCGCCTGCAGGCGGGACAGGTCATAGCCGGCCACATTCTTCATCACCTGGCCACCGAAATTCACGATCTCGCCACGGCCGTTGACCAGCCGGCAACCGAGTACTGTATCCCGCAGGGAAACCCCGAGGGAGCGCGCGGGGCCATCCCAGCCGCAGGCGATGGCGCCGCCCAGCGTGCTCTCGGCTGTTGGCACCGGGATATCGGCGGCGAAACGCTGGCCATGGCTGGCCAGGAGGTGTTCGAGTTCGATCAGCCTGGTGCCCGCACGCGCACGGATGACCAGCTCATCGGGCTGATAGTCGATCACCCCGCGGTGGTCGGCGACGGAGAGGGATGCACCAGCCGGCACCAGCCCCAGGCTGGCACGGCTGCCACTGCCAACAATCCCCAGAGGCTGCGCCCCGGCCAGTGCCTCCTGCACCTGTGCCTGCAGTCGGGTACTGCGGTCGTGCTCTGCGCAAAACTCACTCATGGGAACGCCTCAATGCGCGGTATTCCTGGCACCGGGCCAGCTCGGGAATCTGTTTGTCGGGGTTGAGCAACCGCTGCGGGTCCAGTGCTTCCTTGATGGCCATGAACTGTGCAATCTCCGCGTCGCTGAACTGCACTGCCATCTGGTTGATCTTTTCCAGCCCGACGCCGTGTTCACCGGTGATGCTGCCACCGACGGCGATGCAGTACTCGAGAATATCCGCCGCCAGGCGTTCCACCCGCTCCAGGACATCGGGTTCACGGCCGTCAAACATGATGATGGGATGCAGGTTGCCGTCACCGGCGTGAAAGACATTGGCCACCCGCAGATCGTAATTCACGGCAAAGGACTGGATGGCTTCCAGCACGTCGCCAATGCGGTGGCGCGGCACGGTGCCGTCGATACAGTAATAATCCGGGGACAGGCGGCCGATGGCAGGGAAGGCGCTTTTGCGCCCCTTCCACCACAGGGCCCGCTGCACATCGTCTGCAGCCAGCTGCACACGGGTGGCACCGGAGCGGCCGAGCACCTCCTCCACCAGCAGCAGCTCGGCCTCCACCTCGCGGGGATCACCATCCAGGTCGATAATCAGGATTGCCGCCGCATCCAGCGCATAGCCTGCATGGCAGAATGCCTCGGTGGCAGAAATGGCCAGCGCATCCATCATTTCCAACGCAGCGGGAATCACACCGGCCCGCACGATGGCGGAGACGGCATCGGACGCGGCCCGCACGCAGGAGAAATCCGCCATCAGTGTGCGGGTGTCTTCCGGCAGTGGTGTGAGTTTCACCGTGACTTCGGTAATGATGCCGAGACAGCCCTCCGATCCATGCAACAGTGCCAGCAGGTCGTAGCCCGGCTGGGACAGGCACTGGCTGCCGAGGAGGACGACCTGCCCTTCTGCCGTTACAACCCGTAAGGCCACCACATTCTGGACCGTGACGCCGTACTTGAGGCAATGCACACCGCCGGCATTTTCGGCCACGTTGCCACCGATGGAGCAGGCGATCTGGGACGAGGGATCGGGTGCGTAATAGAGGCCCAGAGGTGCGGCCGCGCGGGAGACCTGCAGGTTGACGGCGCCCGGCTCCACCCTGGCGGTCATGGCATCCCGGTCCAGTTCCAGGATCCGGTTCATGGCGGCGGTGACCAGCAGCACGCCCGCCTCGATGGGTTTGGCCCCGGCGGACAGCCCGGTTCCCGCTCCGCGGGTCACCAGGGGTACCTGGTGGCGGTGACAGGCGGTGGCGACAGCGACCACATGCGCCTCGCTCTGGGCCAGCACCACCGCCAGCGGCCGGCTGCAGTAGACCGGTAGCGCGTCGCATTCAAAGGGAGCGATCTGCTCCCGCTGCGTCAGCAGGCACTCCGCCGGCAGCCGGGAGCGGAGCTCGGTTAACAGGGCTTCTGCGGACACAAGATCAAACCTTCCAGATAATCCTGCGGCGGTACATCTGCCACATCACCAGATAAAACAGTGCCAGGCAGCTGACGGCAAACGCCAGAGAACCGCCGTAACTGCCAAACAGGGGCTGGAATACATTGCCGAACAACCATCCCTTGAGCGTCGTCTCCCCGACCGGCACCATGATGAGCAGCCGCCCCACGACGCCGGCCAGCATGAACAGGGCGATGGCGTTGACACCGAATACCAGCAGCGGTGCCAGCGGCCCGCGGAAACCGCGGATATCCACCAGATAGAAGAGTGTAGCCAGCAGCATCAGGGAAACACCGCCGGTCACCATCACGAAACTAGGTGACCACAGTGCCTTGTTGATCGGCACCCAGGGATGGAGAAACTGACCGACCAGCAGGAGCAGGACCCCGGCAACGCCCCAGTGCTGGCAAAGCTTCAATCGGCTGGCTTCCGAACCATCACTCGATTTCCAGGCCAGTCCGGCCAGTACGCCCAGCAGACAGGTGGAGACCGCGTGCAGTGTGGTCAGCACGCCCTCCGGGTCAAACGGGAACGGCTCTGCGTTGCGGTAGTAGAGGTGCTCCTTGCCCAGCAGCCAGTAGTCCAGCCAGGCAGCAAAGTGGTTGCCAAACAGCAGCTGACCGTGGAACACCTCGCCGCTGTCACCGCTGTATGGAATCAACATCATCATCAGCCACGGTACCAGCAGACACAGCACTGCGGCCACGACCAGGCCGCGGGTGGAGAGCCAGGACACCAGATAACAACAGAGGATGTATACCAGAGCGATACGCTGCAGCACACCAAGCCAGCGGATACCCGCAAGGCGATCCTCAAACCAGTCGTAGGCCGGATCGCGGAAATTGTAAAAAAATACCGCGAGAAAAAGCCCCAGGCCGAACAGCTTCAGCGCGCGCGACCACTGCGGCCAGCCGACCGCGGGAAAAGTCTCACGGCGGCCGTTGGCCAGTACCATGGAAACACCAACCACAAACAGGAACAGCGGGAAGATGACGTCCGTGGGAGTCCAGCCGTGCCACTCCGCATGCGCCATCGGCGCGTACACATAGGACCAGCTGCCGGGATTGTTCACCAGCACCATTGCGGCGATGGCTAGCCCCCGCAACAGGTCCACCGACATCAGCCGTCCCTGCGGGCTGAGGGAGAGGATCTGTTCCTTGTGGCGCTGCAACATGCTCAGCCCTCCGGGTAGAGCAGGTAGGGCTGGCGCTGTTCGATGAACTGCTGGTGCGCACCGGCCCAGCTGCGTCGGATCTCGTCCTCGCTCTGGCCAGCCACGATCGCCTTGCGCAGCCGGTCGGTGCCCGCCAGCTTGTCGAAGAAGCCGGCACGGGAGAAAAATTCTTCCACCGGCTCACCGGTGCGGCCGGACCACTCGATCAGGTGTCGGAGGGAAAAACGCGGTTGAGCGTCCAGCGCCCGCAGGTCGTCCCCCCTGACAAGGGCGCCGCGATGCTTGGGATTTTCGCTGGCACCGGGAATCGGCTGCGGGGTGAATTCAAAGCGGCCCTGCTCGTCGCCGGGATGGCCGACAACCTGGAACGGAAACTCGGTGCCGCGGCCGATACTGACCGTCGTGCCTTCAAACAGTCCCAGGGAGGGATACAGGCGGATGGACAGGTCGTTGGGCAGGTTGGGCGAGGGTTTCACCGGCAGTGAATAGGCATCGCTCTTGTGGTAGTTGGCCACCGGCACCACGGTCAGCTCGCAGCGGGCACCCTCTTGCAGCCACCCCTCGCCGTTGATCATCTGCGCCAGCTCTCCCACCGTCATGCCGTGCACGAGGGGAATCGGGTGCATACCGACAAAGCTGCGGAATTCCGGCTCCAGCATCGGGCCATCGGTGTAGTCACCATTCGGATTCGGGCGATCCAGTACCATCAGCGGCACACCATAATCCGCACAGGCCTGCATCAGGTAGTGCAGCGAGCTGATATAGGTATAAAAGCGCACGCCCACATCCTGGATATCGAACAGCAGCCAGTCCAGATCGGCGACGCTTTCCTCAGACGGTGCATACTGCCCGCCGTACAGGGAGACAATCGGCAGGCCGGTGGGACCGTCGATACCGTCGTCCACCTTACCGCCGTTCTCCACATCGCCGCGGATACCGTGCTCAAGGGCAAAAATGCGCGCGATATCCACGCCCTCTTTGCGCAGGAAGTCCACCAGGTGCTGCTCGCCCACCTGCGAGGTCTGGTTGACCACCAGCCCCACACGCTGTTCTTCCAGCAGCGGCAGGTAGCGCCCGGGCTGCTCGGCACCGGTGAGCACGGGTTGCGGTCGATCCTCGCTGCAAGCGGAGAGTGGCAGCAGGCACGTCAGTACCGCCATCAGGGCCAGCAGGCGGCGAAGGGTGAAAGCATTCATGATAGCGCTGTCTTTTTTATTCACATCCATGGTCTCTCGGCTAGCTGTCAGCGGACAGGGAAATCGAAATACTGCTCGGGCCAGGGCTCTGGCTTGAAGGTATAATGCCACCACTCCTGCGCATAATTGGCAAAGCCGTGGGCGGACATGGCGTCGCGGAGGAGCATGCGGTTCTGGACTGCGATGGGATCTTTTAGTGGGTATTCAGTCGCAGAGCGCTCATCCATGAAATCGAAACCGGTGCCCATATCGAGCAGCTCACCGCTCTCCAGCCGATACAGGCCCAGGTCCACCGTTGCGCCGCGGCTGTGGCCGGAGCGCTCGGCGATATAACCGCGTTCGAACATCTGTGACTTCTCTTCCCGGGGGTAGAACTCCTCTCTGGTGGAGAAATCCTCGGGCTCGGCCGCCCAGCGCACAAAATGATTGACGGCCTGTTGCGGACGGTAGCAGTCAAAAACCACCAGACCCAGGCCGAGGCTGGCCAGGTCTTTCGCCACCGCCTTCAGTGCGCCGGCGGCCCCCGGAGCCAGCAGGCAGCGGTTGGCCTCGTAGCCATCCAGGGGCTCGCCGACCAGGTTGTCGCCGCTGAAATATTTCATGTCGACGCGAATACCCGGGGCTTCGACCGTCGCCATCTGCACCGGCGGCTCAGGCGCCTCCTGGGCACAGGCGGTCAGCACCACCAGTGCCAGCAACCAGCTTTTTCCCACTTCCATGACACCCCCTCCCCGGCCGCTCCACCCGGATTCACGCCGGCCTGATTATTCTTGGATGTTTTCCCCTGGCAGCGCCGTACTCAGAGCGCTTCCAGCTCGCGGACCCCCGCCTCCACTTCGTCAGCGCACATGACACGGATTGCCGGAACGCCATTCAGCGAGCGCAAACCATGCATTTCCAGGTCCTCGCGATCCTCCACGTAAGAGCGGATTGCCGCGAGAATTTCAGCAGTAATCTCCTGACCCGGCACCAGCAACGGGATGCCCGGTGGATACGGCACTACTTCGTCACAGGCGATACGCCCTACCAGGGCCCTGCCGTCATTGCCACTCAACGGCAGTTTTTCACCGCGGGCGAAATAAGCGGCTCTCGGCAACACGCGAATGGCACTCAGCGCCGGCAGGGACTGGCCGCTGTCGGCGGAGCCCGACTCGAGGCAATCCCCCGACAGGTGTCGCAGTGCCTCTTTCAGGCGCAACACCTTGCTCTCCGTGGTGCCGATGGTGACGAGGAACGACAGGGTGTTGTGTGTATTCTTCTCCACCTGGATGCCATATTTGTTGAACAGCACCTGCTGTGCCTGCGGCGCAGAGACACCGGCACAACCGACATCGATGGTGACCTTGGTGGGATCCAGCAGGATGTCATCACCGGCGACTTCGTCGCTGCAAAGGTCTTCCACTGCCAGACTCGCAAAGGGAGTGGATTCGCGCACGAACTGGCGAATGTCCTCGGCAAAGGCCAGGGTGCGGCTCATTACCTCGAAGCCCTCGATGCTCATCTGCTTGCGCGCCACATCCAGGCTGGCAATCATGCCGTACTGGGGGCTGGTGGACGTGTGCATATTGATGTCTTCACGGAAACCCGCCGCATCAAAGTCTTTCACACTCTCGCCCACGTGAATCATGCTCGCCTGGGAAAACGCCGACAGCATCTTGTGGGTGGACTGGGTCACGAAATCAGCACCACACTCCACCGCTGTGGGGCGGAGTGCCGGGTGGAAGCGGCCGTGCGCATACCAGGCTTCGTCGATCAGCACATAAACGCCGTGGTCATGCGCATAGTCGATGATCGGCTTCAGGTCATAACGCAGGCCGTCATAGGTGCAGGATGTCAGCACCAGCAGGCGTGCAGACGGGTTGCGATCAATGGCATCGAAAATTTTCGCCTTGGATACCGGCCCGTAAATACCGTAGTGCTGGTTGACCGAGGACTCCAGGTACACCGGCAGCGCACCGCTCATGATCATGGCGTGGTGCACGGACTTGTGGCAGTTGCGGTCCACAATTACCCGGTCGCCACTGCGCAACAGGTGCTGCAGGACGATCTTGTTGGATGTGGAGGTGCCGTTGGTGACGAAATAACTGTGCGCAGCGCCAAAAGTCTTGGCGGTCAACTGCTGGGACTGGCGGATCACGCTGATGGGGTCCATCAGGGAATCCAGCATCTTCACGCTGACGGACAGGTCCGTATTGAAGATGTGCTCGCCCATAAAGCGGTAGAAATCCACCACCCACGGACTGGAACTCAGGCTGTCGCCACTGGAGTGGCCCGGCGTGTGCCATGAATCGCGGGCAGCATAGACATACTCGCGCAGGGCATCGGCGAAAGGAGTGGCGATGCGCTCCAGCAGGATCCGGCGCAGGGTGCGGTAGACCACGCCGTAATTGGACTCGCTGCGGGAGATCACGCTCTCGTAATTCCGCTCACTGGCCGCGCTGCCACCTGCGGTCAGCAGCACGCAATCGATCTCAGCGCGCCAGCGGCGCAGTGTGCTGTAGGCCTCTGCCAGGGTGTCCGGACCCAGGCTGCCATCATCCAGTGCGACGATCTGGGTTTCACCGCGCTGGAGAAAATCCTCCAGCTCATCCAGCCCGGTGTGGCAAAAAGCCAGCCTCACCGGCGAATCATGGTCACTTTCTGCCACCAGGCCCAGTTCAGAAACCCAGCGGGCGCCAAACCTTGGCTCCGCAGTGACCAGTACAATCTTGCATTCCGTCATCAACGCACTCACAAACTACAGCAACAGCAAACCCAGGCCGACAAAACCAACCGCACTGACAGCGCCGGCTATCAGGGCATATGGCAACTGGGTTCGCACGTGATCAATATGTTCCGTGCCCGCCGCCAGCGACGAGACAATGGTTGTATCCGAGATGGGCGAAGCGTGGTCCCCGAAGATACCCCCGGAAAGCACAGCCGCCACAAACAGGGCTGGTTCAGCGCCCAGTGCCGACGCCACCGGGATGGCGATGGGCAACATAATGGAGAAGGTACCCCAACTCGACCCCACAGAGAAAGCGATCACGCCGGCAACCAGGAAAATCACCAGGGGCAGAAACGCCACCGGGATGGCATCCCCGACCATTCCGGCCACATAGTCACCGGTGCCCAGGGTCTTGGAAATCGAGCCCAGGGCCAGCGCCAGCACGAGGATGACGGCCAGCGGCAGCATGCGGCCGGCCCCCTCCATCCAGGTGTGACTCAGCTCCTCGAGAGTCATACTGCGCTGAAAAATGACCAGCAGAGAAACCACGGTCAGGGCTGCAAAGGAGGCCCACAGCACGGAAGTGGAACCGGAACCGGCAAAGATCTCGCCATCTCCGGTGATCCAGAGCCCCACCGGCATGGCGACGATCAGGGTAATCACCGGCAACAACATGTTCATCAGGCGCGGCTTGACGTGCTTGCGCTCCGCCGTTGCAGCGGCAATGTCGACACCGTCCACATCGCCGCCGTAGGTACGGGCCTCGGCCTTCGCCATGGGGCCCGGATTGTAATCCCGGGTGATGGTATAAGCCGTCAGCGCAACAGCGGTGATGGCATAGAGGTTCAGGGGAATACTGGCCAGCAGCACCTTCAGCGGCTCATCCACCCCGAGGCCATCCAGCAGCCCCAGGTTAAATGCACCCCAGGCGTTCAGCGGGATCAGCATACAAATCGGGGCGGAAGTGGAATCGATGATATAGGCCAGTTTTTCCCGCGCGACCCGGAAACGGTCGAACAGCGGCCGGGACACGGTACCCGCCACCAACACGGTGATGTTGGACTCGATAAAGATCACGATACCGACCAGCCAGGCCATCCATTGGGCCCGCTTGCCATTGGTGACCCAGCGACTGCGCTCGAGAAAACGGACAAAACCGCTGACAGCCCCGCAGCGCTCCAGGGTAATGATGAAAGCACCGATGATCAGGGTGAATACCACCACCCGCGCGTCACCCGGGTTGGACAGCACCGCAATCACGCCATCGAGTGCTTCGGCGAGGGAGGCGAAGAAGCCCGACTGGTTGAGCAGAAAATACCCGAGCCAGATACCGGCAAACAGCGCCAGATAAACCTGTCGGGTGAGTAGCGCCAGGCCGATGGCAAGAAATGGCGGCAGCAGGGTAATCCAGGATAATTCAGTCATACAGCATCGTTTGATTATTGTTTTTAATATGCTGACAGGCCCCGGAGGGCCTGCCGAAACAGCTTTTATCGCCGGAACCGATAATTAACGGAATCCAGCCTGTTCGAGCGGAATGAAGCGGTCCTCAACTCACCACCGCTTCCTGCAGGATCAGGGCGCCGCTGTCCCCGTCCAGTTCCGCCATGGCTCCCACCGGCACCACGGTCTGGTCGTCCACATGACCAATCATGAGACCGCGCACCACCGGCACCTCGAGCCCGGCACAGCGTTCGCGCAGGACGTGCTCGACACTGAAGGTGTTGCCACTGGTGTCCGCATCGGTGAACTTGCCAAAGACGATCCCATTCACCTCGTCCAGCTTGCCGGCCAGCCACAGCTGGGTGAGCATCCGGTCGATGCGGTACGGTGCCTCGCCCACATCCTCCAGGAACAGGATCTTATCGCGGAAATCCGGCTCGTAGGGTGTGCCCAGCAGGCTGCACATCAGGGTCAGGTTGCCCCCGATCAGCCGCCCGCGGGCGCGTCCACCGCGGAAACGGGTCACCCGGTTGCGACGCTCCACCCGGCCCGGGCCGCCCTCAAACGGCGGTGCCTCACCAAGACGGGCCGGGGCCTCTGCCCGCACCAGCACCTTGGAAAACTCCTCAAGGGTGTAGTCGCTGAAATTCTGTGCAGCGATGGGACCGTGGAAAGTAATCAGCCCGCATCGCTCATGGATCGCGTTCAACAGTGCAGTAATGTCACTGTACCCGAGCAGCACCTTGGGGTTCTGCCGGATGGTGCCGTAATCGAGCATGGGCAGGATTCGCGGAGTGCCGTAGCCGCCGCGCAGGCAGAAGACCGCATCCACCTCGGGATCCGCAAACATGCGGTTGAAATCCTCCGCGCGCGCCGCATCCGGCCCGGCCAGATACTGGGTACGCTGGTAGAGGTGCTCGCCCTCCTTCACCCGGAAGCCGAGGGACTTCACCACGTCGATGGCGAAGCGGATATCCTCATCCTCCCAGGCATTACTGGCTGGTGTGACCAGGCCCACGGTCATGCCGCGGCGCAGGCGGGCCGGGCGCAGCAGCTCACCAGTGGATGGCGCTGCACCGGCGTTTCCGGCAGCGGCAAGGCTTCCGAGCAGTGGTGCTGCCACCAGGGACTTGATCAGTGTTCTTCTTTCCATGGGACTCTCCTCACACCACTTCTCAACTGCCTTCACTCACGCGCTCGAAACGCAGATCCTGAAAGTCGTAACTGAAATCCACACCGCGGGACTGGGGCTGCAGGGTCAGCACCAGGGTGCCATCCTCGTCGCGCTCCGCGCGCATCCAGGCGTCCGCATCCAGGCTGCGATCATCCCACTTCACGCTCCAGACGCCGGGGGCCGCAGTCAGCATGGTACCGGTGAGGCGCGGCGACTTCAGTGAACGCCAGCGCAAACCGTCATTGTTTCGCTCGATCTCAATGGGGCCAAACCAGGGGTCACGATAGCTTCCGGTGACCTCCGCATCGGAAATGTCTGCCATGCTCTCCGGCGCCGGCAGCAGTTCCGGCTCGTAGGGCTCCGAAGCACCGCCATAAAGCTCCTGGAAGTACGCCAGCCAGTCCTGCTCTTCCGCCCCGAGGTAGGGCTTCAAGAGGCCATAGATCAGTGCCTGCCGTGCGACACCGGCACTCCGATTCATCAACACCACGATGGCCAGCTCCTCTTCCGGCACCAGTGCCGCCCAGGCATACATGCCGGAGAGTGAACCCGTATGGTGGATTACCCGCTTGCCGTGCATGTCCTGGACCCGCCAGCCCAGCGCATAGGCGTAGAAATGGCCTGCGTCACGTTCGGAACGGGATTCAGACAGCGGCATCAGGGTGACCGGCCGCCAGAGTTCATCGCGGGTCTCCTGACTGAAAATCTGCTCACCGGACGGGGAGACACCACCGGCCAGCAGCGTACGCAACCAGGTCACCATATCGCCGGCACTGCAGTGCATACCGCCCGCAGCGGCAAGGACGATCGGTTCGTCACCGGCCAGGTTCGGCGTATCCACCACCAGCCCCTGTTCCTCCAGCCGATGGGGATCCGCCAGATTGTCCCGCGCCGAGGCCGGTACCGGGCCGGCGTAACAGTGCTCGAGACCCAATTTCTGCAGCAGCCGACCCTGGACAAAGTCCTCGTAACTCTGCCCGGACACCGCCGCGATCAATTCTCCGGCGATGATGTAAAGGAGGTTGTCGTAGGCATAGTCGGAGCGAAAGCTTCGGGTAATGGGCAGGTACTGCAGGCCGGAGAGCACATCGTTGCGATCGAAGGTATTGGGTTGCGGCCAGAGCATCAGGTCGCCGGCCCCTGGCCCCAGGCCAGATCGATGGGTCAGCAGATCGACAACGCGAAATTCCGACGTGATCCAGGGGTCGGCCAGCCTGAACTCTGGCAGGTGGTCCACGACGCGACTGTCCCAGTCGAGCTTGCCCTCTTCCACCAGCAACGCCAGGGCTGCGGTAGTGAACGCCTTGGTGGTCGAGGCAAGCTTGAACAGCGTTTCGTCATCCACCGGGCGGGGCGTTTCCACGTTGGTCACACCGAACCCGCGCAGCAGTACCGGTTCTCCACGATGCCAGACAGCGACTGCAGCTCCGGGCACCCGTTCTTCCTCGAGCACACGCTCCACCAGGCTTTCAATTTCACTGGACGAAGGTGGGGAATCAGTGCACCCCGCGAGAAAGACAGCGATCGAGGCTGCAACTGCTTTTATTTTCATTGTGATACCCCTGCAAAAAAAGACAGACGGCCGGATGCATTGATGGATTGGATTACCCCGGTTTGTGAGAGCAACTCAATCGTTCACTATTTGCACGCGAGAACCACTTTTTGCCATGCGCATCAGGCGCGGCTGCGGATCCTTGACGGCCCGTCATGAGTAGAATAATTTATCAACTCATAAAATACGTGTAAATATAATTTATTCCAACCTCACGCTGCCGAATCTGGTATCAAGCAGGCCGGAAGTAAGGCCAACCGCACAGCCAGCAGCACAAAAAGGCAGCAGCAAAAAAGGGAGCACCCCGTGTCCTCACCTAACCTCTCGCGCAAGCTAACGCTACTCCTGTCCGCCGTGATTACCTTTTCCTCTCTCAGTGCCGGTGCGGCGGACAACCTCCGGGATGTACAGAAACTGGTCGACAGCGGTCGTTACAGCGACGCCCGCGAACAGATCAAACAACTGCTCGGGAATAAGGCTTTGAAGTCGGAACACCGGCAGCTGCGCTTTGAGGCGGAACGGATGCGCCGCATTGAGATGGACTTCACCCTTCAGCGCGACGATTTGCTGACTTCAATCCAGCGCTATATTCCTGATGCCACTGATGCCGACATCGAGGCATGGGACAACGCCGGGCTGCTGGAGTCAAAAATCATCGACGGAGAACGTCGCTTTTTTGGCAAGACCGCCTACAACCTGGTCCATATCTCTGATGCCGCAGCAGCGAGGACCGGGGAATACCGCCGGTTTACGGATAAGGCACCGCTGTATCAACTGCACTCGCACCACAGGGAAATCATTCAGGCGAAAGAACCGGTCCGCAAGCGCATCCGTGTCAGCTACTCCCTGAGCGTCGACCCGGACGCGGTACCTGCTGGCGAGACCGTCCGCGCCTGGCTGCCGTTTCCCAAAACCATCGAAGGCCGCCAGGAAAATGTCGCACTGCTGGCCTCTTCACCATCAGACCACGTGCTGGCACCGGTGACCCAGCCCCAGCGCACTATTTACTTCGAGAAGCAGGCCGAACCAGGCAAACCGGTCGAATTTGCTGTGAGCTACGAATTTGACAGTATCGCCCGCTTCACCCGAATCAATCCCGAGCGGGTAAAAATGGTGGAGCCCACCGAGGCCCTGACCCCGTTCCTCGGGGAGCGCGCCCCGCACATACAGTTCAGTCCCTCCCTGCGCGCGCTCTCTGAGCGCATCGTCGGCGACGAGACCAATCCCTACCGAATCGCGCAGAAACTGTTTGCCTACGTAGACAGCATCCCCTGGGCCGGGGCCCGCGAGTATTCGACTATCCGCAATATCAGCCAATACGCAGCGGAAGCGGGACATGCTGACTGTGGCCAACAGACCATGCTGCTGATCACCCTGCTACGCATGAACGGCATCCCCGCCCGCTGGGAGTCCGGCTGGGAGTTTTCCCCCGCCACCTTTGACACCATGCACGACTGGGGGCAGCTCTACCTGGCCCCTTATGGCTGGATGCCCATGGATGTCACCCACGGCAAGCTGGCCGGCAAGAATGACAGCGAGACCTGGTTTTACCTCGGCGGTATTGACGCCTACCGCCTGATTTTCAACAGCGACTACGGCGAACCCTTCTTACCTGCCAAGCAACACTTCCGCTCCGAGACCGTCGACTCACAACGCGGCGAGGTGGAATGGCGCGGCGGCAATCTCTATTTCGACCAGTGGGACTACAGCCTGGAGTGGGAGGTGGTCGACCAGGGCTGAGCCCCGGTCAGCCGCAGCAATAAAACCCTACAAAAAGGCCGAAATCCCCCGGGGGATTTCGGCCTTTTTGTAGGCGCTGGAAAGCAACAGTGGATCAGGCCTCCTGGGTCAGCAACCCGCTGACAAGTCCCTCTACCAGGTGCAACTGGCCGGAACGGAACAGCAAGCGCTGCATATCCTCATCCTCATCGGCGGGCACCACGAAGAGCCGGATATCCGAATGGATGCTGGCCGCGTTGTAGTTGTAACGGGTCAGGCTGAGCACTTTGACACCCAGCTCGCGGGCGTGATTGGCCACATCCACCAGCGACTCCTCACCACCAAAATCACAGATGATGCACAGCAGGTCCTCCTCACCAAGCGAGTTCGCGATCCGCTGCTGGACCTGGGCCCCTTCCACGAACACCGCCCAGCAGCCCAGCTCCAGCAACTGGTAAGTGAGATATTTTGCCACTGCCACTGAGCCGGGGCAGGCAGAGACCTGGATACAGCGGGCACCGCGAATTGCGGCTATCGCTGCGGCAAGACTCTCCGCCTCATTGATGCCTGCCGTATTCTCCAGCACCTCGAGCTTTTTCTGCCCGAGCTGGCTGAGGGGATTGTCCGGCTGGGCAAAGTGGCCATCACCACCGCCCTGCCCGGACTGGCCACGACTGGTTTCCGCGTAAGTCTCGTAGACTGCAAGCTTGAGACTCGGGTAACCCTTGTAGCCAAGCTTCTGCGAAAACTTCACCACGCTTGACTGGCTGACACCAACCACGTCCGCCAGTTGCTGCGAGGAGTAATCGCGCAGCAGCTTGGTATTATCCAGAATGAAATCAGCCAGCTTGCGTTCGTTGACTGACATCTGGTCGCGCATCGCGCGCATCTTCAGCAAACATGTCATGCTTGGGGCTCCGCTGGACGGTTCGCCGCCGGCTTTTATACCAGCAGCTCCAGCCCTTCGATTTTTTCAATACCCAGTCCCGGGGTTTCGTTCAGAATGATATCCGCATCCTTGTAGGTTGCGCCACCAATCACCGGGTCGTACTGGCACAAAGAAGGAACATCCAGATCCAGCTTGGAGACTACAGAGGACTTTGCTGCGGCCATGTGCGCCGCTGCGGAGACACCGATACTGGTCTCCAGCATGCACCCCACCATGCACTCCAGGTCATACAGCCCTGCCAGGTCGGCAATCTTCAAAGCATTGGAGATACCACCGGTTTTCATCAACTTGATATTGATGATTTCTGCCGCGTGACGCTGGATCACATCCATCACTTCCAGCGGACCGAAAATGCTCTCGTCGGCCATGATCGGCGTCTTGACCCGCTCGGAAATGTAGCGCATTCCCTCAAGGTTGTTTGCCTTGACCGGCTGCTCCACCAACTCGAGAATCACGCCGGCCTCTTCCAGGCTGCGGATCGCCATCACCGCCTGTTTCGGAGTCCAGCCCTGGTTCGCATCGAGACGCAACAGCGCCTTACCCTTCACCGCCGAGTACACTGCTTTGATACGCTCGATATCGAGGCGGATGTCCTTGCCCACCTTCAGCTTCAGGATTTCAAAGCCACGCTCAACCGCACTTTCCGCATCGGCCACCATCTTGTCGATATAGTCGACACTGATGGTGATGTCCGTGGTCAGACAGTTTTCACCGCCTCCGAGGATACGGTACAGCGGTGTCTTGTAACTCTGGGCGAAAAGATCGTACAGGGCGATCTCGATGGCCGCCTTGGCACTGGTGTTGTTGATCATCGCCGAGCCGATTTGTCGGGTCAGGCGATTGAGGTCAGCCACTTCGCGGTTGAGCAGCAGCGGAGTGAATACCGTCCGCACTGCCTCAATCACCGAACCGTGGGTATCACCGGTAATCACCGCCGTGGCGGGAGCATTACCGTAACCGATATGGCCGGTATCGGTTTCCAGCATGACCACCACATCCTCGACACACTCGACCGTGCGCAGTGCCGTCTTGAATGGCGTGATCAATGGCACTTTGAGCATGCCCAGCTTCACATCAACAATTTTCATGGCGGTACCGATCAAATAATGGTTTTTATTGCATAGATACTGTCGACGAAGTCACTGTTGCGGCCGAGCCAGAGTGGCGTCAGCGGCGTAACGGAAACTCCCGACAGGGTCCCGGAATAGAAGTCACCCTCGCTATCGAAGTAGCTCAGGCCCGTTACATCGTGAATCACATAGGGTTCGCCATCCACGTGACCGATAAACATCATCACGTGGCCGGGAATGTAGATGAGGTCGCCTACCTGCAACTCTTCCAGCGCCTGCAACTTCTGCTCGCGGCTGGCATCATCAAGCCGCCGCGTCGGCGCAAAGTCACTGCGACCCTGCTGGCCGGAATTGCGCGGCATCAGGATACCGAAGGACTTGTAGACCTCGCCGACAAAACCGGTGCAGTCGCGGCCGTTGTAGTCATGGCCCCAGCCATAGCGCTCGCCGAGAAACTTGAAAGCCTGTTTGATCACCAGCGAAGGGCGATATTCGAGCGGACCGACATGCACATCGCGACTGCGGGCAATCAGCGCCGGAGCAAATTCCAGCCGCCCCTGCGCATCTCGCACCGGCAACCGGACCACATAGCTGGCATAGGGGTTCTGCCCGTTGACGTTGTGGCCCACCTCAGCCGCCGTCATCAGAGGCAAAGACACTCCCATGTCCAGCACCACCTCAGACGTCCTCGGATCGACCGGGTTGTAATTGGTCTGCACCTGCGAGCCGGCAATCACCAGTCGGTTGTCACCCTCCTGCCAGCGCTCGATCTCTTCCCTCTCGCCAACGGCGACAGCCGCCTTGGGCAGCCAGGCCGCGTAGTGATAGTTGACCGCAAACCACCATTTGCCGTCCGCGCTCTCATGCAGCAATGCCAGCTGCTGCCCGGGGAAAACACCAGTCTCCTGCAGGCGGTCAAGGTCGCTGTCATCCGGTTGTTTGTAGATACGTGTGCGGGTGGGATAACTGCGCATACTGGCCCGCTGCACGACCATCCCCCAGCGCACCGGGACCTGCTCTGGCAGCTTGTCCCGCTGTACGGCAGCCTGCCATGCGGCATAGTCAGCCTCCGACACCACACGTCCATCGACGTGATAGCGTGGCGACGAGGCGGGACGACTTACCGCATCCAGCAATTCGAGTACGCGCTTTCCCGGCAGCTGCGTCGGAAAATTGCTCAAATGATGGAGATACTGATCCCGGGTGAGATTGGCAGCATTGAACTGCCGGATCTGCTGCTCCGACAGGCGAATGGCATCCCCGTCCAGGCGCGACAGCCAGAAATCGGCCGAGAGCATGCCCTCCTCGACGGCCGGGACGTCGGAAATAAAGGTGGAATCGCCCCCCGGCGACTTCAAATCAACCCCGCCACCGAGAGCGGGCAGTGACAGGGCGAATAGCAGCCCCGTCAACGTCATTCTTATTGTCATCGATTCGCTCCTGTCCCCCCCCGGCGGGTCCGGCCACTCGCCAGTCCAGACCTCTTTACCTCTGAACACCACAATACCGGCAGGCTTACCACCGCGAGAATACATTATTCAAATATCACTAACAACTTTGAATAAACCTGTAAGCGACATAAAAAAACCGGCACAGAGTGCCGGCAACAACAATGGTGAGAAGACGACGGGACAAACCTTCGCCCGGTCTGCTCGGTGGGAACACGAAAAGCACATAGAGCCCCTGCAAACGCTGCACAACAAGCGCTCGGGGCAAGCTGCCAGATGCTGGGAAACACCAGATCCCGATCCATGCGGCAGCCACAACCAAGGAACCTCGAGGAATAAACTATTTTCGATTTGATGGACCGTCAAGAATTTTTTAGTTTTAATCACCCGGTGAGAAGGTTTGAAATTGCGCCGTGTCTGGCGCACAGTTCAACATCGTGACCTATCGCTGTGGCCGATTGGCCTTATTTCGATCGCCCCCGGTGAGGGCTTAAACTGGCCCCTACATCGATAATAATGAAGAAGACCACCATGCAGCCGACTCCCGACCGCTGGTACAACCTCGCCAGCCTCCTGATGGTGTCCATGATGGGCGCCGCCGTTCTCACCCTGCTTCCACTTTGGGTGGGCGGACTCAGCGATCAGGGCACTTTTTCCGAAAAGCAGATCGGCTGGCTGGCGGCGGCCGATGTTATCGGCATCTTTGCCAGCTCGGCCTCAGCAATCCTGTGGGTGCGGCTCGTGCCCTGGAAGCAGGTTACCCTCGCCGGGCTGGTCCTGTTCCTGATCGGCAACCTGCTGAGCCTCGGCACCACGGATTTCACACTGCTGATGGCCTGCCGCATCCTCGCCGGCGTCGGTTGCGGGGCGGCCTATGCCGTGGCTCTGGCAGGCCTCGGTGATCACCGTCGTCCCCCGCTGGCCTTCGGGCTGATGGTCACCGCACAGGTGACTTTCGGTACCATCGGCTTCTTTGCCGTGCCGCGGATCATGGAGGTATGGCAGGTCAACGGCTTCTTCCATTACCTGAATGGCTGGCTGGCTGTCACCCTGCTCCTGTGCGCGATTTGTTTCCCCCGCTCGCAGCGGACCGCCGCTGGCCCGCAATCCGCGGGCCTCGGCCCCCTGATCCATGGCAAATCCCTGCTGGTCTTTGCTACCACCGTGGTTTATTACTGCGGCGTGTCGGCGGTGTGGGCCTATCTCGAGCGTATTGGTGTCGATATGGGGCTCGCCGGGGCCGAGGTTGGAGACCTGCTGGGCATCGGCTTTGCCATCAGCGGTCTGGGCTCGCTGGCGACACCGCTGGCCAGCAGGCTGACCGGCCGCTCCTTCGCCCTGGCAATTTCCATCGCCTTCCAGGTGGGCACCATGGCCGTGCTGATGGGCGAACACAGTGGCAACGCCTATCTGCTCTATGCCACCACCTCGATCGTCTTCCAGTTCTTCTGGAGCTTCACCATTCCGCTGCTGATGGACCAGTTCAATCGGGTGGACGATACCGGACGCTTTATCGTGCTCTGTGCCAGTGCGTTCAAGGTCGGTGAAATCATCGGTCCGCCGCTCGCGGCCAGCCTGATCGGGCCGTTCGGCTACGCCGGTGTGCTCGCGCTCGGGATCGGCAGTGTGGTGCTGGCACTCTGTATGGCCCTGGTGACCGAATCGCGCCCCGAAAGTGCGGTGGCATCAGTACCGGCAGCGGGGAGCCTGTGACAAAGTCATTCTCGAAAGGTCTGCTAGTCGGCTTCACTGCTGCCCTCACAATCAACAGCGCATGGGCGCAGCCATTCTTCATCAAGGATCCCTTCGCGCGCCTGACCCAGGCAGAGCTGGGGCTCGGCGCATTCCGCAGCGCCAATGGCAAGCCGTCAGCCAGTTACTGGCAACAGCGGGTGGACTATGACATTGATGTGGTTCTCCAACCAGCAGCGGCACAGCTTGAGGCCAGCGCCGTGGTGCACTACCACAACCAGTCACCGGATGCGCTCGATACCCTCTTTTTCAACCTGGACCACGATGCCCTGGCGAATCAAAGCGCGGCAGGGTATCGCCTGCTGACGGGCGATGAAACTGCACAGCAGGTGGCCCTGGCCAGGAGCCGGTCCGACACCGGGTTCACGATGGAGTCGGTACAGCGTGCCGATGGCAAAGCACTTGCCTGGCAGGTAAAGAACACCCTGCTGCAGGTCAAGCTTCCGCGCCCGCTGGAAAGCGGTGAAAAGATCGCCCTTTCCATGCAATGGCGACTGCCATTGACGGAAAAGCAGGACACGGTGGCCCGCAGCGGGTATGAAACCCTAACCGATGGCAAGCGCATCTTCGTGGCAGCACAGTGGTTTCCACGCGCCGTGGCCTATACGGACTACGCCGGCTGGCAATTGAAACCCTTCCTGCAGCAGGGTGAGTTTTCCCCGGAGTTCGGCCGGTATCGCGTACGAATCAGCGCGCCGGAGAATTTCGTCGTCGCCGCCAGCGGTGAATTGCAGAATCCGGCGGAGGTCCTGGAGCGGCAACAGCTGCGCCAGTGGAAAAGCGATGACCCGGAGCCACGATGGATTGTCAGCGCAGCAGACGCCGACGAGAACCGCAGCCACAGCTCCGAGCGTAGGAAGCAGTGGTTCTTCACCGGTGAACAACTGAGGAATTTCGCCTTCGCGGCCTCCTCCGGTTTTCAGTGGCAAATCAAACGCGATAGCCGCGGCCGCCGCCTGCAACTTTTCTTCCCCGCAGAGGCTGCTCCGCTATGGAGTGCTTTCGGGCTGGCTGCCATGGAGCACACCCTGCAGGTATTCGACCAGGCTACTTTCCCCCTGCCCCTTGAAAGCGTCAGCGTGGTTAACGCCGCTGGGATCGGCATGGAATACCCGGGGCTGGCCACCATTGCCACCCGCCCCGAGCGCAGCGGTGACAGCCCTGAAGCAGGTAGTGCGGATCAGCCACCCTGGGATGCACTGACCAAGTATGACTTTATCGGTAGCATCATCCACGAGGTCGGGCACAACTACCTGCCGATGACGGTCAACACCGATGAACGGGAGTGGGCCTGGCTGGACGAGGGGCTGGTCAGCTTTATCGAATACCGGGGCGAGCACAGCTGGGAAGCAAACTTCGATGTGATTTACGGGGAACCGCGCTCAGTAGCGGGCTACCTTGCATCGGATACCCACCAGCCGATCATGACTTCTGCCGACAGTCTCGGGCAGAAAATCGCCAACGCCTACAACAAGACTGCCAGCGTACTGAACATGCTGCGGCACCTGGTACTCGAACCGCAGGAATTCGACCGCGCACTGCAACAATTTGCCACTGCCTGGCAGGGCAAACGCCCTATCCCGGGGGATTTCTTCCGCGCGATGGAAACTGCAGCGGGGCAAGACCTGAGCTGGTTCTGGCGCAGCTGGTTTTTTGATGCGGCCTCAGTGGACTTCTCTGTTACCGGAATCCTGCAGAACGACATGGCTCTGCCACTGCGGTCAATTGAGCAGCCCGAACCCGCTGCACTGGCCTATACCGCCGGGGGGATCCAGCAGTTCGTCGTCGATCGACAACCGCAACTTGCAGACACCTACACGCGCCCCCTGCCCGCACGCACAGACGAGCGCCGTATGAGCCTCCCCCCGCCCCTGCCAGAGCCAACCCGCGAATCACGCTGGTATCATCTGACCATCGACAATGCCGGCAGCGCACTGTTGCCGGTACCGCTGCAGGTCAGCACGGAGAACGGCGGCTCCTATCATCTGAAAATCCCCGCACAGACCTGGATGCGCGCCAGTGACGGCAAACTGGCATTGCAACTGCCACTGCCGGTCGGGGAAGTGCTGAAAGGTATCTGCATCGATCCGCTATGGCTGACACCAGATACCGACAGAACAAATAACTGTATCGAGATTGATCCGTCATGAAAAAAACAAGCCTTACCCGTCGGCTGCTGATGCCGTTATTCGCCGCCCTGCTGTTGCCAGTGGGCGCCGGTGCGGCGTCCCCGCAGCCCCAGCAGAGCATGGCCAGCAGGGTCGTCGCCAAGGCACTTCCCTGGGAAAGCCGCGAATACCGTGTCGGCACGGCCGAGCAGTGCATGAACTGGACCCGTGAGGTACTGGTCGCCGCCTGCGGCAAGCACTTTGCGACACTGGAAACCAGGGATCCCTGGGATGCACATCTGCTGGGCCCCGACGACAAACTGTTGCCGGAGCATGTGGACTCGCTGGCAGCGGATGAATTCGGCGAGAAAATCACCCGTATTGAAGACCTGCGGCCAGGCGACCTGGTTTTCCTGAAAAATACCTACGGTAACTGGGCCGAGGGCGTACTGACCCATGTGGGCATCGCCCTCGGTGACGGCACCTATATCCATCGCATGACGTCGAACGATGGGATCGTAAAGATTGATCCAATCCCCGCCGGGGATTTCGACTCGGGAATTCGACTGAAGGAGTCTCTATGTCATTCCGAATAAATCACCTCTCGCACAAAGCTATCTTTCTCGCCGCTTGTGCGCTATTGCTGGGCGGGTGCGCTACTGGTGGTGTCGGCCATCACGGCAAGGGCTACAAAATCGAGCGGGTCGAGTCGGAGAATGCCAGCGAGCGGGTTCGCTTCCTGGTAATGCACTTTACCACCATCGATTTTGATCATTCCCTGCGGGCTCTGACCCAGCCCAGCTCATCGCCGGTCAGCTCCCATTACCTGGTTCCGGAAAACAACGATCCCACCTACCCCCATGACGACCTGAGGGTCTATCAGCTGGTTGACGAGGATCGCCGGGCCTGGCACGCGGGCCCGGCGCGCTGGGAGGACCGCTACCAGATCAACGACCAGTCGATCGGTATCGAAATCGTTAACCGCGCCCACTGCCACCCGCCAGTGGAGACATCCACCGAAGAAATCGGTGAGGAGATCTGTTTCTTCCCCGAGTTTGACCCGGAACAGATCGAGCTGGTGATCAAGCTGTCCAAAGATATCCTCGCGCGCTATCCCGATATCACCCCTACCCGCGTGGTCGGCCACGGTGACGTCGTGCCCCAGTACAAAATCGATCCGGGCCCGCGCTTCCCGTGGCAGCAACTCGCAGAGGTCGGCATCGGTGCCTGGTACGAAGACGAGGCGGTAAAGCGCCATATGGACCACCTGCAGGGTAATACCAGCAGCGACCGGGAGAGCATCCGCCGCCGCTTCGCCCAGTGGCTGGCCGACTACGGCTATGGTATCGATCCGGAGGAAGCCACCGAGGACGACATCACTCTCTACACCCGCGCATTCCAGTATCACTTCCGTCCCTGGAAAGTGGACGGCGAGGTGGACAACCACTCCCGCGCGATTCTGCTGGCGCTTCTGGAAAAATATTTCCCCAACAAGCTGAGCGGCTACCCCGAGGTCCCGGGCACGTTGATAGCGGAACTGGAAAGCCAGGAATAATTTCGTCACGAACTCAGTTCTTCAAGGAAGGCGCAGGGCGAATGACCGCTCTGCGCTGATTCCTCCGGTTGGAGACCACGATCATGCATCCCACACTGGCCCGCCTGCACCGGTTCATCCTCGCAGCGCTGTTACTGCCGGCCATCTCCCATGGCGCAGCAGCGGTCGCAACTCCGGTTGCCAATTTAGCCAATGCCCAGCCCCTGCAACTGCCCTACTGGAAACAGACAGAAAACCGCCACGAGCCCGAACGCACCTGCTCACTGACCTCACTGGCCATGGTCACCGACTACCTGGGCCTGACCGATCCGGCCAATCACGGGCGCACACCGGACTTTCTGTTCGAACAGCTCAATGGGGTCCGCCAGACGGTTGCGGCGCTACAGGATGGCTTCAATACCCTGGCCCGCCAGGCCGGCAGCGACCTGCGTGCCCACAGCAAGATCGATGGCACCATCACGGAATTGCGGGAAGCCCTGGCAGCAGGCCATCCAGTGATCGTCCACGGCTGGTTCACGTCCTCCGGGCATATCGTCGTGGTTACCGGCTTCGATGGCGAGAACTACATCGTACACGACCCGAATGGCCGCTGGGACCTGGAGAAGTGGGGTGGCTACGATACCTCGGTATCCGGAGCGCATGTCCGCTATCCGAGGAGAGCGTTCGAACTGGCCATCAATGACAATGGCACCGGCGACGATCTGTGGTTGCATATTTTCCGTTGAGCCCCGCCCCTCAGCAGGCAATGCGCTGCTGAACGCAACTACATCGCTGCACCGGCTAGGAATGCAGTGCCTTGCGGATCTCCCGAATCACTGCCACACCGTGGGGGTTGTCGCCATGAACGCAGATGGTATCCGCCTGCATTGGATAGGATCGGCCGTCACTGGCGATCACTCGACCGGCGGCAATATTTTTGACCTGCTCGACCACCGCATCGGCTTCCTGCAACACGGCGCCCGCCTCCGTTCGCGGGGTCAGCGTGCCATCTGGCCGGTAACGTCGATCGGCGAAGGCTTCAAACAATAAAGGGACCGAGTATTCAGCGGCGACGGTCTCGAACTTTTCCCGCTTGGGCGTAGCCATCAGCATCAGCGGGATATCCTGCTCCATGCGTCGCACGGCCTCCAGGATCGCCCGGTAGACGTCCTCTTTGCCCATCATGTCGTGATACAGCGCCCCGTGGGGTTTGACGTAGTCAATGCGCGTGCCCTCAGCAGCACACAGCCCCTGCAGGGCACCGGCCTGGTAGAGCACCATGGCGGTTACTTCTTCAGGGGGGCAGGCCATGGAGCGGCGGCCAAAGCCCACCAGGTCCGGGTAGGAAGGATGCGCGCCGATCTGCACCCCGTGTGCCTTGGCCAGCTGCACAGTCCGGTGCACGGTAAGCGGATCTCCGGCGTGGAAACCGCAGGCCACGTTGGCCATATCAATGTGGGGCATGACCTGGGACTCATCCACCAACTGCCAGTTGCCGTAGCCCTCGCCCAGGTCACAGTTGAGTTTGATCACCGCTGTACTCCATGGCTGTCAGTCAATTTCATAAATCCGCGGTACCCGCTCCGTCAGGCCGGTCAGAAGCTCATAGGCGATGGTGCCCGCATGGGCCGCGACCTCAGCCACCGGAAGTGCAGCACCCCAAAGGGTTACCGGTGTGCCAATCCCCGCGTCCGGGAGATGGGTCAGGTCCACCGCCAGCATATCCATGGACACCCGCCCCACCAGGCGGGTTCTGTGGCCACCGACCAGAATCGGGGTACCTGAGGGGGCGTGGCGCGGGTAGCCATCGCCGTAGCCACAGGCCACGATACCGAAGCGTCCCGCCGCAGGGAAATGGTAGTCACAACCGTAGCCGACAGTCTCCCCCGCGCCGATTCGGCGCACGGCAATCAGGGCCGACTCCAGTTCCATAGTGCAGCGCAACTCCGGGTGGCGGATGCCGTCGAGCCGTGGATTGACGCCCCACAGCATGATGCCGGCACGGTTCCACTCCCGGCGTGCACCGGGCAGCGCCAGCAGGGCAGCGGAGTTGGCGATGCTCGCCGGCAGAGGCTCTCCCGCGAAGGCGGTATCGAAGCGCTGCAGCTGGATCGAGTTGAAGTCATGGTCCGGCTCGTCGGCGCAGGCCATATGGGTCATCAGAGTAATTTCAGCAGCCGGTGCCAGGGTCCGCAGTCGCCGAACGATCGCCTCGGTTTCCTGCCAGGGAAAACCGAGGCGACCCATCCCGGTATCGATTTTCAGCCACAGGCGGAGGCGGGTTGCGCCCGGCACCTGCGCCAGCATCTCCAGCTGGTAGCCACTGTGGATCACGATATCGAGGCGCTGCACCACGGCCTCACGCAACGCCGCGCGGTCGAAGGTGCCTTCCAATACCAGCAGCCGGCCATTGATGCCGGCCCGACGCAGGACCAATGCTTCCTCGATCGTAGCCACACCCAGGGCATCGGCACCGGCCAGCGCCTCACCGACCACCGCCAGCCCATGACCGTAGGCATTAGCCTTGATGATGGCCACTGCGTGCCCGCGCCCGAGGGAACGGGCGAAGGCATAATTGCGCCGGATAGCATCCAGGTTGACCCGTGCCCGCAGTGGACGACTCATGCTATTGGCTCCAGAGAACAGGCCGCGAAATCGGCCGATAACGCTTCGGCGGATTGCCGAAAAGCTCGTGTGGCGGACAGCTGTCGCAACTCGGCGATCAGGCTCGCACCGTGATCGGCCGGCAGGCCATCCTCGGTGGGATCTGCGACACCAGTGACACCATCGACGATTCCAGAGCGGTTAAGGGTCTCGAGCAGGGAATCAAGCGCGGGTGACGGGAACAGATCGCGCCCGGTGTAAGCCGAGGCCAGCGCTATCGCACCATAGACGCCCCAGTTGGAAACATCAGCGATCACCAGGTGATCCGTGCTTGCGACTGCCGGCTCGATATCCAGTTGCTGAAGCGCGGTGCCGACACACCCCATACCCAGTTCATTGCCGCCATCAGCGAATGCCAGGCTCGGACACCCGCACATTGACAGCAGCGACTCCCAGCCGTGGGTCCGCGCGCTGATGTTTGCACCCCGCATGTTGTAGTGGCAGCCGTCACTGGCAATCCCCGGCACCTCGACGAAAACCAGCAACGTGGGGCAAAACGTGTTCACGACTTGCGGCAGCCAGTCATAGGGTTCCGGCCGATCAGCCCAATCTTCCCCGCTGACCGAACTTTCACAGCTGAGGAGCACCTCGGGGCCCAGGTCCAGCAGTGTGGCAGCCTCGCGCAGTTGTGACAGGAATTGCGGCAGCCCGAGAATGCCCACCTCGGAGCCGAGGCGCTTCAGGGCCGCGGCCAACATCAGCGCACCTGCGGGGCCGTCTGTCTCGAACGAGTCCCCGACTGGAAAACCGCTCACAATCAATACCCGTGCCCGCTGTCGCAACAGGGCACGCACGGACGAATCGAGATAACCCCTCTGCCACGCATCGCGCACCCGCCCCATGCCGCGCCGATCCAGACGCACCAGGCGCGCCTCGATTTCCAGGGCGAGGGCAGTCAGTCCGGGCGCCGTGTCGGAGGTAAAATCAGCGATCATCATTGGCACCGATAAAAAATTGCCGCTGCTCCCTGAGCAGGGCCTGGGATTCCGCCAGGGAACCGGGCATAAACCGGACCCGGGCGCCCGGCCTGGCCTGTGCAAGCCAGTCCAGATCCACGCTGTAGACGTGACCGAGTTTCGGATAGCCACCGATAGTCTGGCAGTCGCGCATCAACACGATTGGCTGGCCACTGGCCGGCACCTGAACCACACCGGGGCAGACCGCCTCGGACACCAGGTTGCCTGGCACCTCTTCCAGCGCCTCTCCGGACAGCCGTACACCCATGCGATCGGAATCCGGGGCCACCTTGTATTCCTGCCCGAAGAACTGCCGGCGGGCCGACTCGGAAAAATCGGCATACTGATTGGACGGTACCAGGCGCAGCGCCAGGGGGGCGTCATAGCGGCGCTGGAATTCAGCGGGGGCCTGCCGCAGCCCGCCCCCGCTGTCCTGCCCGTATGGCAGACGGTCCGCATTCTTCAGCGGCTCTCCGTTAAGCCCGTTCAGCCCGCCGAGTCGCTCTCCCACCGTAGTGGCGCGACTGCCCCAGACCGGCGGGCATTTGAAGCCACCGGCAACGGCCAGGTAACCGCGCAGGCCATCGCGGGCCATACCCGCCTGCAGCAGGCCGCCCGCAGGCACACGATGGGATGACCAGGGTTGCAGTGCTTCGCCATCCAGCTGCCAGCCGCAGTCCGCGCCGGTGATGGCGATCCGCGTGGCAGAGGGAAAGCGCAGTGCGAAGGGACCGAGGCAGATTTCCAGCAGCGCGGCACTGGCCGTGTTGTCGAGCAGCAGGTTGGCCCACCCAGCGGCATGAGTGTCGAGAGCGCCACCGACACTGACCCCCAGGTGCTGCTGGCCGCGACGACCAGTGTCCTGGATCAGGGTGAGCGGGCCGGCCTTTTCCACAATGGCGAAGTCAGCCATCCAGCACCCCGCCGAGCTCGAGAAAAGTGGCCCTGTCGACGGGGGTGAAGCGCACCCGGTCCCCCACCTGCAGCAGGACGCGGGGCGGGTCTTCACGGCGATCAAACAGTGCCACCGGGCAGCGTCCGATCAGGTTCCAGCCACCGGGAGACTCGCACGGGTACACCGCTGCCTGCGGCCCGGCGATGGCAACAGCACCCATGGGAACCCGGCGCCGGGGGGTATCCAGGCGCGGTACCCGCAGCAGCTCGGGGGTCTCCCCCATATAGGCGAAGCCGGGGCGGAACCCCAGGGCGTAAACACGGAATTCCGTCTCGCTGTGCAGACGGACGACTTCCTCGACGGTCCTGCCGGCAAACTCCGCCACCCGCTGGAGGTCCGGCGCCACTTCCCGGCCATAGAAAACTGGCAATTCCACCTGCCGCGCACGCTCCACGCTGTCCCTTACTGCCCTGCCCGCGCCATCCGCTTCAAACTGTTGCAGCAAAACTGTGAGGCGCCGGGCAATGGCCTGGGCATCGCAATGCAGCACATCGTAATAAACCGTGATGGAGCAATAGGAGGGCACCACATCGGTGACCCAGCCGGCCAGGGAATCGCGAATTAAATCCACCAACAGGCGGATGCGCTGCAGGACCGTCTCGTTTGGGGTTTGCGCCAGATAGATGATGATCGACTCATCACCGGCGTCCTGTAATTGCCACATACGTCAGCCCGTACTCCCTACCACTGCAGCTGCTCACGGGCACTCACCCCGGCCAGGGATTCATTGAGGTGGTCAGTCACCAGCATATGGCCCGGGCTATGCGTAATACAGAAGTCGAGGCCCGCATTGCGCACAGCCTCGATGGCTGTAACCCCGCAGGCCCAGAAGGCGGGAACTTCTCCCGCGCGAACGCGAACCGCATCGCCGAAGTCGGTCCGCCGGATATCCGCAATCCCCAGTTCGGATGGATCGCCGGCAAATATCGGCGCGCCGTGCACGAGGGGATAGCGGGCACAGATACTGTGAACCCGGTCGAGTGCCTCGGCGGGAAACGGACGCATGCTGACCACCAGGCGCGCGGCAAACCGCCCCACCGACTGGCAACGACGACTGGTGCGATACATGGGCACGTTGCAGCCGTCGGTCACATTGCGCACTTCCAGTCCGTGGCCGAGCAGGGCCTCCTCGAAGGAAAAAGAACAGCCGAGGACAAAGGTCACCAGATCATCCCGCCAGAAATCGCGGATATCGGTCACCTCTTCGGCTACGCCACCAGGGGAGTGCAACTGATAGCGGGGTACGTCAGTGCGGATATCGATATCGTCACCGAGCTCAGGCAGCAGATATTCCCCGGGCTGTGAGCGGTGCAGCAGCGCACAGGCGCGAGCGTTGGCATCACAGAAGGCTTCAAAATCCCCGGCCTGGGTGGCGGGCACGATGGCGATATTGGCCTGCACGAAACCCGGGGCCAGCCCGGAGGTGGGCCCGCAGAAATGTCCGCCCCGGATTTCCGTCCTCAGCTCCGTGGCATCACGCTGGCTCATGCTTCGACTCTCTCACGATTCTTTTCATGATCCTGTCCACGATCCTTGCCATGATCCTTTCTCCCACCCCATTGATCACCCGGTAAAGCTGGGCGGTTATCGCTGCGGATAAAAGGCTGCCCTGCCCGCTCCACGGCCAGCGCTGCGCGCAGCACTGCCGAATCTGCATAGGGCCTGCCCACCAGCTGGACGCCGGTGGGCACGCCATTGGCGGCAATCCCGCTCGGCATGGACAGCACCGGGCAGCGGCTCAGGGTATTGAAGGGATAGGTCATGAACCAGCCTTTGACCGGGTCCACCGCCTGCCCGTCGACGCTGACCTGGTCGCGGCTGTAATCAAAATCTGCCGGCACGTTGGTCGTACAAACGGTGGGGCACAACAGGAAATCGCAGTCCCTGAACGCGCGCTCCAGCGACTCCCACATCTGCTGGGCATAGCCATGGGCCCAGAGAATTTCCTCCGGAGTCGCCTGCTCGGACAGGGCAAAGTAATGGCGCGCATAGGACGTCAGCTGATCGCGATACTCGGGATGATCGAATTTCTGCCGCAGCATATGCCCCATCTGCGCGCCCTGGTGGATCTGTGCCGTGCGGATACAGCGCTCGTCCCAGTCCAGGGCAACGGTATCCACCTCGGCGCCCAGACGGCGCAGCATGTCCGCGAACTCAAGGGTGTTGGCCCGCACATCACTCTCGAGCGGGTAAAAGCCCAGGTCGAGGGACAGGCCGATACGAATGCCACGCAAGTCCAGCGGTTCCGGCGCCACCACTTCCTTGGGCAATTGCGACATCAGGTCCACGGGATGGGGGCCGGCAATCAGATTGTAGAGTAGCAGCGTGTCGCGCACGCTGCGGGTCAGCACACTGTGGTGCACGTAGGGATCCACGTTGTAGGGCGGGATTTCCGGCACTCGACCATAGGAGGCCTTGAGCCCCACCAGGCCACATTGGGATGCGGGGATCCTCACCGACCCGCCCATGTCCGTGCCGTTGGCGATGGTGCAGAAACCGGCGGCAACCGCCGCAGCAGAACCGCCGGAAGAGCCGCCGGGAGTGATGGCGCGGTTCCACGGGTTCCGTGTCACGCCCCACAGGTCCGACCAGGTAAAGGCGGCCACCGAAAATTCCGGCGTCGCCGTACGCCCGCTGAACACAGCACCGGCAGCCAGCAGGCGTTCCGGCACAGGATCGGTCACGTCGGCACAGTTGTCCCGCATCAGGCGGGAGCCATTGGTGGTGATCTCACCCTTGATGAAGGTCTCATCCTTGATCGCGGTATTGATCCCCTCCAGCGGACGCGCCTCGCCACGGCGATAGGCGCCCTCTGCCTGACGGGCTTCCTGTAATGCGCGCTCGAAATGCCGTGCGGTAAAAGCATTGATCGCCGCACCGGAGGATTCGATGCGGTCTGTCTGGGCACGCAGGATTTCCACTGGCGAGATCTCGCCCTTCCTGAAAAGCCCAATTGCTTCACAGGCATCGAGATAACACAGATCCTCGGACATGGAACACCCTGCTGTTATTGTTGGAAGTGGTTCAGTCCAGTTTGCGCAAATCCACGATGCAGCTTAAGTGACGAACTAATGGCGCGACCGATAGGCCAGAGCGTAATCCCGCAGGGTCTCCGGCCTGTCGCTGTTGAATCCGGCTCAGCCTCCGGCGGCCGTTTCCATCGGGGTTTCCTGCTCTTCCGATTCCACCGTGACTGGCAGGCGTCCCGTGGGCAGGGCATCGCTCACCAGTGCAGAGGCCAGGGCGCGGTAGATGGGCCCCTGCAACAGATCGCCGGTGCCGATATAGGCCTTGTAGTCGAAACTCGCCAGGTGCAGGTCCGCCAGGCGCTGGAAACGTGCTGCCTCATAGGGCGAACGCATGCTGACAAAGACGGTTTTCTGTCCCCGCTCGCGGGCGATGGCGAGACTTTTGCGATAGGTTTCGTAGAGGTCGTCGAGTGCCATGGGCGGACGCTGCAGGCGGCCAAGGTCCTCCATGCCACCAAGCTCCACCGCACTCTCACCGGGTACGATGCTGGCGACGATCAGCACGTCACCGCTGGTGGCCTGCAACCGCTCCAGCGCGGTGTGCGGGTCGAGCACTTCCACCGCTGCGTTGGTCACACCCTCCAGAGACAGGCGGAAAGCCTCGCCCACGGCGGGCGCTGGTGCGATCACCTGGATCTTCCCGCCCTTTTTATCCAGTACCGGCAGGACACCCTCAGCGGGCGGGTAGATGGCACTGACTGCGGCGCTCGCCAGCTCATCGGCCAACCGGGCATGCTGCGGATCCGCCAGGACCTGCTCGGCCTTTTTACGCTTCTCGTTCTCGCTGGCGGCAATCCACTGCGAATCGATATAGCGTTGCTTCAGGGACTCAATCCGGGCCAGGGAAGCATCGATCTCCGCTTCCGAAAGCTCGCCTTCAAGCACGGCCTCCACGGCGCGGTCGATGATCTGGTCGAGACGCGCAATATCTTCCGGGAAACGGATTTTCAATGGCATCAGCGCGATATCCGCACCGGCGGCAAAGGTTTTCACCACCGCATCTTCCACCGAGAAATAATCACTGATGCCGGCCATGCCGAGAGAGTCGGTAACGATCACGCCCTCGTAGCCCATGTCATCGCGCAGGAGATCGGTGAGGATACGACGGGAGAGTGTCGCCGGCACCACGATCTCTTCGCCATCGAGGGAGACCAGTGTCGTGTCATCGAGGGCCGGATATTGGATATGGGCCGTCATGGTCAGTGCTGGCTGGGCCTGGTCGAAGGCACGGCTAAACGGCAGCAGGTCCATGGCCCGGGCCTGCTCGAGGGAACGGTCCACCCGCGGCAGACCGGTGTGACTGTCCACCGAGGTATCTCCGTGACCCGGGAAGTGCTTGACCGTGGCTGCCACCTGCTGCTCCTGGAACGCACGGATCGCGGCGATACCCAGTTCCGCCACCACTTCCGGCTTCTCCGAATAGGAGCGCACATTGATGACCGGATTCTCCGGGTTGCTGTTCACATCGAGGGTCGGGGCAAAATTCACATTAAAGCCGAGAGCCCGCAACTGTTCCGCCATCGCCGCTGCGGTCTCCCCGGCAAAGCGATCGCCATGGAGGGGGAAAGTGGCTCCAATCGCCATATTGCCGGCAAAAGCGACCACCTCCGCCCGGGGCAGGCGGTGCACCCTGCCCCCCTCCTGGTCGATACCGATCAGCAGCGGGCTGCCCAGGTGAGAGGCCGCCGCAGCGGCCTGCAGGTCGCTGTTCAAGCCGATGATCTGGTCGACACTTTCCAGGTTGTCTGCAAACAGGATGACACCTCCGACTCCGGTGTCGCTGATCATCCTGGCAAGGGCCCCGGGCAGCTCCGTCACCGGCTCCGCACAGTGACCACGGTTCTCCTCGGTGCGCTGCTGGTCCGGGCAGAAGTAGCGTATATCCAGCATGATTTTCTGGGCGATCTTGTCCCGCAGGAGCTGGGCGCGCTGCTCGGAGCCATCACTGCCACAGGCACTAATCGAACCCATGAGGGCCACCGCAGTGGCAAGCGCCCCGGAACGGCGCAGAAGATTCAGGAGACGGGTAGGCATCATCGGGGATAATCCATTATTCACTTTTAAAAAATCTGGAATATTTTATTCTGCCGGAGAAGCGATGGCTGCACAAGCGCTCAATAACACGAAGGTGCATGACATCACAGGTTCCCTCTCCAGCATAAAAAAGGGCCGGACGAGCCGGCCCAAATGCTGGGAGAGTAGCGGCCAGGTGCACTCACTACCAGCCATCCTGCGCCGGGGGCAGTAACCTCTTACCCCGCGTGGAATGTCCGGCTCGCACCGACCAACTATCAGGAGGGGCTTCGCTTAAAAGTCATAGGAAAGACTCAGGCCAATGGTGCGGGGAGTCGCATTGAAGATCCGACGACCGAGCACCCCACCAGACTGGCTGGACACAATGGGGTCGTCATTCAGCAGGTTGCTGGCCCAAAGACCTGCGGCAATCTTATCGAAACGCATACCCGCATTGGCATGAACCAGGGTGTAGGCGGGGCGCACCCAGGGGGTCCAGGTATCCTTGGTCACCTGCCCGGTTTCAGCATCAGTGATCAGTACACTGTCTTCACGGTCGGTATTGGTCTCGTCCACGTAGTTACCGCGCAGTGAAGCCCACAGCGGATATCCCGCAATTTCACCAGAGTAACTGACACCAATATTGTGCTTCCACTTCGGCGAACCACCCAGAAGGTCACCCTCGACCCAGGTACGACAAGCGTAGTCGTCACCGGTAGAGCCACCGGTGTTCTTGTACATACAGTGTGTCAGAGTATCGGTAAAGCGGCCCTCTGTCGTCGCTGTGGAATACGTCAGTGACCAGTTGTCATTGAGCCTGTAGCGGGAAGAAAACTCCCAGCCCTTGGTTTCGGCATCCGGCCCGTTTTCGGTGCCATTGATGGGGAAACCATACTCCACTGCCTGCGAGCGATAGGTCTGGGGATCCTTCCAGTTCATCTGGTAGACATTGGTCTGCAGATACAGCTGCTGGTCGAAGAAGTAACCCTTCAGGCCCAGCTCGAAGTTATCAATGGAATCCGGCTCATAGAACTTGGAATCATCTGCTACTTCATAGCCGGCATAGTCGCGGAAGTTATTCCGCCCACCGCGGCGGAAACCTTGGGAAAGTGTCACATAAGCCAGAACATCCTGATTGATGTCATAAGAGGCATTGAGTTTGAAGAAGCTCTTGTTGTCTTCCCCACCTTCCGTCCGCAGATCCTGGTCCGGTAGGGCAAATGTGTGATCCAGCAGGATAGTGTGACGCTTGTCTTCATAGTTAAAGACACGCGCACCTGCAGTTACGGTCAACTTGTCCGTGACACTGTAAGAAAATTCACCAAAAACCGCGTCTTCTGAATAAGTACCCCGGTAGTCTTCCTCGTAACCGACATCGGTTACACTCGCGACACGCTTCCAGGAAAGCTCCTCATCAATGGTCGGGATAATCTCTCTGAATGCAATAGAGCTATCCTGCTCAGTCGTGTAGAAACCAACGATCCACTCGTAACTGTCATTTGGCGCAGATACCAGTCGGGTCTCGTGACTGAAGCCTTCATAGGCATTATCAAATGTCATGTAAGCAGTGATGTTGGTATCTGCCGCACCAAATCCTGCCCAGCCGTAATAGGCATAGCCCTGGCTGGTATAATCGGCCTCGCCAATACTGGTGTCTTCAAACTTTGAGGTGCTGGATGTCAGGGTTGCAAAACCCAGATCGAGGTTGATATCCAGCACATCCAGGGAGAAATCCTTGTCGGCATACTCCTCGTGGGGCGAGATGATCGTGTGATCATTGATGGCATAAGGGGTTTTGAAGTCCCCGAAATCCATTGACGCATATTTTGGATCAGCCTCAGACAACGGCAGGCGGTTGGCACCGCGAGTACCATGAGCCAGCTGGTCCTGCTGCATATGGGTAAGCTTGACATCCAGATTTTCTGTGGGGGCCCAGAGCGCTGCGATTTTGGCCGTAGTCACCTCTTGCCAGTTGTCATCCTCGTAGATGGCCTGATTCGGGTTCGGATCACTGATATAGGCATCATCCCCGGTCCTCCACGGCGGATTCGCAGCGCGGTCAACATATCCGGCCTCGTCCAGGAATGCCGCAGATGCGCGAACCGCAAAGGTATCGGAAACCGGCAGGTTCACCACAAAGTCGGTGTCGTTACTGAGCCCCCCTCCGTCGACCTGGTAGGCCGCGGTATTCACACTGAACTCAAATTCGTCGAGCGTGGGCTCGTTCGTGATATAGCGGATAGTGCCACCGAGGCTACCGGCACCGTAAAGGGTACCCTGCGGGCCCAGCAGTTTTTCAACACGGTTGATGTCCTTGATTCGGAATCCCAGCTTTGGCAGGGGCGTATCATCAATGTAGTAAGCCAGCGTACTCTTGACGAACTGTTCCAGGTTGTTGGCACTGACGGGGGATACGTTGAGACCACGGACGGTCACGGAGTCAGCAAAGCGTGCACCACTATCCGGCGCGCTGATCTCGACGCTGTCCTGTATCAGGCGCTTGACGTCGGTGATGTTTTGCTCACGCAAAGCCTCGCCCGAGATCGCAGTGATATTCATCGGCAGGTCAGAAGCAGCGGAGGCACGCTTGGTGGCAGTCACCACCAACTCTTCAACTGCGGCATCACTGCCTCTTTTCACAGTCTTTTTCTTCGACTTTTGCTCTCCCGCGGAGGTGGTGGCAGAAGTCGCCACGCTACTCTCTTTCGCCTCTTGCGCCCCTGCTTCATCTTGCCCATACAGGACGGGTGCAAATGTCAGCGTCAGAGAGGAAATTAAAAATGCGAGCGGTGTTTTTTTGAACGGCAACATACCCTGATCCTTATTTTTCTGATTGACCTAAGCACGGGCGCACAGACTCCTCACCCTTGGCTCCAGCATCGCGCAGCCGCGATGTAATCGAAAAATATCAACCATAGGTCTGGGCGATACTTCCACTGCCCCACCCTGCAGACAGGTTTCCGCGCACGCTCACGGTGCAGAAAATAAGACAGAAGTGCGCGCCGGCACCGATTTTGCGCGCTGAAACCCACTACCAACAGCAATGTTCAGGGGCTGTATTGGATTTCACCCCCGCGGCGGCCTCCCCCCCCGACCGGGATTTTCTGCCGCTTTTTACGTGAGTAGTGAGCTAAAATGCAGGGCTTTTCAGCAGCAGGCGGCCCTGATAGAGTCACAACCATCGGCACTGCCGATGGCAGCCATAGGCCGTCACGGATTGGAAAAGCAGAATAACGAAGTACCGGAGTTCCCGATGGATTCGCGTTTTTTTATCGCCCCTGAGCAACTGGAAGCATTCGAGGCCGCCGCCCGCAGCGGGTCTTTTTCTGCCGCGGCCCGCAGCCTGGGTAAGGCCCAGTCCACCATTTCAGGCCTGATCAGCAACCTGGAGATCGACACCGGTCTGCAACTGTTCGATCGCTCTGGACGCGAGCCCAAGCTGACGGCTCAGGGGCGGGCACTGCTGCAGGATGTCCGCGCGCTGCTCAACTCCTATTCCCGCTTCGAGGCCAAGAGCCGCAGCCTCAATGCCGGCCTGGAGGAATCCCTCACGATCGCCATCGACGAGTCCGCCATCGACCTGAAGCAGTTGGTGCGGGGGCTGAATCCCTTCTATGAGCGCTATGCCACCGTTTCGCTCAACTTGCTGCACGCGTCGGGAGACACCGCGGCCAGACTGGTAAAGGAGGGTACTGCAGATATCGGTATCGTCATCAGCCAGGGAGACTACCCGGAGGACTTTGATTTCCGCGGGGTGGGTAGCTGCAGCTTCGTGCTGGTTGCCGGTGTACAGCACCCGATGGCGTCACAGCCGTTGGTTTCCAGCCAGGACCTGCACAACCATCTGCACCTGCGCATCAGCGCTTCCGGGGAACAGGGCTCACTGCCAGAAAACGACCTCAGTGATCGCATCTGGTATCTGGAGAGCTACTCCCTGTTCATGACGCTCCTGACCGCGGGCCTTGGCTGGGCCTTCGTACCCCTGCATATTGCCCAGCCGCACCTGGATGCGGGCACGATCACTATCCTGCCCACCGACTTCCAGCTGACCCCATACCCCCATGGCACCGACCTGATCTGGTCGCGCCGCAAGGTGCTGGGGCCAGCCGGGCAGAACCTGATCGATCAGGTTTCCCGGGTGCTGGCCGGACGCGAAGCAGAGCCGGCCTGAACCGGCCTGCCCCGACCGGGATCAGCCTGCCAGGGCTTTTGTCCGCGATGACAGGTGCCCCTCGGCAATCAGGTCCCGGTGAGTCTGCTCGATGGCCTGGCCCAGCTTTTCCACCACGAAATCCACTTCCTGGTGATCCATGGTCAGCGGCGGCGACATCACGTTCAGGTGCACGATCGGGCGCACAATCAAGCCCTGCTGCTCGGCCCGGTCGGAAATCCACTTGCCGATATTGAGGCTGTCCGGGAAAAGTTCACGGGTAGCCTTGTTCCGCACATTCTCCACACACATCATAAAGCGCTTGCCGCGCACATCCCCCACCAGGGGCAGGTCCCGCAGCGTCTGCAGGCGCTCTTCAAAATAGGCACCCACTTCGACTACCCGCTGCAGGAGGTTTTCTCGCTCGAGGATCTCGATATTTTTGAGTGCCGCTGCGCATGCCACCGGGTGTCCGGAGTAGGTATAGCCACTGGCAAAGTAACGATCCGGGTCACCGGTGGAGATGACGTCGTAGATGCGGTCGGAAAACAGCGTTGCACCCAGCGGCTGATATCCCGAGGTCAATCCTTTGGCACAGGTGATGATATCCGGCTGTATGCCGAACATGTCCTCTGAGGCAAACCAGTGCCCTACCCGACCGAAAGCAGTGACCACCTCATCCGCCACAAACAGGATGTCATTGGCCCGGCAGAGCTCCCACATGCGGCGGTTGTAATCGGCCGGTGGCACGATTACGCCGCCGGAGCCAAGGATCGGCTCGGCAAAAAAGGCGGCAATCCTGTCTGCCCCCAGCTCGTCGATTTTCTGCTGGAATTCGTCTACCAGCAGGTCACAGAACTGCTGTTCATCCAGCCCCTCCGGAGCACGATAAAAGTTCGGGCAGGAGAGATGATGGATGGTGTCCTGGATGTAGTCGAATTCGGGAATCTTGTCTCCCGCCTTGCCCGTGATCGACATGGCGGCATAGGTGCTGCCGTGATAGCCACCGCGACGGGCGATGATGTGCTTTTTCTCCCGCTTGCCGCGGCAGTTCTGGTAAAAGTGCACCAGGCGGAAAGCCGTGTCGATCGCAGTGGATCCGCCGCAACTGAAGAAGACCCGGTTGATATCCCCGGGAGCCAGCTCCGCCAGCCTGGCTGCCAGTTTGATCGCCGGTTCATTGGCCATATCCACGAAGGGGTTTGCGTAGGCGAGCTGCCGCACCTGCTCGGCAATGGTTTCCGCCATCTCCTCACGGCCCAGGCCGATGTTGGTGCACCAGAGCCCGCCGACGGCATCGAAATAACTCTTGCTGCCGCTGTCCCAGACCCGGCTGCCCTTGGCACGGGACATGATCAGTGACCCCTCCTCCTGGAAGGACTCGAAGTGCGTCCAGGGGTGCATCCAGTGCCGCTTGTCTGCTTCCCAGTATTTCTTCTTGCTCATGTTTTTACCGTCTCAATCGCGCCGCCAGCCTTGCCGCGGCAGAAGTAGGAACCTGGAACAGTCTATGGCGGGGTGAGATATTGGACAGTTTGAACCCATCGACACTACCGATGGTTGGGACGGAGGCGATGGTTGGGAGGGAGGGAGGGAGGGATGGTTGCTGCCGCCCCAACAGCCGGGGGCGGCAGCCAGAATTTATTCCGCTGCGAGTAGCAGGCGATCGCCATCGCGAACATCGACCAGCTCGCCGTCGAGCACGGCTACACGTACGCCCTTGTCATCGCTCAGCAGGAAGGTCGCGCCGTGGCGACGTGCCGGGCGCTCACCCTGGGGATTCTGGGGATTCATCACCACCGGCAGACGGGTCTCCCTGACAAGCAACTCACTGTCACCCACGAAATAACCATAGCCACTGCGCAACAGCTCCAGATAACGCTGGTCAGTCAGTTCAAGCGTTTCCTGCAGGGTATAGGCTTTCGGTGCCTGGTAGCGGGTGCCCTCGGCATCGAAGCGCAACGCCCCGAACAAATTGGACAGGTCCCCGGCTTCCACCACACTGACGGAGCCATAGCGACGGTTGATCGCGATATCGGTCAGATAGCTGTCACGCCCGTTACCAGCGCGCACATTGTCGATTTTGACATCGACAAACGCATCCTCACGATTGAAGGGGATGGCGTCATACACAGCTGTGGAGACCGACTCATAACTGCCCATGGCAATGCTGTCGATGGCAGCCACCAGCATTTCAAAGTTCATATGGCGGGCGACCTGACGATTCGGGTCGTTGGGATGTGCGCCGGACTCGATCAGGATGGTGCTGATGCCCATCTCTGAAAAAGTATCGCCGAAGGCGCGCCAGGCATAGGTGTCATCGTACTTGGCGATATGCTCGCCGATAAAGGGCTCAATCTCTTCTACCAGGGCACCGATCAGCTTCATCGCCCGCTCGCGGCTGGCATTGACTTCACGAGCCTCGTTGTAGGCCGGCGCCAGCACAGAGATGGTGGCCATACGGTCTTTCTGACCGACACCATAGTGCCGGCTCTGGTCGTGCAGGTTAAAGCCGAACCGCGGCTCGAACGACCTGGCCAGGTCCATCAACGCCCGCCCCTCCGGTGACTGCAGGGCCTTGGCGTCGCGATTGATATCGAAGCTCTGGGCATTGTGCCGGGTATTCCGCTCGGCGCCGTCTGGATTCAGCATCGGCACCATGACCAGGGTCAGGTCATCCATCCACCCCTCGCGCCACTCCGCCTGCTCCGGCGCAGTGATGTAGGTGAGCAGGTCGAACAGTGCCGGGGTTGCCGTGGGTTCATCACCGTGCATCTGCGACCACAGCATGACCCGGGTATCACCCCGCCCGATGGCGATGCTGACAATCGGGCGCCCTTCATAGGAGTGACCGATTTCCTCCACCTGTAACAGTGGCGACTTTCGCAGCTCCTGTATCAGCGGCAGGATGTCCGCCTGTCGGATCACCGGCTTGTCCAGCCCCGGTACTTTGTAGTCCATGTAGGATTTTCCTCCGGCCGCAGCCATGATCAGGGAACTACAGAGCATCAGGAATACACCCAGCAGGTTGGGGAGTTGTCTGGCCATACATCACACTCAATTGTTATCGCTTATTTTCACGGACTTCGTGAATAAAATATTCCACAACTTTTCATGTGGATGCAATGAGCAATTGAGGGCGAAGGCCGGAAACAGTCGAGAATTGTGCAGAAAATCCCGCTGCCATAGGTAAGCCAGATGCGGCACCGATAGCAGCTATCGGAGAACCCGATAAGGCATCATTCGCTTTCGGGAACCGGCCACCAGTCGGTTGTGACGGGATGCGCGGAGGTGAACACGGTGTAATCCCGCTCCAGGTCAAACGTGGCCTGATCGTGGGGCCTGCCATTGATGGGCACATCATGCAGACACCACCCGGCATTGGCAGCACAGCCCGAATCCACCTCCAGCAGGCGATGGGTGAACACTTCGGGAAGAGCTTTGGCCAGGCCAATCATGGCATCGTGGTTGGCCGAGAAACTGCCGGTAACCCTGTCGTGCACGGAAACCGAGAGCCACTGCCCGGCCAGCGCGAGTGCGGCGTGGCCCAGCGCCAGGTCTCCGCCCTCGAGCCCTTTCCCGGAGCCGCCATCGAGGTTGGCATAATCCACCCGTCCGCGATAGCGCTCGCCGAGCTGTGCCCGGGAGGCCAGCTGATTGATCCACAGATGGGCGGGGAAACTGCCACTGGAATGGGCCACCACGATGACCCGATCGAAGGCCCTTGATTGCTGCAGGCGCTCAAGGCTGGCGGTGATCGGGAGCTCGCGGTTCTCGTAAAACACCGACTTTGGCCCGGCGAACACCCAGGTCTCCGTGACTTCACCGGCAACGGGGCTCGCGATCAGCTGCTCAGCCCACCGCTCCGCCCAGGAGCGCTGAACTGAATAACCGGGGAACAGGACCAGCAGTGCGCCGCCCTGTTCCCCGGTCTGGCCTTCTTGCGGGGTCTCTCCCAGGGCCTCCTTATCAAGCCGCTGCCAGACGGACCAGCGGTCTGTCTGTTGCTGCCATGCCAGACCTTCGTCCGCCTGCGCCAATCCGGCAAGCGCAGGTACAAGCGCCAGCAGAAGACCGGTCAACCGCCGGATGCCCTTCATCGGGACCAGCGCACCTGCGGCAGCTGCCACTCCTCACGCAGTTTCCGATATTCCTCTTCAGGCAGGGCCACATAGACGGGGTTGGCATCCTCTTTCAACCAGGCGAGCATGCGATCCAGTTCAGGTTCGGCGAAAGCGGTGCAGCCCGCGGTCGGCTCGCCCGGCCCACTCCACAGATGCACAAAAATACAGCTGCCGGCGCCATCGATATTGGCCGGGTTATGGGCGACGAAGATCCCTTTTTTGTACTGGTCGTCGCCGTAATGGAGATCCCGACGCATCCCCTCGCTGGACCCGCGCACGGCCTCGGCCCCAACCTCCCCCGCATCAACCGTCTGGTTGTAGTAAGGGGAGCCTTTCACATCGATACAATAATGCCCCTCGGTCATGGGCTGGTAATCGAGGCCGGTTTCCAGAGAAGGGCCATAGCCGAACGCATCGCCGAGACGGAATATACCCGCCGGGGCGCGGCCATCCCCTTCGACTTTCTGCTGCCCGGGCTGCTCCGGATGAAGTCCGATGCCCCAGGCGAGGCCAGCGCGTCCCAGGTTCACGGGCGTCTCCACCCCGACCTGCTGCCAGCGATCACCCTGGCGTTCGAACCGAAAGGCCTGCCCTGTCGGGGCATCCCACTCGCTGCTCAGGGTCAGTACCAGCTGCCGGGAATCCTCCGGTATCTGCGCCATGGAGCCGGGGCTGGCAATCAGAAACAATGCGGCGAGCAGGGAAACAAGCGGGCGGTATCTGGCTGGGGACATAATTTTTTCTTCTCTGCGTTTTTCGGGTCACCCGAGAATATCCCAACACAGGCGACAGGCAAACCGGGCAGCACCCCAGCGCTGGAGATTTCCAGTGGCCTCGCGCAGAATGGCGGCCCAACCGGGCCCCGGCCAATATAAGCTTTCAGGTAACTACCAGCCTTCATGGAGATTGACAGCGTGACAGATTCCCCCTGCCCGTGCGGATCGGGCAAGTCATTTGACCAATGCTGCGGTCTCTACCTCTCCGGCAAGGCGTACCCGAAGGCCGCAGAGCCTCTGATGCGCAGCCGTTACAGCGCCTATGTGCTCGGCAACCTGCCCTACCTGCGGCACACCTGGCATCCCGATACACGCCCTGATCTCACCACGGACGACCTCAATACCGAGTGGACGAGACTGGAAGTGGTGCGCAGCAAACAGGGACTGAAGCGGGCACTGGTGGAGTTCAGGGCCTGGTTCCGGGATGGCGCTAGCGAACGTTCATTGCATGAAATCTCCCTGTTCAAGCTGTACAGGAAACACTGGGTCTATGTGGAACCTCTTCCGGAGTGGAGCTGAGTGGGCGGAGTGACGGATTCATGACATCAGCTGATGACCAGCCCGAATTACGGCCGGAGGTGATTTACCGGGACGATCACCTTATCGGGGCATACAAGCCCGAGGGTTGGCTGGTGCACCGGTCCAGTATCGACCGGCACGAGACACAGTTCCTGTTGCAGTACCTGAGGGATGAGACCGGGAGCTACCTGTACCCCATCCATCGGCTGGACAAGCCCACCTCCGGGGTCATTCTTTTTGCCCGCAGCAGTGAGGTCGCGGCAAAGGCCCAGGCGTTGCTCGAGAGTGACGTGTCTGTAAAGAAATACATCGCAGTCTGCCGCGGCTACTGCCCGGAGGAAGGCGTGATCGACCATCCACTGCCGCCGGTCAACGACTTCAAGCACCAGCGCAGGCGTCCGCGGGCCGATCAGCCGCGCCAGGAGGCGATCACCCTGTTCAGGCGGCTCGACACGATCGAACTGCCCTTTGAGGTCGACCGCTATCCTTCCAGCCGCTATTCACTGGTGGAAATCCAGTTAAAGACGGGACGCAGGCACCAGATCCGCCGGCACTTCAAGCATATCTCGCACCCGCTGATCGGCTGCCCGAAGTATGGCAAGTCCATCCACAACCGTTTTTTTGCCGAGCACTTTGGCTGTAGCCGGTTGCTGCTGCACGCAATTGAATTGCGTCTGCCCCACCCGGTCACCGGCGCGCCACTGGCTCTGCGCGAGCCGCCGCGCGGGGACTTCCGGGCGTTACTGGAGGCTTTTGGCTGGCAGGTCTGAGTCGCCCCAAAAACTCGTGGCGAGACAACCCTCGATCACTCACCGGCTCCGGCTTGCCACTGGAACTCCCCCTCGGCCGCACGGCAAAACGGGCTGTGCAGTCCCAGGGCAGTACGATAATCTTCCAGTTCATCGAGGCCGATGGCACCCTGCTCAAAAAGCCCGGCCACCGCCGCACAGGCAATGCTGGCTGCATCCACTTCGAAATACCTGCGCAGGCATTCGCGGGATTCGCTCACACCGAATCCATCGGTACCGAGAGTGATATAGGGGCCGGGAACCCAGGGCGCAATACTGGCCGGAAGTGCGCGCATATAGTCGGTACATGCCACTACCGGACCGTCGATCCCCGACAGGGTTTTCTCGAGGTAAGAAACCCGTTGCTCTGACGGGTTTATGCGATTGTGCTGTGCCACCTGATCAGCCTCCCGGGCGAGTTCGGTATAACTCGTCGCACTCCACACATCGGCCCGGACCCCCTGCGCTGCCAGTAATGCCTGGGCCTTGAGCACTTCCTGCATGATGCTCCCGCTTCCAAACAACTGGACCGTGGGCAGGCCTGCTTCGGACACTTCCCCTACCCGGTATCGATACAGCCCACGGCACACGCCTTTTTCGATTTCCTCCCGGTCGCCCGCGGGCATCGCGGGCATGGGATAGTTCTCGTTGTACACGCTGACGTAATAGAAGACTTCCTCTCCCCGGCCGTACATGGCCTCGATCCCCTCACGCAGCAGTATCGCCAGTTCGAAAGCAAAGGCTGGATCGTAGCTGCGCATATTGGGCACGGTGGAAGCCAGGATATGGGAGTGACCATCCTGATGCTGCAAGCCCTCCCCGTTCAGGGTTGTCCTGCCCGCAGTGCCACCCAGCAGGAATCCCCGGCACATGCTGTCTGCAGCCGCCCAAATCATGTCGCCGACCCGCTGGAAGCCGAACATGCTGTAGAAAATATACAGCGGAATCGTGGGTACCCCGTGGTTGGCATAGGCGGTGCCAGCGGCGAGGAATGACGCCATGGCGCCCGCTTCACAGATCCCTTCCTGCAGGATTTGTCCGTCCGCCGCTTCGCGATACGGCAACAGGCTGTCGCTGTCCACCGGCTGATACTTCTGGCCGCCCGGCGTATAAATGCCGGCCTCCCGGAACAGGGCTTCCATACCAAACGTACGTGCCTCGTCCGGGACGATCGGCACGATAAATTTGCCGAGTTGCTTATCCCTGATGAGCTTCGCCATCATCTTGACGACGGCCATCGTGGTCGAAATCGGGCGGGAGCCGCTGCCGCGGAAGAATTCTGCAAAAAGCGTTTCGTCCGGCGACGGTAAACGCGGGCTGTCAACGCGCCGGCTGGGCATACCGCCCCCCAGCACACTGCGCCGTTGCAGAAGGTAGCGAAGTTCCTCAGAGCCTTCCGGTGGCCGATAGAGGCTCGCACCGGCCAGTTGCTCATCGTTCAGGGGAATGCCCAGTTTCCGCCCGATACTGATGCGCTCCTCTGCGGAAAACTGCTTTTTCTGATGCGCGGTGTTCCTCCCCTGGGTCGAGTCTCCAAGCCCGTCTCCCTTTACCGTCTTCACCAGTATCACCGTCGGCTTGCCGCAGGCCCTGGCCGCCCGGGCAAAGGCCGCGTAAACTTTTTGAGGATCCTGGCCCCCGCGCTTGATTTCCCGAACCTCGTCATCTGTCAGGCTGCTCATCAGCGCCCGCAGCTCGTCCGAATTCTCCACCCAGTGTTCACGCTGGGCGCCACCCGGACGGGTGGAATAGAGTTGGTAGTCGCCATCGAGGGTCTCGTCCATGCGCCGTTGCAGTATGCCTTTACGATCAGTCTGCAACAGGATATCCCAGCCACTGCCCCACACTACCTTGATCACCTGCCAGTCGGCTCCGCGAAAGCTGCGCTCCAGCTCCTGGATGACCTTGCCGTTACCGCGGACCGGCCCATCGAGCCGCTGCAGGTTGCAGTTGATCACCAGGACCAGGTTATCCAGGTTTTCACGCGCGGCGATATTGATCGTGCCCAGCACCTCCGGCTCGTCAGCCTCACCGTCACCGATAAAATTCCACACCTTGCCGCCATTGGCAGGCTTCAGGCCCCGGGCTTCCAGGTACTTGGCAAAGCGGGCCTGATAAATGGCTGAAGGGGTGGAGAGCCCCATCGACGCAGTGGGCGCCTGCCAGAAACCCGGCATCTGGCGGGGGTGCGGATAGGACGAGAGCCCTCCCCCCGGCTGCAGCTGACGACGGAAATTTTTGAGCTGTTGCTCTGTCAGCCGCCCCTCCAGGTAGGCCCGGGCATAAATGCCGGGAGCCGCGTGGGCCTGCACATTCAGCAGGTCACCGCCGTATTGATCATCCCGGCAGCGGAAGAAGTGATTGAATCCCACCTCGAGCATGGTTGCCGCAGAAGCATAGGTAGCGATATGCCCGCCGACACCGGCGCCACTGTCCGCGGCCTGCAGGACCATCGCGATGGCATTCCAGCGAACCAGGTTTTCTATCCGCTGCTCGACGAAGAGGTCTCCCGGATAGGGAGGCTGCTCGGCAAGCGGGATCGTGTTGCGGTATGGGGTATTGAGAGGCGCCTCATCGGCCTGCACACCATGAGACAGCAGGCGTTCACGAAGCGCCCCCAGCAACTCCCGGGCTCGACCGGCACCATGATGGCGCAGGATATCCTCCAGAGACTCCAGCCACTCCTGAAGTTCCAGGTCCTGAGTATCAATGAATGACTGTGCATCAAACGGCATATTCACGGTGTATTTGTCCCGGCAGGCTGTACGGATAGAGACCGTTGCACGAGGCCGCCCGGCTGTGCCCACCGGACTGGCGGCATAACCGGATTCAGCGACTGGGCAACGGTCTCCTGATCTGAAGTGGCTGTATGTGGTATCAGCGCAGGCTTTCCAGAGCCTGCCCCAGGTCCGCCATGATGTCTTCGGCGTTTTCCAGACCGACCGCGAGGCGAATCAATGTGCGGGAGATGCCAGCTTCAGCCAGTTCTTCCGGGGCGTAAGTAGAGTGCGTCATGGAGGCCGGATGCTGGATCAGGGTCTCCGCGTCGCCGAGGCTCACTGCGCGCTTGCACATTTTCAACTGGTTGATGAAGTCCACCGCCTGCTCGAAACTGCACTTGAGCTCGAAGGCCATCACCCCACCGGCCCCCAGCATCTGCTTGCCGAGCAGCCTGTAGCCGGGATGATCCGGGAGGCCGGGGTAATAGACCTTCTCAATGGCGCTGTGCCCCTGCAGGAATTCAGCAATTACCTGCGCATTCTCGTTGTGCCGCTGCACCCGCAGGTGCAGGGTTTTCAACCCGCGGATCACCAGCCAGGCATCGTGGGGGCTCATGATGGCTCCCATGTCCTTGCGGGTGGTCATCTTGATGTGATTGATCAGCTCGGCCGAGCCGCAGAGAATGCCCGCCACAACATCGCCGTGGCCATTGAGATACTTGGTGGCAGAGTGCAGCACCAGGTCAATGCCATGTTTCGCCGGGCGCTGCAGGATGGGGGACATGAAGGTGTTGTCGATGACGGTGGTGATACCCCGCTCGCGGCCGATATTGCCGATCACATCGAGGTCGATCACAGTGAGACAGGGATTGATCGGCGTTTCGCCGTAAATCACCCGCGTATTGGGTTTGATCGCCGCCCGCACCGCCTGCTCGTCCGCGAGGTCTACAAAACTCACCTCGATGCCCAGCGCCGGCAACTGGTGGTTGAACAGGGCAAAGGTGCATCCGTACAGGCGGTGGGAAGTAATGAGGTGGTCGCCGGCCTTCAACAGTGCAAAAACTGCCGCCGATACCGCGCCCATTCCGGAACCAAAGGCCGCCGCTGCCTCGGTCCCTTCCAGGACTGCCATGCGGGCTTCCAGTTCATCCACGGTCGGGTTTCCCAGACGGGAATAGATATGCCCCTGGTCCTCGCCGGCGAAGCGGTCGGCACCCTGTTGCACATTGTCAAAGACAAACGTGGATGTCTGGTAGATGGGTGTCGACAGCGGACCGTATTCACCCTGCGACTGCTTGCCACCGTGAATGACGTTGGTTTCGATATTCTTTGATTCCCACATGTGTGCCTCACTTATCTTTATTGATCTGGCGGGCCACCTGTGCGACCCGACCTAGGGCTCCGGCAAGTCCAGTTCGGTTGTCTGCTTGAGGGCCTTCAACACGATGCTGGTATGAATCCGTGCAATCCCCGGCAGCGGAATCAGCCGCTTGGCAATGAAGTGATCGAGTGCCCGGTTGTTCACCGTGGAGACCTTGATCATGTAGTCGTATTCACCGGTGACGTGATAGCACTCGAGCACCTCCGGCATCGCCACCAGCCGGTCCAGCACCTCGGTAATCCGTTCGTACTGGTGCAGCTCCAGGGCGATTTCGATCAGGGCCAGGTTGTCATGCCCCAGCTTCTCCCGATTGAGCATGGCAGCGTAGCCACTGATATACCCCTCCTGCTCCAGCCGCCTGACGCGGGCCAGGGTGGCCGGTGGTGACAGATGCACCCGGTCGGACAGCTCGACATTGCTGATCCGCCCCTCGGCCTGCAGCACCCTCAGAATGGCGATATCCGTGCGATCCAGGGACGAAATGGAGTTTACCATCGGCAACACCTTTCAGATTTAAATTAGGCAAAATGAACAATATTCAATACTTTATTAAACTGCAACGGTTCAATGCGGCCTTAAACTAACGATCTTCCGTCAGCTGCAGTCTCTTCTTTCCAGTTATTAAGCGCTGCCGACAACCTGGAAGGCACCCCCTCCCCCCCCCCTTAACTGGCTACCGTGGCCGTTCTGACGCACAGCCTGACGCCAAAGGAGCAAATCCCCGCCCACTCTCGGTGCGGAGGACACTGCTATGCCCTATCATCCCGAGCCCCGGAACAACCCAAATCCCATTCACCACTGACCGACGGATTCATTCCCATGCACAAAGCGATCGCGCGAGGGCGCGCCAGACTATTCGCAGGCTGCCTGCTCGCCACTGCCCCCATATGGGCACTCACCACACAGAGCCAGGAACTGGAAGCCCCGCTACCGGAACTGCTGCCCTGGCAGGGCGCCTCCGAGAAGCTGATCATACAGAAGGGTCCTTGGGTGACGCCGGCAGAGGCCAGCGGTTTTGCCACCACCCCGGATTACCAGCAGACCCGCGCCTTCGTCCAGCGGCTGGAAAAGGCGAGCCCGGATATCCGGGCCAGTGACATTGGCATCTCGGCAAGCGGCCGCAAGATCCAGCTGCTGACCCTGACCGCGGGGGGAAGCGATCCCAGAACCAATGGCAAACCGACCCTGCTGGTCCAGGCCGGCATCCACTCTGGAGAAATCGATGGCAAGGATGCGAGCTTCATGCTGCTGCGCGACTATATCGGCGGCGATCAGGCATTGCGGCAACTGATCCAGCAGGTCAACCTGCTGATCATTCCGATCCTCAATGTGGATGGACATGAGCGGGCCGGGCCCTTCACCCGCATGAACCAGCGCGGCCCGGATAACGCCGGCTGGCGAACCAACAGCAATAACCTGAACCTGAATCGGGATTACGCCAAGCTCGATACACCCGAGCTGCGGGCAGTGATGGATATCGTCAATGAGTACAAGCCGAGCCTGTACCTGGATGTGCATGTCACCGATGGTGAGGACTACCAGTACGACATTACCTATGGCTACAACGGTTCCTTTGCCACCGATTCACCGTCCATCGCCAAATGGCTGGAAACCCGCCTGCAGACCACGTTGGACACCAACCTGGCCAAAGCCGGACATATCCCCGGCCCGTTGATTTTCGGCGTGAACTCAAAGAGCTTTGCGGATGGCATTAATCACTGGACTGCCAGTCCACGCTTTTCCAATGGGCTCGGCGACCTCCGCCACCTGCCTACCGTGCTGGTAGAGAACCACTCGCTGAAACCCTATCGCCAGCGGGTGCTTGGCACCTATGTGTTGATCGAGGCATCGCTGCAGGCGCTGGCCGAAGACGGAAAGCAGCTGCAGAAAGCGATTGCCGCCGACCAGCAGCGCCGCCCCGAAAACCAGGTGCTGGCATGGAGCACCAACAAGACCCCTGATACCACTGTCTTTGGCAAGACTCCGTTCAAGGGCATCGATTACAAGAAGGAAGAGAATCCCATCACCGGCGACGAGCAGGTGGTATGGCTCGGCAAAGCCAAGGATTACCCCGCCCTGCCCGTCTTTATCGACAACGTCAAAAGCGTGGAAGTCAGGGTGCCGAAGGCCTTTTTCATTCCCAAGTCAGAAACCCTGGTGTTGGAGCGCCTGAAAGCGCATGGTATCGAAAGTACGGAGCCCGCCCAGAAAGCTGGGACCCTCACGCAACTGAATGTGGACGACCATCACTTCGCGACCGAGCCCTTCGAGGGCCACTTTCGCGTCTCCGCCACATTTTCGGAAGATCAGGTCGACCGCAATCTGGCGGACTATGTCAAAGTCAGCACCGACCAGCCGCTGGGCAAGCTCGCGGTTGCGCTGCTGGACCCGCGCGGTCCCGACTCCTTTTTCCAGTGGGGGTTCTTCAATGGCATTTTCCAGCGCACGGAATACTATGAGCCCTATGCGCTTGTACCGCTGGCAGAGAAAATGCTCGAGGCAGACCCCGCATTGAAGAAAGAATTTGAGAAAAAGCTCCAGGACAAGAATTTTGCTGGCGACCCCAGGGCCAGGTTGGAGTTCTTCTACCAAAACAGCCCGTATTATGACCAGGCCTACCTGAAATATCCGGTGCTGATGGCGTATTAAGTCAGTCTCTTGGGATCAGGAACAGACTTACATCTGAGGAAACAACAAGGCGGGCATTCACGCTCGCCTTTTCCACAAACTCAGAACCCGGGGCTTGCCAGGTTCTGTTCCACTGAGATTTGGATTAATCGTGGATTGTCCACTCCATTCTGGATGACTTGAACTTTCCTCAGGCAATATATTTCCTGCCTCGCTTGCCCCTGTATTTGTACAAGCGCTGATAGGCCCTCCGTTGTTTTGTGATTTCGTACAGCACGATGCCTGACGTCGTACCAAGATTCAGGCTTTCTATCATCCCCAGCATCGGAATATTGATGCAGAGTTCGCTCCGCTTTACAGCCAGGTCGCTGATGCCCCGGGATTCACTGCCGAACCAGATCGCCAGCTTGTGATATTGGGTATAGTCACCTTCATGCAGGACGACATTATCGTGTCCCTTCACATGCGGAGAGGTAACAACCGACCGGAAGTTGTTCCTCTCAAGGTGCTGAAGACAATCCTCCGTGCTATCAAATCGCTTCACAAATGTCCATTTGATCGCAGAAACCGAGGTCCCGGCAAGTGACTTTCTTTCACGCATCTCCTGCCAGTCGTCCGGAAGACGCTTTTTCGGATCAACGATATAGACTTTTTCCACACCCAGTGCATTCACATTACGAATTACGGTGCCGATGTTCTTGATATCATGCGGATCCTCTATCACTGCGATCAGATACTTGCATTGATAAGGCTTGATCTTGTCAGCGCGTATTCGACTATGGCTTTTTTGAGTTATTGAATCCATTGTTCCTGCTCCTGATTCACCTTGACTGCCATCTTGGTTAAGTAAACAAGTCGGCTACCTCATTCTCAGATCGACAACCGCAGCAAAGGCAACACAGCGACACCGTTCAAGTTGCAACCGACACCTGATCTCTGGAATTCGGTTCTTACACCCACTCACACAGTGGGCGATTCCGGTCGGATAATGTCTGGTATGGTTCTGCCCCCATGTTTAGCCGAGCCTCCGGATCATAAGCTCGCTGCTACTGTGGCAAATCACTTTTCTGGCCGCAGACTTTCCAGGCAAGCGTGTAAACGGCCACTGTTGGAGGAAAGAACTGTCTCGCCCTTCGCTCAGGCACACCATCGTCTCTTTTTTCTGTCCAATATCCATGTCAACAAAATGGCGCCCTGTCGGGCGCTCAACCTTTCACACAGATCACCTGACGCAGTGTGTGTACCACGTCCACCAGGTCTGACTGATTTTCCATGACACGGTCGATATCCTTGTAGGCTGCAGGGATCTCATCGAGCACCCCGCTGTCCTTTCGGCAATCGACCCCCCTTGTCTGCTCCTCCAGATCCCGCCGTGTAAAGCGCTTTCTGGCGGCAGTACGACTCATTTTTCGCCCGGCACCGTGGGCACAGGAACAGAAGGATTCCGAGTTGCCCTTTCCACGAACGATATAAGAGCGGGCACCCATGGAGCCGGGAATGATGCCCAACTGCTCCCGCTGTGCACTGATAGCACCCTTGCGGGTGACAAACACATCCCGCCCGAAGTGAGCTTCCCGTACTACATAATTGTGGTGACAGTTGATGGCCTCGGATGTCAGCGTAAAGGGCGGTAAGTGCTCCTGCAGACAGCCAATGACCAGCTTCATCATCTCCTGCCGGTTTACCCGGGCATACTCCTGTCCCCAATTCACTGCTTCCACGTAATCATCAAAGTGCTGACTACCCTCATTGAAGTAGGCCAGGTCACGATCGGGCAGGTTGTGGATATGTCCCGCCATATCCTTTCTGGCCAGTTTGATGAAATGCTGCCCGATCGCGTTACCAATGCCACGGCTACCTGAGTGCAGCATCACCCATACCTGATCGCTCTCATCAAGACAGATCTCGATGAAATGGTTGCCGCCACCCAGGGTCCCCACCTGGGTAACCCAGGTGCGCTGCGGGTCCCGGAGCATCTTCAATAACGCGGGATGCTTTTCGAACAGTCGGTCGGCACCGGGAGCGAGGCCCTTGCAGGCCGATTCCCTCGCATTAATCATCTTGTGCCGTGCAAAGCCGACGGGCACCCGCGCCTCGATAGCCGAGCGAATTGACTTGAGGCTATCGGGTAGCTGGTTTGCCTGCAGTGACGTACGCACGGCATTCATCCCACACCCGATGTCGACCCCGACCGCCGCAGGAATAATGGCGCCGACCGTGGGGATTACGGATCCAACCGTTGCCCCTTTCCCCAGATGCACATCCGGCATTGCCGCCACATGGGAATGCACAATGGGGAGCTGGGCAATATTCTTCAGCTGCTCCAGTGCAGCGTGCTCAATCTCATTCGTATAAATTTTTACCGGTACAGTGCCCGGCGATGCTTTCGCATTCAGTACCATCTTGACTGGCATGATTTTTTCCTGGCTCAATTCATTGATAGTCTTGGTTTAGAGCGCTCTCAACACCCCTTAACCTCAGATATATAGCGCGCGATTTCTGCGATATTTGCACTTTCAATGTGAGAAACATTCACATCAAATACCCTGAAAACCCGCTCTCTCAGTTCCTCGATGGAATCACCCGCATGGGTGAAGTCCCATAGTGAGGATCCATCCGTGATAAAAATATCTTCAGGTTCATATTCCAGGACTTCGGATATGATCCTGCTGACAATTCCCCAGTAGCGCCCAATTTCATCAGTAGCTGCAAACTCGATAGGCAAACCCGTACCGGGCCTTGGAAGCTGCCCACGTCTCTCCTTGACGGCGACGAGGGACTTGCCAAGGTCTTCCAGAGCCTCCTCCCTCGTTTCACCCACGCCGGCGACCTGCCACCAGTTCTCAATCTGGGCGATAAAACGCGGTGTATAAAGCCCTTCCCCAGCCTGCTCAACCGGAGGCTGCTCCCGAATTCGTACCGGATAATCTCTGACGACCCAGTCCTCCTTCAGGAACGACAGTGTCCACTTGATCATCACTTTGAAACTCAACATGTCTTTCACCTTGCTGACCACAGGCCTGTTTGCCGTGTCGCCTTCCAATACTGAAATTTCAATTTCGTCCGCATCAATTATGCGGACCTCCAGTTGCGTCTGTTGCTGAATCCGGTACTCAGGTATTCCATCTGGTCTGCCAGAATCTGATGCGCCTGCAGCATGATCGCCTCGTAGGGGTTGGGCATGAAAGGCACCGCCAACAGCGGCATACCAGCCTCATCCGGTGTCATCGCACCCTTTCGGTTGTTACAGCTCTTACAAGCAGCCACCACATTCTCCCAAGAGTCAGCCCCGCCGCGGGAGGTCGGCATCACATGGTCCCTTGTCAGCTGTGTGCCAGAAAAAAACTCACCACAATAAAGGCAAATGTACTGATCACGGGCGAACAGGCTCTGGTTTGTAAGAGCTGGACGCAGCCTTCCACCCACGCGGTCGATACTGCGGCCGGCAATCACTGGTGCAATCGAAAGTAACGAGCGACGGCCACAGCGCCGGTAGCCACCATGCAACGTTGTCTTGCGAGCACCCAGATCCCACAAAACCTGGTCTTTTGCGTACAGGTAGGCAGCCCGCTGGAGGTTAATCCAGCGGATGGGCCTGCCACCGGCATCCAGATACAGTACTCGAGCCATTGTCCTTTCCTTCGAGCAGAAAACTGGTCGCTTTTTCTGGCACGCCCGGAGGGATTCGAACCCCCAACCGAGACCTTAGAAGGGTCCTGCTCTGCCAATTGAGCTACGAGCGCCTTAAAGTTTCATGAATGTCACACGGTCAGCTGTGCGATATCCCCGAGCCACAAGGTACTGCATGGCCAGTCGGCGGTCCTCGGGAGAGACCTGGTTCAGTACTACCCGCAGCGGCAGGCAATGCCGACCATTGCACCAGGACAGAAAACCGATCAGATTCTCCCGACTCGGTAGCGGTTGTACTACCTGAAGGATCGAAACTGGGAATTCGCGCATGATGCGCTTGGCACTGACATAGTTTGTTGTGGCCAGACTCGCGCCGTGATCGCGAGCCCCAATGATGAGTCGCATAGTGCCTCCTCGCGATGGTTGGCGATCCCGACCGGATTCGAACCGGCAACCACAGGCTTCGGAGGCCTGAGCTCTGTTCCAACTGAGCTACGGGATCATGTTTATAGAATTGATGCCCACGGAACGGATTCGAACCTTCGGCCTCCTGCTTACAAGGCAGGCGCTCTGACCAACTGAGCTACGCGGGCGGAATGAGTGACTTGTATCATTGAAACCACGGGGGCACCTGGGCCCGTGGCGATGAATCGATAGTCTATCTACGGGTTGGCGTGGCCAGAGGCATTTGAACTCGTGTCCTCGGCCTGGACAGCCGGTACCTCGCCACTGGATCATGGGCGCACCTGGAAATTCGCCAACTGGAACAGCTTCTGATTAGCGGGTTTGCAGGCAGGCATACAGGCTCTCAGCCAGTCCCGCTCAATTATTCAATCTGGTCTGCGCAGCAGGATTCGAACCTGCGACAACTACCTCCCAAAGGTAGCGCTCTGATCAGGCTGAGCTATACGCCGGTAAAGTGGCGCCCTGTACCGGATTTGAACCGGTGATCTATCGCTCGACAGGCGAGTGCATTGGACCGCTATGCTAACAGGGCAGATATTGCCGGACTGGGACCAGCTCTCCTGAGAGCCGGTTGTTTGCACAGCAGTTCCTTCCTCAGCTGAACCAGCAGTGCGAAAATTGGAGTCCCGTGGCGGATTTTAACCGCCCTGTGCGGTGTTGCAGACCGCCGCCTATCGCACTCGGCCAGCGGGACAAATAGAGTGACCAGAGACTACGGCTATTGATACACCTTTTGTGGACCTTACCGGCATGCTTGCGTGCTGCCGCTAATCCCATATCCACTGCATCCGGCAATGGGCGCGACAGAGTAGATTGCATGGCTGCCTTTTTTAAGGGCGGCGACACCCGTATCAATACTGCTGCCGGATAGCCGGCAAAGATGGCAGGCCGTCCCGGATTCGAACCGGGAACTCAAGACTCAGAATCTTGCGAGTTGCCAATTACTCACAACGGCCAATTGTTAACGTGCAGCGGTAGTCCCATGCCTGATACGGGTGCCAGTCAATAGCGCTCTTTGTATTTCTGACTACGACCTGCTTTGAGATCGGCTTTGCGATTGCGGTGGACAGACGCGCGGTTGAACTGCCGTGCGTATTTGGCCACAAAGTTACGATTCTTCTGCGCTTTCATCACAGACCCCCTCTATTGGTTGTTAAAAGGATTTCACTTACGGACAGGATCAAACAGCTGGTGCCCGGCCCCGGGCTTGAATCGGGAATGGATCTGCGTTTGAAGCAGGCGCGTCTACCAATTTCGCCGGCCGGGCTCTCCTGTCTGGTACCCCGTGAGGGAGTCGAACCCCCAATGACCTGGGCCTAAACCAGGCGTGTCTGCCTATTCCACCAACGGGGCAATAACTGGTGCGCCGGGCGGGCTTCGAACCCGCAATAAAGCAGGGTTTAAACCTGCCGCGTCTACCCATTCCACCACCGGCGCATGATGAACGTGTCTGGCGGAAGGTACAGGAATTGAACCTGCGTCCCGTTAACGGGCCACCGGCTTTCGAGACCGGAGCATTGCCACTCTGCCAACCTTCCTGAAAAAACTTCTCCTTCCCAATCATCTGGCAGGAGAGTCACTGAGCCCGGCGACACCGGAATCCATCTTTGGCGGAGACAGGAGGATTCGAACCTCCGCGGCCCCAGGGGCCCCCGGATTAGCAATCCGGCGCAATCGACCACTCTGCCATGTCTCCATCGATTGGTCCCGGACTACGGATTCGGGCTCGAGAACCCTTCGTTCCAGTATTCGGGCCAGGGCCTCCGGGCACCCGGGTCGACCCACTGAAACCTCTCACCGCCCCACCAACGCGGTGAACATGACTACCCTCTGGCAGTCCCCCTTGCAACGATTCGGGAGAAGGATTTGACCGCTGCTTGACTGGCGCACCCGACAGGATTCGAGCCTGCAATCCCCGGCTTCGTAGGCCCATGCCTTCAATCCAGTTTGGCCACGGGTGCATTCAACTTTGGGGCGACCGACCGGAATCGAACCGGTGTGTACGAGGGCCACATCCTCGCGCATAGCCGCTCTGCCACGGCCGCCATCATAGCGATCACAGCGTGAAACCGTCAGGGCACTGACTCCGCACCCGGATCGGGACCTGCCTGGCACGCTGCTACCAAGAGAACAGGTAATCCTGATCGCCTGATCCGCGTTGGAGAGACGCAGCCCTCTGTTTGGCTGGCGAGGCGGGGGTCGAACCCGCGAGTCTCCCGGTTAACAGCCGGGTGCATTACCACTTTGCTACTCGCCAATAACCGGCGCACCGCACAAGAGTCGAACTTGTGTGGCCTGGGCTTCAACCAGGTGCTCTACCCACTGAGCGCGCGATGCAGAATGATTGCGGAGCCCAGACTCGAACTGGGGACCTACGCCTCATGAGGGCGCCGAGCTACCACTGCTCTACTCCGCAGAAAATTGGCGGGCCAGGCAGGGATCGAACCTGCAACCACCGGTTTTGGAGGCCGGTACTCTGCCAGTTGAGTTACTGACCCAATCAAAACCCATGGTTGGCGCAGCGGGATTCGAACCCGCGTATGCCGGCTTAAAAGGCCGGTGTATCACCGCTCTACCATACGCCAACGATGGACTCTGATATTGCTATCCCCACGCTGCTCAAAACTTTGTCTACTACATGTGAGTCAGCTGTGCTTGAGCAGTCAGACGATGGGGACAATGTTTTCTGGTTGCGGCGGACAGATTCGAACTGCCGACCAGACCCTTATCGGGGGTTTGCTCTACCGCTGAGCTACACCGCATCAGAAAAAGCGACCAGATTGTTAAACAAACGTGCTGGGTGTCAGTGCCAGCGCACTTTAACCCTCCATAAAAAAACCCGGATGGCGGGATTCGCCAACCGGGTTTTTCACACGTCGTGTTCAAAAGTCCGGCTGGCGCGCAGCCGACCGGACAGGCCGAACTACGCTTTCATGCGGTCACCAAAATCAATCTCTGTACCTTTCGACGGATTCATTGATGGCCAACGCACAAAACTCCTGGGCAATGCACAGGCATACTGCTCCCGTCCCAGATTCTGGGCCGTCCCGAGCATGGTCTTATGGCATTGCAGTCTTAATAACACTTGAGTCACCAGTAGTGAGCGCCGCTGTGCGGCAGAAAACTTTGGAGGCAGAGCAACATCGGATGCCTCATGTTCTTTTTAAAGCTATCACGAAAAAGCAGCTTTGCAACCCACAAATGTCTATTTTTTCCATATTTTTCAATAAGTTACCAATCAAATATGCGAGCGAGCCCCTGCTGCAACCTCAGCATGAAATATTGGGCATAAGTGCCGGTCGAAGCGTGCTTTCATACGCTTACTGCTGTCTCGCTCTCAGAATTCTTCTCAACATTTTCCCTCTCTAAAGAGCTTGCCGTTCAGCAACTCCCTGTTTTCGGTCTGCCTGATAGGGCACCGGATTTAACCTGCGGCAACCTGGACTGCAGCCAAGTTGCCTTCTCCCTTTTGCCCCTGTCTGCGCATCAAGATGGATTATGCGCTTTCCATCCAACTGGTGGGGCCCGCGGGACTCGCACCCCTCGCCCGGCAAAGGCTCGAGAGCTCTTACCGGATGAGCCATGAGCCCTGAAAACAAAAAGCCCCCGGAGGCGAACCTACGGGGGCTATGGGGGCCGAATCCAGAAGGCTCGCGCCTCCCGGGGTTCAGGAGGCCGTTAACAGAGTTTTTTCTTCAGGCAAATAGCCCAGAGCCGAGCCCCTTGTGGGGCGGCGCGGTCTATTCGGTCGAAGTGGCTTGATAACCTGTTCACGGTGTTCTCCTTGGGCAATGGGGGAATTCTAGCGATTCACCGGGAATACGCAACGGACAAAATAGTCCAGTCGACAATTTGGCGCTTAATATTACCTGGCACGGCTCCCGGATGCTGAACACCAGGGTCACAAGCCTGACACAAGCTTCCCTGAGGGGAGTGAGTTATGGTGTTCCAGTCGAAGAAAAATGCTGGATTACACTTCTGTATCCGGTTTACAGTGATTTCAGTGTCCTAGATTTTCAGTGCCAGTTGAGGGTTGCATGTCAAACGATCTCGTCGATGCAAAAGTATCACCCACCGGGCAGTTTGCCATCCTGTCCAAGCACGAAATCCACAAACTGACCCATGACAGCCGTGGGCCCCAATACCAGGCCTTTCGAAACTGCTCGCTGGCTGTCCTGAACAGTGGTGGCTATATGGATGACGGAAAGGAGCTGCTGGAGAGATACTCCGACTATGATATTTCCGTCATTCCCACTGAGCGGAGTGTCAAACTCGAGGTCAGGAATGCCCCGCCCAGTGCATTTGTTGATGGCAGGATGATTCGGGGTATAGCTGAGCACCTGTTTGCGGTGCTTCGTGACATCATCTACGTCAACAGCGAGATCACCGGTGATCCGCGCTATGACCTCGTATCGGCCCGCGGCGTGACCGACGCGGTCTTCCATATCCTGCGTAATGCCGGAACATTCGAGAGGGCCCGCCCGCCGAGGCTGGTGGTCTGCTGGGGTGGCCACTCCATATCCTCAGAGGAGTATGATTACACTAAGAAAGTCGGCTACGAGCTTGCCCTGCGTTATCTGGATATCTGTACGGGCTGTGGGCCCGGGGCGATGAAGGGCCCGATGAAAGGGGCTACGATTGGCCATGCCAAACAGCGCGAGCGGCGTGGTCAATACCTTGGCATTACCGAGCCGGGCATTATTGCTGCGGAGGCACCCAATCCGATCGTCAACCAGCTGGTTATCATGCCGGACATAGAGAAGCGCCTCGAAGCTTTTGTGCGCACCGGCCACGGAATCATCGTATTTCCGGGAGGTGCGGGTACGGCTGAGGAGATTCTTTACCTGCTCGGTATTCTGCTGCACGAGGAAAATCGGGAACAACCTTTCCCGGTCATCTTTACCGGACCGGCCAGCGCTGCAGATTACTTCATTCGTATCGACCAGTTTATTGGCGCCACGCTCGGCGAGGAAGCCCGATCGAAATACCAGATCATTATCGATGATCCCCCGGCAGTCGCACGACAGATGGCGGCCGGCATCGAAGATGTCCGGCAATACCGTAAAGACTCCGGCGATGCCTACTATTTCAACTGGCAATTGAAGGTTTCAACAGAATTCCAGAGGCCGTTCGCGCCGACCCATGAGAATATGCGCAACCTCGCTCTGCATACCAACCAGGAACCCTACCTGCTGGCTGCCAACCTGCGCCGAGCCTTCTCCGGCATTGTTTCCGGAAACGTGAAGGATGAGGGAATTCGCAAGGTAGAGAAACATGGCCCTTACGAATTGTGCGGCGATCCCAAGCTGATGGAGAGCATGGACAAGCTGCTGGAATCTTTCGTGAAGCAGCAAAGGATGAAGCTGCCTGGTAAAACTTACACGCCCTGCTATCGGATCATTGCCTAAACATAAGGTGTATTTATCGCCTCAGGCGAATTCGGCGATACTCAAAATTATGCTAGTCAATCTCAGCTAGTGTGGTCACGATGAAGCCAGGCTGTCTTCCGACGTGGATCGACATTCCCAGTTGCGGGTTTCCGCCGGGATCTATGGGCACCATGCCCCAGCCCCAAATCAGCCATTCTGTGGTCTCCGGCTTATTGGATGATACCTGTGGACGGATCTCTATCGACCTGCCCGTCGAATCAGAGGCGACACGCATAGCCGCTGGCGCTGGCCAGGCCATCCGTTTATTCCTGCGGACTTACCTGTGCGGTGACCCGGAAGGGCCAAAGGCCTATCGCGAGTTGAGCGAGGTCGATCACAGTCTGGTCGGGAAATTGCCTCGCAAGTAAGCTCGCCAATGTGCTGACACGCTGATGCCCCACGTTCAGGATGCCCATCTCTGCCATTCCCTCTACTCGGCATTCGCCGGAACTGAGCAAGGTGGGTCAACCAGAGCGTACTGTCAGCCCGCTTGAACAACGTCTCCTGGACTGATCGCCGGAGCGGCCACAGGACACCAAGACAGCTTCAGATCCACAAGCTGGCCGACAGGAACGGCAGCCACCAAAGTAATACTCAAATGTGTGACCCGTCCCACCGCTGCAGTCAGCGCGCGGAGCGCTGTCCCCAATACCGCTCGGGATCTGTCAGCACTTTTCTCAGGGGGCATGGTAGACCCACAAGAGCTGGGCCATTGTAATGATCATCGGGAAGTCTTCTGTGCCGTGCGGGCCCTTCACCTTATCCTGTACCGACTGCCGCGCTAATGCACTCAACTGCACAAAAAGCGACCACAACGAACACTAAACAAACACCCAGGGAAGCCTTTCTTCCCCACCTGTGGCTCCTGCTCAAGAATGTCCCGGTAGGTCCCCAGCAACCCGCTAATTGACCAATTGGTCATGGATTAGACTGGTCATAAATCCGCCCAAGAACTGGTATAGTGCACTGACTCTCACCATCCGGGCACCGGACACAATAAGAAGGAGAGCCCTCCGTTGATCACAAAGGCCAAAGGCACCTTGCGGCACGCAGCCAGCGGTCTGCGGCTGTGCCTGATTCGGTTATTGCCCCGGCGCGTCCCGATTGCGGTCAAACTGGCACTTGTCATGACGATGCTGCTGGTGCTTGGCATGGCGAGTCTGGGCCTGTTCATCAGCGATAATCAGAATCGCCTGCTTCGGACCCAACTGCATGAGTTCGGCAACACCATGGCTTTGCAGTTAGCAAAACTGGCCAGTGAGCCGATTCTCTCGGAAAACAGTCTCAACCTGCGCATGCTGACCACCAACCTCGGTCAGGATGAGAAAATTCTCGGTGCCGGTATTTACGCACGTGACGGCGAGCTGCTGTCGGCGACTGGCACCCAGCCAACTCTAACCGATTCGGCTTTCCAGGCTGCCGGGGTCCGGGCGCAACCATGGTTTCGGGAGTCAGCTGACGGGTCACGGGAGCGGCTGATCAGCTTTGTGGCCCCGGCGCACTATCTCGACGTCCAGGTCGGCTCTGTGGTGGTGACCTTGTCAGCCTCGCAAATGGATCAGGCCGCAACCAGTACACGCGATGCCATTGTCTACGCTACCCTGGCTATGACTGTGCTGGCTTCCCTGCTGGCCTACTGGCTCAGCCGGCGCCTGTCACTTCCGATCCACCATTTGATGAAAGCAACCCAGGCCATCGACCGCGGCAACCTGGCGATCCGGATCGATGAGCAACGTAATGACGAGATCGGCTATCTGTACCAGGGATTCAACAATATGGCCGCCGGCCTGTTGAGGAAGTCGCAGGTTGAGCAGGTCTTCTCCCGCTACGTGTCGAAGAATGTCGCCGACAAGGTACTGGCCAACCTGGATGAGATCCGACTGGTAGATCGGCCGATTGAGGCAACGGTGCTTTTCGCCGATATCACCGGGTTTACCGCGATGTCCGAGAAGCTCCAGCCGAGTCAGATCTCCGAGCTCTTGAACGAATATTTCTCCTATATTTCACACGCTTGCGCAATGTATGGTGGTGTGGTCGACAAGTTTATTGGCGACTGCGCAATGCTGGCCTTTGGAGTACTCGAGGAAGACAGCGACCACGCGTTCAACGCGATCAGCTGCGCGGTGTTGATTCAGCAACTGGCTGCGCGTTTAAACGAAACACGGCGTGCCGAAGGACGCGCCGAAGTGCATTTCCGCATCGGCATCAACTGTGGTGCGATGCTGGCCGGCAACCTGGGTTCCGACGAGCGAATGGAGTACACCGTGGTCGGCGATGCAGTCAACTTGGCCTCGCGGTTGTGCGCCGAAGCCAAGGCGGATCAAATCATCATTCAGCAGAAAATGTTCAGCATGCTGGAACCGCGTATCAACGCAAAGTCTGAGCGGACACTGTCAATTCGGGGCAAATCAGCGCCGGTGGGAATCTATACCGTGCAGGACATCCATGCTGACGATCAGGCAAAGCTGCAGGCGAACCTGAAGGAAATCCTGGACAGCCGGCACAATCACCAGAACCGACAGGTTGTCATCCATGGGTAATCGCAAGTTAGCACTGGTTTGGTTTTTGCTGTTGCCCCTTCTCCCTGCGTGCAGTCTGATACCAGCACCGCAGCAGTCGCTGGAGGGCCTTCCATCCAGCACACTGCAAGAGGTACGCCAGCAATCCGCCGAGCTTGAGCGATTACAAAAGCTGGATGCTTCAACACCAGCCCGGCAACGACAGATCGATCAATTGCGTAGCAGTTTGCGCCAATTTGAGCGGGACGCCATCCGCACCGCGAAGCGACTGGAGAATCAGGGAGAGTGGCACGACGCCGGACAGATTTTACAGGCCGCAACAGACGCACTACCCAATAGCCAGGCTCTCGGGGCCGCACGGCAACAATTTTCAGAACGGCGCCAGTCCCGTGAAGAGCGGGTACGTATGGAGCTGGCCATACAGCGCGGTGAACAGTTACTGCAAGAGGCTGACGCCTACCAGCGCTTGCGCCAACTCAAAGGCCCCGACGTTCTGACCTGGCTGGAATTGAAGAATTTCCACCGCAAATGTCGAGGCTCCGCACAAGAGCTTCAGGTTCAAGCACAACAGGCAGTGCAACGACAGGACTACAGCGCCGCTCAACGCGCCCTCAAGATCGCACGGCGTCTGTACGGCAATGATCTTCTGCAGGATCGAGGACAGCGCGAAGCAGTCGACCAGGCCCTCGCCCAGTTCAACCATAAACTTCGCCAGACGCAACAGCAGACTGCCAAGGTTGACCTGAAGAAGGATGACAAAGCTCCCGTCACAGAGTTACAGCAGGCGCTGGAGACCGGTGACCTGCTCAGCGCGCGTCAACACCTGAACCAACTAGAGCAACATTCCCCGAAAAATCCGCAACTGCAGCCCCTGCAATCACAATTTCGCATTCAGCTGAACGCCCGAGTTGAAGCCGCGATCAAGCTGGGCAATGACCTTTACAGCGAAGGAAAAATCGAGCGGGCTGTAGAAGTCTGGCGCGAAGCCAAAGCACTCGACCCTGATAATGTCGAACTGCTGACCAACATCGCCAGGGCCGAAAAAGTACTGGAAAACCTGAAGGTGCTGTCGGGACAGCCCGGGTCCCCACCTCAGGAGTAATCTTCAAGGCAGTGATTCATCGCTAGTGCAAGTTAGCTGACACCGGAGAACTTTGAGTAACGCAGTGAACATGCTTCGGGTGTGAGGCTAAAGAGGCATCCATTAATAGCTCCTCACTTCATCAACCCATTTCTGGACCGGACAGCAGATACGAAATGTAGAGGTCTACTGATCCTGGACGCCAATTTAGGTGGTAAAGTAGTCCCCTGCAACGAGCGAGTTCCACTCTCAAAGCAATCTCCAGCCAAAATTAAGTCTCTCACGAGGGACGACTGGGCTGGCTAGGAACACCCGCCCTCGTGCCACGTGGCTAGACATAAGCATTGCGCTGGGTACCGAGGTGTAACTACTGATAGAAGCCCGTAAATCTCAAACTATTCGATCGCACCAATGTCTGTCCGTCGCCAGGCAACTAACAAACGACTAAGGTCGAGGGTCTTTTAATCAACCGACTCACCTGTTTGATGTTTCACGTTGATAGCACCCCCCAGAGATGACTCGCTCTTCGCTACCTTCTTGTGTAAAGCGCTTTCCAACTCGAAAATCTCGAGCTCTATACAATCCGGCTTACGCAACCTCTTTGCTCCATATTTTGCCGCCTCGAGGTGCCGGCTGGCCATGACAAAGTCTTCCGCATGAATTGCAATTTCAGCTGCAATCCTGTGCGTATCGGCCAAATAATACAGCGCTTCATTTTTCGCCAAAACCTTGACAATACTCTCAAAAATACCTTCCATCTCAGCAAGGAATGGATTACGGCCTGCCCTTGTTAGATGGAGAATACACTCCGACCATCTGGCAAAGTGGCAGGGATCTATATCCGCGAATCTGGGCAACAGATCCAGTGCGGCATCGAAATCTCCCAAATGGATCAAGCACAGCGCCTTGGCCAACCTCTGATCAGTGGCTCTGGAAGAGCCAAACATTGAGGAGTTAATGTCCTTGACAAGCTCGTAAGCTTTTTCTATACGGCCTAGCTTTAAATTTGCGTATGACCTCTGGCGTAATAGAACATCATCAGAAGTTTTTTTACGCGAGTACTGCTCAGCACAGAAGCGATCCGCCTCCTCATACTCACCGGAATCCATCAGTGCATCTGCATACTCCGCGGAGATACACTGAAAGCAGGGCCAGCTTGGATCGATTCTTGCCAAGGTTTCACCGGAAGCAGCCTTCCTCTCTGCAGCAAATCCAGGACCGTCCTTTATGGCATATGCGCTTGTCAGGTCCTGGATAGCGCAGACACTCTGAGGACAATCTCTGACATCTTCCCGGGAGGAGTACTCGACCAACCGTACGGCCTCCTCCAACGCATCGTGACTCACATCCATACGGTGCAATATCCGGCTCTGAAGGCGCCAGTGTCTGAAATACACATTGAGCCAGGCGTTGTCCTGGCAAGCAGGCATGGCAAGCGCCTCATCGACCAGAGATTCTGCCACGTCATGGTCACCACTACAGATCTTTTCGGGAACTTCATCCAACAGATCAGCCAACCGCTCCTGCCCTTCATCCTCCAGTTCAATGGCAGCGCCATAAACCCATTTCCAAATATCCATATCTATTTACCTCCCTCTAATACCTGTGTAAGCGCCTCAGAATACTCCCTGAAAACGCCCTCAATATCTGAATGGCCCTGTGGACCGCGAATAAGTTCGATCAGGGGCGCAAGCAGTTGAGCACCCAGCTGTGCCAACGGCTCCTGGACTGACAGCAGAAGCTGAACCACCTCACTATTGGCATTCAGGTGCAGCGTAAAAATCGGGCCGTCTTTCACCTCATCAGTGAATTGTCGAGCGAGCCTCAATGCAGCGCCGCCAATGCGCGCTTCTACCTCGCAAGATTCAATTTCACGCTTCAATTCCTGCTCCCTATCCCGCACAAAAAGAAACGGCAGGAATTCTGGCGAGAACCGGCTCAAGACCACATCACAGTCGTCATTGCCAAACAGGACTTGCAACCGTTCTCGGCATTCTTCCCTACCAGTTTCAGGGCGCAACATCTCAGCGTCCCCCTCCCTGGTACCGAGAATCACAACCTCTCCCCGACGCTCATTGGCATATTTCCTGCAGAATGCAGTAACCGCATACCTAGAACCCGTTACGACCGGAACCTTGAGCGCCCGCAACAAGAGCGCCTCAAAGGGATTGCCCTTTTCTTTGTGGCTTATGTGTATCTTGCTTCCGGATCGATCCAGGAGCTCCTTAAGTCTTAAATTACCGATATCTGTAGGAACGGTTAGCTCATCACATAGAACATCAAATAGGCGATCATCGCATAATGCTGCTCCCAGGAGAGTTTCATTATGGATCTTCATCACCTTTTTCCAGCTAACTGGATCAACCGAGGGAAGATTTGAAATCCCGTCAACAAGCTCGTTCCGGAGGATGGAAATCACCTCATCATAGTCGCGATTCTTTTTCAGGGACTCGCGACTTGCGGTAGGATTCAGAGAGTCACATTCCAGCACACATCCAATAAAACCAGCCCATGCAGGAAGGAGTTCTCGCTCCTCATCAGAAATTTGCATTCCACGGACAAAGACCGAGACACTCCTCTGGTCATTAGAGGCATAGGACTTTATTCCATGAATCCAGAACACACCCCTCACCGTGACCTCGCCAGAAGTTGCCTCAAACTCCCATGCACATATTGGTGAATATGGTTCCGCAAACTGGTCGGCAAACTTCTTTGCCAATATCCTTCGCCTAAGGGAACTCTGACCTTCCTGCCAAGGAAGGAAAAAATCATTGGCGAGTTCTCCCCCGACATATACGGGAATGCGCAATAAACAGCAATATTTCTGCACAAGCCCCCAAACCAGCCAGTGATCACTGAGGTGCTCATACTCTTCTTTCAAATGAAGAACAACACGGGTCCCTACTGGCCTTGGAGCTGCTTGCTCAATCGTAAACGTTTGCCCAGAGCGAGTACTGAAATACCAAGCTTGTTCCGGTTCCTGCATGGAGCAAGTCCATACCTCGGTTTTATTCGCCACCACATAGGCAGACAAAAAACCAAGGCCAAAGTATCCAATAAGTCCACCTTCTGGCCTCTCTCCCCGGAACGTTCTTGTTTTTCCTGATCCTATCACTGCCAGGTAATTCCGGATTTCCTCGTCCGTCATCCCAGCACCGTTATCAGTCACAGATAATGTACGGCGTTCACTATCGACCTCGACAGTCACTTTTCCATCGGAACCATCCCGAGGATTTCCTTCCTCGATCAATCGTCTGACAATGGAATCGTGTCCATTTTGTATCAGCTCTCGCACGACGACCTGCGGAGTTGAATAAAGTGCGCCACCCAAGACATTGATTATCGACTCAATATCAACTGACGCCTTCCCTAACATTACTGACATATCCATGCTCAACCACTTCCATGTGTCTCAATTATCTGCACAAATTTAACCGCATGTGCACCCACTTATTGGATGGGATTCTTTCTCTCTTTAGCGAAACGCGCCTCAATATTTTTCAAGTGTTTCGAAAAATATTGCCAGACAGGTACTACATTTATATAGGTACTAGCACACTTCAAAAAAACGTTCGCAAACTGCTATCTGAAAAAACCCAGTCATCCTCAAGAAACGGCGCAAGTTTTCTCTGACACGACAGGCGATTCAGGAAATTAACAGCTTCAAAACATTAAATAGCTGGGCAATGCATAGGTACACCGAGCTCTGGAACGTCCTGAGCCCTGTATTACTCCTATGGCATAGCAGCACTAATAACACTGACATGATCAATCACTAGCGCCGCTAACTAACAAAAAATTTTGATGAAACCTAGCATCGATCGCCTCAAGCTCTCTTTTCAAGCTATCACAAAAAAATAGTAATGCAAAAAAATTCTCTATATTTTTCAGTGGCTTACAATACTTTCGGGCGATCAATGACCTACTGTTATTCCAGCATGTAAATTTGGGCTCAAGTGCCAGTCGCAGCGATTTTTCATACGCCTATAACTTTCTCAACCTTGCAATATTTCTCACCACTAGTTCCTTCTACAAAATTAGGCCAACAGGCTTTGTTTCCAGTTGCTCCCCAAAACATGAAAACTCAGGACTGACCGCGTGGCTTGCGTCTGAGCAGATCGCTCAGAGCGAATCATCTTCTCCTGGTTCGCAACGACCAACCACTACGCAGAAATCCCCCATCAATGCCAACTCTGATTCCTGGTTGGCTCCCATAATCCCGCTAACTCATTTCGCTCAATAATTAACATCGTATTCATGTGGGCAACGCCCTGTGCATCGCAAATAAAAAACCCCCGGAGGCGAACCTACGGGGGCTATTGAAAGCACATTCCGGAAGGCTCACACCTTCCCTTGTTTAGAAGGCTGTCAGAACAAATTCTCCACCACACAAATAGACCACGCCATCAACTCCATTGAAGCGGCGAAATCTGTTAGATCGAGATAACTTTGCAACCTACTCACGGTTCTCTCCTTAAAAGATGCGCGAATTCTAGAGATCTGCTCTCGATATACAATAGGTATAAATTAGAAAATGAAATTATGGCGCGAAAATCGGCAACATTTCCCATTCCAGCGTTTTTTAGACGACACCAAATGGCCTCGAAAGACTTGAACTGACGAAACGGCGTCACAACATACCCTAGACTTCAGACACGCCTATCACCAGGATGCAGACTTTAGCGACTCTGCGGATCCTCACATATTCGCGACCACACAACTAGCAGCGATGTACGCCCGAGCTAAAACTTTCCAAGACTTTGCATAGCCATTGCTGGCTCTCAGCCTAGTGGGTAAAGCGCGATATCACCACATCTTCAAGTGATTGTGACCTGCTCCCCGCTTTCTAGTCCACCCAGCTTCTAGTAATGTTCATCACCAATAAGGAAGATGGATATGAAGAAACGATTTACCGAAGAGCAGATCATCCCGGCCTTGAAGGAGGCTGAGGCCGCCATCCCGGTCAAAGAGCTCTGTCGCAAGTACAGCATCTCTGATGTCACTTTCTACACGCGGCGCAAGAAGTATGGCGGCTTGGAGGTGGCTGAAGCGCGCCGCCTCGAGGCACTTGAAGAAGAGAATGCCCGCCTGAAGAAGCTGCTGGCCGAATCCATGCTTGATCAGGAGGCTCTCAGGGCTGCTCTCAACCGAAAGTATTAACCGTCGGGAGCAAGCGCGAGGCCGTGCTCACCATGCAGCTGGAAACGACCATCTCGGAGCGCAGGGCCTGTTCACTCGTCGGGTTACCCCGCATCGATGCGATATCAGAGCCAGAAAGCTCCTGAAACAGAGCTAGCAATCGCTCTGGAGCGACGACCGCAGGGTGCATCAGATGCTGCGGCGAGAGAGGCTACAGGTGAATCACAAGAAGGTCTACCGGCTGTACATTGAGGCCGAGCTCGCAGTGCGCAAGCGCCAGAAACGTAAGAGCGTGATGGTCGAGCTGTAGGCCCTCAAGCTGCCGGAAGCCCCCAATTAAGGGTGGTCAATGGACTTCGTGTTGGATGCCTAAGCCAACGGCCGCCGTATCAAATGCCTGATCATTGTCGACGACTGCACCAAGGTGCGCCCCAACATCCCCGTATCTCTGGCCATGAGGTCGTGCGCACACTGGATGCTATAACTGCATTCCGGGGCTACCCAAAAAAACAATCAGGACCGACCAAGGGCCGGAGTTCACAAGTAAGGCCATGGATCAGTGGGGCTATGAGAATGGCGTAAAGCTGAAACTCAGTCAGGCTGGCAAGCCGACTCAGAACGGCTACATCGACAGCTTCAATGGCAAATTCCGCAATGAATGCCTCAATTAGCACTGGTTCCGCGACCTGGCGCATGCCCGAGAGATCATCAGCGGATGGCGGCAGGACTACAACGAGCAGCAACCACCCTCATCGCTTGGTTACCAGACTCCGGCTGAGTTCGCTCCCGTGGTGAGGCAGGATAAAAAAGAATCAACCACCACGGACATTACTAATGTTGCAGTTGGATTGAAGATTGGGGACAAGTCAAAAGATCTATCAATAAGCCCTAACTTCATCAACCAATTTTCTGACTGAACAACAGATACGAAAAAGCCCGCACAACGGCGGGCTTTTTCAAATAATGGTCGGAGTGGCCGGATTTGAACCGACGACCACCACACCCCCAGTGTGGTGCGCTACCAGGCTGCGCTACACTCCGACGGAGGGGAATCAAGCGACTAAAATATTGCTAAGTGCTTGATTTTTAAGGCATCGCATTGCGATGAGGCGCAAATCATACATCAGTGGGCTGGGAATGCAAGCCCGGATTTGCACCCTTTGAGTACTTTAGTTCCGCGTCTCCAGCAGGGCCAGCACACCTTCCAGTTCGGCAATCATCTGCGGCAGCACCTGCTGCAATTGCACGGTCTGGACCTTCTCCGTACCGGATTCCATCTGCAGTCTGGCGCCACCGATGGTGTAACCCTCCTCGTAAAGGAGTGCACGGATCTGGCGGATCAAGATGACATCCTGGTGCTGGTAGTAGCGGCGGTTGCCGCGACGCTTGACCGGGCTGAGCTGAGGGAATTCCTGTTCCCAGTAGCGGAGCACGTGAGGCTTCACAGCGCAGAGTTCGCTGACCTCGCCAATGGTGAAGTAGCGTTTGCCGGGGATCGTTGGCAGTTCGCTGTTATTGCTCGCTTCCAGCATGCTCTTCTACTCGCGCCTTGAGTTTTTGTCCCGGTTTGAACGTGACTACGCGCCGGGCGGAGATTGGGATCTCTTCGCCGGTTTTGGGATTGCGGCCGGGCCGTTGGCTCTTGTCCCTAAGGTCAAAGTTGCCAAAACCTGACAGCTTCACCTGCTCGTTGTTTTCCAACGCATTGCGGATTTCCTCGAAGAAAAACTCAACGAGTTCCTTGGCCTCACGCTTGTTGAAGCCCAGCTCCTCGTACAGCTTTTCGGCGAGCCCGGCCTTGGTCAGTGCCTCTGTCATTGGTTCCTACCAATACATTCAGAGGCGTCGACTCCAGATCGGAAGCGGCCCAAACCGCGGCGGCTTTCAACCCGGCAGCAGACGCTCTCGGGGTGCCATGCAACCTGCACCCCGGGGCGACATGGCCGGATCAGCGCAAGCTGGCGTTATATTTTTGTTCTAGTTGTCGGACAACCGCATCAACTGCGGCATTGATTTCGTCGTCGTTAAGGGTGCGCGACGGATGCTGAAAGGTCAAGCCCATCGCAACACTTTTTCTATTGAAATCAATGCCTTTGCCCTGATAGACGTCAAAAATTTTGAGGTCCGTCAAAGTTTCGCCGGCGGCTTCAGCCGCAGTTTCCACCATGCTGGCGGCCGGTACATCGGCATCAATCAGCAGGGCCAGGTCTCGACGCACTTCCGGGAAGCGGGAAAGAGGCCGGAATGCCGGCAGAGCGGCCTCGCCGAGGGCCTCCAGGCTCAGCTCGAACAGGTAAGCAGTCTTGGGCAACTCCAGCTTCTTCTGCAGCTGAGGGTGCAGGGCGCCAACGACACCCAGATCGCGGCCATCGCGGGTGATACGCGCGGTCTGGCCCGGGTGCAGGGCGCTGTGCTCACCGGCCTGGAACTGGAATTCCACCTCGCCAAAATGCGCCAGCAGTGCTTCCACATCGCCTTTGATGTCGTAGAAGTCCACAAGGTCCTTGCCACCGGTCCAACTCTCGCCCTGGCGCCCCCCGTAGATCAGGCCTGCGATCATTGGCTCCTGACGCAGCTCGTCAGCACCCGGAACGAAACGCAACCCGGTTTCGAAAAGGCGCACACGGCTCTGCTGGCGGTTGAGGTTGTACTGCAGTGCCTTGCAAAGGCCGGGCATCAGGCTGGTACGCATGACAGCGAGATCGGCACTGATGGGGTTCTGTAGCGCTACCGGCTCTGACTTGGGATCAAAGAGCCCAGCGGAATCGCGATCGATAAAGCTGAAGGTGATCGCCTCGTGGTAGCCACGGGCCAGCAGGGTCTGTTCGAGTGCCTCCTGGTCTACCAGGGATTCCTTCTGCGGCAGGATATCCAGTGCTGCGGTGAAGCTCTCGCTGGGGATGCGGTTGTAGCCGTACACCCGGGCCAACTCCTCCAGCAGATCGGCCTCGATGGCGAGGTCGAAGCGGAAGCTTGGAACCAGGAAAGTCCAGCCGTCGCTGTCCTCGCCGATCTTCTGCAGGCCGAGGCGGGTGAGGATATCGACGATCTCATCATCGGCGATCTCTACGCCCAGACCGGCTGCAACGCGAGCGCGACGCAGGGTGATATGGCGCTCCGCCGGCATGACCTCTTCCAGCTCCCGCAGGTGTACCGGGCCGGGCTCGCCACCGACGATATCCAGCAGCAGCCGGGTGGCGCGCTCAACGGCCTGCTCCTGCAGGCGATAATCGACACCGCGTTCGAAACGGTGGGAAGAATCCGTGTGCAGGCCATAGGAGCGCGCCTTACCGGCAATGGCCAGCGGATTGAAGAAGGCGCTCTCGAGGAAAATGTCACGGGTCTGTCCGGACACCGCAGACTCTTCACCACCCATAATGCCGGCCATGGCCAGCGGCTTTTTCTCATCGGCGATGAGCAGCGTGCCCTCTTTCAGCTCGACTTCCTGACCATCCAGCAGGGTCAGCTTCTCGCCGCCCAGTGCCAGGCGCACCTTGATACCGCCATCGAGCTTGGCCAGATCGAAGGCATGCATGGGCTGCCCCAGTTCCAGCAGAACATAGTTGGTGACGTCTACTACCGGATCAATACTGCGCAGGCCACTGCGGCGCAGACGCTCCTGCATCCACAGGGGTGTTTCGGCGTTGATGTCGATGTTGCGGATGACCCGCCCCACGTAACGCGGACAGGCATCACCAGCCATGAGGGAGACCGGTACACTGTCATCCAGCTGCGCCGCCACCGGCGCCATCTCCGGGCCCTGCACCGGGCAGCGGTTCAGCACTCCCACCTCCCGCGCGATGCCGGCAATGCCCAGGCAGTCGGAACGGTTGGGCGTGAGGTCCACCTCGATGGTCTCGTCCTCCAGCTGCAGGTATTCCCGCAGATCGGTACCGGTGGGTGCATCGGCGGGCAGCTCCCAAATACCGTCGCTGTCTTCACCGAGCTCCAGCTCAGTCTGGGCGCAGAGCATGCCGAAGCTCTCGACCCCACGCAGCTTGGCTTTCTTGATCTTGAAATCACCCGGCAGCTTGGCACCAACCAGCGCAAACGGGATCTTGATGCCGGTGCGGGCATTGGGCGCGCCGCAGACCACCTGCATCTCGCCTTCCGGATGGCCGGCCACTTTACAGACCCGCAGCTTGTCCGCGTCGGGATGCTGCTCGCAGGCAATGATCTCGCCCACGACGACACCAGAGAACTCCCCGGCGACTTTCTCGATTCCATCCACTTCGAGTCCGGCCATGGTGATCTGGTCGGCCAGTTCCTGTGCGGTCAGTTGCGGGCTGACCCATTCCCGCAGCCATGCATTGCTGAGTTTCATAATCGATCTCTTTCTCTTCTTTCCTTGAGCGCCAGGTATTCACTCGCTTGGCGCCGCGCAGGCTCGTTCTCTCGGGCTGCGCTTCAGCATTCGTTTGGTTTTCGTAGCGTCAGAACTGCTTGAGGAACCGCAGGTCGTTATCAAAGAACAGGCGCAGGTCGTTGACGCCGTAGCGCAGCATCGCCAGACGCTCGACCCCCATACCAAATGCAAAGCCGGAGTAGGTTTCACTGTCGATGTCGCAGGAGGCGAATACATTCGGGTGCACCATGCCGCAACCCATCACTTCGAGCCAGCCAGTGCCAGAACAGACGCGACAGCCCTCACCGCCGCAGGCGGTGCACTGGATATCCACTTCGGCGGAGGGCTCGGTGAACGGGAAGTAAGAGGGACGGAAGCGCACGGGCACGTCGGCCTCGAAGAAGGCTTTCAGGAACTGGTCCACACAGCCTTTCAGGTGCGCAAAGCTTACGCCCTTGTCCACCACCAGGCCTTCCACCTGGTGGAACATGGGGGAGTGGGTCACGTCGGAGTCACAGCGATAGACGCGCCCCGGGCAGATGATGCGGATCGGCGGCGCAGTCTTCTCCATGGTGCGGATCTGCACCGGGGAGGTGTGGGTACGCAGCACCGTGGATGGATCGATATAGAAGGTATCGTGCATCGCCCGCGCCGGATGGTGGGCGGGAATGTTGAGCGCTTCGAAGTTGTGGTAGTCGTCTTCGATCTCCGGCCCTTCTTCCACGGAGAAGCCCAGGCGCACGAACAGCTTTTCGATACGGCGCAGGGTGCGGGTCACCGGATGGGCGCTGCCCTGCTCCTCACCACGGCCCGGCAGGGTCACGTCGATGGTTTCCTCGGCCAGCTTTGCAGCAATGGCGGCCTCTTCCATCTCGGCGCGCCGCGCATTGATCCTCTCCTGTACCTGCTGCTTGGCTTCATTGATCTTGGCGCCAGCAGCGGGACGCTCTTCCGGGGAGAGCTTGCCCAGCCCTTTCAGCAGCGCAGTGAGATGGCCTTTCTTGCCCAGGTAATCCACACGCACCTGGTCCAGTGACGGCAGGCCTTCCGCCTGCTCCACCAGCGCCAGTGCCTGTTCGGTTAGTGACTGCAAATCTTGCATGGAGTCGTTTCCGTCTGAATAAATGCGTTCTTTTTAGCAAGTCACCCCGGCACACATGCCAGGGCGCTTTGGCACCACTGACCTTGAGCAGTACCGGAATTCCTATAAAAAAATAGGGAAGGACTTTGCAGCCCTTCCCTATCTCTAATAGCGCTCAGTCTTTCAACTGAAAGGCGACTTAAGCTGCCAGGGCTGCCTTGGCTTTTTCCACTACGGCAGCAAAAGCGGCTTTGTCGTAGACAGCCAGGTCGGCCAGGACACGACGGTCCAGGGCGATGTCGGCTTTCTTCAGACCGGCGATCAGGCGGCTGTAGCTCAGGCCTTCAGCGCGGGACTGTGCGTTGATGCGGGTGATCCACAGCTGACGGAAGTTACGCTTCTTAACACGACGGTCGCGATAAGCGTACTGACCAGCCTTGATAACAGCCTGCTTGGCAACGCGGAATACGCGCGAACGCGCACCGTAGTAGCCCTTGGCCTGCTTCAGAATCTTCTTGTGACGACGACGCGCCTCTACACCACGTTTTACACGGGCCATAACTCTATCCTCTTAACTCTTTGCGAATGGAGCCAATTACTTGGCGCGCAGCATACGATCGACCAGGGTGGCATCAGACTTGTTCATAGTCGTGGTGCCGCGCAGCTGACGCTTACGCTTGGTGGTCATCTTGGTGAGGATGTGGCTCTTGTTGGCGTGCTTGTGCTTGTAGCCGGCAGCCGTCTTCTTGAAGCGCTTGGCAGCGCCACTGTGAGTCTTTGCTTTAGTCGGCATTTTGTACTCCAGTTTTGATTAAGGTCACCTGTAGGTAGGTGCCCGGTCGGTATTAGCCACGGGACAATCCAGTGGCGTTGCGGGAGTGAGGAGGCAGCCGTCGCCCAATCACTTCCCGAGAGGAGAGGTGGCGGTTACCCGCCACAACTCACTTCTTCTTTTTCGATGGCGCGATGACCATGATCATCTGGCGGCCTTCCATTTTCGGCCGCTGCTCCACCGTACCCAGCTCCTCGAGGTCTTTCTCGATGCGCTGCATCATCTCCATTCCCAGCTCTTGGTGGGCCATCTCGCGGCCGCGGAAGCGCAGGGAAATCTTGGCCTTGTCACCCGCTTCCAGGAAGCGGGTCAGGTTGCGCAGCTTGATGTTGTAGTCACCGATATCAGTACCGGGACGGAACTTCATCTCCTTGATCTGCTGCTGCTTCTGCTTCTTCTTGGCAGCATTTTTGGCCTTCTTGGCTTCAAAAATGTGCTTTCCGTAGTCCATGATCTTACAGACTATCGGGTCTGAGTCCGGCGCGATTTCAACGAGATCCAGACTGGCCTGCTGCGCCAGATCCAGCGCTTCATCGAGGGAGACAATCCCTACCTGTTCGCCGTCGGCGCCAATCAGGCGTACCTGTGATGCCTCAATCTGATCGTTAATGCGGGCCTTTTTGGACCGTCCCTTGCTGTCTCGTTTAATAGCTTTCGTCTCCAGTTACCAAGAATCAGTCGCGAGAATCTTCAATAGCAGTACGGCCGCGGCGGTTCACATCCTGCTCAAGAATCTCCAGAAATGACTCAAAGGTCATTGTTCCGAGATCCTCTCCGCTGCGTGTCCGCACGGCGACCGTCTGGTTCTCGACTTCCTTATCGCCGATCACCAGCAGATAAGGAACACGCTGAAGCGTGTGCTCGCGGATTTTAAAGCCGATCTTCTCGTTTCTCAAGTCAGCCACGGCACGATAGTTCAGCGCCCCGAGGTGCTGCTCCAGGTCGCGACAGTAGTCTGCCTGCCGATCGGTAATATTCAGTATCGCCACCTGCTGGGGGGCCAGCCAGGTGGGGAAGGCGCCCTCGTAGTTCTCGATCAGGATGCCGATGAAGCGTTCGAAGGAGCCCAGTGCAGCCCGGTGCAACATGACCGGGGTCTGACGGGAGCCATCTTCCGCCACATACTGGGCGTCCAGGCGGCCCGGCATGGAGAAGTCCACCTGGATGGTACCGCACTGCCAGACGCGACCCAGGCAGTCCTTCAGGGAGAACTCGATCTTGGGCCCGTAGAACGCCCCCTCCCCCGGCAGCTCTTGCCACGGCAGGCCGGCGGCGTCCAGCGCATCGGCCAGGGCCTTTTCCGCCTTGTCCCAGCTCTCATCAGAGCCCACCCGCTGCTCGGGGCGGGTGGAGAGGCGGTAGATCACCTCTTCGAAACCGAAATCCTTGTAGACCGCGTGCAGCAGGTCCATGAAGTCGGACACCTCGGACTGAATCTGGTCCTCGGTGCAGAAAATGTGACCATCGTCCTGCACGAAACCGCGCACACGCATCAGGCCGTGCAGGGAGCCAGAGGGCTCGCTGCGGTGACAGGAACCGAATTCCGCCAGGCGCAGGGGCAGGTCTCGGTAGCTTCGCAGGCCCTGGTTGAACACCTGCACGTGACAGGGGCAGTTCATCGGCTTGATGGCGAACTGGCGCTCCTCGCTGGTCAGCGAGAACATGTCGTCACCAAACTTGTCCGCGTGACCGGACTTCTCCCACAAAGTGAAGTCCACCAGCTGCGGGGTCTTGATCTCTTTGTAGCCGGCCTTGCGCTGGCGCTGACGCATGTACTGTTCGATGGTGCTGTAGATGGTCCAGCCGTTCGGGTGCCAGAACACCATCCCCGGCGCCTCTTCCTGAATATGGAACAGGTCGAACTTCTTGGCCAGCTTGCGGTGGTCGCGCTTCTCGGCCTCTTCGATGCGATGCAGGTATGCCTTGAGGTCTTTCTTATTGCCCCAGGCAGTGCCGTAGACGCGAGTCAGCATCTCGTTGCTGGCGTCACCACGCCAGTAGGCACCCGCCACTTTGGTCAGCTTGAACGCTTTCAGGCGGCCGGTGGAGGGGACATGGGGACCACGGCAGAGATCCTCGAAGTCACCCTGGCGATAAAGGGAGATGTCTTCGTCACTGGGAATATCGGCGATAATCTGTGCCTTGTACTCCTCACCTATATCACGGAAGTACTTCACCGCCTCCTGGCGGGGCATCAGACGGCGGGTGACCGGGATGTCCTGCTTGGCCAGTTCCTCCATCCGCTGCTCGATCTTCTCCAGGTCTTCCGGTGTGAACTGGCGCTCGTAGGCAAAGTCGTAGTAGAAACCGTCCTCGATCACCGGGCCGATGGTGACCTGGGCACCCGGGTACAGCTGCTTGACCGCCTGGGCCAGCAGGTGCGCAGTAGAGTGACGGATGATCTCCAAGCCTTCCGGCTGACGGTCGGTGATGATCGCCAGCTCGACATCTTTTTCAATCCGATAACCGGTATCGACCTCTTTGCCATCTACCACGCCACCAAGCGCAGCTTTGGCCAGACCGGGGCCGATATCAGCGGCCACATCGTGGACGGTAACAGCTTCGGAGAAGACGCGATGGGAACCATCAGGGAGAGTAACAACGGGCATTGGCTGTCCTTCTATCAGTGGCGATCCCTACGAAAGACCGCGTGACTTGCTGCCCGAAGAAGATTCTGCCTTGCGGGCAGTGGCCCAGTCTGTGGGCCAGAAAAAACCCGGCAAAGTTGCCGGGCAAGAAACTGGTAGACCCGAGCAGATTTGAACTGCTGACCTCCACGATGTCAACGTGGCGCTCTAACCAACTGAGCTACGGGTCTGGAAAGCTTGCAGCGGGAGCACCCTGCTGCAGAGGACGCGAACTTTAGCACCCGTTTTCAGTGTTTTCAACAACTTACTGCCCTCCGGCAGCAAAAAATTTTACGCCAGGGAAGACGCCCCGGCGCGGCGGGATCGCGCCTATTGGGGGCCCTCTTTCAGGCGGGTGATCTCGTCACGGAGCTTGGCTGCCTCCTCGAATTCCAGGTTCCTGGCGTGGTTGTACATCTGCTCTTCCAGCGCCTCGACTTTCGCCCAGCGCTCCTTGTCCGACAGCGGCTCGGGCTGGACCTTGTATGCCCCCTGCCCTTCTGCCACCCTGCGACGCCCCCTGGCCGGCACCCCGGGGGCGATCGCCCCCTCCATGATATCCGCCACACTCTTGCGGATACCCTTTGGCGTGATGCCATGCTCCTTGTTGTGGGCAATCTGCTTGTCGCGACGACGCTGGGTTTCGTCCAGGGCCCGGCGCATGGAATCGGTGACCTTGTCAGCGTATAGAATTGCCCGCCCTTCCAGATTTCGAGCGGCCCGGCCAATGGTCTGGATCAGGGAGCGATCGGAACGCAGGAAGCCCTCTTTGTCCGCATCAAAGATGGCCACCAGCGCCACTTCCGGCATATCCAGGCCCTCCCGCAGGAGATTGATGCCCACCAGTACGTCGAACTCACCAATGCGCAGGTCGCGGATGATTTCCACCCGCTCGACGGTATCGATGTCGGAGTGCAGGTAGCGGACCCGCACCCCATTTTCGCTCAGGTATTCGGTGAGATCCTCGGCCATCCGCTTGGTCAGCACCGTGATCAACACCCGCTGCTCCGCCTCGACACAGCGATGGATCTCCGACAGGCAATCATCCACCTGGGTGGAGGCAGGGCGCACCTCCACCACCGGATCCACCAGCCCCGTGGGCCGGACCACCTGTTCGACCACCGCACCGGCATGCTCAGCTTCGTAAGCACCCGGCGTGGCAGAGACGAAAATGGTCTGCGGGGCCAGATTCTCCCACTCCTCGAACTTCAGCGGCCGGTTATCCAGCGCCGACGGCAGACGGAACCCGTATTCCACCAGGGTCTCCTTGCGGGAGCGGTCACCGCGGTACATGCCACCAATCTGCGGCACCGTGACATGGCTCTCGTCGATGAACAGCAGGGCGTCGTGAGGGAAGTAGTCGAACAGCGTGGGCGGTGGCTGCCCGGGGCCGCGCCCGGAAAGATAGCGGGAGTAATTTTCCACACCGTTGCAGTAGCCCAGCTCCTGCATCATCTCCAGGTCGTACTTGGTGCGCTGTTCCAGGCGCTGGGCCTCGACCAGCTTGTCGTTGTCACGCAACTGCTTGAGCCGCTCGCGGAGCTCCTCTTTGATCTGCTCGATGGCGCTCACCACGGTCTCCCGGGGGGTCACATAGTGAGACTTGGGGAAGATGGTGATACGGGGCACTTTTCTGAGTACCTCGCCGGTCAGCGGATCGAACAGCGTCAGTTCTTCGATCTCTTCATCGAAGAGCGATACACGCACCGCCTCCAGGTCCGAATCGGCAGGATAGATATCGATCACATCGCCGCGGACCCGATAGGTCGCCCGGCGGAAATCCATATCGTTGCGGGTGTACTGCAGCTCAGCCAGCCGGCGCAGGATGGTGCGCTGGTCCACCAGATCACCGCGATCCAGGTGCAAGACCATTTTCAGGTACTTGTCGGGATCACCCAGACCGTAGATAGCCGAGACCGTCGCCACCACGATCACGTCGCGCCGCTCGATCAGTGCCTTGGTGGCCGAAAGGCGCATCTGCTCGATGTGCTCGTTTACCGAGGCGTCCTTCTCGATAAAGGTATCCGACGAGGGGACGTAGGCTTCCGGCTGGTAGTAGTCGTAATAGGAAACGAAGTACTCGACCGCATTCTTGGGAAAGAACTCCTTGAATTCGCCATAAAGCTGGGCGGCCAGAGTCTTGTTATGGGCCATCACGATAGCCGGGCGCTGCAGGCGCTCGACGATGTTGGCCATGGTGAAAGTCTTGCCCGACCCGGTCACACCGAGCAATGTCTGGTGGCTGAGCCCATCATCGACCCCCTCCACCAGCGCCTCGATCGCGGACGGCTGGTCACCCGCCGGCTTGTACTTGCTGGCCACCTTGAACGGGCGCGACTCCATACACTTTCACCCTTGTAGTCCCGAGAGCAATCGGGGATTGTAGGCCCTGCCCACCGCAGTCACAAACCGTCGCCCCGTTGGCGAGGAAAAAGTCAGCGTTGATTTTGACGCCTTTTTGGCCAGGTCGCTCAAAAAAAGTAAAGCCTGACAAATCAATAAGTTAAAGTGCAAAAAAGGGGTTGACGCCCCCAGGGGCCGCCTATAATATACGCGCCATCTGAACGGCACAGCCGATTAGAAATTCCGCCTTAGCTCAGTTGGTAGAGCAAATGACTGTTAATCATTGGGTCGCTGGTTCGAGCCCAGCAGGCGGAGCCAAACACAAAGCCCCTGGTGCGAGCCAGGGGCTTTTTTGTTTTTGGTGCCCGCAGAAAATGAAGTTCAGCTCCATCCCGCCCGCTCCGCCAGCAAAGCTCCCACACGCCTGAAGCCCGACTAGCCGCCCAAAGGAAAAAGGCCCGCGTCATCGTTGGCGAGCCTTTCTGGAAAGAAGTGCGAGGGCGAATGAAAGGGAGATATTAGCCCACCTCAGTTTCCCGGGGCAGCGGCAGTCGCTCCACCTGTGCGGTGCGGGGCAGGTCCGGCGCCTGTTGCTGCTGTGCCCAGACCGCATCTACCAGCGGCTGCTTGGGCGAATAGTCCTGTACTGCCTCCCGCAAAACCCTGTGCACATCCTCGCAGTCGTGCCTGATACAGGCATCGCGCAACTCTCCAATCAGTGCCTGCAGCCTGTCACTACTCAGGCGCTCTTCTTCGGCCCGCAAAATCATCGGATGATCGGTACCGGTCACATTGTCACCAAGCAACAGCTCCTCAAAGAGCTTCTCGCCCTGCCGCAGCCCGGTCACCTGAATCTCAATGTCACCATCGGGGTTTTCTTCATCCCGAACAGTGTGCCCCATAATCTGAATCAGCCGACGGGCCAGGTCGTAGATACGCACCGGCTCACCCATGTCCAGCACGAAGACCTCTCCGTTGCGCCCCATGCTCCCGGCCTGCAGCACCAGCTGTGCCGCCTCGGGGATGGTCATAAAGTATCGGGTGACCTTCGGATGTGTCACCGTAACCGGTCCGCCGGCATTGATCTGGTCAGTGAACAGCGGAATCACCGATCCGGACGACCCCAGAACATTACCAAAGCGCACCATGCATACCCGGGTGCGGCCGAAGCGGCGACCAAAGTCCTGGCAGATCAGCTCGGCAAACCGCTTGGTGGCCCCCATCACATTGGTGGGCCTGACTGCCTTATCCGTGGAGATGAGCACGAACTGATCGACACCCTGGGCCTCGGCGGCTTCGAGCACTGACAGCGTGCCGAGAACATTGTTGTCTGCCCCCAGCACCACATTCTGCTCCACCAGGGGCACATGCTTGTAGGCAGCGGCATGATAAATGGTCTCGACAGCGAAACTCTCAATGATCTCTGCCATACGCCCGCGATCGCGGACATCCCCCAGCAGTGAGGTCACTGGGATTTGCAGCCCCTCATCCTGCTGGATCTGGTGGAGTTCTCGCTCGATCTGGTAAATCGCATATTCGGACGACTCCACCAGGACCAGCTGGGCGGGCGCCCAGTGGATAATCTGGCGGCACAGCTCTGAACCAATAGAACCACCGGCCCCGGTAACCAGCACACTCCTGCCACTGATAGAGGAAGCAATGAGCCACTTCTCCGGCTCGACCGGCGCACGGCCAAGGACGTTTTCATAGATCTGCGACACGTCCGCGGAACCACGCCCTGCCCCGTCCACCAGCTCCTCGAGCCCGGGAATCACCTTGACCACCAGCCCACGATCGCGGAGTCCCCGGGTGATCTCACGGCGACGCCGCTTGGGCACGCCCGGCATGGCCAGAAGGACTTCGGAGATATCCCGCTCTGCCACCACATCGTGGATTTCAGCGGGGTTATAAACCAGGACGCCATCGATCAGGGTGTTCTGCTTGGACGCGTTGTCATCGAAGAAAGCCACGGGCTTATACAGTTCGCCGTGCACCAGCGCTTTGTACAACTGGAGGCCCGCGGTGCCGGCGCCGTAGATAGCGACACGGGTCTTGTGAATCTCCAGCGCCATCTGGTAGTAGAGGCGCACGAGCCAGCGGGAACCGCCGACAGCGATCAGGGCGAAACACCAGTAGATCACCGGCACAGACCTGGGCACACCGGCATAGGTGAGATAGGAGGCGACTGCCAGAACGACCGCAGAGGCTGTCACGCCCTGGAGCACGGCCATCAGAGCCTGCTGACCCATGTATCGGATCACCGTGCGGTAGAGACCAAGCCTGAGAAAAATGAAGCTGGTTGATACCAGCGTGAAGCCGAGACAGAGGAGCGTCTGACGCTCCAACAACTGGGAAAACCCGTTCCAGCGGATCACCATGGCGGCTGAGAAGGCCACCGTCAGCATCAACAGGTCATAACCCACCATAAGAGCGGGCTTGAAGTTGCTCTTTACAACACGCACTAGTCGTTTCAATACATTCCCCTGTCAGCTTCCCTTCACTGGCCCCAGAACAGCGCCACCAGGTCCAAACAAAACCTAAAACCTGCTCAGGCCAGACCCGCCCTTACCAGTACCAGCCCCGATACCGACGCCAGCAACATCAGGGCGATTTCCATCAACAGCGCGCGACGCACACCGGCGCGCAGGGCCAATCTCTGGTACCAGTGCTCGCGGTGGGCCTCCCACCAACGCGCCCCTGTGAGGACCCGCTTCAACAGGGTGAAGCTCGCATCCAGCCAGAAAGGCGCAAAAACCACAAGTGGCAGCAGCCACGTGAATGCCCCCTCATGCCATCCAAACAGGCTGACGGCCACCGCTGCCAGCCCCAGCATTGTCGACCCCACATCCCCCAGAAAAATCCGCGCGGGCGGCCAATTGTAGCGCAGGAATACCAGGGAACAGACCACCAGCACCCCGCAAATTGCCGCCAATTCGCCGAATTCGCGCCAGGCACTCACCGAACCGAGCGCCGCAAAGCCAAACACGGTCATGCTACCGGCAAACCCGTCCATGCCATCCATGAAGTTATACAGGTTGATTACCCAGACACCGCCGAACAACAGAACCGGATACCACCACCAGGACAGGGACCCGGGCAGCGCCAAAAGCAGAAGCGAAACCGCCACCACGTGCACGGCGAATCGAAGACGGGCGGAAAGGTTCTGCAAATCATCCAGTGCTGAAATCACGATCAGCAGCAGAAATGCCCCCGCGACCAACGGCTCAATGGTCAACGGGCTCACCGCCAGGGCCACGGTGATCCCCGCCACCAGCGCCCATCCTCCAGTACGCGGTACCGGTACAGTATGCAGGGAGCGGTGATTGGGCACATCCAGAGCAAACTCGAATAGTCGGGACAGCAACAGCCATATCACAGCCAGGCTTACTGATGCCGCCATCAACAATGCCGGGCCCCATTGAGCCAACTCAGAAATCACGTTAACAGTCACACCTGACCCCGCAAATAATCGCTATATCGCTCACGGGGCCGCCAGCCCAGCACCGCCCGCAGACGCGCGGCACTATAGAGCTCGCATCGTTCCGCCTCAAGCAGGCGGCGAACTGCTGCAACACCGGACAACAGACGCAGCGGTCCCAGCATCAGATTGGCCAGGCGACGGCTGCTGCGCACCCTGCGACCACTAATCTCAGAAGCAATCGCAGCCAGGTCATAAAAACGCGGTTCAGCAGCAATAAAGACTTGACGGTCACACAGGGATTGTCCACCCAACTGCTGAATGGCCGCGGTCAGGTCGCCGATATGGACCATGGAGCGTCTGCCACTGGCGGGCAACAGGGCAAAGCCCGATCCCAGCAGGCGGAAAATAGACTGCAGCTTCGCTGTGCCACCCGCGCCCTGGCTCCCGTGTGCGGGCATCCCGTAGACCACCGCAGGCCTGAGCACATTTACCCGGCAGTTGCCCCGGGTGGCAAGCAGCCGCTGCTCGGCGAGCCATTTGCTGTGTCCATAATGGTCTGTGGCCGGCTGTCCTGTACTCTCACAAGCCAGAACACCAGGTGGAGGCGTCATCGCCTTGACGCTGGAGAGGTAAGTAAAGGAATGGGCACCGGCCTCCTCCGCGGCACGAAGCACCGCCAGGGGACTTTCACAGTTAAGCTTTCGAGCCAGCTCGGGCTGGCGCTCACAGGCTTTTCTGCATGCCAGCCCCGCTGCGTAGACCACGCAATCGCCGGGGCGGAACAGGTCTTCAAAATCATCAGCCTCGACCAGGTCGATTGAGCGGTGCTCACACTCACCAGGGCCCTTGCCGGCACGGGAAACCGAAACCACCGTCAGGCCTTGAGCGACAAGCTGCTGGCACAGGGCGGCGCCAATGTACCCGGTACCACCAAAAACAACCCATCGCGCCATCAATCTGTTACACCATTTGGTAAATTAAATACGGACACTAGCCGACCCCAAACAGGGAAACCGTCGACTGTGTCCGCTTTGCAAACTAGAGCTGAATTCGGGCGCGATTCTTATCCAGAGTCGCGACACCGATGCCCTTTACCTCCAGTAACTGCTCCACGGAAGTGAAGGGCCCATGCTCCTCGCGATACTCCACGATACCCTGGGCGCGACTCTCGCCGACTCCATCGAGTTTTTCCGCCAGTTCCTCGGCAGAGGCGCTATTCACGTTGACGGTGATCGCCGCCATCAGCGTCTCTTGCGACCCGGTATCCTCGGCCAGGGCGGCCGCACCGGAGAGAACAAACAGAAGTGAAGCGAGAATTGCGATCAGGTGTGTACGAAAGGCTTTCATGAGCTTTTCCCCTTGACGTTATGGTTTTTGTGACGCCGGGACTGCTTTTACCTCCCCAAGCGCGGCCACTTTACCAGCTTGTGCAGGGCCTGGGGGCGGCATCTCATTACATGCCATTACACCTGGATGGAGGTCAGGGTTCCAGTTCGGCCAGAATTCCCTTCAGAGCTTCTACTGGCTCCGGTGCACCGGTAACCGGGCGGCCGATCACCAGGTAACTGGACCCCAGTTCCATAGCCCGCGCCGGGGTTACGATCCGGCGCTGATCATCTGCAGCCGCCCCTGCCGGGCGGATGCCGGGGGTGACCAATGCGAAGTCCTCTCCGCACTCCCGACGTAACGCCGAGGCTTCCTGCGCGGAGCACACGACACCGTCCAGGCCACTATCCCTGGCCAATGTCGCCAGGGCCAAAACCTGCTCCTGCAGCGGACGCTGGACACCCACTTCCGGCAGCTCTTCCGGGGCCGTGCTGGTCAGCACCGTGACGCCGATCAACAACGGCCGTTGATCACCATAGGATTCGAGCGCTTCTGCGGCAGCTCTCATCATGCGGGAGCCTCCACTCGCATGGACATTCACCATCCACACGCCCAGCTCGGCCGCCGCGCGTACAGCGGCGGCAACAGTATTCGGGATATCGTGAAACTTGAGGTCCAGGAAGACTTCAAACCCCCTCTTCACCAGCTCGCGCACCACGTCGGGACCTGCAATGGTGAACAGTTCTTTGCCCACCTTCACGCGACAAAGTGCAGGATCCAGCTGATCCGCCATCGCCAGCGCAGCACTCGCATTGTCATAATCGAGCGCGACGATGACCGGGGAAGAAACTCGGGATTGCAAAGGATTACCTCTCTGCGGTGCCAATCGCACCTTCAGTTTGATCTCAGCCAGCCGGGCCGCGGGCCCGCCCGACACTACTCGCCCTCGACCCCCTTGACGGAGCGGACGGTATCCCAGTGCTTGCAGCTGGGGCAGAGCCAGTGCAGCTGATTGCCGGAGAAGCCACAATTGCCGCAACGGTAATGGGGGCGACTGGCGATCAGCTGATCCACCAGGGTCTTGAGCAGGGACAGGTTCTCCCGCGCCCTGCCCTGGGTGCTGTCGATATGCAGGTCGAGGAAATGTCCCAGCCCGCGCAGTGAGGGGCGCAGGGCCAGCTGCTTGCCCATGAATGCGGCAGCTTCGGCCTCACTGCGCTGCTGCTGGATCCGCTCTGTCAGGGCTATCAGAACACTGTTCGATGGGTGCTCTCGCAGCAGCGATTCGAGGTAGCTGTCGAGCCCGGTTCCGTCTCCCACGGCTTCATAGCAGGTGATCAGCAGGTCCAGGATTTCGGGAATGTAATCCGGATTCTGCCTAGGAATGCGTTGCAGGACTTTGATTGCTTCCTGCGGACGCCCCAACTGGTACTCCAACCGGCCCCACAACAGGTTTGCACGCACGGAATTGCGGTCGTACCCCAATGCCGAGTCGATGTGCTTGCGCGCACTCAGGTAGTCCTTTGCAGCAATTGCCTCCTCCGCCAGTTCACAGCAAAAGTGGGCCTGCACCGGCGCCCACTCGGAGGACAGCCGCTTGAAGCGACGACCATGCAACAGGTTCACGGCGTGGATGGCCTTGGCCCACTCCCGCTCGTCCCGGTATACCTCCACCAGATGCTCGAGGCTGGTATTGCGCAATTCGGAGGATGTCTCTACCAGTTCCTGCAGCAGGCGCTCGGCCCGGTCCAGCCAGCCAGCGGCGATATAGTCACGCGCCAGCTCCAGCTGCGCCTTCTGCTGATTGGCCCGCGCCAGACTGGGTCGGGCCAGCAGGTTCTGGTGGACACGGATTGCTTGGTCGTGTTCACCGCGCTTGCGCAACAAATTACCCAGCGCCAGGTGGGTGTCGAAAGTGGCGCTGCTGACTTCAAGCGAATCGATAAACTTGTCGATGGCATCGCCATGGTTTTCATTGAGCAGGTAGTTGAGCCCCTGGGCATAGGAACGCGCCAGGGACTGCTGCTGTTCACTGCAGTCCGGCTTCTTTTTTTTGACACTCCTGCGCCCCAGCAGCCAACCGATGGCGATGGCAGCGAGCAGGAAGAAGAAGAACGTCAGATCGGCCAAGTTAGTCTCCGGAGACCTTGCGACGCACCGTATAAAGCTCCTGCTCCGTGCGATGCAACTGGCGCTCCAGGCCCCGGGCGCGCCGGCGCTCCGCATAAAAAGGCAGAAGGCTTGCGATAAAGCCGAGCAGGACACCCACAAGCAGCGCTCCGATGAGCCAGAAGCCCACACTGCCTTCAGGCATGGCGTGGCCGATGAAGCTGGGCGTGATCAGCTCCGGGTTGTCCACCGCAAAGTAGACACCGATGGCAATACAGAGAAGGGCCAGCACGCCATAAAAGAGACGCAGTAACCAGCGTAAGAAAGACAAGGTCGACCTCCACCTGCAGGAAGGAGTAATTCTCTCAGAACTTTAGCCTGCCCAAAACCCGCGACAGTGCCGGGTGATCGTGCTGCTCTAAACCTCAGTGACAGTCTCTTCTTGCATACTGCGGTTGACCCGGTCGCGCAGCTCCTTACCGGGCTTGAAATGCGGTACATACTTGCCTGCCAACTGTACTGCGTCCCCGGTTTTCGGATTGCGCCCGGTGCGCGGCGCGCGGTAGTGCAGGGAAAAACTGCCAAAGCCGCGAATCTCGATGCGCTCCCCTTGGGCCAGCACATCGGACATGGAATCCAGCATTACCTTGACCGCCAGTTCAACATCCTTAACCGGCAGCTGGTCCAGCCTCAACGCGATCCTCTCGATCAGTTCCGACTTGGTCATGCGCCCCGCAACCTTGTGTAAGTCATTGATTATTCTAGATTAGAGCGGCAATCATCTAATAGAAAGCCGGACTGGGCAACCCCAGTCCGGCTTTAGGATTGCCCAGGACAATCAGTCTAGGGCATTTAACAAGCAAAGACTATCAGTCTTTGTTGTTCATCTGGGCCTTGATCAGGTCACCGATAGTCGCGGGCTGAACCTGCTCAGCCTGCTTCTTGCTGTGATCCTTGATGGCCTGCTTCTCGTCGTCCTGATCCTTGGCTTTGATGGACAGGCTGATCACGCGGTTCTTGCGATCCACGCTGGTGATCTTGGTCTCAACCTCTTCACCTTCTTTCAGGACGTTGCGGGCATCTTCAACCTTGTCGCGGCTGATTTCGGAAGCGCGCAGAACACCTTCCACTTCGTCGGCCAGGGTGACGATTGCCTGCTTAGCATCAACTTCCTTGATGGTACCGGTCACGATGGTACCGCGGTCGTTGGTGGCCACGTAGTCAGTGAACGGATCGGATTCCAGCTGCTTGATACCCAGGGAGATACGCTCGCGATCGGAGTCGATGCCCAGGATAACAGTCTCGATCTCATCGCCCTTCTTGAACTTGCGCACGGCTTCTTCGCCGGCTTCGTTCCAGGAGATGTCGGACAGGTGCACCAGACCATCGATGCTGCCGTCCAGGCCGATGAAGATACCAAAGTCAGTGATGGACTTGATCTTGCCGGAGATCTTGTCGCCCTTGGCGTATTTACGCGCGAAGGCATCCCACGGGTTTTCCTGACACTGCTTGATACCCAGGGAGATACGACGACGCTCCTCGTCGATGTCCAGGATCATTACCTCGACCTCGTCGCCAACAGAGACAACCTTGGACGGGTGAATGTTCTTGTTAGTCCAGTCCATTTCGGAAACGTGTACCAGACCTTCCACACCTTCTTCCAGCTCGGCGAAACAGCCGTAGTCGGTCAGGTTGGTGACAGTCGCCTTGACGCGGCTGTTCTCCGGGTAACGCTGCTTGATGGAGACCCACGGATCCTCGCCCAGCTGCTTCAGGCCGAGGGATACACGGCTGCGCTCGCGATCGAACTTCAGGACTTTTACGTCGATCTCGTCGCCAACGTTCACGATCTCGCTCGGATGCTTGATACGCTTCCAGGCCATATCGGTGATGTGCAGCAGGCCGTCGATACCGCCCAGGTCTACGAAAGCACCGTAGTCGGTCAGGTTCTTCACGATACCCTTGATGGTCATGCCTTCCTGCAGGCTGGCCAGCAGAGCTTCGCGCTCTTCGCTGTTGGCAGCTTCCATGACGGCACGGCGGGATACCACAACGTTGTTGCGCTTGGCGTCCAGCTTGATGACCTTGAATTCGAGCTCTTTGCCTTCCAGGTGCGCGGTGTCGCGAACCGGACGTACGTCTACCAGGGAGCCCGGCAGGAACGCGCGGATGTTGGCAACGTCGACAGTAAAGCCACCCTTGACCTTGCCACTGATAACACCCTTGACCACTTCGTCAGCAGCGTGGGCTGCGTCGAGGATCTTCCAGGCTTCAGCGCGCTTGGCTTTCTCGCGGGACAGACGGGTTTCACCGAAACCGTCTTCGACTGCTTCCAGGGCTACCTGAACTTCGTCGCCCACCTGCAGGTTCACTTCCCCGTTCTCATCAGCGAACTGGGAAGAAGGGATAACGCCTTCAGACTTCAGGCCCGCGTGAACGGTTACCCAGTCTTTGTCCACATCGATCACCACACCGGTCACGATGGAACCGGGGGCCATCTCTACGCTTTTCAGGCTCTCTTCAAATAAATCAGCAAAGCTCTCGCTCATTACATTACCTATATATATGGACCCAAGCCGGTGGCAACATTGAAGTGTAGTCAACCGCCAGCCCAGGCCCCACCGCGCTGCCAGTACGCGGGTCGGATTACAACAGCGGCCGGGCAATTCTGGCTGATCCCGGCCGCTGTCGTTTAAATCTATTTACCTTGTCAATTCCAATCGTTCCCGACGATCGGAATTGGTCACGACAGAAACTCTGGCGCAGGTACGCGGACCTGCTGGATTCTCCGTCGCTCGCATTGGCTGCGCCAATGGCGGCACATCCCTGTGCCGCTACTTTATTCAAGCTAGTGCTGGGGTAAGCTAAGCACCGATCCTTTCACGCACCAGCTGCAATACCGTCTGCAGGACACTGTCGATATCTACCCCGGTACTGTCCAGCTCAACCGCGTCCTTCGCGGGAGCCAGCGGGGAGGTTTCGCGATTCATATCCCGGGCGTCCCGGGCGCGGATGTCCTCCAGCAGGTCGCGGAGGCTAACAGAAACCCCCTTCTCCCGCAACTGGGCTTCGCGGCGCCGGGCCCGCTCCTCCGCGCTCGCGGTCAGGAAGACCTTGACCGGCGCGTCAGGAAAGACGGTGGTACCCATGTCCCGACCGTCCGCCACCAGCCCAGGGGCCTGGCGAAAGTCCCGCTGGCGCTGCAGCAGGGCCGCCCTGACACCGGGCATTGCGGCAACCTTTGAGGCAGCCATGCTCACCCGCTCCATGCGGATGTCGTGACTCACATCCCTGCCCGCCAGGAGCGCCGCCACCTCGCCATCGCGCAACTCGAAACGGATATCGAGATTGGCAGCGATTTCGGTCAGGGTTGCCTCATCAGTCAGGTCCGCGCCCCGCTCCAACGCGGCCAGTGCTGTCAGCCGGTAAAGAGCGCCGGAATCCAGCAGCGCATAATTCAGCCGCTTCGCCAGCAGCCGGGCGATGGTGCCCTTGCCGGAACCGCTGGGGCCGTCGATGGTGATCACCGGTGGCAAATCGCTCATCTCACTCATAGTCAAACTCACACCTACTATCCAATTTCGCGCCGGCCCGGGGCTTCTCGACCATCTTTTCAGGTACTCTGCAGTCGCAACCCGGCACGTGTCGCCAGCTCGGCGAAGTTGGGGAAGGACGTGGCCACATTGGCGCAGTTCAGGATGCGAATGGTATCGCCTGCGCGCAGGGATGCCACCGCAAAGGACATGGCAATGCGGTGATCACCAAGACTGTCCACGGTTCCGCCACCAAAGACAGCGCCTTCCCCGGCACTACCCCCGGCCCCCTGGATCACGATGCCATCCGGGGTCGGTTCCGCGCTGACGCCCAGAATCTCCAGGCCATCCGCCATGGCCTGGATGCGGTCGCTCTCTTTGACCCGCAGCTCCTCGGCACCGGTCAGGACCGTTTCCCCGGTGGCGCAGGCTGCCGCCACGAACAGGGCCGGGAACTCATCGATCGCCAGGGGTACCTGGTCCTCGGGGATACGGATTCCCTGCAGGGGACGGTAGCGAACACGGATATCGGCCACCGGCTCACCGCCCACTTCGCGGCGGTTGGTCTGCTCGATATCCGCGCCCATCTGGCGCAGGATGTTGATGGCGCCTTCCCGGGTGGGATTGATACCCACATGCTGCAGCAGCACATCGGAGCCCGGCGCAATCGCAGCCGCAACCATAAAGAAGGTGGCGGAAGAGATATCGGCGGGCACGTCGATCTTCGTCGCCTTCAGTTTGCCACCGCTGCGCAGCGTGGCCCGGGGGCCATCCCGCTGCACCTCGTAGCCGAACCCAGCCAACATCCGCTCGGTATGATCCCGTGTGGGAGCCGGCTCCAGGGTACTGGTCTGTCCCTCAGCATAGAGGCCCGCCAGCAGCACGCAGGATTTGACCTGTGCACTGGCCATTGGCAACGCGTAGTCGATCCCTTTGAGAGACTGCCCGCCGCGAATCAGCAGCGGTGGCCGGCCTTCCGGGCCGGTCTCGATGACCGCGCCCATTTCCCGCAGCGGAAGCGCAACCCGGTTCATGGGGCGTTTGGACAGCGACTCATCGCCGGTCAGGGTGACATCGAAATCCTGTCCGGCAAGCAACCCGGCCAGCAGGCGCATCGAAGTACCGGAATTGCCCACGTACAGTGGACCGGGGGGCGCCTGCAGGCCGTGCAGGCCGACCCCGTGAATGACCACACGCCCGTCCACGGGCCCCTCGATCACGACACCCATATCGCGGAAGGCCTGCAGGGTCGCCAGGGCATCCTCACCCTCGAGAAAACCCTCCACCTCGGTCACACCATCCGCCAGGGAACCGAGCATGATGGAACGGTGAGACATGGACTTGTCTCCGGGAACCCGCAACGTGCCACTGACAGCGCCGCCCGGTTGCGCGATAAAGGTAACTTCCTGTGCTTGCATGGTTTCTGTATACGCTTTTTTTGCCAACATTCTTGTAAAGTGATCACGCGCCGCCTTGGCCCGGGTAAACACCCCCATCAGGTAATCGCTGTCGCCGCGGTCGATGGCACTGCGCAGTGCGTCGAGATTGCCGCGATACAGATCAACCGCCGCGAGAATGGCCTCGCGGTTGGCCAGCATGATGTCCCGCCACATCACAGGATCGCTGGACGCGATCCTGGTGAAGTCACGGAAACCGCCGGCGGCGTAGCGGAAGATGTTCTCGTTTTCCGCATCGTGGGCCAGGGTATCGACCAGACCATAGGCGATGACGTGGGGCAGATGACTGGTCGCCGCCAGCACCTCATCGTGCTCTCCCACCGGCATATCCAGCACTTCGGCACCGACCGCGCGCCACATTGCCCGCACTTGCTGCAGGGCCTTCCCACCGGTGTGCCGCAGCGGAGTGAGGATGATCCGGTGATCCCGGTAGAGATCTTCCCGCGCAGCGGTAACCCCGCTCTTCTCTGAGCCGGCGATCGGGTGCCCGGGAACAAGGAAGTCGGGCACTTCCCCCCAGACCCTGCGAGCCGCGTCAACCACATTCCCCTTCACACTGGCGCCATCGGTGACGGTCACTCCGTCGGGCAGCTGGCCCTTCATCTCGGCAAACACCGCCTCCACCGCCAGCGTCGGCACCGCGACGAAAATCAGGTCGCCGGCTTCCAGTTCCACGAGGACCTCGGACAGACTGGTAACGGCGCGATCACAGACCCCCAGCTCGACAGCCTGCTGACCGGTGCGCTCGCGGCGGACCACGCCGATGACTTCACGGCACTGGCCCGCAGCCTTCAGCGCCAGCGCCAGGCTGCCGCCGATCAACCCCAGGCCGACGACAACCAGGCGCCCAAGCAATGGCTCAGCCACTCAGAGCACCCCTCGCGGGTAAGATCCCAGCACCTTCATATCCGAGGCACAGGCACCCACCTCCCCCAGCGCTTTGGCGATGTCGGGGGTGTCCCGGTGACCGACGAAGTCGATAAAGAAGACATAAGTCCAGTTACCGGACTGTGACGGGCGCGTCTCTACCCGCGTCAGGTCGACGCTGTGGCGGCGGAACGGCTCCAGCAGATCGTGCAGTGCACCCGGCTCGTTGCGCATGGAAACCATCAGCGAGGTCTTGTCGTCCCCACTCGGCGGCACCGCCTGGGAGCCGATGATCAGGAAGCGGGTGGAGTTGTCCGGACGGTCCTCGATCTTCTCTGCCAGTACCTTGAGACCGTACAGGTCTGCTGCCATGTCGCCTGCAATCGCGGCTGCATTCCACTCACCCTTGACCCGTTTGGCCGCCTCCGCATTGCTGGCCACCGCTACCCGTTCCACATTGGGATAGTGGGAGTCGAGCCACTTGCGGCACTGGGCCAGGCTCTGGGCGTGGGAGTAGATCCGGGTGATCGCTTCCGGCCGGGTGATTTCCGAGATCATCAGGTGATGATGGATGCGCAACTCCACCTCGCCGCAAATCAGCAGGTTGGAGGTCATGAAATTGTCCAGGGTGTGATTGATCACGCCCTCGGTGGAGTTCTCGACCGGTACTACGCCGTAATTGACGGCGCCGGCTTCCACTTCGCGGAACACTTCATCGATCGCCGCCAGCGGGCGGCTCTGGGCGGAATTGCCGAAATGCTTCAGGGCTGCCTGCTGGGTGAAGGTGCCCTCCGGCCCCAGGTAGGCCACCTTGACCGGCTCTTCCAGGGCCAGGCAGGCAGACATGATCTCGCGAAACAGCCGCGCCATCTCCTCGTCAGTCAGCGGCCCCTGGTTGCGCTCCATTGCACGGCGCAGCACCTGCGCCTCCCGCTCGGGCCGATAGTAGAGCGCGTTCTGGCCATTCGCCTTTTTGACTTCCGCCACCTGGAGCGCGCATTCGGCCCGCTCACTGATCAGCCGGGCGATCTCGCCGTCGATCTGGTCAATGCGATCCCGCAACTGAGCCAGTTGCTGGTCGCTGTGTTCCTGTTGTTCAGACATCCCGCTGCCTTCTGTTACCACTCGGTTTATTTCTTTATTGCCTGCCTTTGTTCAGGCTACGCGTCGCTCGAAGTCAGCCATGAAAGCCACCAGGGCTTCCACCGCCTCCAACGGAACGGCATTGTAGAGGGACGCGCGCATGCCCCCCACGGAGCGATGGCCTTTCAGGTTGAGCAGCCCCGCTTCCTCGGCCTCGCTCAGGAAGCGCGCATCAAGCTGTTCATCGGCGAGGACGAACGGCACGTTCATGCGCGAGCGACTGGCGGGATCGACCGGGCTGGAGAAGAAATCGCTGCGGTCGAGGAAGTCATACAGCAGACCGGACTTCGTCAGGCTCTGCGCATACATCGCGTCGACACCACCCTGGGCCTTCAGCCACTGAAACACCAGCCCCGACAGATACCAGGCAAAGGTCGGCGGCGTGTTGTCCATGGATCCCGCCTCGGCCGCCACTTTCCAGCTCAGGCTGCGAGGGATATCGGGCATCGCCCGGTCCAGCAGGTCTTCGCGGACGACCACCACCGCAATACCCGACGGACCGATATTTTTCTGGGCACCGGCATAGATCATGCCGAATTTCTCAACCGGGATTTGCCGCGAGAGGATATTCGAGGACATATCCGCAACAAGGGGTGCCTTCACCTCGGGGACATAATCAAACTCGACCCCGCCAATGGTCTCGTTCGGCGTGTAGTGGAAGTAAGCTGAACTGTCGCTCTCCTGCCATGAATCGGCAGCGGGAGCGTAGGAGAAGTTGCGGTCTTCACTGGACGCGACGATGTTGACCTTACCGTAACGGCTGGCCTCCTTGATCGCCTTGCTGGCCCACTGTCCGGTGTGGATAAAATCCGCCTGCTGCACTTCACCGCCGAAGAGGTTCCAGGGAATCGCACTGAACTGGCCGGAGGCCCCGCCCTGCACGAATAACACCCGATAGTGATCCGGTATCGACAGCAGGTCGCGGAAATCCTGTTCGGCCCGTTCGGCCACCTCGGTAAATTCCGGTGAGCGGTGGCTGACCTCCATCACCGAGCAACCGCGGCCACCCCAGTCCAGCAGCTCTTGCTGTGCCTGCAGCAAAACCGGCTCGGGCAATGCCGCAGGACCCGCACAGAAATTGAATTTACGCATACACAAGTTCCACAAACAGAAAGATTCTTGCCTGAGCAGCAGGGCAATTCAGAGACCTTTGCAGCGATCGGATCAAGTCGAAATAAAACGACGCACAACCGGGCAATTCCCAAAAGGTCTGTCACACTGCCGGGCGAATTTTAATGCGGCAGAGTCAAAAAAGGCCGCGAATCCTCGCAGCCTTTCTTGTCTCTAGGATGATGGGCTCACTCGCCGGAGCCCTCTTCTTCATCTTCCTCGTCGCTTTCCTGGACCCGCGCCAGCCCAACGAGATTCTCGCTGTCCTTGAGCCGGATCACCCGAACCCCCTGGGTGTTGCGCCCGAGAATGGAAACCTCGTCCACCCGCGTCCGGACCAGAGTACCCTGATCACTGATCAGCATAATCTCTTCACCCGGGTGCACCTGACAGGCACCGACCAGCTCGCCATTGCGCTCGCTCTCGGCGATGGCAATCACACCCTGGGTACCGCGCCCTTTGGTCGGGAAGTCCGAAGTTGCCGTGCGCTTGCCGTAGCCGTTCTCGGTCACCATCATCACCGAACCACCCTCTTCCGGGATGACCATGGCAATGACGTAGACCCCCTCGGCCATACGGATACCACGCACGCCGCGGGAAACCCGGCCCATGGAGCGAACATTTTCCTCGGCAAAACGGGCCGCCTTGCCGGCACTGGTCAGCAGCAGGACATCCTGCTTACCATCGGTTACTGCCGTCGCCACCAGGCGATCACCCTCCTCCAGTTCAATGGCCCGCAGGCCGACACTGCGGGGGCGCGCAAACGCCGTGAGCGGTGTTTTCTTCACGGTGCCATTGGCGGTGGCGAAGAAGATGAAGTGGTCTTCATCGTAGTCGGACACCGGCATCAGGCTGCTGATACGCTCATCTTCCTCGAGCGGCAGCATATTGACGATCGGCCGGCCCCGGGACGCACGACCGGCGGTCGGCACTTCATAGACCTTCAACCAGTACACCTTGCCCTTGTTGGAGAAACACAGGATGGTGTCGTGGGAGTTGGCAATCAGCAGGTGCTCAACGAAGTCCTCATCCTTCACCTGGGTGGCGGACTTGCCCATACCGCCGCGTCGCTGGGCCTGGTAATCCGCCAGCGGCTGGCTTTTTGCGTAGCCGCCGTGTGAGATGGTCACCACCTTGTCTTCCGGGGTGATCAGGTCTTCGACCGTCAGGTCCTGGCGGGAGGCCACGATCTCGGTGCGGCGGTCATCGCCGAACTCCTTGCTCAGCGCCTCCAGCTCTTCTCGGATTACCTCCATCAGGCGCTCGAAGCTGCCCAGGATATGCAGGTACTCGGCAATCTGCTCCAGCCGCTCACTGTACTCGGCCAGCAGCTTGTCGTGCTCCATGCCGGTGAGGCGGTGCAGGCGCAGTTCCAGGATCGCCTGGGCCTGTGCCGGTGACAGGTAATAGGCACCATCGCGCAGTCCGAATTCCTTCGGCAGGTCATCCGGGCGACAGGCGTCAGCACCCGCGCGCTCCAGAAACTGCTGTACCTCGCCTACAGGCCAGCCCTTGGCCAGCAGCGCCTCGCGTGCATCGGCCGGGGTAGCAGAGGATTTGATCAGCTCGATCACCGGATCGATATTGGAGATGGCAATCGCCAGGCCTTCGAGGATGTGGCCGCGCTCGCGCGCCTTGCGTAACAGATAGACGGTGCGGCGTGTGACCACTTCCTGGCGGTGGCGGATAAAGTGCTCAAGCAGCTCTTTCAGGTTCAGCAGCTTTGGCTGCCCGTCCACCAGCGCCACCATATTGATGCCGAACACGCTTTCCAGTTGCGTCTGGGAGTACAGGTTGTTCAGGACCACATCGCCCAGCTCACCGCGCTTCAGCTCGATCACCACGCGCAGGCCATCCTTGTCGGACTCGTCGCGCAGTTCGGAAATACCCTCGATTTTCTTCTCTTTCACCAGCTCGGCGATGCGCTCGATCAGGCGCGCCTTGTTCAGCTGGTAGGGAATCTCGGTAATGATGATGGTTTCGCGATTGGTTTTGTCATCACGGATCACCTCGGCCTTGGCGCGCACGTAAATGCGCCCGCGACCGGTCCGGTAGGCCATCAGGATGCCAGCCCGGCCGTTGATGATGGCACCGGTGGGGAAGTCCGGACCCGGGATGTATTCCATCAGGTCGTCGATGGACAGGTCGCCATTGTCGATCAGCGCCAGGCAGCCCCGGACCACTTCCGCCATGTTGTGCGGCGGAATATTGGTAGCCATACCGACCGCAATACCCGAGGAGCCGTTGACCAGCAGGTTGGGCACCCGCGACGGCAACACTTCCGGCATCTGCTCGGAACCGTCGTAGTTGTCGATGAAGTTGACGGTTTCCTTGTCGAGGTCGGACAGCAGCTCGTGGGCCAGCTTGTCCATGCGAATCTCGGTATAACGCATCGCTGCCGCGCTATCACCGTCGATGGAACCGAAGTTACCCTGGCCATCCACCAGCGTGTACCGCATGGAGAAAGGCTGTGCCAGCCGCACGATGGTGTCGTATACCGCTGAGTCGCCGTGCGGATGGTATTTACCGATAACGTCACCGACCACACGGGCCGATTTCTTGTACGGCTTGTTCCAGTCGTTTTTCAGCTCATTCATGGCGAAGAGCACGCGCCGGTGTACCGGCTTCAGGCCATCCCGTACATCGGGCAGCGCCCGGCCCACGATGACGCTCATGGCGTAATCCAGGTAGGACTGCTTCAGCTCTTCTTCGATATTGATCGGAGAGATTTCTTTGGCTAACTCGGCCATATGTTCCGGCATTCCTTGAGAATCGTTATTACCGCCGCGTCGAATCCCGCTGTCGCCGGGAAAGCAGTGGCGAAAAAACCACCCGCTGAGGCCCGGCAGACTGGCACCCGCTGCCGGCGGAGCCCGGGGATTCAATCAAGCGCGCAATGTTACCATACTTGGCGCCGGGGAGGACGCCCGCCGGTCGACTTGTTCCCTCCCGGGCACGCCGCTAAAGTCTACCGCCCGACAACGGACGCCGAGCAGACCATGGCCACAGCCGATCAAGCCCAACGCGTAGACACCCTGATCCATGCCCGCTGGATAATCCCGGTGGTGCCCGCCGGGAAACTGTATGAAAATTGTGCAATTGCAATCAGCGATGGGCGAATTATCGCGATTCACCCCTCGGCTGAGGCCGACAGGCGCTTCCAGTCCGACGAGGTCATTCGCCTCGATCGCCATGCCCTGATTCCGGGGCTCGTCAACACACACACCCATGCCGCCATGAGCCTGCTGCGAGGATATGCAGACGACCGCCCTTTGATGGAGTGGCTGCAGGGCCATATCTGGCCGGCGGAACAAAAGTGGGTAGCTCCCGACTTTGTCGCTGACGGCAGCCGCCTGGCCGTGGCTGAAATGCTCCGCTCGGGCACAACCACGTTCTCAGACCAGTATTTTTTCCCCGAAGCCACCGCCATGGTCGCGCGGGAGACGGGTATGCGCGCGCAGATTGCCTTCCCGATCATCGATGCCCCCACCCCCTGGAGTCGCGACGGTGAAGATGCACTGCAGAAAGGCCTCTCGCTGCGCGACGACTACCGCGCCCACGAGCGTATCGATGTGGTCTTCGCCCCACACGCGCCGTATACAGTAAAGGATGAGACGCTGGAAAAGGTGGCCGTGTACGCTGCCGAGGCACAGATCCCGGTGCAGATGCACCTGCATGAAACTGCCAGCGAAGTGGAGCAGGCCGTTGCCGAGCACGGCGAACGACCGATCGAACGGCTGCACAGGCTGGGGCTGCTCTCTCCACAGACCCTGTGCGTACATATGACAGCAGTGGCGCAGCGGGACCTGGACCTGATGCGGGAGAGCGGCGCCCATGTTGCACACTGCCCGCGCTCCAACCTCAAGCTCGCCTCCGGTTTCTGCCCTGCCAGCGACCTGCTGGCAGCCGGCATCAACGTGGCACTGGGCACCGACGGGGCCGCCAGCAACAACGGCCTCGACCTGTTTGCCGAAGCCAATACCGCGGCCCTGCTGGCCAAGGCCACCAGTGGGCGGGCCGACGCCCTGCCGGCCGAGCAGGCACTGGCCATGGCCACCATTCACGGCGCCCGCGCCCTGGGGCTCGAGGACAGGATCGGCAGCCTGGAACCGGGCAAGTTCGCAGACCTGGCCGCCATTGACTTGGGCGGACTCGAGCAGCAACCCCTGCACGACCCGGTCTCGCAACTTATCTATACCGCCAGCGGTCACAATGTCAGCGACGTGTGGGTGGCCGGCCGCCAGCTGTTGGCTGGGCGCAAACTCACCACCCTCAATGAGGACGAGCTGGTTCAACGGGCGCAAGGCTGGCGTGCTAGAATCGCCGGCCTGTCGAAATAGCCGCGATCCATCGCCGGCTTCAGATACAAGGTTGCCAAACCAGTTAGCCGGAGCGCACGCCGCGTGAAGACCGCCGGCGGCAGCGGGACGTTATCAATACCAGGGACATAGACGGACATCCATGACCAATGTAGATCCGGCAGAAATCGCCAAATTCGAGCAGCTGGCCAGTCGCTGGTGGGATCGCCAGGGCGAGTTCAAGCCCCTGCACGACATCAATCCCCTGCGCGCCAATTACATCGACCAACGCGCGCCGGTCGCGGGCAAGAAGCTACTGGATGTCGGGTGCGGTGGCGGCATCCTGACCGAAGCCATGGCGCAGCGCGGCGCCGAGGTGACCGGCATCGATATGGGCGAGGCGCCCCTGAATGTGGCCAGGCTCCACGCCCTGGAAAGCGAGCTTCAAATCGATTACCGACAGGTCCCCGTGGAAACGCTGGCGGAGGAGCAGCCGGCCAGCTTTGACATCGTCACCTGCCTGGAAATGCTCGAGCATGTGCCGGACCCCGCTTCCGTGATCCGTGCCTGTGCAGCACTGGTCAAGCCCGGGGGGCAGCTGTTCTTCTCCACCATCAACCGCACGGCAAAAGGCTGGCTGTTTGCGGTCGTCGGAGCCGAGTATGTCCTGCGCCTGCTGCCCAAGGGGACCCATGAGTACAGCAAGTTCATCCGCCCCTCCGAGATGGGGGCGTGGATCCGGGCCGCGCACCTTGAGCTGCGGGACATTACCGGGATGACCTACAATCCGCTCACGCGAACCTACAAACTGGATCCCCGGGACGTGGATGTGAACTATCTCGTACACGCCACCAAGGCGCCCTGATCCACCGGAAGTAGCATGAAAGCAGTTTTATTCGACCTCGACGGCACGCTGTTCGATACCGCACCTGATTTTATCGTGGTCCTGAACCAGTTGCGCCACCAGGAGCAGTTACCGCCCCTCCCCGGTGAGGCCATCCGCGCCGTGGTATCCAATGGTGCCAGAGCGATGGTCCGGCTGGCCTTCGGCCGCGACGAGGGCGACCCGGGTTTCGATGGCCTGCGCCAGCGTTTTCTGGACCTCTACCTGGCGCACCTGGCGGAACACACCGTGCCGTTCCCCGGCATCGAAGAACTATTACGACAGCTGGCCGCCCACGATATCGCCTGGGGGGTAGTCACCAACAAACCCGCCGCCTATACGATCCCGCTGATGCGGGCGTTTTCCCAATTTCCCGAACCCGGCGCCATTGTCTGCCCGGACGATGTGGAGAATCGCAAACCCCACCCGGAACCGATTTACCTCGCCTGCTCACGCATCGGCTGCACACCGGCCGAGGCCGTTTATGTGGGCGACCATGAGCGGGATATTGAAGCCGGCAAGGCGGCGGGCATGCCGACCATTGCCTGCAGTTATGGCTATATCGATGCCGGCGACAGCGCGGCCAACTGGAATGCGGATCACCTGGTGGGCAGCGCCGACGAGATCTGGCCACTGCTGGAGCAACATTACCTGTCGGATCGCAACGGCTAACCCGGGCCCGGGGTGAACCGCTGCCTGATAACCAGAAAATTACGGAACAAGAAGGAATCCCATGTCTGAGACCATTGGCAACTACAGCCCTGCCCCGGACCTGCTCAAGGACAAGGTCATTCTGGTGACTGGCGCGGGCGATGGCATCGGGCGTATCGCGGCCAGGACATTTGCCGCACACGGGGCCACCGTCATCCTGCTGGGACGGACCACCGCCAAACTGGAGGCGGTATACGACGAGATCGAGGAAGCCGGAGGCCCCCAACCGGCCATTTTCCCAATGGACCTCAATGAGGCCAGGATCGAGACCTTCGAACACTTTGCTGAGGCCGTAGACCAGGAGTTCGGCCGGCTCGACGGCATCCTGCACAACGCGAGCGTCCTCGGCCAGCGCACGCCCATCGTCAATTATCACTACGCCACCTGGGAACAGGTGATGCGCGTCAACGTCAATGCCGCTTTCGGGCTGACCAAGACGCTTTTGCCATTACTGGAGAAATCGGACGCGGGCTCCATCATCTTCACCGGCTCCGGTGTCGGCCTCAAGGGACGGGCTTTCTGGGGTGCTTATGCCGTCTCAAAGTTTGCCACCGAAGGTCTGATGCAGGTGCTGGCGGACGAGCTGGATGGCGTTTCCAATATCCGCGTCAACAGTATCAATCCGGGCGCCACGCGCACCAACATGCGCGCGGCCGCCTATCCGGCGGAGGACCCCAACACCGTTACCCGTCCCCAGGACATAATGCCCACTTATCTCTATCTGATGGGGGATGACAGTCGCGGAGTCAGCGGCAAGCAGTTCAACGCGCAGGGCTAAGTCGCGCCCCGTCAGGGTTCACGAATTTCTGTTCTCCATGGCGGGTTGCGGCGATCCTCGCCGGCCCAGTAGAGCTTTACCTTGTTGCCACTGGGGTCATGGAGCACCGCCTCCCGCCAGCGCCAACGCATATCCTGCGGAAGCTGGGCAAACTCGATCCCCCGCTCTTGCAGTAACTGCACCAGCTCATCGAGTGCCTCGTGCTCGAAATAGATCACCGCACCATTGTGGAACTCCCCTTCACTCAGCTGCAGGGAGAAAGTCCCATCGCCATCGGGGCACTCGAAACGGGCGTAGTGGGGAGTATCGACGATCTGGACAAATCCCAGCCGTCGGTAGAAAGCTGTGGCCTCCGCCATATCCCGCACGGGAAGGGTTACCTGGTTCAGGTTCACGGAAACGCTCCTAGCCACTGCAAGCCGGCCTGGCAACAGCCGGACAAAAAAATACCCGGGCTCTGCCCGGGTATTGCGATCAAACCGGAAGGGGTTTACTCATCGCTGTGATCGATCGCCTCTTCGGTCTCATCGGCGACCTCTTCCGCTACTTCCTCGGCCTCATCTGCCACGGTGTCCATCGCCTCTTCGGCAGAATCCATGACTTCGTCAGCAGCCTCTTCAGCGGTCTCCATCATGTGCTCCGGGGCATCGGCGAACACGTCACCTTCACTGGGCATCATTTCCGCATTTTTGGCTGTAACAACGGCTTCTTCAGCGGCCTCTTCCACTGCCGTACCGGCCTCTTCCACTGCGGACTGGACTTCCGCGGCGATTTCGGCTTCGGCGCCCGCGGGCTCCATGTTCTGGTAGTAGAGGTAACCACCGATTGCGGCGATCACGATTGCGGGAATAATGATTTTTTTCATTTTCCAACCCCTGAAAGTGTGGATTTATGGTTATAAGAGGGGATTATTGTTCCACGGCCGCGGGGTGTAAAAACGTGAATGCCCGCACGTTTTCATTTGTCCGCCGCCCGGCACTGAGGCAAAATCACATCAACTCGTTACAACAAACTGTCAATATGCGAAAAACTATATTTCTTTCACTGTTACTGCTGGCAACCAGTGCCAGCGCGGATTCCCTCACCAAGCAGATGCGTGGGTGTGCGTCGATCCAGTCTGATAAAGAGCGTCTCGGCTGTTACGATGCACTGAGCAAGAGCCTCGATGAACGTGCGGAACAGAATTTCGGCCAGGAACAGAAGCGCATCGTCGAAGAGGCCCCGGAGCAGATCACGGCCCAGATTTCAGAAGTTCAGGAAGGCGCGTACGGCAAAGCCATCATCACACTGGACAACGGCCAGGTTTGGCGCCAGAACGACAGCGGCCGGGTTCGCTGGAGCGCCGGTGACAGGATTGTCGTAGAGCGCGGCCTATTTGGTTCCTTCTTTATGAAACCCGCCCAGGGCGGACGCAAGATCCGGGTGAAGCGCGAGCGCTGAACCACTCTACTCGCTGCGACTGACTTACCGCTGACGCGGAGCCCGCACTAAGCTGGATTCCAGTGGGTCCCGGCCCGCGTCAACGGAGGTCGAGCTATGCTTTTCAGCTGCGCAACCCCAGCTTCTGCCCGGGGAAAGCGATCAGGGCGCCTGCGACAGCTTCTCGCTCTGATTACAGCACCTACTCTCGCCCTGTTCGCCGGCCTGGCGCTGGCCCAGCAAACCCTGCCGCTCTCTGCCTCCTCCGACATCCACTGGCGGGTCTATCGGAGCGGGCCCATGGCTCACCTGGGGCATAGCCACGTTATCCGCGCTGCAGCCATCCGCGGCACCGTCACCCTCCGCGAGTCACCCCAACACTCGCAATTCCTGCTGGAGATTCCCGTCCATCGACTGGAGGTGGATCCGCCCGCTTTGCGCAGGCGCTATGGCGTCGAGTTTTCCTCGAAGCTGAGCCAGGCGGATATCGCCGGCACCCGGGCCAATATGCTCGGCCAGAGCCTGTTGCAGGCAGACCGCTTTCCGGTCATTCGAATGACCGGCGAGGCGCCATTGAAGGACACGCCCGAACCGCAGCAGATGCTGATCGCGGCCGAGCTGCAATTGCGCGGGCGAACCATTGCCCTGCGGCTGCCAGCGACAGTGACCCTCACCGCGACAGGAGTTCGCGCCAGTGGAAATTTCACGCTGTCCCACCGGCAACTGGGCCTGAAGCCCTTCAGCGCGGCTCTCGGGACCCTGAAAGTGGCGGAGCGTATCGACTTTACCTTTGATATCCAGACGAAGTGACCAGCCCGCCAAAGCCGGTTCCGACATTTCGGCCAACCCGGCTTTCATCGCGGACGCAAAGGCTCTACGCCGGGTGAATGCCCCGGTGTAGGGGGACGATTTCCCTGAAAGGCGACACCCCTCAGTCACCTTTTTGGCGGCGCGAATTTCTACCCTCACCTATAGTCAAAAAGAAAGAGACGCCAAGCAAAGCGGCCCGGCCGTTGTGCGTGGCGATGATGTACTCAACAGAAGGTGTACTCAGTTGTCCCGAGAAAGTATGTACTCAAGGGATGAAGCATGGCTGAAGGACACAGGCGAACTGGCTTCCGGCGGCGATTCCGACAAGGCACTTGCGGATAGCGAACCGGAAACTGAACAGGTACAGGAAGCGGCTGAATCAGTCGCGGATTCCGGCAGTACTCCGATGCAGAGCTACCTCAAGCATCTGTACCGGCTGGACTTGCTCACCCCAGAGGAGGAACAAACCACTACCAGCCTTCTTCGCGAGCTGGAAGACAAGATTATCGCCCTGCTGCAGAAGCGGGGGGTGGAGCTGGTCGACCTGCGCAGTGAAGGCGTAGAGCAGCGGGGCAGCACCGGTGCCTATGACCATGGCCTGATCATCGCCAGGGCGGAAGCCCTGCTCGATGCTGGCAAGATCTCGCAGCGCGACCGCACCGCGCTCAGGAGCCTGCTGCGGCGGTTCCAGGAGCAGCGCAAGAAGCTCATCCAGTGCAACCTGCGGCTGGTAATTGCGATTGCCAAGCGGTTCCGCAATCCGGCGGTGCCATTCATCGACCTGATTCAGGAGGGTAACGTCGGCCTGATGAAGGCCATCGAGCGCTTCAAACCACAGATGGGCTACCGCTTCTCCACTTATGCCTACTGGTGGATACAACAGGAAATCCAGCTGGCCCTGCGGCGCAATGACGACATCGTGCGCCAGCCGGCCAATGTGCAGGATGACCTGCGGGCAATTTACCGCGCCATCAGTGAGCTGCGTTCGAAGGGCTCCCCGGCCTCCGACGACAATGTTGCAGCCCAGTCGGGGCTCGACCTGGAGCGGGTGCAGAGCCTGCTCAAGTTGCCAGGGCCCACCGGCTCACTGGACGATCCCGTAGCCGAGGACCAGAGCAGCACAAAACTGGACTATGCACCCGCTGACGAGATCTACAACACCGACGAGCTGGTAACCAACCAGGAACTCGCCGAGCGCCTGCGGGAGGCGGTGGATCGACTGCCAGCACGTCAGCGCACTGTGCTCAACCTGCGCTACGGGCTGGTATCGGATCGGGACTGCTCCTTCCGGGTCATCGGTGAACAGCTGGGACTCAGTCAGGAGCGGGCCAGACAGCTGCACTCGGATGCCATCCGGCAATTGCGGCGACAGTGGCGCTAGCCGGCGCCCTCGACCTGCCCGGCTGGACAGGCTTGCCAACTGGCGGCCAGGAACTAGGCTGTTATCTGTTTTCGCCCGAACAACAGATAACAGCCTTCGTTGCCCGCCATGCGCCTTTTATTGCTGCTGCTTGTTTACATTTCAATGACACCGGCCGAAGCCCGTGCAGAGCAGGAGGTAATCTTCAGCGCGGGTAAAGGCCTGGGGGATGCGCTCATCCAGCGGGACTCGATCGCAAGCGCCGAGATGGCCGGCATCAACTTTGCCACCAGCTTTGCCGAATTCCCCCTCACCTCTGGCCTGTGGCAATGGTGGGCACAGGGCAGCTATTCCCACCTGCGGCTGGACCATCGCGGCGAGCGCCAGAAACAGAATGTGTTTGAGCTCAAACCCGTCCTGCGCTGGTATCCACGTGCAAGGGCCGAAGGATTTTTTGGCGAGGCGGGCGTCGGTGCCGCCTATCTCAGCGACAAGCATTTCGGGGATATCGAGCTGACCACCCATGGCAACTTCGCCCTGCATTTCGCCGCTGGCTACCGCCTCCACAGTGGTGCCGTGGCCTCCCTCAGGTACAGTCACTTCTCCAACGCCTATACCAACACGCCAAACCCCGGCTTCGACTTCGCATCGCTGAACTGGCATTTCAACTTCTGAGCCCGGCCACTGTCATCCGACAGTCACATTTTCATCAGACGGCTGTCATCAGTCATCGGCAACAATGCTTCCATAAAAAATCCGGCCAGGCGGGCTGAGCAGAAAACGGTTCACTCTTCCCGGGAGGGCAGTGAGCCGGTCATGGAACTGATCAATGATCGAACGAATTTGTCACCTGATTGCCAGTCGCGAGCAAGACAGTCTGGCCCGGCATGTAGCGGAACTTTCCGGCTGGCAGGCCCGTAATACCGATGCGGACGTCGCCGTTATCGCCCACCCCCGCTATCGGGAGAGTCTGGATCCCGCCGTGCGCTTTCTGGCCCTCAATACCGACCACAACCGTCACCACACCAACCTGATCTGGCGCCTGGCCAGCCATCTCAGAAGTGGTGGGTTCCAGATTGCTCACGGCCACGGGAGCAAGTCCGCACAACTCCTGGCTGCGGTGCAGAAGTATTCGGATGCCCGCCAGGTCATTACCCGGCATAACCTGCGCCACCCACGTGATAAATTGTCCAGTTCATTCGATGCCAGAATTGCCGTCAGCCACTCAGTAGTTGCCAGCTCCCGACTCCAATGGCATGTGATCCCCAATGGAATCCGCGTTAGCCCGGGTTCAGCTTTTAAAGTCGAGACTTCTCTCCCGACCCGAGCGCGTATCATGTTCTCAGGCCGGCTGGTAAAGCTCTGCGGTCTCGACCATCTTCTCCGGGTACTTGTGGCGATGCCAGAGGTCGAGTTGATCGTGGAAGGGGACGGACCGGAGCGGGAAGCCCTGACATCACTGGTACAAGAGCTAAACCTCACCCAGCGAGTGCAATTCATTGGCGAACAGGATCCCGCCAAAAAATTTCTGTGCAGGGTCGACTTTATGGTCGTGACCAGTTGCACCGGTCAGCCCCCTTTCGACTGGATCGAGGCCCTGCTCCATGGGTGCCCGGTTATCACCCCCAACACCGGAGACGCTGACCGCTATATCCCTGGGGATTTCCTGCTTGAGGATATTCATCCGCTATGCCTGGAACAGAAACTGCGCCATGCTCTGAGCGATCGCAACTCTCTCCGCACCCATTTTCGCGAAGGCTTCCAGCGTGCGGCCGCAGAGCTGACAGTGGAATCCATGGGCCAGGCCACCTGGGAGATCTACGCCCAGGTATTGAGTGGCGCAGCAGAAAGCCATGCGGATTCTGGTTCCTAGCGACGCCCTCTTGCTCGGATAGGCGACGGTTACTGCTCTCGGCAAAATGACCGGAACCGGCTGCTGCCCAGGCCACCCGGTCTTTCAGCAAATTTACTATCCACCGGGTTGCAGTGGGCTGCCGACGAAATCCTGCGGGCCTTCTACAACCCGCGTATCCTCTGCCGGAAGGATGCGGGCCCGGAGACACTATCCGGGGAAGCACGCAGTATTCAAACTGCCCGGACAAAGCAAAAGTTATCGCAGCCCGCCGGGGTCACGCCCGGGAGTACAGCGCGAGCACCCGCTGCGACATATCCTCAATGCCAAGCCCCGTCGAGGTGACTGGCTCAGGGCGCTGAAGGATTTCGCTGCTTGCCTTCAATAATGCGTCCGTATCGCCGGCATCCACCAGTCCCTGCGGGAAGCACTGCTGCAACAATTCTGTCTGCCCACCAGACCGGTAGGCAATCACAGGACACCCCATGGCCAGCGCCTCTACCGCAACACGGTCATAGGCGGGCGGTGTTTCCTCCAGGCGATACGTAATACGGGCGCTGGCATACAGCTCGCGCATATCCCGTCGAGGCCCCATGAACAACACCTTGTCGCTGAGACCGAGATCCAGCGCCAACCGCTCCAGGTTCCGTGCAAACTTCGCGGAACCCGGCGGCACTTCGCCCACGATCAGGCCAAACACATCATCACGTTGCAGGCTGAGCGCAGACAACAGTTGCAGGAACTCCCGGTGGCCATGCCCCGGGGCCAGGGCTGCAGGCATCAACAGCCAGTTCCTGCCTTCCAGTTGGGGAAAGTCATTCAACAACCGCTGGTGCCAGTAGCCCGAAACCGGTGCAGTGCGATCAAACTCCCGGGTGTTCACTCCGGCCGGTACTACCTCCGGCTTGCAGGCCAGTTTGCGGCTGAATTCCTGACGCAGCTTTTCTGCAGCGAAAGCGGAAACCGCCGTGACCTGCTGCCCGACGGCCATGATGCTGTTGAAGAGCCCTCTTCCATACAGTCGATGGACAGAAGTAATGAAGCGGGGTCGCCGCTCTTCCGGCAATCCGCGGATTGCCAGCCACAGCAGCCAGGCGGGCAGTGGTGCACGGGCATGCACCACATCCACCTCGAGCTCCCGCAACAGCTTTCGCAACGGGCGCACCAACCTGAGCGACCACAGGGAACGCCGGTGAAGGGGCATTTCCAGATGCCTCGAACCCCGCAACACCAGTCGATCGGTCAGCTCCCCCCCTGATGAGACAACGATGGACTCGTGGCCAAGGCGCACCAACTCCTGTCCCAGGTCCAGGGTGGCACGTCCTTCCGGGGAGTAATCCATTTGCGGCACCGCCTGCAAAACCCGCATGATACTGTTCAACCTTTGTACTTATTTTTTTCATGACTTGCTACGGGCAATATTCTGCGCCATTGATCGAATTCTGCCGAGCCCTGCACCACATTTTTTCAACTTACCCGCAAATAGGGACCGCCCATGCTCGCTGTGTCGGACACTCGGGCGTAAGATGAGCCCCGGAGAGAAACAAAAGTCAGTTCCGGGATAAACAGGAGATCCGCCATGCCCTTCCCTTTCACCGACCGGGAGCTTTCCGTCCACTCGCTGATGACAGCCCTCGGACTGGTGCTGCTCCTGCTGTTATCCAATGGAGCACGGGCCGCCGGGGACCAGGGGCTTTTCTGGGTGGCCGAAAAAGGCGATCGCCGGGTCTACCTGCTCGGCTCGGTGCACCTGGCAACGCCGGATTTCTACCCATTGCGGGGCAGGATTCTTGAGGCCTTCGAACACAGTGACGCCCTGGTTGTGGAGGCCGATATCCTGATGGCAGAGCGGGATCCGGTGCTGCAACAGCAGATCATGAGTGCATCACTGTATACCGGCGACAGAACTCTGCGCGATGACCTTTCTGCGGAGACCTACCGACAACTGCAGGCATGGCTTGCAAGCCGGCAACTGCCTGAAGCCATATTCATACGCCAGCGTCCCGCTATCGCCATGATCACACTCAGCCTGATGGAAATGCAGGCACGCGGACTCGACCCGAAACTGGGTATCGACCGACACTTCCTGCAAAAGGCCCACCAGCGGGGAGATAAGAAAGTGCTGGAACTGGAGGGTGTGCTGGAGCAACTTGCGCTGCTCAACAACCTGGAAAACCCGGACCTGCTGCTGCGCCAGACACTGGAACAATTAAAGGATATCGACACCCTGATCCCCGGGATGATGTCCGCTTGGAAAAGCGGTGATGCAGAAGCAATGCACGACCTGGTGATCGCCGATGAATTACAGGAAAACCCGCAGTTTGCTTCGCTGTTTGAAGTCATGTTCTATCAGCGAAACCGCAATATGTCTGCCAGGATTGCGGAGGCCAGCGAGAATCACGACACGCTGTTTGTGATCGTCGGGGCCGGCCACCTGGTTGGCGAAAAAAGCGTCTTGAAAAAGCTGGAAAGACACCAGTTTCATATAAAGGCAATCTAGCCACTGCTAGACTGCGGATGACCGCAGGAAGCGGTTCAGCCAATGACAGCAGGTACATGGAGGTACCCGTGAAAACTTCCCTGCCAGCCAGCTTGCTTCTCGGTGCCACACTAAGCATCGGTGCCTGGGCAGATGAAGCAAAGACCAAAGGTGGGCTGGAAATTGTCTCGGACGACGGCAATTTTTCCGCTTCGCTCGGTGGCCGCATTCATTTCGACACCTACCTGTTTGATCCGGATATCGAAGATCCGGTCAGTACGACGGAATTCCGTCGCGCCCGCATCACCCTCGAAGGTGAGGCCTATAACTTCGAATACAAACTCGAGCAGGACTTCGCTGCCGGCAGCACTCTGTCCGGCTATCGGGAGGTGTGGATCGGGCATGACTTCTACGGTGGCACCATCCGGGTGGGCCAGTTCAAGCCTTTCCGCGCCATGGAGGAACTGACCAGCTCGAATGAGATCCTGATGCTGGAGCGTCCCTTCACCACCGCCACCGGTCTCTTCGACGGCCGGCAGTTCCAGCAGGGCATCGGCTGGAACAACCACTGGGCCTGTTACACCGCCGGAGTCATGGCCTTCAACCTGCGCAACGCCAATACGCCCCGGAATGAAGGCGTCGGTGCGGCAGGCCGGTTTACCTGGGCACCGCTGAATGAAGAGCTGAGCACCGTCCACCTGGGCTTTTCCTACAGCCATGAAAACGCCAACCGGAATTCACTGTTACTGGAGTCAGAGGCCGACTATGCCGGTCGGCGCGGACCTAGCCAACTGATTGCCCTCACCCCGGGCGACAGACAACTCTTCCTCGGGGATTTCGGTGATGAGGAATTCTTCTTTGGTAAGCAGGGCGGTTCCGTCAGTGTGGCGGGGCTGGAACTCGCAGGCACCTGGGGGCCTTTCTACGCCCAGATGGAATACGCCTACGGCAACTATGACGGCGACTACTACCTTTCCGAACTGTTTTTTGAGGAGTTGTTCGACGCACCACCCACTTTTGAGTGCGATCCGGACTTCGGTTGCTATATCGGCGACCAGGATGTCCATGCCTGGTACATTCAGGGCAGCTGGCTGATCACCGGTGAGCACAAGCCGTACAACAGCAAAAAAGGCATATTCAAGTCTGCCAAGCCCAACAGTCCCTGGGGTGCGTGGGAACTCACCGCCCGGTATGAATCCATGCAGAACGATGAAATCCCGGACCTGGAAGCGGACAGCTGGATAGTGGGCATCAATTATTACCACAACCCCAAAGTGCGCTTTATGCTCAACCTGCGCTTTGGCGACAACGACTTTACTGGCGACGGCACCAACCAGCTCGGCATCCGGGCACAGATGAGCTGGTGAGGTGACTGCAGGTCAATCCGCAGGCAAAAGAAAACGGGGCCCAGGGCCCCGTTGATTGATCCTCTGGTCAGGTGACCGGATCAGCCTACCTGTTGTGCGGTGGCCGGATCGAAGACTTCCACTTTACCGACTGCACTGCCCCCCCCACTGCGGGGATTTTCAAACCGCTCCAGCGCGGCGTCGCGCAGGTCGCGAGCCTTGACCAGGTTCTCCTCCTTGACCGGGCCATAGCCGCGGATCAGGTCCGGGTACCCGAGCAACTCGATGGCCGCGGCATGGTTTTCGGCATTGAGCGCGCCGGTCACGCGATCGACCAGGGCTTCGTATTCCGCGATCAGACCCCGCTCCATCCTGCGCTCGGCGGTATAACCGAAGATGTCCAGCGGAGTGCCGCGCAGGAATTTCAGCTTGGCGAGCACCCGGAATGCACGGAACATCCAGCCGCCAAACTTCATCTTGCGCGGCCGACCCAGCGCCTTGTCATGGCGGGCCAGCAGTGGCGGTGCGAGGTTGAACTCCAGGGTGTAATCACCGGCAAAGTTTTCCTTCAACTCCTCGATAAAGCGGCCGTCGGTATACAGGCGCGCCACCTCATACTCATCCTTGTAGGCCAGCAACTTGGCATAATTGCGAGCCACCACCTCGGCCAGGGCTTCGCTGCCCGGGACCTTGATGATCTCGGCAGATTTCACCCGATCAACAAGTCGGCGGTATCGCGCCGCCAGTGCTTCGTTCTGGTAACCGCTCAGGTGAGCGGATCGATGGGCGACAATCGCTTCCAATCCCTCGGGCAGGCGCTGCTCCGCCTTGTCGGCAGACAGCAGGCGGTCGAGGACAGGACGGTTGCCGGCGGCCAGGCGGCCCGCAGCGAATCCCTGCAGGTTGGCCTCGACCGCTACGCCATTCAACTGGATCGCCTGCAACAGTGACGCCTGCTCCAGCGGCAGCAGTCCCCTCTGCCAGGCGTAACCGAGCATGAATATATTGGCGGCAAGGGTATCTCCCAAAGCCCGGCTGGTGAGCCGGTGCCCCTCGACCGTGTCCATTTCACGTACGGCGTCACGAATGGTATCCAGCACCGCCTGCGGCGAGTGGCTGTCCTCACGACCGAGAACCGAAGCCGCCGTGGGGCTCAGGTGCGTGTTCACCACCGCGCGGCTGTGGGTTTCATCCAGCTTGGCCAGGCAAGCGGCCAGGTTGCCCGCCGCAATCAGGTCACAGGCCATCAGCGCATCGGCGCGGCCGTCGGAAATGCGCACGGCTTTCAGATCCTCCGGGCGGGCACCGAAGCGCACGTGGGAATAAACCGCACCGCCCTTCTGGGCCAGACCGGTCTGATCCAGGGTGCTGCTGGCCTTGCCCTCGATATGGGCAGCCATCGCCAACAGGGCGCCGATGGTGACCACGCCGGTGCCGCCGACACCGGTCACCAGCAGGTTGTAGGGCTGCTCGACCCCGGGCAACTGTGGTAAATCCAGTTTTTCCGCCTCGGTGCGCAGCACGTCGCCAACACCCGCACGCTTGTTCAGACGGCCACCTTTGACAGTAACGAAGGAGGGACAGAAACCGTTGACGCAGGACATATCCTGGTTACAGGCGGTCTGGTTAATGCGGCGTTTGTCACCCAGTGCCGTCTCCACCTTTTCTACTGCAATACAGCTCGACTGCTGAACGCAGTCGCCACAACCTTCACAGACCCGCTCGTTGATGAATGGCCGGCCCTCGGCCTTCGGCGCGAGCCCGCGCTTCCGTTTCCTGCGCAGCTCGGTTGCGCAGGTCTGGTCGTAGATGATGACGGTACACCCCTGAACTTCACGAAGCTCTTCCATCACCCGGGGCATATCATCGCGGTGACGGATTTCCACTTCAGCCGGAAACTTCAGGGCGCCGTGATACTTGTTCTTGTCATCCATCACCAGCACCACTTTCTGCACCCCTTCAGCGAGCACCTGGCGACAGATCATATCCGGATGCAGTTCGCCGTCGTGGGGCTGGCCGCCGGTCATCGCGACGGCATCATTGAAGAGGATCTTGTAGGTGATGTTCACCTTCGCCGCGACCGACGCGCGAATGGCAAGAATGCCGGAATGGAAATAAGTGCCGTCACCCAGGTTGACGAAGACATGCTTTTCACTGGTAAAGGGCGCCTGCCCCACCCAGTTCACACCTTCGCCACCCATCTGGGTGAAGGTGTAGGTCTCACGGTCGAGCCACTGGGCCATGTAGTGACAGCCAATCCCAGCCAGGGCCCGGCTGCCTTCCGGCACCTTGGTGGAACGGTTGTGCGGGCAGCCGGCACAGAACATCGGCAGGCGCGAGACGCTGGAACCCGCCTGACGGGAAATTCTTTCCGCAAGAGCGTTGAGGCGCATCAGGCGGTGTCCGGCGCCCTCGTCCAGCTGATCGCCCAGCAGCTTGCCCAGTACCTGTGCCACCACTGCCGGCGAAAGTTCACCGTACATCGGCATCAGCGGGCGATCGTTTTCATCCACCTTGCCGATGATGCGCGGGAAATTGGGGTCCTTGAGATGGACGTTGTACAGCTCCTCTTTCAGCTGCACCTCCATCAGGCTGCGCTTCTCCTCGAGCACCAGCAGGTAATCGAGGCCGCGGGCAAATTCCTGGATACCGGGTACATCCAGTGGGTAAGTCATGCCCACCTTCAGGATACGGATACCCAGCTCACGGGCACCCTGCTCGTCGATGCCCATATCCTCGAGAGCCTGCATCAGGTCCAGATGAGCCTTGCCGGTGCTGACGATCCCCAGCGTCGCCTGCGGATTTTCCAGCACAACCCTGTTCAGGTGGTTGGCGCGCGCAAACGCCAGTGCCGCCGGCCGCTTATAGCGCCACAGGCGCTCTTCCTGTTCGAGCGGGTTATCCTGCTTGCGGATATTGAGGCCGCCCTCCGGGCGCTCCACTTCCGGGTAGGAAAACTGCACGCGGTCAGGATCCACCTCCACGGTGCAGGCGCTGTCCATGTTTTCCGCCAGGGTAATCATGGCCACCCAACAACCACTGAAGCGGGACAACTCCAGTCCGTAATGGCCATAGTCCAGCACTTCCTGCACGGTGGCCGGATTCAGAACCGGGATGTGCATGTCGACGAAGGCAAACTCGGACTGGCCGGGATAGGAAGAGGACTTACAGCCGTGGTCATCGCCGGCGATGATCAGGGCGCCGCCCTTGGGTGAGGAACCGGCGGCATTGGCGTGGCGGAAGGCGTCACCGGAGCGGTCGACCCCTGGGGTCTTGCCATACCAGATACCGCAGACACCATCGACCTCCGCGCCATCGAACAGGCCCACCTGCTGGGAACCCCAGACCGCAGTCGCCGCCAACTCCTCGTTGACGCCAGGCTGGAAGCGGATATTGAATTCGTCCAGGTGATTCTTGGCCCTGCTCAGCTGCTGGTCGTACCCACCCAGGGGCGAACCGCGATAGCCGGAGATAAAGGTGGCGGTGTTCAGGCCCCGGGCCCGATCCATCCGCATCTGGTCGATGGGGAGGCGCACCAGCGCCTGGATACCTGAAAGGAGCACACGACCCTTGAGGGTGGTGTAGCGATCGTCCAGAGAGACCTGCTTCCTGCGCGGAGACTCTACCTGCTGCGCCTTGCGCACTTCTTCACTCATATACCTAACTTCCGGTTATTTCCCTAGTTCGATGGATCTCGGACTATTGGTCGTTATTCTTCCGGCTTACCTGCCACGCCCGGGGGTGGGGCGAACAGCGCCACTATGTAGCGACTCTCTTGCCCCCGTCGGTCGCAGAAAGCGATAATTCTCGCCTTCACCCGCGACGGACTGGTCAGTTCATACTAGATGCTTAGCAGCAATAGAGCATTGCTTTATTTACGCCATAGCGCGTAAAATTGTGACAGTTATCTCGACCAGAATAGATTGTGTAGGATGGGAGTTTTTATGAAGCGTTCGACTGACCTGGACGATTTTGACCGCAAGATTCTGCGAGCGCTGCAGGAGAACGCCGATTATTCCATGGCGGAACTCGGAGACAAAGTGGGACTTTCCCACACACCCTGCTGGCGCCGCATCAAACGCCTGGAGGCCGAGGGCATCATCCGTGGCCGCGTGACCCTGCTCGACCCACAAAAACTCGACTTGGGGGTCACAGTACATTGCTACGTGACCATTCACAACCATGACGAGGACTCTCTGAACAATTTCGAGTCCGCCGTGCAGGATGTACAGGAGGTTGTGGAGTGTTACTCCACCAGCGGGAACAAGGACTACCTGTTACGCGTGGTGGTGGACAGTGTGGCCCACTATGAACAGCTGTTGAAGCGCACCCTGGTACACCTGCCCAATGTGGCCTCGGTTAACTCCACCTTTGCCCTGAAGCAGGTCAAGTACACCACGCAACTGCCACTCTGATCCGGCTGGTTGCGACATCAACGGCGTCGGCAACCGCCGCACTCAGATCGCTTCCAGCTCCCGCAAGATGGCCTCCAGCACCTGCTGGAGGCTGCGTCCGTCACACTCAATGGTGATATCGGCGTACTTTCGATAGAGCGCCTGCCGCTCCTCAAAAAGGCTGGCGAAGGACTGGCCCGGAGCCTTGGCGATACCACGGCTCTCATAGTTATGGATACGCCGTCGCAGCTCAGCCGCCGAGCAGTCCAGGAACACGATGGGGCCAAAGCGACCAAGGTTGGCCATCCCCTCTTCGCTGTAAACCGCACTGCCTCCCGTGGCAATGACATGGCCGGGCAGATCCGCAGCAGCAATCACCTCCCCCTCGATACGCCGCAGGTTGAGATAATCGCTCTCGTTCATGATCTGCTGCAGGGTTTTGCCCTCGCGGGCCTGGATCAACACATCGGTATCGACAAAGTCCAGTGCCAGCTCCTTCGCCAGCAGTATTCCCACCGTGCTCTTGCCGGCCCCCGGCATTCCAATCAGGACAATACTTTTTCTGCTGTTCATTACTTAACTTTTCTTTTCTCCATCAACGACACCCCGCTAGTCTCCAGAACGCGGGAGCAGAACCGAGCGCAGCCAGCCGAGGATGGAATTGCCATCCAGCAGCATGCGATCCAGGTCATCCATATTGCGCGTCTGGCGGAAGGCATCTGCAAACAGCGCTTCACGGGTGATCATGCGTCGTCGGGGATTGATGGCCTTGATCTCGCGGGCCGGATTTCCGGCAACCACCGTGTTTGCCGGCACATTTCTGGTCACCACGCTGCCGGCACCGACGACCGAGTTGTCCCCGATCGAGACCCCCTTGCAGACAATTGCACTGTCACCGACCCAGACATTGTTACCCAGCGTGACGGGTGACGTGCAGCGAAATGGCCGCGTGCGATTATACAGGCCATGCCAGTCGGAGTCGGAGATATAGACATTGGCAGCAATCATGCAGGCATCGCCGATGGTAATGGATTCCGCTGCAGAAATACGCACGCCGGGGGAGATCAGCACATAGTCGCCAATGGTGATGAATGCATCACCACCGCGATGCCCGAGAGTAGTGAAACGGATAGCGTTATCCGGGGTTGAAATCAGGTGCGGATAATTCCCCAGGCAGATGTTACTGCCGAACACATGCACGGAACCGGGATCCATGATTTCCGGTTCACAGCCGATTGCATCGAACTGCGGCAACAGGAAATGCCGGGCCCGCCACTTTCTCAGGCGAAGCTGCCAGTGTTTCAACCAGTAGGGCCGATGGTCTTTGCGCATTCAGGGTGCCCCCGGCGGGATTTCGATGATGGCGCCCGGGGTGGAAGGAAAACCAGTACCGGCTCGATTGCTTTTGCCACAGTAGCGGTTTACCGTTGCCGCACACCCGCCGGAGTTTCGTTTATCCATGTCTGTTCCACTACCCATCGAAATCGACAACATCAAAGGTTTTCTCGCGGCCAGCGAGGGCGAAGCCCTTTTTCACCTCGCAACACGGGCGGCACCTCTGGGCGCCTGCCTCGAGGTCGGCAGCTACTGCGGCAAATCTTCCATCTATATCGGCTCAGCCTGCCGTAAAAGCGACAATATCCTCTTTGCCATCGACCACCACCGCGGCTCCGAGGAACACCAGCCGGGTGAGGAATACCACGATCCCGATCTGTTCGACAACAGCGCACAGCTGATGGACAGCTTCCGCACCTTTCGGGCCAATATACGCGCGGCAGAACTAGAGGACTTTGTTGTTCCGGTAGTGGCGCCATCAGCCATTGCTGCGCGCCGCTGGAATACACCACTGGGCCTGGTTTTTATCGATGGCGGCCACTCCCGCGAGGCGGCTCTGACCGATTACCGCTGCTGGTCCCGGCATATCGTGCCGGGCGGATTTCTGACCATTCACGATATTTTTCCCAATCCGGCCGATGGTGGACAGGCTCCGTTCGAGATCTACCAGTTAGCGCTGGCTTCCGGCCAATTCGAGTTGCTGGAGATGGTCGACACCCTCGGTATCCTTCGCCGCATCTGAAACCGTGCTGCCACCGGTAAATAATGCGCTGGCCGGCGTCAGGTCTGCCAGCGCATCGGCCGCCAGCAGCATGGCCCCCACTGTCCAGGTTGTTTTCTCTTCCGGCCAGATCGCCCGATCGGGGTAGACGTATCCGGTCCAGTAGCCGCCGTCACTGTCAGCCCAGCGGTGCAGGCCGCGGTAGAGGTTTGCCGCCCGCTTTCTATCACCTGCCGCCAGCAGGGCCATGGTCAGCTCACAGGACTCGGCCACCGTCACCCAGGGCTCATCATTGACACAGCGGCATCCCAGGCCTGCCACGACAAATTCATCCCAACGTGCCCCGATCCGGGCCCGGGCCTCGCTGCCACGGAAAACCCCGGTCAACACCGGGTAGAACCAGTCCATGGAGAAGCGGGCCTTGCTCTCCCATGTGCGGTCAAAACGGTAAGGCTTGGAACGCAGTGCGCTCCCCAGATGCTGATGTGCGCTCTGCCAGTCGGAACGTGGCTGGTCAAGCGTCTCGGCGATTTGCACGGCGCATTCCAGGCTCTTGAAAATGGACGAGCAGCCGGTAACCAGCGCATCCTTCATGGGAGCACCGTGCTCATCCACGGCCCAGTGAATATCGCCTTCTTCTGTCTGCAGCGAGAGGACAAAGTCGATTGCCCGCTGCACGGTTGGCCACAGCGACTGCAGGAAGCTCCGATCACCACTCACCAGGTAATGGTGCCAGACGCCAGTCGCCACATAAGCGACGAAATTGGTTTCCCGGCGCTCGCGGTCCTGCACTGCGCCGTCCTTGTAGGCCGCCCACCAGCTTCCATCCTCAAGCTGGTTTGCCGCGAGCCACCGGTAGGCCCGCTTTGCCGCCTCCCATTCACCGGCAATGGTGAGCCCCATGGCGGCTTCCACGTGATCCCAGGGGTCGGCGTAGTGCCCCCGGAACCACGGGATCATGCCGTCCGGCAGCTGCTGGGACAGAATGTAGTCCGCGCTCGATCGCAGGAATGATTCCGGAAACAGGGGCACCGCAGTTACGGCCGCAGGTTCGGTCACGCGGTGGCCTCCACTGAGTTGGGTGTGATTTCCCCGCCGGCTGATGCTTCGACCGCGGATTGCGGTGGCTTGACGAAGTAGAGCACGGTACTTTTACCCAGCAGCGGATTCAGCAGCTTTTCCAGCCAGCGGGTGAGCCGCGGCCTTTCCATCAGGTCCCACACCAACAGGCGGTGGTAGGCAGCCACGAGTCGTGACTCCGGTCGGCGCCAGAAAAGGCATTTCAACCACCAGTAGGGTGCGTGCAGTGCATGGGCCCGGTGACGGGCAAAAAAACGGTGCCCGAGGGATTCGATACTGCCCCGCAACTGGCGCTCCCGGAAAATACGGACATGGCCACCCTCTACCTGGTGGTATTCCTCACTGAGCTGCCAGCAGACCCACTCGGGGAAGAAACTGGGCACACTGGCGGCAAAGATGCCCGCGGGCTTCAATACGCGATCGATTTCCGCCAGCACTGGCTGGTAGTCCTCGATGTGCTCCAGCACCTCAGAGCAGATCACCACATCGAAAGTGTCGTCAGCAAACGGCAGTGCCATGCCGTCTGCCACACTCAGCAACAAACGTCCGGCCACCTGGCCGCTCTCGGCGAACGGTTGGGCCCGTTCCGACGCAGTTGCCACATCCTTGATATTCAGGTCCACGCCAAACACTTCCACCGCATCCGTGAGCCACAGATGGATGGCATGTCGGCCCTCACCACATCCCAGGTCCAGCACCCGCTGGCCGGCTTGTAACTTCAGGTGAAAGGGATCCACGGTTATCATCAGGCAGCCTCCGCGGAATCGACCTGCCCGGCCGGCTGCCGCCCGGGGACTGCCTCAGGTGCCCCCTCTATCAATCCACGGTAATAGCGCGTGAGCTGCTCGGCAGCGAGCTTCCAGGAGAACTGCTGCAAGATACGCGCCCTGCCCCGATCACCCAACCGGGCCCGCAGGTCCGCGTCCCTTAGCAACTGGCGCAGTGCCCCGGCCAGCGCATCGCTGTCGCCGGCAGGAACCACGATGCCCGCATCGCCGACCACCTCGGGCAGCGCACCCCCATCAGTGGAAACCACCGGCACCCCGCAGGCCATGGCCTCCCCGGCCGGCAAGCCGAAGCCCTCGTAGAGCGATGGACAGGCCACAACCGCGGCCTGGGCGTAAAAATTCACCATGTCTTCATTGGAGATACCACTGACGAACTGCACACAGTCACGCAACTGCAAACGCTCCAGCAACGCTTCGGTATCGCCGCCCTCCTGCAGGCTCCCCACGACCAGAAGTTCCACACCAGGGATTTCCTTTCGCAGCCCCGCCACGGCCTCGAGCAGAAAGCGCAGTCCCTTGAGCGGCTGATCGGCCGAGGCTGTGGTCATGATACGGAACGGACGCGGCTCGATGTCCGGCCGGGGGCGAAACAGTGTGGTGTCGATACCGTTGTGTACGAGGCTGATCCGCTCGGGCCGCACCCCGAACTGCTCGACGATATCCCGGCGCGACTGCTCCGAGACAGTGACGATGTTGCGCAGGCGCCGGGCAACCCGGGTCTGCATGTGCAGGAAGTTGTGCCAGCGACGCACCAGCAACCGGTAGCGCCAGTCCGGCGCCGCATCCAGCGCCAGCTGGCGATCACGGGTGATGGGATGGTGGATGGTCGCAACAACCGGCAGTCCCATGCGCTCGATGTCGAGAAGGCCGTAGGCGAGGCACTGGTTGTCATGCACGATGTCGTATCGCTGTCCATGCCTGTGCAGGTACCTGGCCACCCGGCGACCGAAGGTATAGGGTTCTGCAAAGCCGCCGGTGAGTTTGCTCCACCACTCGAAGAAATCGGTCCAGGAAAGCAGGTGCCGCCAGCGCAATGCCCGGGTCGGGTTTTCGCATTCGAACAGGTTGAGCCCCGGCATCTTGATGAGATTGACCCGGGGATCCAACTGGGGATAGGGCTGGCCGGAGATGACGTCCACTTCGTGCCCCGCATCCACCAGGGCCTTGCTGAGATAGTGCAGGTAGACGCCCTGCCCCCCACAATAGGGGTGGCTGCGGTAACCGAGCAGGCAGATACGCAAGGGCCGCGTTTCAGCGGCGATGGGACCGTCGGCAAAATTCCCCAGGGCGGTCATGGCTTCCCCGTGTCGTTACTGTTCTGCATTGGCGGGTGAAACCAAAGAATACACCGGCCCGACAGTGACTGCTAGGCGGAATCCGTCCAACCTTCATGCGAAACCCTCCGCAAGCAGAGCACAAAAAAGCGAGAGCGCAAAATGCGCTCTCGCTCTCGGAACTGCGAATGCCTCAGGTCAGAAACTGAACTTATAGCCGACGCCCAGATTAAAGATCCACGGGTCCAGACTCAGGTCCTCATTGCGTATCCGCACCGGGGTCACCACCGGATCCTCGAAACCTGGCAGATCGGTTTCCGTGTCGAAGCCGATTGAGAACTCCGGTGAGGAGTCCACGTACATGGCTGATGCGTTGATCACCCAGTTACTCTCGCGACCCAGCACCACATCGACACCGACCTGGGCGGTCCAGCTGAAGTCGCTACCAAAGCCGATCTTGCCAGCACCCCAGCGATTGTCGTTGTTGAAGACCGGACGGATGAACTGCTCTTCGATATCGGTGTAATTCACACCCAGGCCCACATAGGGCTGCCACAGGCAGGTCGGGTCCAGGAAATACCAGTCCACGAAGAAACTGGTGAAGTACGAATCGAAATCACCGAGGTCTTGACCAAATTCACCGATGAGTTCGCCATCAAAGAAGGCATCCGAGAACAACCCGCCTTCAAAACTGACATCATTGGCGTGGTACAGCTCGACCGCCCAGTGATCCATGAAGACGTAAGTGGCGTTGATAAACCAGCTGGTATCATCATCCAGGCCGACAAATGCCCCCACATCCAGGGGGATCTCCTCGATCACATCTTCCGTCAAGGGATCGTCGACGAAAGTCGTGATGACGTTGCCCACGCCGTCTTCATCGGGATCGACATAGGCCGCCCCCACGCGCACAGCAAAAGTACCTGCGCCCCAAACAGGCGGGGTCGGCTGCATGACGGGGTAACCAGAGGGGCCCGCAAGCGCGGACTGAGCGGCGAGGCCGGCTAAACCCGCCACGGCCATGGGAATGATGAGAGGCTTGAATCTCATGGGTAACTCCTTGTAACGCTAAATCGCTCCTTCGCCGCAGTCGCGGTTACTTCAGTATAGGCAGGGTTTTTTGAATTCAAGCAAGGCTCGACTAATAGACAGGCCAGGGAAAGGAAAAAATTCTGTCAGAAAAATAGCAACCAAAAAAAATGCCCGCCAAGAGGCGGGCCAGGTTTCTCGAACACACTTTCAGGAGGAGAGTCGTAAGCGCCACTGCGCTTAACCTTAGGTATAGCAGAGGTTTACTCCGCGCTCGCCATCCTGACGCCAAAGCCATCGGGTCGCGCAGGTTTTTTAGGACCAGTGCGCAACCCGGCAGGGCTGCAAATCACACCCGGTGCAGGTAACTCTGGTACTCCACGTCTGTCACCCGGGAGGCGATCTCCAGTAGCTCCTGGCGCTTAAGAAGAAGGAAGAGCTCGATAAAGCGCGGATCCAGGTACTTCTGCCAGATAGGGCTCTGCTCGAACCGCCGCAGCGCACCGCTCCAGGTGTTCACCAGCTGGTCGCTTTCGACCTGGTAGGCATCCCCCGACACCGGCGCCGGGGCTTCCAGGCGGTTCTCCAGACCATAGCAGACCCCGCTGAGGATGGCCGCCAGCACCAGGTAGGGGTTCACATCGGCGCCGGCTATCCGGTGCTCGATACGGCGCGCCGCCGGCGGGCTTGCCGGCACCCGCAGGGTGGTGGTGCGATTGTCGTAACCCCAGCAAAGGTTCAGGGGGGCATGGGAGCTCTCCTGGAAGCGCCGGTAAGAATTGGAGTGCGGCGCAAAAAATGCCATCGCATCGTTAGCCGTTGCCAGCATGCCGGCAGCAGCCTGACGCAACAGCTCGGAGCCCTCATCCGTGCCATCGTCGAAAACATTGTTGCCTTCGGCATCCACCAGGCTCATGTGCACGTGCATGCCATTGCCGGCCTGGTCACCAAAAGGCTTGGCCATGGTGCTCACCCGCAGCCCGTGGCTTCGCGCCACGCCTTTGAGCAGGTGCTTGAACAGCAACGTCTGGTCGGCCACCTTCACCGGATCGTCACAGTGCAGGAGGTTGATCTCGAACTGGCCCGGGGCGCACTCCGAGAGGATAGAATCCGCCGGGATCCCCTGGGCCTCACAGGCGGTGCGCACATCGGTAAAGAAGTGGCGCTGGGCATCCAGCTCGGAAAGGTCGTAGACATCCGTGGACGGTACCAGCTCGGCGTCGTTGTCACTCACCGGACGCGGGCGCGCCAGGTGATCCACATCCTCCCGCAGCAGGTAGAACTCCAACTCGGTTGCCACCACCGCCCGGTAACCCAGCTCTTCCAGGCGCTTGACCACGCGCTGCAACTGGGTCCGCGGATCGGCATAGAGCGGTGAGCCGTCTGCTTCGAAAAGCTGCATGTGCAGCTGCGCCGTCTTCTCCCGGTGCCACGGAGCTTCAGACAGGGGGGAGACGGGGACACAGACACCGTCGCTGTCACCGCTGGCAAACACCAGCGGGCTGTCTTCGATGTCACGGCCCCAGACATCGAGGCTCACCGCGCTACGCGGCATCTGCAGCCCCCCACCCAGCAGTTTTTCCGCAGAATCTGCCGGTAACCACTTGCCGCGGGGAATACCGTTGATATCGAACACGAAACCCTCGACCCACTTGAGATCGGGGTGCTCCTCCAGGAAGGTCTGGGACTCACTGAGGACTTCAGGGGAAGGGGAAAATTTTTGTTGTAATGACATACATTGCCCGGGAATTTTTACTTGCCATAACGCAATGCGGGCACCGGCGGTGCCCGCATTCAGCCATTCTACGCCAGAGCCTTGGCAGTATCATCCAGCGCCCGGTGCGCTTTTTCCACCAGCTCGTCCACCTGCTCGGTGGTGATGATCAGCGGCGGCGCGATGATCATGGTGTCACCGGTGGCGCGCATCACCAGACCGTTCTTGATGCTCATGTCGCGGCAGACGCCGCCGGCGGTGCACTTGTCATCAAAGCGGGCGCGGCTGCCCTTGTCCTTGACCAGCTCCAGGGCACCAACCATGCCCAGGCTGCGCGCCTCACCGACGATCGGGTGATCCGCCAGCTCCGCCCAGCGCTTGGCCAGGTAGGGACCAGTGTTGTCACGCACGTTGTCGATGATCTTGTCGTTGCGCAGGATATTGAGGGTCGCCAGGCCAGCCATACAGGCCGCCGGGTGCGCAGAGTAGGTATAGCCGTGGGTGAACTCACCACCCTTGGCCTTGATCACCTCTGCCACACGGTCACTGACCATGGTACCGCCCAGCGGGAAGTAGCCGTTGGTCACCGCCTTGGCGAAGGTCATCAGGTCGGGCTTGAGACCGTAGTAGTCTGCACCGAACCACTCACCGGTGCGGCCGAAGCCGAAGATGACCTCGTCCATCACCAGCAGGATGTCGTACTTGGCCAGCACTTTCTTCACTTCCGGCCAGTAGGTCTCCGGCGGAATGATCACGCCACCGGCACCCTGGATTGGCTCGGCGATAAAGGCGGCCACATTGTCGGGACCCAGCTCCTGAATTTTCTCATCTAGGCAGCGGGCGGCGTGCACACCGAACTCCTCGGGAGACATGTCACCACCTTCGGCGAACCAGTATGGCTGCTGGATGTGCGTGATGTAGTCCAGGGCCTGGAACTGTTTATGCATACCGCTCATGCCGCCCAGGCTGGCACCACCGATGGTGGAGCCGTGGTAGGCATTTTTGCGGGAGATGACAATGCGCTTCTGGGGCTGTTCTTTCAGGTCCCAGTAGCGGCGGATGATACGCAGGTTGGTATCGTTGGCCTCGGAACCGGAACCGGTAAAGAAGACATTGTTCATGCCTGCCGGCGTCACTTCAGCCAGGGCATCGGCCAGCTCGATGGACGGAATGGTGGTGCACTGGAAGAAGCTGTTGTAGAACGGCAGGGTCTTCAGCTGCTCGTAAATTGCGTCGGCAATCTCGGTACGGCTGTAGCCGAGGTTACAGCACCAGAGACCGGACATGCCGTCGAGCATGCGGTGGCCGTCGATATCGGTGATATAGGCACCGTCGGCGTTGGTGATTACCCGGGTGCCCTGCTTGCCCAGGTCATGGAAGTCGGTGAAGGGGTGCAGCAGGTGCTCGCGGTCTTGTTGTAGCAGTTGACTCTTGTTCATCTCTCGCTCCTGGCTTTATCGGTAGAGATACGCGCCGATTCGGCCGGGCCTTGGCTCAGGCCTGCACGGGGTACCTCCAAATTTGTGATCACATTTTAGGGGTGACCCCGCTTCGAGCGCAAGATCTATCGAGCCGGTGGATGAAACTTTAAGGTCAGGCGAGCACTTTCCCCTCCCGCAGAACCGGGCCCAGCATCGCCTCCGGTCGCAGCAGTTTCTCCAGCTCTTCGGGCGTCATCAACTGCTCCTCGATGACCAGCTCTGCCACGCTGCGCCCCGTCTCCAGCGCCCGCTGGGCAATGGTGGTGGTCTTGCCGTATCCGAGATAGGGATTCAGGGCCGTGACCAGCCCGATGCTCCGCTCAAGGTAACTGCGGCATACCGCCTCGTTGGCAGTAATACCGACCACGCAGTCGCGCCTCAGGGACTCCATCGCTGCACCCAGATAGCGGATCGATTCCAGTAGCTTGTAACCGATCAGCGGCTCCATTACGTTCAGCTGCAGCTGCCCCGCCTCCGCGGCCATGGTGATGGCGGTATCGTTGCCGATAACGGTGAATGCCACCTGATTGACCGCCTCCGGAATGACCGGATTCACCTTGCCGGGCATGATGGAAGAGCCTGGCTGCCGCTGGGGCAGGTTGATTTCGTTGAATCCGCAACGGGGTCCGGATGAGAGCAGGCGCAGGTCGTTGCAGATCTTGGAAAGTTTGATCGCCGTGCGCTTGAGCATGCCCGAGAGAAGGACGAAACCGCCCATGTCCGAAGTCGCCTCTACCAGGTCTTCGGCGGGCGCCAGCGGTACTCCGCTAACCTCACGCAGGTGGGCAATGGCCAGGTCCCGGTACTCCGCCTCGGTATTCAGGCCGGTACCAATGGCAGTACCACCCAAGTTGACCTCCATCAGCAACGCCGCCATCTCCCGCAGCCTCGACACCTCCTCACCAATGGTGGTGGCGAAGGCACTGAACTCCTGCCCCAGGGACATGGGTACCGCATCCTGCAACTGTGTTCGTCCCATTTTCAGGACCGCGCGGAACTCCAGTCCTTTTTCGGCCAGTGACTCCCGCAATGCCGCGGTCGAGTGCTCCAGCTGCTGAAGCCCGAAAATCATCGCCAGGCGCAGCGCGGTGGGATAGACGTCATTGGTGGACTGGGACATGTTCACGTGAATATTGGGATGCAGGTATTCATACTCGCCACGGTTTTGGCCCAGCAGCTCGAGGCTCCGGTTTGCGATCACCTCGTTACTGTTCATATTGGTGGATGTGCCGGCACCACCCTGGATCATGTCGACACAGAACTCGCTATGCAGCTCACCTGCGATGATTTCATCGCACGCTCTGGCAATAGCATCTGCCTGTGCCTGTTCCAGCTTGCCGAGATCCCGGTTGGCCCTGGAGCAGGCCTTCTTGACCATCGCCAGGGCGGTCACCAGGTCGGGAAAATGGCTGATGGGGATACCACTGATGTTGAAGTTTTCCAGCGCACGTAACGTCTGCACACCGTAATACACCGCCGCTGGCACTTTTCGCTCGCCCAGCAGATCCTTTTCCACGCGATACAGGGCGGAATCATTCATAGCCATGTCCAATTGACAGAGGTCGGGGAAAGGGACGTGCGGACGCACGTCCCAGGAAGAGCGTTTACTGTTTGATACTGACCGTTACCGGCTCGATGGACAGACGCACGTTCTGGATCGAGTACTGATCCTTGGTGCCGGAACCGTAGCGCCAGAACCCCTGGCTGTCCCCTGTCTGCTCAAAACGGAACAGCACCCCGGGCCCGTTCTCGGCAAACGCGTAACGGCGCAACTCCGCAGTATCACTGTTATCCAGCAGCGAGAACCCCAGCAGGTGGTCGAGGCGGCCATTGGGCTGGGTCAGGCCGGCACCCTGTTCTGCGGTATAGCCAAACGCCTCTTTGCCGACGGTGGCCGCACCATCCAGGTTCATTTTGCCGGTCTGCCAGTTGTAGCGATCGCCCTCGCTCAAAATGGAGAGTGAGAGATTTTTCACCGCAAAGCGCGGACTGTCTTCAGCGAAATCCGCCTCGCGAGCATCCACCAGCACCAGAGTGCCGCGACCCAGGACCTTCATTTCACCCGTATCGAGATCGGCCAGCACCGCGGTATCCTCATCGATGCCGTAACCCCGGCGCATGTCCCTGGCCAATGGCGGCTCCAGCGCCCGTATCAGGCGGCCCAGGCGGCTCTTACGGTCAAAATGCTGATCCACCAGGCCCGCATCGAGGAACCCGAGACCACCTTTGACCATCAGCTGGCCGGATTCCTGTGACTGCATGCCGGCATAGTTTTCCGCCCGTGGCTCGGTCAGTGCACTGAGAGAGTCACCAGCGGCGATCATCGGGCTGCTCATGATGGCGGCACCGGCACTGGTCCCGCCGACAATACCGCCCTTTGCCAGGCGGTTGCGGATTGCCGCCAACAGCGGCGAATCAGACCCATCTTCCTGCACCAGAGTGTCAGTAATACGAGTCTGGTCGCCGCCCACAAACCAGATACCCCCAACGGTTTTGAGCTTTGCTACCACCTGCGGATCATAGGCACCCCTGGACCAGGTGCTTTCATCGACGTCCCCGGTGGAACCATCATCCTTGACCGCCACCGGCAGAATAAGGATTTCTCCCTCGAAACCGAAGTTGCGCAGGTCCTGCTCGAATTGACGGGCATAGTGGGCCGGGCGCCCGGAGGCGGCGGGCACAATGGCCACATCTGCCCAGCGCGAAGGAATCGCATCGATATATTCGCGATACACGGCCTCGTTATCACTGCGCAATGCCCCGCCGACGATCATCAACTTGCCGGCCGAATACCCTTCGCAGGCAATCAGCGCGAGCGACACAAAAACGATGAATTTGGAAACCAGTAATCTCATTGTTGCAATTCTCATCCTGCGATACATGCTCTGTTACCTGCCCCCCAGCCAGCGAGGGGCTCCCACATGGAGACAAACTGTTGCCGCTCCGTGCGCGGGGTGCAGCCGAAATGATTCCTGAAAGCGCGACTGAAATGGGAAGGGGAACTGAACCCACAGCGCTTGCCGATCTCCTCGATACTGAGGCTGCTGTGGTGCAGCAGGTCCCGCGCCAGCGACAGGCGAAGGCCGATATAAAACCTCGCCGGCAGCTGACCGACAAATCGCTTGAAGATCCGCTCCAGCTTCTTGCTGGAAATTCCCAGATAGCCGGCAATTTCCCCGGTCGCCAATGGCTCCGCGAGGTTGTTGCGCATCAAGGCCTGGGCCTCGGCCAGCGTCAAACGGTCCTCGACTTCACTCTGGAGCTGTAGCCCCCCGTCATCGCCCTCCCCGCTCCAGACCGGCAACAGGGTATCCAGCATCAGCGGCAGGCCGTCCTCACTGGAACAGGTCCAGAGGTTCGCGTCGCGGGTAAAGGGACTCCCCTCTGGCACCACGGGTCGGCCCGTCTGTTGCAGCTGGGGCCGCAAGCCCTCAGCGAGGCTAACCCGGTGCCCATCGAGAAGGCCCGCCTGCGCCATCAACAGTACCCCCCCGCCGATGCCGATCCGGTAAGTTGCCCCCCGTGCATGACGCAACAACTGTTCGCTGGTCTCGCGGGGCATGGGCTGAGATTGCCTGCCTCCGCAGACGATCAGTGTGTGCGCAGTGAGAGGCAGAGGCGGTAACACCTGTGCCTGTACCTGCACACCGTGCTCCGCTGCAACCATTTTCTCACCGCAGCAACTGAAGATCAGCGGGGCTGCGCCACCTGCGAGAGTAAATCGCTCCATCAACACCCCGAGTGCCCCCATGGAGAAACCCGGTAGCAGGACAATGGCTACGGAAGTGGCTGCACCCTGATTCATTAGCTGGAAAACGCTCCCTGGAAACGCAATTGACGATCAAAATACTGCCAGCGGCCCCGGGCCATGACATGCTGTATTTCAAAACTGTCGGGATCCACAATACTGAGATCTGCATCGAGGCCTTCAGACACGCAGCCCTTGTTGCGCAGCCCCAGCACCCTGGCCGGGTTTGCGGTGACCGACTGCAGGGCCTTGACGAAGTGCACCTGCTCGTCCTGCACTGCCCGGCGGAACTCATCGAACAGACTGGCCACGGAGCCTACTTCGATATCCTGCAGCGTTCCGTTATCGCAGAAATTGGTCATCGATCCCTGCGCGTCCGAAGACATGGTCAGTCGCTCGGCCGGGGCACCGGATTCCAGCGCCACCCGCAGCGCGCGACTCGCACGCAGCTCGCCGCTGGCAAGAATCTCCGGAGTGGTGGAGGTGGTGAAGTCGATGAAGCCGCCCGCCTGCGCGAACTCGACCCCGTGCGCGAGCAGCTTGTCGTTGCGGTTCATATGCGTGGGATAGAACTGGCTGATAGGGATATCAGAGGACGCGACCGCGTCAAACAGCGGTTGCAGGCGCCCTTTACAGTCGCCTACATGAATACTGATCACACCACTCTTACCACTCAGCAGGCCCGCCACCCGCGCGTCCGATGCTACCCGAACCAGCTCGGCAGTCGACGGCTGGGAAGAGCGGTGATCAGAAATCGCCAGTTCACCGACACCGATAATGTTGTGCACCAGCATGATGTCGGTGCGCACGCTCCCGGTAAGCGTATTCACCGGAAACTGGTAGGAGCCGCTGTGCATGTAACAGGACAATCCCTGAGCATCCAGCGCGCGCGCCTTGCCATACAGTTCATTCAGGGTACGTGTTGTGGCGTCCGTGCCCAGCACACCGATGACGGTGGTAACGCCGGATTCAAAGGCCTCGCGGGGATCCAGCTCTGGTGTGCGGGAAGCAAAGCCACCCTCACCTCCACCGCCACTGATATGCACCAGAGAGTCCACAAGACCGGGGATCAACCAGGCCCCGTCTGCGTCCACTGTTTCACCAATGGCTGCAGGCAGGCTCAGGCCCTGATCGATTTTTTCAATTTTTTCGCCCGCGACCAGCACATCGCACACACCGAGATCCCTGGGGGCAAACACATGGGCGTTTTTTATTAGAACGATTCTTGACATAAGTACTGCTTAAAATCCGGTTAAAGCGGCGAGAACAACTGCCACGGAAGCCAGGGCAAACAGCCAGGCCATCAGCGGCAGAGCGAAGCGAATCCATACCCCCCAGTCGAGACGCGCGGCACCCAGGCATCCCATCAGTGCGGCGGAGGTGGGCACAACCACATTGCTGAAGCCATCCCCCAGCTGGAAAGCCAGCACAGCGGTCTGTCGGGTAACACCAACCACATCTGCCAGCGGCGCCATAATCGGCATGGTGAGTGCCGCCTGCCCGGATCCGGAAGTGATGAAGAAATTGAAAACGGTCTGAAAGAGCAACATGCACCAGGCCGAAACTGTGCCCGACACATCGGCCAGGCCCTGGCCCGCCCAGTTCAGTATGGTGTTGAGCACACTGGGGCTGCTGGGGTCGTCGCCGCCAAGCAGGAGCACGATCCCCTTGGCAAAAGCCACCACCATGGCCGCGGGCAACAATTGCTGCGCCCCCTCTTTGAAGGCCGCAGCGGCCTTGTTTGCAGTCAGCCCATTGAGGCCAAAGGCGATGGCGACAATCGCGATCACGATGCCCATGGTGAAGAACTGGCTGGCAATCTCCGGCAGGAAGTACTCACGCTCCACGACCCCCCAGATCATCCAGGCGATACCGGCAGCAAAGAGCAGCAACACCAAGCCATCGCCCCGCACCATGGTCTGGAGTGCATCGAGGGACTGCCGCTTGTTGCGGTGCACCTCATCCGACTGATACGCCAGGGAAGATTCCGGGTTGTTGCGGACGCGCAGAGCGTAACGCAAGGTAAACAACACGAGGAAAGCGGTGGCCCCTGCCCAGAGGATCATGCGCGGGACGCTGCCGGACATCAGGGGAACATCGGCAATGCCCTGGGCAATACTGACACCGAACGGGTTCATCCAGGATGTGGCGAAACCTACCTGGGTCGCCACATAGGTCACCAGCAGGGCAGTGATACTGTCATAACCCATGGCAACCAGCAGCGGCACCACAATCAGAGTAAAGGGAATGACCTCCTCACCCATGCCGAACACGGCACCGCCGGCAGAAAACATGACACAGAGAATTGCCAGGTAGAGACCGCCAGCCTCACGGTTTTTGGCAATTACCTGAAAGAGGCCGCGTTCAACCGAGCCACTGGCAAAAATCAGACCAAATGCACCACCGGTCAACAGGATAAACGCAAATACACCGATGGAGGCGCCCCACTTGGAGCCGGAAACCATCCCCTCAAAGGCAAAATTCAACAGCCCGATATTGCCACCCTCGGCAAATATGGCCAGGCCCTGAGGCTCTTCTGCCACCTGTTGATAGGTGCTCGGGTCCACAACCGTACGCTCATTGACCACCATGGTCTCGTAGGTGCCGGCAGGGATCAAAAAATTCAGCGCAAACGCGAGCAAGGCCACAAACAGCAGAATCAGGTAGGTATCCGGCATGGCCCATTTGGGCTCTGCGGCCACTGCATTTTGCTGTTGGCTTTCGACTTCAGGTGCAGAAGCTTGCATAGAGGTACACCAGGAAGAAATAACTATTTAGCATGCCGGTAACAGGGAATGGTTTTGCACTACCCTGCCCCGGCTATCTGGGCGGCACCCAAGGGTACCGCCCGCTTGATACAACTGCGCTTAGAAGGCGTAGCTGTAACGCAGGGTCACAAAACGACCCATGGAGCTGTGGTTGAAGTGATCCACATTGGCACCGGTACCCAGTACCAGTGGCGGCTCTTCGTCCAGCAGGTTGTTGACGCGCAGGCTGGCATAGCTGCCGTTGTTGAAGTCGCGGCTCAGGCTCAGGTCAAACACTGTCCAGGAATCTACTTCAACTGCGGCGTCGTCCGGCAGCCCAACCGCCTCAAGCACACGGGGACTCGGGTCATCCATGTAGCTGTGGGTGTAGCGGGCTCCGAGCTGGGCAGACCAGTCCTCGTAGCGCCAGCGCAGAGAGGTCTTTGCCAGCCAGCGCGGATAGGTGTACTGACCGGCCTCGCTGATGATACCGAAGGTATCGGAAGGCAACTTGTCGAACTCGCTCAGGTAGGTGCCATCCAGAACAAAGCGGAAGCTACCCCAGTTGTCAGTATCGAAATACTGGGTGAACGCCATATCCACACCACTGGTCTTCTGCCAGCCGAGATTGGTCAGCTCGAAGTGGGAGTCGACTACAAAGCCATTGGCGACCTCGAGACCGGGCTGGCCAGTGGGCAACTCCCCCTCGCCAACGACGGGATACTCGCCATTCAGTGCGCGCAGGATAAAGTCATCCTCCTCCACACCGACCAGGTTCTCGTGCTCGATGTTCCAGTAGTCGATGGTCAGCTCGGTATCAGCTGTCGGCTTCAGCAGGAAGCCGGCACCCCAGGTGGTCGCAGTCTCCGGCTTGAGATCGTCGTTGCTCACTTCTTCAGACAACAGCGATTCACCGCTTTCATCCGCCAATCCATCACAGGCGCCTGGCGTTACGGAACAGTCAACGGTGTAGCTGCTCAACAGGGTACCGGCACCAACCTGGGCCAGAGAAGGCGCCCGGAAGGAAGTGGACCAGTTACTGCGGAAGATAATGGCATCGTTGAAAGCATGACGCAGGGCGACTTTCGGGTTGGTGTCGCCACCAAAGCTGTCGTAGTAGTCGTAGCGGACAGCCAGCTGCAGCTCAGTGTTGGCCGCAACCGGGATCATCTGCTCCATATATACCGCCCACTGATCGCGCTCGGCATCAGCGGAAGTGGAGCTGAAGCCAAGGATCGGCTCTGGGTTCAGAGTAGTGGACACCGCGTCGCCGGAAGGTGTGTCCTCGACGGTCTCGCGACGGAATTCGGCACCCACCGCAACCTGCACGGCACCAGCAGGCAGCTCGATCCAGGAACCGGACAGGTTGCCATCGATCGCGTACAGGCTGGAAACACCCTCACGCATCGCATCAGTGCGCACGTAGTCGTTTACAACATCCAGTTGTTCGGCCTGTCCATCGAAGGGGTTGTACCAAGCAGTGGTTTTACCGTTAGCTTCACAAGTTTCACCGCTGAAGCTTGCACCCGGACGAACCAGATCCACATCCCAGCGATTCACGACAGTGCCATCGGTACACAGGTTGCCGAGCGCTGCATTGTAGAAGGCTTCAGAATTGTAGAGCCCCGAAATACCGCGCTGCTCAGACTCGCTACGGCCGACATTGGCTGCCACTTCCCAGTCCCAGCCGTTCAGGTCACCACGCAGCCCCGACACCAGGCGCATGGACTGGTTTTCCACTTCGACCGCACGAGGATCCGGGAACTTACCCCAGGCAAAAATCGGGTATCCGTAAAAATCGCTGAAGTCGGTGGTCGGGAAGTCCGGGCTGAACGAGCCTTCTTCAACGATGTCGGCCTTCAGCTCTTCCGGCCAGAGCGGGCTCTCAGGGTCAAAAGGTGCGCGGCTGAAATTGGCCGGAGAGCCCGTGCCCCGGGACTGGTTCATCTGCACCATGGCGGTATTGAACCATTCCACATCATCGGTCAGCTGATAGTTGAAGGTACCGACCAGGCTCCCACTCTCATATTCATCCTGAGTTGCCACATAGGCGTTGGTATTGAACTCACAGTATTCGCCAAAGCTGCCAAAACCAAATTGGTCCTCCGGGCAACCTCCATTCACAGGTGCTTCAGTCTGGTCGTAGTACATGGCGAACAGATCGTTGAAGCTCGGGTAGACACCCTGCTGGCTCGGGCGGATGGAGTTCGCTGTGATATCGCGGTCGCGATCGTAGAGCGCGTTGCGGGTAAAGAAGTCTGCCACCAGCATGGTGTGGCTGCGCTCACCCTTGTGGCCCCAGACCCAGTTCAGGTTGTACTTGCCTTCATCGGAGCTGGCAGTGGAGTTGCCGTGGGACAGGGTAATCTCGCTGCCCTCGAAATCATCGCGCAATACGAAGTTGACCACACCGGCTACCGCATCGGCGCCGTAGGTCGCAGCGGCACCACTAGGCAGCACTTCCACACGCTCAATGGCAGACAGTGGGATAGAGTTCACGTCGACAAAGGACTCCTGGCCCTTGGCGAAAGAGCTGACGGAAACCCGGCGACCATTCACCAGCACCAGCGTGGCAGATGCGCCCAGGCCGCGCAGTGAGACACCGGCGGCGCCTACGGGAGTGTTGCTCGACAGCGGACCTGCGGTGGTGGTGGAAAAGGTACCGTTTCCGCCACCGGTCTGGGTCAGCTCCTGCAGAATCTCGATCGGGGAGGTCGCACCGGACGCTTCAATCTCATCGCGGCCGATCTGAACTACCTGCACCGCCCCCTCGGTGTCCAATCCTTTGATGTGAGTACCGGTAACCACTACTTCCTCAACGGCTTCCTCTGCTGGTCGCGGCACTTCCTGCGCATAAACGCTTCCGCTAACCAGAGAACAACCGATTGCCACACGAATGGCCTGGTAGAGATGGGTTCTCTTATTCATTGTGTTTCCCTCGTTGTTGAGACCTTTGGCCTTTTTTTGATGAGTCATCACTCGCACCGCGGGCGATGCAAACTGACAGGAATCGGCTCACCGGGATTGGCACAAGGCACCATGCATCAGACACAGCTATCTTGCGTATGGTTGATTGGCAATAAGGCGGGAAACAGAAATCCGACTTATAGCTTCCTTGTGCTCGGCAGCACGCTCAACACTTCAGAGCGTCCGGTCGTGCCGAAAGGAAGCTACTCGTCAAACCACTCGCTGAGGTAGTAGTTGGCAGAGCAGCGCTCGACAGCAGCAGTTGTAACCACGTTGCTTGAGTTCATAGCGCTTGGCGTTGGCTGGTTTACGTTCTTATTTGCAAACTTTGGAGTTTTTTATCACGGCGACAAAATGCTGTAAAGCCTTTCTGAAAGAGCACAGAAGTCGGCGGTTTGGGCCTGACGAAACCAAATTATCTTTCGCCGGCGCTCAAAAAATGCACGGGCTGCAGGACTTGCCAGAGAGGGAAAACTGTCATCAAAAAAAAGGCCAGCTTGGGAATTTCACCCAAGCCGCCTTCACTACAGTGACCAGTGCTTCAGTAAAGTGCCGTTACTGGTACGGCTGGTTTATGTAAAAGTCATTGTCGCGCCCATCAATGCCGATACGCTTCGGCGAGACGCTGGTTGCACCGGTCAGGATGTTGAACTCATCAAACTCCGACAGCTTGTAACGGAGCACACCCTCGTAAATGACCGGTGAGCCACAGCTGGCCTGGGTACGGGAAGTGCTCCCGTCCTCGGCCAGGATATAGACATTGCCACTGCCATCGACGACACCGTGGCCATCGCTGGTAAAGAAGATCGAAGTGGCCTCGTCAACACCGATGCCCCGGATACCATTTGGCAGCCCCGCCATAAAGGCCATCAGGCGGCCCATCCGGTCGCGTTCAGCAAAATGGGTATCCACGATCACATTTTGCATGGTCGCCGTACCCAGGAAGCCGGTGGAAACATTGATATACTCGTGGCAGAGGTCCGTTACCGCCTCGGAAGAATATGCCCCCAGCACGCCGTCAGGATCGTAGATATACTCGGACTGTACCGCCGCACCCGCAGAGGTCCCGCCCAGTACACCACCCCGGGCAAGCACTTCATCCAGCGCAGCCTGCAGCAGGGTGCCCTGCCACTGGTTCAGGTAATCGGACTGGTCACCACCGGCAATCCAGACAAATTCCGCCGTTCGAATCGCCCAGGCCACATAGTCGCTTTCAGCATGTTGGGGACGATCCACCATCAGCGTCTCTACCGAGTCTGCGCCCAGCAAATTCAATAGATAATCGTTGTAACCGTCGCTACCGGAGGTGCGCAGCACCACCACATCACCGCCCCCGATCAGGGGCTTCACCCGGCGGGTAAATGCAGCGTCCACATCGGTACCGCCCCCCATTACCAGCAGACCGCCACTGGACTGGGACACACAGGCATCCGCCGCATTGCCGGTGAGGTAACTGGTCAGACCACCCGGTTTAGACGGGCGCGGCCCCTGGTCACAACTGCCGCCAGAACCACCACCGGTGTCGCCACCGCCTGTATCCCCGCCCCCGGTGCCGCTATCGGGTATGCCCGCCACATCCAGTGTGTAGGCGCCCTGCCCCCTGTAGCGGGTGACTTTCAGGGTGTAGAGGCCCACTCCATCCACGCTGACGCTGGCCGCCTCGGGTACGCTGCCCGTTTCCGCCGCATACAGTTGCCTCTGCGGGTCGTACAGGTACCAGTCAAAGTCATCCCGCCCGTCATGATCGAGGGAAATCGTCAGAGTCGCAGCCTGGTTTACATCGAAGTAATACCAATCCTGATCCCGGCGCCCGTCAATACCGCCAGTCACAGCCTGCGAGGAACAGACAGGGCCATCGGCATCCGCTTCGGCGTCGTTGGATTCGGATTCCTGGGAAATGCAGGCCAGCGATCCGTGGCTGGCCAGGGCGAGGCATAGGACAAAAGCTGTTCGCGCGAACATGGCGTGCTCCTTGATGTGCAGTGCCGGCGGTTTCTCCGGCTGGTTATTGTTCTGTCATCAAAGATTAACCGCTTTGTGCCCGGCAACAGTGAACCAGTCCGACCGAAGTCAAAAACAGGCAAATCAAGGGAGCAATGAGAACATTTTTGAGGGTTTGAGCGCTGAAGCTGTACCTGATTGGCGGGTTGAGGTGCTGTTAGAGTCCGCACCCCAGGGCATCAACCAACATGTGCAGCACCAACCCTATGCCGAGCCAGCGCACCGGCAACCACGGCAGGAACATCATGGCCCCGTACAGAGAGATTGGCAGCATCATATGCAGGGGGTAGGCGTTGATCGCACAGTTGGTCGGTGTCTCTGCCGCTTCGAAAAAGACACGGTCCAGCGCCACCAGATTAGCGGCCAGCATAAAGAGTGCAGCACGCTTCCACTGCGCGCGGAAAAAATACCAGGCTACCGCGAGTGGTGCAGCAACGTGCAGGATCCAGCTGAGAAATACAGGCATCAAAGCAGCTCCTCGGCAGAAATGGAACCCAGCCCCTCTTCAATATCCTGTCGAACGGCAGTCCGCACCCGTACCGGATCTCCGGAGGCAATGGCTTCGATCAGGTCCTGGTGCCGATCCGGCAACTCCTGTACTCCAAAGCGCTGGAATACCAGATGCTGCAGCGGTGCCGTCTGCAGCCAGAGGCTCTCGATGAGGGAGAGGATGATATGGGGATGACCGAGCCGATACAGAGTGAAGTGGAACTCGAGATTGGCCGTGACATATTCCTCGATATCCTTTTCTTCCAGGGCGGTGGTCACGCGGCCGTCGAGCTGGCGCAACAGCTCCAGCTCCTTCGGCCCGACAAAAGGCAGGGCCTGCTCTGCCGCCTGGCACTCCAGGGAAACCCGGGCAGCGCAAATCTCAGCCAGTTTTTCCGGGGTCATTGTCGGTACGGTCACGCGGCGGGTATCCGAGAGCTCCAGCGCCCGCTCCGAGGTCAGCCGCCGAAGGGCTTCACGCACAGGCATAGGGCTGCAGTCGAGCTCCGCGGCCAGGCCGCGAATGGTGATGGCATGCCCGGGAAGGAACTTGCCCCTCAGGATCGCATCCCGCACCTGGTAATAAACCCGCTCCTGCGTGGTGCGGTACTCCTCCTGCGGGATATTGAACTCCTGGGACACGGTCATGCAGCACTCACCTTGGGCAGACGATGGAGGACATCATCGGCCCCCACTTCAATCATTTGGTCAGGAATCCTGCCAGTCTGCCACAATTCGTGAAAATCCTCTGCCACCCGCTGACTGGCATCGATCACCGCATGCCAGTACTTCAACCGCTCTGCCGTGCTGAGGCGCACGAAATCGTCCCGGTCCGGAATCTTGCCGAAAGGCAAATCCGCCACGAAGCCGGGAGATGGCGCCACCAGTAGCGTATCCGCCATGGCACCACCCCGGACCCAGCGCCAGCTGAGGCTCTTGTCAAACCAGCCGGGCACCATGTAGGGGAAAAAGTGCGGGTAGAGCGCCAGCCCGGGGGGCCGCTCGAAACCCAGGTCGAAATGGTAATCGGTAATTCCGCCGTCCCGATAATTACCGCGCGGTGCGCCGTGGGGGTCGCGAATGCCCGCCATCACCAGGGGAATGGAGCCACTGGCGAGAACCGCGGGGCAGACGTTGTCTTCATTCAGGGGGACATCTACCGTGCGCAGATTGCGAAACCCCACCCGGGACTCGCTGCCGGCATGGAACACAACCCTGTCCCAGAATGCGCTGAGACTCCTGCGGGTAAAGGCATTGGCCAGTGCAGAGGTGAGCAGGGCCGGTGCCAGCACCGCCCGGCGCTCACTCGCGAGGGGCCCCCGGCCACGCACGGTCACGAAATGGCTCTGCCAGATGTTGTTGCCGGCTACCTGGCGGGCACCGTCACTTCCCAGCACTCCTTCGAGTATTTTTCCGGCCTGAGCCGTGATCTCGTCCGGCGTGGGCTTTCCAGAGTCATAGACCTGGTTCACATAGCCGTACTCAAGGCGCTCCAGCGCCGCCAGCGGGTCGTCCATGGCATAGCACATATTGCGAAAGCTGCCGATGGATGAGCCAAGCGTCACGACGGGCTCTTTTCGGTCGCGAAAGAATTCGCCAATGAGCACCCGGTCCAACTGGCTGATCACCAGCCACTTCGGTCCGCCGGAGGCTCCGATCAGGGTGGAGACCCGCTCGGCACGCAGCCCCTCCTCTCGAATCTGCCGGGCCGCATTGGCACCCGCCAGCAAAACACAACTTGGCTTTTTCACTGAAGCTCTCTACTACACGCGATGCACGGCTCACCGCGCATTCTCATTCTTGTTCGGCAGCCGCCCGGAAGGCCCCGGGCTTTCCGCGGGACCGGGCCCCGGCATTCACCACTCCCCGGTATTCTCCATGGACGCCCAGGGTTCCTGCGGGTCGAGGGACTCGCCCTTTTGCAGCAATTCGATGGAGATGCCATCGGGGGAACGCACGAACGCCATATGACCGTCTCGGGGCGGGCGATTGATGGTCACACCCTCATCCATCAATCGCTGGCAGATGGCGTAGATATTATCCACACGATAGGCCAGATGGCCAAAGTTTCGCCCACCGCTGTAAGTCTCCGGATCCCAGTTGTAGGTCAACTCCAGTAATGGCGCCTTGTTCTCTCGGGCGCTCTCGGCATCACCGGGGGCCGCCAGGAATACCAGCGTAAAGCGCCCCTTGTCATGGTCCATGCGGCTGACTTCCTGCAGGCCAAGCTTTTCGCAGTAGAACTTGAGGGATTCCTCGAGGTTGGAAACGCGAACCATGGTGTGCAGATATTCCATCAATAACTCCTCATCAGGTGGGTAACAGCTGGCATTGAATGGCACCATCGCTGCCGGATCCAATCGATTGTGCCTATACCTTTGATAAACCGGGCGAATGTGTCGATTCTCCGCCCGGGCGCTGTGCGATTATAGTGGCGGAGAGGCTACAATCGCCGCGGCACGATAAAAGTTCACAGGATCGGACACCAGCATCAAATGTATCAGAAATACTTTCGAGAATTTTTGCAGGCTTCCTCAGCGGCGCCTGACGCCGCCTACCCCACTTTGCACATGGCCTGCCATTCCCATCACTTCTGGCCGGATGTGACACGGGAAGCCATGTTGCAGTACTGGCATGACGCGGCACAGCACGCCGACAGCAAGTGGGAACTGATCTTCGGGGAGAAAATCCCCGACTGGCAGCGCGCAGTCGCCGGGGCCCTCAATCTCCCAGCGCCGGAACGTATCGCCATTGCCCCGAATACCCACGAGCTGGTCTACCGGCTGATCAGTGCCTTCGACCCCACCAAGCCACTGCGCATACTGACCACAGATGGCGAGTTTTACAGCTTCGCCCGGCAACTGCAGAGACTGGAAGAGGAACCCAATATCGAAATTACGCGTGTCCACCGCGAGCCCTTCGATACCCTCGCCTCGCGTTTCGAGGAGGAGCTGCACCGGGGGGATTACCACCTCGCTTACGCCAGCCAGGTATTTTTCGGCTCGGGGGTGGTCTTCCCCAAACTTCTGGAGATTGCTGCCAACAAACCGGAACGCACCGAGTTCGTCATCGACGGTTACCACGGTTTTTTCGCATTGCCCACCGATCTGGCCGGCGTGGGAGACAAAATCTTTTACACCGCTGGTTCCTATAAATACCTCGGTGCAGGCGAAGGGCTCTGTTTTATGAGCATTCCCGCCAACTGCCCCCTGCGCCCCCGCAATACCGGCTGGTTCGCAGAGCTGGCGGAGCTGGAAAACCGTGCAGACCGGGTGGGTTATGCCGATAACTGGCTGCGCTTCGCCGGCGCCACCATGGACTACTCAGCACTGTACCGGGGACTCGCTGTCATGCAGCAGTTCGCCCGCGAGGGTGTCACCGTCGATAAAATCCACCAGTATGTGAAAAACGCACAGCAGCGCTTCCTCGACACCATGGACAGGGCGGAACACCCTCTGCTGAACCGTGACAACCTGATCCACCATGACCTGCACAGTGGTCACGGGCATTTCTTCACCTTCGACTGCACCACCGCAGAAAGATCCGGCCAGCTGCAGGAGGAACTGCAGCAGCGCGGAGTTCTCTGTGATCGGCGCCAGCGCCTGTTGCGCCTCGGCTTCGCCATCTACCATGCCGAAAATGAGGATTACCGCCAGGTTTTTGGTTGAGACCGACTCAGAGCACTCAGCCGCCATTCAGCTTGGAAAAACTAGGATAGGCCTTCTCGACCGCCTCGCCAGCGGGGCAGGCAACACAAAAAGGAATATGTCATGAAAATGCTTAAGCTCTCTCTCGCCGCCCTCTTCACCCTCGGCCTGATAGGATGCGGCAATGGCAATGCACCGGCGACTCACGGCACACTGGTCTCAATCTCCGCCACCGGTGAAGCCACGCGGGTACCGGATATGGCCAGCCTCAGCGCCGGAGTCGTCACGGAAGCGAAAGACAGCGAGACGGCGATGAAATCCAACGCCGAGCAAATGGAAAAGGTGGTCAAGGCAATCCGCAAGGCAGGTATCGAGGAGAAGGATGTGCAGACATCCGGCATCAGTCTCACACCGCGCTATGAGTATCCACCCAACAGCGCCGGTAGCCCCAATCGCCCCGGCCGCACCCTGGTCGGCTATATCGCCCGCAACACCGTCAGCCTGAAGGTGCGCGAGATTGGTGAACTGGGAGACGTGCTGAATGCACTCACTGAGGCCGGAGCCAACCAGATCCATGGTCCCAACCTGGAAATCGGTGAGCCGGAACCGGTACTGGCGGAAGCGCGCCTGCAGGCACTGGAGAAAGCCAGGGCGCGGGCAGAGACCTATGCCGAGGCGCTGGGCATGGAAGTCCGGCGACTGGTCAGCGTCTCCGAGGGCGGCAGTGTCGATATGCCTCGCCCCATGATGCGAGCTGAGATGGCCTCGGCCGATGCGCGCGCGCCGGTCGCACCGGGGGAGACCACTCTCACGGTCAACCTGGATCTGGTATTCGAACTGGCAGATTGAGGCAGGGCACGGCCTCTCCAAAAAAGACAGGGCGCCTCGCGGCGCCCTCTCTTTGATAATTCCTCGAGAGTCACTGCCTGGTCTGCACCGGCTTGAACACCTCGCCCCCCTTCATCACAAACTGGACGCGCTGTAACTCAGTGATATCCTCCAGCGGGTTGCCTTTTACGGCGATGATGTCCGCATGCCTGCCGGGGCTGATACTCCCCAGTTCATCCTCCATGTCGAGTAGCTGGGCTGCATTCCAGGTAGCACTGCGGATTGCATCCGCGGGAGGCATGCCGGCACCAACCATGAGCGCAAACTCCCGTCCGTTGTCCCCGTGAGGGCTTACCCCGCTGTCCGTACCGAAGGCGATTTTGACCCCGCGCTTGTAGGCTTCGGAAAAAGTATCGCGGATCAGCGGCCCGATGGTGGAGGCCTTGCTGCGCACCACCTCCGGGAAAAACCCCTCGACAGCCGCCTTTTCCGTGACCCACTCTCCTGCCAGTATGGTAGGCACATACCAGGTATCGTGCCGGCGCATCAGGTCCATGGTCTCCGCATCCATATAAGTGCCGTGCTCAATGGAGTCGACCCCGGCCCGGATCGCCCGCTCCATACCCTCCTTACCGTGAGCGTGCACGGCCACGGTGAAACCGTAGTCTTTCGCCGTTTTCACGATTGATTCCAGCTCGTCTGACATGAACTGCGGATTCTGCCCACTCTTGGCCACACTGAGCACACCGCCGGTGGCAGTGATCTTGATCAGGTCTGCACCATCCTTATAGCGCTGCCGCACTGCCTCACGGGCACTGTCGGCCCCATTGACCACTCCCTCCGCGGGACCGGGGCTGCCCATCAGTGTCATACGGTGGCCATTGGTAGGGTCAGCGTGACCGCCGGTGGTGGCAATGGACTTGCCTGCGGTGAAAATCCGGGGGCCGGTAATCGTGCCCGCATTGATGGCATTGCGCAGGCTGACGGTCACATTGTCCTTGTCGCCCAGGTCCCGCACCGTGGTAAAACCAGCCTCCAGTGTCCGGCGCGCCGCATCGACCCCGCGCAGAGTGTAATCAGCCGGATTCCAGGTGAAAGTTTCCATATAGGCTCGGGGGCCAAACTCATACACAAGGTGGGTGTGCATATCCATCAGACCAGGCAAGACCGTGTAGTCCCGCAGGTCCACCAGCCGCTCGCGGTCACGCTTGGCGAACCCGGCCTGCACTGATTCAATGCGACCATCGACGATGTGAACCGTGCGATTCGGCAGCAACTCGCCGCGCTCACTATCGAACAGCTTACCCGCATAGATGGCAATTTCTTCCGCAGAAGCAGCGGCGACCATCCAGGTGCTGCCAAGCAGCAGCAAGGTCAGAACTCGGGCCCGCAGGCGATGCTGTTTGGTATTTGTTGTCATTGTAGAGCCCCTGTGACTGGCATAGATTCAGGACAAGACTTCATCCGGTTACCGCGCCACTGCGAGGGATTCCGCAGAGGTATTCGCCAGGCGGCGCGAGAAAAGTCCTACAATCTACCGCAATCGCGGAACGGAGAGGAAGCCCCATGAAAATCTACGAATTCGCCCAGGCCCCGAATTGTCGCCGGGTGCGCATGTTTCTGGCCGAGAAAGGCATCGAGATGGACTATGTGCACGTCGACATTGGCAAGGGTGAGAACCTCAGTGAGGAGTACCGGCGCAGGGACCCCAATGCCAAGGTGCCGGTGCTGGAGCTCGATGACGGCAGCCACATCGCTGAATCTGTGGCCATACAGCGTTACTTCGAGGAGTTGCAGCCGGAGCCGCCACTGTTCGGGCGTAATCCCAAAGAAAAAGCGCTGGTGGAGATGTGGACACGTCGGGGGGACTTCAACATGATGTTCAATGTCGGCATGTGTTTCCAGCACACCACCGGATTTTTTGCCGACCGCATGAGAGTCTTTCCGGAGTTTGGCGAGGAGAGCGGCAGAAAAGCCGTACAGTTCTTCGATGTGCTGGACCAGCACCTGGAAGAGAACCGGTATCTTGTGGGCGACTATTTTTCCGTGGCAGATATCGGCATGCTGTGCTCACTGGACTTCGGCAAGGCGGTCAAGCTGCGCCCGGATCCCGACCAACACCCCAACCTGTTGCGTTGGCGCGACGAGCTGAGCGCCCGCCCCAGCGCTTCAGCCTGACGCCCTCATGTGACAACGGTAACCGGCCCCTAGATTTCCAATATCGGCTTTTCAACGATACGCACATCCCGCTGCGGGAACGGTATTTCGATCCCGTGCTCCTGCAGCGTCTCCAGGATAATCAGCAGCAGGTCTCCACCGACCCGGTTACGGCCGTCGTCCACCCCCAGCATCCAGAACTCGACGAACATATTGACGCCATTGTCGCCGAAGCTGTCGATTTCGCAGTCCGGTCGCTCCTCGATGGGAAGATCATCGCCACTCAACACCTGGGGATGCTCAGCCACCGCCGCTTTGATGATTTCAACCACTTGCCGCACATTGGTGCTGTAGGACACGGAAAAGTCCACGCGATAACGCTGTTTCCGGTTCTTCTGGGTCCAGTTGACGAAGGATTCCGATACGAACTTCTCGTTGGGTACGACGATATCCTTGCCGTCAAAAGTTTCCAACGTCACCGCGCGCAGGCTGAGTTTGGAGACGGTGCCGCAGCGACTGTCAGCGAGTTCGATATAGTCGCCGAGGGTCACCGAGCGGTCGAGGATGATGATCAGCCCCGAGATGAAATTGGAAGCGATGTTCTGCAGCCCAAAACCGATACCAACCCCCACGGCACCACCGAAAACGGCCAGCGCGGTCAGGTTGATGCCCATCAGGTTGAGAATCAGGATGAAGACTAGGGTAAACAGGGCAATCTCGAACAGCTTTGCCGCTACTTCCCGGGTGCGATAATCGAGGGCTTCCTGGTTACGGATAATGGTCTGCCCGGTGGAGTTCGAGACCCGCCCGAGCCAGAACAACAGTGAACCGAAGATCAGTGCCCGGGCAATGCCGTAGGCAGAGATACGGATATTACCGAGCTGGATTGCCATCGAGTCCAGCACCCGCACGATATCGTCGAGGGCACCGATGACATACAGAAACAGGATGGGCATACCCACCCAGCGGAACACCGTAGCCACCGTGGGCCGGGTGATCACCAGCTTGATGAAATCGCTGAACAGCAGCAGGATGGCCACGGCCAGGGCAGCCTGGATGACCCAGCTCTCGCCGAGAACCTGGGGAACAAACGCCAGGTCAATCCGCAGCAGCAGAATGGCCAGGAGGGGAAACAGCAGCCGACCGCAACGGTAAGTCAGTAAATGAATAGGTGACTGCTTCGGCCTCTCCGGCGGGCGCCGGAACCAGGGCACCAGCTTGACCAGGCGATGAGCAACCACATAGGCCAACGCATAGATTGCTGAAATGATGCCCAGTTGCCAGAGCACTTCCATCCGGTCGGTCGAGGCCAGCACCTCACCGGCGGTCTGCGTTAATTCATCCAGTAACTCTTGGGTTTCCATGCATCCGCTCCGCAAGAGGGCACTCTGCCACACCGGGGACAGCGGCGTGCCCTGTCGCAAGCCTTGCCACTCGCCACGACCTCCCCCGGCCGTTTACAGGGTGATCAGCGCCACATGTCAAACCGCGACCCGAGCGGATCAATCGGATACTTCCGCAGTTCCGGCCGGCACCGCATCCGCAGGCAGGTCGGAGATCTCCGGCCGGCGACGACGACGGGTCTTGACCGGAATCATGCCCCGCATCGCCTCCAGCTTGCCGAAGCAGAGCAGCTTGTCGTTGGGCTCCAGAACGCGCTCTGGTTTGGGGTTGGGAATGACCTTGGCACCGCGGTAGAGCGTAAGCACATTGATGTCATGCTCGTAGAGCTGGGTGCCGCGGATGGTCTTGCCGACAAACTTCGACCCTTCCGGAATGTAGATTTCCGAGACACCGTAGCCCTTACTCACGGTCAGGCGCTGGCGCACGTCGATCTCCGGAAAATCTACCTGGGCGGCGATATACTCGATGACCGCCCCGGCCACATCCAGGCCGGTACAGGTCTCGATCCCCTCCAGCCCGGGCGAGGAATTCACCTCCATGATCTGCGGTCCACTGTTGCTCTCCAGCATATCCACACCGGCCACCTGAAGGCCCATGATCTGGGTTGCCCGCACGGCGGTTTCGACATATTCCGGCGGCAGCTCGACCCGCTCGGCGATACCCCCGCGGTGCACATTGCTACGGAACTCCTGCCCCTGGGCCACTCGGCGCATGGCGGCAACCACACGGTCTCCAACCACGAAGGCGCGGATATCCCGCCCTTTGCTCTCGGCCACGAACTTCTGGATCAGAACGTTCTGTTTCTGGCTCTGCAGCAACTCGATGATGGCCTCCGCCTGTTTGACAGTCTCCGCCAGCAGCACCCCGATTCCCTGGGTGCCCTCGATCAGCTTGATCACCACCGGGGCTCCGCCAACCCGCTCGATCGCTGGCAACACATCGCGCTTGCTGTGAACGAAGGTGGTCCGGGGAATACCGATATGGTGACGGCTCAGCAGCTGCAGGCTGCGCAGCTTGTCACGGGAATTGTTGATCCCGTGGGCGGTGTTAGCACAGAAAACGTCCATCTCCTGGAATTGCCGCACCACCGCCGTGCCGTAATAGGTGATCGAGGCGCCGATACGCGGCAATACGGCATCGAAGTCCTCAATCTGCTTGCGCCGGTAGTACAGATCAGGAGCACCGCGTTCCAGGTCAATGGCACACTTGAAAGTATCGAGCACCTCCGCATCGTGGCCCCGGTTCCTGGCCGCTTCCGTGAGACGGGCGGTGCTGTAGCAGTCGGGACTTCTGGAGAGAATCGCAAGTTTCATGGGGTCACCTTTTTATTGTGGGGACAGCCGCCTGGACTAGCCTGCCCAAAAGAATGCCCATGCACGCATCTGCCGCAACAGGCAGCAGTTCGTGCACCGGGGTTGAAGCAGGCCCGTCCAGCCCTCTCTTCCTACCCACAGCAGCAAGGATGGTCCGGAACTGCAGAAAAACGATTTATTCTGAGTTGTCACAGCGCGGTTACAGCAGCCAGGGGCACCGGCCCGGGGAGAAACCCGGTAAAGCTGGCGCGCTTTTTGGTCGCTCATCCTAGCCTAACGGGAAATCACAAGATTACCAGTGCACCGTCACCCTGGCCGCGTCCAGACGAGAAATCAAGCGCCTATGTGTGGGGGGCGATTCCTGCACCCTGCCCGCCCTGACGGATTTCACAGCTCATGATCCAGAACCTGTACCGGTCCCAGATCCAGCGCCTCGATCTCCTGACGGATCTTGTCGAGATCGCCGACAATCACCCAGGTGAACTGTTCAGGGGCAAGAAATTCCCGTGCTGCCGCCATCACCGTCTCCTCGGTGAGCGCCGAAACCCGCTGCGGATATTCCGCGATATATTCAGGCGGCAGGCCCTTTTCCAGTTGCCAGTTGATCATAGAGAGAAGTTGCCCCTTGGTCTCGAAAGCGCCGCTCTGCTTGAGCACTTCGTCGTCCCGATAGTCAGCCAGTTCCTGCTCGGTAATCGGGCGCTCTCCCAGGAAAGTCCGGTACTCTTTCAACAGCTCCTGCAGCGCCGCTGCCGTCTTGTCTGTCTGCACCGGCGCAAACAGGATGTACGGACGGTTGCCCTCGGTGTCCACGGTCATGGCCCGGGCACCATAGGACCAGTGCTTGTCTTCCCGGAGGTTCATGTTGACCCGGGAGGTAAACTTGCCGGCAATCACCGATGCCATGGCATCAAACGCCTCCGCCCCCTCCTTTTGCCAGGGGGGTAACAGCAGCCCCGCCAGGATATAACTCTGTTCGGCACCCGGCCGGTCGAGCAGGTAGATCCGCATGCTGTCAGGCCGAGTCACTGAAGGGAGGTCAATCGTCGGCAATTTCGCCTTCGGAACCCGCCAGCCGGAAAAAATCTGATTCAGCATCGGCTCCAGCTTTTCCCGGGTCACATCCCCCACTACCGCCAGAGTGGCATTGTCCGGGCGTACCCAGGTCTCGTGGAATGCTACAAGGTCATCCCGGCTGATAGCCTGAATGCCCTCCACTGTACCGGAGGCGGTCAGCGGCGCCCCGTATGGATGATCCTCACCGTACAGCAGCGGCGGCAATTCCCGCAGGGCCAGTCCCTGGGGCCGCGCCTTTTCCTGCGCGATGGCGTCAATCCGGTTTGACTTTACGATGGCAAGATCCTGTTCCGGGAAAGCCGGTCGCATGACCACATCCGCAAACAGCTCGAGGGAGGGTTTCAGTTGCGTAGTCAGTGCGCTGAGACCGATGGTGTTGTAATCCAACCCGCTACCGGCAGTAATCGCCGCTCCGAGTTCCTCCTGTCGGGAGCTGAACTGGAGGCTATCGTAATTCCCGGCCCCCTCGCTCAGCATGCGCGCAGCGATAGAAGCGAGACCCGGCCTGTCGGCATCAGCGGCTGCGCCGCTACGAAATTGCAGGTTCAGAAAAACGGCCGGCGTATCGTGGCGTTCAGCCAGAATCACCCGCAAACCGTTGTCGAGGGTAAATTCCTGTTGCCGCGGCAGATCCAGCTGCACGGCCTTGTCGACTGGTGGCAGCTGGCTGCGGTCAGCGCCCTCACGGGCAGCGGAAAACTTCTCCTCGGGCTTGATCACCAGGGTATAGCTGTCATCGGTCAACCAACGCTTGGCAACATCCTGGACCTCCGCGGCCGATACCCTGGCGTAGTCTTTCAGGCTGGATACCAGCGCGCCCGGGTCGCCATAGTAGAATTCGGACCGCGCCAGGATATCAGTCTTGCCACCGAAGCCTCCCACCTTCTCCAGCCCTTTCACCAGGCTGGCGAATTCGCTCTGCTTGATCCGCTTCAACTCCTCAGCAATGACTCCCTTGCGGGAAAACTCATGCAGCTCTGCATCCAGTAACGTCTCGACTTTATCCAGGGGGACTCCGGGCTTTACATCAACCATCACGATGATCTGCCCCGACAGCTGGCGACCGTAGTAAAACGCACTCACACTGGTCGCCACCTGCTCATCCCGCACCAGGCGCCGGTAAAGCAGCGAATTCTTGCGATTGGCCAGCAGCGATGTCATCAGGTCGAGGGCGTTCTCTTCCTCGCTGCCGATGGCAGGAACATTCCACACCCGGTAAATGCGCGTCTGTGGTACCTGGTCAAACAGCACTTCCCGTTTGTTGGTTGTCATGGGTACTTCCCAGTTCTGTACCCTGGGGGGCACTTCCGTACTGGGAATGTCACCAAAGTATTTGCGCGCTTTGGCCATCGCCTCTTCCACCGTAATATCGCCAGCAATGACGAGAATGGCGTTGGCGGGCTGATAGTAATCGGCAAACCACTGCTTCACATCATCGAGGCTGGCGTTATCCAGGTCCTCCATGGAGCCGATGGTGGTCCAGGAATACGGGTGGTGCGGAGGAAAGGTACTGCGGGCAATCGTTTCAAACGCCTTGCCGTAGGGGGCATTTTCGCCCTGGCGTTTTTCATTCTTGACCACGCCCCGCTGCTCATCGAGCACCTCCTGGGTGATGGCGCCACTGAAATGGCCCATCCGGTCCGACTCCATCCACAGGGCCATGTCCACCGCCCCTTTCGGCACGGTTTCGAAATAATTGGTGCGGTCAGTGTTGGTGGTGCCATTCATGTCAGTGGCACCGGAGCGCTGGAATGGCTCAAAATATTCGCCCGGGTAGTTCTCGGTGCCATTGAACATCAGGTGCTCGAAAAGATGCGCGAAGCCGGTTTTTCCGCGCTGCTCCTCCTTTGAGCCCACCTTGTACCAGACATTGATCGCGACCACCGGCGCCTTGGGATCCTCGTGCACGATCACCGTGAGCCCATTGTCCAGGCGCTCCTTGTGGAACGGCATCTGGATTTCTGGCGCCTCCACAAAGGCATCACCGCTGGTAGCGGCGGCTTTGCTGCTGGCCGCCGCCTCGCGGTCGACCGTCAACGCCCGGTGCGGAGCCTCCTCACCGCTGCGCTCGCCTCCGCAACCACCGAGCAACGCCAATACCAGAAGCAAACAAGACAGAGCTGGGAGTTTCGTCATTTCGTTTTCCGGCTGTGAAAAGAGTAGTAATCCATGCGCCAGAGTTGGCTGACAATTGATTTGAATGCGTAATCAGAGCGGCCTGTGTCACAGACTTCTACGTGCAGGCCATGCCAATCGATGATCAGCCGGCTAATTGTAGGAGAGAGGCGTGTCCGGAAAGGAAGTAAGAAAGGAAGAAATACGGTGGGAGGCCAGACTTGCCGGCAATGCCCCCTGAAGGGAGGCCCAAGACAAAAAAGGGCGCCAGAGCGCCCAGGCAAATACCTCACGGGAGTCGCGACGATCAACTCGTCACCGGGAGAAACCCGTAACGGGCTGACCGCCCACTGGCGGCCAGCCGGGCAACCGATCAGGCTGCCGCTGTATCCGTTTTCAGCGTGTCTTCGTGACCGAAGCGCTCCTCTGCCACCCGGTCCGCCACGTGGGCGGTGGTGTCACCGGTTTCATCAGCCCGCTGGAAAACTTCCTGCATGGTGGTGCCGATGGTCTCGATATGCTCTTTGACCTGGGCCGGCTTGTAGTCACCCTGCTGCTGGTAATAGACGTCGATGATACCGCCGGCGTTAATCACGTAGTCCGGTGCGTAGAGGATGCCCTTCTCGCGCAGCACTGCCGCGTGCCGCTCTTCCGCCAGCTGGTTGTTGGCGGCACCGGCGATGGCACCCACTTTCAGGCGTGCAATGGTGTCATCGTTCAGGATGGCGCCCATGGCACAGGGGGCGAACAGGTCGACATCAAGGTCGAAGATCTCGTCGGCGCCGACTGCGGTCGCGCCCAGCTCGTTGACAGCGCGATCGATGTTGTCCTGGAAGATGTCGGTGACGAACAGCTCGGCACCCGCTTCCTTGAGCAGCCTGGCGAGGCGGAAGCCCACGTTGCCCACGCCCTGCAGGGACACCTTGAGGCCGTTCAGGTCACTTCTGCCCCAGCGGTGCTCGGCGGCCGCCTTGAGGCCGACAAAAACGCCGTAGGCAGTAGAGGGGGACGGGTCGCCGCCGTGCTCGGAACCCTCGATCACACCGGAGACGAACCTGGTGCGCTCACCGATCACGTGCATATCGGCGACGCTGGTGCCGGAATCCTCAGCGGTGATATAGCGGCCGCCCAGGGTGTTGATGAAGTCGCCCATGGCGCGCAGCAGCTCCGGGGTCTTGTTCTTGCGCGGATCGCCAATGATCACCGATTTGCCGCCACCCAGCTTCAAGCCGGCCATGGCAGATTTATAGGTCATACCGCGGGAGAGACGCAGCACGTCATTGAGGGCCTCGCCGTCATCGGCGTACGGCCACATACGGCAACCGCCCAGTGAGGGTCCCAGATTGGTGTTGTGCACCGCAATAATCGCCTTCAGGCCGCTTTTGGCATCCTGGTAGAAAGCAACTTGTTCGTGCTTGTCATAGGCGGGATGGGAAAAAATACTCATTCTGTGTTCCTCTCCGGAGACCGGTTCTACAGCTGGGGAACGACCACAGCCCGTTTCTGTTCTTATTCGAAGGTAAGATTATATCCAGTGCCGGGATATAGAGTTTGCAAATTTTGCACAATCCGACGATAGACGGGCGAAAACATCACGCCATCAATCAATTATTAGGATGAGGGGTCACACGGGAATAAACATGCCCAAGCGGTCACATTCTGGGGCGACCCGTAGTTCGACTGTCACTGGCCCCGCCGCAATGGTCTGGTAGAATCCGCGCCCACTAACGACCCTGAGAAGCCGTAGAGACCCCGCAATGCTGAATGCCGACGCCCTCAAGCAACTTTCCCAACTGAAGACTGACATCCGCTCCACCAAGGAGTTTGCCGAGGGCCGGGTGCGCGGCAGCAACGGCAAGTTTGGCTTTGTCACCCTCGATGACGGCCGCGAGGCCTTCCTGCCCCCGGCGGAAATGGAGCGGGTCTTCCCCGGGGACCGGGTGCGGGTCAGTCTGAATGAGGAAGAGAAGGGCAAGCTGTCCGCGGAACTGGACACCCTGCAGGATTCCGAACTCAAGTACCTGGTAGGCCAGTATGTGCAGCGCGGCCAGGGCCACTTTGTCCAGCCGAGCCTGCCCGGCTTTACCCGCTGGATTTTCCTGCCCCCCAAAGCCCGCGGCAAGGCCCAGCCCGGCGACTTTATCGCCTGCAGCATCAACCGCCACCCGTTCAAGGATGGCCGCGCCCAAGCCAGAGTCGATACCGTGATCGGCAAACCGGACATGCCCGGCATCGAGCACGCCTATGTGGTCGCGCAGCACCGGCTGCCGGAAGCTTTTGGCAAAGCCGCCCGGGAACAGGCCAAAGACATTACCGGCAAGCTGGAGTCCGTCGTCAGTGAACGGCAGGACCTGTCCGGCCTTGGCTTCGTCACTATCGACGCCGAGTCTACCCGCGACATGGATGACGCCCTGGCGGTCACCGCCCGCGATGGCGGCTGGACCCTGCACATCGCCGTGGCCGACCCGTCCAGCCTGATCGAAACCGACAGCCCGCTGGACAAAGAGGCCTTCAGGCGCGCCCACAGCCAGTACCTCCCCGGTGAAACCCTGCCGATGCTGCCCCGGGAGCTATGTGAGCACCAGTTTTCGCTACTGCCCGGCGAGCTGCGCCCGGTGCTCGTACTGCACGTCGATGTCGACAGTGACGGCAACCTCGGCGAAGCCAGCTATGAATTTGCCGCGATCCGCTCCCAGCACAAGCTGAGCTACAACCAGGTGGCAAAGTTCCTCGAAGGGGATGACAGCGCAGTGCCGGCGGAGCAGCAGGAGAGCATGCGCAACCTGGCCACCATGTCCGAAGCCCGCGCTGCCTACCGAGCCGGTCACTCGCTGATGATGGAAGACCGCCCGGATTACGCGATCTATCTCAACGAGAATCGCAAGATTGACCGCATCGAAAAGCTGGAGCGCAACGCCGCCCAGCGCATCGTGGAGGAGGCCATGCTGGCCGCCAATATCTCCATGGGACGCAAGCTGGCAGAACTGAGTCAGGGCTGCTTCTCCGTGCACCTGGGCTTCCGCGATGAGCGCATGGGCGAGGTAAAGAGCCTGCTGAAGGAGTCCCTGCCAGAGCATGCGGAAAAAGACCTGCACCAGCTGGACAACTATCTGGCACTGGTGAAATACCTCGAAACCCACGACGAGCCAGAGATGCAGAACCTGCTGGCCGTCCTCAAGCGCATGCTGCGCCCCGGCCAGCTAGCCAATTGTCCCGGCGCGCACCTGGGCCTCGGGCTCGATTGCTATGCCACGGTCACCTCGCCGATCCGCAAGTACAACGACCTGCACAACCACCGCGTGCTGCGCGCTGCCGCTGAAGGGGAAAAACTGCCCGCCCTGGATCACAACAAGATCGAAGCATTGCAGGAGAGCCTGCTCTGCGGCCGCCAGGCCAACCGCGCACTGGAACAGTGGCTCTACTGCCAGTTCATGCAGGACAAGGTGGGCCAGGAGTTCACCGGCAAGGTCACCCAGGTGAACGGTGCCGGTATCGGCGTGCGTCTCGATGACAATGGTATCGACGGCTTCGTGCGCATGAACACCGACAAGAAAAACCCGCCGGAATTCGACGGCAAACACCTGACCCTGACCAACAAGGGCCAGACTTACCGCCTGGAACAGCCGGTAACCGTCAAAGTCAGCAGTGTGGACGTGGACAAGCGCCGCATCGCGCTGGAAGTGGTGGAATCCGTTACGGCCCAATAATCTACTGACAATGGGCAGGCTCCACCCCCTGCCCGACCTTGCTTTCCATCGTCATTCCGGCGAAGGCCGGAATCCAGCACCACTGGACTCCGGCACCACTGGCGAACCGGCAAAACCGATCGGCCAGTAACAATTCAATTCCAAAAGAATCATTGCCGGCACCAACAGCCAGCACCAATAGCCAGCAACAGATACAAGGGGTCCAACAATGACCAGTATTGCCGAGCTCAATCCCAAGCCTCTGTGGAAGCATTTTGCCAAACTGTGCGAAATCCCCCGCCCCTCCAAACACGAGGAGAAGGTCGTGGCCTATATCCTCGATTTCTGTAAGGAGCGCGGCCTGGAGGTCAAGCTGGACCAGATCGGCAACGTCATCATCAAGAAACCGGCCACGCCGGGCATGGAAGACCGCAAAATCCTGGCCATGCAGAGCCATGTGGACATGGTGCCGCAGAAGAATGCCGACACCGACCACGACTTCCTGAAGGATCCTATCAAGGCCCATGTGGACGGCGAATGGGTGACCGCCGAAGGCACAACCCTGGGCGCCGACAACGGCATCGGCGTTGCCGCCATCCTCGCTCTGCTGGAGAGCACTGACATCCCGCACCCGCCGCTGGAAGCGCTGCTCACCATCGACGAGGAAGCCGGCATGACCGGCGCCAAGCACCTGAAGCCGGGCCACTTCGAGGCGGAACTGTTGCTGAACCTGGATACCGAGGACGAGGGTGAGCTGTACGTGGGCTGCGCCGGCGGTGTCGATATCAATGTTGCCCTGCCCTATACCGCCACCGGCATGCCCGCCGACCACAAGGCATTCCGCCTGACTGTGCGCGGCCTGCGCGGCGGTCATTCCGGCCTCGACATCGACAAGGGGCGCGGCAATGCCAACAAGATCGCCAACCGCATCATCGACATCGCCCTGCGCGAGATCGGCGACCTGCATATCGCCAGCCTCGATGGCGGCAGCCTGCGCAACGCCATTCCACGGGAATCGTTCAGCACCGTATCGGTACCGGCAGAACATGCCGAGCGGCTGGTGGAAATCGTCCTGCAGGAGACCGCCGTCATCAAGGCGGAGCTGGATAACGAGGCCAAACTGGAAATCACCATCGAGGAGACCGAAAGACCCGCGAACGTGATGAACCCGGCTACCCAGCAGCAACTGATCCGTGCCATCCGCTGCTGCCCCAATGGCGTTGCCCGTATGAGCACCGACCTGGAAGGCATCGCCGATACCTCCAACAACCTGGCCCGCGTCGTCACCGAAGAAGTGGACGGCCAGCACCAGGTGCGCATCCAGTGCCTGGTCCGCAGCCTGTCCGACAGCGCCCGCGACGATCACGGCCTGAACGTCGCCGCCACCTTCGAGCTGGCCGGCGCCAGGGTATCACTGGACAATGCCTACCCCGGCTGGACACCGAACATCCACTCGCCCTTGCTGAAACTGATGAAGGATGTCTATCAGGACATGACCGGCGAGGAACCGGAGGTAAAGGTCATCCACGCCGGCCTGGAATGCGGCCTGCTGGCCAAGCCCTACCCTCACTGGGACATGGTCTCCTTCGGCCCCACCATCCGCCGCGCGCACTCGCCGGAAGAGCGGGTCCATATCGAGAGCGTGGGCAACTTCTGGGATTACTTCCTGAAGGTGGTGCAGGCCATCCCGAAGGCCTGATTGACTGGACCGATGACGGCTCCACCTCACGGGAGGTGGGGCTTTTCACCTCTGCTCCAACGCAGCCCTTTTTCTCGTCACCTCGCAGATAGCACTCCCCCCAGCCCCGATCATTACTCCCAGGCTCGCCAAGACCAGACAGATTGTAATATTTTTTTATATTTGAAATTTTTTAAAGAACTTTTTCCCAAAAAGCTGATCTGAGCATTCCCTATTCACGTTACAAGGAAGCAAAATGAAAAAGCTCGCTCTAATCAGCGCACTGCTACCCTGCCTGGCCATGGCCGATGTCGACACCAGTTTTGGTCTCGGGCTTGGTACCCAATACGGCGGTCTCGCCGGGTTCAAATTCTCGGTAAATTTGGACAACAACAGTTTGTACGCCGGTGCCGGTTTGGCCAGCCACCCTGACAGCCGAGCCGGGCTGACACTTGGCTGGGAGCGGGCGATGTTCGAAAAGCACAGTTTTGGTCTCGCCTTCCGTATTAGAGAAACCTGGGATGCGCAATACCGTTTGCAACCTGAGACCGGGACCAGAGTTTTCGACTACGATGACGACGGTTCCTTCGAGAGCCGCCTCTCAGGCACCTACACCTACTACTTCACCGGTGCTGGCCAAGCGGGCTTTTTGACTGGACTCAGTGCAGGGAAAACCTATCGCCACACGGACTGGAATGGTGGTTTCAGATCAGGCATGGAATATGGATTTCATCTTGGTTATCAGTTTTAACCATCACCTCTTGTGGCTTCCTGAGCAGCGAGATCATTGGCTCTCAGGAAACACCTCCAAAAATAATGCTTTGCGATTAAAACAAACATTGAGGATACCGTTATTCCATGAAAGCAATTTTGATCGCGCCTACGGCACTGGTCCTTAGTGCATGCGGCAGCTTCACAACACTGACCAAGTCAGACAGGGAAATCGCTGCAAACCTGAAACGTCAGGAATCCAATTGCGAGACGCTGCCCAGGATTTACAGTGGCGTGTCTTATAACCTCTGCAAAATGAATTCCAACAAAAACTCGATTTATTTCAACTGGCAGCTTGGATTCTATTTCGTCGACAGCGTGGCTTCCGCAGCCACGGACACGATTGCCTTGCCCCTGACGGCTTACCGTCAGGTTAAAAATGGCAACCTGCAGATTGAGGAGCAGTACAGGCCGTAACGCTGGTGCAATTACCCCTGTAGCTTTCAGAGGCAGTTGAGACGATCCTACCCTGCACAGACAGCCCGGACTCCACTCCGGGCTGCTGCCAACCGGTTTTCTTTAGCCAGCACCGACCGCCGACGACTGCAAGACTTCATTGATCGCGCGCGCCTCGCTGGCAGTGCACATTGCGGCACGACGGAGGCGATCGTGAACAGCGGCCCAGGAGACATCAGCGGGCGGTTCCTCGACGAGAATCGCTTCGCAGCCACTCTCATCCAGATCGCGCATCTGCCGATAGAGGCGCGCCCCGAAATCCACCGCGCTCGGCGGCATCTCGATACAGTTTCCGATAGTCGGCCGGTTGCCCGGCAGGTGCAGCACTCCCAGACGCGCTGACTGCACCTCGCCAACCACCCTATCGAGTGAGCCGGCCGGCACCAGCCAGACCGGCGCCTGGGGGCGATAATGCTCCCGCAGGTTGCCGGCAACGGCAACAGAGTGCGCCACCGGCTGCTCGACTGCCTGCCCCAGGCAGCTTTCAATCTCCTTCGCACTGATGGGCCCCGGACGCAGAATCCGTGGTGCAGCGGTCAGATCCAGGATCGTTGACTCCAGACCCAGCGCACAGTCGCCACCGTCGAGCACCCCGCTGATGCACCCATCCAGTTCGCGCCGGACATCCCCGGCGGATGTGGGGCTCAAGCGCTTGTGGCGATTGGCCGATGGCGCCGTCACTGCACGCCCCAGGCGCTTAAGCACCAGGAGGAACAGCGAGTGTGCCGGCAATCGCAGCGCCACCGTATCGCGCCCACCGGTAATCACGTCAGGCACCCGCTTGCCCTTGCGCAGCAGTAGCGTCAGTGGCCCCGGCCAGAATCTGTTCGCCAGATCCCAAGCTTCCTGCGGCACCGAAGCGGCCCAGAACGCCATTTCCTGCACACTGCTCAGGTGCACGATCAACGGGTGGTCGGCGGGCCGCCCTTTGGCCGCGAAAGTGGCCGCTACAGCATCCGGGTTGTACGCATCCGCCGCCAGGCCGTACACCGTTTCCGTCGGCAATGCCACCAGCTCGCCGGCGGAGAGCAACTCGGCGGCCCGGTTGATGGAACCCTTGTCAAGATATTCGGTTTTCACAAGCCATATCCTTCCGGCGCCACGCCTGGGCGGGTCATCCGGTTAACGATTGAAAAGTTGAAACCCACTTCTGTTGCCACCCGGCGCCCCATCAGTTGACCGTGGTCACACACAACAGTGCGCATGGCAGAACAAACCTCCCCTGTCTCATGATTACTCTGCTTCCTGCCGGAATTCATCCCGGTAGAGTCGGAACAGCCGACCATCCTCATCCATTCGTAGCAGGGTCAGCCAGTGGTTATCCACCAGCTGCCGCACCACCGCATGCTTGCGAACCAGTGCATGCAGTGGCTCTGCCGGAGCCGCAACCACTACACACAGTCGCTGGGGCCGGTGCTGCCACTGCTTGCCATCGTTCACCGCCTGCAGGGAGAGACCGATACGCAGGTCCCCACCCTGCCCCTCGAGCACACCGAGATTGTCGACCAGGTTGTGCAGAATCTTGTTGCCGCTGCCGTAGCGCTGCGGATCGGTTACCGAAGCGTTGTACTGCATGTTGATCCAGTGAGTGACGAGCATCGGCGCAGTGAGCAGCGTCTCCAGCAGGCGGTACTCTTTATCCCCCCGCCAGTCGTAATCGTGCAGGAACACGCGACCAGCCAGGTTGGCATTGCGGGTGCGCGAACGCGGTGCGATGACAAACGCCGCATTGCCGGCGAGCCCCCATTCGGGCCGGGTCTGCGACCAGTCCCAGCCCCGCCGCTCCAGCGCCTTTTCATCACTCTCGCCGAATTTTGGTGCACGCTCGGCACGGGCCCGCTTGCCTGCATCGGCCAGCCACGCCTGCACCTCCGCATCCACTTCATCGAAGCAATGGATATTGTCGGCGGTGGTGTCGTGCAGGGCAGCCACAAAGCGGCATTCGGGCGGCAGGAAAATCCCATGGCGGTCTGCCAGCGCCTCGCGCACCTGCGGATCATTGGCCAGCTGCGCCAGAACCCGCACATTGAGTTCGCCGCTCTGGCCACCACAGGCGCCGCAGTCGAGTCCCGCGGCATGGGGGTTGTTACAGGTACTGCTGCCATGCCCCACCAGCAACACCAGTTGCGCCGGCTCGGTGAGCCCCATCGCATTGAGTACGCCCGCCAGCATCCCGGCCTGGCGATCCAAGCTCAGGGGGCCGTCGGCGTCCTCCAGTACGAATGGCCCCGATGCCGCCCGCAACAGCCGGTTAACCGGATGCTGCGGCGCGCTCGGCCAGAAACTGCGCTTCAACAGTCGGGCTGCATAGGCCAGCCCGGTCGCCTCTACCGCGCCGAAGGTGCCGGGCGAACCCGCCATCAGTCGCTGCCAGTAGGTCTTTCGCTTGAGCTTGATTGGCCCCGACTTGGCCGGCTCTGCTTCGCGTACCCAGACCTGCGGCGCCAGCAGGCCGGGTAGCTGTGGCCGCTGGTACTTCGCGCCGGCGGGCCGATAGCCCAGTGGCAGGCCAAAGAAGCCGGCAAAGCCGCGGGTTTCGATACCCGCATGCTGCGCTTCCAGCGCGCGCCGCATCGGCTCTGAGCGCACGTCGATACAGAACACCGCCTGCAACTTAGCCGCTGTTTTCTTCCGCTCCGCTGGCTGGGCCAGTTCCCGCGCAAGACCGCGCTGGTAATCCAGCTCCGCCGCGCGCTGCCAGACCCAGGCCAAGCGCTGGTGAGAGCGGTGCGCCTCGACCAGCATCGGAATGGACTGCTGCTGCCAGCTTGCCAATAATTCTTCGCCGGCCAGTTGCAAGGTCAACCACTCCCAGGCCAGGCGGATCGCCAGCAATTGCTGCAGGCACTGACGCTCTTCACCAGCCAGGTTGGCCTGCCAGTGCAGGTAGGCACCAGCAGAAGCCCAGCCGTTGATCTCCAGTAACCAGCCGTGTCCCAGAGCACAGGCCTCCTCCTCGCTGATGCCAAGTGACGCCTGCGCCAGCTCCAGCATTGCCCCGGCATCGCTGGGCAGCTTCTTGAGTAGTTTGCGCAACTGCGGGCAGCCCATGAGCAGCGCAAGCCCTTTCTCATCGCGGGTATGCGCCAGCCAGTGCCGGTAGAGCTGGTCCGCCTCCTGCCAGTACATGGCGCAGCAGCGGCTCACCTGGTCGACAATGGCATCGCGCCAACTGAACGCTTCACTCTGCCGGTGCATGGCAGCGAGGGACTGCCAGTGCCGTGGCGCAGCCGAATCGTGGGCGGCTTCCACTTCAGTCAGGGAGATTTCCTGCTCCGCTGCCGCCGCAGCCAGGGAGGCCTCACTGATATTCTGCGCCCGGTAGTGATCGATGCTCATCAGGCAACGCACCCCACCCAGTGCAGCGAGGCGGGCGGCAACCTCTGGCATGGGCTGGTCCACCAGCGGCCACCAGGGATTAACGGCGATCAGCTGGTCGAGCGGCCAAGCCGGGGCAATGCGGGCACAGGCATCGGTGAGACTCATGACCAGGACTCCTTGTTACGTTTTGCAGCGGATAGCAGTGCGAGTTTTTCGATAGGAGCGGGCCAGACCGCCAGCGTCAGACGTGTCGCCCAGTGATCGAGGAAAAGGCCTGCGTGCAGCCAGTGGCGGAAGCGAACGCGTTTCGGTTCGGCCTGCGCCACAAACCCGGCGAACAGTAGCAGCGCGATGGCAGCCACCCACAGAGTCTCTGACCAACCGGGGGCAAACGGTGCCGGTAGCAGCGTCTCGAACAGGGTTTTCTGGACCAGATAAGCTACAGCGATGAGCAGCCCGCCCAGAGGTCCCACCATCACCAGTGTCAGAGCCAGCAGCGCCAGGGCCGCAGGGGTTACTCCAAGCAGCCAGAGACCGACACTTAAAGCCAGCGCCGGCAACAGCCGATAACGCCAGCGAGGGGGACCGGCCAGTTTCTGCGCCAACACCTTGTTCATGTTGTCCGCGGCGGCGAGAAAACCGTGCGCCTTGTAGCAGCTGTGCGCGGCCAGGTGCAGCAGCGCCAGGGCATGGAGGCCGAGGGCACATTCCAGCAGCATCAGGCCCATTTGTGCACTGGTCGACCAAGCCAGGCGTTCCTTGACGCTGGTCTGCAAACTCATGGCTAGGCTGGCCACAACCACCGTGAGCCCGGCAACCACCAGCACCAGCCATTGGGCCGCCAGCGATGCTGCCAACAACGGGGCAGCCAGAATCAGCAGGTAGCCTCCGAGGTTGATCACCCCTGCGTGCAGCAGTGCTGAAACCGGAGTCGGCGCCTCCACCACCTGAACCAACCAGCCGTGTACCGGCAGCTGTGCACACTTGATCAGTGCCGCAATCGCAATCAGCACGATCGCCACCCCCTGTTGCAGGGAGAGCATGCCGTCGGCGGAGAAAAGTTCATCGAGCCATGGGCTGCCGTGGTGCAGGTAGAGCAGCAGCAGCGCCACCCCCAGGGACAGCTCGGCCAGCCGCGCCAACAGGAACTTCTTGTGGGCGGCAAGTTGCGCCCGCGGGCGCTCGGGATAGAAGAGCAGCAAACTGTGCAGAGCCAAACTGATGCCAACCCAACCGGCCAGCAGCATCAGGGCGTGGTTAGTGGTCACCACCAGCGCCACCCCGCCCAGCAGCCACAGCACGCGGCGCTGGAACACACCCAGCCGCGGCTCACCGGCGAGATAATTCCGCGAGAAGCGCAGTACCAGGAACCCGATGAAAGTGACGATCAGGGCCACCACCGGGCTCGCCGGGTGCGGGCTGAACCAGCGGCCCGGGGCGAGATCGGTCAACCACTGCAAGGTGGCACTGCCCAGCGCTAGAGCCAGCGCCAGGCCGCCCATGCCGATCGCCACCGACCAGCGCACACGCAACAGTGCCGCCAGCGGGTAGAGCGATACCATTAGTGCCAACAGCCAGTCCAGTAAGTGTGCTTGCATCCCAGTCCCCAAGGTCTATTTGCGATGGGGCGCAGTATCCACAGGGACATGGGTTAGGTAAAATTGATATTAATTCACCAATCGTTCTCTAAAATAGAACAATGAGCCGACTGAACTATCACCACCTCTACTACTTCTGGCAGGTTGCCCGGGGCGGCAACCTCACCCAGGTCGCCAACCAGCTGCATATCTCGCAGTCGGCCCTCTCCACCCAGATCCGCCAGCTCGAGGACAACCTGGGCCAGCAGCTCTTCAACCGCCAGGGACGCAAGCTGCAACTGACCGAAGCGGGGCAGCAGGTTCTCAGCTATGCCAACGACATCTTCAGGAAGGGGGAGGAACTCGAGGCGGTACTGAGACAGGGAATCAACCCGGTGCACCAGACGCTGCGCATCGGCATGGCCGCCACCATGTCGAGGAACTTTATCGAGGTCTTTATCGCGCCGCTGCTGAGCGACCCGGATCAGCGCTTCAGCCTGCAGAGCCTGCCCATGCCCACCCTGCTGGACGGCCTTGCCAACCATGAGCTGGACCTGGTGCTCACCAACACCAACGTCGGCGACGACCCCCACCGCCCCTGGCAGGTACAACGGGTGGCCAGCCAGCCCCTCTCCGTGATCGGCCCCCCAGACCTGAAGCCAAATGCCGCCTTCCCGGAGGGTTACGCCGGGCTGCGCTGGCTGCTACCTGGCCTCCGCAGCGAAATGCGGCAGGCTTTCGATGCCTTCTGCAGCCTGTGGCAGTTCGACCCGCAAATCCAAGCAGAAGTGGACGATATGGCCATGCTGCGACTGCTGGCCCGGGACAGTGGCTCGGTGGCGGTGATGCCCAGCGTGGTGGTGAGGGATGAACTGGCGAGCGGCAAGCTGGCGGTCTACTTCAAGCTGCCCGATGTATACGAGCACTTCTATGCGATTACCGTTAACCGGCGACTGCAGCCGGATGCGCTGGACCTGCTGCTCAGCCAGCAGCGGCGGGGGTTTGATTAACAGTAAAAAGTCAAAAATTTAGTGACAGCAGAACAAACTTTGGAAGCATTGTCGGCAACCACACACCCAGCATGGCTATCGACTATAGCCCTACAGAAACCCATCCCATAACATCCTACCTGCCCGGTTATGGATGATTCCGATTCCGAAGCTTGGACATCAGCAGCGAAGCCAGATCTTCATACCTGAGACCACCTCCATGTTGTGGAGCCAGCAATGCCAAAATCACCAATACCAATAATGCAGAAACGGAGAGGAGCTATCAATCATGGGGAAAATAAACCCCACACGCCATTCCAGTGGCGACAACCTGAATTTGATTTTTATGTCAATCTCTTAAGGCAGTAACCAATTCAAAGTTGAAGCAAGGCCTCGTGCATGGCCATTCAGGCTTTTTCCAGGCCATTTAAGACCGCGATTACTTTAGGGGGCAACTTCTCCTGCTTAGCCAGCCGAACCAATGATTCGCATGCCTGTAAGACCATACGTTCCTCAATATTTTTCATTGCCGCCCCTTCAGCATCAACCCTGAACTCAGTTAGCACCATTCTTTCCACAGGTGTGTCCATCTCATCATCCAGGGATTTGATCCACTTATTGAATTTTCCATAAGCCACTTCAACGTCAGACAACTCAGACGCGAATCTCGACCCACAGTACTTTAGTTTGGTACTTGCATTAAAAATAAACGATATTGCAAATACAAGCTCCTGATTATCGGTAACATATTGCATTGCCTCCTTATAGATTTCCTCTTCGCTTTGGGCACCTGCACAAACTGAGAATATAAAGATAAAAACTGCCAGAAAAATTCTCATAATCACTCCCCCTGAAATTCTAACGATCCTATGGAAAACAGGACCAAACTGGATGACCCTACGGCTTTTTCTTGCTCACCGCATTGAACATGATTTGACCACTCCGCTTTTACATAATCACTTATTCGACGCCATAGCAACTATTTTTGTGCAGAGGAGTGTCGATATCCCTGTGAGTCACTGAATCGCCCCGTACTTCATCAGTTTTTCGATGTTGTGTATCAAGTAAAATAATCGCACTTCGAAGAAGAGCTTGCGTTTGCCCTCGCTCACCTGCATGCGGGTATTCGAGAAAGTGCCAGCTGCCATATGTTTCGGCATTCCTTTGCCATACGACTGATCACGTCAGGCATGGATATTTTTAATACCCAGGAATTACCCGGCCACAATGATGCCAATACCACGATGCTTTACCTCCATGTCATCGGTATCCAGGAGCGGGTCGTAGTCAGCCTCCCGACTGACCCGTGGCTTAGATTCAGGAAAATATCGGCAAGCCCAATTTGGTCGAATTTTACCCAGCCCCTTCCTCGACCAGCATACTCAAGCCATGATCCTATTGTTGACTCGGCAGTTACCCGGAACTGGCGCTTTGCTCTAGCCCCACCTCGCCTGATTCCGCATAATTGCCGGCCGATGAAAAGAATCCCAACAGACGGCCCGTTGTATGTGGTTTAAGAATCTGCGCGTTTACCGCCTCACCAAAGAATTTGACCTTTCTGCCGAAAAATTGAACGAACTGCTGGAGCCGCAGGCGTTTGTGCCCTGTGGCAGCCAGGATGCCGCCCGCTATGGCTGGGTACCACCGCTGGGCCGCCACGGTAGCGAGCTTGTCCATGCCACCAACGGCTACCTGATGGTGTGCGCCAAGAAGCAGGAGAAAGTCATCCCTGCCGGCGTCGTCAACGAGAAAGTCGAGGAACGGGCCCAGGCCATTTCCGAGAAGGAACACCGCCAGGTGGGCCGCAAGGAGAAACAGAACCTGAAGGACGAGGTGCTGCTTGAGATGCGCCCCAAGGCCTTTGCCCGCTCACGCCTGCACTATGCCTATATCGCACCGCGGGACGGCTGGGTGGTGGTGGATGCCTCGTCCGCGTCTGCCGCTGAGGAGCTGCTGGAACACCTGCGCGAGGCCCTCAGCAGCCTGGCGGTAATCCCGCTGTCCGCCAAGAATCTGCCCCAGCAGGCCATGACCCACTGGCTCACGGCACCTGAGGCCCCGGTCAACTTTGAATTCGGCCACGAGTGCGAACTGCGCGACCCCAAAGACAGTGGCAGCGTGATCCGCTGCAAGAATCAGGACCTCTGCGCCGAAGAGATCCACAATCACCTGGTGGCCGGGATGCAGGTGCACAAGCTGGGGCTGGTCTGGAACGGCGGTGTCGAGTTCGTGGTGGATCACCAGCTGTCCCTGAAGCGGGTCAAGTTCAGTGATGAACTGGTCGAGAAGGCGGACAGCGCCGACAGCGAGAATGCCGCCCAACGTTTCGATGCCGATTTCTCGGTCATGACTCTGGAGATCTCCGCCCTGCTCACCGACCTGGTGGCCGCGTTCGGTGGTGCCGGCGAGGGCGCCAGTGTGGAGGAGATTGTCGCCCGCGCCAACCGCACCGAGCAGGACCAGCTGGCGGCAGAGGTGGAGGAAGTGGAGCTCTGACGCCCATCCCACTTCCCGATGCGTATAGATAACCTGAGCGACCAACCCACTGCCGTCGATATGCTGGCCAGCTGGCACTTTGACGAGTGGCGGCATCTATACCCAGACGAGACCCATACAGACTTTGCCGAAGACCTGCGCCGCTCACTCGAGCGGGGAGCAGTTCCGGCTACCTGGGTGCTGGTCGATGACGAGGGTGTCTGGGGTTCCGCCTCGGTGCTCGAGCAGGACATGGAAACCAACCGCGAGCTGGGGCCGTGGCTTGCCAATGTGTACGTCCATCCCCGCCACCGTGGCCGCGGCCTGGGCAGTCAGCTGATCCGGCATGTGATGGCACAGTGTCAGGCCCGTGGCCTGCCGGCACTTTACCTGTTCACACCGGGTCAGGAGATTTTCTACGAGACCCTGGGCTGGCAGCGGCTGCGCCGCGAGCGCTATCACGGCGAGGTGGTCACCATCATGCAGGCCCGCCTCGGAGAAGATTGACGGCGGCCCACCCTGTCCGCGGTCGTCAACGATATATTCCGGCATTTCCCCGGCGGCCGCTAACCGAGCTCAGTCTCAACAGCACTGCTGGCGCCACGCATAAAAAACCCCGGGCCAGCTGGGTTTTTTTATTGAGCGTCGATGTCAGACCTTGACCATCGGCCGGCCTTTCTCGCTCCACTGCACGTGGTATTTTTCGTTCTCCGGCCGATCGACCCGGGAGAAGGTATGCGCACCGAAGAAATCCCGCTGCGCCTGCAGCAGGTTGGCGGGCAGGGATTCGCGGCGGAAAGCGTCGTAATAACTAAGTGCTGAGGACAGGGCCGGCACCGGGATACCGCGCAGACTGGCATCCGCCACCGCCCGGCGCCAGTTACCCTGGTTGGAGGCGATCTGCTCGATGAAGAAATCATCCAGCAGCAGGTTGGAAAGCTTGATGTCCCGCTCATAGGCGTCACTGATGGACTGCAGGAAGACGGCGCGGATGATGCAGCCGGCGCGCCAGATGCGGGCGATTTCGGCGAAATTCAGCTGCCAGCCCTGCTCCCGCGCCGCCAGTTTCATCAGGTCAAAGCCCTGTGCGTAGACACAGATCTTGGCGCAGTAGAGTGCATCGTGCAGCTGTTGAATTGCCTCGGCGCGCTCGGCCTCTGGCACCGGCTGAATGTCGGGGCCGTGCAGTTTCTTCGCCGCACGCCCACGCAGGACCTTGCGGGTAGAGAGTGAGCGGGCAAAGACCGCCTCGGCAATACTCGGCGCCGGGCAGCCGACTTCCAGGCTGCTGACTGCGGTCCAAAGGCCGGTGCCCTTCTGGCCGGCCCGATCGAGAATGATATCCACCAGCGGCTGCCGGGTTTCAGCGTCTACCGTGGCCAGCACCTCGGCGCTGATATCGATCAGGTAACTATTCAGCTTGCCCTCATTCCACTCGCGGAAGACTGCGGCAATCTCTGCCGGGGTCATCTCCAGCGCGCTACGCATCACATCGTAAGCCTCGCAGATCATCTGCATGTCGGCGTATTCGATGCCGTTGTGCACCATTTTCACGAAATGGCCCGAACCGATGGGGCCGATATAGGCGGCGCAGGGCTCGCCCTCGGTGACCGGGTTGCCCGGCTCGAAGCGCTCGATGGGCTGGCCGCTGCCCGGGTCGACCTTGGCGGCGATGGCATGCCAGATAGGCTCGATACGGGCCCAGGCATAAGGATCGCCACTGGGCATCAACGAGGCGCCAAAGCGGGCGCCCACCTCACCGCCGGAGACGGCAGTGGTAAAGAAGATCAGTTTGCCCTCATAGCGCTTGCAGCGCGTCACCGAATCGGTCCACAGGCTGTTGCCGGTATCCACCACGATATCGTCCGCCTTGAGGCCGGCATCCAGAAGCTTGTTACACACGTCGTCCACCGGGGCACCGGCGGGCACGGAGAGTATCACCAGGTGCGGGGCTTTTACCCGGGAAAGGAGTTCGGTGTAGGAGTTGCAGGTCTCGACGCGGGCCGGCTGGTCACCGCGCTCGCGGGCATCCTGTTCCAGCAGCGCATCCAGCTTGTGGTGATCCAGGTCGAAGGCGCAGACACGGTAGCCGTTGTCGGCCAGGTTGAGGATCAGGTTCTTGCCCATCACCCCCGCGCCGATAAAACCAATGTCACACAAAGCGTCAGAATCAGCCATGGATTGCCCCTGATTTGGTGGATACAGCTCAAAAGGGTGCGGAGTATAGCAACATGCCTCTTATGGCGGGAGCCTGGAGCAATACAGCGCTGTTGCCCTTTGTCCCGCCACGGCCAGCCCTCCCTGCGGCTAGTGCACTCCGTCAGCATTCAGCATAGAAGTGTTCCGGTAAACGTCCCCCGGGGCTATCGGTTCACAGGAAGGGGACAGACCAGGGGGCCGGCCTTCCGTTGCGCAGGCTGGCCTACTCGGGAAACTCGCCGTGCCGCCCGGCGCCACGGGTAAAACGCGCTGCGCCGTCAATGGCCTCCTCCAACACCACCGGGTAGCCACCCCGCCCCTCGGCTTCCAGGGCGGAATTGAGATCGAGGTCCCACTGGCGGTAGGCCGAAGCGCGGTCAGCACGCAAGCACTGCTGCGGGAACGCTGCGATCCGGGCGGCCATCTCAAGGGCAGCACCCAGGGCTTCGCCCTCGCCAACCAGTCGATTGGCCAGGCCCATCTGCAGGGCCTCCCCGGCATCGACCGGACGGCCGGTCAGGATCATGTCCATGGCCCGACCGTGGCCGACTATCCGCGGCAAGCGCACCGTGCCGCCATCAATCAGGGGCACCCCCCAGCGGCGACAGAAAACACCAAAGACTGCCGTCGGATCCGCCACCCGCAGGTCGCACATCAGCGCCAGTTCCAGCCCCCCCGCTACCGCATAGCCGGAGACCGCAGCAATGACCGGCTTGCTGAGCAGCATCCGCGTCGGCCCCATGGGACCAGGCCCCGTACCGGTGGGCTCGACGGGGTTGCGGCGGCGGGGATCGCCCAGTGCCCCCAGGTCGGCACCGGCACAGAAATGGCCCCCGCTGCCGGTCAACACGGCGACAGCCAGCTCCTCCCTCTGCTCGAACTCCTCGAAGGCCTGACGCAACTGCGCTGCCGTGGGTCCATCCACCGCATTGCGCACCTCAGGCCGACACAGGCGGATGATGAACACAGCACCATCGCTCTCGGTGACAACAGATTGCTGGACCACGGCAGCCTCACTGGTGGCAGAAACACGCTCCCATGCTAAACCGCGCGGTCAGCGGGAGAAAGCACCAGTCCGTGAAGCGCCAAGACTCACCCTACAATCCGTCTGCAAATGGGCAGCCCCGCTGACAGGCAGGAGACAACTGCAGGACTTTCTATCTATGACGGATCCAACTACATCTATTCAAAAGATCCGGGAAACAGCGCTGAGCCTCTCCGGCGACCCATCCGATTATCGCGCCCTGCTGCAGCTCGCCAGCGACCGCGACATGGTGTTGCTCGGCGAGGCCACTCATGGCTCCCACGAGTTCTACGAAGCGCGTGCCGCCATCACCCGGGCGCTGATCGAGGAACAGGGCCTCGACGCCATCGTCATTGAGGGAGACTGGCCCGACGTCGCCCGCATCAACCGCTATGTACATGGCCGCGACGGCGACGATTCGCCCGGGCAGGCTCTGTCGGACTTCGAACGCTTTCCCCTGTGGATGTGGCGAAATACCGAGATGGAGTCCTTCGTGCAGTGGCTGCGGCTCTGGAACAGCCGCCAGGAACGCGGGCGACAGACAGGCATCTATGGCATGGACCTGTACAGCATGTACCGCTCCGCCGAGGCAGTGATCCAATACCTGGAAACGGTCGACCCGGGAGCCGCACGCCGCGCTCGGGAACGGTATGCCTGCATGAACCACCACGGCGATCCCCAGCGCTATGGTTACCGCGCCGCCATGGGCATCAGCGAATCGTGCCAGAAAGCGGCGGTGGAACAGCTGCTGGAAATGATGGAGCGCCGCAACCAGTGGCTGCAGCGCGACGGGCCGCGGGCGGAGGACGAGGAGTTCTACGCCGAGCGCAACGCGCGCGTTGTGCACCACGCCGAAGCTTACTACCGAGGGATGTTTTTCTCCGATGTAAACACCTGGAACCTGCGCGACCGCCATATGGTGAACACGGTGCTGGACCTGCGCCAGTACCTGTCGAAACAACGGGGGCGGCCGGCAAGAATCGCGCTCTGGGCGCACAATTCCCACCTGGGCGATGCCCGCGCCACCGACGCCGCGCTGCAGGATGAAATCAACGTGGGGCAACTGCTGCGGGAAAAGCTTGAGGAGCAGGCCCTGCTGGTGGGTTTTACCACGTATACGGGCCATGTCACCGCAGCGCGGGAGTGGGATCAGCCTGCCGAGCACCGCTGGGTGCGCCCGGCAATGGAGGGCAGCGTGGAACTGCTGTTCCACGAAACCGGGCTGGGTGACTTTTTCCTCGACCTGGCATCCGTCGACACCTGCGCCCTGCACCGGCCACTACTGGAGCGGGCCATCGGAGTCATCTACCGACCCGAAACCGAGGGCCAGAGCCACTATTTTCGCGCAACGGTGGCGGAGCAGTTCGACGCGTTGTTCCACCTGGACGAAACCCGGGCGCTGGAACCGCTGGATATCACCGGGCACTGGGAAGCGCGCGAACCACCGGAAACCTGGCCTTACGGCACCTGACATTCCTCACGCGACCGCGAAGTCGACTCGCCCATATGCTGGTCTCCTCGGGTAACCACGGCAGTGTGGCTAAACATACGCCGAAGCTTCATCCCCAGCGGCACTGAATTACCAACGTCCGGGATCAGGGCAACTCAGGCTTTTTTCTTGTACATTCTTGATTCCCGTTAAAAATTTCGTGGTCGTAATCCCGGGGTTTACCGCATTTGCGCCACCATTGGCAGGGATGCGGAGATTTCGGGCCGGGGACGCGGGCAGCTGCGGGCAAAGAAGAAGCTCAACCGACAGGAAAGATCGCACCATGACTGAAGAGGCCCTGATCCAGTTTTACCTCGCGCACCAGTGGCTTGTACTGCCCCTGTTCCTGATCTTCGTGGTGGGCCTGGCGATCTTCTGGTTTGGTGGGCTGGTGGCGGCGCTGGTGGCCCTGGGCAACAAGCAGTGGCTGTGGGGCATCCCGTCGATCTTCCTCGGTCCGCTGACCGGGCTGCCCTATGCACTCCTGTATGGCGAGGCCAAATACGCCAAAACGCTCATGTTGCGGGGGCTGGCGCTGATGCTGGCAGCATTGCTGTTGTTCTTGTTGCTGTGGTTCTTCACCCGCGGAGCCGGGCCCGCCGGATAAAGGGCGCCCCATCGGGCAGGAAGCTATGACGGAAGCTGGTCGGGACAACCATCCCCAGCCACACAATAAAAATGGTCGACGCCGGTGCCGCCCGCGGCCTCTGGTGATGGCTACCCTGTTGCTGCTCGTCATCACCGGCTCGATCTATGCAGCCTTCGAACTTTCACCGCGGCCGTCGGCCACCCTGATTCGGCTGGCGTTTGAGAAACAGGCCAACCAGCTCAATACCGCGCTGGCCCCCCTGAGACCAGCATACGTCCGGGTCAGGGAGGACATTCCCTACGCCCCCGACGACCCGGACGCCCAGCTCGACCTCTACTCGCCACAGCTGAATGGCAGGCCTATGCCCCTGGTGGTCTGGGTCCCCGGCGGCGCCTGGGTCGCTGGCAGCAAGGAAGGGATCGCCAACTATAGCGCCCTGCTGGCGGGGCACGGCTATGCAGTGGCCGCCCTCAACTACTCCCTGGCTCCCGCGGCTCACTATCCGAAGCCGGTTGAGCAGGTAAGCCGGGCACTGGCTTTTCTGGACCGGAATGCCGGTAAACTCAACCTCGACACCTCTCGCGTCTTCCTCGCAGGGGATTCCGCCGGTGCCCAGATTGCCGCGCAGGTCGGCAACCTGATCGCATCGTCAGACTATGCTGGGGAACTGGGTATAGAACCGCCCCTGCAGCGCCGCCAGCTGTCGGGGCTGCTTCTGTATGGAGGCGCCTACGACCTGGAACAACTGAACTTTGATGGCCCCCACGGTGAATTCCTGCGCAGTGTGCTGTGGGCCTACAGCGGCGACCGGGACTTTCTCGACAACCCGGAATTCGACACTGCCTCTGTGCGGCAGTATCTCACTGCGGACTTCCCGCCCACCTTCATCAGTAGCGGCAACGGGGATCCACTGCTGGCGCAGTCTCAATCCATGGCCGCCACCCTGAAGGAGCTTGGCGTGCCGGTCACGCCCCTGTTCTTTCCCGCTGACTATTCCCCGGCCCTGCCCCACGAATACCAGTTCAACCTGGGCATTGCGGCAGGCAGGCTGGCGCTGCAGCAGTCGCTGCGCTTTCTCAGCCGGCAGCTGAGGGCGACCTGGGCCGCACCGGCGGGGCCATTCGCACCCGCCCCCCGGCCGCTGCGCCACCCCCGACAGTTGACCCGGGGCTCGGCCCAATTGACCGGGAGTCCACTGTTGAGCGATTAGATTGGCATTCAGTCCAACCCCGCTTTTGTGTATCATCTCGGGCTTTTAGCACAATTTTTAGCCAATCTGGCGTAATTGACGCAGTTAAAGCCCCGGTGAATACGGCGCCCACAGACAACAGGTATCCATCATGAGCACCACCGCTTCCTCAGGCGAACAGCAAAACAGCCCTCCCGCGCAGAGGAAGGCGTTTACCCGCTTCCTGGATACCGTCGAGTGGCTCGGCAACCTGCTGCCACACCCGATCACTCTCTTTGCCATGTTTGCGGTGGCGGTCATCGTCATCAGCGGCATCGCTTCCTACTTTGGCCTGTCGGTCGCCGACCCACGTCCGGTAGGGGCCGCCGGCCGCGATCCGGATGGCATCATCGAGGTGTTCAACCTCTTCTCTGGCGAGGGGCTGCGCTATATCGTCACCAGCCTGGTGACCAACTTTACCGGCTTTGCGCCCCTGGGCACGGTGCTGGTGGCCCTGCTGGGGGTCGGTATCGCTGAGCACTCGGGTCTGCTGAGTGCTGCCGTCCGCGGCCTGGTCCTGCAGGCATCCCAGCGCACCGTGACAGTGATCGTGGTATTCGCCGGCATCCTCTCCAATACCGCCTCCGAGTTGGGCTACGTGGTCCTGATTCCCCTCGCGGCGATGATCTTTCACTCTCTCGGGCGTCATCCGCTGGCCGGCCTGGCGGCGGCCTTTGCCGGTGTCTCCGGTGGCTACAGCGCCAACCTGCTGATCGGCACCGTCGATCCGCTCCTGTCTGGCATTACCGAGTCCGCCGCCCATATGATCGACCCCACTTACACCGTGGGCCCCGAGGTGAACTGGTTCTTCATGATCGCCAGCACCTTCCTCATCACTGCCGTGGGCAGCTGGGTAACGCTGGCGATCGTCGAGCCCAAGCTGGGCAAGTACGACCCGAGGGAAGCATCGGTGGACCTCTCCCAGGACAAGTTGGGAGCGCTCACCGATGCCGAGAAGCGCGGCCTCAAGTTCGCCGGCCTCGCGGTACTGGCGGTTTCCGCCCTGTTTGCCCTTTCCGTCGTTCCCGAGTGGGGTGTGCTGCGTCATCCGGAAACGGGCGAGGTTTCCGGCTCCCCCTTCCTCAAGGGCATCGTGGCCCTGATCGTGGTGTTCTTTGCCGTGCCCGGTTTTGTCTACGGCCGCGTGACCGGCTCCATGAAGAATGACCGCGACGTGATCAATGCCATGTCAAAGAGCATGGGCACCATGGGCATGTACATCGTGCTGGTGTTCTTTGCGGCGCAGTTCGTGGCTTTCTTCAAGGTCACCAACCTGGGCACCATCTTCGCCGTAGTCGGCGCAGATACCCTGCAGAGCATCGGCCTGACCGGACCGCTGCTGTTCCTGTTCTTCATCATGATGTGCGGCTTCGTGAACCTGATGCTGGGCAGTGCCTCGGCACAGTGGGCAGTCACCGCACCGATCTTCGTGCCGATGCTGATGCTGCTCGGCTACGCGCCGGAGGTGATCCAGGCCGCCTACCGTATCGGCGACTCCGTGACCAACATCATCACGCCGATGATGAGCTACTTCGGCCTGATCGTGTCTTTCGCCACCCGCTACAAGAAAGACCTGGGTATCGGTACGCTGATCGCCACCATGATCCCCTTCTCGATTTTCTTCTTCATCGGCTGGACCACCCTGTTCTTCCTCTGGGTATTTGCGCTCGGCTTGCCGGTGGGACCGGGTGCCGCCACTTACTTCGGCAGCTAATAGCGTTAAACTCGAGGGCTGCGCCGCAGGTGCGGCCCTTTTCACAGCGAGAGTTTCATTCATGAGTTCACTGCAGGATCAACTGCTCAAGGCCGGCCTGGTGGATGCCAAAAAGGCCAAGCAGGTCAACAAGGAAAAGCGCAAGCAGAATAAAGTGGCCAAGAAGTCCGGCCAGCTGCAGGTCGATGAGGCCCGCGAAGCGGTAGAGCTGGCCCGTGCTGAGAAAGCCGCCCGCGACCGGGCACTCAATGCCGAGCGTGACGCTGCCGCGCGAGAGAAGGCGATCACGGCCCAGATCAAGCAACTGGTGGAAAGCAACAAGCAGTCCAAGGGCAACGGCGACATCGCCTACAACTTCACCTTCGAGCGCAAGATCAAAAAGATCTATGTCTCTGAGGCAGTGCGCGACCACCTGGCGGCCGGACGGCTGATGATTGTGGGTCTGGACGAGCAGTTCGAGCTGGTGCCGCGGGTAATCGCAGAGAAGATCAGTGAACGCAAACCAGACGCCGTGGTACAGCCTCCCGCAGACAGCGGCCAGCCGGACGAGGACGATCCCTACGCGGAGTACCAGATCCCCGACGACCTGATGTGGTAAGTCACGCTTGAGCCACGATGAGGACATCCTGCGGGCAGTGGAGCAATGGCTCACCGATGTGGTGGTGGGCCTGAACCTGTGCCCCTTTGCCCGCAAGCCCATGCGCGCCGGACAGGTCCGTTACGCCATCAGCGGTGCCCGTTCCGACGAGGAGCTGATGGAAAACCTGCGGGTGGAAATGGAGCGACTGGACCGGGAACCTGCCGAAACGCTGGAGACTACCCTGGTGATCGTTCCCTGCCATCTCGAACGGTTTGAAGACTTCAACCAGTTCCTGGACCTGGCGGAGTGGCTGATCGAACGAGGGGGCTACAGCGGCATCTACCAGCTAGCGACCTTCCACCCTGATTACCAGTTTGCCGGCACCGACGCCGGGGATGCGGAGAACCTCACCAACCGGGCCCCATACCCGATCCTCCACCTGATCCGTGAGGCCAGTATCGAGCAGGTACTGGAGAGATACCCGGACCCGGAATCGATTCCCGAAAACAATATCCGCCGCGTCCGGGCTCTGACGGCTGAGCAATGCCTGCAATTGTTCCCCTACCTGTTCCGGGACGACAACTCCAGGGGGCACTAACCCCTGTCGGCGGACAGGCAATCCGGATCGGCAGCCGTCTCCGCGCCATCGCTCCCTGCTGTGTCCAGGTGCGCGTTACCTGCCTGGCGGCCAATCTCATAGCCTCGCTGTAACAGATCCGGCTCCTGGGTAAAGCGCGCCACCGGGAAATCGGCCGGTGGGGAAATTACCCGCACCCGGCAATCCTCAGGAGGCTGCCGAATAAACTCCAGCGCGCGATTGTAGCGCTCGGCACGCCCCAGCACTGACTCGAACAGGCTCGCGTGATCCCGGAACAGCTGCTTCATGAACTGCGGAGCCGGGGTTTCCCTTTTGCGGTAGCCCAGCGGGCGGGAGAGGAGCACCGTGATGTCCCGGGCCCCCTGCTCGTAGGCGCGAATGACGGGAATGGAGTCCGCCAGCCCACCATCGGTCATGGGCTCGCCATTGACTCGCGGAAAACCGCGATAGGCGAACGGAATGGCACAGGAAGCGGGAAACACCTCGTGCATATTTTCTGCCGTAACTTCCAGGTAGTGCGCCTGACCGGAGTCAATGCTGGTGGTGACCGCGTAAAGTGGCACACCGTTGTCATAGTAACGCTGCAGGCTCAGCGGCACCTCATCAAAGGAGGCGTGCCACAGCCACCCCACGTCACAGAAGTGCCCCCCCTTCAGGAAACGCCGCCAGTTGATGAAATCCTCCCGCCGGGCATGATCCATCAGGATACGGCGACTGCGCCCGTGATCTCCCGCCAGGTAACCGATCAGGTTGGTGGAGCCCGCGGATACACCGATGGCAAAGTCGTAGGGCAGGAAGTCCGCTTCGATAAAGGCATCGAGGACACCGGCGGCGAAGATGCCGCGCATCGCCCCGCCCTCTACCACGAGCGCCGCCTGGGAAACTGCGCTATCTCGACTCATTGACTCTCCATTGCTGCATCGGCAGTTGTGGTTTCGCTACTGTGGGTAATTTTAACTTTGCCTTCCGCCGTCGACAGTCGCCTTCCCGCTCAAATCGAGTGACCAGAGCGCTGCCGTGCCCCATCGGGTGCGCTACTGGCTGACAGACGCCGCCCCGGGCGTTAGAGTATCGGCGCCGTAGACTTTACGGACGCGAAAGTTCACTTTCGATTTTCAACAGGGGCCACCATGCCGAACCATTCCCCGATACTGCTGCCGGTTGTTGCCCTGGTCGCCTGGTCACTGCTGATGTGGATCTGGATGTACGCCACGCGCCTGCCGGCAATCCGCGCCGCCGGATTGGAACTGGACTCCACGGCCCCGCAGGGCACACAGATGCAGCAATTGCCGGCGCGGGTGCGCTGGAAGGCTGACAACTACAATCACCTGATGGAGCAGCCGACGCTCTTTTATGCCATCGCCCTGGTACTGGCGCTGGTGGGCCAAAGTGACGGGCTGAACCTGATTCTGACCTGGGTCTATGTGGTTACGCGAGTGATCCACAGCCTGTTTCAGGCGCTGGTCAACAGAATTGAAATTCGCTTTGTGATTTTCGTACTCTCCTCCATGGCACTCTTTGCACTGACGGTGCGTGCCATCATGGCCCTGACTTAAGCGGAAGCGTTCATGCAGCAAGTAAAGTTCGGCGCGCCCTGGAGTCGCCAGCTCAGAATCCTGACCGTTGTGTTCACCCTGTTCCTGCTCGGCCTGCCGGCAATCCTGATCAACCGGGCTCCGGAAAATCCACCTGCGATTTACCTGGTCAGCATCTGGCTGCCACTCGCTATTCTGGCCCTGAGCGCCCTGTTTGCCATCCGCGGTTTCATCATTGAGCCGGATCGCCTGCTGGTGTTGCGACCGCTGTGGAAGACCAGCCTGTCACTGACCGGACTTGAGCAGGCGGAACACGATCCCCAGGCGATGGATGGTTCCATCCGCACCTTTGGCAATGGCGGCCTGTTTGGCTTTATTGGTCTTTTCCGCAATAAAAAACTGGGCCGCTACCGCGCCTTTGCCACCGACCAGAAAAATGCGGTAGTGCTGCGTTTCCCGACCCACACCCTGGTGATCACACCGGATCGGCCGGCACGGGCTGCGGAACTCCTGAACGGGCAAACGTGATCGCCCTCGGGCACGAGGTGACCCCTCATATCCCATCGCTTCGCTGCTCATATCCAGGGGATCTGGGCTAGAGTTTCTTCAGGGACTCGATGGCCTGTGCCTCTCTCGAGCGCAATTTCCTGGAAAAATGCCATGAAGCCATTGCTGCTGATTTCCATTGTTTGCCTCCAGCTGGCTTTTGCGACAGGTGCTATGGCAGAAGAGTCCCACGAAATCCGTTTTCCCGCGGGTAGTAGCAGCACTCAGGTCAGCGGCTCGATCAAAGGCTACGACACAGTCACCTACCAGTTGCGCGCGCAGGCGGGCCAGCAGATGAGCGTGGTGATGGATACCAGTCATAGCGCCAGCTATTTCAATGTTTTCCCTCCCGGTAAGGGCCCCGGTGACGCGGCAGTATTCATCGGGTCCATCAATGGCAACCGTTTCATGCAGGCCCTGCCTGAAGATGGTGTTTACACCATTCAGGTGTACATGATGCGCTCTGCCGCGAGGCGAGAGGAAACAGCGGAATATACCCTGGATATCGCAATCACGGACTCCTGACCCCGTAGGGCCTGTGCTGCCCGGGTCTCCCCGCATGACCGTGCAATCCTCACCAGAGCTTCCATACTGAAAAGGCAACGGAAGATGCATGATTAGCCCAAAAGGATATCCATGCCATTTGACCAACAGGGAAACCGCCTGTCCGGTGCCAGTCCCGCCGCCCTCGAGTATTACCAGCGCGCCCTGACTGCCTTCAACCTCTATCGCGGCGATCCCTTCGCACTGCTGGAAGATGCCATCGCCGAATCTCCCGGTTTCGCCATGGCTCACCTGCTCAAGGCCTACCTGTATGCCACCAGTACCGAGCCGGCGGCCAATATAGCCGCCCAGAAGATCCTGGTGGCCACCCAGGTGCTGCCCCTGTCAGAGCAGGAGCGCTCCCACGTCTCGGTGCTGAAATCCCTTACCGGTGGCAACTGGACCGAGGCGGCAACGGCACTGGACTACCACAGCTGTCGCTTCCCCCACGATCTGGTAGCCATCCAGTGCGGACACCTGATGGATTTCTACCGTGCCAGCAGCCGCAACCTGCGCGACCGGATCGCGCGGGTGCTACCCCAGTGGTCGGCGGAAATCCCCGGCTATTCACTGCTGCTCGGCATGTATGCCTTCGGGCTGGAGGAGTGCGCGGACTACGAACGTGCTGAAGCCTTCGGCCACAGCGCGCTGGAGCTGGAACCTTTCGACTGCTGGGCGCACCACGCCGTGGCCCACGTACTGGAAATGCAGGGCCGCACTGCAGAGGGAATCCGCTGGATGCAGGAACGTGAGCCCTTCTGGGCCGGGGAGGACAATTTCTTCAAAGTGCACAACTGGTGGCACCGGGCCCTCTACCACCTGGATCAGGGCGAAACGGAAGAGGCCCTGGAAATCTACGACGGCCCGATCCGCCGTGACGCCAGTGTCATGGCACTGGATCTCGTAGACGCAGCAGCGCTGCTGTGGCGACTGGTCCTTGCCGGCTGTGACGTCGGCGAACGCTGGCAGGAACTGGCGGACTGCTGGGAGCCCCACGCAGACGGTCACCACTACCCGTTCAATGACTGGCACGGCGCCATGGCATTTCTCGGCGCCGGCCGCCAGCAGGCACTGGAGCGGGTTGGTAACTGCCTGCGCGCCGGGCGCGACAGCCACCGCGAGGTGTGCCATTGGGGCTGGGAGACCGGTCTGCCCCTGGTGGAGGGATTCAGTGCCTTCTGGGAAGGCGATTACGGCAGTGCCATCCGCCATCTGCACAGCGCCCGTGCCATCGCCAATACCTTCGGGGGTAGTCACGCCCAGCGCGACATCATCGACTGGACGCTGGCCGAGGCCGCCCTCCGACTGGGAGAACGCGGCACTGCAGAGGCGTTCTGTGAGGAACGCCTAGCAATGAAACCCGATAGCAACCACGTCCGCGAGATGGTCGCCCGTGCAAGCGGGGCGAAACCAACCACTGCCGGCTAGAAGACAAGGCGCCACCTCCGCCCTCGACGATCCCCAACTTCATCCACCCCGGCTCCAGGCAAGTGCCGGAGGATGCACCGCGCACACAAGCGCAGAATTCAACTAACCTGAAGACAGTGAGCATGAAATGTGACGCAGTGATCTGTCGCTGGCGCGCCTGCGTACTTGTGCGCTATAGCTCACAAAAAAAGCAAGCAAGGGGACTCAGCATGGGCGAACTCGTACGCCTGGTCTACGCCAGCAAGGCTTCCTTCTTCCCGCTACCCGCCAAGAGTGGCGTCGAACCCACTGTCGCCCGTATCCTGATGCAGAGCCGTCAGAACAACAGCCGCAGTGATGTGGGTGGCATTCTCTATTTCGGCGATGGTTATTTTTTCCAGGCCCTCGAGGGCGAACGGGAGGTGGTGAACGAAACGTTCCGGCGTATCTGCGCCGACAGCCGCCATCACCAGGTGACCACCCTTTCCCTGAAGACTGTCGCGGCAAGGCTCTTTAGCGACTGGTCGATGAAATATGTCCCCGCAGAGCAGTCCCTGCGACAGTTCCTCGGCCGCCGGGGCTACACCCGCTTCCAGCCGCTGCGCTTCTCTGAGGAGGAGGCCGATTCGCTGGTGCAGTTTTTCGAGCATGCACGGGACGAAAACGCAGAGGCAACCCGGAAAGCGAAACGCTTCAACCTGCGTGCGCTCTTCTCTCGCAAATCCCGCCTCGCCAATTAATCCCGTCAATCCCGGCTGCAGCCAGCGAATTTCGGCGTTATAGTGAGATCCGCGTGCCCATCGGGGCGCGTGCTCATCGCTGAACCGGATCCTGCCACCATGAACGCCCTGCTCACTGCAGCTTCACTTCTCCTGCTGTTCCTCCCCCTGCCGTCATTCGCCAGTGGAGATTGTGCGATCCTGCTACACGGCCTGGGCCGCTCGGACGGCTCCATGGAGACAATGGCCGAGCGACTCGGTTCAGCAGGATTCCATGTGGTCAATGTGGACTACCCCTCAACTGAATACCCCATCGAGGCGCTTGCCGGTAAGGCGATCGCCCCCACGCTGGATCAGTGCGCAGGAAGCACGAAGGTGCACTTCGTGACCCACTCTATGGGCGGTATTCTGGTGCGCCAGTATCTCAGCCGCGTAACCATCCCCAATCTCGGTCGTGTAGTGATGCTCGGCCCACCGAACCAGGGCAGCGAAGTCGTGGATTCCCTGGGTGATATGCCCGGATTTCAGCTCATCCTCGGAGATGCCGGCCTGCAGCTCGGTACCGGGAAAGAGAGTGTGCCCAACCGGCTGGGCCCAGCGGGTTTCGAAGTGGGCGTCATTGCCGGCACCCGCAGTATCAACCCCGTCCTGTCGCAGATCATTCCCGCCAGCGATGACGGCAAGGTCTCGGTGGAGAGCACCAGGCTCGAGGGTATGAGCGACCACCTGGAGATGCCCGTCACCCATGTTTTCATGATGCAGAATGATGCCGTCATTACGCAGGTGATCCACTTTCTGCGCCACGGCCATTTCCAGCGTACGGAGTCACCGGCATCCTGAGCGCAGCCCCATCGCCTGCCCCTTGACCGCAGGCTGACATGCCACCGTCACGTCTCAGCTAAACTGCTGCCGAGGGACCCGCCAATTAACAGGCGGGTTCCCGGCAATGGACAGCGGTGATGGCAGCACAGCAGGACAGCACTGAGGCGATCAAGGAACTCCCGGAACAGGTGGACCGGGGTGTGGAGACTGCCCTGGACAAGGTGGATACCTGGGTTGCCGATGGCATTCAGCATCTGCCGAACGTCATTGCCGCGTTGATCGTCCTGCTGCTGTTCTATTTGCTCGGCCTGCTGTTCAGCTACCTTACCTGTCGCCATTTTGCCCGCCGGGATCGCACCAACCTCGGGGAAGTTCTCGGTGGTCTCGTCAAGTGGATCGTGGTCGGCATCGGTTTCCTGCTTGGCGCCACCATTGTCATGCCCACCCTGAATCCCGGTGACCTGGTTGCAGGTCTGGGTGTGGGCTCCGTCGCCTTCGGCTTTGCGTTCAAGGATATCCTGCAGAACTGGTTGGCCGGACTGCTGATCCTGATCAGGCATCCATTTCGCGTGAACGACCAGATCCGCGTCGGGGAATTCGAAGGCACCGTCAAGAGAATCGAAAACCGCGCAACGCTGATTCGCACCTATGACGGCCAGCGGGTGGTCATCCCCAACAGTGATATCTACACCAATGCAGTCGTGGTCAAGACGGCCCACCCCCTGCGGCGCAGCGAATACGATGTGGGTATCGGTTATGGCGACGGCATCGACCGCGCCTGCGAAGTGCTGGTGGATGCGGTCAGTAAAGTCGAGGGTGTGCAGAAAAGGCCCCCCGTAGAAGCCCTGCCCTGGGAACTGGCCGCGAGCTGGGTCACCATCCGCATGCGCTGGTGGACCAACAGCCGGCAAACCAATGCCAATCACATTGGTTCGGATGTCATCAGGGCCATCAAACTGGCCCTGGATGAGGCCCGCATCGACATGCCCTACGAAACCCGGGTGCAGCTATTCCACGACCAGACCGAGGAGAGCGATGGGGACCGCGGGCAACAGCGGGAAGGCTGGCCCGCCCCCCGGGACGGCAGCACCCGCCCCCGCTGGCGTGCGCAAGCAGATGGGGAACAGCCCTGAGCGGAAAGCAGCCCTGACCGGAAAGCAGCCCCGAGCGTAAAACAGCCCCGAGCGTAAAACAGCCCTTAACGAAAGGCAGCCCGGAGCGGGATTCAGGTCCGGGAATCCGGTATTCTGGTGAACCTTCCCTGGCAACGATAAGACTCGCATTCACCATGCAAGATTGGCACTGGTCACGCTTCGAAGACCTCACCCTGCAGCAGCTTTACAGCATCCTGAGACTCCGCCAGGCAGTCTTCGTGGAGGAACAGGACTGTGTCTACCAGGACGCAGACGGGAGGGACCAGCACAGCTGGCACCTCGCCGCCTGGCAACCACAGGAAAGCGAGCCGGAGTTACTGGCCTATCTGCGCGTGGTCGACCCGGGCTACAAGTACTCCGAGCCGTCGATCGGTCGGGTACTGACGGCACCCGTTGCAAGGAGAACCGGCCTCGGCCGCGAACTGATGGCGCGGGGGCTGGCACTGTGCGATACGCATTTTGGGCCCAGCCCTATCCGCATCTCTGCCCAGCAGTACCTGGCGGATTTCTACAGGGAGTTCGGTTTTGCGCAGGTCTCTGAGCCCTACGACGAGGACGGCATCCCCCATATCGAGATGCTGCGCCCAGGAGATGAATGACTGCCCCTGACACTACCGGTCTCCACTTCAGTGGGCAGAGGTCTTGGAAAACAGGTTGATAATCACAACGCCGGCAATGATAAACGTCATCCCGACTACCGCCGGCCAGTCGGGAATCTGCCGGTAAATGACTGCACCTGCCAGCGCCACCAGCAGAATCCCAACCCCCGCCCAGATGGCATAGGCAATCCCTACCGGGATGGTTCGCAGCACCAGCGCCAGCATATAGAACGCGAGCCCGTAACCGACAACGACAATCACCGACGGCAGCGGCCGGGTAAACTGCTCGGAAGCCTTCAGTGCCGTGGTACCGGCCACCTCGGCCAGAATTGCGATCGCGAGATAAACGTAAGCCATCTTCCAATCCAAAAAAATGGGGGCTGCGAAGGCCCCCATCACTCTGTGAACCCGGATTGTATCAGGGGTAGGTGTAACTGGCCTGCAGGCCCAGGGGAATACCCAGTGACCAGTAGATCACCAGGAAAATCGACCAGCACAGCAGGAACACCAACGAGTACGGCAACATCAGGGAGACCAGCGTGCCGATTCCCGTGCTCTTCACGTAGCGCTGGCAGTAAACCACCACCAGAGGGAAATAGGGCATCAGCGGCGTGATGATATTGGTGGAGGAGTCACCCACCCGGTAGGCCGCCTGGGTCAGGTCGGGGGAGAAGCCCACCTGCATCAGCATCGGAACGAAAATGGGTGCCAGCAGCGCCCACTTGGCGGAGGCGGAGCCCACGAACAGGTTCACGAAGCCGACCAGAAGAATAATGCCCATCAGGGTTACCGGCCCCGGCAGCGCCATCGCCGCCAGCAGGTTGCCACCCTCCACCGCCAGCAGTGTGCCCAGCCCGGAGCGCCCGAACTCGGCGATGAACAGGGCACAGAAGAATGCCATGACGATGTAGTAGGACATGGAGCCCATGGTTTTCGACATGGCATCGATGACATCCTTGGACTTCTGGAAGGTACCCGCCGCATAGCCGAACACCACACCGGGAATGACGAACAGCAGGAAGATCAGCGGCACGATGGATTTCATCGCCGGGGCACCGAAGGCCGCCAGGTTACCCGCACTGTCGCGCAGGGCAGAATCCCCCGGCAGCATCCAGGCAATCAGTGCACCGATGCCAACCAGCATCACCAGGGTGGAGAGCCGCAGCGCCCGGCGCTCGCGTGCACCGACTTCCTGCATCACCGGCATATCTTCCGGGTCGCCGTCGATCGCCACTTTTTTCAGTCGCGGTTCGATCACCTTGTCCGTCAGCCACCAGCCCAAAAGCACGATGACGAGGCAGGAGGCAGAGGTAAAGAACCAGTTGTTGAGCGGGTTCAGCTGCAGTTCCGGGCTGACAATCTGCGCCGCCGACTGGGTGAAACCCTGCAGCAAAGGATCGATCGCCGAGGGCACGAAGTTGGCCGAGAAACCACCGGAAACCCCGGCAAAGGCCGCGGCAATACCGGCGAGCGGATGGCGGCCGGCAGCGTAGAAAATCACACCGCCCAGTGGGATCACCAGTACGTAACCCGCGTCCACCGCCGTATGGCTGACGATGGCCACCAGGATCAACATGGGCGTCAGCAGCATCTGGGGGGTCACGCCGAGCAGCTTCTTGAGCACCGCATTGATGAAGCCACTCTGCTCCGCCACACCCACACCCAGCATGGCGACCAGCACTACGCCGAGAGGCGCAAAACCGGTAAAGGTGGTGACCATGTTGGAGAGGAAATAGGCAAAGTTGTCGCCGGACAGCAAGTTGGTCACCTGGACCGCCTCACCGGTAGCCGGGTGGATGGCATCGAAACTGACGCCGGAGAGCAGCATGGACAGCACCCATACCGTCACCATCAGGATCAGGAACAACACCGCCGGATCCGGCAGCCGGTTGCCCACCACTTCAATAAAGTTGAGCGCACGATCGACCCAACTGCCCTTGCCCGGGCCATTGGGTGCATCCATCGGTGCGGCGGTATTTGCCGGAGATTCACTCATCGGTTTGTCCTCTTTGTTATTGTTTTGCTCACCAGCCATATCGTACCTGCCTTCAGCCGATCTTGCGGATACCGACCGCGTGACGGAGCTTGTCGATAAACGGTGCCGAGTAGACCCGTGCCTTTTCCGCCCCCTTTTCCAGCTCCAGCTCGATCTGTGCCGGATTGGCAAGGAGTTCGTTATAGCGCTCCCGGGCATCGCCGATCTGGCCATTGATCAGCTCGAAAAGCTGCTTCTTGGCCTCGCCCCAGGCGATGCCCTCCTCGAAAGCCCTGCGCATCTCGGCGGTTTGCTCCGGAGTCGCAAACGCCTGCCATACCTGAAACACGGTAGAGGTATCCGGATCCTTCGGCTCTCCCGGCTCCAGCAGGTTGGTCTTGATCTTGTTGATGTGCTTCTTCAGCTGCTTCTCGGTCAAAAACAGCGGGATGGTGTTGCCGTAGCTCTTGCTCATCTTGCGGCCATCGAGGCCCTGCAGGACCGCCACATGATCATCCACTACGGCCTCCGGCAGCGCGAAGTGCTCGCCGTAGTGGTGATTGAAGCGCTGGGCAATGTCGCGCGCCATCTCGATATGCTGGACCTGGTCCTTGCCCACCGGCACTTTGTTGGCATTGAACATCAGGATATCCGCCGCCATCAGGATCGGGTAGCTATAGAGGCCCATGGTGATACCGAAGTCAGAGTCCTCACCATCGGCCCGGTTGGCATCCACGGCTGCCTTGTAGGCGTGGGCGCGGTTCATCAGGCCCTTGGCCGTCATACAGGTCAGCAGCCAGGTGAGTTCGGGGATCTCGTGAATATCGGACTGGCGGTAGAAGACCACATTGTCGGTGTTCAGCCCCAGTGCCAGCCAGGTAGCGGCGATCTCCAGGGTGGACTGGTGCACCTGCTCCGGATCCTGGCACTTGATCAGCGCGTGGTAGTCGGCCAGAAAGTAGAAGGACTGGTTATTCTGGTCCTGGCTGGCGGCGATCGCCGGGCGAATCGCACCCACATAGTTGCCGAGGTGAGGGGTGCCGGTAGTGGTAATACCGGTCAGTACACGCTGTTTACTCATAAACGCTATCAATTCCGTGCTGCATTCTCGGGAGTCAGGGGCGAATAATACCCTTTTCGGACACTGGATTGTACGCCGCCTAGCCCCGGGCTGGCGCCAATCAAGGCAGCCGCAAAACCAGGATTTCGGACATAAAATGACCAACCGGAAAATTGCCCGCCAGCGGTAACAGTCGACATTGTGGTTCGGGAAAAAGAGATAAGATGATGGCAGCGTCTTGCGACTGTGTTGTTCCCCGGCCACTGCCTTACACGGCCACCTTAGCTGCTGCTCAGGTATCGCGGACTCAGGGCCGCCGGGAAGCATGGCCATCGATCAGGTTGCTGAAAAAGCTTCACAGACAGGACAGAATGTAAGGCAGAGCACTGAGCCTGCCTGGAAAATACTGCGGGGTTTATCAGCATTCTGATCGCTGTCTTATTTTTCGCGCTCTCCAGCAAAAGGGCTCAGCGGTGGATAGAAAATCAAAGCTGATCAAAGTGATGGGACTGGCAGCGGTGGCGATCATGATTGCAATACTCGCCGCCTACATATTCATACTGGTTAAAATCCGTGCAGAGATTCCCGTTGGCATTTTCATTCTGCTCCAGGGCCTGGGTGTTGTTTCGGCCCTGATCCTTGTCCGACCACTGCTGATGAAAAATGGCTCCAAAGCGGAGACCCGTAACCCATCGGCGGCGAACAAGCCGTAAACAGCAGGCGCCCTCTGCTGGCCTGCCACGGAGTCCTTTTCACAGGCTGGAATTGAAGCAAGATCTCGCAAATGCGAGAGCACCTCTTCCAGATCCTGCTGATAGCCTTATCTCAACGCTAATCCAACGAGCCCCTGAAAACTCAACTGGCACCCCCCCGAGCCTATGAACTTTTCGGTGAACCCTTCAGCCCGGTAACGCTGGCGGTTGATTTCGGAGTGTTCGCACTCCTGTTCCTGCTGACCAGCTTTTCCTGCTGAACGACCCCAGCAAGATCATGTAATGAAGACTGCCGCTGAGGCTCAGGTCCGGTACCGCTGGCTACGCGTCGTTCCAGCGATTCCTTTCAGCTGCTCCTTTCAGCCGTTCGTGCCAGCCAGCGCCGGTATTCCCCGGCCAGTCGGCTCCAGCACAGTGGTGACATATCCACCTGTGGCAGTGGTCGGCGCAACTTCGCTACCTCTGCCAGGGCGGTCAGCCGGTTGACTGCCTCACCGACCGAGCCATAGCGACACTGCGCGGGATAGTAATCCGGGTATGCCTGCTCGTCAGGCACCAGCGGAGAACAGCCGAGTGCGCAAGCCTCCATCACTGCGAGGCCCTGGAATTCGTGGTGAGCGGTACTCAGGAAGACATGGCTGCCTCCCAGTAACTGCCGATAGGCTTCTGTCGAGGCCTGATAGCCCAGAGCCTGCAACTGCTGACCGAAGCGCCGACGAATCTCCTCAAACTCCGCGGGGCTGTTACGGAAGGACTCACCGAGCAGGTTCAGCCTGAACCCGATTCCGCGCTCCACAAGCCCGTCAAGGATCTGCAGCAGCCGTTCCGGCCCCTTGTCGTATTCCCAGCGCGCAGCCCAGGTGATTACCAGGGTCTCCTCCGGCAGCTCAGCCCGGGAACTGCCAGGTTGAAACAGGTCGTTCTCCACTGGAACCGGCAACACCCGGGACTTGCCCTCGACCTCCTCGCAGACACCCGTCGGCACGCAATCCGGAAAGCGCTTGAGCAGGCGGCGGGCACCATCCAGCAGGGTCCGGCGATTAAATTCAGAGTTGAACAGCAACAGGTCAGCGCAGAGGGCCGTATAGATATTCAGAAGCTGCGGTTCGACAGACTGGAACGCGTCTTTCGAGCGCGGGTAAGCGAACTGGTTTTCGTGAAAGTAGACCACCGTGGGCACCCGGGCGATCTCCGGCACCAGGCCCCGCAGCGCCGACAGATCCGTCATCGAGGTGGCGACAATCAGGTCCCATGGCTGGCGGAGTTCGGCGGCATCCTCCCCCCTGCCCCAGCTCAGGCTGTTGCCGCGAATCCGCCAGCTGAAATAGCGCGGCGGCAGGGTCAGTACGGTCCATTGCCAGTCCGGAATCGCCTCGACCAGGCCGCGCCGCCAGTGCTTGTGGCTGCCGGCATCGTAGGCGGACAGGAGCAGGACCTTCATGGTGGAGGGGTGGGCTAATCTGTCTTGTCTTCGAAGGGGCGCACATGCATGAGCCGTGCGAACAGGCTGGAAGTATCCCAGCGGCCACCTCCGAGTGCCTGCACCTCACTGTAGAACTGGTCCACCAGCGCGGTCACTGGCAACAGGGCACCGTTGCGCTTGGCTTCGTCCAGCACGATGCCCAGGTCCTTGCGCATCCAATCGACTGCGAACCCGTGCTCGTATTCACCGGCCAACATGGTCTTGTAGCGATTCTCCATCTGCCAGCTCTGGGCAGCGCCCTTGGAGATCACCTCCACCACCTGTTCCGCGTCCAGGCCCGCCGCACGGGCGAAATGGAGCCCCTCGGCGAGTCCCTGTACGATACCGGCGATGCAGACCTGGTTGACCATTTTGCACAACTGGCCACTGCCCACCGGCCCCAGCAGGTTGGTGGCGCGGGCGTAGCACTGCAGAAAAGGCAGTGCGCGCTCATAATCCGCTTGTTCGCCGCCGACCATGATGGTCAGCGCACCATTCTCCGCGCCGGTCTGACCTCCGGAAACCGGAGCATCGAGGAAACCAATACCCCGCTCGGCACCTATGGCCGCCAGCTCACGGGCCACATCCGCCGAGGCGGTGGTGTGGTCCACGAACAGGCTGCCGGCCTGCATTCCCGCAAAAGCGCCCTGTTCACCGGTCACGACTTCCCGTAGATCGTTGTCATTGCCGACGCAGGCAAATACCAGTTCGGCACCACTGGCGGTTTCGGCCGGGGTTGCGAAGGCTTCCCCGGGATAGCTATCGAGCCATTGCCGGGCGCGGCTCGCAGTGCGGTTATAGACGCGCACGCTGTGGCCGGCGTTGGCCAGGAAGCCCGCCATCGGATACCCCATTACGCCGAGCCCGAGAAATGCGACAGTCGCCATGGTTTACCCCCAGATCATCCAGATCAGTGCCGCACCCAGCAACAGGCGATAAATCGCGAACGGCGCCATGCCGATGCGGCTGATAAATTGCAGGAAAAAGTGAATACACAGGTAGGCGCTGATACCCGACAGCACCGTGCCCAACAGGATATCCCCCCAGGGCACAGCATCGAGGGACAGCAGGTCAAAAGTCAGCAGCATGGCGCTCAGCGCAATCACCGGAATCGACATCAGGAACGAGAAGCGCGCGGCGTCCTCGCGCTTCATTCCCAGCATCAGGCCCGCCGTCATGGTAATGCCGGACCGCGAGGTACCGGGGATCAGAGCGAGCGCCTGGGCGAGACCGATCATCAGCGCCTTTTTCCAGTTGAGATCTGCGAGGGACTCCTTGCGCCGTCCGAAAACATCCGCCCACCAGAGCAACAAGCCGAAGCCGATGGTGGTGGCGGCAATCACCGCGGCCGAACGCAAGTGGGTCTCGATAAACCCCTTGAATGCCAGGCCAATGAGACCGGCGGGTATGGTCGCCAGCACGATCAGCCAGGCGAGCCGACCGTCATCGGTGAAGCGGTTATTCACCAGTCCGCCCAGACCATCGCGGAGCAGAGCCCAGACTTCACTGCGGAAATAGATAATGACCGCCGTCAGGGAGCCGAAGTGCACCGCCACATCAAAGGCGAGCCCCTGATCGGGCCAGCCAAGCACTTCCTTCGGCAGGATCAGGTGGGCCGAGCTGGAAATGGGCAAAAACTCGGTAAGGCCCTGGATCAGGGCCAGGATAACGATATGAAAAAATTCCATGGATGGTTACTGCGAACGGATTTTTTGTCGTTTTTGCCAGGTGATTTCGTCGCGCAGGTAAAGCGGCTCCAGCTCCTCTGCACGCACACTGACCCCGTTTTGCCACAACAGTGCTGCCAGCTCGGCAATATCCCGGGCGTGGATCAGAGCCTCCACCTCCACAGCCCGGACCGGTGCCTGAGCCAGTTCTTCATAATGCCAGCCGGGCCCCACGCCATAGAGCTCCTGCGGCAGGTCGGATTCGCGCAATTGCTGCGCTGCCTGCGCGGGATCCTGTACTGCCTCAGGTAACAGGCTGCAGTTGGGGGCTTTCGGCGAGTATACGCCCCAGTACACCTGCCCCATGCGGGCATCCAGTGCCGCCACCACCGGAGCCTGCTGCCACTCCGGATGCTGCCGGTGCGCTCCGGCCGCCAGTGCGGCCAGGCTCGAGACGGGCACCACGGGCTTGTCGGCGGCAAAAGCCAGACCCTGTACGCAGCTGATCGCGATGCGCAGGCCGGTAAATGAGCCCGGACCACGACTGACCGCAAACGCATCCAGCTGAGCAATTTCCACACCGCCCTGGGCCAGTACCTCGTCGACCATCGGCAGGAGCCGGCGGGTATGATCCCGCTCTGCCCTGACGAACTGCTCGGTAACCCGGCCGTCTTCATAGAGGGCAACGGAACAGGCGCCAGAGGTGGTATCCAGGGCTAGTAATTTCACGGGTAACTCGGCTGACAACTTCTCGGGGGCGAATTGTGGCACGGTCGGGGGAGAGAGTCATGTTTACGGGTCCCACTTGCAGGGAAAGGCCCGGCTGAAAGGCAGTGGAGCCCGCTGAAACAGAAAAGCCCCGCTGAGCGGGGCTTCTGGCTGCACCTTATCCAGACCCTGTCCAGCCACCGGCGTGGTTGGCAGGCCCTGAAGGGGACATTACTGCTTCTTTGGCGGACGGCCGCGGCGAGCCATGGTCTTTTTGGCTGTGGCCTTGGTCTTGGCCGCCTTGGGCGGACGACCGCGGCGAGCGGACTTCTTCGGTCGACCGGGAGTTTTCTTGGTAGCCGCCTTCTTGGCTGCGCTCTTCTTCGCAGCTGCCTTCTTGGGTCGACCAGCCTTCTTCTTGGCCGACTTTTTGGCTGCCTTTTTGGCTTCAGCCTTGGCCTTGGCCGCCGCTTTCTTCTCCAGGGCCTTGGCCTTGGCCGCCGCCTTCTTGGCCGAGGCCTTCAGCTTGGCCTGAGCCTTTTTCTCGGCAGCCTTCACCTTCTTGGCATCAGCCTTGGCGCGGGTCTTTCTCCAGCGGCTTTCAAATGCCTTCACCGCTGCCGCCAGATCCTTCTCGGCTTTATCGGAGAGCTTCGCAGCCATATCGCTGATTTTTGCCTTGGCAGCTTCTTCCGCCTGGCGAACCGAATCCATCGCCTTGGCCTTCGCCAGTTCCACCTTGGCCGATGCCACCTTGGCGCGCAAATCCTTCGCCTTGGCATTTGCGCTGGTCAGGGCTTTCTTTGCAGCGGCGGTACCGGTTTTCTGTGCCCGCTCACGCGCCTTGGCAACCCGATCCATCTGGGTGTCCAGGGACTTGGTTGCGGACTCCACTGCTTTTTCAGCTTTGCTGACGACCGGTGAAACGGCTGCTGTGGCTTTTGCCTTCGCAGGGCGTTTGGCCTGCTTTCTCTTCTTCGCTACTCGTGCCATCCCTTGTCTCCTGTCAGAGTCGGAAAACTACCTCTGCAATCAATCTGAAAGTGTGCTGGCAGTATTGCCGTTTTGCTGCCCCGGGACTTTTTACCCACCTCCCGGGCTTTAATTGCAGCAAGCCGCAACGTTGTAAACGCTGCAACTTTATCAAAGTTAATAAAAAAAAATTGCTTTGCAAGGAAAAAGGGAAAAAAAACCGTGTTTAGGCCAATAAAAAATAACTTTTGCGGAAATTTGCCGCCGCCAATCCAATTAAAGGGGCGGCAAACAGGAATCCCTATCGTTCAGCCGGATACTTTTGAGAACTGAGGAAGCCTCTCTTCAACAATCCGGGCCAGGGTTTCAATATGATCAGGGCGGATATTCAGAGCGGGGATATAGCGATACTCCCCCCCACCGGCTTCGACAAAATTAGCGCGATTCTCCTCCGCGATTTCCTCGATGGTCTCCAGGCAATCCGCCGCAAACGCCGGACAGATAACATCGACGCTCTCCAGGCCCTGCTTGCCCCACTCGATGAGTGTTTTATCCGTATAAGGCTGCAGCCATTCAGCCTTGCCGAAGCGGGACTGGAAGCAGAGTTGCCAGCGATCCTTTTCCAGCCCCAGTTCCGCCGCCAGGTGCTCGGCAGTTCCCCGGCATTGATCGTAATAGGGATCGCCCTTGTCCACATTTGCCTTGGGAATACCATGGAAAGACAGCAGCAGTTTTTTCGCCGCACCGTGCTTTTCCCAGTGTTCACGTACGGAATTTGCCAGGGCACGCACGTACATGGGGTGCCGGTAATAATCGTGCACCAGGGAGATATTCGGAATATTGCGGCTGTGGCGATAGATTTGCGCCACCTGATCGTAAATAGAACCTGTTGTGGTCGCCGAGTACTGTGGATACAGAGGAAAAACCATAAAGGAATCAAAGCCTTCCCGCTGCAGACGCTCTATGACATCACAAAGCCGGGGATCGCCATAAGTCATGGCAAAGTCGACACGGACGTCCGGGCGCTTCTGCCACAGCCGCTCCTGCAATAATTCGGCCTGGCGGCGGGTGTAGTAAAACAGCGGAGCACCCTTCACCGGCTCGCCATCCAGGCCGGTGTTCCAGATTTCCGCATAGGCCGGCGCGATACGCGCGGGCCTGAGGGGCAGGATGATCCCGTGCAGTATGGGCAACCAGGCCAGGCGGGGGATTTCCACCACTCGCGGATCGGAGAGGAACTCCCGCAGGAATTGTCGCACCGCCGGGGCGCTCGGCTCAGCAGGAGTCCCCAGGTTCATCAGGATGACCGCTGTCGACATGTATTTGATCCTATCGGTAATCGGTGTGAGCAGAAAATCAGTCACGCAAAAGGCTACACCATCCGCCATTTGCGCGCTGGACGGACACAAAAAAGCCCCCAGGGCGGGGGCTCTTTTACGATCGGTGAGGCAGACTGGATCAGCTCAGTGCCGCCATGACCTTTTCGCGAATCTCCTGCATGGTACCAACGCCTTCCACCTTGCTGCATTTCGGGGCAGCCTCGGGTGCGCGCTCCGCCAGCTCCCGGTAGAAACCTACCAGGGGCGCAGTCTGCTCGTGATAGACCTTGAGACGGTTACGGACAGTCTCCTCGGTATCGTCGGCGCGCTGGACCAGCGGTTCGCCGGTGACATCATCCTTACCCTCATCCTTGGGCGGGTTGTATATGACGTGGTAAACACGTCCGGAGCCCTCGTGCACCCGGCGGCCGGAGAGACGCTTGACAATCTCTTCGTCGTCAACCGCAATTTCCAGTACGTGATCGATGGGCACATCTGCATCCAGCAGAGCCTGAGCCTGGGGAATGGTGCGGGGGAAACCGTCGAACAGGAAGCCGTTGGCGCAGTCAGGCTGTGCGATACGCTCCTTGACCAGTGCGATGATCAGATCGTCCGACACCAGTTTGCCGGCGGCCATGATGTCCTTGGCTTCCAGACCGAGGGGAGTCCCCTCTTTCACCGCTGCCCGCAGCATGTCACCGGTGGAGATCTGCGGAATGCCGAATTTCTCTGTAATGAACTGAGCCTGGGTGCCCTTGCCGGCCCCCGGCGCCCCCAAGAGAATGATTCGCATAGTCAGATTGCCTCCAGATTATCGGACGTGCCAATGCCCGCCGCGCCAAAAGAGCGCTACCTTACACGCTGCCCCTGACTAGGGCAAGGTTGCCGAACGCCCTCCCGGCCCCGCCGGCAGGGGCATACAGCCAACCAGGACGATAACTGAACAACCAGTCACAAGCCCGTGACTATGCTCATTATCGTGGGTGCCTACACACCATATCGCCCTGCCCATCGAAGGGGATAACCGATGAAGATCGCCGTTTTCAATGCCCGCAGCTATGACAAGCGTTACTTCGATCGCTACAACCGTCAGCATCGCCATGAATTGCATTATGTGGATACGCACCTGGACGAGCAAACACTCGTCCTGGCTGACGATGCCGAGGTCATCTGTGTATTCGTGAACGACCCGGTCCCGAAACCACTGCTGAAACGCATGCGGGAAAGGGGCATCCGTATGCTGGCACTGCGCTCTGCGGGATTCAATCACGTGGATATCGCCGCGGCCAACGAGCTGGGCATTCTGGTGGCCAACGTGCCCGGATACTCCCCCTATGCGGTCGCCGAACATGCCGTTGGCATGATCCTCGCCCTGATCCGACGCCTGGTGCGAGCCCAGGCTCGTGTTCGCGAGGGAAATTTTTCCCTCGAGGGCTTGATGGGCTTTGATTTGCACGGCAAGACCGTGGGGATTGTGGGCACCGGCAAGATCGGCTCGGTGTTTGCCCGCATCATGCACGGTTTTGGCTGCGAACTGCTTGGCTGCGACCCGGTGGAGAGCGAGGACTGTCGCACACTTGGCATGCGTTACGTGAATTTCGATACGCTTTGCAGGAATTCTGACATCATCTCCCTGCACTGCCCGCTGTTGCCCGATACCCGTCACCTGGTGAATGAAAAGGCGATCAGCGAGATGCGTGACCGGGTGTGCCTGATCAACACTTCCCGGGGCGGTGTGATCGATACCGCGGCGATTATCCGCGGGCTCAAGTCCGGCAAAATTGGCTACCTGGGACTGGACGTTTACGAGGAAGAGGAAGACCTGTTCTTCGAGGATCACTCCGACTCGGTGATCAGCGACGACGTATTTGCGCGACTGCTGACGTTCAACAATGTCATGGTAACCGGCCACCAGGCCTACTTCACCCATGAAGCGATCAGCAATATCACCAGGGCCACGCTGGAGAATGTCGGGGAATTCGAAAAAACCGGCAACTGCACCAACCGGCTGGTCGCCGGCTGATCTCCCCGGGCCGGGCGTGCCCCGGCCGCGCTATTTCAGCCCGTTCTCCTGCCCCTTGGCCTGGTTCCAGAGCTGATCCAGCTCCTCCAGGGGTGCATCGGACGGCTGGCGCCCCTGCGCCTGCAGTTCCCGCTCAACGATGTTGAAACGTCGTTCAAACTTGCGGTTGCAATGCCGCAGTGCAGTCTCCGGGTCCACATTCAGGTGGCGCGCGGCATTGACGCAGGAAAACAGGAGATCACCCAGCTCCTCCCGGACGTGCTCCCGATCTTCCGAGGCAATGGCAGCACGCAATTCAGCGATCTCTTCCTCAATTTTCGCCAGCACACCATCCACTGCGGGCCAGTCGAAGCCGACCCCGGCGGCCCGCTTTTGCAGCTTGGCGGCGCGGGTCAGCGCGGGCAGCCCTGCCGCTACACCGTCGAGTGTGCCGCCCTCACCCCTGGCATCGCGCTCCCCGGCCTTGATGGCTTCCCAGTTTTGCTTCACCTGAGCCTCGTCCACTGCCCCGCCGCGGTTATCACCGTACAGTTCGCCACTGGGAAAAACGTGGGGATGTCGCCGGACCAGCTTGCGCACCAGGGTGTCGACGATACGGGAAAAATCGAAGTGCCCGGCCTCGCGTCCCAGCTGCGCATAGAAAATCACCTGAAAGAGCAGATCCCCCAGTTCCTCATGCAGGTGCTCGAAGTCCTCCTTCTCGATGGCCTCCGCAACCTCGTAGGCCTCTTCGATGGTCGAAGGCACGATGGTGGAGAAATCCTGTTTCAAATCCCAGGGGCAGCCGCCATCCGGACTGCGCAGCTGCGCCATGAGGAAAAGCAGGTCGTCAACGGAGTAATGTGCTTCCATGGTCGGGTCCCTTTCCGCCAGTGGCCGTCAGTGCAGCATGCGCCGCTTTGCTGAGGCCACGTTGGGCAACTGGTTGATGCGGTGGAGCACGCGGCTCAATTCCTCGAAATTGTGGATCTCTGCCGTCAGTACCATATCCACCGTGTGCTTGTGCTTGTTGGAGCGGGTCTGCATGGCGGTGATGTTGATACGCTGGCTGTCCAGCATCGCGGTGATATCGCGCAGCAGGCCGTGGCGGTCGTATGCCTCGATCATGATTTCCACCGCGTAGAGCTCCTTGGGCTTTTCCGCCCACTCCACCTGCAGGACCCGCTCGCGCTCGTCGGCATGCATACGCAACATATTGGGGCAGTCCTTGCGGTGAATCGAAACACCGCGACCGAGGGTGATGTAGCCCATGATGTCGTCACCGGGAACCGGGTTGCAGCAGCGGGCGATATGGGTCATCAGGTTGCCGACACCATCGATATACACATCCGCCATGCCCTCGCCGCGGGCCACGGAGGCAGTCAGCGATGGAGTCGGCTCCACCCGGTCCACCTTGACCATGCGCTGGGCGGCATTGAGCACCTGGCCAACACCGATATCCCCGGCACCAACGGCCGCGTAGAGGTCGTCGAGGGAATGCATGTTGAGCTTGGCCGCCAGCTTCTCGAAGTCGAAGTCGATCAACGCCAGCTGCTTGAACTCCCCGTCGAGGATGCTGCGGCCATCAGCGATATTCTGATCGCGGGCCTGCTGCTTGAACCAGTGAATGACCTTGGCGCGGGCCCGCGAGGTGGTGATGTAACCCATCCCCGGAGAGAGCCAGTCGCGGCTTGGCGCCTCCCGCTTGCCGGTCAGGATTTCCACCTGGTTGGCGGTGAGCAGCTCGTGGTTGAGCGGCACGATACGACCGTCCACCTTGGCACCACGGCAGCGGTGGCCGATCTCGGTGTGAATCTTGTAGGCAAAGTCCAGCGGCGTCGCACCTCGGGGCAGGTCGACGACATGGCCGTCCGGGGTAAACACATAAATGCGGGTATCGACATCGCTGGACTGCAGGTCGTCCTGCAGCGGGTTGCCCCCCACTTCCTCGTGCCAGTCCAGCACCTGGCGCAGCCAGGAGATCTTCTGCTCGTAGCCGTCCTGCCCCTCGGATTTCTGGTCGGTGCCCTTGTATCGCCAGTGAGCGCAAACGCCGTACTCCGCCTCTTCGTGCATGGCGAAGGTGCGGATCTGTACCTCCAGCACCTTGCGCTCCGGACCGATCACTGCCGTATGCAGTGAGCGGTAGCCATTTTCCTTGGGTGAGGCGATGTAATCGTCGAATTCATTGGGAATGTTGCGCCACAGGTTGTGCACGATACCCAGCACTGCATAGCAGTCGCGCACGGTCGGCACCAGGATGCGCACAGCGCGGATATCGTAGACCTGTGAGAAGCCGATATTCTTGCGGCGCATTTTGCGCCAGATGCTGTAGATGTGCTTGGCTCGACCGTAGACCTCGCCCTGAATATCCGCGCGTTCCAGTTCACCGCGCAGCAGCTCCAGGACTTCATCGATGTATTTCTGGCGAGCCAGCCGCTTTTCGTCCAGCAGCCTGGCAATCTGCTTGTAATCGTCAGGTTCCAGGTAGCGGAAGGAAAGGTCTTCCAGTTCCCACTTGATGTGGCCGATGCCGAGGCGGTGTGCCAGCGGCGCATAGACATCGGCGACTTCCCGGGCGACCCGACGGCGTTTGGCCGGGTCGGCGTTCTTGGCCGCACGAATGGCACAGGTGCGCTCGGCCAGCTTGATCAGCGCAACGCGCACATCATCCACCAGCGCCACCAGCATGCGGCGGATATTCTCGGAGTGCTCCTCCACCGCGACGCTCTGATTCTTGCCGGTCTCGGCACTCTGGCTGCGGATTGCCGCCATACGCAGGACACCGCGAATCAGCTTGGCGACGGTCTTGCCGAACTCGTCCTCGACCCTCTTCAACGGCAGGCGTTTCTCCCGCACTGCCCGGTACAGCACCGCCGCACAGAGTGCTTCACCGTCGATCTGCAGGTCGGCAAGGATCTCGGCCATCTCGAGGCCGGTGAGGAAACTGCTGGCTCCCTCGGCCCAGATATTCTCTGCGGCGATCGCCTGCTTTTCCGCTTCGGCACTCACCTCCGCCGCCCGGCGCAGGGTGACCAGCGCACCGCCGTCGAGGCTCGCCAGGGTCTGCACATGGCGCAGCCAGGACTCGATATCCAGCTCGCCGTCTGTGCCGATGGAGTGATGCTTACGGACTTGGACCATGGATAAATCGCGACCGGTTTACTGGCTGAACAATCCCGAGGAGAGGTAGCGGTCCCCCCGATCACAGACGATGGCGACGATGGTCGCATTCTCCACTTCGGCGGATAACCGCAGCGCCGCCGCAACCGCCCCGCCCGAGGAGACGCCGGCAAATATGCCTTCTTCCCGCGCCAGGCGCCGTGCCATTTCCTCTGCTTCCCCCTGATCCATGTCGATGACCCGATCCACTTCCTCGGGCACGAAGATCTGCGGCAGGTAGGCCTGAGGCCAGCGGCGGATACCCGGGATGCTCGATCCCTCGGTAGGCTGCAGGCCGATAATCTGGATCTCCGGGTTCTGCTGTTTGAGAAAACGGCCGCAGCCCATGATGGTGCCGGTGGTGCCCATGGAGGAAATGAAGTGGGTCACCTCACCCCCGGTCTGGCGCCAGATCTCCGGGCCGGTACCCTCCATATGCGCCAGCGGGTTGTCGGCATTGGCAAACTGGTTCAATACCAGCCCCCTGTCCTCGGACTGCATCTCCAGGGCCAGGTCGCGGGCACCCTCCATACCGGCTTCACCGGAGACCAGGATCAGCTCGGCACCGTAAGCCGTCATGGCTGCCTTGCGCTCGTCGGTGGCGGTCTCCGGCATAATCAGGATCATGCGGTAGCCCTTGATGGCAGCTGCCATTGCCAGTGCGATACCGGTGTTACCGCTGGTCGCCTCGATAAGCGTGTCCCCGGGTTTGATCTGGCCGCGGGCCTCGGCGTGGCTGATCATGGACAGGGCCGGCCGGTCCTTGACCGAGCCCGCGGGATTGTTGCCCTCGAGCTTCAGCAGGATGGTGTTGCTGGTCTGCCCCGGCAGGCGCTGCAGTCTGACCAGTGGCGTATTGCCGACGCAGTCGGCAATCGTCGGGTATTCCATATGCGAGCTTGATCCAACGAAAAGCGGAGCGCCATTCTACCTGCCCTTGGGGCCCCTCGCGACCTCAACTCCCGGCGCCTACCAGTATCGGGCCCAAGGGGGTAGAATCGAACAAAAATAACACGACCACCAATCGGGGGTTCCCCCATGGCAGCAACCCAGTCTCCGGGACAGGCCCACCAGCCCCCGGCCCACCTCCGCTCCCTGCGGGCCCTGGTATTCCGCTTCACCCTGGCGCCTGCACTGGCACTGGCTGTGGTGCTGGGCGTGCTGTTCACGCTGCAGCAGATGCATGAGCGCCGCCAGCTGCTGCTGGCACACGGCAGCGCCAGTGCCGAGCAACTGGCCGAACTGATCGAGTTGAGCGGTGACCACCCGACCCACCTGCGTCGCGAATGGCTCGAGAAAAGCCTGCTGGCTCTGATGCTCGAGAAGGACATGGTACGCTCGGTCCGCGTCTACTCCGTCAAGAGCGCCGGGGCCTCCGGCGAAGCCGAATTGAAGGTGCTTTCCAAGCAGGGGCCCCGGCCAAGGGTCGAGATCACGGCCAGGGATGTGGCGCGCAATGGCCCGTTCATTTTCGAGAAGGGCGACAGCCTGCAGGTCCTGCACCCGCTCAAGGGACCAGAGATCACCTGCTGGATCAGCATCGAGCTGCATCGTCCCTACTTCGCCGTTGGAACTTACCAGGTGCTGCTGGTCACACTGCTGGGTCTGATTCTCTGCACCCTCGGTGCACTCATCTGGTCCACCTTTATTTCTGAAAAGTTCAGCCGCACGCTGGAGCGGCTGGGCGACCGCCTGGAATCGATCGGTCGCGGCCACTTTGAAACCCGCGATGAGGAGGTGGACAACCGCGAGCTGCACCGCCTGGCCAGCAGGATCAACACCATGGCCGAAAACCTGCGGAGCTACCAGGAGGAGTACAAGTCGAATGTCCTCCAGTCCATGGAGGACCTGCGCCAGTCCCTGGATGCCATGGAAGAGCAGAATATCGAGCTGGACCTGGCACGGAAAAAAGCCGTGGAGGCCAGCCGGGTGAAATCCACCTTCCTCGCCAATACCAGCCACGAAATCCGCACGCCACTGAACGGCATTATTGGCTTCACCAACCTGCTGCTGAAAACGGAGCTGGACGAACTGCAGCAGGATTACCTGCAGACAATTCTGCGCTCGTCAGAGAACCTGCTGACGACCATCAACGACATCATGGATTTCTCCCGCATCGAGTCCGGCAACCTGGTGCTGGACCACACCCCCATGGATCTTGGACTGGTGCTGGAGGAAACCCTGCAGATCCTCGCCCCCTTCGCCTACGATCATCGCCTGGAGCTGGTGCCCCTGATCGACAGCAAGCTCCCGAGCACGCTGATTGGCGATCCCCTGCGCATCAAGCAGATCTTCACCAGCCTGGTCGGGAACGCCGTGCGCCAGTCCGCCGAGGGCAATATCCCCATCCGTATCAGCGTGCAGAGCAGCAAGGACTCCGAGCTGCTGGTGCGCGTCAGCGTCACCGATCTCGGCAACCGGGCCGTAGGGCACGACCGGGTCGAACTGCACAAGCTGCTGGAAACTTCGCCCCACGAGCAGGACCAGCAGCTCAGTAGTACCGGGCTAGGACTTGCCATCGCGCGCAGCCTGATCGTACAGATGGGTGGAAGTATCGGTGTGGACGAGGCCGCGGGCGGCGGCGCGACCTACTGGATACACCTGCCATTGAGGCTGGAGCGCAACCGCACCGCCCCCATCCGCGAGCGCTTCCCGGGAGCCCGGGTTCTTCTGGCAGATCCCAACCGCATGACGCGCATGCAAGTGGCCCAGCTGCTTCAGCACTGGCAGGTGGAACCCGTCGAACTCTCCGAGCCTGACACCCTTGAGCCCGCCATCGAGCAGATGTGGCGTCACGACGCCCTGCCCGACGCAGTGATCATTGACACCGCCATGGCTGAGGGTGATTTCGAGCCGTTTATCCGCTGCGTTCAATGCCTCGCAGATACCTACCAGTGCCGAATCATCGTGCAGGGCTCGCCGGTGGAGCTGCGCCGCTGCTATGAACCGCTGCGCACCCGCGCGCTGGCATTCCTGGCCAAGCCGGTGACCCGGGACAACCTGTTGCGCGCACTGCGCCGTGCCGCCCCCCACCAGAGCTCCGTGAAGCAGACAGGCCTCCAGCAGGCACTGCCCGGGCCGACAACGACCCGGGTCCTTGCCGTGGACGACCACGAGGCCAATCGGCTGCTGATCAGCGAACTGCTGCGGGGCCTCGGCGTGGAAACGGTGCTCGCCGCCAGCGGCGAGGAAGCGCTGGCGCAGTTCCGGCAGGGGTCTTTCGACCTGGTATTGATGGATATTCAGATGCCGGGCATGGACGGCATCGAAACGACGCGCCAGATCCGCGCCGAGGAGGGAGACCAACGCACCCCCATCATCGCTCTTACCGCCCATGTAGGCAGCGAAGAGAAAGCGCGACTGCTGGCCGCCGGGCTCGACGACTACCTCAGCAAGCCAGTCAGCGAGGCTCAGCTCACTCATACGATCCAGCGATGGATGAAGATACTGGCCCCGGAGCGCACTGAGCGAATCGCGCTCGATCTTCCGCGGCTGGTGGATATCACTGAGAGCCTGGAACTGAGTAACAACGACGCAACGCTTGCACGGGACATGCTGCAGATGCTGATCCGCGGGCTGTTGGCCGACGAGCAGGAGATACACCGCCTGTTCGCCGCCGGTGATCACCGCGGCCTCTATGAACTGGTACACCGGGTACACGGCGGCTGTTGTTACTGCGGTGTTCCGCGCCTGCGGGAAGCCACCGGTCACCTGCAGGAACTGCTGCGTCCCCTGCAGGGACAGGACGAGGCGACGATCGATGAAGTCGCAGTGGACGCGGTGATCCGACAGATCCGGGCATTGCGGGAGTGGGCTTCAGAGCAGGACCTGGATGTGCTGTTCGGCCTCGCTGAATTGCAGGAAGCCAACGAGCACTGAGGGTTCGCCCTTCGGGCTAAAGGACCGAAACCCCCTCGAAGATCACGAACGCGAGGGCAAAATCCTTCTCGTCGGAGAGCGTCAGGTGAATATTCCCGACACCGAGGGTATCTGCCCGCCGACGGGCCTCCCCGCTGAGCAATACTTGCGGGCCGAGGCCCCGCCGGCGGCGCACTTCAATATCCTGCCAGGAAATTCCCGCACCGATGCCGGTGCCCAGCGCCTTACCCAGGGCCTCCTTGGCGGCAAAGCGCTTGCACAGGTAGGCAGCCCGGTTGGGCACCGCCAGTTGATAGAAGGCCTCGCGCTCCGGGGCACAGAGCACCCGTTCGACAAAGCGATCCCCGAAGCGGCGCCAGGCCGCCTCGATACGGGTATAGCTGCAGATATCCGTGCCGATACTAACGATCACTGTTTTCCGTAAACCTGTCTGAACAATTCCCGGCTCCGGAGCGGCTTTTCGCCGAGGAGCGGCCCCAGCAACAAACCGGTCAGGCGTTTGGCGGCCCCCAGAAATTCAGGTGAAAAATGTTCCCCCTGTAAAACACTGTGGAGCCCCAGGAGTTCCGCACCGGTAAACTCGTCGACGCGGGCAGCGGCACCTTCGCCGCGGTGTACGGGAATAAAACCGGTTTCCCGCACCAGTCGATAACGCCCGCTCTTGTCCAGCGGCCCCCGGGTGCCCGCACAGTAGTCCAGCGAGGGGCAATTGCCCAGCTCGCCGAGGAGCCTCAATTCAAAACGCCGCAGGGGAGCCAGCAATTCGTTTGAGTCTTCGCCACCCAGGGCGTTGAGGTCGCCCAGCAAGTCCTGGTAGGCCGCAAAAACCTGATACTGGGCTTCCGCGACCGGCAGCATGCGCACCAGCAATTCGTTCACATAGAGGCCACCGTAGACCGCACGACCACGCAACCAGTGCGAACTGCCGGCACTCTCCACCGGCCCCAGGGTCTTGAGTTCACCCCGCCCCATGAGTGTCACCAACAACGGGCTGAAAGGCTGCAGGGCCTGCTGGCGGCGCTGTTTGTCGCGGCGCGCCCCCCGGGCCACACAGCCGATCCGCCCGTGCTCCGGTGTGAGCAATTCGAGAATCAGACTCGAATCGCTGTAGGGGCGCGAGTGGAGGATATACGCCGGCAGCAGTGGTGATTGCGGTTGCGCCATGAATATCGTGCGGTCAAAGTCGCTGTCGAGCGGCCATTCTACCCGTCAGCGCCAGTGTTCGATATCTTCCGGCAAACCGACCCAGGGATGACGATGCTGCTCGTAGATCGATGCCGGTGGTGGCGGGAAACACGGATCGGCGAAAGCCCCCACAGGCACACCCACCAGATCCGGCTCGATATCCAGTGTCAGGTAAACGGTGGCGCCGCATTCCGGGCAGAAGTGACCAGTAAGCTGGTTACCACTGTCGGCAATCCGCAGATAGGCCTTGCTGTACCCGTGCACGGAGACCCTGTCCAACGGAAAGCGCGCCTGAACCCCGAAGACACTGCCGGTGCGGCGCTGGCAGGCGAGGCAGTGACACACGGAAATGCGCACCGGCTCCCCGCTGGCCCGCAGCTGCAGTTGACCGCAGCTACAGGTGGCGAGCCTCTCGACAGCGGAACCGCTGTCGGTGACGGGCATACTCAGTCGTCCCGGTAGCCGAGGCTGCGCAGGGCGCGCTCGTCGTCGGACCAGCCGGATTTGACCTTGACCCAGAGGTTCAGCATCACCTTGCTGTCAAAGAGGCGCTCCATATCCACGCGCGCCTGACTGCCGATCTGCTTGATGCGCTCGCCCTTGTTGCCAATGATGATGCGCTTCTGACCAGAACGCTCGACGAGAATCGCCGCGCTGATATGCAGGATGGGACCATCCTGGCTGAATTCCTCCACTTCCACCGTGACCTGGTAGGGCACTTCAGCGCCAAGCTGACGCATGACCTTCTCCCGCACGATCTCCGCCGCCAGGAAGCGGGAGCTGCGATCGGTGATCTGGTCCTCGGGGAAAAAGTGCACGCCCTCGGGCAGCCGTTCGACGATCACCTCTTCCAGGGTATCCAGGTTGACGTTGCGCAGGGCAGAAATGGGCACGATCTCGGCATTGGGATGCTGTTCAGCGAGGGCCTGCAACTGCGGCAGCAGGTTGTTTTTGTCTTCCAGCTGGTCCACCTTGTTGACGGCAATGATCAGCGGGCACTTCAGCCCGCGCAGCTTGTCCGCTACCAACTGGTCACCCTCGGTCCAGCGGGTTCTCTCCACCACGAATACCACCACGTCCACGTCCCGGGCCGCACTGCTGGCGGCACGGTTCATGTAGCGGTTGATCGCCTTGTCGGCATCCGCGTGCAAGCCCGGGGTATCGACAAAAATGATCTGGTTACTGCCGACGGTCTTGATGCCGAGCATGTTGTGGCGGGTCGTCTGCGGCTTCCGTGAGGTAATGGCCAGTTTCTGCCCCAGCAGGTGGTTCAGCAGGGTGGACTTGCCCACGTTCGGGCGGCCGACAATGGCCACATAACCGCAACGGGAGGATGATTCAGTCAAGGTGTTCTCCAGGGGTTTGCGCCGTCATCATTTGACTGCGATTTACCCGCCGGGCGGTGACCGAAACCAGTGGGTCAGGCCGGGCGGGAATCCGATCAAAGTGTAAGGTCAATCTTCGCCGGTCAGGCGGTTGTAAGCCTCGGTGGCGGCGAGCTTCTCGGCACTGCGGCGGCTGCTCGCCTCCCCGCGGACCGGGGCATTGAGGCCCTTTACCCGGCATTCCACCACAAAGCGCTGGGCGTGCTCGGCACCGGAGACATCCACCACAGTATATTCGGGCAGCGGTCGCTGACGCGCCTGCAACCATTCCTGCAAGCGGGTCTTGGGGTCTTTGGCGGTCTCCAGTGAGAGGTTCTCCAGCCGGCTGGCAAACCAGGCCAGCACCCGCTCCCGCGCGGCCTCGAGGCCCGCGTCGAGGTAGATCGCCCCGATCAGCGCTTCAACTGCATCGGCAAGGATGGAGGCACGGCGGAAGCCACCGCTCTTCATTTCCCCCTCACCCAGACGCAGGCAATCGCCGAGGTCCATCTCCCGCGCCAGCTTGGCAAGGGTCTCGCCGCTGACCAGTTGCGCACGCAGGCGGCTCAACTGCCCCTCCCTGCCCTGGGGGAATTTATCGAACAGGGCCGCACCAATGGTGAAGCCGAGGATGGAGTCGCCGAGGAATTCGAGCCGTTCGTTGTTACGGCTTCCGGCAGAGCGGTGGGTCAGCGCCAGTTCCAGCAGGTCAGGCCGGGAAAATTGATGGCCGAGCCGCAGGCACAGGCGCTCGAGAAGGATATCAGTCACGTTTGCGGTATTGTTCCAATTCTACCAGCGGCTCACAGCAGAGCTCCGGCTTGGCGGTATTGAGCTGTTTGTTGAACTTCATGACCACATCAATATTGTGGAGCAATGGCTCGCGCAATTCGTAGTCGATACTCACCAGCACCCCATCAGCGCCTCGAATGACCTTTACTGACTTCGCAGGCTCACCACGGACATTATTGAGCGTGAAGTAGGTTTGCAGATCGCGAACGATTTCACCCCGGCTCATGTCCCGAAGATTTTCCTTTTCCGCAAGGCCTTTCAGTCCATTTTCGACATGCATCGCATCCACATAAGCCGGAGCCAACTTGGCCGAAAAAAGGATGATGAGCGCAAAGCCGCATACATAAAGAATAAGGGTCCAGAAGCTCATGCCGCGCTGACGGCGAAGGGAGGTTTGCAATTGCCCAGACATGGAAAAGCCCTCGATATTGTTATTGTGACCAGTTTTCGATTCCATTGACGGAGGGACCTACTGGATCGAGCCCGCCCGCTTGAAACTTGGCAGGCTGAGCAGCTCGTCCCAGTGCATCCAGATGGCAAACGCCTTGCCGACGATATCCCGCTCGGGGACGAAGCCCCACTTGCGGCTGTCGAGGCTGTTGTCCCGGTTGTCACCCACCATGAAGTAATGCCCTTCCGGCACCACTGCACTGTAATTGGCATAGGGGCTCGGTACCACGTGCTTGGCCATCAGGTGCCGCTCGCCGTCGATTTCCTCCCACATCACCTCGAACTGCGGGTTGGCCGGGGGCAGTGCCTGGATCAGCTCCTGTGAGGCGCGCTTGCCGTTGATATACAGCACGTTGTCCTCGATGCGGATCTCGTCACCGGGCAGGCCGATCACCCGCTTGATGTAGTAGGTCTCATTCTGGTGCGGAGGGAAAAACACCATCACATCGCCCCGCTCCGGCTCACCGATATCCAGCACTTTCTTGCGGGAAATCGGCAGCCTCAGGCCGTAGGCGTACTTGTTCACAAGGATGAAGTCGCCCACCTCCAGCGTCGGTACCATGGAGCGGCTCGGGATCTGGAACGGCTCTACCACGAAGGAGCGCAGGACAAAGACGATGGCCAGCACCGGGAAGAAGGACTTGGCATACTCCACCACGGCCGGCTCTTCGGCGTCCCGCTGACGACGGCGGGCAAAAAACAGGCTGTCCACCAGCCAGATGGCACCGGTGACAATGACCAGCCACAGCAGAAGCAGCGGGAAATTGAAATTAAAGGACAGCGGGAAATTAATATCCATTTATCGTTCTCTCGTTGTTCCGGTGGATTCTACTGGTCCACCTTCAGAACCGCCAGAAACGCCTCCTGCGGCACTTCAACACGACCCAGCTGCTTCATGCGGCGCTTTCCCGCCTTCTGCTTCTCCAGCAGCTTCTTCTTGCGGGTCACGTCGCCACCGTAACACTTGGCGGTGACGTTCTTGCGCAGGGCCTTGACCGTGGTCCGCGCCACCACCTGGCCGCCGATGGCCGCCTGAATGGCGACATCAAACATCTGCCGCGGGATCAGCTCCTTCATTTTTTCTGCCATGGCACGCCCTTTCTGCTGCGCGTGATCCCGATGCACGATCAGCGCCAGTGCATCGACCCGGTCGCCGTTGATGAGGATGTCCAGGCGCACCAGCTTTGCCGGCTCGAAGCGCGCAAAGCTGTAGTCCAGTGAGGCGAAACCCCGGCTCACGGACTTGAGGCGGTCGAAGAAGTCCATCACCACCTCGCTCATGGGCAACTCGTAGCGCAGGGAAACCTGGCTGCCCACATACTGCATGTCTTTCTGGATACCGCGTTTTTCCACGCACAGGGTGATGACATTGCCCAGGTACTCCTGCGGTACCAGGATATTCACCTCGGCGATGGGCTCGCGCATCTCCTCGATCGAGCCCACCTCGGGCAGACGCGACGGGTTGTCCACACTCACCACGGTACCATCAGTCTGCAGCACTTCGTAGACCACGGTCGGCGCGGTGGTGATCAGGTCCAGGTCGTATTCACGCTCCAGCCGCTCCTGGATGATCTCCATGTGCAGCATGCCGAGGAAGCCACAGCGGAAACCGAAACCGAGGGCGTCAGACGTCTCCGGCTCATAGAACAGGGAGGCATCGTTCAGGGACAGCTTTTCCAGCGCGTCCCGGAAGGCCTCGTAATCGTCGGAACTGACCGGGAACAGGCCGGCGTAGACCTGCGGCTTCACCTTCTGGAAGCCCGGCAGCATGGCCACTTCCTCGGCGCCTTTGGCGTGGGTCAGGGTATCGCCTACCGGTGCACCGTGAATGTCCTTGATCCCGGCCACTACAAAGCCCACCTCTCCGGCACGGAGCACACCGGTCTCCTTGCGCTTGGGCGTGAAGATACCCACGCTGTCCACCACATGGGCGCGGTTGATGGACTTGGTGACTATCTTTTCCTTGGTTTTCAGGGTGCCCTGCACCACACGCACCAGGGATACCACCCCCAGGTAGCTGTCGAACCAGGAGTCGATGATCAGGGCCTGCAGCGGCGCGTTCACGTCACCCTCGGGCGGCGGCACCAGGCGCACCAGGTCCTCCAGCACGTCCTCCACACCCAGCCCGGACTTGGCACTGCAGCGGGTGGCCTCAGTGGCGTCGATACCGATGATGTCCTCGATCTCCTCCGCCACCTTGTCCGGATCCGCCTGCGGCAGGTCCATCTTGTTCAGGACCGGAATAACCTCCAGCCCCTGCTCGATGGCGGTATAACAGTTGGCCACCGACTGGGCCTCGACGCCCTGCGCGGCATCCACAACCAGCAGTGCACCCTCACAGGCAGCCAGGGAACGGGACACCTCATAGGAGAAGTCCACGTGGCCGGGGGTATCGATGAAGTTCAGCTGGTAGGTCTTGCCGTCCCGCGCGGTGTAGTCGAGCGTAACGCTCTGGGCCTTGATGGTGATGCCGCGCTCTCGCTCCAGGTCCATGCTGTCCAGGACCTGCTCGGCCATCTCCCGGTCGGTCAAGCCGCCGCAGACCTGGATAAACCGATCCGCCAGGGTCGATTTGCCGTGATCGATATGGGCGATGATGGAGAAATTGCGGATATGGGTGAGATCTGTGGCCACTGCGGAGTAGAAACCCTTAAAAATCAGAATGTTAGACCGGAATGGCTCCGGTTGCGTGGCGCAAGTCTATCAGAACTGTGGATCAGTAGTGAGTGCCCGGTGACACCGCGCCATCCCGGTGGCGGTGGCCCGGGCAATCCGGCGGGGGCGACCCCGCCGGAGGGCGATCAGTCATCGATCTGGATGGTACGGAACGTGGGTTGCCCCCCGCGGAAGAAGCGGATCGGCAGCAGCTCGCCCTTGGGCAGGGTCTTGGCCACGCGCTGGAAGTCCTCCATGTCGTTGACCTCTTCAAACCCGAGCTGGGCGACGATGTCACCACTGCGGAGGCCTGCACGGGCAGCGGGTTTGCCGGGCACCACCTGCTTGACCAGCACGCCGCTCTGCACACCCCAGCGCTGTTTCATCGCCGCCGGTATTTCCTCCACCACCAGACCCAGGCGACCGCCGACATCATTGGTCGGGTTGACGGCAGCCTGCTCGGTTGGGTCATCCTCACCAGCCAGCGCACCGACAGTGACCTGTATACGCATGCTCTTGCCCTTGCGCATCAGGTCCACCGGCACTTCGGCACCCGGTCGCGTCTGGCCGACCACATGGGGCAGGTCGCCGGACTCCATGATCTTCTGGCCGTCGAAGCGGGTAATGATATCGCCCGCAAGGATCCCGGCCTCAGCGGCAGGCGCACCGGACTGTACCTGTGCAACGAGGGCACCGACCGGGCGGGACAGTCCCATGGCCTGGGCCATATTGCGGTCCACATCCTGGATACCGACACCCAGCCAGCCGCGATCCACGCGCCCCTTGTCACGCAACTGGGCGACCACATCCTGGGCCAGGCGTGCCGGGATGGCGAATGAAAGGCCGATCGAGCCACCGCTGCGGGTGTAGATCTGGCTGTTGATACCGATCACCTCACCTTTCAGGTTGAACAGGGGCCCACCGGAATTGCCCGGGTTGATGGCCACATCCGTCTGGATAAACGGCACGTAGTTCTCACCACTCTCGTTGTTGGGGATACTGCGCCCCATGGCACTGACGATACCGGCACTGGCGGAGTAGTCGAGACCGAACGGGGAGCCGATGGCGACGACCCACTCACCCACTTCCAGTGACTCGGAATCCCCCCAGCGCGCAGTCGGCAGGTCATCGGCCTCGATCTTCAGCAGGGCGAGGTCGGAACGGGCATCGGTGCCGATCACCTGTGCGTCGTACTCGCGGCGATCGGTGAGGGTGACGACCACCTGGTCAGCACCTTCGACCACATGGTTGTTGGTCACCACGTAACCGTCTTTGGAGATGATAAAGCCTGAGCCCATGCTGGCCACCGGGCGTCGCTCCCTGCCGCGGGGCTCAAGCAGGTGCCGGAAAATGTCCGGGATATCCTGCTGGTACTGCGGCGGCACGGCGCTGGTGGCCCGTGACCGCTCGACCGTGTTGATTTTCACCACAGCCGGCGAATTATCCTCGATCAGATCCGTCAGCTCGGGGAAGCCCCGGGCGCAGGCGGATGCCGAGATCATCAGGCAAAGAATGAAAAAGGAATGCGTAATGCGCTTTAGCATCGGTTTGTTACCTTTGATTATCCCATCTACTATCCAATCGAAGTGTCGAGAAATCGACCTCAGCCACGGCGTACCCCTTGTGTGGTGCGGTTTTACCGCGGTGAGCCACGGGTTTTCGGTAACCATTTAGTGGCGTTTTGGCCGCGAAAGTTCGCTTTTCCAGTGTAAAGCAGTGTAAGGATTCACTGAACACCGGAACAGCAGTTTGCCGGGACACTCTATGCCCACCATGCGCCCCCGGCCCGAACGGGGCCAGTTTACCCATCCCCGTGAGCAGTACGGCCAGTCCGTACTCGGTGCTCCGCTGCTCTATTTCCCCGCCCAGCACGGCAAACAGCACGGACTGATCATCGCCGGCACCCACGGTGACGAGACCGCCGCGGTAATCGCCCTGTCCTGTGCTCTGCGCGCCCTGCCCCCGGAATTGCTACGCCACCACGTGGTTCTGGCGGTGAACCCCGATGGCTGCCAGCTGGGACTGCGGGCCAACGCCAACGGTGTGGATCTGAATCGCAACTTCGCCACCAGTAACTGGACCGCCGAGGGCAGTGTCTACCGCTGGAACAGCCAGGCGGAAGAGCGCGATGTACGGCTCAAGACCGGTCACACCGGCGGCTCGGAGCCCGAAACCGAAGCGCTGTGCCAGCTGATCGACAAGATGGCACCGGCCTGGGTGGTGACGATTCACGAGCCCCTGGCCTGTATCGAGGACCCCGATGAGAGCGCCCTTGGCACCTGGCTGTCGGAGCGGCTGAAACTGCCACTGGTCACCGAGGTCGGCTATCCGACTCCCGGCTCCTTCGGGACATGGTGTGCCGAGCGCAATCTGCCGTGTATCACCATGGAATTTCCGCCGATCTCCGCCGATATCGCCAGTGAGGACTACCTCCCCACCCTGTATGACCTGCTCACCTACGAGGACGGCGAGCCGCGAGGTCAGCCCCAGTAAACGCGACCGCCAGTGAAGCGCAGCGGCGGATCCACATCCTTCGCCAGCCAGGTGGGACCATCCAGGTCGCGAAACCGCACTTTGCTGCCCAGGGGCCAGGCGGCGCGGATGGCGCGGGACGTGCACAGCATGCAGCCCAGCATCAAGTCGAAGCCGCAGGATTTACCCGCCTCTGCCAAGGCCAGTGCCTCGGTGATGCCACCGGTCTTGTCCAGCTTGATGTTGATCATCTCGTAGCGCCCCTGCAGGCGTGGCAGGTCCTTGCGGGTATGGCAGCTCTCATCGGCACAGATGGGCAGTGGATGGCTAAAGGTGGCGAGGAATTCATCGTCATCGGCTGGCAGCGGCTGCTCGAGCATGGCGACGCCCAGTTCTGCGATCTGCTGGCAGCGCCCGATCAACGTGTCCCGGGACCAGGCTTCGTTGGCGTCGATCACCAGCTGGGCCTCTGGTGCAGCCTGCCGGACCGCCCCGACCCGCTCCAGTACCAGCCGATCATCCAGCTTCAGCTTCAGCACGCTGACACCGTCGGCGACTGCCTCAGCGGCGGCCACCGCCATCGCCTCCGGCTCGTCCACCACCAGGGTCTGGACGGTAGTCAGCGATTCGGGCTGCCCACCAACCCCGCCACTTGCAGCCGCTTCCAGATCCGCGAGGGCGCAATCCAGGGCGTTGCGGGCAGCGCCGGCAGGCATCCGGGACTGCAGCTGCTGACGATCCAGACCCGCTTGCACATCCCTGAGCACCGGTTCCAGCTGCGCCAGGACCGAGCTGACACTCTCCCCGTAGCGGGGGTAAGGGGTGCACTCACCGATTCCCCGGTGAGTACCGGTATGCAGTTCCACCACCACCACCTCGGCGTGGGTGCGTGCACCGCGGGAAATGACAAAGCTGGTGCGCAGGGGCCAGGTTTCCGCATAGCAGCGAGCGCGCATTGGGGTCTCCAAGCGAACCGGGCACCGCGGATGCGGGCCCTGCTCCCAGTTTAGGCGCTGGGGGGCAATTGACCCGCTTGTCGGGGCTCGATACGCAGGAGTAAGGGAGAGAAATTCGGGTCGCTGTCGTGGCGGCGGCTGAACCACCGCACCGCCATGGCGCCCAGTAGCAGTCCGGCGACGGCGCCGCCGATGGCGCCGGGCTCACCGGCGGCGAGGTGCCCCACATACGAGAGCACCAGCAGTGCCAACAGCGGGACCAGGTAGACCAGCAGCGCGGCCGTGGTGAGCGTGTGCTCGGCAATACCGATCACGGCGATGTCGTTCAGGTGGATACGCTGGGAATCCCAGCTGTTCAGTGCCACACGGATTCTCGAAGCACTGCTCCAGTAGTCCCCCAGCAGGCCGGTGCCGCAGCCGGGCTTGGCGGCGCAGCCGTGGCAACCGCTGCGCTGAATCGTCTCCACCCAGATGGCATTGGTTTCAATGGCGACGATCCGGCCGCGCTCCTCGATCACCGGATCAGCCCCCGGTGGTGGTCACGGCACGCGCCAGCAGTTGGGCAGTGCTGTCGGGAATCTCACCGACCACGGTCACGGTATAGTTGATGCCATCCGCTTCAACCTGATCCATATAAGCCACCGTCGCACCCCGTATGGCCTTACCCTGGAAATTGAGTTCCGGGCCAAGGCGCTGCACAAAGACGGTAAACACGCTCAGGCCGTCGCTGAACACCAGCATGTCGCCATCGGTCAGAGTCTGCACCGCCACCGGGCGGTAGCCATTGGGTAACCAGCCCATGCGCCAGCGGGTCTGGGCGGCAATGCACGGCGTGCTGTTATCGATACGTCGCGCGGAGCCCGACTGCGGCTGCAGATCACTGTCCTTTACCGGCGCCAGATCCAGCTCGACAAACTGGTAGCGCTCCAGCACTTTGCCCTGCGGGCCTATCAGCATGGATCGCAGGGGCAGGCCCGTCTCCCGGTCGAGGTTGACCAGCATGCCGAGACGGTGACGATCCCGTGGACGCGCTTCGATGACCACTGTGGGCCGATCGGCAATGCGCTCCTCACCGCGCAGGATGAACTGGTAGGCCTGCTGCAGACGCTCCTGCCCGGCGGCACTCAACAGTGCAGCACGGTTGAAGGGGCCAGCGGCCCCCTCACAGGCACGGGTAACCCCGTGGCTGACGAGCTCTCGAGGATCGCCGCTCAGGTAACGCACCCGCTCTACCTGCTGCCCATCGCGCACGGCGTGCACGACCCGGAGCGTTTCCAGCATGCCGGCATGCTCGAAGGTCACCAGGCCGGAATACTCCAGCTCGCTGACCGCGCGACCCAGTTTTTCCAGCCAGGGGGTGGCACTGGCAGTGCCGGCCTGCGGACTGTCCCCGGGCACTGTCGCCGGTGACTGGACCTGGGGTTGCTGCGGGGCCTGCTGTGCAGGCTGCGGCTGGTCCTGCCCGGGGTTGGGTACGACCGTGGTCTGCGCTGACAGCGCAGGAGCAGTGGCCCACAAGAACAAAGCCAACAGCAGGCTGTTGGCTTTCAGTTGGGTATTGAAGAATTCAGTGGTTTGCAATGCTACTGACCATCTTGCTCGCCATAAGTGGCACGGGCAAAAGGCACCATACCCTGGTTGCCCACATGGGCCGCCTGCTCGGAGTGCTGGATCATCACCCGATTGAGGTGGCGCATCAGTTCCGGTGTGGGCACCTGCTGGATCATGGCCCCCTGTCCGGGAACACCGCCCCGGGGCTCAAACATCACGCGGGGGCTCGCTGTACTCACCGCGCGAGTGCTGGGGCCGGGCACATAAATACTGCTCGGCTGGGGAGACGGCTGCAGCGCCGGCTGCTGAACGGGACGCTCCGCTTCCGCTACCAGCTCTGGGGCCGTATTCACCCCGGGGGCGCTGCCCGGTTGGGAGACCTGCTGCACGCCCAGAATTGCCGCAAAAGCCACCGTGGCCGCCACAGCGCCGCGAGAGAGCATCTGGCGCCAGCGGGCACCGGCATCGTTGGCTGCCACGGCGCGATCAGGTGCAGCCTGCTGCAGCGGCTCCTCCCGCGCCACGGCGGCGGAAATCCGCGCCGCCAGGTCACTGTCGGGCCTGGCGACAGAGTCACCGCGCATGACACTGGCGGCCAGCTGGTAGCGCGACCAGCGCTGCCCCGACTCGGAGTCGGTGGCACTGCTCTTCAGCAGGCGCTGTAGCTCCAGCTCACTCGCCTCCCCATCCATCAGTGCAGACAGGGATTCGTTTAGCCGATCCTCATGATTCCCGTTGGACATACGGGCCGATCCTCTCTGTAGTAACTCGCTGTGACCGCAAAACGGCTTCCCGCTCACGATCTGTTTCTGCGACGCTGCTTAACACTGCTTAACGCCGGTTAACAGTTCTGACCGGGCGCAGCGGAATTTGTTTCGCGCCGAAGACAAAAAATTGCGCCTTTTATCGCAAAAGGAGCACATCACTCAGCTTCGATCCCCCAGGGGCTCTGGTTCGCCAGCCAGGACCGCCTGAACTGTACGGTCGATGGACTCCCGCGCACGGAAAATGCGCGAGCGCACAGTACCCACCGGGCAATCCATTACCTCTGCGATCTCCTCGTAACTGAGACCCTCCATTTCCCGCAGGGTGACCGCCGAGCGCAGGTCCTCGGGCAGGGCGCGGATGGCCTCATGAACCGCAGTCTCCAGTTGGTCACGGAACAGCTGATTCTCGGGGGTTTCATTGTCTCGCAGGAGATCGGCTCCGGAGTAAAACTCCGCATCCTCCAGATCCACGTCGGAGGACGGCGGGCGCCGGCCGCGGGATACCAGGTGGTTCTTGGCCGTATTGATGGCGATACGGTACATCCAGGTATAGAAGGCGCTTTCACCGCGGAAATTCGCCAGGGCCCGGTAAGCCTTGATGAAGGCCTCCTGAGTCACATCCTGGACCTCCGCGTGGTCCTTGATAAAGCGGCTGATCACAGCAACGATCTTGTGCTGGTATTTCAATACCAGCAGGTCGAAGGCGCGCTTGTCGCCTTTCTGGACACGCTCCACCAGCTGGCGATCACTCGGTGACGCCTTTTGCGATGTCATCCCCTACCCCCGTTTACAGCTGCACCGCGGGAGATGGCCCGGGTAGTTCCGGAGCGGACGGCACAAGCGTATTTTCTATTGTGTCCGAGACACTGGCGATAGGACATAAGTTCCGTGCCAAATCGACGAATTTGAAGGAGGCGCTATACTACGCCACCCCCATCAACAATGAAAATTATGAACGCTCAGGCAAATTACGATGTACTGGTGATCGGCAGCGGCGCCGCGGGGCTTACCCTGGCGCTGCACCTGGCCGCTCGCTACCGGGTTGCCCTGCTGTCCAAACAGCGCCTGCGCGACGGCTCCACCTGGTTCGCCCAGGGCGGCATTGCCGCCGTGCTGGATGACACGGATTCCGTGGAATCGCACATCGCTGACACCTTAGACGCGGGCGCAGGCCTGTGCCACCCGGACGCGGTGCGCCACACGGTAGAGAATGGGGCCGCTGCCATCCAGTGGTTGATCGACCAGGGGGTGGACTTTACCCGCGAGGCTGGTGATTACCACCTCACCAAAGAGGGCGGCCACAGCCACCGGCGCATCATCCACAGTGCCGACGCCACTGGCATGGCGGTACACAGCACCCTGATCGAGAAAGTTCGCGCCGCTGACAACATCGACTGCTTCGAGCACCACATTGCCCTGGACCTGATCCGCCAGCCCGACCCGCAACGGGGGCGCTTCCGTTGTGCCGGTGCTTACGTCTACAACAAAAACACGGACGAAGTAGAGCTGTTCCAGGGCCGCGCCGTGGTGCTGGCCACCGGCGGCGCCAGCAAGGCTTACCTCTACACGAGCAATCCGGATGGCGCCAGTGGCGACGGTATCGCAATGGCCTGGCGCGCCGGCTGCCGTGTAGCCAACATGGAATTCAACCAGTTCCACCCCACCTGCCTGTATCACCCCAAGGCGAAGGCGCTGCTGGTCACGGAGGCCCTGCGCGGTGAGGGCGCACAGCTGAAGCTGCCGGACGGGCAGCGGTTCATGCACCGCTTCGACAAGCGCAGGGAGCTGGCGCCGCGGGATATTGTCGCCCGCGCAATCGACCACGAAATGAAACGCCTGGGTGCCGACTGCCTCTACCTGGACATTTCCCACAAGGATGCCAGGTTCGTCCGCGAGCACTTCCCCACCGTTTACCAGAACTGCCTGCAGTACGGCATCGACATCACGAAAGAGCCTATTCCCGTGGTGCCGGCCGCGCACTATACGTGCGGTGGTGTGATGGTGGACGAACACGGCCGCACGGACCTGGACCAGCTCTACGCCATCGGGGAGACCACCTTTACCGGCCTCCACGGTGCCAACCGCCTCGCCAGCAACTCGCTGCTGGAGTGCGTGGTCTACGCCCGCGCTGCCGCTCTGCATATAGATGCCACCCTCTCGGAAGTGCAGCCGCCGAGACTGGCACCGGCCTGGGACGCCTCCCGCGTTACCGACTCGGACGAGGATGTGGTGATTTCGCACAACTGGGACGAGTTGCGGCGGTTTATGTGGGACTATGTGGGAATTGTGCGTACCCGCAAGCGCCTGGTGCGGGCACAGCACCGGGTCAAAATGCTGCAGGGTGAGATACGGGAGTTCTATGCCAACTACCGCATCACCAGTGACCTGATCGAACTGCGCAACCTGGCCCTGGTCTCCGAGCTGATTATCCGGTCTGCGCTGGACCGGCGCGAAAGCCGCGGTCTGCACTACTCGCTGGATTACCCGAAGCTGCGCGAACTGGCCATGGACACCATCCTGGTGCCGGAGAACTTTGCCGACCAGCGACAGTTCATCTGACAGGAAAAAGTCAGCGGGAGTACCGCAGCGCCACCTGCAGCCGGCGCCAGTCGTCGGGCGCCACACTGTCCCGGCCCAGCAGCAGGCGCCGGCGGTGGCCACGGGGGTTGCGGGCGTTGATCACGATCAGCCAGGGCCAGAGCACCAGCTCACCGCACAGCGTAAGCTCCTCCATCTCCCCATCCGCCGCACGCCAGAACCAGCGCCGATCCGTCGTAGAGAGCTCACCGCGGTATCCCTGCAGGCGACGCCACTCGCGCAGCCCAAGGGCAATCACCAACAGTGCGCCGGGCAACAGCAGGCTCACGGCGAAGCCGGCAAACCACAGCACGAGCAAAGCCTGGGTGATGATCAGAGCAAACAACAGGGAGAGAAGCCGGGAGGGTGACACGGGGCAGCGCAACCGGGCACTGCGCCCGGCAATAAGAGGCTCGGAAGCGGTGTTACTCCTGCAGTCCGGTGTTGTCACGGATAATCTGCACGATTCGCAGCAGCTCCGGATCAGAGGGATCCTCGCGGCGCAGGAACCAGGCAAACAGGTCCTGATCCTCGCTCTCCAGCAGCTGGACATAGCGCTGCTGGTCAGCCTCGTCGAGGGTGTCGTACACGTTCTCCAGGAAGGGCAACAGCACCAGGTCCAGTTCAAGCATGCCGCGGCGGCTGGCCCAGAACAGTCGGTTACGATCCATACTTCTCATCCGGTATCTGCGGCCGGCGGGGAGCCGGCGGCGGCGCGAAACTGCGCCGCTTTTCAATTCAGTCTGTGTTTTGCGCGCAGTATAACCGCCGCCCACTTCCATGGATAGCCAGCGCCGGGCGTGCAGACCCGATCCGGAAACCGGAAGGCCGCGCTTGAAAACGGTGCCGCCAACCCAAGATACTCCCCTCCCACGGGCAGTCAGGAACAGCGAGCAGACGATGACAATGGATCGAACACAGTGGCAGGAATTTCTCTCCGGCAAGGGCGCGAAGTGGGAAGGCGACAGTGCCCATTTCCCTGAGATCCAGTCGGATCTGTACCTGGTCGATCTCAGTCCCGTGGGCGCCGTTTCCGTGCACGGCCCGGACAGCCAGAAATTCCTGCAGGGACAGCTGACCTGCGACCTGGTCAATCTCCCCGACGGACACAGTACCGCCGGCGCCCACTGCAATCCCAAAGGGCGTATGATCAGCGCCTTTCACGCGCTGAAGAAATCCCAGGATGACATCCTCCTGAGCCTGCCCCGCGAGCTGGCGCCCATCGCGCTGGCCGCCCTGGCCAAGTATGCCGTGTTCTTTAAGACCGACCTGAAGGAACTCAACCATAGCCACCACTGGCTCGGCCTGCAGGGTACCGATGCGGCAACACGCGCGGCGGAATTGCTGGCTGTACCGGAGATCGCACACCTGGAACCCGGCGCCGCCCGCCCGTTTACCTTCGACGACGGGGAGGCGCTGATCCATATGGTGAACCGGCAGCAGGCCGCCATCCTGGTACCGATCGATGCCGCCCCCGCCCTCTGGGAACAACTGTCTGCCGGGGCAACGCCGGCCGGCTTCTGCCACTGGCAACTGCAACTGATCCACGATGGCATGCCGCAATTGCACCCGGAAACCAGTGGCATCTTCATCCCGCAGATGGTGAACCTGCACCTGCTCGGCGGTGTGAGCTTCAAGAAGGGCTGTTATACCGGCCAGGAAGTGGTCGCACGCCTGCAGTACCTGGGACAGGCCAAACGCCGCATGTACCGGGCACGTTGTGAATCAGGCAAACTGCCGGCGCCGGGTCAGTCGATCGTGGAAACACCGGGCCAGAAAAATTGTGGTGAAGTGGTGGTCGCGGAACGCAGCGAAAACGGCATCGACCTGCTGGCCGTCCTCGCCAATGCCAGCGTCGCCGGGGGAAGTCCGTTACAGCTGGAAGACGGACGTACCCTCGAACTGCTCGAATTGCCCTACGACGCGGATGCCGACCCACTGACTGACTGACTGACTGACTGACTGACAGCGCAGCACTGCCATTCAACTCGATCAAATCTCCACGGCCACCCGCCGCAGCGCAGCAGCCTCCGGCAGCGCCCACTCGATCGGTGCCTGGCCATGCTGCTGTAACCAGTCATTTGCCTGGGAGAAAGGGCGCGTACCGAAAAAGCCACGGTGGGCCGACAGCGGAGAGGGATGCGGCGCCCTCAGCACCAGGTGGCGCTTGCGATCGATAAACGCCCCCTTCTTCTGCGCATAACTGCCCCAGAGAACAAACACGAGCCCGTCGCGCTGGTCCGCCAGTGCGTGGATTGCGGCATCCGTAAACTGCTCCCAGCCGCGGCCCTGGTGGGCACCGGCCTTGCTGTCCTCCACCGTCAGCGTGGTATTCAACAGCAGCACCCCCTGCTCTGCCCAGGGCTGCAGGCAGCCGTGCTTTGCCGGCGCGATACCCAGATCCGCGTGCAACTCCTTGTAAATATTCTGTAGCGACGGCGGGATACGCACACCGGGCATCACCGAAAAGCAGAGGCCATGCGCCTGGCCCGCCCCGTGGTAGGGATCCTGCCCCAGGATCACCACCTTCACCTTATCGAAAGGTGTGGAATTGAAGGCGTTGAAAATCTGCGAGGCCGGCGGATAAATGCGCTTGCCCGCCTGCTTCTCCGCCTGCAGGAATTGCCGCAGCTGGGCCATATAGGGCTTGCGAAATTCACCGTCGAGCACCTTGCGCCAGGAAGGATCGATTTTTATGTTCTGCTCTGCGGTCATGGTTCGTCCCGGAAAAGTTTCTTTATTTCTTTTTGCAGCGCGGGCACGACATCCTTCTCAAACCAGGGGCGCTGTTTCAGCCACAGTGTATTGCGCGGGCTGGGGTGCGGCAGCGGAAAAAAGCCCGCGGCGAGCGCATCGCGAAAATGACGGACATTTTCGGTGATGCTGCCATACCAGTGCGGCAGGTAATAGCGCTGCGCATACTGGCCAATCAGCAGGGTGAGCTTCAGGTTCGGCAGCTGTTCCAGTAAGCGGGCGTGCCAGGTCGGTGCGCACTCTTTTCGCGGCGGCAGGTCGCCACCCTTGCCGCGGCCGGGATAGCAGAACCCCATGGGAATGATGGCGATTCGGGATTCATCGTAGAAGGTGTCCCGGTCCATATCCAGCCATTGCCGCAACCGGTCGCCGGAGGGGTCATTCCAGGGAATGCCGCTCGCATGCACTCTGGTGCCCGGCGCCTGGCCGACAATCAGCAGGCGCGCTGTGGGCGAAGCACGCAGGACCGGTTTCGCACCGAGGGGCAATTCGTCTTCACAGAGGCGGCAGGCGCGCACCTCCTCCAGCAGGGAAATCAGTTTACTCATGGGCGATCGGGGTGCGCGAGCAACATTAACAGTGCGCGCTTGTCCGTAACATCAGCGGCACGGGCCACATTGTTGTTATCCAGAACCACAAAAATCCCTTTTGCGGTTACCGCCAGTCCCTCCGCCTTGCCAAACCGGGTATCCGCATAGACAAATTCGGGGGCATGCTCGATCGCATGGAAATCGATACACCAGCCAGCTTCAAGGTTTTCCGGTGAACGACGGCACACTGCCGATGCATTGCGCTCGAGGGTGTACAGTCCACCTTCGTAGAAATCGAGGCCGGTGAGATCCTCCGCCCGGCCACGGAAGTCCAGTCCACCTACCGGGGGGAGTTTCAGCAGCTGCAGGGCTGCTGTCGCAGCCTCCCCGGCGCCCTCGCCCACACCATGCGTGGCGATACGGAGCAGCCCACGGGGCTGCCGCTCCAGGGCAACCCAGAAAACCGAAGTCGCAACACCGCCGGAATGTGCGATACCTTCGCTACCGGCATTGAAAACCTGCAGGTAATCCTGTGATTGCGCCACTTCCCGCCAGCGCAATGGCAGCCACTCCAGCTCCACCTCACCAGCAGTCCCCTTCAGGCGGGTGATGCGATCATGGCGCTCGCTGACCAGATAGGTAAATTCTCCATCGCAGGTCAGGCCCTCGAAATCCATCTGGGTGTCAGGGCGAACCAGCGCCGCCAGCTGGCTGATCAGGTCGCCACCTGCCGGAGCCCGGGGGGCCTCGAATTGCCAGTGAACGGAAAGGCCGGCCACCCGCGCTTGTGCGACTGCCGGTAAGCGGATCTCGTAGATACGGTCATCCCGCTTGTCGGAGACCGCCAGTAACTGCCCCCCGCATTCACTCAGCCCGGAGATATCCAGACCTGCGCTGTACGCAAGCCACCAGGCTCCCAACAGCTCCGCACGATGCACAACCTGCGCCGGAGAGGCACTCGCCCAGCCGGCCACGATGGCAGCGAAGAGAAACTGTGGGAAGCGTCCCATGCGCAAACTCAGTCGCGGAAATTATTGAACTGTAGCGGCTGGCCCAGGTCTTTTCCCCGCAACAGAGCAATCACCTGTTGCAGGTCATCCCGCTTCTTACCGGTAACCCGGACCTGATCGCCCTGGATCGACGCCTGGACTTTCATTTTCTCGTCTTTGATCAGTTTGACGATTTTCTTTGCCAGCTCTTTATCGAGGCCATTTTTCATCGTCACGCTCTGCTTTACCGCCTTGCCGGACTGCTCCATCTCACCAATCTCCATTGCCAGGGGATCGATATCGCACTTGATCAGCGAACCGCGCAGCATATCCACGATCTGCGTGATCTGCATTTCCGATTCAGCACGGATCAGCAGGGTGAATTCGTTCATTTCAACTTCGGCGTCGACACCCTTGAAATCAAACCGGTTGCCGACAGTGCGGTTCACCTGGTCCACGGCATTGGTGAGTTGGTGCTTGTCCACTTCAGACACGATGTCAAAGGAAGGCATTGGCTTCTCCGTTTTCTTGTGTGCGGGCTGTTTATTTCAGGCTGTTTATTTCAGGCTGTTTATTTCAGTGTTTCAGGAATTATTTCCACGCTCTCTGCACCGGCATTCATCCAGATATGACCATCCTGAATGGTTGCCTGCAATTCCATATTGCGGTCGGCCAGGGCAGCGAGCGCCTCGCAGGCGTCGGCGGGGAGCAGGAGAACACGCAAATTATCGAAACGCGCCAGCGCACCTGCCGCCTTTTGCCACCATACCGGAGCGGTGCGGCGACCGTAACTGTACACCAACACCTGACCGGCACGGGCGCAGGCCTTGCGTATCCGTTCCTCCGACGGCAGCCCTACCTCAATCCAGGACTCAAGTTCGCCGCCAAGGCTCCACTGCCACAGGTCCGCCTCATCGTCGGAAGAAAGGCCGCGGGTAAATTCCAGTCGTTCACTGGCATTGAGCGCGAATGCCAGCAGGCGCACCATCATTCTCTCGTCGGTCTCTGATGGATGCCGCGCCAGTGTGAGCTGATGACTGTCGTAATAATCCCGGTCCATGTCTGCGATCTGCAGGTGGGCTTTGAAAATTGTCGCTTTGAGTGCCATTCGCTGTCTCGTTATCGCAGGGCACCGGCTGCCGGCCGGCGGGGGGCTATTATTGTCGGGCTTGTCAGACAAACACGGATTTCGGGTATGGTTTCAGTAAAATCCCGCCGCGGGGGCTTTGCTCCGTGGCGCCTCTGTTTTTGGCCACTGCTGGTGCTGTTCGTCGTCTCCGCGACCGGCTGTGGCATCAATAACATCCCCACCAATGACGAACAGGTGAAAGCCGCCTGGGCCCAGGTGGAAAACCAGTACCAGCGGCGCGCGGATTTGATCCCGAACCTGGTCAAGACGGTCAAGGCCTACGCCGACCAGGAGCGCGAGACCCTGCAGGCGGTCACCGAGGCGCGGGCCAAGGTCAACTCGATGCAGGTGGATGAGAACATCATCAACGATCCCGCCAAGCTGCAGCAGTTCGAGCAGGCCCAGCAACAGCTGAGCGGCGCCCTGTCGCGGCTGATGGTGGTGGTTGAGCGCTACCCCGACCTCAAGTCCAACCAGAACTTTCTTGCGCTGCAGTCGCAACTGGAAGGCACGGAGAACCGCATCAGTGTGGCGAGGCGTGATTATATCTCCGCCGTGCAGTCCTACAACACGGAGATCCGCACCTTCCCCGGCCTGATCTGGCACAAAATCCTTTATAGCGACATGCCCCTGCGCCCGACGTTCACGGCGACTAAAGAAGGTGCCGAGGAAGCGCCGGAAGTGGACTTCCAGTAAGCGCCCAGAAACAGCAATGATGCGATGCCGTGCTACCACCGTTGCACTGACCGGACTGCTGGCCACCCTGTGTGCCCTGTTCGCCTGGGCCCAGATCCAGTTCCCGACCCTTTCCGGCCGGGTGGTGGACAATGCCAACCTGCTCAGCCCGGCCGCCGAGTACCGACTGACAGAGCTGGCCCAGGCCCATGAGAAGGAGACCAGCAACCAGGTGGTGGTGGTGACAGTGCCGGACCTGCAGGGGCAGACCATCGCCGAGTATGGCTACCAGCTGGGCCGGCACTGGGGTATTGGCCAGGAGGGCAGAGATAACGGCGCGCTGCTGATCGTCGCACCGAACGAGCGCCAGGTCCGGATTGAGGTCGGTTATGGTCTCGAGGGGGCACTGACTGATGCCCTTTCCTCCAATATCATCCACACCAAAATCCTGCCCCGGTTCCGCAACGGAGACTTCGACGGTGGCGTGACCGCGGGTCTGGAATCGATCATCGCCGCGATCAAGAACGAATACGTGGCGGAGCCCACGGAGACCGGCACTGATCGCCGGGTGGCATTGCTGGTGGGACTGGTGCTGCTGCTGATCATGCTGCAGCTGTTTGGCGGCTCGATGATGGGGCCTCCCCCCAGCCGCGGCACCTACCGGCGCGGCCGCTACGGCGGCTATTACGGCGGTGGCGGATTCGGTGGTGGATTCGGCGGTGGCTTTGGTGGCGGTTTCGGCGGTGGCGGCGGCGGCTTTGGCGGTGGAGGCGCTTCAGGGGGATGGTAATGCTTACGAGCCAGCAACGCCGGCGCGTATCCGAGGCCATTCGGGAGGCGGAGTCCCGCACGGACGCCGAGCTGGTCACCGTGCTCGCGCGGGAGTCTGACAACTACCTGTATATCTCCACGCTCTGGGCAGCGTTCCTTGCCCTGCTGCTGGCGCCCCTGCTGCAGTTCCTGCCCTGGTGGATCGAGTACTACGAGGCATTCACCCTGCAGTGGGTGCTGTTCATCCTGCTGGCGATCCTCTTCCGCTGGCGCCCGCTGACCATGTTACTGGTGCCCAAGCGGGTGAAATACTGGCGCGCCGCCAACCTGGCCCGAAGGGAATTTCTCGAGCAGGAACTGCACAGCACCCGCGGCCGACTCGGGCTGTTGATCTTTGTCTCCGAAGCCGAACACTACGTGGAAATACTCGCCGACCGCGGACTCGCAGAACATGTTACCGACGAAGCCTGGCGGGAAGTCGTCGAGCAGTTTATCGGTGAGGTAAAACGGGGCAGAACCGCAGATGCCTTCATCCACTGCATCCAGCGCAGCGGCGATCTCCTCGAGGAAGCCGCACCGCTGACAGTGGCAAAGAACGAACTGCCCGATCACCTGGTGGTGCTCGAATAGCGCGCGCCGGCGTGCGGGAGAGAAAACCATTGAACCGACGACTTGCAGGTATCTTCCTTGGCACAGTGGCAACCCTCGCAGTGGGGGCGGCCACCCTCTCCAGCCGCAACGAGAGCCAGACAGCCGCATACCAACAGAAAGCACAGGAGCCGCAGTCCGTGACAGAGCGTCTGGAGCGGCTGGAACAAGAACTGGAGGAATCCCGACGGTTCCAGCGCCAGCTCCTCGATCTCGTCGAGGAACTGCGCCAGTCCATTGAGGGCGACACCTATGTGGGCGAGCCCACTACAAACAGCGCCACAATGGATGCCGCAGACAGCGGACGGCGACGGCATGAAACAGCAGGCCGCAGCAAGCGTCTACAGCAGTATCGCGATTCCCAGCTGGAGCGACTGATCGACGCAGGCATGGACCCGGCCAGGGCCCAGTTCGTGCTGGAAAAGACCGAGCGCTTCCAGTTCGAACATACCCGCCTCTCCTACCAGTACCGTCACCTGGCCGACAAGTCCTCTGAGGAAGCCTTGGCCCTGCGCCGGGAACTGGAAATCCACAGCAATCCGCAGCGGATGTTCTCTCACCTCCTCAGCCCCGAGGAGTTCGACCTCTATCTGGAAGCCAACGGGCGGCGGCAGCAGATCAGTATCGATCGCATCGTACCCGACACACCGGCACACGATGCCGGTCTGCGCGCCGGCGACCGGATCATCTCCTACAATGGCGAGCGGATCTTCCACATGGGCGATCTGCGTCAGCAGGTCTATCGGGTACCGCCGGGGAAAATGGTTGCCGTCGAGATCGAGCGCGCCGGCAGCAATAACCGCGAGACCATCTATGTACCCAGCGGACCGCTGGGGATACAGGGATAGAACATCGGCTGGTGCCTCCACTGACCGATAGGCGAGGATTCTGCACAAGGGTTTCTCTCGCCCTAGGAAACTTGATTACACACGGGCGTAAATACCCGACCAGTGATTGCCCTGCGCGCCAGAATACTTTTGTCATCGAAAACCACAGCAAAGCAGAACTAACCCTGGATTGACAGAATCGGAGCGATAACGGCAATAAACCGATCGCCAGAAATCTGTCTGCAGTGATCCATTTCGCACTGATTTGACAATAAAAAATTTATGGAGCCGCCATGCATGCCCTGCAGCAACGCTCGATACCAGCGCCAATCATTCTTCTGCTCGCAGCCGTTACCGGCTTTCTCTTCAGTCTCCCGCTGCTCCCGACAACCCCGGTAAGGGATGGCGCAACCGTCGAAACGTCTGCACCTGCGCTGGAAAATCGCCTTGCCAGACTCGAGAACTCGATGGCCAGAGCCAGGGAAATACAGGAAAACCTGCTGGCATTGATTGAGGAAATGCACGGGCAGCCAGTGAGCACTAAGTCTCTTTCCGGAGCGGAGGGAAAAGTGATGGCCGCCGATGGGGCTCCCCGTGAAAGCGCCATGCCGACCAGTCCGCCCACTCGCAACTTTTCCAGGTCACGTCGGGAGCTGTTGATCGAGGCCGGGATCAGCCGGGAGCGGGCCGAAAGGATCCTGCGCCGGGAGTGGGAGCTCAGATACGAACGGCAACAACTAGGCCATCAGTACAAGCACCTGGAGGATCAATCGACGGCCGAGGCTGTCGCCGTTGCCCGGGAGCTGGAGCGCTATGACAACATTCCGAAGCTCGTCGGTAGTGAGTTGAGTCCGTCTGAGTATGAGCGGTACCGGGAGGCGACAACACCCCGGGAGAGAATGGTGATCACAGCAGTGCTGGAGGGCTCAAACGCCGCCAGTGCCGGGATACGCCCCGGGGATCTGCTGCTGTCCTACAACGGCGTTCCCGTGACGGATGCACCCACCATGCGCTCACTATTAAACGAGTCAGTGCCCGGCAGCAGCGTGCCAGTGGTAATCAGGCGTCAGGAGGGTGACGCCGAGGAAACGGTCTATGTTGCAGCCGGACCACTGGGCGTACAGACCGCGTTCAACGCGGTCTTTGCCGGAAGGAATTCGGGCGGAAACAGTCCCTGACAATTCCTGCCAGGCAAACTGGTTGCGTCGGGACCAGGGGCTGCAGGCAGCGGGTATTCACCCGCAGCCGCCCTGCCCAGGGGGCATGCCGGCCCCTATTATTCGCCGCTGACCTCAGGGCGCATATGCGGGAACAGCAGTACATCGCGGATCGATGGTGAGTTGGTCAGCAACATCACCAGGCGATCGATACCGATACCTTCACCGGCTGTCGGCGGCAGGCCGTATTCCAGCGCGCGGATATAGTCCGCGTCGTAGTGCATGGCCTCATCGTCACCGGCATCCTTCTCCGCCACCTGGGCCTTGAAACGCTCGGCCTGGTCCTCCGCATCATTCAGCTCGGAGAAACCATTGGCAATCTCGCGGCCACCGACGAAGAACTCGAAGCGATCGGTAACAAACGGATTGTCGTCATTGCGACGCGCCAGCGGGGAGACTTCGGTCGGATACTCGGTGATGAATGTGGGCTGGTCCAGGCGGTGTTCCACGGTCTTCTCGAAAATTTCGATCTGCACCTTGCCCAGGCCCCAGCTGTCCTTGAGCGGAATATCCAGGTCTCCGGCCACCTTGCGGGCACCCTCGATATTGTCGATATCGGAATGCGACAGGCCCGGGTTGTAGCGCAGGATGGAGTCGAACACCGACAGGCGCGTGAACGGCTTGGCGAAATCGTAGGTGCTGCCCTGGTACTCCACTGTGGTGGAACCGATCACGTCGGCACAGATACCGCGCAGCATCTCCTCGGTGAGATCCATCAGGTCATTGTAATCGGCGTAAGCCTGGTAGAACTCCAGCATGGTGAACTCAGGATTGTGCCGCGTGGACAGCCCCTCGTTGCGGAAATTGCGGTTGATCTCATAGACCCGCTCGAAGCCGCCGACAACCAGGCGCTTGAGGTAGAGTTCCGGCGCCACGCGCAGGTACATATCGATATCCAGCGCATTGTGGTGGGTCACAAACGGGCGCGCGGTGGCGCCACCCGGAATCACCTGCAGCATCGGCGTCTCCACCTCCATGAAGTGGTGGCCATTCAGGAAGCTCCGGATGTAATTGATCACCTGTGAGCGGGTGCGGAATACATCCCGGGATTCCGGCGTGGCAATCAGATCCACATAGCGCTGGCGATAGCGCAGCTCCTGGTCGGCGATACCATGGAATTTCTCCGGCAGCGGACGCAGTGCCTTGGTGAGCAGCGTGTACTCCTCACAGTTCACGTACAGGTCGCCCTTGCCGGATTTGTGTAGGGTGCCCTGCACGCCAACGATGTCACCGATATCCCAGCCGCCAAAGCGCTCCTTGAGATCCTTCTGGGTATTTTTGTCCGCGTACAGCTGGATACGACCGGAAACATCCTGGATCACCATAAAGGGACCACGTTTCGCCAGGATACGACCCGCCACACAGGCGGACTTGCCCAGTGCCTCCAGCTCTTCCTTGCTCTTCTCGCCAAACGCCTGCTGCAGGTCGGCAGCCAGGTTTTCGCGGCGGAAACTGTTCGGAAACGCATTGCCCTTTTCCCGCAGCGCGCCCAGTTTTGCGCGGCGTTCGGCAATCAGCTTGTTTTCGTCTTGCTGGATCTCGGTCATGGGAACTTCCAATACGGAATGTTGAGTGGTGAAAGCGATTCAATAAGGTTGAGCGGGTGCCCGGCCTCTGTGGCTGCGGGCACCCCGACAGGTGTCAGAGACCGGCCTTGAGGCTGGCCTCGATAAACTGGTCCAGGTCGCCGTCCAGTACCGACTGGCAGTTACTGGTCTGCACTCCGGTGCGCAGGTCCTTGATGCGCTGGTCGTCGAGTACATAGGAGCGAATCTGGCTGCCCCAGCCGATATCGGCCTTGCTGTCTTCCATGGCCTGTTTCTCGGCGTTGCGCTTCAGCATCTCCTGTTCGTACAGCTTCGCGCGCAGCATCTTCCAGGCCTTGTCCCGGTTCTGGTGCTGGGAACGCTCGCTCTGGCAGGCCACCACGATTCCCGAGGGAATATGGGTCAGCCGCACGGCGGAATCGGTCTTGTTCACGTGCTGGCCACCGGCACCGGAAGCGCGGTAGGTATCCTCGCGAACCTGTGACTTGTCCACTTCGATCTCGATGTTGTCGTCGATCTCCGGGGAGACAAAAACCGAGGTGAACGAGGTATGGCGGCGATTGCCGGAATCGAACGGCGACTTGCGTACCAGGCGGTGAACACCGGTTTCGGTGCGCAGCCAGCCGAATGCATGGTCGCCGACAAAGTGGATGGTGGCACTCTTGATGCCCGCCACCTCTCCTGCGGAGGCCTCCTCGAGGGTGGTCTTGAAGCCGTGAGCCTCGCCCCAGCGCAGGTACATGCGCAACAGCATCTCCGCCCAGTCCTGGGCCTCGGTGCCGCCTGAACCGGCCTGGATTTCCAGATAGGCGTTGTTCGGGTCGTTTTCGCCGGAGAACATGCGGCGGAATTCCAGCACCCCCAGCTGCTTCTGCAGGCCCTCGATCTCGCTGGCGACCTCTGCCACGGAATCCTCGTCGTTTTCCTCCACTGCCATGTCCAGCAGTTCGCGGCAGTCGGCGATGCCGGAGTCCAGGCTCTCGATGGTGGTCACGACGGTTTCCAGGGAGGCGCGCTCGCGGCCCAGCTCCTGGGCCCGATCGGGATTGTCCCAGACGGACGGCTCTGCCAGTTCCAGTTCGACTTCAGTCAGTCGCTCTTTCTTGCTGGCATAGTCAAAGATACCCCCTAAGAACGTCAGTGCGCTCCTCGAGGTCTTTCAGCTGGTTCAGGAGAGGGTTGATTTCCATTGTCGCTCGACTTCCGGGCAAATTTAGGGCGGCGCGCATTCTACCGTAGCGCGATGGGGTACTGCCAGAGGGGGCGCGAGGCCGGGGTCACGCCCCGGGCCCGGTTCAGGAAACGGACGGCATCCCGGAGGTCAATTTTCCCCGGAGGGACAGTCCTTGCTCCGGTACTCGGCCTGTTGCGCCGGGTCAAATCCGAGCTGCAAGGCGGTATCGAGGGATTTTTTGGCGATCAGGTGGAGGTGTATGTCGCCGGTCGCGCCACCACAGACTGACGGGTACATACGGTCTGTGCGGACGCCACAACGGGACTCCTGGACTGTCACGCCCTCGGCAGCCAGACGGGAGCGGCTCTCTGCGAGCGTCGTCCCCCCACCCTCGCACTGCAGGCTGCCACGACTCTGGAACACCCAGATCAGCTCCTCGGCCCTGGCGGGGGGCTGATCCTCTTTCTTCTCCTCGGGTTTCGCCTCCTGCTGCTTCTCGGCGGGCTTCGCCTTCTCTTCAGGGGCACAGCCAGCCAGCGCAAAGAACGCCAGCATCAAAAGGCAAAAGGTTTGCAGTCTCATCAGTTCTCCTCCTTGAGAATCCCGGCGCGCGAAATGCAGGCTGCAGCAACTCAGCCGAACGCCAGCCACCCCCCTACCGACAGCATCAGCGTGCCGGCAATGCGGTTGATCAGGCGCACGTTTTCGCCCCTTTCGAGCAAACGACTCAGGGTGCGGCCACCGGTGGCGTAGATCAACATGCACAGGGTTTCCAATAGCAGAATGATAGCAATCAGTACCACCAGCTGCGGCGCCAGGGGCCGATCATCACTGATAAATGGCGGCAACAAAGCAATAAAGAACGCCCAGCCCTTGGGATTGGCCACGGCGGTGAGAAATCCCTGCAGTGCCAGCGCGGCGCGGGCCGGCGGCGGCCCCTTGGCGCGATCTTCCGGCGCCACCATCACCATCCGCCCGCGGGCACGCCACATCTGAATCCCGAGCCATGCCAGATAGGCGCCGCCAGCATATTTAAACAGCTGGAAGGCCTCGGGATATCGCAACATAAGCGCGGCGATGCCAAGCACGGCTGACACGGCCACCAGTGCCACACCGGCTAGCTCGCCCAGCATCATCCAGCCGGTGCGACGGACACCCACGGTCATACCCAGCGTCAGCGCCAGGGTCATGCACATACCGGGCGTGATGGATACGAAGAAAAAAGTCGGCACGAACAGCGCCAGCACGGACAGGTCGATCACTTCCAGCATCAGTGGTGACTCCCCGCATGGGCGCCATAGCGGCTGAGCAGCATACCCGCCAGCATCAGGCTGCAGCCAATCAGCTCTTTCAATGCCAGCACCTCATTGAGGATCAGCCAGCCCGCCACCAGTGCGAATACTGCCTCCAGGCTCATGATCACGGTCGCGTGCGACGTCGCCGCGTGGCGCAGGCCCAGCAACTGGAAGGTAAAGGCGACCGCGGTGGAGAAGATCATCATGTAGGCAATCGGCCAGGCCGCATCCACTGCGCCCTCCAAGGAGGCGTCCTCCACGATCAGCGAAGCGATCGCCGACAGCACCCCACAGCAGAGAAACTGCACCGCCGCCAGGCGCAGGGCGTGGAAACCACGGACCAGCCGATCGGCTGTCAGCACCTGAATCGCGAAGGCGAAAGCGCCGGCAAACACCAGCAGGTCGCCAATGAGCTGTGCTTCCTGGGTGAAGTCGCTGAGCCAATAGAGCCCCAACAGGGCAATGGCGATACCACCCCAGGTCCAGCGGTTGGTCGGCTTGCCGAGGGAGAGGCCGATCACCGACACCAGCAGCATTTCCATGCCGGAGATAAACCCGGCGCGGCCGGCACTGGTGTACACCAGGCCGCCCTGCTGCAATGCAGCACCGAGGAACAGCCAGAAACCGAGAATGGCGCCGGGGCCCAGACAGTCGCGCCAGCGACTGCGGATCGGCACTCCGGGTTGCGGAGTCGCCACATCACGGCGGGAAGACAGCCAGTAGACGATCGGGATCAGGATCAGTCCGCCGAGGATAAAGCGCCAGGCATTGAAGGCCAGAGGCGGCAGGTGATCCATGGCAATCTTCTGCGGCACAAACGCCAGCCCCCAGAAAAAGGCGGCCAGCAACAGCAGCAGCTCCGCTCTTGCCTGTTCTGTTTTCATTACCGATAAACCTTGAATAAAGATAAAAACCAACGGGGTCGCTACCAAGCCACCGCATCACTTCCAGCAGATAAAGCCCCCGGCTTCGAGCGGGGATCCGCCGGGGCAACTCTGCCCGGGACACGCTGTGAATGCATCCCTGCACGCTCGGCGTCGGCATCCCTGCCTCCGACGGTCCCGGGCGGAGTTACCCCGACGGATCCGGCAGGTTTCGTGGCCGCCCCAGTAATAAGGAGAGAAAACACTCGCCGACCTCAAGCCGGCTCCAGGTGACTCACCAGCAGCTGCAGCGACTCCCGGCCACGGAACTCGTTGATATCCAGTTTGTAAGCCAGCCGCACCCGCTCCGCGGGCTGCGGCCACTGGTCGGTGTCCACGTTGAAGGCGATGGCATCCAGGGCCAGCTGGGGGCTGGACTCCGGTGCCACCACCATCTTCAGGTGCCGCTCACCGACGATGCGCTGTTGCAGTAAGAGGAAATCGCCATCGAAAACCGGTTCCGGGAAGGCTTGCCCCCAGGGTGCCAGCGCGCGCAGCGCCGCTGCCATTTGCAGGTTGAAATCTTCCGGCTGCAGGGCACCGTCGGAGTCGATTACCGCCTGCAACTGCGCTTCCGTCAGACGATTGCGCACCGCCGCTTCGAAGGCCTCGGTAAACGCCGGCAGGTTTTCCCGCGGCAGGCTGAGCCCCGCTGCCATGGCGTGGCCGCCGAACTTGCTGATCAGATCCGGGCGGCTGGCCGCCACGTCGCTCAGGGCGTCGCGGATGTGCAGGCCGGGAATCGAGCGGGCCGAACCCTTGATCAGGCCGTTGTCGCCCTCGGCAAACGCGATTACCGGGCGGTGGAATTTCTCCTTGATACGGCTGGCGAGAATCCCCACTACCCCCTGGTGCCACTGCTCGTCATAGAGACACAGGCTCCAGGGAATCTCCCCACCCAGCTGTAATTGTTCCAGTGCTGCCATGGCCTCCCGCTGCATGCCCTGCTCGATGGCCTTGCGGTCGCGGTTCAGGGCGTCCAGCTCCGCCGCCAGCTCCCGGGCTTCCTGGGGATCGCGGGTCATCAGGCAACGGATGCCGGTGCCGATATCATCCAGGCGGCCGGCAGCATTGATGCGCGGACCGAGGATGAAACCGATATCGGTGGTGGACAGGCGCCGGCGGTCCCGCCCCGCCACCTCGAGCAGGGCCTCGATCCCCGGCCGGCAGCGACCGGCGCGGATCCGGGCAATGCCCTGATGCACCAGGATGCGGTTGTTATGATCCAAGGGCACCAGGTCGGCCACGGTACCGAGGGCCACCAGATCCAGGTACTCCGCCATATTCGGCGGCTCGATACCCGCCTCCCCGAACCAGCCGCTTTGCTCCAGCGCGGTCTTCAGGCGACTGAGGAGGTAAAAAATCACCCCGACGCCCGCCAGGTTCTTGCTCGGGAAATCGCAGTCGGGCTGGTTCGGGTTGACGATGGCGTCGGCATCCGGGAGCTCGCTGCCGGGCAAATGGTGGTCGGTCACCACCACTTTCATGCCTGCGGCCCGCGCTGCGGCGACGCCGTCGATACTGGAAATACCGTTGTCCACAGTAATCAGCAGATCCGGGCGATAGTCTTTCGCCACCTCGACGATTTCCGGAGTAAGGCCGTAGCCATAATCGAAGCGATTGGGCACCAGGAAATCCACTCCTGCCGCACCCATGGCCCCCAAAGCCAGGACCGCCAGCGTGCTGCTGGTGGCCCCGTCAGCATCGAAATCACCGACGATCAGGATTCGTTCACTGGCGCGCACGGAGTGCTCGAGGATATGCACAGCCTCCGTAAGGCCGCGCATGGCTTCCGGGGCATGCAGGCGATTGAGCCGGTGATCCAGCGCCTCGTCACTGGTGACACCGCGACCGAGAAGCACTCGCTGCAGGATTTCCGGCGTATCAGAAGCAAAACGGCCAGTGGACAAGTCCACTGGCCGTCGCTGAATTTTCTTGTTCATTCTCGCTCAGCTGGTCGGTTGTACCCCGGAGCCTCTCAACCGATCACTCAGCATGGAAAGTGAACGCCTTAGCCGGCCCCGAGCGCCGTGGCCATAAAGTCGTGCACCCTTCCAAGCTCGTTCGGAAGCACTTTCATGCGTTCCTCGCGCTGGAACAGGTCGTCCATATGGGCCGGCAGGGGAATTTGTTTTGTCGGCAGCGCGCGGGCCACCGCATCCGGGAATTTTGCCGGGTGCGCCGTCGATAAGCAAACCATCGGCTCGGCCGGCGAGCGACGCACCTTCCGCGCCGCCTCCACGCCGATGGCGGTGTGGGGGTCGAGGAGGTAGCCGCAGGACTCGTAGACCTCGCGGATCACCGCCACGGTGCGCTGGTCATCCACGGTCCACGAGGAGAACACCTGCCGGGCCCTGTCCAAAGCAGCCTCGCTGAGGTGCATGGGAGCAGAGCGATCGGCAAGCAGCTCTGCCACGGCGGTACCGTCGCGGCCATAGAGGTCGAACAGCAGACGCTCAAAGTTGCTCGACACCATGATATCCATGCTCGGCGACAGGCTGTGCACCAGCTCCCGGGGCGTGTGGTCGTTATCGCTGATGCAGCGGTGCAGGATATCGTTGGCATTGGTGGCAATCACCAGCTGGTCGATGGGGAGCCCCATCTCGCGGGCGAGGTAGCCGGCAAAAATATCGCCAAAGTTGCCGGTGGGGACCGAGAAATTCACCGTGCGGTCGGGTGCGCCCAGGCTGACCGCCGCGTAGAAATAGTAAACGATCTGGGCCATGATCCGCGCCCAGTTGATGGAGTTCACCGCCACCAGTCGCCGCCCATCCGGGAGGAAGGACTGGTCGGCGAAACTGGCTTTCACCATGTTCTGGCAATCGTCGAAATTGCCTTCGAGGGCGATATTGAAGACATTGTCCGACAGCACCGTAGTCATCTGCCGGCGCTGAACCTCGGATACCCGGTTGTGCGGGTGCAGGATGAAGATGTCGATGTTTTCACAGTGGCGACAACCTTCGATGGCGGCAGAGCCGGTATCCCCGGAAGTCGCCCCCATGACCACGACCCGCTCGCCGCGTTTCTTCAGCAGGTGATCGAAAAGCTGGCCGAGGAACTGCAGGGCAAAATCCTTGAACGCGAGCGTCGGGCCCTGGAACAACTCCAGAATCCATTCGTTACTGCCGGTCTGTACCAGCGGTGCCACGGCGCTATGGCGGAAATTGCGGTAAGCGCGCTGAATGATGCCACGCAGTTCCTCGTCGGTGAGCTCACCGCCCACAAACGGCTGAATAATGCGGAACGCCAGCTCGCGATAGTCCAGACCGGACATCGCGCGGATCTCGTCCACAGAAAAGCTCGGCAGGGATTCCGGCACATAAAGGCCACCGTCACTGGCGAGTCCGGCGAGGACGGTATCGGAAAACGAGAGCGACGGCGCGCGGCCGCGGGTACTGATAAATTTCACGGTGCTTCTGCTAGCTGGTTGGAACAGGGAACGATTTCATGAGGACGCAGGGAGAGCCCGAAGCTCCCCCTTGTATCGGGCGCACTCTGCGGCTCAGCCGAGCGGCTCGACCCGGATGCGCACGACATCGCCCTCGACGGTATCCAGGGCCTCGATCTGGCTGACAGCCTCCCGCAAGCGCGCCTCCCTGGCGCGACTGGTGAGAATGACCACTGGCACCAGGGCCTCACCTTCTGCCGGCTCGTGCTGGATCAGCGCCTCGATGCTGATGCCCTGGTCACTGCAGATCTTGGCTACCTGCGACATGACGCCGGGCTTGTCGTGCGCGGATATCCGCAGGTAATAACTGGTCACCACCTCGTCCATCGGCAGCACAGCATTCTGCCCATGGCCTCCAGCTGCCACACCCGCGAGCGGCACGCGCTGGTCAGGGGTGGCCTCAAGTGTGCGGGCCACATCGACGATGTCCGCGATCACCGCAGAGGCCGTTGCTTCGGCACCTGCGCCAGCGCCGTAGTACAACGTGGGGCCCACCGCATCGCCGCTGACGAGCACGGCATTCATCACGCCATTGACGCTGGCAATCAGGCGACGCTGGGGAATCAGGGTCGGGTGTACCCGCAACTCCACCCCCTGCTCGGTACCGCGGGCAATACCCAGGTGCTTGATGCGGTAACCCAGCTCGTCCGCGTAGCGGATGTCTTCGATGGAAATAGCACTGATGCCCTCGGTGTAGACCTTGTCGAAGGCCAACGGCATACGGAAAGCCAGTGATGCCATGATCACCAGTTTGTGGGCCGCGTCGATGCCCTCCACATCGAAGGTGGGATCGGCCTCGGCGTAGCCCAGCGCCTGTGCCTGGGCCAGTGCTTCGTCGAAGGTCCGGCCCTTCTCCCGCATTTCGGTGAGGATATAGTTGCCGGTGCCATTGATGATGCCGGCAAGCCACTGAATGCGATTTCCTACCAGGCCCTCACGCAGGGACTTGATGATCGGGATTCCACCGGCCACTGCCCCTTCGTAAGCGATGGTCACGCCTCTCTTAGCAGCGGCTTCAAACAATTCGTTGCCGTGCTCGGCGATCAGGGCTTTATTGGCGGTGACAATATGCTTGCCGTTTTCGATAGCGGTAAGGATCAGCTCCCGGGCAACGGTAGTGCCGCCGATGAGCTCCACCAGAATATCCACCTCGGGATTGGTGGCCACGTCGAAAATCTCGCGGGAGACCGGCACATTGGTGGTGTCACAGGCGGGGTTGTCACGGCGGGCACCAATCTGCACGACCTCCACCGGGCGGCCGCAGCGCGCGGTGATCTCCGCGGCGTTGCGATCCATCACATTCACGGTACCGCTACCCACGGTACCCAGGCCACAGATGCCGACCCGCACTGTGCGCCGTTTTTTATCCGGATTTTCCTGCGATACGTATTGGATGGTTTCTTCGACGGTTGCGCTCACAACTTCCCCCCGCGCAAACGGCTTCCCTCTCCCGCAGAACCTGCCCCATCACTTCACAGCGGGGCCCGGTAGCGGGATTGCAGCCAGGTTACAGCGCAATAATTGATTTTAAAAATAGAAAAAGGAAGTCAACCTTACTGACTGGCAGGGCAAAATGTCAATAAAATTGCGCACTTGGAGCAAGTTGTCGGAGACACCCCGGGGACTGTTGGCCGGCCCCGGAGCTCGGGAGAGGGCGGGAGACCCGGGCGGGCTTGCCACCCGGGGAAGGAATCAGATTCCGAGCGCTTTCGCCAGTGTGTCCGGCGGCAGGTAGCCGGGCACCACTGTGCCGTCTTCCATCACGATGGTGGGAGTGCCCCGCACATCGATGGCGTCGTTACCCAGCTTGTACTGGGCGGCCACCGGGTTGTCCTTGCAGACCTTGAGTGGCACATTCTCGCGGTTCTTCAGCGCGGTCAGGGTTTTGTTCGGATCATCCGCACACCAGGCGGTGGCGACTTTGCGGTAGCCGAGCGAATTCAGGCCCGCCCGGGGAAACGCAAGGTAGCGCACTTCGATGCCGCGCTTGTTGAGCTCCGGCACATCATCGTGCAGCTTGCGACAGTAACCGCAGTCCACATCGGTGAACACGTAAATATGCGCTTTCTTTTTCCCCTTCGGGGAAAAGATGATCATGTCGTCGAGGTTCTGCGCGGCCATCACCTGGGCCCGCCCTCCGGCGCGGCGCTGCTCGGAAACATTCACCAGGTTACCGGCCTCCACCTGGTAGAGGTCGCCGAAAATGAAGTGCTTGCCATCCTCTGATACGAACAGGGTGTTGCCGCCGTCCATTTCCACCTCGTAGACCCCTTTCATCGGGCTCTCGCGCACCTCGCCGTAGGTGGCCTTGGGGTTGCCCTCCTTCAGGCGGGCCTTGATGGCCTTGGCGGTCTCTGCATCGACCTCCGCGTGAGCGGCACCACCGAGCAGGGCCAGCACAGCGCCGACCAGCACCAGCGGCTTCTTGACATACTTCATTCTGGATAGCTCCTCTATCTATTCATGGCTTCGACGTTGCCGCCGGCACACAGTTCCCGCGAGTATGGCATCAAACGGCGCCCTTTGTCGCCGGTGGCAGCAGATACCGCCGGATCACGGGGCAATGGCAACAGATCACCCCCGGGGATGATGTTCTCGATGCAGCGACTTGAGCCGCGCTTTTGCCACCTGGGTATAGATCTGTGTGGTGGATAGATCCGTGTGGCCCAGCAGCAGCTGCACCACGCGCAGGTCCGCACCGTGGTTCAGCAGGTGGGTGGCGAATGCGTGGCGCAGAGTGTGGGGGGACAGGGGTTTTTCGATGCCTGCCACCCCGGCCCAGTGCTTGATCCGGTACCAGAATGCCTGGCGCGTCATGGGCTGCCCAGCCCGCCCCGGAAAACAGACATCGCTCTGCCCCGGCGACAACAACATCGGCCGGGCCTCGCTCAGGTAACGCTGCAACCAGGACTGCGCAGACTCGCCCATGGGCACCAGCCGCTCCTTGCGGCCCTTACCCGTCACCCGCACCACCCCCTGACGAAGGTTGATTTGGGAGACCCGCAGGCCGACCAGCTCTGTGACGCGCAGTCCGCAGGCGTAGAGCAACTCCAGCATGGTGCGATCGCGCACCCCCAGCGCCCCATCCAGGTCCGGCGCCTCCAGCAGGGCTTCGACATCGGCCTCGGAAAGGGACTTGGGGAGGGGTTTTGGCAGCTTCGGGTTCTCCACCAGCGCAACCGGATCCTCCTGGATCAAACCCTGCCGCAGGCAGTACTGGTAAAACCCCCTCAGCGCCGCCAGGGCCCTGGCGGTGGAGCGGGCAGAAATACCCTGCTGGTGCCGTTCGGCGAGAAACCGCTGCACATGCTCGCGCCCCACCGCCAGCAAACCGGTGCCGGCCTGCGCACAGAAACCGGCAAAGGCGCGCAGGTCGCGCCCATAAGCCGCGCGGGTATGTTCACTGGCGCCACGCTCGGCCCAGAGCATGTCCAGCCAGCGGGCGATATAAGTATCCTGTTGCGGTGAGTTCTGCATCGACTTATTTAACCACACCCCTTGCGGGCAGACCGAAGTGCACCGTTATCTTGGCAAAAAAAAACCGGAGCTCTTCAGCTCCGGTCTTTCTGCATAACGCGGGAGAAACTTAGTTGAGCTTCTCTTTAATGCGCGCTGCTTTACCAGTCAGGTTGCGCAGGTAGTACAGCTTGGCCTGGCGCACGTCACCGCGACGCTTGACGGCAATGCTGTCAACCAGCGGGCTGTGGGTCTGGAAGGTACGCTCTACGCCCACACCGTGGGAAATCTTGCGTACGGTGAAGGAGGAGTTCAGGCCGCGGTTGCGCTTGCCGATCACCACACCTTCGAACGCCTGCAGACGCTCGCGGTTACCTTCCTTTACCTTTACCTGTACGACGACGGTGTCGCCCGGAGCAAAGGCCGGAATTTCGCTCTTCAGCTGTTCCTGTTCCAGCTGCTGGATGATTTTGTTGGTCATTTGGAATACTCCCAAACAGAGTTTGTGTAGCTTCTCAGCTAGTTCACCGAACTACTCACGCCTCCCGGCGAATCCGGCATCAAGTATTTTCGGAGTCGTGCTCCTGCCGGATCTCCTCCAGCATTTGCAACTGCTCCTCGCTGAGCGCCAACCCTTCCAACAGGTCGGGACGCCGCTGCAGCGTGCGCGCCAGCGACTGCTTCAGCCGCCAGCGACGAATTCTCTCGTGGTTGCCGGACAACAGCACCTCAGGCACCACCGAGCCCCGATATTGCTCGGGCCTTGTGTAGTGCGGGCAGTCCAGCAAGCCCTGGGCGAAGGAGTCCTCCACCGCGGACTGATCGTGCCCCAGCGCGCCGGGGATCAGCCGCGTGATGGCGTCCACCATCACCATGGCGGCCAGTTCGCCGCCACTTAAAACATAGTCGCCGATGGACCACTCTTCATCGATGAGCATCTCGATCAGTCGCTCATCGACGCCCTCGTAGCGGCCCGCCAGCAGCACCAGGTTGCCGACCCCGGACAAGGCCTGCACACCGGACTGATCCAGCTGCCGCCCCTGGGGCGACAGATAGATGGAACGCGCCGCAGCGCCGCCCTCTTCCGCCCAGGTGCGAGCCTCGGACAGGGCCTGGTACAGCGGTTCCGCCAGCATCACCATTCCGGGACCACCGCCATAGGGTCGATCATCCACGGTCCGGTGACGATCGCTGGTGAAATCCCGCGGATTCCAGCAGCGCACCTCCAGCAGGCCGTCTTTGACGGCCCGGCCGGTAATGCCGTAGTCCGTCAGGGCTGCGAACATCTCCGGGAAGATGGTCACCAGAGCGATTCGCTTGGCGGCCATCAGCTCAGAATTCCGGGTCCCAGTCGACGGTGATGACACCGGCTTCCAGGTCAATATCGGTGACAAATTCCCCGGGGATATAGGGAATCAGACGCTCGCGCCGATCACTGCCCCCGCGCACCACCATGACGTCGTTGGCGCCGGTCTCCATCAACCGGACCACCTGGCCAAAGTCGTGCTCTGCACCGCCGAACTGACTGATCACCCGCAGACCTTCCAGCTGGTGCCAGTAGTACTCACCCGCCTGAAGGGCAGGCATCTCCGCAGCGGAAACAGCGACATCCCGCTGGCAGTAACCAGCGGCCACATCCCGGTCATCCACACCTTTGATGTGAATGATCAGCCCCTTTCCATGGCGTTTGCCGCCATCGATCGCGAGGGGCTGCCAACCACTCTCACCCTGCAGCCACCATTGCTGGAACTGCAGGATATTGTCCATCGGGTCGGTAAAGGAGTGGACCTTGACCCACCCCCGGACCCCGTATACAGCGGTGATACGCCCAACTGTGACCAGCTCACCGGATTCGGGACCTTTATCAGCCACGGGCGTACTCGCTAGCAGGGACAAAAACTTAAGCGGCTTCTTTCAGCAGCTTGCTGACGCGATCGGAAACCTGCGCGCCCTGGCTTACCCAGTAGTCAACGCGCTCACGGTCGATGCGCAGACGCTCTTCCTGACCACGGGCAACCGGGTTGAAGAAGCCAACGCGCTCGATGAAACGACCGTCGCGGGATTTGCGGCTGTCAGTGACTGTCAGGTGATAGAACGGGCGCTTCTTTGCACCGCCACGAGCCAAACGAATGGTTACCATGTAGCTTTCCTGTAGTTTCAACACTGGGTGGTCGCGACTGGCAACCACCTACAACAACTCTGCCGGTAGCTCACCCGGCTGAAAGGCGGCGTATTCTAATGTACCGCCTGAATTTTGTATAGCGTGTAATTGATCGGGTTTACACGCCCTTATTTCTTGCGGAAGCCCGGTGGCAAACCGCCCGGCATTCCACCCAGGCCGCCCATACCACCGCCGCCCATGCCCGACATACCGCCCATGCCACGCATCATCTTGCTCATGCCGCCACCCTTGAGCTTCTTCATCATCTTGCCCATCTGCTTGTGCTGCTTGAGCAGGCGGTTCAGATCCTGAATCTGGGTGCCGGAACCCGCCGTGATACGGCGCTTGCGGGAGCCGGTGAGGATGTCCGGATTGCGGCGTTCGGCTGGCGTCATGGAACTGATAATGGCATCCATCCGCTTGAATTCCTTACCCATGTCGGCCTGCTGGGCCATCTGGGCCATGTTGCCCATGCCGGGCATCTTCTCCAGCAGTGAGCCAAAGCCACCCATGTTCTGCATCTGCTGCAGCTGGTCACGCAGGTCCTCCAGGTCGAAGCCCTTGCCCTTCTGCACCTTCTTGACCAGCTTCTCGGCCTTGGCCTTGTCGATCTTCTGCTCCGCCTCCTCGATCAGCGACAGCAGGTCACCCATGCCGAGAATGCGCGAAGCGATCCGGTCGGGGTGGAAAGTCTCCAGGGCATCGGTCTTCTCACCGACACCGATAAACTTGATCGGCTTGCCGGTCACATGCCGCACGGACAGCGCCGCACCACCGCGGGCGTCGCCGTCCGCCTTGGTGAGGATGACACCGGTCAGCGGCAGGGCCTCATCGAAGGCCTTGGCGGTATTGACCGCATCCTGGCCGATCATGGCGTCGATCACGAACAGGGTTTCCGCCGGATCGAGGGCGCCGTGCAGCTCGCGGATCTCGTCCATCAGCTGCTCATCGATATGCAGGCGACCGGCGGTATCCACGATCAGCACGTCGGCGAACTGCTTGCGCGCGGCATCGACGGCACTTCTGGCGATCTCCAGCGGCTTCTGCTCCGGTGTCGAGGGATGGAACAGCGCACCCACCTCCCCCGCCAGGGTCTCCAGCTGCTTGATGGCGGCGGGGCGGTACACGTCCGCACTGACCACCATCACTTTTTTCTTCTCGCGGGCCTGCAGGTGCTTGGCCAGCTTGGCGACACTGGTGGTCTTACCCGCACCCTGGAGGCCAGCCATGAGGATGACCGCCGGCGGCTGAACTGCCAGGTTCAGGGGCGTCGCTGCCTCCCCCATCACTTTGACCAGCTCGTCCTGCACGATCTTGACGAACTGCTGGCCGGGATTCAGCGCCTTGCTGACCTTCTGGCCCACCGCGGCGGTGCGCACCTGCTGGACGAAAGCCTTGACCACCGGCAGCGCCACGTCCGCCTCCAGCAGCGCCTTGCGCACTTCCCGCAGGGTATCGCGGATGTTGTCATCCGTGAGGCGGGCCTTGCCGGTGACTTTCTTGAGCGCCGACGAGAGGCGGTCACTGAGATTGTCGAACATAGATACGTCTCGGTATTTCTGGTGACGACTGCCCCGGGGCGCCGTCGGTGCGGTCTTTGAGGCGCGGCAGTATAGCGTAGGACGGGGGCTGGCAGAAACTCCCGCGGGGGCGGGCTTTCCTGCCACCGCGGCCTGTGACAAACTGCCGCCCTATCGCAAACGAGACACGGACTCATCGATGGCGGCCCTGGCCCACTGGACGGCAATCATTCTCTACCTGGCGACCACCCTCGTGGCTGCAGCGGCAGTCACCAGAAAGCGCCAACCGGATAACCATCTGCTGCTGGGCCTGCTCGCCGGCGCATTGCTGACCCATGGCATCTCGCTGGTCAACACCCTGATATCCCCGGCCGGCTACCGCTTCGACTTCACGGCCATGCTGTCACTGGTGGCCTGGACGGTGAACCTGCTGATCCTGATACTGGCGTTCAAGCGTCCGCTGCACCTGTTGATCCTGATTCTCGCCCCACTGGGTGCCCTGGCCGAACTCGCCGCTGCCCATGGCTGGGGCGGAAGCGTGCCCCGCGAACAGCTCTCCGCCGGCGTGGCCGTGCACGCCCTGCTCTCGATCTCCGCCTATGCCCTGCTGACTCTGGCGACCCTTCAGGCCATCTACCTCTACTACCAGAACCAGCAGCTGCACAATCACCGCCCGGGCGCCATCAGCCGCTTCCTGCCGCCGCTGCAGACGATGGAATCCCTGCTGTTCGGCCTCATCGCTTTCGGACAACTGTTGCTGACCGCCTCCCTGGTCACCGGCTTCCTGTTCCTGGACGACCTCTTCGCCCAGCACCTGGTGCACAAGACCACTCTTTCCATGCTGGCGTGGCTGCTGTATAGCATCCTGCTCTGGGGGCACTGGAAATGGGGCTGGCGGGGCAACACCGCCGTGCGCTGGACTCTGGCTGCTTTTGCGGCGCTATTGCTGGCCTACTTCGGCAGCAAACTGGTGCTCGAGGTGATCCTCCAGCGCAACTGAGGCCCGCTTCGAGGTCCCTGCACTTGCGGCTGCAGGAATTCTGTTTCACTATCCCCGTTCGCCAATAACCAGAGTTCCACATTGAACGAGATACCGCCCGGCCTGGTGTTCGGCCTGCTGGCCCTGCTCATTGCCATTTCCGCCTTTTTCTCCAGCTCCGAAACCAGCATGATGACGCTCAACCGCTATCGCCTGCGCCACCAGGCCAAAAGCGGACACCGCGGCGCCAAGCGGGCAATGGAACTCCTGTCGCGCCCGGACAAACTGATCGGCGTGATCCTGATCGGCAACAACCTGGTCAATGTACTCGCCTCCATGATTGCCGGGGCGATTGCCACACGCCTGTATGGTGACGCCGGCCTCGCCTACGCCGGCATCATCCTGACCCTGGTGATCCTGATCTTTGCCGAGGTCACACCAAAGACGATCGCCGCGCTGCATCCGGAGAAGATCGCCTTTCCCGCCTCTGTGATCCTGAAACCACTACTGTGGCTGCTCGCCCCGGTAGTCTGGCTGGTGGGCAGCATCTCCAACGGTCTCGCGCGCCTGGTCGGGGTCGAGGCCACTGCCGGCTCCGAAGCCGAGCACCTGGCACCGGAGGAGCTGCGCACGGTGGTGTTCGAATCCGGCGCCCTGCTGCCCAGCAAGCACAAGGGCATGCTGCTCAATGTGCTCGACCTGGACCAGGCCACGGTGGAGGACATCATGATCCCCCGCAATGAGGTGGTTGGTGTCGACCTGGAAGACACCGGGGATGAAATCCTGCAACAGCTGGCGGAGAGCAGCTACACCCGCCTGCCGGTCTTCCAGGGCGACATCAACCGGGTGGTGGGGATACTGCACCTGCGCCGCGCAGCGCAGATCCTGCGCGACGGCCCGGAGGGGTTCAGTGCCGATCGACTGAAGGCCTACACCGATGACCCCTACTTCGTGCCCGAGGCGACCCCGCTGCCCACCCTGCTGATGAACTTCCAGAAGCAGAAGCGCCGCATGGGCCTGGTGGTGGACGAGTACGGCGAGGTCATGGGAATCGTGACGCTGGAGGACCTGCTGGAGGAGATCGTCGGCGATTTCACGGCCAGCCCGGTACCCAACGATGACGAGGAGATCACCGCGCTTGGCGACGGCTGGTTCCTGATCGAGGGCGGCACCTCCATCCGCGACATCAACCGCACCCTGCACTGGGAACTGCCCACGGACGGACCCAAGACGTTCAACGGGCTGGCGATGGAACACCTGGAAAGCATCCCGGACGGCAACATCAGCTTCTTCATCCTGGATTACCTGGTGGAGATCGTGGAAGTCTCCGACAAGATGATCACCCGCGCCCGGGTGCGCAAAATGGGGCACTGATCCCGCCGTGCCCCCAACTCACCGGTCTGCCTGCTAGGCAAGGTCCATAGCGAGCTGCTTCACTGGCCCGAAGCTTCTGCGATGGATCGGGCTCGGCCCGAGTCGCTCCAGTGCCTCCAGGTGCGCCCTGGTCGGGTACCCCTTGTGGCCGGCGAGCCCGTAACCCGGGTACTGGTGATCCAGCTCCGCCATTTCCCGGTCCCGGGTCACTTTGGCCAGGATCGAAGCGGCGCCAATGGCCGCCACACGCCCGTCCCCTTTCACCACGGTCTCACAGGCATAGGACCAGTCCGGTTTGCGGTTGCCGTCCACCAGCACAAACTCGGGCTGCACGGACAACTGCTCCACCGCACGTCGCATGGCCAGCAGGCTGGCGTGGAGAATATTGAGGCGGTCGATCTCTTCGACCGTCGCCCGGGCAATGGCAAAGGACAGCGCCCGCTCGAGGATCTCATCAAAAAGGCGCTCACGCTTTTTCTCGGTCAGCTTCTTGGAATCCGCCAACCCCTCGATTGGGCGTGCGGGGTCGAGGATGACGGCAGCCGCCACCACATCGCCGGCCAGCGGGCCGCGGCCGACCTCATCGACACCGGCGAGGAGATTGCCCGTATAGGGGCAGACATACGGGGGCAGTTCGACTTTGCTCATTGTTTTGCCTTGACCAGCGCACAGACCGCATCTGCCGCCCTTGCGGAAGCATTGCGGCGCAGCTGCTGATGAATATCGTCAAATTCCCGCTGCAGCTGGTCACGCAGCAGGGGATCCTGAAAGAACTTGAGTACCTCGGCTCCGAGGCTCTCGGGCGTAGCCGCGTCCTGAAGTATTTCCGGCACCAGTTCCCGGCGCGCCAACAGGTTGGGCAGGGACACCCATGGCGTCTGTAGCAGACGGGAGAAAATGGCATAGGACATACTGCCCATCTTGTAGGAGACCACCATCGGCTTCTTCAGCAACAGAGTCTCCAGGGTGGCAGTGCCCGAAGCGATCAGCACCGCATCACTGGCGGTCAGCGCCTCATGGGAACGGCCATCCAGCAATGTCAGAGGCAATTCCGGGAAGCCCTCGAGCAGCGCCCGGATCTCGGCCAGGCGCGCTTCATTGGCGGCCGGCAGGACGAACTTCAGATCCGGCTGGCGCTGGTGACACCAGCGCGCCGCCTGCAGGAACAGAGGCCCTAGGTAGCGCACCTCGCCGCCCCGACTGCCGGGCAACAGGGCCAGAATGCGATCTTCCGCTGCAAAGCCCAGAGCCTCCCGGGCGGCCTGTACATCGGGCTCCAGCGGCAGGTCATCGGCCAGCGGGTGGCCGACGAAAGTCACCGGCACCCCGTGTTCCTGATAGAAATCTGCCTCGAACGGCAGCAGGGTCAGCATATGATCCACGGCGCGGGCAATCTTCTTGATCCGACCGCGCCGCCAGGCCCACACCGAGGGACTGACGTAGTGGACCGTGGGGATGCCGCCGGCCCGGAGCGCTTCCTCGAGGCCGAGGTTGAAATCGGGCGAATCGATACCGACGAATACGTCCGGCGGATTGGCGAGGAAGTGCTGTCGAAGGCGCTTGCGGATGCCGAGCAGTTCCGGCAACCGCTTCAGCGGCTCCACCAGGCCCATCACCGACAGCCGCTCCATGGGAAACAGGGACTCGGCACCCAGCGCAAGCATGCGCGGACCGGCAATGCCCTCCACGACGACCCTGTCAAAACGCTGTTGCAGTGCCGCAATCAGGCCGGCGCCGAGAATATCTCCGGACGCCTCTCCGGCCACGATGCCGATCCGCAGGGTGGTTGTTTTGTCGCTCATAGCGGGTCTGGTTTCTGGAGTCAGGATGGCGAGCGTCTCAGCGAACGATTCCGCGACTGGAGGACTTGAGGGAATCGATCCACGGCTGCACCACTGCGGACTGCTCACGCAGCTCGATCAGGGCCTCCAGCGCCTCCTGCAGGGTGAGGCCGCGGCGGTAGACAATCTTGTAGGCCTTGTTGATGAGGGAGATTTCATCACGGGAGAAGCCGCGTCGGCGCAGTCCCTCGGCATTGATGGTTTTTGCTTCCGCGGGATTGCCCGCCACCATCACATAGGCCGGCACGTCCTTGCCAATAGCAGCGCCCATGCCGGTGAACGCATGCTCACCAATGGTGCAGTACTGGTGCACAAGGCTGAAACCGCTGAGGATGGCCCAGTCCCGGACTTCCACATGGCCCGCTAGGGCCACGTTGTTGACGAGGATGGTGTTGTTGCAAATCACGCTGTCGTGGCCGACGTGCGCGTAGGCCATGATCAGGTTGTCATTGCCGATCGTGGTCTCACCGCGATCCTGCACCGTGCCGCGGTGAATGGTGACACCCTCGCGGATGACATTGTTGTCGCCGACCACCAGAGTGGTGTCTTCGCCCTGGTACTTCTTGTCCGGCGTATCCTGGCCCACCGAAGAAAACTGGTAGATCCGGTTGTTGCGCCCGAGCCTGGTCGGGCCACTGAGGACCACGTGTGGGCCGATTTCACAGCCGTCGCCAATCTCTACCTTGGGGCCAACAATGCTGTAGGGACCAATACGCACCCCGGAACCAATCACTGCCGATTCGTCGACAATTGCCGTGGGGTGAATTTCTGTCTGCATGTTGCGTCCCGTTCCTCGAAGCTGAAAAATCCGGCTACTTTAAATGCGCCAAGGGAATAAAGGAACCGAATTGGTCACCATTTCCCGGCCACCCGGACTCAGACTTTCTTCACCGCACAGAGCACGTTGGCTGTGGCCGCCCGCTCACCATCCACGGTGGCCTTGCAGGCAAACTTCCAGATGCCCCGGCGCTCGGAAACCACTTCCGACTCCAGCATCAACTGGTCGCCCGGCACCACCTGGCGCTTGAAGCGCACATCGTCGATACCACCAAATAAATAAAGGTAGCCATCTTCCGGCTTCTGGCCCAATGTCTTGAAACCGAGGATACCGGATACCTGCGCCAGAGCCTCGACAATCATGACTCCCGGGAAGATTGGCACCTCGGGGAAATGCCCGTTGAATACTTCCTCGTTAATGGAAATATTCTTGTACCCCTTGATGTATTTGCCCTCTTCCAGCTCGATTACCCGGTCAACCAGCAGGAAAGGGTAGCGGTGCGGCAGGTATTGACGAATCTCGCGAACGTCCATCATTTGAAATGTCCCCACAAAAACATTCGGGGCGAAAGAGACTGTCTACAGGTTAAATCACTTTAACGTGAGACAGGACTCTCGCCCCGAAAAGATAACTCGCTCAGAAAGTAACCAGGCGGCCGGCCGGGTCAGTCGCCTTCACCGGAACCGGTGCTGGCACTGGCCAACTGCTTCTCGAGATCGCGCAGGCGCCTCGCCATTTCATCCAGTTGCGCAAAGCGCACCGCACTGCGGCGCCAGCTGCGACTGTCTGAGAAGGGCGTACCGCTGGAGTAGGACCCGGCCTTGTCGATGGATTTGGTTACCAGCGTCATGGCGGTTACGTGGGTTTTGTCCGCCACAGTCACGTGGCCGACCACCCCGGCACCTCCAGCAATGGTGCAGTGCTTGCCGATCTTGGCGCTGCCCGCCACCGCCGAACAGGCAGCAATGGCTGAGTAGTCACCAATTTGGACATTGTGCGCGATTTGCACCTGGTTGTCGATCTTCACACCGCGCCCGATCACCGTATTGCCAAGGGCTCCGCGATCGATACAGGTACAGGCTCCGATTTCAACCTCATCGCCAATTTCCACGCTGCCGAGCTGGTGGATTTTGGTCCACTGCCCTCCACCGGGGGCAAAGCCGAACCCGTCTGCACCAATCACCGCGTGGCTGTGAATGACGCAGTCAGTGCCGATGGCACAGCCATGATAGACGGTCACGTTCCCGTTGAGGCGAGTGCGCGCACCGATGACGCTGCCCTGCCCCACCACGCAGTTGGGGCCGATCACGGCGCCTGCCCCGACCTGTACATGGGCCTCTATCACTGCACCGGCAGCCACGCAGGCAGTCGGATCCACCTCCGCATCCGCATGGACTGTGGCTGCTGGGTGAATACCCGCATCAGGTTTCGGCGTGCGATCGTAGATGGCCGTGGCCAAGGCAAAGGCGTGATAAGGGTTGGCCACCACCAGTGAGGTAACCGGGCACACTTCGGCCATGTCCTCGGTTACCAGCACCGCACAGGCACGGGTCTCCGTCAGGAAGCGTCGGTAGTTGGCACTGGCAAGGAAACTGACCTGGGTGGGACTCGCGTCCTGGAGGGTACTGAGGCCGGTGGGGACCAGCCCGGCAGAGGCGCCCTCTGCCAGCCGCAGGTCCGCGCCCAGCTGTTCGGCCAGCTGGGCGAGAGTCGGATTGTCACTCATGAAGGGACGGGCGTCGTTAGTTGTCGGCGTTCATGCGTTCGACAACCAGGGCAGTCAGGTCGACTTTCGGGCCGGCAAAATAGGCGGTGCTGGCATCCAGAACCAGGTCAAGCTGCTGCTCCTTGATGATCGCCTCGAGAGCGGTCTTGGCCTTGGGGGCCATGGTCTTCTGGATGTCCTGGCCTACCTGCGCTTCCATGGCGCGCAGTTTTTTCACCGCGGTTTCGAAGTCGGAGCGCTTGAAGTTCATCTTGCGCTGGTGCTCGGCCTTCTGCTCCTCGGACCAGGTCACGCCGTTCTTCTGCGCGTCTTCAGCGAGTTTCTGCACCTCGGCGCGGATGGACTCAGCGCTGCTCTGGAGCTTTGAATACTCGGAGCTGGTCTTGAGCGCGTTGACCTTAGACTTGGCGGATTCGGTGCTCATGATGGCCGCCTGCAGGTTGAAGACTGCCACTTTGGTCTGGGCCAGCGCAGAAGCGGAAGCCAGGAAGCCGGCGAGCAGTACTGCGGTAATCTTTAAGGTTTTAAGCACGTCGTATTCTCCGTTTTGCTCTATTTATCGTTGGTTTACTTACGTTTCTGCCACATCACGCGGCGCACATGCATTTTAGAAGCTGTTACCAAGGGTGAACTGGAACACTTCGACTTCGTCTTCGTCGTTCTTCTGCAGCGCCTTGGCAACAGAGAACTGCAGCGGGCCGAAGCCGGTAATCCAGGTCAGGCCAATGCCAGCGGACACGTTGAGGAAATCCGGGTCCACATCGTAACAGTTGAGCTGTGTCTCTCCGCAGCTGCTATCAAACACGTTACCCGCGTCGATGAAGAAGGTCGACTGCATGGAGCGCTGGTCTTTCACGAACGGCAGCGGGAAGATCACTTCGGCGCTGCCTTCGATCAGGATATTACCGCCGAAAGGCTGCGGCTCGCGCCGGTTGTCGATCACCGCAAGGCTGTCCGTGTCGGCATCCAACACGTAGCAACTCTCGGTGATCACACCATTCTCTGTACCACAGCTCACCAGGCGGTAGGGCGTGGCCGGAGTGGAGCGCGGACCCAGGGTATTGCGCTCGAAGCCGCGCACGGAACCGAAGCCGCCGGCATAGAAATTCTCGAAGAACGGCAGGTCCGGGGTATCGCCAAATCCGTCCGCATAACCCAGGCGGGTGCGCAGCCGCAGGGTCAGGTCCTTGGTGAGCGGGCGGAAGTACTGCGCCGTGTAAACGAGTTTGGAATACTCGAGATCACCACCCGGTACCGCCACTTCCAGCGAGGCCCGCTGAGAGGCACCGCGGGTTGCGAGGATACCGCGGTTCAGGGTGGAACGGGCGTAGGAAGTTGTCACCGAGAAGGTATCAAAGGTGTCACCGTACACATCGACAAAGCCGTTCAGGTCGGTGTTCAGCAATTCAGGCTCCACCGGCGTGCCCAGGCTCAGGGACTCCCCCGCCTCGGCGGCCGCCAGCAATTCTTCCTGGGATGCCTCCAGATCCGTGGAGAGGATGAAATCCTCTACTCCCTCGATCGGGCGCGGTGTCTCGCTGATTTCCTTCACCGAGTTGCGGCTGTTGCCCAGCTCCAGGTGGGAGAAACCGAAGTTCAGGCCGACGCGGGAGATCTCGGAGATCGGGTAGCCAAAGCTGAGGCCGGCACCATAGGTCGTAGTGTTATAGCTGGCGAGGTTGATCTCGGAGTAATCCCGCTCCTGGTAGAAGACGTTGAAACCGCGGCTGACACCATCCGGAGTGAAATACGGATCGGTATAGGAGAAATTCGCCACGGTCTGGTAGCGGGAGGTGTTGATCGCAACGCCCACGGATTTGCCGGTGCCGAGCCAGTTGTTCTCCTGAATATTGGCACCGAGGACCAGACCACTGCCCTGGGCATAGCCCACGGTTCCGCCGATGGTACCGGAGGGCTGCTCCTCGACAGTGTACTCCACGTCGATCTGGTCGGAGGTCCCGGGGACCTCAGTGGTCTCCACCTGGACTTCCTTGAAGTAACCCAGGCGCTCCAGGCGGACCTTGGACTGCTCGATACGGGCAGACGAGGCAGAGGCCGCCTCCATCTGGCGCATTTCCCGGCGCAGTACTTCGTCGGAGGTACGGGTGTTACCGCGGAAATTGATACGGCGCACGTAGGCGCGCTTGCCCGGGTCGATGAAGAAGGTCACCTTGACCGTCTTGTCTTCCTCATTGGGCTCGGGCATGCCGTTTACTTCTGCAAAGGTGTAGCCCTCATTACCCAGGCGCTTGGTGATGTAATCGGAGGTGGTGGTCATCAGCACCTGCGAGAAAGTCTGCCCCTCCCGCACGAGCAGCAGCCGCTCGATCTCCTCTTCCGCCACCACCGGGTCGCCAGCCAGGTCCACCTCGCTGACGGTGTACACATCGCCCTCACTGATGTTGACGGTAATGAATACACTGCGCTTGTCCGGGCTCAGGGACACCTGGGTGGAATCGATGCGGAATTCCAGATAACCGCGGTCCAGGTAGTAGGATTCCAGGCGCTCGAGGTCGCCGGTGAGTTTTTCGCGGGAATACTTGTCGTCGCTGCGCAGCCAGGAGAGCCAGCCGGTAGTCTGCAGCTCAAAGATCTCGGCCAGTTCCTCATCGGAAAAGGCGCGATTGCCGACGATATTGATATGTTTGATGGCGGCGACGGAACCCTCGTCCACCACCACTTTCAGCTCCACCTGGTTACGCGGGAGCTCGTTCACTTCAGTAGTCACGCTGGCGCCGTAACGGCCCTGGGCGACGTACTGCCGCTCAAGTTCCTGAGCCAGGCCCTCGAGGGTCGCGCGTTTGAAAATCTGACCTTCGGCGAGGCCGTTTTCCTCCATGCCCTTCAGCAGGTCCTCGGTCTTGATGGCCTTGTTACCGGTGATCTCGATCTTGGAGATCGCCGGGCGCTCGCGCACGGTGATCACCAGCACACCGTTTTCACGGCCGATCTGGATATCCTGGAAGTAACCGGTGCGGAACAGCGCGCGGGTCGCGCTCTGGATCTCCAGGCTTTCAATCTGGTCACCCACGCGCACCGGCAGTGCTGCGAACACGGTGCCGGCGGACACCCGCTGCAGGCCCTCCACGCGGATGTCGTTGACCACAAACGACTGGGCCACGGCACTGATGGGAAGGGCCAGGCCCAGCGAGGCCGCTTTGAGGAAATCTTTCATTGACTAAATCCGAGTTTCTTATTCGCAATTCCAGTTGGTCACCGGACCCCGCCGGCACTCAGCGCCGCTACAGGCGCAGGATATCGTTATAGAGGGCGAGCCCCATGATGCCGAGCACCAGCACCATCCCCACCTGAAGCCCGATCATCTGCACCCGCTCAGAGACGGGTGAGCCCTTGATCGCCTCAATACCGTAGTAAAGGAGATGTCCACCATCGAGGACGGGGATGGGCAACAGATTGAGCACCCCGAGGCTGATACTGAGCAGCGCCAGCAGCGACAGGAACGACTGCCAGCCGGCCTCCGCCGAGGTGCCGGCCACTTTAGCAATGGTGATAGGGCCACTCAAGTTCTTGGTGGAGAGCTCTCCGAAGATGAGTTTCTTCAGGCTGTTGAGGGTGAAACGGGTCTTATCCCAGGTCTCTTCCAGCCCTTTCAGCGCCGCGCCCGCAAATCCGTAGTGGTAGGTGCGGACCCGGTCTTCAGGCCAGGTCTCCACCACCGGCAGCACACCGATACGGCCGATCACCTGCCCGTCCTCGAGGGTCACCGCTTCCGGCTTGACCGGCAGCAGCAGACGCTCGCCATCGCGGTCCACCTCCACCTGGATCACCTGCCCTGCCTGCGCGCGGACATACTCGGTCCAGGCTTCCCAGGCCTCAAAACGCTCACCATCGGTGGCTAGGACAGTATCACCGGCCAGCAGGCCCGCCCGTTCTGCGGCACTGTCTTCAGTGACGCGGGACAGGGTCAGGGTGACGGAGGGTGTCCACAGGGTGAGGCCAATCTCGGCGAGGGGATCCGGCACTTCCTGCGCGGCGAGCCAGCGCTCGATATCGACGGAGGAATGGTACTCGAGATCAGAATCCGGGTAGCGCACGGTAAATTCGATGGTGCCGGTGTCGCCGAGGCGGTTTGCAAGACGCCAGTTCAACGCCTGCCAGGTCGGGGTGGCCTCACCATCCACCGCGATAATCTCCTGCCCGCCTTCCAGGCCGGCACGGGCGGCGATACTGCCCGGCTCCACCCGGTCAACGATCGGTACCGGACCGGCGGCGCCACCCATGAAGACTACCCAGAACAGCAGGATCGCCAGCAGGAAGTTGGCGGCAGGACCAGCGGCCGCAATGGCAATGCGGGCCCAGACACTCTTGCGGTTGAAGGCCTGGTCGAGCTGGTCAGCGGACACCGGCCCCTCGCGCTCGTCCAGCATTTTCACGTAACCGCCGAGGGGGATGGCGGAAACGGTGAACTCGGTACCGTGACGGTCGTAGCGGGACAGCAGGCGGCGGCCAAAGCCAATAGAAAAACGCAGCACCTTCACACCGCACAGGCGCGCCACCAGGAAATGACCGGCCTCGTGGAACGCGACCAGCACACCGAGAGCCACCAGGGCCCAGATTACTGTCTGAATAAAATCCATATACTGACTACTGATTCACCTAATTGGTCGGCGGCGAGCGCCGACGGGGCGCACATCATAACGCACCCGCAGCCGGATGACGGTTTCAGTCCGACCCGAGATAGTCACGCGCCAGCGCACGCGCTTCCCGATCCGCACTTTCGACTGCCTGCAGACCCGTCAGTTCAATGACCCGGGTGCTTTTCATGACCCGTTCGATCAACCGCGGGATACCGGTAAACGACAGCCGGCCACCGAGAAATGCCTCCACCGCCACTTCATTGGCGGCATTCAGCACAGTCGGGGCGCTGCCGCCGACATCGATGGCCTCGCGGGCCAGCCGCAGGCAGGGGAAGCGCTCGGGATCCGGGGCCTCGAAGTCGAGCCGCCCCTGCATGATCAGGTCCAGCGCCGCCACACCACTGTCGATACGGTGGGGGAATGCGAGCGCGTGGGCGATGGGCGTGCGCATATCGGGGTTGCCCATCTGCGCCAACAGGGATCCGTCCCGGTACTGCACCATGGAGTGCACGATGCTCTGCGGGTGCACCACCACGTCGATCTGCTCCGGGCGGGCATGGAACATGTAGCAGGCCTCGATGAACTCAAGCCCCTTGTTCATCATGGTGGCGGAATCCACGGAGATCTTGCGCCCCATGGACCAGTTCGGGTGCGCACACGCCTCTTCCGGGGTGACATTGTGCAACGCCTCTGGATCGCGCTTCCGGAAGGGCCCCCCGGATCCGGTGAGGAGGATCTTCTCCACACCCGCGGCCTCGAGGTCAGTGCATGGGTGCGGCAGGCACTGGAAGATGGCGTTGTGCTCGCTATCGATCGGCAACAGCTCCGCCCCACTCGCGGCCAGCGCCTGCATGAACAGCGGGCCCGCCATGACCAGCGACTCCTTGTTGGCGAGTAGTACTTTCTTCCCCGCCTCGACCGCCGCCAGGGTCGGCCGCAAGCCGGCGGCGCCGACAATCGCCGCCATCACCGCATCCACATCCTCGGCCGCGGCCACATGGCAGAGCCCGTCAACACCCGTGAGCACCTCTGTTGACAGCCCGTCGATCGAGAGCATATCGCGCAGTTCCGCTGACCGGGACTCCGGCACCACCGCATAGCGGGGCTCGAAGCGCCGGCACTGCTGAGCAAGCTCAGCGATCCGTTCGCGGGCAGTCAGGGCAAAGACGGTATAGCGCTGGGGATGGCGCGCCAGCACATCCAGGGTGCTGACGCCGATGGATCCGGTGGAACCCAGGACGGTGACGGATTGTTGCTGCGAAGCTGGCATAGGCTCGTTCAGTACCTCTCGGGCCTCTGTCATCCGGACCCTTGTGCGGGTTGCGGGAATCGTTACAGGTATTTGGGCAGTTCGCTGGCGAGGGCAGCCATGGTAAAGACCGGTAATGCTGCAGAGAGACTGTCCAAGCGGTCGAGGATGCCGCCGTGTCCGGGCAGGATACGACTGCTGTCCTTGATGCCCCGGTGACGCTTGAACATGCTCTCCACCAGGTCACCGATCACGGAAGCCACCGCGGTCACCAGGATACCGAAGGAAAACAGCAGGCTGTTTTTCATCGGCAAGGACAGGACGACAGACACCACAATGGCAAGGATCAGGCAGGCCGCCAGGCCGCCGAAGAAACCCTCCCAGGACTTACCCGGGCTCACCTCGCGGGCCAGCTTGTGCTTGCCGAACCTGCGCCCGACAAAGTAGGCGCCGACATCCGCTGCAACCACCACCGCCACAACGAACAGTACCAGCCAGGCACCCTGATCCAGCCCTCGCAGGATCACCATGGAAAGCCAGGCCGGGACCAGCACGACCAGCCCGATCAAGCCGCGCACCCAGCGATTGCCCCAGAGGATGGCGCTGGCCGGATAGCTCTGCACCCACAGGAAGGCCAGCGCCCACCAGCCACAGGCCACCGCCAGGACTTCCTGCGCCCGGGAGGTGTCCGGCCGGGCAAAGTCCATGGCAAATACATATTGGGCAACGGCGATCAACACAGCACCGAGCGCCGCCAGGAATACAAAACGGAGCGCCCGGTTCAGGTTGGACAAGTTCGCCCACTCCCAGCCGCCGAGCAGGATGACAACCACGGTTGCCACTGTGAACCACTGGATGGGGAGAAGAAACAACGCCCCGAGAAACAGAGCCACCAATACCAGCGCGGTAATTATTCTTTGTTTTAGCACCGTCAAACCCTTTTTCTGAATCTCCCGGCGTCAGGCCTGTGCCGCCAGCCCGCCGTCACTGCGACCGCCAAAACGGCGGTCCCGGCGCTGGTAGGCCTCAATCGCCTTATCCAGCTCTTCCGTGCCGAAGTCAGGCCACAGTGTATCTGTGAAATAGAATTCACTGTAGGCCGCCTGCCATAAAATAAAATTGCTGATCCGCTGCTCGCCACTGGAGCGGATCACCAGGTCCACCGGCGGCAGGTCCGCCAGCGCCATATAACCACCCAGCGACTCTTCGCTGATGGATTCGGCGGTGCGGGTGCCCGCTGCCACCTCCTCCGCCATCTGCCTGGCTGCCCGGGCAATATCCCAGCGGCCGCCATAATCGGCAGCGATTACCAGGGTGCCGCGCTCACCGGCAGCGGTCACGGCCTCCGCATCGGCAATGGCTTTCTGCAGACGCGGTGAAAAGCGATCCCGCCTGCCGATCACTCTCAGGCGCACGCCCTCCTCCCGCATCCGGCGCGCCTCGCGGCCGAGATAAGAGTGGAACAGGCTCATCAGCAACTCCACCTCTGTCGGTGGGCGCTGCCAGTTTTCACTGGAAAAAGCGAACAGCGTCAGCACCTCGACGCCCCGCTCCCGACAGGCGGAGAGCAGGTCGCGGATGCGCTCGACGCCGGCTTTGTGGCCCGCCGAGGGGGACAGCCCACGGCGCGCCGCCCAACGCCCATTGCCATCCATGATGATGGCTATATGGCGCGGCGCCGCCGGCACATTGTCTCCGGTACCTCTGGAAGACATCAAATTTCCATCAGGTCTTTTTCTTTCGCCGCCAGCGCCTTGTCCACGTCACCCACAAACTTGTCAGTGATCTTCTGGATCTCATCAGAGGCGCGGCGCTCCTCATCCTCGGAGATTTCCTTCTCCTTCTCCAACGCCTTGATCTCGGCCATGGCATCGCGACGGATGTTGCGGATGGAGACGCGGGCGGTTTCCGCTTCACCCTTGGCTTCGCGGATAAAGTTCTTGCGGGTTTCCTCGGTGAGCATCGGCATCGGGATGCGGATCACGGAACCGGCCGTGCTGGGGTTGAGGCCCAGGTCGGACTTCATGATCGCCTTCTCGATTTCCGGCACCATGTTCTTTTCCCACGGGGTTACGGAAAGGGTGCGCGCATCCTCGACGTTGATATTGGCCACCTGCGACAACGGCATGTCAGAGCCGTAGTAGGAGACACGGATGCTGTCGAGAATACTCGGGTGCGCGCGGCCGGTGCGAATCTTGTTGAAGTTGCTGGCCAGCGCGTCGAGCGCCTTGCTCATGCGGGTCTGCGCATCTTTCTTGATGTCTTCGATCACTGTTTCACTTCCTCTTCAATTAGCGTGCCCTCTTCGCCGCCCACAACGATATTGAGCAGCGCGCCGGCCTTGTTCATGCGGAAGACCCGCACGGGCAAGTTGTTATCCCGGCACAGGCAGATTGCGGTTAAATCCATTACCCCGAGCTTCTTGTCCAGCACCTCATCGAAGGTGAGGCGGTCGTAACGGGTCGCCGTGGGCTCGAGCACCGGGTCGGCGGAATAGACGCCGTCCACCTTGGTGGCCTTCAGGACCAGCTCGGCTTCAATCTCAATGCCGCGCAGGCAGGCGGCAGAGTCGGTGGTAAAGAAGGGATTGCCGGTGCCGGCAGCAAAAATCAGCACTTCGCCCCGTTCCAGGTAGCGAATGGCTGCGCGGCGGTCGTAGTGATCGACGATACCGCTCATCTGGATCGACGACATGACCCGGGAGGAGATATTAGAGCGCTCCAGCGCGTCGCGCAGTGCCAGGGCATTCATCACGGTGGCCAGCATACCCATGTGGTCGCCGGTCACCCGATCGAGACCAGCCGCGTGCAGGGCAGCACCGCGGAACAGGTTGCCACCGCCAACCACCAGACCCACCTGCACACCGATACCTACCAGCTGGCCGATTTCCAGGGCCATCTTGTCCAGAACTTTGGGGCTGATTCCAAAGCCCTGATCCCCCATCAGCTCCTCTCCACTGAGCTTGAGCAGGATTCGCTTGTACTTGCGGTCTTTTACTCCGGGCATTCTCGGGTCCTCTGTGGCGCAATCAGGCACTGCCGCCGAACATTACAACAATTTCGGTCATTTACACAGAGGGGTGCCCCGACAGCACCCTGTAGAGCACTGCCGGCGGCACCCCGTCCGGTCAGCCACCTTGCCGGTGGCTGAGTGCCGATATCGCGCCGTTCAGGGCGATATCGGCTCGTAGCGGTCGAATCAGGAAGAGCCCTTGACCTGCGCAGCCACTTCGGCAGCGAAGTCCACTTCTTCCTTCTCAATGCCCTCGCCCACTTCAAAGCGCACGAAGGTTGCCACATCAGCGCCAGCTTCCTTCACCAGCTTGCCGACGGTCACATCCGGGTTCTTGACGAACGGCTGCTCGACCAGGCTGTTCTCTTTCAGGAACTTGTTGATGCGGCCACCCATCATCTTCTCGACGATCTCGGCGGGCTTGCCTTCCATATCGGGCTGGGCCTTGATGATTTCCTTCTCTTTCTCCAGCACGTCGGCCGGCATGTCTTCCGGCTTGTTGACCTGCGGATTGTTCGCTGCAACGTGCATGGCCACGTCGCGGGCCAGCTCGGTGTCGCCACCGGTCAGGGCAACCAGGCAGGCAATACGGTTGTTGGAGTGTACGTAGGAACCGACCACTGGCGCCTCGAGCACCTGGATACGGCGCACGCCGATGTTCTCACCGATCTTCTGAACCAGGGCTTCGCGGGCCTGCTCCAGCTCGCCTTCCATCAACGCAGCAACATCCTGCTGGCGCTCGGCGAAGGCCTTGTCGACAACCTTCTCTACGAATGCCTTGAAGTTGTCGTCGCGGGCAACGAAGTCGGTCTCGGAATTGACTTCGACCAGGACACCGTAGCTGGCATCGTCGGCCACTTTGGTAGCAACCACACCGTCAGCGGCGGTACGACCGGCTTTCTTGGCGGCTTTCAGGCCGGAGGCCTTGCGCAGGTCTTCGATCGCTTTTTCGATATCGCCGTCCGCCTCGGTCAGTGCTTTCTTGCACTCCATCATCGGCAGGCCGGTGCGTTCGCGCAGTTCTTTTACCATAGACGCGGTAATCGCCATGATTCAATCCTCGGGGTTCTGTCACAAAAAAATTAGAAAAAAGGGGCCGATGCTTGGGCCCCTTTCCGAATTCGCAGCGTAACTATTCAGTGTTACACCGCTCTGCCCTGCGATTCTCTCAATTAAGAGTCCGCAGCGGCTTCGTCGTCGCTCGCTTCAACGTACTCGTCTTTCGCAGCAGCACCGCCCGCTTCAGCGGTACCGGCGATCACAGCGTCAGCCACGGCAGTGGTGTACAGCTTGATTGCGCGAATGGCGTCGTCGTTGCCGGGAATCACGTAGTCGACACCAGCCGGATCGCTGTTGGTGTCCACAACGCCGATCACCGGAATGCCCAGCTTGTTGGCTTCCTGGATCGCGATGCGCTCGTGCTCTACGTCGATCACGAACATTGCGTCGGGCAGGCCGCCCATGTCTTTGATACCACCGATGGAGCGCTCGAGCTTCTCCATGGTACGGGTGCGCATCAGGGCTTCTTTCTTGGTCAGCTTCTCAAAAGTGCCGTCCTGGGCCTGGGTCTCCAGGTCGCGGTAGCGCTTGATGGAAGCACGGATGGTCTTGTAGTTGGTGAGCATACCACCCAGCCAGCGGTTGCTGACGTAGGGCTGGCCACAGCGCTCAGCCTGCTCTTTGATGGACTTGGAAGCGGCGCGCTTGGTACCAACGAAGAGGATCTTCTTCTTCTGGGCAGCCATACCCTTGATTACCTGCAGGGCTTCGTTGAAAGCCGGCACGGTGTGCTCAAGGTTGACAATGTGAATCTTGTTGCGGGCACCGAAAATGTACTGATCCATTTTCGGGTTCCAGTAGCGGGTCTGGTGACCAAAGTGGACACCAGCCTGCAGCATATCGCGCATGCTGACTTGCGGCATAACTAAACCTCAATATCGTGGAAGCTCACCGATGTGTTTTGGCGGCTGCTTCCCGGGTTATATCCTCCACACACCCCATGCACCAATCCCGCTCGACGGTTACCACGAGGCAGGACACCCAGGCGCATGTGCCGGTGTGTGTGTGACGTTTTGGCAATCGCTGCGGACCACAGCGGCCCGAAGCGGCGCGCTTTATACCATATCGCGAACCCCACGGAAAGCGCCGCGGGCGACCGGAACCGCCATTTAATGCCCGGCGGCGGCGAATCCGCTACAATGGCGCGCCCCGCGGGTTCTGCCCGCCGCCGTGCAACCAATTCAGGGAACCGTATGAGTTCAAGCATCAAGACCCCGGAACAGATCGCCAAAATGCGCACCGCTGGCCGCCTGGCCGCGGAAGTCCTGGAAATGATAGGCGAGTACGTGGTCCCCGGCGTCACCACCGAGGAGCTGGATCGCCGCTGCCACGACCACATAGTCAATGTGCAGAAGGGCATCCCCGCCTGCCTGGGCTACCGCGGGTTCCCCAAGTCCATCTGCACCTCCGTCAACGAGGTGGTCTGCCACGGCATCCCTTCCGAGAGCAAGGTGCTGAAGAAGGGCGACATCATCAATATTGACGTCACCGTCATCAAGGATGGCTGGTACGGCGACACCAGCAAGATGTATTTCGTCGGTGAGCCGGCGCCCCATGCCGAGCGGCTGGTGCGCATCACCCAGGAGTGCCTCTACAAGGCCATCGAGATCGTGCGCCCTGGCACCACCCTTGGCGACATCGGCCACGTCATCCAGCAGCACGCCGAGAAGAATTATTACTCCGTTGTCCGCGACTTCTGCGGCCACGGCATTGGCGACGTCTTCCACGAGGATCCGCAGGTCCTGCATTACGGCAAGCCCGGAACCGGCGAGGCGCTCAAAGAGGGCATGACCTTCACTATCGAGCCGATGATCAATGCCGGCAAAGCCGGCACCCGGGTCCTCGGCGACGGCTGGACCGCCATAACCAAGGACCGCCGCCTGTCCGCCCAGTGGGAACACACCATGGTCGTGACCAAAGACGGTGTTGAGGTACTGACCGCGCGAAGCGAGGAGAACTTTTAAATCAGGGCATCGGCGCCTGCACGGCGCCAGATGTTAAGGCCCTGGTGGCGGAAGCCCCCGGCGCGACTGTCGGTCGGAGGGACCCGGCCGACAAGCCTACAGGGATGTATGCACGGCGTGTCGCGCCGGGGGCTTCCGGTATCAGGGCCGCCAGGTTTCGATAGCAGCGCCAACTGAATTCAGCACCAACGGATCTTCCATGCAGCCGGCCAGTATCCCCTACTTCGAACGCCCCCTGTTCTTCTTCGACCAGGCCCGCTTCCGCCGTGCCCTGGCCGACGGCAGCAAGCCGCCACTGGAAATCTTCAAGGACGCCGTCGGTGCCGCAGACCATCAGATGGCCCAGCGCTTCCGCGAAGGCGAGGACGTGCGCACCCTGGTGCACGAGCGGGCACTGTTCGTGGACTGCCTGCTGCACTACGCCTGGCATCAATATGACTGGCCCGCCGGTATCGCCCTGCTCGCCGTGGGCGGCTATGGCCGTGGAGAACTGCACCCCCACTCCGACATCGACCTGCTGATCCTCACCGACGACGCCTCCGCACCGCACACGATTGAAAATATCGAGCGCCTGGTCGCCTTCCTGTGGGACCTCGGTCTGGATATCGGCCATTCGGTGCGTTCCGTCGACCACTGCGTCGAGCTGGCGGCCGAGGACATCACCGTGGCTACCAACCTGATGGAGTGCCGCACCGTGGTGGGCGACGAAAGCCTGTGCGCAAGGCTGAACGAGCGCATGGCCCCCGAGCAGCTGTGGCCGGCCGAGGACTTCTTCGCGGCGAAGTACGCCGAACAGCGCGAGCGTCACAGCCGGCAGCGGGATACAGAATACAACCTGGAACCCAATATCAAGAACGCCCCCGGGGGCCTGCGGGATATCCAGACCATCGGCTGGGTGGCCAAGCGGTACTTCCGCGTGCGCACCCTGAAACAGTTGCAGGGCAAGGGATTCTTCACCGAGGAGGAGTTCGCCATCCTGCAATCGGGGGAGGACTTTCTCTGGCGGGTCCGCTACGGCCTGCATCTGCTGGCCGGCCGCGCCGAGGAGCGCCTGCTGTTCGACTACCAGCGCGAGCTGGCGAAGCAGTTCGGCTACGTGGACAGCGGCACCCAGCTGGCGGTGGAGCAGTTCATGCACAGTTACTACCGCATCGTCATGGCGCTGCGGGAACTGAACGACGTGCTCCTGCAGTTCCTCGACGAGGCCATCCTGCAGCGCGGTGAGCGGCAGTCCGTCACACCGATCAACGAGCGCTTCCAGCTGCGGGACGACACCATCGAGGTCACCCAGACCAATGTGTTTGTGGAGCAGCCCTCGGCGCTGCTGGAGATCTTCGTGCTGATGGCGGAAAACCCGGATATCGCGGGCGTGCGCGCCTCCACCATCCGCCTGATCCGCGAGCAGCGCCACCTGATCGACGACCTTTTCCGCCGCGATCCGCGCAACGCCGAGCTGTTCATGCAGCTGCTGCGCTCGCCGCGGGGGCTATCCACCCAGCTCACCCGCATGACGCGCTACGGCGTGCTCGGGCGCTACCTGCCGGAGTTCGGGCGCGTCACCGGGCAGATGCAACACGACCTGTTCCACATCTATACGGTCGATGCCCACACACTGCAGGTGGTGCGCAACATGCGCAGCTTCCGCAGCCCGGAGGCCTGGCAGAAATTTCCCATCGCCGCAGAGATCATGGCCCGGATGCGCAAGCCTGAGTTGCTGTACATCGCCGGCCTGTATCACGATATCGCCAAGGGGCGCGGCGGGGATCACTCCAAGCTGGGCGTGATCGATGCCGATGCCTTCTGCCGGCGCCACCACCTCTCGTCCCGCGACCGCCGCCTGGTCTGCTGGCTGGTGGAAAAGCACCTGCTGATGAGTTTCGTCTCCCAGAAGCAGGACATCTCCGATCCCGAAGTGGTGCTCGATTTTGCCCGTGTCGTCGGTGATCGCGAGCACCTGGACTACCTCTATGCCCTGACAGTGGCGGACATCAACGCCACCAACCCGGAGCTCTGGAACAGCTGGCGCGCAAGCCTGATGCGCCAGCTCTACGAGAGCACCCACCAGGCACTGCGGCGGGGACTGGAAAACCCCATCGACCGTGAAGAGATCATCGAGGAGACCCACGCCCAGGCCCGCAGGCGGCTGCTCGACATGGGACTCGAGCGCGAGGCCATCGGCGAGATCTGGGACCAGATGGGTGAGGACTACTTCGTGCGCGAGAGCGCCGACAACATCACCTGGCATACGGCGGCAATCCACCAGCTGCGCTGCGCCAACGAGAAGGGCGACCCCAATGACACCCTGGTGCTGACCCGCAACTCCGGCCAGGGGGAGCACGACGGGGCAACCGAGGTCTTCGTCTATACGCCGGACCGCGCCAACGTGTTCGCCGCGGTGGTCACCGGTCTGGATATGCTGAACCTGAACATCCACGACGCACGCCTGTACAGCTCCGCTGCCGGCTACACCCTCGATACCTTTTACGTGCTGGACGAATCCGGGCAACCGCTGCTGGACGAACCCGGCCGGCTGGAGCAGATCCGCGATACCCTGCAGCAGGAACTGTCACTGGTAGAGGATTACTCCAAGGTGATCAAGCGACGCACACCCCGTCGCCTGAAGATGTTCGAGCTCGCCAGCCGCGCCACGCTGACCACCGAACCGGATGACCAGTACAGCACGCTGGAAATCATCAGCGCCGACCGGCCCGGCCTGCTGGCCCGTATCGCCCGTATCTTTATCGCCCACGACCTGCGGCTGCATAACGCCAAGATCTCGACCCTGGGCGAGCGGGTGGAAGACGTATTCCACATTACCGATGCCGAGGGCGAGCCGCTGCTGGACGAGACAGCAAACCGCGAACTCGAACAGGCAATCTGCCGCGAGCTGGACGCCCACCAGGTAAAAGACCAGGCGCATTAAAAAACAGGCCGTTAAGGATCGGACGCGCAATGAACAATCGACTGGAACTACTGCAGCCCTATCCATTTGCCAAGCTGGCTGCACTGAAGCAGGGTGTCACGCCGGCGGACAAGCCCCATATCGCCCTGTCAATCGGCGAACCCAAGCACGCACCGCCTGCCTTCGCCGCCGAGGCGCTGGCCGGAAACCTGGACAAGCTGGCCGCCTACCCCGCCACCAAGGGAATCGACCCGCTGCGCGCGGCCATTGCCGACTGGCTGCAACACCGCTTTGGCCTTGCCAGAGTCTGCCCCGACAGCCAGGTGCTACCGGTCAATGGTACCCGCGAGGCTCTCTTTGCGTTCGCCCAGGCGGCAGTGACCCCGGGCAGCAAAGTGATCATGCCGAATCCCTTCTACCAGATTTACGAGGGCGCGGCGCTGCTGGCAGGGGCCGAACCCTACTTCGTCAATTGCCGCGCAGACAATGGCTTCCGGCCAGACTTTGACGCCGTGCCGGCCGAGGCCTGGCAGGCGTGCTCGCTGCTGTTCCTGTGTACGCCCGGCAACCCCACAGGCGCCCTGCTCGGTGTCGACGACCTGAAAAAACTGATCGCCCTGGCCGACCGGTACGATTTCACCATCGCCTCCGACGAATGTTATTCCGAACTCTATTTCGACGAGGCACAGCCGCCGGTGGGGCTGCTGCAGGTGTGCGAGCAACTGGGCCGCACTGATTACCGCCGCTGCGTGGTATTCCACAGCCTGTCCAAGCGCTCGAACCTGCCCGGGCTCCGCTCCGGGTTTGTCGCCGGCGATGCAGCAATCCTCGAGCAGTTCCTGCTATACCGCACCTATCACGGCTGCGCCATGCCGCTGCCGACACAGTTCGCCTCTATCGCCGCCTGGCAGGATGAGGAGCACGTGCGGCAGAACCGGGCCCTCTACCGGGATAAGTTCGCCTCGGTACTGGACACTCTCGGCGGCTGCCTGGATGTGCAACTGCCGGAGGCCGGCTTCTACCTCTGGCCCCGGGTCGGCGATGGCGAGACCTTCGCACGCGAGCTGTTCCGCGAGCAGAACATCACTGTCCTGCCGGGCAGTTTCCTCGCCCGCCAGGCCGGAGGCGAAAATCCCGGCACCGAGTACGTACGCATGGCACTGGTGGCGACGCACGAAGAATGCGCAGAAGCAGCGCGGCGCATCCGGCAATTCTGCGGCTGAGCTCCGCTACCCTCTCACAGAAAAAAACGATACAGGAAAGCAACAACGTGGAGACAGCAGTTAAAAATCTCCTGAAGAAAGAGCGGGTGGACTACATCCTCGAACGCCTGGAAGAACTCTACCCCGAAACACCAGTGCCCCTGGATCACAAGGACCCTTACACACTGCTTGTGGCAGTACTGCTCTCCGCGCAGTGCACCGATGAGCGGGTCAACCAGGTCACGCCCTCCCTGTGGGAGCTGGCGGACAACCCGGCCGACATGGCAAAGGTTCCGGTCGAGGAAATCCAGCGGGTAATCCGCCCCTGCGGCCTGTCCCCGCAAAAGGCCAACGCCATCAGCAAACTCTCCCAGATCCTCGTCAACGAATACCATGGCCAGGTTCCGGAGAATCTGGCGGCACTGGAAACCCTGCCGGGCGTGGGGCACAAGACAGCCAGCGTGGTGGTGGCCCAGGCTTTCGGCCAGCCGGCTTTTCCCGTGGACACCCATATTCACCGACTGGCGCAGCGCTGGGGACTGACCAGCGGCAAAAATGTTGCCCAGACCGAAAAGGATCTGAAACGACTTTTCCCGCGGGAAAAATGGAACAAGCTGCACCTACAGATCATTTTCTATGGCCGCGAATACTGCACGGCGCGAGGCTGCGATGGCACCGTCTGTGATATCTGCACCACCTGTTATCCCGCGCGCAAACACCCCAAAAAGACGAAGAAGGCATGATTACTCTCTACGGCATCAAGAACTGTGACACCGTCAAGAAAGCCCGCAAGTGGCTGGAAAAGAATGGCATCGAATATAGCTTTCACGATTTTCGCGACGACGGCATGGACCCCGTGCCACTGGCAAAATGGCTGAAAGAGGCAGGCTGGGAAAACGTGTTGAATCGCCGCTCCACCAGCTGGCGTGCCCTGACGGATGAACAGAAAACGAAGATGGACAACGCCCTCGCGCTCACACTGGCCAGCGAGACACCGACGCTGATCAAGCGTCCGGTGACCGAGAGCGCAGGCCAAACCCGGTTTGGCTTCAAAGAGAATGAATTTTCAGAACTGTTACTTAAGGGGAATAACTGATGAACGCGATGTACAGCCTCGGATTCGGGGTCGGCACCTGCAACCGCAAGGGCGAATGGCTCGAAGTCTACTACCCCAAACCGCTACTGAACCCGCCGGCGGCGGTGGTGGAGGCGGTTACCGGGGTCCTGAAGCCCACCGGTGGCAATGAAATCATCGCCCTCGATCCGGCCCAGCTCGCCCCACTGGCCGAGCGTCTGGAGTCCGCCGGCGCCGAAGACCAGGCCGGAATCCTGCGCCAGTTCTCCCAGACCCAGCGACCGCTGGTCGCCACCCTGCTCGCCAGCGACGCCGCGCCGCAGTCGGTCCCCGATGCCTACCTGAAGCTGCACCTGCTCTCCCACCGCCTGGTCAAACCGCATGAGACCAAACTCGACGGCATTTTCGGCAAGCTGGTGAATGTGGCCTGGACCAACCAGGGCGCCATCGACCTGGCAGAGCTGCCGGAGCGCCAGCTCGAGGCACGACTCAAGGGCGAGGTACTCGACGTTGCCTGCGTGGACAAATTCCCCAAGATGACCAACTACGTGGTACCCGCCGGCGTGCGCATCGCCCACACCGCCCGCGTGCGCCTGGGTGCCTACCTCGGCGAGGGCACCACCATCATGCATGAGGGCTTCGTTAACTTTAACGCCGGTACCGAAGGTCCCGGCATGATCGAGGGCCGCATCTCCGCCGGCGTATTCGTCGGCGCAGGCTCCGATCTCGGTGGTAGTAGCTCCACCATGGGCACGCTCTCCGGCGGTGGCAATATCGTCATCTCGGTGGGTAAGAACTGCCTGCTGGGCGCCAACGCCGGTATCGGCATCCCCCTCGGGGACCGCTGCACCGTGGAAGCCGGCCTCTACATCACCGCCGGTACCAAAGTGGCATTGCTGGATGACAGTGGAAAGCTGGTGGAAAATGTGAAAGCCCGCGACCTGGCCGGCAAATCCGACCTGCTGTTCCGCCGCAACTCCACCAATGGTGCAGTCGAGTGCCTGACCAACAAGAGCGCCATCGAACTGAATGAGGCCCTGCACAGCAACTGAGTGCGCCAACATTGCCAGACGCGACGGCCAGGGAGGGCCGCCGCAGTCGCAAGGATGCGCCCCGGGGGCATGAGGCCCGACACCCGCCAGGAAAAACCACAAGGAACCGACAGCTGTGACCCCAACCACCCAACTCGCCTGCGACCTGATCCGACGCCGCTCTGTCACTCCGGAGGATGCAGGCTGCATGGACCTGATGATCGGGCGCCTGGAAAAAATCGGTTTTCGGGCGACCCGATTGCGACGCGGCGATACCGACAATTTCTGGGCCGTCCGCGAAGGCAAAGGCGAAGGACCCCTGTTTGCCTTTGCCGGCCACACCGATGTCGTGCCCACCGGACCGGAGCAAAACTGGCAGCACCCCCCTTTCGAGCCTGTGATCGAGGACGGCTACCTGTATGGCCGCGGCGCGGCGGATATGAAAGGCTCACTTGCCGCCATGGTGGTAGCCTGCGAAGAGTTTGTGTCGGAGCATGCCGACCACTGTGGTCGTATCGCCTTCCTGATCACCAGCGACGAGGAGGGCCCGGCGAAAGACGGCACGGTAAAGGTAGTGGAATGGCTCGAGGATAAAGGGGAAAAAATTGACTGCTGCCTGGTGGGGGAGCCCTCCAGTACCGAGCGGATTGGCGACGTCATCAAGAACGGCCGCCGGGGTTCACTGGGTCTCGAGCTCACGGTATTCGGCACCCAGGGCCATGTAGCCTACCCGCATCTGGCGGAAAACCCGATTCACCGACTGGCGCCGGCACTGGCGGAACTGGCCGGCGAGGAATGGGACCAGGGCAACGAGTTCTTCCCCGCGACCAGTTTCCAGGTCTCCAACATCAACGGCGGTACCGGAGCCACCAATGTCATTCCCGGTGAAGTGCAGGTGGTGTGTAACTGGCGCTTCTCCACTGAGACCACTGCCGAGGAATTAGGGCAAAGGACGCGTGCAATTCTGGACAGGCATGGACTCAGGTATGAAGCCAGGTTCAACCTCTCCGGCCAGCCCTTCCTCACCGCGGAAGGTCCACTGGTAGAAGCCGCGCAAGCCGCCATTCGCCAGGTCACCGGCGAAGACACCGAGCTCTCCACAGCGGGAGGCACCTCAGACGGACGCTTTATAGCGCCTACAGGAGCGCAAGTCGTGGAACTGGGGCCGGTCAATGCAACGATCCATAAGGTCGATGAGTGTGTGCGCGCGTCGGACCTGGATCAGCTGAAGGATATATATAGAGAAATATTAAAAAGATTATTTACCTAGCGCTCACCCTCTTAGATGGCATGTTTTTTCCGAGGGAGCATTGTGTGCCAAACCGGCAAATCGGCCATATCTAGGCTGTGCTAGCCAAAAGATATCGGTTACGCTTGATTTCGCCGGTTAAAAAGTAACAACAATAAAAAAGGGATGGACCCATGATCAGGAAACTATGCGTGGTATCCTCGATTTTCCTCGCTTTGAATTCTCTCACTCCTGCCTCTGCTGACACACTCTCACCAGTTGTTTCAAAATTCCAGTACGAAGATGTTTTCAATTTGGAATATGCCAGCAGCCCCGAATTCAATTCGAAAGGTGACAAAGTCTACTTCGTGCGTCACTACATGGACAAACAAGCAGATCTCCAGCGCTCCAATCTATGGCAGGTTGAAATGGCTTCAGGTAGGTCCCGACCAATGACCTCTGGCGCTTACAATGATCACTCTCCCAAGCTATCACCAGATGGAGAAGTTATTGCATTCATCAGTGACAGAAGTGGATCGGCACAAATCCACTTACTATGGCTGGATACGGGAGACTTCCAACAAATATCGAGACTGCCAGAGCCCCCGTCGAACGTTACCTGGTCACCAGATGGCAACCACCTCGCCTTTGCCATGTTCGTACCAGAGGACTCGACACTGCCAGTTGAGCTCCCCAAAAAGCCGAAGGGCGCCGAGTGGGCTGAAGGCCCGAAATTTATTGATAGCGCCACTTACCGAGTCGATGGACGAGGATACGTCAAGCAGGGCAATGATCAGATTTTCATTCTCCCTCGAGAAGGCGGCACCCCCAGACAACTGACTTTCGGTAAATATGACCCAATGAGTTTCAGTGGGATCAGTTGGTCCGCAGACGGGAAGGCCATTTATTTTTCAGCCAACAGGCATGAAAATCATGAACTGGAACCGCTCAACACCGAAATATACCGTGTCGGTCTTGATACGCTGGATGTCGCTGTACTGACAGACCGCTACGGCCCTGATGCTGCGCCGCAAGTCTCACCCGATGGCAAGAAAATCGCATACCTGGGCTTTGACGACCAACACCGCGGCTACGAAAACACCTCACTCTATGTGATGGAACTGGACAGCGGAGAGAGCCGCAAAATAGAAACAGCGAGTGATCGTAGTGTTGACCAATTCAAGTGGACGGCGGATAGCCGCAGTATCGCATATAGCTATGACGACCGAGGCAATACCAAAATTGCAGTCAAGCGACTCGGCGGGCGTAACCGTGTCCTTGCATCCGATGCCGGCGGCCTCTCCCTGGGCCGCCCATATGGCGGCAGCGATTTTGCCGTATCCCCCCGTGGCGATATCGTCTACACACGTACCAATGGGCTTTATCCCGCAGAACTGGCAAAAGCCGATACATCTGCTCCGCGCAATTTGACGAACTTGAATGGCGATTTTCTGCCCCACCGCAAGCTCGCCCACCTTCAGGAGATCGTTGTCCAATCGCGTCATGATAGTCGTGAGATACAGGGCTGGCTCGCCTTCCCACCAGATTTTGACACCTCGAAAAAATACCCATTGATGCTCGAGATCCATGGCGGGCCATTTGCCAACTATGGGCCGCGTTTTGCCGCTGAAATACAGCTCTATGCCGCAGCTGGCTACGTGGTGCTGTTTACAAATCCTCGAGGCTCTACCAGCTACGGTGAAGAATTTGCCAACTTGATTCATCACAACTACCCAAGTCATGATTATGACGACCTGATGACTGCCGTAGATTCGGTAGTAGATCAGGGTTACATCGATGAGAAGCGCCTTTACGTAACGGGCGGCAGTGGCGGCGGTGTACTGACCGCCTGGATCGTTGGTAAGACAGATCGGTTCAGAGCAGCAGTGGTGGCCAAACCAGTCATCAACTGGGAAAGCTTCGTACTGACGGCCGATTTCTCGCGCTTTTTTAGCAAGTATTGGTTTTCGGGAATGCCTTGGGAAAAGCCTGAGGAATATCGCCGGCGATCCCCTCTGACATATGTGGGCAATGTGACAACACCAACGATGTTGCTGACGGGAGAACAAGATTTTCGTACGCCAATTTCAGAGAGTGAACAGTTCTACCAAGCCCTGAAACTACGTCAGGTTCCGACGGCGATGGTCCGGATACCGGGCGCCTCACATGGAATTGCCGCCCGGCCGAGCCAGTTGATTGCCAAGGTTGCGTCTGTGCTTTACTGGTTTGAAAAATACACTCCGGAAAGTGAGGAGCCCGGGGAACAGCAAGCCACCAATATTAGTGACGAAACCAAAGGGTAAGCCCATTCTTACTCAAACAAATAGCCTGGCAACGCCATTGTGAAAAACTGCCACACTGGCGTTGCAGGCCAGTTTCTTGTAGCTCTGGGGTCCACCAAGCAGATTGACGAAGCTGACGATTGGCGTCTTTCCCGGCAGCATGACGCCGATTGATGTTCCATTTACTTTTCTACTTGGCTCATTTACTCAAGCGGCCAGACTGTCAGCCACATTTCATATGTATTCATGTGAAACCGTGAACTGTGAACCAGTTCCGCAGCAGGGCTTTAGGGCTCTGCTGCGCCCCGGCATAATCAACGGCAATCTCTTTACCAGCACAAGGAAATTGCCGTGCTCCCAGTTGTCTCCCTGTTCTCCTCCCTGATACTCCTGTTTCTCCTCAGCCCCGCACAGGCATCCGCGTCATCCCTGCCCCTGGAAGACCTGATTCGCCACACGGAAATCCAGCAGGTGAAAATCTCTCCCGATGGCAAGCATCTCGCCGTGCGCAAACTGCACGAGGGTGAACATGTCCTGGTCTTCATGTCCCTGTCACCACTAAAGATAACCGGTGGCCTGCGGGGCCGCGGCAAGGAAGAAGTGGGGGAGTTTTACTGGGCAAACGACGAGCGAGTGGTGGCAGAACTGCTGTCACGCCGGGCAGCACTGGAGCAGCCGGTAAATTATGGCTCCCTCTACGCCATCAACGCGGATGGATCCCGCGGAAAGCTCATTTTTGGCTGGCGCGCCGGGGAACAGCAGACCGGATCAAAGATCAAGAAGGCGGAAAGCACCCGCGCCCATGCAACGATCATCGACCCATTGACCGGAAATCGGGATGAAATCCTCGTTTCGACCCGCCCCTGGGCGCGCGATTTCGAGAGCCATGGCAGTGTCTATAGGGTGAATATTTATACGGGCGTAAGGGACCGGGTCATCAACCTTCCCCAGATTGGCGGGAGGGCGTATAGCGATGGCGCGGGTAACCTGATCTTTGCCAATGGTACAGATGAGGAGAACAATTACGAGCTGTACCGCAAAGCGGAAAACAGCTGGGCCCCGGTCGAGGATGAGCAGCTCTCCGATAGTGTCCCGGTGGGTTTTGACCGAGAGGCCAAAGCTGCCTACCTGATCCGGGAGAGAGAAGGAGCGACGGAACAGCTCATCAGGATGGACATGGAGTCCGGGGAGATCACACCTGTTTTCCGTCACGAACAGGTGGATATTTCCGGGATCATCTCCCACCCGATTTCCAACCAGCCCCTCGGGGTCAACGTCGATCCCGGCTATCCGGAGACCTATTTCTTCGATGAGGGAGAGGGCTTTGCGGCGTTCTACCGCGGCTTGCTGCAGGCCTTCGAGGGATACCGGATCCAGTTCACCAGCGCCACCAGAGACGGTGGCAAAGCCATTCTCAGGGTCTCCGGTGACAGGCTGCCCGGAGACTATTTTCTCCTTGACCTGAAGACAAAGCGCGCGGATTTTCTCCTGCCATCGGCGGACTGGCTGCAACCGGATCACCTCAACCCCATGGAGGCAGCCACGTTTACGGCTCGGGATGGGCTCAGCGTGGGTGTCTACCTCACCTTCCCGGAGGGGCGACGGGAAAACCTGCCGATGGTGGTGATCCCACATGGCGGCCCCCGTGCACGGGACTACTGGCAGTATGATCGCCAGGCCCAGATACTGTCACAAAACGGCTATCTGGTGCTGCAGGTGAATTTCCGTGGCTCCACGGGTTACGGCGACCATTTCCTGCAGGCCGGCACACGCGAGTGGGGCGACAAGATCCAGCGCGACATTGCCGAGGCCGCACAGTGGGCAATCGACCAGGGATACGCCACCCCCGAACGAGTGTGTATCTTCGGTGCCAGTTTCGGTGGCTATTCCGCCCTGATGAACCCTATCCGATACCCCGATCTCTACCAGTGTGCTGCGGGATACGTGGGCGTGTACGACCTGGAGATGCTGTACAAGCGGGGAGACATCCGCCGGCGGGACCGGGGGGTGGCCTACCTGGAAGAAGTGGTCAGCCGGGACGAGTCGTTTCTGCGGGAAAACTCTCCGCTGTACAACGTCGAGAAGCTGGAACTGCCGGTTTTCATCGTTCATGGCGCCCAGGACCAGCGGGCACCGGTGGAACACGCGGAAGCGCTGATCGAGCAGCTGGAGGCCGCGAACAAGCCCTACCAGAGCCTGATATTGCCCAACGAGGGACACGGCTTCTACGCCGAGGACAGCAACCTGCAACTTTACGGTCAGTTGCTGGAATTTCTCGACCGGCATATTGGGGTCGGCTCAACCGAGCGCGAACAGTCTGGAAATCGCGATCAGGGGGCTGCTGCCAGCCTGTAGGACAAACTTCCTCTCCGGGCGCAATCGGCGCTGCGCCCGGATTCCCGGCTAGTGCAGGCGCCCCCGCGGTGTACCCGGGCTGCCGCCTCGCCGGGGCTCGGGTTTCTTGTCGCCATCCTCGAATCCGTGGGTCAGGACAAAGAAATAAGCCACCTGTGTCTGGCCCTGCCACTCCACCAGCAGATCGAAATTGTACTCGCCACTCTCCCCCGGGCTCGCCTGTACAGAGGCAATGTGCTCGGGTTCGATGAACAGCTCGGCGACCGGACGCTTGCCGCGCATGACCTGAACCAGCAGGGTCCGCGGGTCTTCCTCGGTGAAGCGCCAGTGGTAGTCGTCATCGTCGTAGACAACCGAATCGGCACTGCCGGCGCGGAGAATGCAGTTGGGATGCTCGGCCAGCCAGGGCCAGAACTCCTTGAACGTCAGGGAGGTTTTCATCGGGCTCAGTCGTCCAGCTCTGCAACGCTGTCGGCGCCGCCATCGAGACCGAACTCCTCGGCAACCTGGCGACACCAGCGGTTCAGGCGGTCGCTGGTCAGCTCCTCCTGCTGGTCTTCGTCGATGCCCAGGCCAACAAACTTGCCCTGCCCCTCCAGCTCCGCCTTCGACGCCTCGAATTCGTAGCCCTCGGTAGACCACTGGCCGACAACGGTCGCGCCGCGCTCCACGATCACATCGTGCAGCATGCCCATGGCATCGAGGAAGTAGTCGCCATAGCCGAACTGGTCGCCCAGCCCGAACAGCGCTACCGTCTTGCCACTGAAATCGATCTCCTGGAGGTCCTCCCAGAATTCCTCCCAATCCGACTGGATCTGGCCGAAATCCCAGGTGGGGATGCCGAAAATCAGCTGCTGGTAGTTCTCGATCTCCAGCTGGGTGACATCGGCGATATCGTGCACATCGACACGATCCTCACCAAGCCGTGCGACGATCCGTTGGGCTACTGCCTCGGTGTTGCCCTCGTCACTGCCAAAAAACAAGCCGATTTTGCTCACAATCACTCCTCAGTCCGCTCTGCCGACGATCGGCGGCGCGGTATTTTCCCAGCTAAGGCGGACATGGGCAAGGAGGTAGCCAAGGGGCCACCGGCATGGAAAACCGGCGATGGGCCGGGTCTGGAGGACAAAAAAGCCCCGCTTGGCGGGGCGAGCAGGATGACCTCCAGCCTCCCGGGGCAGGGAGAGCGCAGAGGGCGGAGTCGGGGGGGAGTGCGCCGGGCTTACTGCGCTTCCGCAGGGTCCTTCGACTGCCCCTTATGGTGCCCCTTGTGACGTTCGCGCCAGCGAGCTTTGCGGTCGGACTTCATTTCCTCCAGCTTGGCTTTCTGTTCGTCAGTGAGAATTGACTCAAGCTCCTGGTGACGGCGATGCCTGTCCTGCATCTGGCTGACCTGGAGTTGACCCAGCTGGGCTCCGAGGCGGTCCAGGGTGGCCTGGTCCGCGCCCGAATCGATGGCTTCCCTGATCTGCTGGCGGAGCTGCCGCATTTCCTGGCGCTGGGCCATGCGCTGCTCCCGGTTGGCCTCGTGATTGACCTTCAGCTGGGCTTTCTGCCCCTCCGTGAGCTCCAGCCGCTCCGCCATGCGCTCCAGCATCCGCTCGTGGTGTTCTTCCTTCAAGCCCTCGCCCTGACCTTTGTGGTGATCGGCCAGTGTCGCCATCGGCGCAGCGAGCAGGGTCGCCAGCAGCGCGCTGCCGGCCAGCTTCTTCAATCCAGTTGTTTTCATCATGAGGTCCTCGTCATCCTCGGGGGATTCTCTCTGTCGGTCCAATGGATAGTAGAGTGAGTGAACAACGAACGGGGATAAGTGCGGTTAACAACTGTTAAGAACGGTTAAAAGCGGGTTTGCGCGTCGAATCCCCCGACAGATCATTGCATATAATGGGTCCGCAACTGACAGGAGCCAGACATGAGCCGCATTCTTCTCGTCGACGATGACACGGAGCTGACCGACCTGCTGCGGGAGTTCCTCAGCGCGGAGGGCTTTGACGTGACTGTGGCCAACGATGGTGCCAGCGGCCTTGCGCTCGCCCAGCGCGAGACTTTTGATGCACTGGTTCTCGATGTAATGCTCCCGGTTCATTCCGGCTTCGATGTGCTGCGCAAGCTGCGTGAGGAAGCCGGCCCCTCTCGCTCTCTGCCCGTGCTGATGCTCACCGCCAAGGGGGATACCGTGGATCGTATCGTCGGCCTGGAGATGGGCGCCGATGACTACCTGCCCAAGCCCTGCAATCCGCGGGAACTGGCGGCCAGGCTCCGTGCCGTGCTGCGCAGGGGCCGCGTCGAGGCGGAAGACTCCGGCGCCAGCCCTCTCAGCAGCGGGCCGCTGAAGCTGGTACCCGATGAGCACCAGGCCTACTGGCACGACCAACCACTCACATTGACTGGTGCCGAGTTTTCCGTATTGCGGGTACTACTGGAGCAGGCGGGGGAAGTGGTCAGCAAGGAGATACTCACGGAAAAGGCCCTGGGTCGCCGGCTGATGCCATACGACCGCTCCATTGACGTGCACGTCAGCAACATCCGCAAGAAGCTTTCCGAGCAGGGAGCCAGCCGCGAACTGATCATCAATATTCGTGGTGCCGGTTACAAGCTGACCAAGGGCGGCCAGGCCTGATGCGCTCCCTGTTCTGGAAGATGTTCTTCGGTGCCTGGATCACCGCCGTGGTCATGGTGATCGCCACAGTCTATGTCACCCAGGTTCGCGAGGTGGGCGACCCGCTCCTTGAGGATCGCTGGGAAGCCGGGTCCATCATGCGGCAGTTAAACTGGCACCTGAGGCGCACACGCCGCCACGGCCCGGAGTACTTCCGTTTCTGGCTCGAGCGACAGCCTCCGGAGGTGCGCGAGCGGATCTACGCCATCGACCGCAGCGGTGCGGAAATACTCGGCCGTGCGATTCCCCGGGATATGGTGCCTCTGCTCCAGGTACTGAATTTTCGCAACCGCGAGGATCAGGGGCTGGTGAGCAACAAGCCGACCGTGGCCCTCTTCGTGCCCCAGCGGGGTGGTGACAGCCTGCGGGTAGCGTTCATTGCCGGCAGCAGCAAGGAAGAATTACTGCTGCGTTTTATCCTGCGCAATTTCTGGCCTATTTTGCTGTTGTCGGCACTGGCATCCGGTCTGGCCTGTTACTGGCTGGCGCGCTACCTGAGTCGCCCGCTGGACAAACTGCGTGCGGCCACCCGGCAGGTTGCCGTCGGGGAACTGGATTACCGCGTCGCACCCGCGCTGGCGAAGCGCGGTGACGAGCTGTCGGAGCTGGCAGAGGATTTCGACTCCATGACCGCCCAGCTTCAGTCCGCCATGGCAGAACAGCGCCGGCTGATCAAGGATGTGTCCCACGAACTGCGCTCTCCCCTCGCCCGCCTGCAGGTGGCCCTGGGTATCGCCCGCCAGAAAAGTGATGGCAAGCTGGATGGGGAACTGGACCGGATCGGCAAAGCTGCCGACTACCTGGAAGATATCATTGCGGACGTACTCTCCCTGCCGGTAGCCGGCGCGGACCAGCGACCGCTGGACGACGTCGTCGATGTCGCTGCCCTGCTGCATGCCCTTACCGACGATCTGCACCTCGAGGCGCAGCAGAAGAACCTGCAGGTCAGGTTGCAACAGGCAGAGGAGGAGTTGCTGGTGGCCACCCGTGGCAGCTCCCTGACCGCTGCGCTGGAGAACATCCTCCGCAACGCGATCAAATACAGTCCTGCCGGCAGCTCCGTTTCGGTCGTGGCCGGCAGCGACGGACAACACTGTAAAATCCAGGTGATCGATTCCGGGAGCGGTGTCGAGGACAGCGAGCTGGAGGCAATTTTCCGTCCCTTCTACCGCACCGACAGCGCCCGCACCCGGGACAGCGGCGGCGTCGGTCTCGGCCTGGCCATCGCGCAGCGCACCATCAGCCATCACGGGGGCAGCATTACCGCACGCAATATGGCCGGTGCCGGCCTTTGCGTGGATATCTCCCTGCCACTGCTGTCACTGGGTGAGTAGCCGGGCGTCCGCCATTGCACATAGCGAAGCGATCAAAGATCATTGGCGCAAGGCTGCGGTCCGGGCCAATCCCACAATAAAAGGTGTCCGATATGCGCTGGATTCTCTACACACTGGTATTTATCGCCCTGCTGATCCTGGCAGGCTTTCTGCTGCCCCGTGAAATCACCGTCGAACGCAGCGTTTACATCACCAAGCCCCCCGAGTCGGTGTTCAGCTATGTCAACAACGTGCGCAATTTCAACGCCTGGTCCCCGTGGTACCAGCTGGACCCGACGACCGAGTATGAGTACAGCGGCCCGGATGCCGGCATCGGCGCGACAATGAGCTGGCAGAGTGAGAACCCCAGTGTCGGCACCGGCTCCCAGACTATCGTTACCAGCCAACCGCACTCACTGGTGCGCATGGACCTGGACTTCGCCGCGCAGGGACAGGCCACTTCGGAGATCCGTCTGCAGCCCCAGGGCAGCGGCACCAATGTCACCTGGTGGTTCAGCACAGACCTCGGTGGCAGCCCCATCGCCCGCTGGTTCGGCCTGATGGTCAAGCGTATGATCGGCCAGTCTTATGAACAGGGCCTGCAGAAGCTGAAGAACCTGGTCGAATCTGAAGCGGGAACACCGGAGCCTGACCTGGGCGATAACCCGGTCGAGGACGACGGTTCAGACAGCGAATTACCGCTGGCAGACCCCGAGGGCATGGACGAAATGGAAACTGACCCCGGGGAGATGGACCCCGGCATTCAGGGAGAAGTGCTCGACGATGAGATGCTCGAGGAAGAGGCCGAGGAACCGGTTGAAGAAGAGACGACCTGAGACAGCCCCTGCCTGGGGCTTAAACCCGCCGGGGCTTAAACGAGAAAGGCCGGATAATTCCGGCCTTACTAATATTCAGGAGCTGAACCTGCGGACTGTCAGCCTTTCGACGGTTTGCGACGGGCCGGCGGTTTGCGCAGCTTGCGCCTCTGTCGCTGCAGGTTCTGGCGTTCGGCCTGGGTGAGCGGACGCTGGCCCAGTTTGGGCATACCGGCGGTCACGCAGAGATCGTCGATCTCTTTCGGTTCCATTTCGATCCACTGGCCCACACGCACATTGGAGGGAATGAAGACACTGCCGTAGCGCACCCGCTTCAGGCGACTGACGCGAACGCCCTGGGACTCCCACAGGCGACGCACCTCGCGATTGCGCCCTTCCATCACCACGCAGTAGAACCAGCGGTTGTTGCCCTCACCGCCGCTCTCGACGATATCGGTGAAACGGGCAACCCCGTCTTCCAGCAGCACGCCCTCGAGCAGGTGCTTTTTCATTTCATCGGTGACCTGGCCCTGAATGCGTACCAGGTACTCGCGATCGATCACCGATGAAGGGTGCATCAACCGGTTCGCCAGCTCACCGCTGTTGGTGAACAGCAGCAGGCCACTGGTGTTGAAGTCCAGGCGGCCCACGGAAATCCAGCGACCCGAGCGCAGTTTCGGCAGGCGATCATAGACCGTCGGCCGCCCTTCCGGGTCGTGCCGGGAACAGATCTCGCCGACAGGCTTGTTGTACACGATCACCCGGCAACGGTTTTCTTCGGCGGCGGGCAGACGGCGGCCATCTAGCTCGATATGCTCGTCGCCGGTGACCCGCTCACCGAGCTCTGCCACCTTGCCGTTGACGGTCACCCGGCCAGCCTCGATCGCCCGCTCCATTTCACGGCGGGATCCGAGTCCTGTGCGCGCCAGCACCTTCTGTAATTTTTCCCCTTGCGGGGCCGTTTCGTCACTCATCAGGTTGCCGGTTCCAGTTCATTCCGTCGCCGCACCACACTCTCCTCTGCCGCGGGTTCTTCCTGTTTGGTGGTTGACTCGGGAGAATCCCCATTCAGGGGCTCTGCCGTGGCCTCCGGTGCATGCGGCAGTTCGGCTGAGGATTCCTCCTGCTCCGGCACAGATTCCTCTGTCTCTTTGGCCGCCGCTTCGGGAGCCTCACCGCCGGACACAGTGTCAAATCCGGTCAGGGGCTCCAGATCATCGGGAACCTCGGGGTGACTGTCGTCAGCAGGGAGCCGTGCTTCCGGCATATCCTCACCGGGCCCGACCTCAGGGCCGGTCTCACTGCCCTCTTCCGACTGTTCGCTCTCGCCGGCGATCGCGGTATCAGCCACAGACTCATCGCCAAACGGCTCTTTCACCGACTCGACACCCGATTCGGATCCGTCATACGTATCGGGCTCATCGGCGACTTCGGCAGCCGCTTCCGCGTGTTCAGCGGATTCAGGGGCTGCATGCTCCGCGGCAACCTCGCCCTCCGGCGCCTCTCCGTCAGAAGCAGCGCCCCCCTGATCCATGTGTTGATCGAGGTCCAGGGCCTGGTTGAGGCTGTCGATATCACGGATCTCCGCCAGGGTCGGCAGATCGTCCAGGGTGCGGAGGTTAAAGTAGTCGAGGAATTCCCGGGTAGTGGCGTAGAGAGACGGCCGGCCCGGCACATCCCTCTGACCCACCACCTTGATCCAGCCGCGCTCGGACAGGGTCTTGACGATATGGGAGCTCACCGCGACCCCGCGGATCTCCTCGATATCACCGCGGGTGATCGGCTGCCGGTAGGCAATGATCGCCAGGGTCTCCAGCACCGCGCGGGAATACTTCTGCGGCTTTTCCTCCCACAGGCGGTTCACCCAGGGCGCCAGGTCCTCGGGCACCTGGAAACGCCAGCCGCTGGCCACCTCGCACAGCTCGAAACCACGTTCGGCACAGTTCTCGGCGATCTCCTGCAGGACTTCGCGCAGCGCGCTCTTTTCCGGGCGTTCACCTTCGTCGATCAGGGACAGCAGGCGGTCCTCCGACAGCGGCTGGCCCGATGCCAGCAGGGCGCCTTCGACGATGCGGCGCAGTAATTCCGGGGCAATGGTCATTGCTTCACTCTGGTTCAAGATAGGCCACGCAAAGGCGCGGCCTCAATTGTTTCTAGTCTGCATCATTAATGATGATGTGTCGGGTCACTCCGCCGGATCGGCCGGCTCGGTGGCCGGTTCCAGCAGGGCTTCCTGCGGACCATCGTTCTCACCCGCCTCTGCGGAGAACTCCCCGTCACCATCGTCCTCAGCTCCCTGGCCGGCCGCGCGCACGTGAATGGCGCCAAAGGGCTCGTTCTGGATCAGCTCTACCAGTGATTCCTTCACCAGTTCCATCACTGCAAGGAAGGTCACGACTACGCCGAGACGCCCTTCTTCGACCTTGAACAGGCTGACGAACGGGACAAACTGGCGGTGGCGGATGCGGTCCAGCACCTGGGTCATGCGCTCACGGGTAGAGAGTTTCTCCCGCGACACCTGGTGGCTCTCGAACATATCCGCCCTGCGCAACACCTGCGACAGCGCCACCAGCACTTCCTGCAGCGACACTTCCGGGTCGGGGCGGGTGATACTGCGATCCGGGGCCTTGGCGCTGGCCTGGTGGATATCCCGCCCCATGCGGGGAATCTCATCGATATCCTCGGCGGCGGTCTTGAAACGTTCGTACTCCTGCAGGCGCCGGATCAGCGCTGCACGGGGATCCTCACCGTCCTCTTCCTCGGATTCCGGCGGTCGCGGCAGCAGCATGCGCGATTTGATCTCCGCCAGCATGGCGGCCATGACCAGGTATTCGGCCGCCAGCTCGAAACGCATGGCGGTCATCATCTCCACATAGCCCATGTACTGACGGGTGATGTCAGCGACATTGATCTCGAGGATGTCGAGGTTCTGCCGGCGGATCAGGTACAGCAGCAGGTCCAGGGGGCCCTCGAAGGCCTCCAGGATGACTTCCAGGGCGTCGGGTGGGATGTACAGGTCCGCAGGCAGCTCAGTAAACGCCTGGCCCTGTACCATGGCGAATGGCATCTCGCCCTGCCGGGGCCCGTCGGGAGAAGCGGCACTGACTGCCGCGTCATCTCCAGCGTCGCCTTCGGCAGCCGGCTCCGCGGCCTCGGCCACGTCGGCGAGAATCTGCTGCTCTGCCTCGGCTAGTAACTCTTCACTGGACACGCTGCCCTACCCTCGAAATGCAAACGCGGGATTATACACCGCTACCCTGACAGCGTCGTCAGCTGATGATCTCATCGATGGCCCCGCACCCCTGGCGAATCAGCTCCGGCTCATCACCGGTGAGGTCCACCACGGTCGTCGCCTCCAGGCCGCAGAAACCGCCATCGATAATCAACTCCACCTGGTGCTCGAGCAGGTCGCGAATCTCGTAGGGGTCGGTCAGCGGTTGGGTGTCACCCGGCATGATGAGGCTGCAGCTCATCAGCGGTTCGCCCAGTTCCTCGATGATGGCCTGCACAATCGCATGGTCGGGCACTCGCAGCCCGATGGTCTTGCGCTTGGGATGGATGAGCCGCCGCGGCACTTCAGCGGTTGCCGGCATGATGAAGGTGTATGGCCCGGGGGTATGCGCCTTGAGCAGGCGGAACATCTGGTTGTCCACCTTGGCGTAGCTGGCCAGTTCGGACAGGTCCCGGCACATGAGGGTGAAATTGTGCTGCTTGTCCAGCTGTCGCAGGACACGGATACGCTCTACCGCCAGCTTCTCCCCCACCCGGCAGCCGATGGCATAGGCAGAATCCGTGGGGAAGACGATCACGCCGCCGGCGGCGACGATGTCCGCAGCCTGCCTCACCAGCCGTGCCTGCGGGTTGTCCGGATGAATCTGGAAAAACTGCGCCAAAGTGACCCCCTGAGAATGCTCTCGCCGACCGCCCGGACCGGTCATCAGTCGCGGGTTGCGGCCGTTTCATTGGCACTAGTTTGCCACAGATTCCAGACCGGCTCGACGTCCGCAGGCAACTGCGCACAGCCCAGTTCCCGCCACGGCTGATCCGGCTGGTGGAAGTCACTGCCCACCGAGCAGCGGAGCGCTTGCGGGGCGTCCGTTGCGGCCGACGCCTTCGCCATCAACTGCGCCACCTCACGGGTCTGCACCGGGTTCTGGCGCCCACTGAGCAGCTCTACCGCATCGCCGCCGGCGCCGTGGAACTCGGTCATCAGTCGCAGCAACCGGGTGCGCGTCATGCCGTACTTGAGGGGGTGCGCCAGCACTGCCATTCCACCGGCGCTGTGGATTTCCGCCACGGTCTGTTCAAGTTGTGGCCACTCGACCGTCACATCGCCGCACTTGCCTGCCCCGAGGTACCGTTTGAACGCGCGGGCGGTATCTTCGACATGACCGGCCTCCGCCAACCAGCGGGCAAAGTGCGGCCGCCCCAGGACCCCGTCGCCCGCCAGTCGACGGGCCCCGTCAAGAGCCCCCGTAAAACCCCGTTTCTCGAGGCGCGCGGCAATGCGCTCCCCACGCTCGGCCCGCAGCTGGTCACGCTTTTGGATGGCATGCTGCAGCGCGACTGACTCCGGATCCACCCCCAGCCCCACCAGGTGCACCTGCTGCTTGCCCCAACGGCTGGAGAATTCGATCCCGGGCAACAGCGTGATGCCGGCCTCCCTTGCAGCGGTCTGGGCTTCGGGGATGCCGGCCACCGTATCGTGATCGGTGAGGGACAACAGGCTCACTCCCCGTGATTTCGCCCTCGACACCAGCTGTGCAGGACTTAAAATACCGTCCGACGCCGTGCTGTGGCAGTGCAGGTCGACCAGACCGGTTAACGCAGTCGGCGGCAGGGCTTTCACATCGGCCTCTCTCTATCTCTCGGCAGCGGATCGGATAATCCGCGTTGAACCAACGGGCAAAAAAGCTGTCATAGCTGCGCCCGCAACTGTCGGCGGCCAGGCCACCGACCCGGACACCGGCAGGCAGGATGGGCCCCGGCGGTGTCGTTTCTCGACCGCGGGCATTATCACCGGAACCGAGCATGACCGAAACCAACCCCACTACCACTGTTCAGCAACCGAAGCGGGAGAGCCTACTGCTCAACCTGCTGCTCAATATCGTCATCCCGACGCTGATCTTGACCAAGCTGTCCGGAGATGACTGGCTGGGCACAAAGTTGGCGATTGTCGTGGCCCTGGCGTTTCCGCTGGTCTATGGCCTGCGCGACTTCACCCAGTCCGGCAAAATCAACTTCTTTTCGGCACTCGGCATCATCAGCATCCTGCTTACCGGTGGCATCAGTCTGCTGGAGCTGGACGCCAAATACATCGCCATCAAGGAAGCCGCGATACCCGGTCTCCTGGGCCTGGCCACACTGGGATCCCTCTACACCCGCTGGCCGCTGGTGCGGACCCTGCTGTACAACGACCGGATTCTCGATACCGCCAAGATCGCCCGCGAACTCGAGGGGCGCGGCAACCTGCCGGCCTTCGAGCGCAGCCTGCAGCACGCATCGTGGATGATCGCCGGGTCCTTTTTCCTGTCGTCCGCCCTGAACTACATCCTCGCCAAGGTGCTCTTGCAGAGCCCGCCGGGTACTGCGGCATTTAATGAGGAGCTGGGTAAGATGACGGCTCTCAGCTTCCCGGTCATTGCCCTGCCGGCCACCATCATCCTGATGGGCGCCCTGTTTTTCCTGTTCCATCGCATCGGCAAACTCACGGGCCTCAAGCTCGAAGAAGTGATGGTAGTGCAGTAACTTCCCGACAACTTTTCCAGAACATAAGAGCATAAATTGACCATGTGGTATGCCATTATCAGTGAAGACGTGAGCGACAGCCTGGCCAAGCGCAAGGTCGCACGCCCGGACCACCTGGCGCGCCTGAACCGGCTCAAGGATGAGGGGCGCCTGCTGGTCGCCGGCCCGCACCCGGCCATCGACAGTGAGGAACCCGGTGAGGCCGGCTTTACCGGCAGCCTGGTGATCGCCGAATTCCCCTCCCTCGATGAGGCGCAGGCCTGGGCCGATGCCGACCCCTACGTTGACGCCGGCGTGTACGCCAGAGTCACCGTCAAACCCTTCAAGGCCGTGCTGCCCTGACTGGCACCGAACCGCAAACCGATAAAAAACGCTGTATCAAAATGATGAAAACACTGACCGGACTCGCTTCCGCCGCCCTGCTTGCGGCGAGCTTCAACACATTCGCGCAAAGCGGGGGCAATCGCTACATCACCGACCAGCTACATGTGCCGCTGCGCTCTGGCATGGGCAATGAATTCCGCATCCTCCACCGGGGCCTGCCGAGTGGTACCAAGCTGGTGCTACTGGAAGACAAATCGGAGCAGGGCTGGGCCCGGGTTCGCACCCCCGCAGGTGAGGAGGGCTGGATTCGCAGCCAGTACCTGGTGGGTGAACCCACGGCCGAGATCAAACTCCAGCGCGCCCAGGCCAACCTGGAACGGTTTGAGAAAATGGAAGGCAACCTCGGTGGAGAGGTGCGCCGCCTGGAAGCGGAAAACCAGGAGCTGGCCAGCAAGCTGTCCAGCGCAGAGGAAAACGCTGACCAGCTGGCGAAAGAGCTCAAGGAGCTGAAAAATCTCTCCGCCGATGCGGTGGCCCTGAACGAGCGCCACCAGAAGCTGCTGCATCAGCACGAGCTGCTCAAGCAGAAGCAGATCATGGCTGAGGCGGAAATCCAGCGTCTTTCCGCCAGTGAGCAGCACAAATGGTATATGTATGGTGCCGTGTCTGTGGCAGCCGGTGCTATCCTCGCCATGATTGCACCCCATTTCCGCCGGCGTCGCCGCCACTCTGAGTGGGCCAACTGACGCACTTTTGCAGGTATCGACGCGCCCCCGCCCGATGGGGGCGCATCCAAGGACAAGGAAAACCCAATGCGTATCCTGTGCGCGCTTATCCTGAGTGTACTGGCGGCTCTTCCCGCCGCCGCAGCCAACCCCAAAGTGGCCCTGCAGACCGACCTGGGCACCATCCGGGTCGAACTGTTCACCGACAAGGCACCGGTCACCGTTGAAAACTTCCTTGGCTACGTAGACAGCGGCTTCTACGACGGCGTGATCTTCCATCGCGTGATTCCCGGTTTCATGGCCCAGACCGGCGGCCTGACGTTTGACTTTCAGAAGAAAGAAACCGGCGAGTCCATCGCCAACGAATCCGACAACGGGCTGCGAAATAAACGCGGCACCCTCGCCATGGCGCGCCACAGCGACCCGGACAGCGCCACCTCGCAATTTTTCATCAACCTGGCGAACAACACCCATCTGGACGCCGGAGAAGACAAGCCCGGTTATACGGTTTTTGGGCGGGTTGTCGATGGAATGGAAGTCGTGGAAAAGATCGCCGCAGAACCTCAGGGCTTGTACCGGGCCTATCCCAATGCACCCAATGTGCCAGTCAGGATCCTCAAGGCAGAGCGTCTCGACGGCGCCGGGCCAAACCAACAGTCAAAGGAGGGCTGAGCCATGATCGACCTGAGCGTCAATCTGAACAAGATCGCCCTGATCCGCAATTCCCGCGAGGGTAATTTCCCGGATGTCGTTGCCCACGGCCGCATCTGCCTGGAAACCGGTGCTCAGGGAATTACCGTGCACCCACGCCCGGACCAGCGGCATATCCGCCCGGGGGACGTGCGCGACCTGGCCAGACTCTGCGCGGGCCATGACGGTATCGAATTCAATGTGGAGGGCAACCCCTTCGCCGGCCCCCAGGGCGACTATCCGGGCCTGATGCCACTGGTCCTGGAGACAGCACCGGATCAGTGCACCCTGGTACCGGACAGCAACGACCAGCTCACTTCCGATCACGGCTTTGACCTGAAGCGCGATGGCAGCCGGCTCGAACCGATCATCCGGCAACTCAGGGATGCCAACATTCGTGTGAGCCTGTTCATGGATCCGGACCTGGAGCAGATCAGCCTTGCCCGTGATGTCGGTGCCGACCGCATCGAACTCTACACCGGCCCCTATGCGGAAGCTGTGGCCAAACAGAACGACCAGCTGGAAGCGATTTTTGCCGCTCACTGCGCCGCGGCGGAACACGCCCGCACACTCGGCCTGGGGATCAATGCGGGCCACGACCTGAACCTGATCAACCTGCCCCGCTACCGGACACTGCCGGGCCTGCAGGAAGTTTCGATTGGCCATGCACTGACAGTCGATGCCCTGAATATGGGTCTTGCCAACGCGGTTTCGGCCTACCTCAACTGCCTCAGCGGCAAGTGACTCCGGGCGGGCCCGGCCCGCCATTTCACCCCGGCCTGACAACCACATTGCGGGGACGGGGAAATTTTCAGCGGGCCCCAACGGGGCCGCTCGCGGAAGACTGCACCAATGAGAACCCTGAATATCATCGGCGCCGGCAAACTCGGCCGTACTCTCGGCCGTCTGTGGCAGGAGCGCAGCTTTTTTCACGTGCACGGGGTCTGCAATCGCTCACTGGAAAGCAGCCGCCATGCGGTGGATTTCATCGGTGCCGGTGAGGCCAGAAGCTCCCTCGACTCCATGCCCGCCGCCGACTGCTGGCTGATTGCCTCGCCAGACAGCGAGATCGAGCGCCTGGCCGCAGTGCTGGCTTCGCACCTCGATACCCTGGCTACACGGTCCGCCCAAACGACGGTCTTTCACTGCAGCGGCGCCCTGGGTTCCGAGGTGCTGGAAGTTTGTCATCCGGCAAGCATTGCCAGTGCCCATCCGGTGCACAGTTTTGCCAACCCGGCCCGTTCGCTGGAAACCCTGTCCGGCAGTGCCGTGGCCATGGAGGGTGACGAGAATGCCGTGGCGATCCTGAAGGATGCCTTTTCTGCGCTGGGCTGCAGGACATTATCGATTGCCTCTGAACACAAAAGCCTGTACCACGCGGGCTCGGTCTTCGCCTGCAACTACCTCACGGTATTGATGGGTCTCAGCCTGCAATGCCTGGAGCGTGCGGGAATCCGACAGGAAGATGCCCTGGCGCTACTGCAACCCATCGTGCTGCAGACCGCCCGCAACAACATGGAGCTGGGTCCCGAGGCATCTCTAACCGGCCCCATTGCCCGCGGCGATACAATGACGGTCAGTAAGCAGCTCCGGGTCCTGGCAGAAACTTCCCCGCTACTGGCCGACAACTATCGCCACTTGGGGCTGGCCTGTGTAGAGTTGGCCCGCCGCGGCTCGCTCGATGATGATGCCGCGGAGAGACTCACGGCCATATTGAACGGAACCACACGGTGACAGATTCCCCCGAGTACCTGCAGAGACGCGCCTTCTATGACAGTCTGCTGACCATCTATGGCCGCAAGCCGGTCTTGGAAGCGCTGGAGGACCTGTCCCTGCCGGTGCACAAACTGCACCTGGCCACCAGCAACCGCAGGGACCAGTTGATCGCACGGATGGAGCAGCTGGCCACGGAACGGCAGATCGAGATTGCCCACTGGGACCGCAAGGGCCTGTCGCGTATTTCCAAGAACGCCCGCCAGGACCAGGGCGTTGCACTGGACCTGGCGCTGCCCCACTACGGCACCGCCGAACGCTTTCTCAAAGAAAATACGAAAGACTACGAGCTGCTGGCACTGGATGGCATCACCAATCCACAGAACCTGGGCATGATCATCCGCTCCGCCTGTGCCGGCGGCATCGACGGCATCCTGCTGCCCCGCAAGGGCTGCGCGCAGATCGATCCGCTGGTGATCAAGGCCAGTACCGGCACCCTGTTCAAGACGCGCATCCTGCGCTGCGAGGCCCTTGCTCCCACACTGGAACAGTTCCGGTCCGCCGGTGCTGAGGTATATGGACTCTCTTCCCATGCCGAGCGGCAGCTGTCCGATATCCAGAGCCATGGGCCGAGCATCTTTGTGCTCGGCAACGAGACGCGCGGGGTCAGCGAGGACGTCGCCAGACAGTGCTCGCGACTGGTCCGCATCCCGATGCAAAACCAGGTCGAGAGCCTCAATGTGGCCGTCACCGCTGCGCTGATCAGCTTCCGCCACCAGCTGTAGAACCACCGCCGCTACAGCGCGGGTGTCGCGCGCCACCAATGCCAATGCAATTCCCGCCAAAGACACATTTTTTTGCGCCAGCGACTTGGCGCTGACGCCCAATTGGTCTACATAAGGCTTGAAACGCTATCCCAACAAAAAGGATTACAGGGAAGTTGTTGTGCCCTGGCGCCCGGAAGGAATAAAACAAAACAAGGAAGACCCATGCGTCGATTTCTCGCTCACTCGCTCGCCATCTCCACTGCCGTGCTCACCGCGACCAGCGCCCTGGCAGAGGGGCCGGAGGACGGTTACCTGGACCTGATGCCGTACTTCACCCGGGTCGACAGCGACCGCAATACCGAACTGCAGAACGGCGGCCTGCGCGCCGCCTATGGCTGGGGCTGGACCGGTCCCTGGTACTCCGAAGTACAGGTGTTCGGTGCCATTCTGGAAACCGAGGACGTCTTCGAGACCGGGGAGTTCACCGACCAGTCCGACTTCTACATGGCCGGCATCGGCTTCGACACCACCTACCAGTTTGGCGACCGCGACTGGTACACCCCCTACGTCCTCGCAGGCTTTGGTGCGGTATACGACGACGTCCTTCCCGACGATCAGGACGAAACCAATGCTTTCATCAACGTGGCGGCAGGCCTCACCACCCAGGAGATCTCCCGCCGGGGCATCCGCCTGCGGGCAGAAGTCCGCTATATGCACGATTTCTTTGAGAACGGCATGAACGACTGGCAGTTTGGCTTCGGCATCAGCATTCCCCTGCGCTGCCCGCCACCGCCCCCGCCTCCCGTCTATGCAAAAGCTCCCGTCGACCGCGGGCCGGTTGAAGTCAACCTGGTGGACTCCGATGGCGACGGCGTACTGGACCGGGACGATCGCTGCCCCGACACCCTGCCCGGCGCCCAGGTGGACAGCGACGGCTGCGTGATCGCCAACCAGACCATCACGCTGGCGGATATCCACTTCGAAACCGGCTCCAGCAACCTCAAACCCTCCGCACAGGAAGCACTTCTCGATGTCGCGCAGGCGCTGCGCAGCCAGCCCGATACCCGTGCGGAAATCGCCGGCCACACCGACAGCCAGGGCAATGATGCCTTTAACCTGCGGCTCTCACAGCAGCGGGCCAACAGTGTGCGCGCCTTCCTGATCCGCAACGGCGTAGCCGCCGAGCAGTTGTCAGCCAATGGCTACGGCGAGACACAGCCGGTCGCCACCAATGACACGGCCGAGGGACGCGCAGCCAACCGGCGCGTGGAAATGCGCTTCCGGTAAATACAGCCCGTTTTCGGGACATTCGCTCCTTCGATTACCCGGCCACTGGCCGGGTATTTTTTGTCTCAGGTATGGCCGGCGGCCACTATTCGGGGAATTTCGCGCCGACTTTGTTTTTTTATTCGACAGATAGTGAAGGGGGGACTACGCCGTCCACAGAATCTGTGGATATCTCTGTGAGCAATTGCCGGGAAAAGGCCGCCAACCCCCATGACACCGTTGTAACCTTAGAGTGAAGAATTTTTAATCAAAGAAATAGTTGCTTAATAATCAATGAGTTAGGCGATCCTCTAAAACAGTCTTGACAACTATTGAAGCTAAATTCAGCTATTGAAAGGTCCAGTGAGCGCTGTGGAAAGGCTTGCGGAATCAGGCTCAGGAAGTCAATGCCCCGCATCAAGCGGAGAGCTCTTTTGGCGCAAAATATTCCGTAAGATGTGCCGGTTTCTGGCCAGACCACGGGTAGGAATATCACCGCTCCCTTTCGCAGTGATGCCGAAGCACAGGGGCGATGAAGTGCAGAAGCAAGTGAAGCCGGACACAGTACCGGCAGGCGGTGAATTGCCCACCGCCGGATCAGCCGGAGGTGGGCCTGCCACTCACTCCCACTCGATGGTGGCGGGCGGTTTGCTGGAGACGTCGTAGACCACCCGCGAGACATTCTCGATCTCGTTGATGATGCGGTTGGAAACCTTTTCGATCAGCTCGTACGGCAGGTGCGCCCACCGGGCGGTCATGAAGTCGATGGTTTCCACGGCGCGCAGGGCCACCACGTACTCGTAGCGGCGACCGTCGCCGACCACGCCGACGGACTTCACCGGCAGGAATACCACGAACGACTGGCTGGTTTTGTGGTACCAGTCGGCCTTGTGCAGCTCTTCGATAAAGATGGCGTCCGCTTCGCGCAGGATATCCGCGTATTCCTTCTTCACCTCGCCGAGAATCCGCACGCCCAGGCCAGGGCCGGGGAAGGGATGGCGGTAAACCATGTCGTAGGGGAGGCCCAGCTCCAGGCCGATCTTACGCACCTCGTCCTTGAACAGCTCGCGCAGCGGTTCCACCAGCTCCATTTTCATGTCTTCCGGCAGGCCACCCACATTGTGGTGTGACTTGATCACGTGAGCCTTGCCGGTCTTGGCGGCGGCGGACTCGATCACGTCCGGGTAGATGGTGCCCTGAGCGAGGTAGTTCACGTCTTTGAGCTTGGCCGCCTCTTCATCGAAGATCTCGATAAAGGTGTTGCCGATGATCTTGCGCTTGGCTTCCGGCTCGTCCACGCCGGCGAGGCGGGAGAGGAACTGATCCTCGGCGTCAGCGCGGATTACCTTGACGCCCATATTCTCGGCAAACATCTCCATGACCTGGTCGCCTTCATTCTTGCGCAGCAGGCCATTATCCACGAAGACACAGGTCAGCTGGTCGCCGATCGCCCGATGCAACAGTGCGGCCACCACAGAGCTGTCCACCCCGCCGGAAAGGCCCAGCAGCACTTTGCCGCTGCCCACCTGCTCACGCACTTTGGCGATAGAGTCCTCGATAATGTTGGCCGGCGTCCACAGCTTTTCACAGCCACAGATTTCGATCACGAAGTGCTCGTAAATACGCATGCCCTGCAGGGTATGGGTGACCTCCGGGTGAAACTGTACGCCGAAGAAGTTTTTCTCCGCGTGGTACATACCGGCGATCGGGCAGGACGGCGTGGAGGCCATCAACTCGAAGCCCTCAGGCATGGCCACTACTTTGTCCCCGTGGCTCATCCACACGTCCAGCAGCGCGTGGCCGTCGCCGTCCAGGTGATCCTTGATATCGTGCAGCAGGGCGGAGCTGCCCTCCACTTTCACCTGGGCGTAACCGAATTCACGGATATCACTGCCCTGCACGGCGCCGCCCAGCTGGTGGGCCATGGTCTGCATGCCGTAGCAAATACCCAGCACGGGCACGCCCAGCTCGAATACCACCTCCGGAGCCCGCGGGGAGCCCTCCTCCGGGACGGATTCCGGGCCACCGGCGAGGATGATGCCCTGCGGGTTGTACTCGCGGATTTCCTCTTCCGTCATGTCGAAGGCGCGGATTTCGGAGAAGACACCCAGTTCGCGCACGCGGCGGGCAATCAGCTGTGTGTACTGGGAACCGAAGTCCAGGATCAGGATTCGGCTGGCATGAATATCTTGGGACATGGCTTACTCGGTCGATCAGGGGTTGTACCCAGAAACTGCGAACGGACCCTAAGGGTCCGCTCGCCTACAAATAAACAGATTAGATGCTACCGCGACAGGGCTGTCGTCACGGCGCTGCCATCAACGGCCGCCGATGGGATAGTTCGGCGCTTCCTTGGTGATGGTCACGTCGTGCACATGGGACTCGCCCATACCGGCCGAGGTAACCCGCACAAACTCAGGGCGGGTACGCATGGTTTCGATCGTCGAGCTACCGGTATAACCCATGGCGGAACGCAGGCCACCCATCATCTGGTGCACGATAGCGGCAATGGGCCCCTTGTACGGCACACGTCCCTCGATGCCCTCCGGCACCAGCTTCTCTGCGCCCTTGCTGGCATCCTGGAAGTAGCGGTCGGAGGAACCCTGGGTGCGTGACATGGCGCCCAGGGAGCCCATGCCGCGATAGGATTTGTAGGTACGGCCCTGGTACAGCTCCACCTCGCCCGGCGCCTCTTCGGTACCGGCGAACATGGAGCCCATCATCACGGAGCTGGCACCGGCGACGATGGCCTTGGCGATATCACCGGAGAAACGGATGCCGCCGTCGGCGATCAGGGGGATATCGGTGCCTTCCAGCGCCTTGGCCACCTCGGCGATGGCGCTGATCTGGGGTACACCGACACCGCTGACGATCCGGGTAGTACAGATAGAGCCGGGGCCAATGCCTACTTTGACTGCATCTGCACCCGCTTCCATCAGCGCCCTGGCTGCTTCTGCAGTGGCGATGTTGCCACCGATCACGTCCACCTGGGGATGCATCTCCTTGATGCGGCGCACACGCTCGATCACGTTGCGGGAATGGCCGTGGGCCGTATCCACCACCAGCACATCGACGCCGGCCTCAACCAGTGCGGCCACGCGGTCATCGGTGTCGGGGCTGGTACCCACGGACGCACCGACACGCAGACGGCCGTCGGCATCTTTACAGGAATTCGGGTACTGCTCCGCCTTGTTGAAATCCTTGACCGTGATCAGGCCGCGCAGCTCGAGGTCATTGTTGACCACCAGCACTTTCTCGATACGGTGCTTATGCAGCAGTTCCTGAACCTTGTCGGGGGCGGCGCCCTCCTTCACGGTTACCAGGCGCTCGCTGGGGGTCATAATGCTGGCGACCGTCGCATCCAGGTCGGTCTGGAAACGCACATCGCGGCTGGTCACGATCCCCACCAGGTTACCCTTTTCCATGACCGGCACGCCGGAGATGTTGTGGTGGGTGGTCAGGGCGATCAGTTCGCGCACCGAGGCATTGGACTCGATGGTGATCGGGTCCTTGACCACGCCGGCCTCGAACTTCTTGACCGCGCGCACTGCCAGCGCCTGATCCTCGATCGACATGCTCTTGTGGATGATACCGATACCGCCTTCCTGGGCCAGGGCAATGGCCAGGCGCGACTCGGTCACGGTATCCATGGCAGCGGATACCAGGGGAATATTCAGGGAAATGTTGCGAGACAGCTTGGTCTTCAGGGAAACATCCTTCGCGGTCACCTCGGAATAGCCGGGGACCAGCAGGACGTCGTCAAAAGTGAGAGCTTCGCGCGCAATGCGCAGACCGGATTCAGACATGGACACTCAAACCTCGAAAGTGCGGGATTGGGTATCGGCGCGATTATAGCCGCAAGTTCCCGGGCAACGAAAGCCCATTTTTGCTCCATTCCGCACCGGTCTGGCGGCGCGACTGGCACAGCCCTTTACCTCAATTGCGGATAATGGAATATTGGCCCACCCAATTGATCCGTGCGAGTCAGAAATGCCATCGACCCCGCCCAGCTCCGGCCCCCAGCGCAGTGTCCTGTCGGTCAGCGACCTCAACCGGGAGGTCAAGCACCTGCTCGAAAGCAGTGTGCCGCTGCTGTGGATCAGCGGGGAGATCTCCAACTTCGCAGCGCCCAGCTCCGGACACTGGTACTTCACTCTCAAGGATTCCCGCGCCCAGGTGCGCTGCGCCATGTTCCGGGGCCGCAACCGCAGTGTGCGCTTCCGGCCCGAGAACGGTCGCGAGGTGCTGATCCGGGCCCGGGTCAGCCTCTATGAGGGCCGCGGCGAGTTCCAGCTGATCGTTGAGCACATGGAAGAAGCGGGCCTGGGTGCCCTGATGCGCCAGCTGGAAGTCTTGAAGGCCAGGCTGCAGGCTGAGGGCCTGTTCGACCCGGCGCGCAAGAAGCCGCTGCCCTACCTGCCCGCCAATATCGGCATTGTCACCTCCCCCACCGGTGCCGCCGTCCGCGACATGATCCAGGTGCTGGGACGGCGCTATCCTGCTGCCGACATCGAATTGTGGCCGGTGCAGGTGCAGGGCCAGGGAGCTGCCGAGCAGATCGCCGATGCCATCCGCAAGGCGGGCCGGTCCGGACGCCATGACCTGCTGATAGTTGGCCGCGGTGGCGGCTCCCTCGAGGACCTGTGGGCCTTCAACGAGGAAATCGTCGCCCGCGCCCTGGCCGAATGCCCGGTTCCCACCATTTCAGCCGTGGGCCACGAGACCGATACCACCATCGCGGATCTGGTGGCGGACCTGCGCGCACCGACACCATCGGCCGCAGCAGAGATCGCCAGCGCCAATGCGGCCGAATTGCTGGCGACCTTCAACGAAATCCGCCAGCGCCTGCACCGCGGATTGCAACTGCAGCTACGACACCTGCGCCAGCAGGTACAGCTGACCGGCAACCGTATCCGCCATCCGCGGGAACAGCTGCAGAACCGCGCCCAGCGCTTGGATCACCTTGAGCTTCGCCTCAAGGGGGCGATGAGGCAGGGCCAGCAGAATCGCCGCCGGCAATTACAGCTGGTCACCAGCGCCTTTGCCCATGTGCATCCGGAGCGGGAGCTACGCAACCGCCAACAGCAGCTGGCATCGCTTAATGAACGGTTGCAACGGGATATCCGCTTGCAGCTCGAACGGCGCGGCGAGCGACTGTCGCACCACGCTCAGCTGCTGCACAACGTGAGCCCCCTTGCCGTGCTGGAACGCGGCTATGCCATTGTCCGTGACGAAAAGCAGCAGGTCATCAAGCGAGCGGATGCCGTCCGCCCGGGCCAGCGAATCTACGCGAAACTGGCGGATGGCGAACTGTCAGCGACAGTGGACTAGCCTCACCCACCGGGCCCGGCTCCCAGACACCGGGTCGCAGGGCCAAACCCGCCACACTACTCTTTGTGTCTACTGATAGGCCGCCGCATCTGATCCACGCCATCCAGAGTCCGGTGCGCCGCCAGCAATTTTCAACACCGTTACCGTCGGACCGCTGGTTCGGTTGTGAAGGTACGGGAGTTTCCTATGGGTACTGTCAATCCCAGCCGGATAGCCAGTCGTCCTCACCAGCTTTTCCTGACGATGCTCCCGGCACTGCTTGTGGCCGCTCTTATAGCCTGTGGTGAGAAAGAGACCGGGGAAGCGGGTTCCGCTCGCAGCTTGCCACGAGATGACTCCCCCGCGCGAGATCTCGCTGAGATTCAGGAAAGTGGCGTTATACGCTTCGTGCGCTTCGAAGAAGACACGCTGGGCATGTTGCCAAGAACAGAAATAGTCAGCCAGAGCAACCTCCAGCTGGCCCGGCGACTGGCAGAACGGCTCGGTGTCAAAGCACATTTTCTTGTTGCCGTCACTCCCCAGCAGGCTATGGAGATGGTTGTCAGCGGCAAAGCCGATGTCATCGCTGACAACTTTGGCGCGACCGAAGAGCGCGACGAGCTTCTCGGCCTGACCGAACCGCTGCAGCAAACCGAGGAAGTCCTGGTCACCGGCAAAAACGGGCCGGACATCAGCAACATCAACGCGCTGAAGGATATCGAAATCGCGGTCCTCGCTGACAGCCTGCCAGCGGAGAGGATCAACCGATTTGCCAGGGAAAACCCGTCTGCGAATATCACCGTGCGTGAAATGCCCACAAGGAAGCTGTGGCCGGCGCTGCTGAACTCACTGGATGACGAGGAGCCAATCGTCACTTTGATGCCCCGCAACTGGGCCGATACCCTGGCCAGTCTTCGCGACAACGTCAAGATCGGTGACAGTCTCGGAGAGCCGGTCGCTGTGGTCTGGGCTGTCAGGAAAGATGCAACACAGCTGAAAACACGCATCAACAACTTCCTGACCAGAACACTGGTGACCACTACGCCAGTGCGGGACTCCGACTGGAACAGCATCAAGAAGTCCGGCGTTCTGCGTCTTGCCACTCACAATGGACCCGGCTACCTACTATGGAAAGGCGTGCACTATGGGCTGGACTATGAACTGGTAAGCCGATTTGCCAAAGACAATCAACTGGAGCTGGAGGTAATCGTCGTACCGGAGAAAATGGATCTGACCGAATTGCTCGAATCCGGCCAAGCTGATATTGCTGCAGCGGTCACGACGATGACGGAAAGCCGCCGCAAACAGGGAGTGAAATTCACGACTCCGATACTCGCTACCGCTCAGCGAGTTGTTAGTAACAGGAATTCAGCCCCGATCGAAAGGCTGCGGGATCTGGACGGTCGAACCCTGACCGTTCAGGCAAACTCCGCCTTTGTCGACACAGCCAAAAAACTGCGCAAGCAAGGTATTGACGTCAAGGTTGAAGTCGCTCCTCAGGATCTATCGTTCGGTGACATCCTCAGCGGTGTTTCCAGTGGTGAGTTCGACGCAACGCTCGAGGACAGCAACCTGGCCGGCCTGCAATCCGCTCTTCACCCGAACCTGGTGGCCGGCGCGGTAGTCACCGAACCACTACCCCAGGGATGGATGGTGGCGCAGGGCAACGACAGTCTGCTCAAGCGGGCCAATCAGTTCCTCCGGTCATTTCTCTCGATAAAAGAGAACCGGGCCATGGTGGAGAATTATTTCAGGCCCAACCCCCGACTGCTTGCCAAAGCACAGACGAGGATTCAACCAGGGGGACCATTGTCACCCTACGACGACCTGGTAAAGCGGTTTGCACTGGAGCATGACCTCGACTGGCGCCTGGTGGTGGCCCAGATGTGGCATGAAAGCAACTTTGAGCCGAATGCCGAGTCGCATGTGGGCGCCCAGGGTTTAATGCAGGTCATGCCGAGAACCGCCCAGGAGATGGGATTCAAGCCCCCCCTGTTCGATCCCGAGGATTCATTACATGCGGGAACCAAGTACCTCAACCGGGTAAGAGAGCGTCTCGACGAGGATCTGCCGGCCGATGAAAAGCTGTGGTTCGCGCTGGCCGCCTACAACGCCGGTATCGGGCACTTGCAGGACGCCAGAGTGCTGGCAACGAAACTGGGATTGGACCCGGACCGGTGGTTCGACAATGTGGAAGTCGCCATGCTGAAACTGTCCGAGCCACGCTACTTCGAACAGGCGCGTTACGGATATGCCCGCGGTGAGGAGCCAGTACTCTACGTCCGCCGCATCAGGGATCTGTATCGAACCTACACCCAGATCCGGTCTGGCGACATCAGTCACACCGGGGGCAAGCCCGAGGGGCCTGCAGCCTTCACAGCCCGCCGCCTGTCCGCTGGTATACCCGCCAGCACAGACCCGGGCATTCAGCAAAAGGGGCTCACCATAAGTGGTGAACCACCCGCTCCACCGGCTGGGGCGCACTCACCTTAAGATAAAGCCCGTGAAGGTTGCCGGAGTTAGATATGGTGACTGGCAAAATGGAATCTGTACGCACTTTGCACCGCGCTCTCGCATTTGCACTGACTGCGACCCTGATTCTGTGGCTGGCAGGCTGCGACCGCGATACAGCCTCTCCACAGGCGCCAGTGCAGACAGGGGACACTGTCGAAGCAGTGCAGCAGGAAACCGCCCCCCCCTCTGAGGCGAGTTCAACCAGCGGTGATGGCCCACAAGAGCTCCCCGGGGAAGCGGCTACCACCGCGGCGGAAGAATCCGCTGAGCAGTTTTATGGCACAGCCTCCGGGAAGCCTGCACAGGAGGAGCCCGTTGAGAAGACGGCGTACGTGGAGACCGGCGACCTGAATGCCCTGAAAGAGCGGGGCATCATCCGCTTTGTCAGCCTGACGGGGGACAATCAAGGCTACCTGCCGAGAAAGGCAATCGTAACCCAGACACACTGGGAGCTGGCCGAGAGACTGGCAAAGCGACTGAAACTTGAGCCCCGATGGCTCATCGCGCAGACGCCCGAGCAGGCAATCCAGATGGTACAGGAGGGCCGCGCGGACATTGTCGCCGAGAACCTGACCGATACCGAGGAGCGGCGAAAACTGGTTGCCTTCAGCCAGCCGATCACACAAACCGCAGACGTGCTGGTGACCGGCCTTAATGGCCCTGATATCAGCGACGTGAAGAATCTGCGCGGCACCGAGTTTATCGTGCTCGCCGGCAGCACCTACGCCGAGACAGCCCACCGGCTCGTCGCCGAAAATCCTGAAGCCAACCTCAGGGTGCGGGAAGTTTACCTGAACGACGAACGCGATACGCTTTTCGACATGGTCACCAAAGTCGACAATGCAGTGACTGTGCTGCACAAGAGTATCGCTGAGGATACCCTGCAATACCGCGATGACCTGAAAGTTGGAGAGGTTGTCAGTGAGCCCCTGGATATTGCCTGGGCCATGCGCCTCGACGCCAAACGACTGAAGACCCGGGTCAACAACTTCCTCACCCGCACACTGGTGACCGCACTGCCGGAGCGCACTTCCCACTGGCACGCGATCAAGAAATCCGGAGTACTGCGGTTCGCTACCTATAACGGTCCAACCAGCTACTTCCTCTGGCGGGGTACCCTGCGCGGCTTTGACTATCAGATGGCCAAGGCATTCGCAGACAAACACAAACTGGAGCTGAAGGTGATCGTTGTCCCCCATGACGAGGACCTGACGGAATGGATTGCCCAGGGTAAGGCTGATATCGGCGGTGCGTCTACCACCATCACCGACGCGCGAAAGAAAAAAGGGGTCGACTTCAGTGAACCCTTCATCGAGACACCACAGAACATCATCAGTAACCGCAATCAGCCACAAATCGCAGCGCTCGCTGACCTGGCGGGCAGAACCATTGTTCTGCGCGCCTACTCTGCCTTCATCGATACCGCACAGACGCTGCAGGAAAATGGCCTCGACGTGGAAATTAAAATTGCCCCGCCGGAGGAATCCTTTGCCGAGGTGCTGAATAAGGTCGCTTCTGGCGAGTACGATGCGACCATTGAGGATGGCTACATTGCCGAAATCCAGGCTGCACTGCGGCCGGAACTGCAGATCGGGCTGCAGGTCAGTGATCCACTGCCCCAGGGGTGGATGATCAAACGAGGCAACGGCGACCTTCTCAAGCAAGTGAATCGATTCATGGGTCGCTTCAGTCGCGGGGAGGAGTTCGACAGACTGGTGGCAGCTTATTTCAAGCCCGACAAACACCTGGTGCAGCGTATCAGCGCCCGGGTAGTACCGGGAGAAGACCTCTCCCCCTTCGACAAGCTGGTGAAAAAGTCCTCTCTCAAACGCGACTTTGACTGGCGCCTGATCACTGCGCAGATGTGGCAGGAGAGTAACTTCAACCCCAAAGCGGTCTCCCCCGTCGGTGCCCAGGGTCTTCTGCAGGTAATGCCGCGCACCGGCGCGGACATGGGTTACCCTCCGCCCCTGTTCGAACCCGACCGCAATATCGAAGCCGGCGTGAAGTACATGGAATGGATTCGCAACCGGTTCAAGGATCCGCTCCCCCTCAGTGAAAAACTGTGGTTTACCCTCGCTTCCTACAATGCCGGGCTCGGCCATGTCTACGATGCCCAGCGACTGGCGGAGCAGCTGGGGCTCGATCCGAACAAGTGGTTCGACAATGTTGAGGTGGCCATGCTGAAGCTGTCCGAGCCGCGCTACTTTGAGAAGGCCCGCTATGGCTATGCCCGCGGCGCAGAGCCTGTCGCCTATGTGCGCAAAATCAGCCGGCTCTATGTGGCCTATACCGATGTCGCTGAAGGTGAGATCGCCATGACAACGGAACCTGCCAGCCGCACAACAGCCAGCCGGTTTACAGTGTCAGGACAATCTTGCCGATATGACTGCTGGACTCCATCAGCCTGTGGGCTGCCTGCACCTCCTCGAGAGAAAAGGTCGCCGCAATCTGAGGCCGCACCCTGCCCGCTTCAATCAGCGGCCAGACTTTCTCTTCAAGGGCCCGGGCAATCTCCGCTTTCACCGCTGCCGGCTGCGGCCGCAGCGTTGAACCGGTCAGGCTCAGGCGCTTCACCATGACGGGCAGCATGTTCAACTGGACTTTCGCGCCCTGCAGGAACGCGATATTCACGATACGGCCGTCCCTGGCGGCCAGCTGAATGTTGCGTTCTACGTAGTCCCCGCCGACCATATCCAGAATGACGTCAGCACCGTGACCGCCGGTAGCCTCGCGCACCACCTCGACATAGTCCTGCTTGCGGTAATTGACGGCTTTCTCTGCCCCCAGGCTCTCACAGGCTGCACATTTTTCGTCAGAGCCAGCGGTCGCAAAAACCCGCGCGCCGAAAGCACTGGCCAGTTGGATGGCGGTGGTGCCGATTCCGGAAGAGCCACCGTGGACCAGGAATGTCTCACCGGATTTCAGCTGTGCCCGATCGAATACATTGCTCCAGACAGTGAACAGCGTTTCGGGTAGTGCGGCGGCTTCGGCCAGACTCAGGTCTTTGGGCACCGGCAGACATTGTGTCGCAGGCACGGTCACGTACTCCGCGTAGCCACCGCCATTGGTCAGGGCGCAAACCAGATCGCCGACTTGCCAGCGCTGAACCCCCTCCCCCAGTGCAGTGATCTCACCGGCGACTTCCAGCCCCAGAACCGGGGAAGCACCCGGGGGCGGCGGATAGAGTCCCTGCCGCTGGACAATGTCGGGCCGGTTGACACCCGCTGCGGCGACTCGGATCAGTACCTCCCCTTTGCCAGGCCGTGGCACTGCCATCTCAGCGACACACATCACTTCCGGCTCACCGTACTCCGGCAACTCGATATAGCGCATGGAACCTCCAGATTGGGTGAAGACAAGGCTGCTATCAGTAGAAACAAAAAAAGCCCGGCGATGCCGGGCTTTCATTTTAGGCGGGGTTAAAGGTCGTAGGTCAACTCGATGCCCATTACCCGGCCCTTGTTCAGCGGAGTGAAGCTCGCACCGAGACCGCCGAGATTGGCGGGCAGCTGGGTATTGTTGCCCTCCGTCACCTCGTCGAGCATGTTGCGGCCGAAGAACGCCAGCTGATAGTCGCCGGTTTCCGGAGCAAAACCGATGCTGAAGTCGAGCATGTCGGCCTCGGACAGCATGCCACGATTATTGTCAGTATACGGAGCCGCATCCCGGTGATTGAAGTTCAGGCGCGACGTCAGGGTACCCACGGAACCCAGCGACAGGTCATGTACAAGTCCGACGCCGTAAGTCCAGGGCGCCAGGCGCGGAATATCCAGGCCAAGATCCACCTGGTTGACAACACCGTCGCCACTGATGTCACCGAGCACCTTGTCGTAGTCACCGTCCACGTAGCCGGCGTTCAGGGTGAACAGCAGGTTGTCGCTGGCAACCGCCATCGCCTCGAATTCCGCACCGCGGATGGTGGCGTCGGCGGTGTTGCGGATGATCTGCACAACACCCACGAAGGGATTACTCAGGTTCTCCTCCCGCTGCATATCCTCGATGGTGTTATGGAACAGCGCGAAGTTGGTCCGGAGGCGACCATCCAACCACTCCGCCTTGCCGCCGATTTCGAAGCTGGTCTGTTCTTCCTGGTCGGTCGGGCCCGGCAGTTCGCCCGGCCCCGTATTGCGCATGTTGTAACCACCGCTGCGGAAGCCCTTGGTCCAGAACGAGTACAACTGGGCATTGTCTGCCAGGTTCCATTGCAGCCCGACCTTCGGGGTAAACGCATTCCAGGACTCGCTGTCGTCGAAATCGTACGCAGCGCAGCCGTCGAGGGTACACAGGTCCACGGGGATCGTGGCGATCTGGGCATCTTTGTCCTCGGTGGAGTAGCGCCCACCGAGGGTCAGCACCCAGGATTCATTCAGGTCGATATCCGCCTGAGCAAACACTCCCATCGCCTGGTGATCCTGGTTGCCGCCGCCAGTCCAGTCGAGACCACCCGGCGCGGAAAGCGGCAGGATACGGTTTTCCAGATAAGTGAGGTCCTGATCGAACCAGTAGACCCCGGTCGTCAATGCGGTAGGACCGAAGCGGCCGGCGTAGCGCAGCTCGTTGGAAAGCTGGCTCTGTTCCACCCGCGTGTTGGCATGGAAGGCAGTGATCGGCAGGGAGTCGATGTCACCGAGACCGACGGCATCGTACGAGCGCCAGGCGAGAATATTGGTGATGGTACCGTTACCGAAGGCCACATCCTGATTGAACTCGGTAATCACCTGGGACCACTCGTCCTCCTGGAAGCCGCGCTCGTTCTGCGCCACTTCAAAGGAGTCATCGCTGTTGTCCCAGTCGGTCACGCCGAACAGACCGGCAATCTGCTGTGCCCCTGGCGCCACCAGAGAACCGTCCGGAGCAAAGATTGGCTGCCCGCGGTTCTGTGCCACGACGCCATCGGAATCCATGCGGCCGTGCTCCATGCGCACCAGCAATTCGGCCGACTCACTCAAGGCGACACTGAAGCTCGGCCGGACAAACCAGGTATCGGAAGCTCCGAGATCGTCGTCGCCAGTGAAAACGTTTTCGAACCAGCCCTGGTCATTGTTGTAGTAGGCCGTCAGGCGGCCATTGACGGTCTCGGAAATGGCACCGTTGATACTGGCCGCGGCGATGGAATCCAGATTATCAGTGGTCGAAACTTTGAACTTGCTGGAAAATTCCTCCGTGGGGCGCGCGGTGCGGATGACCACTGCACCACCGGTGACGTTGCGACCAAACAGCAGACCCTGCGGCCCGCGCAGGATCTCGATACCCTCGAGGTCGAAGAGATCCGTCACAACACCAGCGTTGATGCCCATGTACATGCCATCCACGAACACACCCACCGTCGGGTCGATGGAGGGAATGGAGCTGTTAACCCCGAGGCCGCGGACGGTAAAGTTGGCGGTATTTTTCACCGTGCCGATATCGTCGAGCTGCACATTCGGCATTTTGAAGGACAGGCTCTGCAGGTCCTTGGTCTGCAGTGCCTCCAGCTGCTCACCGGAAAATGCCGTGGCGGCTACCGGAACTTCCTGCAGCCGCTCTGCCTCGGCGCGCTTGCGGGCGGTTACCTGCACCTCCTCCATGATGGTGCCCACTGCACCTTCGGCCGCGTGGGCTGCACCGATGCCGCTGGCCAGCCAGAGTGCGGCCACCGAGCAGGTGGACAACATGACAGATACACTGCCACTGTTGAATTGACGTCCCATAGTTCTCTCTCCATTGCCAACTGAAATTTTTATTGGCAGCAACGGACTCACCGCGATCGGTACTGCTTTGCCCCGTTTATTGTTGTTATTGGAGCTCCGACCAGTGACCGCGCTGAACATCATCGACTGAAAGCCGACGCACTCAAGATTACCCCCCTGTCGTGACCAGAGGAAGATAATTCGTCGGGAAAACCACTCGATTCATGCACTTTCTTCTACGGCAGACGAGGCTTTTCGGATTGTCATCCTGACATGACTGACTTACTTGCCGGCGCGCCCGCTTATGGTGCATCTCCCTCGGTCATCGAGAACTGAGATACCGCAGAAAAATGATGCGAAAACGGGCATTGTGAGAACAGGGGCAACGGGAAGGCAGCTACAGCGGGGGGATTGGTGATGCCCTGCGGTTGGCGGGCACAGGCTCAGGGTTTCCGATAGCCGTAATACCAGCGCGCCGTGGTGCCGCCAAGATTGCGCACCGAGTGCACGGCGCCGGCGGGAATCAACAGTTCCTGCCCGATCTCCGGCCGCATGATGTCACCGTCAATTTCGATTTCCAGCACGCCTTCCGCCGGTACCAGCAACTCATCGACGTCGTGCACGAATCCCTCCCAGCACTGCCCGGGAGGGTCTGTCCACAAATCACAGGAAAAGCCCCGCTGCGCCCAGTCGTGTCCGAGCGCGCGGGCATTGACGCCACTCACGGCGACAGGCGCTCTACCTGCCAGCTGTCGTCGTCCTGGCGGCGGTAGATAAAACGGTCATGCAGACGACTGGCCCGGCCCTGCCAGAACTCCACTGCGTGATGTACCACCCGGTAACCGCCCCAGAATTCCGGTAGCGGGATCTCTCCGTCGCCAAAGCGACTTTTCATCGCCTCGAAGTCCTGCTCGAGCTGCGTCCGGGATTCGATTGTCGCACTCTGGTGAGAAGCCCAGGCTGCGAGCTGGCTCTCTCGCGGACGGGTGTGGAAATAGGTCTCGGCCTCTTCGCGGGTCAGGCGCTCAGCACGTCCATAAACGATGACCTGACGCTCCACAGACTGCCAGGGGAACAACAGCGATACGCGGGGGTTCTGCTCGATATCCCTCGCCTTGTGGCTGGCCAGATTGGTATAGAAAGCGAAACCACGCGCGTCGTAACCCTTGAGGAGAACGATGCGCTGTGAGGGTTGCCCGTCACTGTCGACGCTGGCCAGGCTCATACAGCTGGGATCGGACAGGTCCGTTTCCACCACCTCCTGCAACCACTGCTCAAACTGCAGTATCGGATCGTCCTGCAGGTCCTTCCGGTTGAGACCGCCGCGCAGATACTCCCGGCGCCACTGATCGATTTCCATAATACTCCGTCCTCTCTGGCTGTGCCGTAAGTGTACTGCCTCCACGGTATTTTCCCAGACGCCCTTTGGCACAGAGTTTTCTGTCCGTCGCCGGGGTAAATCCGTATTTTCCAGTGAATCACGCGCCCCAGGTGCAGAGTCTGCGGGCGCTTGCGTGCTTCCTGCGGTGCGGCTAGGCTCGGCCCTCATTCGAACAAACAACAGACAGGGAATAAGAGCAGTTATGTCCTCCGCACCCACTTGTGCCCAGGTATTGATGCGCCTGCTGCGCGAATACCAAGTTGAAAAAGTTTTCGGCATCCCCGGTGTCCACACCATCGAATTGTATCGGGGCCTGCCGGGCAGTGGCCTGCAGCACGTAACCCCCCGGCACGAGCAGGGTGCCGCCTTCATGGCCGACGGTTACGCCCGCGCCAGTGGCAAGATCGGTGTCTGCTTCCTGATCACCGGTCCGGGGCTGACCAATGCCGCCACCGCCATGGCCCAGGCCTATTCCGACTCCATCCCCATGCTGGTGATCTCCGCGGTCAACCGCCGCGAGGACCTGGGCATGGGCCGCGGACGCCTGCATGAACTTCCGCGCCAGAGTGACGTGAGCCGCGGTTATTGCGTCTGGCAACACAGCGTGACCCAGGCGGAGCAGCTGCCGGAAGTCATGCACCGCGCATTCCAGCTGCTCAATTCCGGGCGCCCGGGGCCGGTACACATCGAAATCCCCATCGACCTGTTCCCCGCCCCCATGCCCGGCTCGATGGATGATTACCGCGCGGCCCCCACAGCAGCGAGGCCCGCAGCCAGCGACGCTGCCGTCACTACTGCTGCCGAATGGCTGCAGAAGGCGGAGCGCCCGGTAATCCTGCTGGGTGGCGGCGCTCAGGCCTGTGCCGTCGATGCCACCGCACTGGCAGACAAGCTGGCGGCACCGGTGTTCGAGTCTCTCGCTGCCAAGGGCATCGTCGACGAGCGCCATCCGCTCTGCGGCGGCGCCAACCTGAGCTTCGATGCCGTGCGTAACCGGATTGAGAACGCCGATGTGGTTCTCGCCGTAGCAACAGAGCTGGCGGAAACGGACCGCAATCTGGTGCGTGAGAACTACAACTTCAAGGGCAAGCTGATCCGCGTCGACATCGATGCCGGCCAGCTGGTCTGCAACGCCAGCCCGGACCTGGCCATCTGTGCGGATGCGGCCGAGACCCTGGCCCAGCTGAACCGCGCCCTGCCCGAGGGTAACGCCGAGCGCCGGGACCAGGCCGCCGACGAGCTGGCAGAGATCCTGCAAGCGTGCCGCAAGGAGTGGTGGCCGGGTTCCGAGGAACGCTTCCCCTGGGTGCAGGCCCTGCGTGCCGCCCTGCCCGAGGATGGCGTGCTGGTTACCGACTCCACCCAGTTGGCCTACAACACCAATCATGCCCTGCCGCTGTACCGGGCTCGCAGCCATGTGACCTGCACCACCGGTTACGGCACGCTCGGCTTTGCCCTGCCGGCGGCGATCGGCGCCCGCCTTTCCACCGAACGGGATGTGGTGGCATTGATCGGCGACGGCGGTCTGATGTTTACTCTCGGCGAGCTGGCCGTGGCGGTGGAACAGGAACTGCCGCTGCCGATCCTGGTGTGGAACAACGCTGGCTATGGCGAAATCCGCGACTTCATGGATGATGCCCAGGTGCCCCAGGAAGGCGTCAACCTGCGCACCCCGGACTTTGTGGCACTGGCCAAGTCCTTCGGCGCCGAGGGGTGCCGGATCGATCGCCCGGAACAACTGGGCCCGGCAATTGCTGAGGCGCTGTGCCGCAACACACCGACCTTTATCGAAATCACCGCGCCCTGAGGGGCCGCAGACGGAATGGTGTTATGACTGATTTGAGCAAACTGCATACCGACAAGCTGTATATCAATGGCCAGTGGCAGGAATCCCGCGGCGGCGACCTGCATGCCGTCATCTGCCCGGCCACCGAGGAGAAAATCTGTGATGTCGTCCAGGGCACGGCCGAGGACGTCGATCTGGCCGTAAATGCTGCGCGCGAGGCCTTCAAGACCTGGCGCAATACCACCGCTGATGAACGCGCCGCCTTCCTGAACGCCATTGCCGATGGCATGGAGGCCCGCAAGGAAGAACTGATCCAGGCAGTTTCAGTCGCCCTGGGCTGCCCGGCGCACATCACCGAATGGCTGCACGTGGATGGCCCCATTTACGCGACCCGCTTTTATGCCAAGCGCGCGCACCTGATGGAAGAGACCGAGAAAGCCGGCCACTCCCTGATCATGCGCGAGCCGGTAGGTGTATGTGGATTCATCACCCCATGGAACTACCCCCTGCACCAGTTCGTCGGCAAGGTGGCTCCCGCCATCGCCGCCGGCTGCACCATGATTGCCAAGCCTTCGGAGATGACGCCGCTGCAGGACTATGTGATGGCGGAAATCATCGACTCTGTGGGCCTGCCCGCCGGTGTCTTCAACCTGCTTCCCGGCGCCGGCCCGATCGTCGGCGCGGCCCTGTCCGCCCATCCGGATATCGACATGGTGTCCTTCACCGGCTCCACCCGTGCCGGCGTGGAAGTCGCCCGCGCAGCGGCACCGACGGTGAAGCGCGTGTGCCAGGAACTGGGCGGCAAGTCGCCGTTCATCATCACCCCGGATGCGGATCTCGAAGCCGCGGTGCGCTGGGGCTGTGAAGATGTGTTCATCAATACCGGGCAGACCTGTACGGCTCTGACCCGCATGCTGGTACCGGCAGAGCGCTACGAAGAAGCCGTGGAGATTGCCAAGCGCGTGGCCGAGGAAGTGCAGCTCGGCCAGGGTGGCGATGCCTTTATGGGGCCGCTGTCTTCCGCTCGCCAGCGCGATATCGTGCGCAGCTACATCGACAAGGGCATCAGTGAGGGCGCACGCCTGGTGACCGGCGGTGCCGAGGCGCCCGAGGGCCTGGAGAAGGGCTTCTACGTCAAGCCCACGGTCTTTGCCGACGTCAGCAACGATATGGCCATCGCCCGCGAGGAGATCTTCGGCCCGGTCACCTGCCTGATCCCCTACAAGGACCTGGACGAGGCCATCGCCATCGCCAACGACAGCGAGTACGGTCTCTCCAGCGGGGTCTGGGCCAGGGATGCCGAGAGCGCGCTGCCGGTGGTGCGTCGCCTGGAGGCGGGTCTGTGCTTCGTCAACGGCGGTGAGTTCAACTACGATGCGCCCTTCGGCGGCTACAAGCGTTCCGGCAACGGGCGCGAGTTCGGCGAGGCCGGCCTCGATGAGTTTATCGAACTGAAATCCGTGCAGATGCCGGCATAAACCTCTGCGCTGCCCCCGCCCGGGGGCAGCCGTGTTGACTGTCCATTCCCGCCCCGCTATCTTTCCTCCCGACATCAAGAGAGTGGCTGACGCCAACGCCAACCTGCCAACCGGGGCAAGGTGGTTGCTCTCTCACCGCCGAACGCGGGGAGAGAGGATGGGACTCGATTTTCCACAAGAAAATCTCGGGTAATCCAACCGGAATCGCGAACCGCGCTTCGCAGCTTCCACGTCAGCCCTCCAAAGCTTTTACCTTGGAGGGACCATGTCCGAATCACCGAATTCCAGCACAGTATTCGTCGAAATACAGATCGCCAACCAGCGCAGCCGCACCGCCGTCCGCGCCGTGCGACAGGGTGACCGCCAACTGCTGTGGCAGCTGCTGTTCGACACCGCGGAAGAAGCGTTAGAATTCGCCACCACCTGCCGCACCAGTGACAGACCGGTCACGGCCCACAAGGCCTGTGAGATGGCGGGATGAACGCTAACCTTGTGTATTCGCCAGTGTGTCCGGGCAAATTGTGGATACACTGCCGGGCGCCACAAGCGCAACTCTGAGGAGCCAACAAGAACACCATGTCCAAGTCTGAGCAATTCTTCCAGCATCTGCGCGAGGAGCTGAAGCAGATCGAGGCCGATGGCCTGTACAAGCGCGAGCGCATCATTACCTCGCAGCAGGCAGCCGAAATCCAGGTCAACAACGAACTGCCGGTGCTGAACTTCTGCGCCAACAACTACCTGGGCCTCGCCAACCACCCGGACCTGATCGAAGCGGCGAAAGAGGGCCTGGACCAGTATGGCTTCGGCATGGCATCGGTGCGCTTTATCTGCGGCACCCAGGACATCCACAAAGCACTGGAATCCCGCCTGTCCGAATTCCTGCGTACCGAGGACACCATCCTCTACACCTCGTGCTTTGATGCCAACGGCGGCCTGTTCGAGACCCTGCTCGGCCCCGAGGATGCGATCATTTCCGATGCACTGAACCACGCCTCCATCATCGACGGTGTGCGCCTGTGCAAGGCCAAGCGCTTCCGCTACGCCAACAACGATATGGCGGACCTGGAAGCCAAACTGAGGGAAGCAGATGCCGCGGGTGCGCGCACCAAACTGATCGCCACCGACGGTGTCTTCTCCATGGACGGTGTGATCGCAGACCTGAAGACATTGTGTGACCTGGCCGACAAGTACGACGCCCTTGTCATGGTGGACGACTCCCACGCGGTGGGCTTCCTCGGCGAGCACGGCCGCGGTACCCATGAACATTGTGACGTGATCGACCGCGTCGACATCATTACCGGCACTCTGGGCAAGGCCCTCGGCGGCGCCTCCGGCGGCTACACCTCCGGTCGCAAAGAAATCATCGACATGCTGCGCCAGCGCTCGCGCCCCTACCTGTTCTCCAACTCCGTGGCCCCGGCCATCGTCACCGCCTCCCTGAAGGTGCTGGACATGCTGATGGAGGGCGGCGAACTGCGGGAGAAGCTGCAGGAAAACTCCGCCTACTTCCGCCACCGCATGACCGAGGCCGGCTTCACCCTGGCGGGGGCCGATCATCCGATTATTCCGGTGATGGTGGGCGATGCCGCCCTCGCCCAGAAGATGGCCGACAAGATGCTGGAACGCGGTATCTATGTCGTGGGCTTCTTCTACCCGGTGGTGCCCAAGGGCCAGGCCCGCATCCGCACGCAGATGTCCGCCGCGCACACCCGCGAGCAGCTGGACCGCTGCATCGATGCCTTCGTGGAAGTTGGCAAAGAGCTCAATATCATTTAACCCATTCATTCACCGCGGCCCGGGTTCCGTCACGAGCGGACCCCGGGCCTTGTGCTGGCCGGTCCATCACCGCCAGAAACGGGATTACGCATGAAAGCACTGTCAAAACTGAAGTCGGAGCCGGGCATATGGCTCACTGACGTGGAGGTCCCGGAACCGGGCCACAACGACCTGCTGATCAAGATCCGCAAGACCGCGATCTGCGGCACCGACATGCATATCTATCACTGGGACGAGTGGTCGCAGAAGACCATTCCGGTGCCCATGGTGGTCGGACACGAGTACGTGGGTGAAGTAGTGGGCATGGGCCAGGAAGTGGCCGGCTTCGAAATCGGCGACCGGGTTTCCGGTGAGGGCCACATCACCTGCGGCCACTGCCGCAACTGCCGCGCCGGCCGGCGCCACCTGTGCCGCAATACCTACGGCGTCGGTGTGGATCGCCAGGGAGCCTTTGCCGAATACCTGGTCATCCCGGCCCTAAACGCGTTCAAGATACCGGAAAACATTCCGGATGAGCTGGCCTCGATCTTCGACCCGTTCGGCAACGCCGTGCACACGGCCCTGTCCTTCGACCTGGTTGGCGAGGATGTATTGATCACCGGCGCTGGCCCCATCGGTATCATGGCCGCTGCCGTGGCCCGCCATGTGGGTGCCCGCCACGTGGTCATCACGGATATCAACGACTATCGCCTCGAGCTGGCCCAGAAAATGGGTGCCACCCGGGCAGTGAATGTCAGCCGCGAAAAGCTCACCGACGTGATGAATGAGCTGGGCATGAGTGAGGGTTTCGATGTGGGCCTGGAGATGTCCGGCGTGCCGGTAGCCTTCCGCGACATGCTGTCGGCCATGAATCACGGTGGCAAGATCGCCATGCTGGGCATTCCCGCCGGCGAGATGGCCATCGACTGGAGCCAGGTGATCTTCAAGGGGCTGATTATAAAAGGGATCTACGGTCGCGAGATGTTCGAGACCTGGTACAAGATGGCGAGCCTGATCCAGTCCGGTCTCAACCTGGAACCCATCATCACCCACCAGTTCAGCATCGATGACTTCCAGAAAGGCTTCGACACCATGGCCTCCGGTGAATCCGGCAAGGTCATCCTCAACTGGCTGTAAGTCCTTCGCGCCGGGTTCACCTGCAGGTGGGCCCGGCGCGGTTGTCCCATCCCCTCCCCCGATATTGAAACGGCATTCGCCGGATCCTGCGGAATTGGGCAAACAGGCCCAACTGCTTCTAGACTCAGGTAACAGGTCCCAAGCACGAATTTACGCGCCAACCCCAATGCGGTGAACCGCATCGGCCGGCGTCACGGAGGAGCACACCATGAAACTGAGTTGTCGTTATCTGCTGGGCGCTGCAGCGCTGAGCCTCGCGTCCCTGGCCCGGGCCGACATTGTCATCGAGATGCACTCCGTCAGCGCCGATGGTGTGGGCAAATCCCTGGGCAAGGTGATCGCGACCCAGTCCAAGTACGGCGTAATATTTACTCCGATGCTTGAGGGCCTACCCGCCGAGGGCACCCTGCACGGCTTCCATGTGCACCAGAATCCCAGCTGTGAACCCGCAGAGAAAGAAGGGAAGATGGTGCCGGCCCTGTCCGCCGGCGGACACTATGATCCCAAGAAGACCAACCGCCACAGTTTTCCATGGGGCACCGGGCATCTGGGTGACCTGCCGGCGCTCTATGTCGATATGGACGGTAAAGCCACCAGCCCCGTCCTGGCACCGCGACTGAAACTCTCCGACCTCAAGGGTCGTGCACTGATGATTCACGCCGGCGGCGACAATTACTCGGATCAACCGAAACCCCTGGGCGGCGGCGGCTCGCGGGTCGCCTGTGGCGTGGTGCGCTAGGGAAGTTCAGAAGCGGAGAGCCGCAGTGAAACGCATCATCATCCCGCTGTTGATCGCTGTGCTCCTGCTGGCCCTTGCCGGCACCATTCAGCAGTGCACCAAGGGCGAGCGTGAGGCCAGCGGGGATGAGATAAGCCGGAGTGTGCCGGCTCCCGACAGATCCGTGCTGGCGCCGGGCCGATGAGCCCGGCGCGCTTAACCCTCACTGGATCAGGGACACCTGGCGATCATAGGTGTACGACTGCAGTCCGAAGTGGCCATAGGGGTAGGTGTAACTTGCACGCTCCCCGGCAATCTGGCTCGAGTGCACCCCGCCTACGGTGCACACCCCGGTGGTACAGACGATCTGGTCAGACCAGCTCTTGATCGAATAGACACGACTGGCGATGGTCTTGCCGTACAGCCAGTCGAGGAAGGGACTGGATACCGAGAGGCCGTAGTAGCCGCAGGTGCTGTTGTAGACATTGAAGGGATAGGTACCACAGCTCCAGAGGCCGCGGTAGGCACCGGCAATCCCGACGAAGGCATCGACCTTGTCCTTCACACCCGCTTTCACGATCTGCTGCGCCGCCAGTGTCACCCCCATGGAATGGCCGATGACATCGATCTTGCCGGTGCAGGAAGCAGCGATGGCGCTCTGGATCGCATTGCGCACCGGTGTTTCCTCCGAGCCGTTGTGATCGTTACAGGCCGCACAGCTTTTGGAACCCCAGTTCGGCAGGTAGATCTGGCCAGTGGAAAAACCCTGGCTTTTCAGTTCCTGCACCGTATTGTCCCAGTCGGAAGGCGAGCCGGAGTTTCCGTGCACGAGTACGATATTGTCTGTGCAGGCAGCATAACCGGCTGTTGCCAGCAACCATGAACCCAGAAAGCCAATAATGCCGACGGCGCGCACCGTCAGTGAGCGGTATGACATGGTGTTTTCCTCTGTTTTCTCTCATTATTTTTATGTGGCGCAACCCTACCGCTGGCAGCGTCCTGTCCCTCTGCGCGGGGTTGGCAACCCGGCTCTTATGGAGCGAATGCCCTCCCACCCGACAGAAATGGCATGGATGGGCTCGGGGCAGTATCCGACCAAGGTCGTAGATGGCGGCGGTTTGATTGACCTGGCGCACAATCTGAAGCCGATGGCGCTGCATTTTTCTGTAGCAGACTGCCCTACCCCCTCACGCACGCCGGGCAAAGTCAGCCGCAAGCCGGGATGGAAAGACGCAATATGAAAACCGGTCTTGTCACCCTGTGTATCGCCCTGCTGCTACTGGCAGCGGTCGGCTATCTGTTTTACGCCAATCGCGAACACCAGATCCGTATTCCCGAAGCACGGCTTCAGCAACGATTTGAACAGCGCCTGCCGCTGACAAAAACCTATCTGAAGATTTTCGATGTGACGCTGGAAAATCCCCGTGTCCAGCTACAGGAAGAGACCGGACGCATCGGCGCCGGCATGGATATCCAGGTGGAACTCCGCACGCCGAACAAAACGCGGCAGATTCAAGGCACCGTGGATATGACTGGGCTGGTCCGATATGAAGCGGGCAGTGGAACCTTCTACCTCAATGAGCCCCGGATCGAACGGCTGGAACTTGGAAACCTGGAAGAGCCGACCCTTGAGCGGGTACGCACACTCATTCAGAGAGCGCTCGAAGAATATTTCTCCCTTCAGCCCCTGTACGAATTGAAACCCGGCGATATCCGCCAGCGGGCAGCACGCATGGTGCTGCGAAAGGTAGAGGTTCAGGGCGACGAGCTGGTGATTACCCTCGGTCTCTAGGTATCTTTCGACGACTCGCTACTGGTCGCGCCGACCGCAGGTTTATTCAGCAGCCAGCGACAGGTGGTGCCCTGCACCAGCAGGGAGAACAGCACCACCCCGAATACCATGGATTGAATGGTCCACCAGTAGGGCAACTCCTCCGGCAGGGACAGCACCAGCGCAACCGCCACGACTCCGCGCAGTCCACCCCACCCCATCACCAGGCGCCACTCCTTGGGAATCGGCGGGCCGATAAAACGCGCGGCCGGTGCCAACATGAAAATGGTCAGCGCACGGGCACCGACCGCGGCGGCGACGGCAATGATCATCGCCAGCCAGCGCTCGCTGAACATCTCCCACGTAATAACCAGTCCCATGATGACAAAAATAAGGGCACTGAACATCAGGCTGAGCCACTCCCAGGTCGGCGCCGCATGGGCCAGGAAAGTGTCGCGCTGCTCCCGCAGGCAGGCTCGCGCCACGATGCCGCAGGTCATCACCGCCAGAATGCCGGAGACATGCACCATACGCTCCGCCAGGTAAAAACTGCCAAAGGCTGCCAATAGCAGTACCACCAGAGCAGCGCCGGCGGAGCGCAGGAACAACACCACAATTGCCGTCAGCAGGCCACAGACCAGCCCCACTGCCAGCCCGCCAAAGAAAGTGGCGAGGAAATACACCGTCACGGCGCCATATCCCTCAAGCGCATCACCGGTGCTTGCGCCGCCTTCCATCACCGTATGCAGCGCAACGCCGAGGGTAAGGCTGTAGAGGACGATGGCAGCGGCGTCGTTGAACAGGCTCTCCCCTTCCACCAGGGTAATCAGGTCCTCGCCAGACTCCCCCGTACGCAACTTGTTGACCACGGACACGGGGTCGGTTGCGGCGAGAATCACGCCGGTCAGGAAGGCGGCAATCCAGGGAAAGTCCTGCGGGCGATCGATACCGTAATAAGTCAGCAGTCCGATCAGGATGGCTGAGATGAGAACCCCAAGGGTAGAGAACAGCAGCACCGGACCCAACCAGCGTTTCAGCACGGCGGGCTCGATCTGCCAGGCGGCCTCGAATATCAGCACCGGCAGGATCACGAAGAACACCAGCTCACGCATGTTGTGGGCGCGCAGGCCGGTATCGAAATTGATGGCCGGCAGCAGCATGCCCGCGAGCACTCCGGCAATCAGGCAACCGAGGGTGTTGTCCGTACGCAGGATCCGCGCCAGTGCCAGGCCCACCACTGCGGCCAGTGCCATGTAAAGCCCCTGCCCAACCAGCGTGATCACACCATTGGCAGATTCCATTGCCTTCTCCCTTTTGCTCCGACTGCCCCGAATTCCCGTCGCGGCCCGCTGATTATTCGGCGCCCCGGTCTGAGGCAATCACCGATTTGGGCTTTACCTCCGGCACCAGCTCGGCCAGCGGTGTGGCCAGCCCGCGCTCGTTGATGACCTCCACGTGATGGCGCCGCAGCTGCCGCGGCTCACGCACACCACAGGAGTGGGCGATGGTGCCCACCTCGTAGGCGAGATTGCGGGCGTAATTGCTGACCCGCTCGGCCTTGTCCACCGGATCCAGACCCTGCTGCAGGTCCGGGTTATGGGTCGTCACGCCGGTGGGACAGGTATTCTTGTTGCACTGCATGGCCTGAATGCAGCCCAGGGCAAACATGAAGCCGCGACCACAGTTGACGAAATCCGCACCCATCGCCAGGGCCCAGGCCACCATTGACGGCGTCAGCAACTTGCCGGACGCAATCACCCTGATCCGGTCCCGCAGCCCGTACTGGGCCAGAAGGTCGACCACCAGTGGCAGGCTGCGGTTGATGGGCAGCCCCATGTAATCCATCAGGCTCTGGGGTGCGGCGCCGCTGCCCCCATCGGCACTGTCGATGGTGATGAAGTCTGGCGCGTATTCGAGGCCCCGCAGCTGGATGCGCTCACACAGCTCGTGCAGCCAGTCACTGGTGCCGATCACACACTTGAATCCGGTGGGTTTGCCGGTGACCGCGCGAATACGGTGGATCATATCCAGCAGGCCATCGACGTCCCTGAATTCCGGGTGACCGTTGGGGCTGATGGAATCCTGCCCCACCGGAATACCCCGCACGCGGGCGATCTCTTTCGTCACCTTGATGCCGGGCAGAATCCCCCCCTTGCCCGGTTTGGCGCCCTGGGAAAGCTTCAGCTCGAACATCTTCACCTGGCGCAATTCCGCCACCCTGCGGAGCTTTTCATCGCTGAGGCTCCCCTTCAGGTCGCGCACGCCGTATTTGGCGGTGCCGATCTGGAACACGATGTCGCAGCCTCCGCTCAGGTGATGATCGGACAGTCCGCCCTCACCGGTGTTGAGCCAGATCCCGGCCCTTGCCGCGCCGTGAGACAGGGCTGTCACCGCCGGCACCGACAGAGCGCCAAAGCTCATGCCGGAAATATTGACGATAGCACTGGTGGTATAGGGGTGCTCCGCAAAGCCCTCTCCCAGTGTCACCTCCCGCGGTGGCACCGCGTCCTTTGTCAGGGTGGGAAAGGGATGGTTGAGAAACAGTACGTCACCCGGCTGGTTCAGCGGGCGCGTGGAGCCGAAAGCGGAGGTTGAATCCACATTCTTGGCCGCGCGGTAAACCCAGCTGCGCTGGGCGCGGTTGAACGGCAGCTCTTCCCGGTCGAGGGAAAAGAAATACTGGCGGAAAAACTCGCCCAGGTGCTCAAACTTGTAGCGGAAACGGCCCAGCACCGGAAAATTGCGTCGGATGGCGTGTTTCGACTGGCTGATGTCCGACAGGTACATGTAGAGCACATAGAGCACCAGCACCACCAGTGCGAAGGCGAACAACAGTGCGAAAACCTCCAGCACCTGCATCGCAAACGCTCGTATCGCCGCAACTGCCTTCAAGTCCATTCCGCTGCTCCCTGGTCTGTCGAATCCCTATTGTATGTGGCGTCCACGCACTTGCACCAGCTGACCCGCCCAACCTAAACTGTACATCCATACAGATTTCAGGACTGCACGCCTTGGCCAACGACCATCCGGACAACCCCACCCGGTACCATCGGGGACGCGGTGCGGTCAGCAACCTGGCCGGACGCTTCGCCTCCTCTACCAGTACCCTCGAGAATGATGGCTGGGATCTTGAGGAAGCGTTGCCGGGACGGCCGCAGACCATGGCGCTGCCGGAACGGGCAAAGAGTATCATTGCCACAAACCGCTCCCCGGACATTCCCTTCGACCAGTCCATCAACCCCTATCGGGGCTGTGAGCACGGTTGCATCTACTGCTATGCCCGCCCGGCCCACGCCTACGTGGACCTCTCGCCGGGACTGGACTTCGAGACCCGGCTGTTCTTCAAACCCGATGCACCGGCACTACTGGAACAGGCGCTGCGCAAACCGGGCTACCGCTGCAGCCCCATCGCGCTCGGCTCCAACACGGATCCCTATCAGCCGCTGGAACGCCAGCACCGTATTACCCGGCAGCTGCTGGAGGTGATGCTGCGCTTCCGCCAGCCGGTCACCATCGTCACCAAGGGACAGCTGATCCTCGACGATCTGCCACTACTGGCAGAACTGGCCCGGGAAAACCTGTGCCGGGTGGCGATCAGTGTCACGACTCTCGATAGCGAACTCAAGCGCCGGCTGGAGCCGCGCACCGCCGGCCCCGCGGCACGGCTGCGTATCATCGAGGCACTGAGCGGTGCCGACATCCCGGTGGCGGTGATGGCCGCGCCGATGATCCCTGCAATCAATGACGGTGAACTGGAGGCGATCCTCTCGGCTGCACGGGATGCGGGCGCCGACCAAGCGGCCTATATCCTGCTTCGCCTTCCCCACGAGGTAGCGCCGCTCTTTCGCCAGTGGCTGCAGGAACATTATCCCCAGCGCATGACCCATGTGATGAGTCTCGTGAACCAGAGCCGCGGCGGCCGTGACTACGACAGCGATTTTACTCAGCGGCAAACCGGCAGCGGGGTTTTCGCCCAGCTGCTGCAACAGCGTTTTCGTGTTGCCTGCCGACAGCTGGGCCTCAACAGGCGCCGCCGCGATCTCGATTGCAGCCGCTTTGCCCTACCACCCCGGGCCGGCGACCAGCAATCGCTGTTCTAGAGAACCTCCGTCAATTCGCCCCGGGTGTTTTCAAAAGCACGGCGAATTGCGGACAATGTGGCGACGGAGGACAGGCGATTGAGCGACTGGTTTGTTTATCTGATCCGCACCGGGCGGGGTGCCCTCTACACCGGCATCACCCGCGATGTGGAGCGCCGCTTCAGGGAGCACAGCGGCGGTGGCCTGAAGGCGGCCAAGGCCCTGCGCGGGCGCGGCCCACTGGAACTGGTATTCCAGTGCGCACTGCCGGACCACTCCACGGCACTGGTGGTGGAAGCGAGAATCAAGAAATGGCAGAAAGCCAGAAAAGAAGCGCTGGTGCGCGGTGACATCACCTTGCCCGAGGCCGGGACAACCGGGCTATGAACGATGTTGAGGGTGACACCCCGGGGCTCACTCCCTGCCGGAGTTTCCCTCGTCCCGACGGGCGTAAGCACGGCATATTTTTCGCAGTGTGGCCATCTGTTCGGCAAAGTTGCGACAACCGCGGCACATGGCCAGATGCATACGCAAGCCCATGCGCTCGGACAGGCTCAGCTCTCGCTCCTGGGCTTCTGACAGGAGTCGGGTGATTTCTCGACAGTTCTTCACGATTCCTCCCGGGCCTCACCGGCCTGAAACCAGTTGTTCTCGAGGCACTCCCGCAGACGCATGCGCGCCCGGTGCAGGGTGACATTGAGGTTACTGACCGAGATCTCCGCAGCGGCGCAGATTTCCGGTGTTTCCAGCTCGATGAATTCCCGCATCATGAACAGCCGTGCCTGCTGCCCCGGTAACCGGTCGAGGCATGCCTCGAACACTCGCCAGAAATGGCGATCGTGAACAGCGGACTCCGGATCCTCCCAGTGCGCAGGGCGCTCATCGCGTCGCCAGTGGCCGCGGGCATTGAACAGCTCGTCCAGGTCCCGGTGTTCCTCATCGCTGCTCAGCAGGCTCTGCGCGTCAGGCTGCCTGCCGCGGGCCCTCAGGAGATCGGCGATTTTGTTCTTCAGGATGGCGAACACCCAGGTCTTGAGCGCCGCGCGGCCATTGAAGCTGCGCGCACTCTTCAGCGCCCCGAGCAGGGCCTCCTGAACCGCATCTTCTGCGAGGTCCGCATCGCCCAGTTGCAGAACCGCAAAGCGCTGCAACTGTCGCCTCAGCTCTTCCAGGTATACGGGATCCTGCAGGTGCGCCGCCTCTCCCTGTGCGGCGTGTGCCAGATTGCGGCCCACCTCCCCGGATTTGGTGCCTGAATCCTCTACCACCGTTTGTCCTCCGGTGCCGTGCCACTGAGCCCCCACAACCGGGTACCGGCTGATTTGCTATCCGGTAACGCGGCCGGTCAGTGAGCCTTCGCTACCTCAACCTGCTCTGTCGTCCGGTTCAGGGGGATTATTACAGTGACCTAGCTTTGAATATCCGACTTTGTTCCGTGACAGGCATTGCTACCAGGGAATCGGGCTGCCGTCATAGTTCAGGAAGGAGCCACTCTTTTCTGACTTCGTGGTGAGCAGCACCTGCTTGAGGCCGCTGACACTCTCTTCGGGGGAAATCAGCGCATTGGGGCCGCCCATATCCGTCTGCACCCAGCCCGGGTGCAGGGCAATGACCGTAATGCCGCGCTCAGCCAGGTCGACCGACAGGCTTTTCACCACCTGATTGACTGCCGTTTTCGAGGTCCGGTAGATATACCCCCCGCCCGATGCGTTGTCGGCAATACTGCCCACCTTGCTGCTGATGACAGCAATCAGCTTGCGCTCACTGGCGGCGACATTGGCGCAGAAGGTCTCTGCCAGCATATAGGGGGCAATGGTGTTGGCCTCCAGCACCTTGCGCCATTCGTCCCGGTCCACCCGTCCAAACAGGGTTCCCTTGGGGCCGTAATAGCCGGCGTTGCTGAGCAGGATATCGATAGGCTGGTCCTTCAGGCGCTCCGCCAGCTGCGCCATCTGCCGGTAATCGGTCACATCCAGCGTGTAGACCTGCAGCTTCGGGTACTGCCGCTCCAGCGCCTTGAGTTCCTCGGCCCGGTCCAGGTCGCGGCAGGTCGCCACGACCTTCCAGCCATCGGCGGCAAACTGGCGGGTCAACTCGAGGCCAAGGCCGCGGTTGCACCCGGTAATCAGAATCGTTCCCGGCATCACAACTCCTTCGTGTTATTCTCGCGTCCCTGAATGATAACAACTGAGTGTCGATGCTTTACTCATTGAGCGATCTTTTCTGGCTATTCCTGCTTGCTCTGGTTGGCTGGTACCTGTGGAACGGCATGGCTGCCAAGGAACAGGTGCGCCGCGCCGCCGCGAGGCACTGTATGCAGCTGGGTGTGCAACTGCTGGACGACACCGTCGTCCTGGTGCGCACCCGCCTGCGCCGGGACGACCGCGGCCAACTGCGGCTGCAGCGCAATTACGAATTCGAGTTCACCTCCACGGGTGAAAGGCGCTACAGCGGCGTAGTCACCCTGCACGGCCAGCGTATCACCCAGATGCAGCTGTCCCCCCACCACCTGGCGTGACGATGGACCGGCGATGACGGCGACCTGCACCTGCCCGCGGGGCATCTACCGCCACTACAAGGGCCTGCTCTACGAAGTCATGGAAGTCGCCCGGCACAGCGAGACCGGCGAGCTGCTGGTGGTCTACCGGGCACTCTACGGGGAATACGGTGTCTGGGCGCGCCCGCTGTCGATGTTCACCGGATCCGTGGAACGCGACGGTGCCCTGGAGCCGCGCTTTGCGCTGGTACAGGCATTTGACTAGTTCGCTGACTCGCCAGTAAGGTTGCGTCACCATTTTCCACCCCCAAACCCCCAATGAGAGCAGGGCCCATCGGTGAACAATAAAAAAATCATGATCTACGGCGCCTACGGTTATACCGGGGAGCTGATCGCCCGTGAGGCCGTATCCCGTGGCTACCAGCCCATCCTGGCCGGTCGCAGCGCCGAGAAACTGCAACCCCTGGCCCAGGAGCTGGGCCTGGCGGCCATGGCCATCTCCCTCGACGCCAGTGAAACCCTGGAGCGCACCCTGCGGGATATGGACGTGGTGATTCACTGCGCGGGACCGTTTTCTGCCACTGCCGAACCGATGATGCGCGCCTGTATCGCTGCCGGCACCCACTACCAGGACATCACCGGCGAGATGCAGGTATACCAGCGGGCCCACAACCTGCATGAAGAGGCCAGGGCAGCCGGTATCGTGCTCTGCCCCGGCACCGGCTTTGACGTGATTCCCACGGACTGCCTGGCCGCGGCCCTGCACGAGGCCATTCCCACCGCCACCCACCTGACCCTGGGCTTTGACTCCGATTCCGGCCTGAGCCCGGGGACAGCCAAGACATCCATCGAGAGCCTGGGCGTCGGCGGCGCCGTGCGGCGCAATGGTTCCATCGAGGTGATCGGCCACGGCGAACTGACCCGCACCATCGACTTCGGCCGCGGGGAGAAGTTCGCCGTCGCCATTCCCTGGGGGGATGTGGCCACCGCCTATTACACCACCCGGATTCCCAACATCGAGGTATACATTCCCATGAGCCCCCGCAGGGCCAAAAAGCTGAAGCGTCTCAATGCCTTCCGCTGGCTGCTGAAAATGCCTTGGGTGCAGAACTGGCTGAAACAGAAGGTCGACAAATCGGTGCAGGGTCCCAGCGAGGAAAAGCGTGCCGGACAGAAAACCTGGGTGTGGGGCGAAATCCGCAACGACCGCCGCGGCGAGCGCAAGATCGGCCGCGTGGAGACCGCCAACGGTTACGACGTCACCGTGCACGGATCCCTGGCGGTGATGGAGTTCCTGCTGAGCTACAAGGGCGACGGCGGCTACTTTACCCCGTCAGCGCTGTGCGGCTGGGAGCTGGTGGAGCGACTGCCCGGCTCCAGTATGATCAAGATCGGTATCGACTGACCGCCCGCAACCAGGGCAGAGTTCGACGGGCGCGCTAGGCGCCCGGAGCCCCGTTCCTGTCCGGGCACCAGCGCCGTCCGGCGCGAATCCCGCCATCTTTCATGTTCCTGACATAAATCGTTCAAGTCAGCGCAATATTGCGTTCGTAACTTGGCGGCATGAAAAGCTTACCCGTCACCCTGAAAGCATTCGATGTGTCACTGGTACTGCACATGGCACAACGGGCATCGCGCCCCGCCTCCCGACAGCGCTTCCTGTGGCTGTCCAGGTCTGCAGACGGCTGGCTTTACCTGATATCACCGCTGCTGGTGGCACTGGCCAACACCGCCAGTGCGGCGGCCCAGTTCTTTACCGTTTGCGGTACGGCCTTCGCGCTGGAACGTTCCCTCTACTGGACCATCAAGAACACCACCCGGCGCCTGCGCCCGCCTCAGGCAATTCCCGGCCTGCGCTCGGTGGTCGTGGCCAGCGATCGCTTCAGCCTGCCCTCCGGACATACTTCCGGGGCCTTCCTGTTCATCACCCTGTTATCCCAGTTACTCAGCCCCCTGTGGCTACTGGGCTACTTTTGGGCTGCGGGGGTGGGTGCTTCCCGGGTTGGCCTGGGCGTTCACTTTCCCACCGATGTCTGCGCCGGTGCTGCCCTCGGCACCAGCGTAGGCCTGTTGATCAGCGGAGCAATGCTTTGAAGATACTCTACGGCGTTCAGGGCACCGGAAACGGCCATATTTCCCGCGCCAGGGCGATGGCCCGCGCCCTGCAATCTCACCCGCAACTGCAGGTGCAATGGCTGTTCTCCGGCCGCAGCCCGGAAAAACTGTTCGGCATGGAACCCTTCGGGGACTATTGGTGGCGCGAGGGACTGACATTCGTGCACCGTGGAGGCAGGATCGACCAGCTCGCCACTGCCCGTCAGCTGAACCCACGCCAGCTGATCCGCGATATACGCGAGCTGCCGGTCAGGGACTTCGACCTGATGATCACCGACTTTGAACCGGTCACCGCCTGGGCGGCCAAACGGGCTGGCGTCCCCAGCCTTGGCCTGGGCCATCAGTACGCATTCAACTTCGCCATTCCCGCGCCGCGCTTCAACTGGATGGCCCGGGCCATCATGCGGGCTTTTGCCCCCGCGCAACACAGCCTCGGCATGCACTGGTATCACTTCGGCCACCCGATACTGCCTCCTATCGCCCAGCCTCACCACAGCCCAGACAACGGTGAGCACATCCTCGTCTACCTGCCATTCGAGAACCACTCGCAACTGCTCAAGGAGCTCGCCAGGCTGCCACAACGATTTATCGTCTACGGCGCCCCTGAAGAGCTGCCGGCGGCGGATAACCTCGAGCTCAAGGCACCCTCAATCGATGGATTCCAGCGGGACCTCGCCAGTGCCCGCGCGGTCATCTGCAACAGTGGTTTCGAGTTGATTGCGGAGACATTGGCCCTGGGCAAACCGATTCTCACCCGCCCCCTGAGTGGCCAGTTCGAGCAGGAGGCAAACGCCCGCGCACTGAACGAACTGCAACTGGCCACGGTGGTGCCAGCGATTGATGCCACCGGTATTCGTCGCTGGCTCGACTGCCAACCCACCGGCGTGCAGATCCAGTGGCCCGACGTGGCGGGCAGCATTGCCCAGTGGCTGGCTTCCGGTCGCCAGCAAACTGCCGGGGAGCTCGCGGATGGTCTGTGGGAGCAGGTGGTACCGGGCCGCCGCACCAACGCCGTCGAAGCAACAGGAGTAGCCCTGGACTGACTGTCCGTATCCGCCCCGCCCGCTGGCCCGATTCATCATTGCCGCCCGGCCCCTGCCCCGCTAACGTCTGTCCCTGATTCACCCCGCGTGCCGCGGGGTGAATGCCGGCGAAATGACGATCAACGGTGGAGCGCACATGGATACACCCCTACTCAACGAGCGGGATATCGACTTCCTGCTGTATGAACTTCTCGACACCGAATCCCTGCTGCAGCGGCCACGTTACCGGGAACACTCGCGGGAAATTTTCGATGCGACCCTGAATACCGCGCGCGCCATCGCCGGAAAATATTTCGCCAACCACAATGCCAGTGGCGATGCCAACGAACCCCACTTTGATGGCGAGAAGGTACACCTGATACCCGAGACCAAGCAGGCCTGGGACGCTTTTGCCGCGGCGGGCTTCTTCGCCGCCCACTGTGACGAGGAAGAGGGCGGGCTGCAGCTGCCGGAGGTGATCCTGCGCACGGCAATGGCCTATATCAGTGCCGCCAATGTGGCCTCCGCGGCCTACCCTTTCCTGACCATCGGTGCCGCGAACCTGATCCGCTCATTCGCCGGGGAAGAACTCAAGTCCCGCTTTCTGGGGCCCATGCTGGAGGGACGTTTTGCCGGCACCATGGCACTGACCGAGCCCGACCAGGGCTCGGCACTGGGTGACCTCCGCACCACTGCCACACCAACTGAAGATGGCAGGTTTCGGTTGCGCGGCCAGAAGATGTATATCTCCGGCGGCGACCACTCCCTGACCGACAACATCGTGCACATGGTGCTGGCGCGAATCGATGGTGCACCCGCCGGGTTCAAGGGGATCTCATTGTTCCTGGTACCCAAATTCCTGGTCAGTGAACAGGGGCAGGTCGGTGAGCGCAATGATGTGCAGCTGGCCGGCCTGTTGCACAAAATGGGGTACCGCAACACCACCTCCACAGTGCTCAGTTTCGGTGAGCACGGCGGTGCAGTGGGCTACCTGGTCGGGGAACCCAACCGCGGCCTCTCCTACATGTTCCAGATGATGAACGAGGCCCGTATCGGTGTCGGCATGGGGGCGACGGTACTCGGCTACCAGGGCTACAACCACGCCCTCGACTATGCGCGCTCGCGACCCCAGGGCCGCCCGCCGTCGAACCGCGATCCGTCCTCACCGCAGGTGCCGATCATCCGTCACGCCGATGTGCGCCGCATGTTGCTGGCCCAGAAGACCTATGTGGAGGGGGCACTGGCACTTTGCCTCTACGCCTCATCCCTGCACGAGGACTCGCACACCGCTGCCGATGCGGCGCAGAGGGAAAGTGCCGCCCTGCTGCTGGACCTGTTGACGCCGGTGGTGAAGTCCTGGCCCTCGCGCTACGGCGTCGTCGCCAACGATCTCGCCATCCAGGTGCTGGGCGGCGCAGGCTATACCCGCGAATATCCCCTGGAGCAGCTCTACCGGGACAACCGGCTCAACCCAATCCATGAAGGCACCGAGGGAATCCAGGCGCTGGACCTGCTCGGCCGCAAAATACCCGCGGGCGGGCTGGCCGCTTTCCAGCTTCTTCAGGAGGTAATCGGCCAGACCCTGATGGAGGCGCGGGACTGCCCGGCACTGGTGGCTCAGGCAGAGGCGCTGGAACACTCCTTGCAACAGCTGGGCGAGACGACCCTGCAGCTGATGGGTCAGTTGCAAACGGATGTCGACCGGGGCCTTGCCAACGCCAGCCTCTACCTGGATGCCTTTGGACGCGTGGTGTTGGCGTGGATGTGGTTGCGACAGGCGCTGGCGGCGCAGCGAGGCCTCGAATCAGCCAGCGGCCATTCGGAGCAGGATTTCTATCGCGGCAAGCTACAGGCAGCGCACTATTTCAGCGAGTGGGAGTTGCCACAGGTCGGCCCGCAGCTGGCCTTGCTGGCAGCGGGCAACAGCACCCCGTACGACATGGAGGACGCCTGGTTCTGAAGCGGGAGTTTTATTGGACGAAACCGGGCCCGGGGAGGCGGGCGCGAGTCAGAGGGTGATGGAGATCTGCGCCCCGCCCAGTTCGGCAGCACGCACCGCAATCTCACCTTCGTAACTGGAGACGATATCCACCACCACCGCCAGCCCGATGCCCTGCCCCGGCTGCTGCTGGTCCGCCCGCACACCGCGGCGGGTGATCGACTGCCAGGCCTCGGCATCGATGCCCGGACCATTATCGGAAACGTCAATATGCAGCCGGCGGCCTTCCTCGCCGTTGGCGAGCCGTACCTGGATTTTGCCGTTACCGTACTTGTAGGCGTTGTCCAGCAGGTTGCCCAGCAGCTCCATCAGGTCGCCCTCGTCACCGTAAAACAGTGGCTCACCGTGGCACTCCACTCGCACATCGGCCGGCCTGTCCCGATAAACTTTTTCCAGGGCATCGAGAATCTTCTGCAACAACGGCGCCACGGGTACCCCGCGCAGGATGGACTTCGGTGAGCTGGTCACGGCACGCTGCAGCTGGTAGCTGATAATGCTGTCCATCCGCTGCACCTGCTCGATCAGTGCGGTATAGGCAGCGCGGTGGTCGCGGCTGAAATTGAGTCCTTTCAGCACCGCCAGCGGCGTTTTCAGGCTGTGGGCCAGGTCGGCGAGAGTGTGGCGGGTCTTCTCCCGTTGCCGCCGCTCGTTCTCGATCAGCAGGTTGAGGTTGTCCGTGAGCGGTTTCAGCTCCCGCGGAAAACGGCCTTCCAGCCGGTCGCTGCCACCCTCCTGCATCTCCTTCAGTGAGGCCGCCACCCGGCCCAGCGGCGCCAGTCCCCAGCGCAACACCAGCCACTGGCTCAGCACCAGCAACAGGGCACCGAGGCCGAGCCAGCGCCACAGGGTGCCGCGAAACTGGGCGACCTGGCCCCGCAGGGGTTCCGCATCCTCGAGCACCACGAAGGTGAACTGCGGTTCGTTGTCGAGTCCCCAGGCAATGCCCTGGCGCAAACTCATGAAATCACCGGCCCCGGGAATGCCCACCGTGCCGAATGCCTCGCGGTCCTGCGGCAGGGGGTGAGAGGGCAGCTGCGGCAGCGTCAGTGCCGACTCCGAGCGCCAGATCACCCGCCCGCGGGCATCGATCACTGCCCCCACGAGTCCCGAGTCCGGCTGGTTGAAACGCTGCTCCCTCAGTACCGGCGGAAACCACAGCGAATTCCCATCGAGCTCCGCCACCGCCAGCAGGGTATAGATATGCAACTGCAGCTCACGCTGCTTGGCTGCATCCAGAGATGTGCGGTAGGCGTGTTCCAGCGCACCGGAAATGAGTAACAGGAACACCACCAGCACGGCAGAGGTGAGCAGGGACAGGCGCCCCTTGAGGGAGTGTAACCAGCTGGAAAAGCCCAAAGTACGAGCGCCGCTGGTCAGGCCGGAGCCACGAAGCGGTAGCCGCGGCCGCGCAGTGTCTCGATCGGTTTGAGTCCGCCGGCCACGTCGAATTTTTTCCGCAGGCGGCCGATAAACACCTCGATCACATTACTGTCGCGGTCACAGTCCTGTTCGTAAATATGTTCCGTGAGTGCGGTCTTTGACACCACCTCGTCCGGATGCAGCATCAGGTATTCGAGCACCTTGTATTCGAAGGAAGTGAGATCCAGTTCCACGTCACCCACGGCAACCCGGTGGGAACTGGTATCGAGGGAAATAGGACCGGCCTTGACCACCGGTGAGGAGAAGCCGGCCGAGCGGCGTACCAGGGCGTTGAGACGGGCCAGTAATTCCTCGGTGTGAAAGGGCTTTACCAGATAGTCATCGCCACCGGCTTCCAGCCCGTTGACCCGCTCCTGCCAGTGGCCGCGGGCGGTCAGGATCAGGATTGGGAAGTGGCGGTCTTCGCCGCGCAGGGTTTTGATGACCTCGATGCCGTCCATCTTCGGCAACCCCAGGTCCATCACCGCCACATCGTAGGGAAACTCACGGCCCAGGTAGAGAGCCTCCTCTCCATCCGGGGCCTCGTCCACGGTGTAGCCGGCTTCGCGTAGCGATGCCGCCAGTTGCTGGCGCAGCAGCACCTCGTCTTCCACTAACAGAGCGCGCATAGCTCCCCTCCCCCTGAAAAACCGAATCTAGCGGACGATGCGTCCGTTTCGCTTGTCCACGTAGACCACGTAAACCTGACTTTTATCCGACAGGCCTTTTACCCGGTACATGGGGCGACCATTTTTTTCCACTGCGGAAACCGCGAGAATCTTGCCGCCGAAACGCCGTTTGACGATGGCCGCCGCCTCATCCCGCGACACCTCCCCGCGCTGCGCCGGCGCCCAGCGCTGCAGCGCAGCCGTCCGCACCGGCTCCATCAGTGGCTGCCAGGCAGCGGCCTGTACCGGTGCCACCCCGGCTGCGCCGACACCGCAAAGTGCCAGAGCCAGCAGAGTGGCAATACTTTTGGACTTACCGGTCAGTTTCACAGTTGCGCTCCCGGGGGCATTGCAGAAAAAGGGCCAATGACGGTTACCAAGCGGGTGTCACGTCGACCCGCACCCGAATTCTATCGCCCGGATGTGTATCCGTGCGAGTCAGATAATGCCGCCCATTATAGCGATAGCGAACATCGTATCCGACCAGTTCCCGCTCCGTGGTAAATTGGTCCACCACCTGACACCGCTGTTCGGTACCGTAGCGGACCTTGCCGGCACGACTGATTTCGTGGCCGATAGCCGCGCCCACAGCAGCCCCGGCCAGTGTCCGCGCATTGCGCCCCCGGTGCCGGTGCCCCGCCTCCCGACCGACAGCCGCGCCGATCAGGCCGCCGATCACGGTACCGGCGGCAGAACCGGGGCCCGGATAGGCGACGGTTTCCTCCCAGCACTCGGTGCGCGGGCGGCGTACCTGGATGTCCCGGTAAATCGGCGTCACATCGGTGACCCGGGCAAAATCGTAGCCGTCACCATCGTGGTGGTAGCCACTGCCACCAGCCTGGACACTGGCACTGGCAAGGGCCGCCAGCAGCGCCGGGACGGCCAGTTTTCGGTGCAGGTGCATTGGATCGTCTCCCTTCGGGTATCAATGGGAGCACTTTAGGGGGGCGTCACTGAATCAAAGCTGAACTGCGCAGCCGGCTTCTGCCAGCCCGGAGCAATTGCCCGACAACATCCGCCGGAAAAGTTATCCGGGAAAGTTATCCAGGGGTGAGGACAGCCAGGTGAGCATGGCATCTGCCAGCGCGCCGGGGCGCTCCAGGGGAAGCATATGCCCTGCGGCAGGGATTTCCCGCACGGTGAGATCCCGTCGCCGGCGCCGCAGCCCCTGTAGCCATGAGCGGGTCACCAGCGTGTCGTGCTCGCCATAGCAGAAGGTGACCGGTAGCGGCAGACTCGCAAGGGCATCGGCCAGGTCCTTCCGCTCGGAGGTGCCCCCCAGCTGCGCAATGAGGGCCGCCTCGCCGAGTGTTGCATCCATGGCACGCATCGTTCGGGCGATATCCGCGCGCTCGCGACTTTCGGGGCCGAGCATGGCGGCAATCTTGCGATCGCTGATGCCGCCATAACCGTGACGCCTGACCCAGTTGAGCAGCTGTCGCCGCTGATTCAGTTCTTCCTCTGGCAGGGCGCAGGGCGTGTTAGAGCAGATGAACAGCCGCCGGATCCGCTGCGGATAAGCTGTCGCCAGGGCCGCGGCCAGGTAGCCACCGAGGGAAAAACCGAACAGGTTGACCGGTTGCTCCGGCAGACGAGAGAGCAGCCCCTCGACCAGTGCCGCCACGGAATCCCCAGCGGGAATGGGGATATGATGTGGCGCCACACCCGGAAGTTCCGGCAACAGCGATTCCCACAGCCGCTCATCACACATGGTTCCGGGAATCATGTGCAGCGGTGTCTTCGTGCCCTCAGTCGCGCTCATGTCGACAGTATTCATTCTGGTTCTGACCGTTATCGAAACAGTGCTGCTTTCTCAGCCAGCTCAGCCAGGCTGGGGCCCATCGGCAGTCTCCTGAGTAGCGGGACCATCGGTTCCCGGATTGCCCAGCCAGCGCTGGGTGAGTGTGCCCGCAGTCATGGCGCCATTGACGTTCAGGGCAGTGCGGGCCATGTCGATCAACGGCTCAACCGAAATCAGCAACGCGGCGATGGTCACCGGCAACCCCATGGCCGGCAGCACCACCAGCGCGGCAAACGTCGCCCCCCCGCCCACACCGGCAATACCGAACGAACTGATCACCACCACCGTCACCAGGGTCAGCAGCCACAGCGGATCCAGCACGTCGACCCCCATTGGCACCGCGACCATCACCGCGAGCATTGCCGGATAGAGTCCGGCACAACCGTTCTGCCCGATGGTCGCACCGAAAGAGGCGGAGAAATTGGCAATGGCGGGGCTGTTACCCAGTTTATCGACCTGGGTTTCCACATTGAGCGGAATGGTCGCCGCACTGGAGCGGGAACTGAAAGCAAAAATCAGCACCGGCCACACGCGGGCGAAATATTGTCGCGGACTGACACCGTTCACCAGCAGCAACAGACCATGCACCACGAACATCAGTGCAATGGCGACAAAAGAGGCCACCACAAAGCTGAAAAGATTCAGGATATCCGCCCAGCTGGACTCCGTAATCAGGACTGTTACCAGCGCCATGACCCCATAGGGCGTAAAGGCCATCACCAGGCGCACCAGCTTCATGATCCACACCTGGGCAATACTCACGAAGTGCTCGATGGCCTTGCCCTGTTCGGGGCTCTCCCGACGCACCGCCAGGGCAGCGAGCCCAAGTAGTACGGCAAAGATCACCACCGCAATGACGGAAGTATCGCGGGCCCCGGTGAGGTCGAGGAAAACATTTTTCGGAATGAAGGTCAGTAACATCTGCGCCAGACCCACTCCCTCGACCCGGCCGATGCGCTCACCCAGCTCTTCCGCCCGCGCAGTTTCGCGGGAACCTTCCACCAGGCCGGCAGCGCTCAATCCGAAAAGTTCGGCCATCAGGATGCCGATCAGTGCGGCCACGGCCGTGGTTGCGAGCAGTATCGACAGCACCGACAGGCTGATCTTGCCCAGGGACTCGGCGCTGTGCATTTTCACCACCGCACCGAGTATGGACACCAGAACCAGCGGCATCACCAGTAGGTGCAGTAAGCGGACATAGCCCTCGCCGACCAGTTCGATCCATGGCAGGAGCGCCTCCGGGCGCAGGCCCCACTCGCGGGAGAATTGCACCAGGGCGCCGAACAACACCCCCAGCAACAGACCGGCGAACACTGCCGGCGCCAGGCTTTGCCGGCTGCGCTGCCACAAAAAGAGCGGCCAGAATGTGGCAAAGAAAGCGGCCAGCAAGAGTAGGGAGCTGAGTTGCATAGGATTCAATTCCGCTGAAGATCTTCCCGGGAGAGCAGAAAAATGTTGGCGGGCATCCTAACAGTCACGGCGCGGACCACTTAATACACATTGGTTATAGCGTTATGCGCCCCGTATTTCATTCCTTTCCGGACCCGAGTCCCAGTGCAGACTCCAGCGAGTCCGCCGTCTGCGGGCCAACCAGTGTCGCCCGCCAGCGGTTGTCGGGCCCAATCACCAGAGTGGTGGGCAGCACCTGCGGCCGCGGGCGCTGCCACAGGCCGGCCGGGTCGTTGGCAAGTACCGGGAATTCAATACCGAGTTTTTCTGCCTGTGCGGCAATTTCCTCTGCGGTCAGTGGATCGTAGTTGACCCCGAGTACCAGCACGTCGTCGTGCTCTGCGGCAATGAAATTCAACTCCGGAATCTCCTCCCGGCAGGGTTTGCACCACTCCGCCCAGTAATTGATCAGCAGCGTCTTTCCGCCGGTATCCACAGTTTCACCGGACACGGTGCGGAACGCCGGGTTATCTGCGCGCTCACAGCCGCTTATCACCGCGGCCAACAACAGACAGACTACCAACGGAGTCCTGTTCAGACTTCGACTTGCCACTCCTTCCTCCACGCTTGTTATCACCGGTTTTACTGGATTTTGTCTGAGCTGTTTTCTTGCCTGATGGCGGCTCCTGCGGTGCCGCGGGAGAACCACCATCCTGCTCCCACGCCTCGCGGAACAGGTCACCGAGCTTCACTGAGAGTTTTTCATCAGCGAAATCCTGGGATTCGCTGAAGCGCTCCTCAACGGCGTCATACCAGGGCTGGCCATGAAAATCCCGATGACTGCGCCCGGAGATCGGGCTGGGGTGCAGCCAGTTGACCAGGTCCATCAGTTCGATTGCGTCCAGGTCGCGGAGCAGCACATAGTCATTGCGCTCGGTCTGGGTCATGACTTTTTCGTCCTGCAGGACTTTACGGATCCGGCGCCACTGTGATGGCTTGATCCCCGCCCTCGAGATATCGGACTCCCGCAAAGGCTGCCCCTGCTGATAACGTTTGAAGGTCTCCCATAAGAGAACCATCGAGGCCATCACATCCGAATACTGCCGCCCCTGGCTCGCGGCGTGATAGGCAGACAGGGTCCTCACCAGCACACAACCGGCCAGCACGATCATCCAGATCAGGTAAATCCAGATCAGAAACAGTGGTACGAATGCAAAGGCTCCGTAGATTGCCTGTACCGAACTGCGAGCCACCATGATGCCGAACAGGTGTTTCGCCACCTCAAAGGCGAAAGCTGTGATGATCCCGCCGGCGATGCCGTGGCGAAATGGCACCCGGCAATTGGGTACGGCGATAAACAGCAGGGTGAAGGCGATGGCATTGAATATCCACGGCAGGATACCGAGCAGAATCGGCAGAAGCCCCAGGGTGTCACTCTCTTCCAGGAACACCCGCTGGGAGAACAGGTAGGTGGTGGCTGCCAGCCCGGCACCGAGCAGGATCGGACCGAGGCTGAGAACCGCCCAGTAGAGCAGGAAACTGGACACGCCGCTGCGCCCGCGGGGAATATCCCAGATCGCGTTGAAGGTATCTTCAATGTTGCGCAGCATCAGCCCCGCGGTCACCAGCAGGATAGCGATACCCGGCCCCGTGAGGCGCTGCGCCTGGGCGGAAAAATTGCTGATATATTCCTGCACTTCCCGCCCACTTTCCGGCACGAAGTGAGAGAAGATCTGCTCCTGCAGCCTGTTTTCCAGGCCGGCAAAGTCCGGGAACAGGGAGAGCATGGCATAACTGACCGTCACCAGGGGCACGATGGCGAACAGGGTCATATAGGTGAGGGCTGCTGCGCTCTGGCGGCAGTTCTTCTCGTTGAAGAGTGCCCACAGCGATACGAGAAAGCGCCGCCAGCGTTGTACGGTCTCCGTCATGGTGTCTTCCGTTTTTCCTGCCCTTCCAGGGCCGCCGGAGTGCGGTGCGGTACCTCAGCCCACCCCCCTGCCCGGCCGTTTGATCCTTTTCTGTCCCCCGACACTCCACAACCGCCGGAATCCCGCCTGCGGGTCTCACCGGGCCGGGGACTTTGACCCACCTTTCACAGGTCACCCGTCCACTGTGAATTCGCTGCAGCTATTCGGTTAGAATACGGCAAACCTTAACAGGATACCGTTGATATGTGGACGATTTACCACAACCCACGCTGTTCAAAATCCCGCCAGACCCTGCAACTGCTGCAGGAAAATGGCATCGAGCCCGAAGTCATCCTCTATCTGGAAACCCCGCCCGATACCAGCACGCTGGCGGACCTGCTCGGGAAGCTTGGCATCGGCGCCCGCGATCTGTTGCGCACCGGTGAGGATGCCTACCGGGAACTGGGCCTGAAAAATAATGCACTGTCCGATGCGCAACTGATCGAAGCCATGGCCAGCCACCCCAAGCTGATCCAGCGGCCGATCGTGGTCAGTGGTAACAGGGCCGTTCTGGGCCGCCCCCCGGAAAACGTGCTGGAGCTGCTCTGATGTCATCCAGCGCAGGCGGGGAAGCCTACGTTCTCGTTCTCTACTACAGCCGCACCGGCGCCACCGCGCGCATGGCCGCGGAGATCGCCCGTGGTGTGGAGTCGGCCGGTATTCCCGCCCGACTGCGCACTGTGCCCAGTGTCTCACCGGATACCGAGGCCAGCCTGCCACCGGTGCCTGATGAGGGCGCGCCCTACTGTACCAATGACGACCTGCGACACTGCGCCGGCCTGCTGCTTGGCAGCCCAACCCGCTTTGGCAATATGGCGGCGCCGCTGCGCTATTTTCTCGACCAGACCGGGGACATGTGGCTGGACGGCAGCCTGGCGGGCAAACCCGCCGGTGTCTTCACCTCCACCGGCAGCCTGCACGGCGGCCAGGAGAGCACCCTGCTGTCGATGATGCTGCCGCTGCTGCACCAGGGCATGGTGATCGCCGGCATCCCCTACTCCGAGGCGGAACTGATGCACACCCGTACCGGCGGCACGCCGTATGGCGCTTCCCACTGGTCGGGTACCGGGGAGACCGGGCTCAGCGAGGAAGAGCGCAGCCTCTGCCGCGCCCTGGGAGCAAGGATTGGCAAACTGGCGCAGAAACTGGAGGGCGGACAGTGAGTAACAACATGCAGCGCAAGGCGGCGCTCGGCTGGCGGCTCAACTGGATCTGTTACGCGGGAATGCTGGTGCTTTTTGCAGCCTGGAACCTTTTCCTGCCGGGCGGGACAATCGCACACTGGCTTCTGCAGACCGTGCCGCTGTTGCTGGTGCTGCCGGGCATGCTGAAAGGCCGGCCGCGCAGTCTGCTATGGCTCTGCTTTATCCTGCTGATCTACATATTCGCCTCAGCCACGATTGTTTTCGACGTAAATGCCCCGCAACGCGGTTGGCAGCATGGCGTAATGCTGGTATTGAGCCTTACTCTGTTCTTTTCCGCCATGATGACCAGCCGTTGGCAGAGGGCTGGCTGAGAGAGTTTCCACTGCAGATCATGACTGCCTGCAGTGACCACACGCAGTTCCGCTACGACACAGGCCGTGGCAGGCGCCGCGGCTTCGCAATTGCAGCAACGCGCCCCGGGCTGAAGATCCCCGCGCACTAAGGAGTGAGGTTTGACTGACAACACACATAAAAAGGGATTCATCCGTCGCTTCTTTGGCGCCATTGGCGGTGCCATCACCTGGCTGCGGCGGGTGTTTACCAACCTGCTGTTCCTTCTGATCCTGGTGTTTGTCCTTGCCGCGATTTTCGGCAAGGAGGAACGGTTGATCGTGCCCCAGGGTGCGGCGCTGAAGCTGGCCCCGACCGGCTTCCTGGTGGATGAGCGCTCCCCGCCCAGCGGCCTGCCTGCATTCCTGGGTGGCCCGCCCGGACCGGTGGAAACGCGGGTCAAGGACCTGGTGGATGCCATTGATTTTGCGGCGAAAGACAAGCGCATTTCGGCCATCGTACTGGAGCTGGATTACCTCATGGGAGGCGGCCTCAGCAAACTCGAAGAAGTCGGTGCGGCCCTGCAGCGTTTCAAGTCTGCCGGCAAACCGGTGTATGCGGTCGGGGACAACTTCACCCAGGCACAGTATTTTCTCGCCAGTCATGCCGATGAAATCTACCTCAACCCCATGGGGTCAGTGCTCCTGACCGGTTTCGGTGCCTACCGCAACTACTTCAAGTCCGCGCTGGAAAAACTGAAGGTCAATTTCCACGTGTTCCGGGTCGGCGACTACAAGGATTTCATCGAGCCCTTTACCCGTGATGACATGTCCCCGGCTTCCAGGGAAAACAACCAGCGCTGGCTGCACGAACTCTGGAGCGAGTACACGGAACAGGTCACTGGCCTGCGCAACCTCCCGCCACAGGCTGTCGATACTTTTATCGAGCAACTGCCCCAGAACCTGCGGCAACAGAACGGCAGCTGGGCTGAAGTCGCGCTCAGCAACCAGCTGGTGGACCAGCTCGCCAGCCGCCGCGTGGCGGTGAAAGACCTGCAGGAAAAAATCGGCATTGGCGAAGACGACAAGAGCTACAAGTCCATCGATGCACTGCCTTACCTGCGCCACCAGCGCCTGACGGAGATCGCGCCCAAACCCGGCACCAACAAGGTCGCCCTGATCAGCGCCTCCGGAGCCATCGTCGACGGCGAGGCTCCCGCCGGCCAGATCGGCAGTGTCACCCTCGGCAACCTGATTGCCGAGGCACGGGAGAAAAAGGTGGCGGCGCTGGTATTGCGCATCGACAGCGGCGGCGGCTCGGCATTCGCCTCCGAGGCCATTCGCCAGGAACTGCTGGCCACCCGCGAAGCCGGAATCCCCGTAGTCGTTTCCATGGGCAGCGTGGCCGCCTCAGGGGGCTACTGGATCGCCGCCGGCGGTGACGAGATCTGGGCGACGCCGTCGACCATCACCGGCTCCATCGGTGTGTTCGGTGCCTTCCCCACATTCGAGGAGTCCCTGGAATCCGTCGGCATCTTCAATGACGGCGTCGGCACCTCGGACCTGGCCGGCACCATGCGGCTCGACCGCGCCCTGCCCGAGCCGGCGGCGGAGGTGCTTCAGTTGGGTGTGGAGAACACCTACGACCGCTTCGTGCGCATTGTGTCGGAGGCCCGCAGCAGCACTCCTGAGGAGGTCCACAAGATCGCCCAGGGGCAGGTCTGGACCGGGCGTACCGCGCAGCAGCTGGGTCTGGTTGATGAGCTGGGCAACCTCAACGACGCTATCGCCGGTGCTGCCAGGCTAGCCGAGCTCGAGGACTACGAACTGATCGAGATCAAACGCCAGCTGTCACCGGGAGAGCGCTTCATGCGCGCCCTGTCGGACAATGTCGATGCCCGCATCGCGGCCAGCATCCAGGCCAACCTGACGCTGGGAGCCTGGCTCAGCAGCCTCGAGCCGGCCCTGCAACCGCTGGCCGAACTGCAGAGCTACCGCGATCCCCGCGCCATCTATGCCCGCTGTCTGCCCTGCCGGGCACCCTGACCTGTCCCGGGGCCCGGTCATCGCCGGGCCCCTCTTGCACACACCACATTCCCGCCGTGACGCCAATCGCAACTTCTCGAAGTAAAGGCTGTCTGTATTCGCCGAGTTGGTAAACTGTCCACCCCGCCGGATGGCACATGCCGGATCGGGCCCGGACAGAAGCATAAGAATCGAGGAAGACATGAAGACATTGACCAGAATGGCCGCTGTATTGCTGTCCTGCGGCCTTGCCGTTGCGGCCGTGGCAGAGCCGCCGGAGGGGCGGGGCTGGAAGAAGCATAAACACAAGCACAAGCACCATAAATACTCCGTAGCAGAGGAAGAATACTGGGACGGCAACTGCAAGGTAGAGCGCGAGTGGTACAGCGACGGAAGCTACGAAGAGGAGCGGGAATGCCGCCCCAGTCGCCGCCACCACCAGCATGCCGTCGTGGTGCTGCCGCCCTGGTTTGACGACCGCGCACCCGAGCCGGAGTACCGTCCTGAATGGCGACCGGCGCCGCAACCCACCGGCACCCGTTGTAACAGTGAGAGGGTCGGTAACGTTCTCGGCGGGCTGATCGGCGGCGTACTGGGTCACCAGATCGGCGGCGGCCGCGGTAAAACTGCGGCGACCATCGGCGGCGCCATTGCCGGTGTCCTGATCGGTGGTGAGGTGGGCCGGCGCATGGACGCCCGAAACCAGGCCTGTGTCGCCCAGGCACTGGAGTTTGCGCCGGAAGGGCAGCGCATCACCTGGGGGGACCAGGGGCAGCAGCAATACGCAGTGACCCCCGGTCCTGTGCGGCAGCATGGAGACCAATACTGCCGCTCCTACACCGCAGAGGTCATCAGTGGCGGGCAGCCGCAGGCCACCCAGGGCTCCGCCTGTCGCCAGCCGGATGGCACCTGGATCCAGTCACTCTGATCACGCGCGCTGATACCAGCCGCCAGGCCGGCCCGAATACGGGCCGGCGTCACATCCTCTCCCTGCCCGACCGCCATCCTGCTCCCGACTATCATCCCACGTCGTACCCACCATCCTCCTCTGATCCGCTGCCCGCACCACAGTGGCGCCACTTTCTACCTCGGTAAGGTCTACGAACTCCCCTGCACCGCCGTGACGCATTAGAGTTTTCCTGCAGAGAAGTGAACACCAATTCGGTGCACTGCTGAATGCCATCAACCGGTAGCGGCCCCAATACCGCTCTGGCAACAACTCCGCCACCACCTGCGGCTTCCGAAGGGGCATGGGGGATTTGCGGCAATACACGCCGTACAGCGGGGATTTCTTCGCGCAAAACGGTTCTGGCACTAAATTTGGATTACCTGATACAGAAGACGCACACAGACAGGGCAGTGATGACAGCGGATCCATCGAACAGGCAAAGTGCTCCCGGAGCAGACAAGGTTTCGGACCACCCCTGGCTGATTGTGAGCGACCTGGATGGCACCCTGCTGGACCACCACGACTACTCCCACGAGCCGGTTGATCCGCTGCTCAGGGCCCTGGATCGAGCCACCGTGCCGGTGGTACTCAACAGCAGCAAGACGATTCCGGAGATGCTTGCCCTACGACAGGAACTGGGTAACCGGCATCCCTTTATCTGTGAAAACGGCTCCGCCATCTTGATTCCCGAGGATTACTTCTCCAGCCCTCCTGCCGAAGCGAAACCCGAGCCCGGCAATACCGGCCTGCTGATCCTGGAGACCGGCAGAACCCGCGATGTGCTGGTGCGCTATCTTCAGGCGGACGCCATCAAGCACGGTGCGCCCTATCTCGCCTTCTCCCAGGCCTCTACCGCGGATATTGTCGCAGCGACCGGCCTCTCCCCGGAGCAGGCCGAACTGGCGCAACAGCGACGCTACTCCGAGCCCCTGCTGTGGCGGGGAACGGATGACGAAAGAGCCGCTTTTCGCCAGCGCGCACGGGATGCGGGCCTGACCACGCTGCAGGGTGGGCGTTTCCTGCACCTGCAGGGCCCTACCGACAAGGGGCAGGCGACAACAGTACTGCGCCGGTGCTACCAACAGGACAGCAACGCACAGGTGCCCCTGATCTGCGCCGGTGACAGCGAGAATGACCTGGACATGCTGGCCGTGGCCGATGTGGCAGTCATTATCCGTGCGGCAGACCGCCCGCCACCTCAACTGGAATCGATTCCCGGACGAAGGGTGATCCACAGCAGTGCCGAGGGCCCCCTGGGCTGGCGCGAGGTCATCGGCGACCTGGTCTTTCCCGACACCACCGCAAGACAACAATAACCACCAGTAAACCGCGTACTCGAGAGAAAACCCCCGGCCAACCCAAGAGAAGAAAAGCCGGACCATTAAAAGCCCAGGAGCGCAATGTGACAGACTTTTTCCAGAATGGCAGCATCACCACCCTGCACAATCTCTCCCGCCGACCACTGGAGGAGATGGAGCGGGAACTGATCGAATTTTCCCGCCAGCGCCCCATGTCGCTGCTACTGCCCTCGCTGTATTCAGAACTGGAGGGCGAGGCGCTGCCAAAGATTCTCGATGAATTGTCCCGCGTGCCCTATCTCTCCGAAATCGTGATCGGGCTCGACCGCGCCGATGAGAGCCAGTACCGGGAGGCCATGCGTGTTTTCAGCAAACTGCCGCAGCATGTGCGGGTGCTCTGGAACGACGGGCCGCGTCTGCGCAACCTGGACGCCAAACTGCAGGAACGCGGACTGGCACCTCTGGAACCAGGCAAGGGGCGTAACGTCTGGTATTGTCTCGGCTATATCCTCTCCTCGCGCCGGGGAGAGGCAGTGGCGCTGCACGACTGCGACATTGTCACCTACGATCGCTCTCTGCTGGCGCGGCTGTTCTACCCGATTGCCAACCCCAACTTCAATTATGAGTTCTGCAAGGGCTTCTACTCCCGGGTAGCCTCGGGAAAAATCAATGGCCGCGTCTGCCGGCTGCTGGTGACTCCCTTGATCCGCACCCTGAAAAAAATTTACGGCCACACGGACTACCTGAACTACATGGACAGTTTCCGCTATGCACTGGCCGGAGAGTTCTCTTTCCGTCGCGATGTGATCAATGACCTGCGCATTCCCAGCGACTGGGGACTGGAGATCGGCGTGCTGTCGGAAATGTATCGCAACTATTCCACCAACCGACTGTGTCAGGTGGATATCGCGCACGCCTACGACCACAAGCACCAATCCGTTTCCTTCCATGACGAACAGGGCGGGCTGTCGAAAATGTCCATCGATATCTCCAAGTCCCTGTTCCGCAAGCTCGCCACCCAGGGCATCGTGTTCTCCTCGGAAATCTTCCGCAGTATCAAGGCCACCTATTTCCGCATCGCGCTGGATTTTGTCGAGACCTATCGTAACGATGCCATCATGAACGGACTCGCATTCGATATTCACAAAGAAGAACAGACCGTAGAGCTGTTTGCCCGCAACCTCATGAAGGCGGGCCAGACCTTCCTGGAAAACCCGATGGAAACGCCATTTATTCCCAGCTGGAGTCGGATTACCAGTGCCGCGCCGGAATTTTTGCTGGAGCTTAACGAGGCGGTCGAGGCGGACTTCCACGAATACAGTCCCTGAACGAGAGAACCCCATGAGCAGTCAACACAGCACCGAGCTACCGATCAGGGAACTGCTGCAACAGAAAGTCTGCGACCACCTGAAGGTCATCTACCCGCACCTGCAGGACTGCGGCCTGGCCGGGGAACTGGTGCAGGTCATGCGCCTGCATGAGGACTGCCAGACACCGCTGCACCACAAAAACCTGTGGGACGAGACCGATATGGTGGTGATCACCTACGGCAACACCATCCAGAACGGCAGCCAGCATCCCCTGAAGACCCTGCACCATTTCCTCAAGACCCACTTCACCATGCTGATCAACAGCGTGCACATACTGCCGTTTTTCCCCTACTCCAGCGACGATGGCTTTGCAGTGATCGACTACCGGCAGGTGGATCCGGACCTCGGCGACTGGAGTGACATCCTGCGCATCAGCACTGACTTTCACCTGATGGCGGACCTGGTCATCAACCACTGCTCCGCCCAGCACCAGTGGTTCCTCAACTTCCAGCAGGACAGGGATCCGGGGCGGGATTACTTCTTCACCGTGCACCCGAACGAGGACCTGACCGGGGTGGTCCGGCCACGCACTACCCCGCTTTTGAGATCAGTACAGAACGGTGAGGAAACCCGTTGTGTCTGGTGCACCTTCGGCCACGACCAGATCGACCTGGACTTCCGCAACCCGAAAGTCCTGCTGGAAATGGTGGACATCATCCGCCTTTACCTGGATATGGGTGTGCGTATTTTCCGGCTCGATGCGGTGGCGTTCCTGTGGAAGAAAATCGGCACCAGCTGCATCAACCTGGAAGAGACCCACGAGATTGTGCGCCTGCTGCGCACATTGATCGAGCACGCCGATCCCAATGCCATCATCATCACCGAGACCAACATTCCGAACCGGGAAAACCTGTCCTATTTCGGCAATGCCAACGAAGCGCACCTGATCTACAACTTCTCGCTGCCGCCACTACTGGTGCACACCCTGGTGAGTGGCAACTGCCACCACCTGAAAAACTGGCTCATGAGCATGCCGCCAGCACAGAACGGCACCACCTATTTCAACTTTATCGCCTCCCACGACGGCATCGGCCTGCGCCCGGTGGAGGGGTTACTCAGCGACGATGAGCAGCAGGCCCTCATCCAGACGATGGAAAACTTTGGTGGCAGTATTTCCTGGCGCGCGCTGGATGATGGCAGTGCAAAACCCTACGAAATCAACATTGCACTTTACGATGCCCTTAAAGGCACCACCGCCGGCGAGGACCAGTGGCAGCTGCAGCGGTTTATCTGTGCCCACGCCATCATGCTGGCTCTTGAAGGTATCCCCGCCTTTTATATTCACAGTCTGGTGGGCTCCACCAATGACTATGCACGGGTCGAGGAACACGGCCACAACCGCGCCATCAACCGCCGCCAGTGGCAGGAAGAGGAGCTCAATGAGAAACTCGCCGACCGCGGCAGCCATCACCACCGGGTGTTCTACCGTCTGCGCGAGTTGATTCAGTTACGGAGGGAACAGGCCGCGTTTCATCCCAATGCCACCCAGTTCACCCTCCACCTGGGGGAACAGATATTCGCATTCTGGCGCCAGAGCCTCGACCGCCGCCAGAGCATTTTCTGCCTCAACAATATTTCAGACCGCGAACAGACGGTGCTGCTGTCGAGCCTGAACCTGATCGGTATCGACCAGTGGAAGGACGTCATCAGTGGGCAGGTGTTCGAGGATATGATCGGGGAGATCACCCTCGCGCCCTACCAGACCATGTGGATTACCAACCGCTGGTAAAGCGCGGGGGATTCGCCGGGCTCAATCGTGGCTCTCATGGCTCTCGACCCGGTAGCGACGCAAATCGCCACTGAGGATCAGCAGCACAAATGCGATCAGGCTGGCGATGCCCGCCCAGCGCAGGGTGGTGAACGGCGCAGCATATTCACTGACCACCCCGGCAGCGAGTGCGCCCAGGGCGGCCGAGCCGAACAGGGCCAGCTGGTAGATGGAGATGATGCGGCTGCGGTACTCCTCAGGCGCCAGGATCTGCACCACCGCGCGCCCCAGCGCGGCCGAGGCCGCCGCCACCACGCCCCACAGGGCACACAGCAACAGCAGCCCCAGTGGCGTTGGACCGAAGCTGATCGCCACCAGCAGGACAGCACTGTAGAGCAGACACATCAGGATACCGCGCCCCGGCTCCTGTCCCTGGCCGCGCCGCAGCATGGTCACCGTCGCTACCACCGTGCCAGCGATGAATGCCAGCTGCAGCGTGGCGTAATAACTGGCTCCCCTGCCATAGTCCTCTGCCAGCAACGGCAGCACCACCAGAAAGACTCCGATGTGAACGAAGCCGTTGAAGGCCACCAGTGCGATCAACTCTCGCAGTGCCGGTCGCTGCCAGGCCTGAACCATGCCATCGACGATCAACGCCAGCGGTAACTGCGGCCGCGGACGGCGCTCCCTTGAGCGGAGGCGCAGGGAGAACAGCAGCAGTGCCGCCACCAGCAGCACGGTGACCTGGATCCCCAGCAGCCGCTCCACCCCCCACTGGTCAAAGCGACTGGCCAGCAGCATGCCCACCGCCTGACCACCATACTGGGCCAGCATCATCCAGGTCACGGTGTGCTGCACCCCGCTGTGTCCGCCCCGCGCCACCGGGCGGTGTGCACTGCGGTGGACGAGATTGTCCCGTGCCGGCTGCAGGAATGCAGTGCAGGTGCCAAGGCTGATTCCGTAGAGCATCAGTACCGGCAGGTTGGGCACACTGTGAGCGAAATACAGCAACAGCGCACCGTGGCAGAGTGCCAGCCCCAGGCACGCGAGACCTGCGACCAGGGCCGGGTCCCGGCGGTCGGCAAGCACACCACCGAACAGCAGGAAAACCAGGTTCGGTAGCAACACAGAGGCCTGTACCCACCCCAGGTGCAGGGCCGGCAAGTCCACCACGGCAACTGCGATCCAGGGCAACAGGATCACCTGCAGTCCGGTGGCCAGCGCGGTGCCACCATAGCCGAGTAGGAATCTGGTCAGTCTTGCCGTCATCGTGCCTTTTTGCCAACGGGTCGTATGGGATTGGAGAGTCGCCGGGGAATGCTCAGGCCTGCGTGCCACCACTGTCCAGCCCGGGGGTGGCAGTGGCACTGGCGACCGGGGATGTCGCCGTCAGCCGCCACTGACGCAGTAACCGAGCCAGCTGCCGCTCAGCTGCGGGCTCCTCCGCGTAGGCCGCGCGCTCGTAAGCGGCGGTGACCGCCGCAGCCATCGCCGCCAGCCGGGGCGCCTCACTGGCGACTCGTGCGGCATAGTCCCGCGGTGCTTCACCCTGGCGGCGCGGGATCCCGGCGCGGGCCATCCTGCGGCAAAAGCGCAGGTACAGGCGCTGTGCCCGCGGCAGCCGTGCACCGCGACCGGTCCACCAGAGCCACGCCAGCAGCAGCACCAGCCCGACGCCCGCCGGCACCAGCAGGAGGATCGCCAGACGCAGTGGCGAGACCTCTCCCAGCACCCGCTGCAGGAGGTTCTGCTGACTGTCGCTGTCAAAACTCACCACCGTCTGGTACCAGCGGTAGTTGATCATGTCCCACTCCAGGCGCAGCCGATTCAGCACAGAAATCCGGTGCAGCGGCAGCAGGGCATCTTCCATGAATTCTTCCGCGGCGGCAGTCTGCAGGCCATCGCGAATACGCTCCGGGGATACGGCAGCGGTCGGGTCGACCCGCTGCCAGCCCCGCGCCGGCGTCCAGATCTCCGCCCAGGCGTGTGCGTCATACTGCCTTACCAGCAGGTACTCCTCCTGCTCCACCCACTCGCCGCCCTGGTATCCGGCGACCACCCGCGCGGGGATACCGGCGGCACGCATCATGAACACGTAACTGCCGGCGAAATGTTCACAGAATCCCTGCTGGCTCTCGAACAGGAACTCGTCGACGGAGTCGGCGCCCAGCGCCGGCGGTTTGAGGGTGTAGGTGAAGCTCCGGTTGAAGAACGCCAGCACCGCCGCGGATATCGAGTCGCCGTCCCCGTGCTCCTCCGCCAGGCGCCTGGCCCACGCCCTCGCCTGCGGATTGCCCTCAGCCGGCAGCTGCAGGTTGCGCCGGCGCTCGAAATCACCGAGTACCGACGATGGGGTCAGGCTGCTGCGCGGCCAGGAGCGAACGTCATAGGCAAAACGGCTGTAAACGGGGATGGAGCGCACCAGGCGGTCGTCGCCGGTCTCCCCCACCCCGTCCGTTTCCGAATGGGGGCGGGCCATGGCAAACAGCCACTGGTTGCGGGTTGGTTCCTGAATCACCCGGTAGCGATACCGTGGCCCCACCTCCGGCAGCGGCTGCTCATTCTCCCTCCAGGAAACCCGCGCGCCCTCGCGGGGATCCACCCCAAAACCCTGGCTCCAGCGCCGACCGTCGAAGTGGGAATAGACCAGGCCACGCCAGTAGCGTTGCTCCGGCGGTGGTACCGGGCCGTCGAAAGCGATCCTTAACGCCGGCTGGTCGGACTTCGACAGGCGGGTGAAGTCCCCCGGGGTCATGGAGTCGCTGATACCGGTACTGGCACCACCACTGTTCTGTGGCACCGCCCACAGCGGCTCCAGCCTCGGCATCACCACAAACAGCAACAGCATCAACGGTACCGACTGCGCCAGCAGGCGCAGGGAGAGACCGAACGCCCGGCGCGGACGGGCACTGAAACCGCCCAGCTGAGCCGCCAGCGCCGCGGTCACGACCGCCGTTGCAAGCACACCATAGAGCGCGTAGGGAATGGTCTGTTCGAATACGAACAGGGTGGCGGCAACGAAATAAGCCAGCAGCAGGCTCAGGAAGGCATCCCGCCGGCTCAGCAGTTCCAGGTTCTTCAGTGCAAAGGAAACGGCCAGCAGCGCCACCATCGGCTCCAGCGCGAACCAGCGCCGGTACGACAGCGCCAGCCCACCCACCGCCACCGCAACCGCCAGCAGTTTGACCAGGCGCCCGGGGAATTCCCGCCGGCCCCGGTAGACCTCGAAGCGCCACAGCACAGCGATCAACCAACCGAGGACGATCCACAGTGGCAGGCGAGCGAAGTGGGGCAGGAGGACGGTGAACTGGGCGGCAAAGATCCACAACAGGCTCTCCCGCGGCAACAGCTGTTCGGGGCGACTCATTCCACCCCCTGCACAGGGAATTCGGCCAGGGCTAACAACGCGCGCTGCCGCTGGGACTCACCCAGTGATGGCTCGAGGCTGGTGCCCGGCAACCGCAGGCCATAGGGGATCTGCGCCCGCTCGGCTTCAAGCACCCAGTGACAGAGGCCGGAGAGGCGAGTCTCCACATCACGGCCAGCGAGCAGGTCCCAGTCGAGCCACAGCCGCGTATCGGCACCGGTGTCGTATTCCTTGCTGTGCAGGTCCCGCCCGCCAGCAAACTGCTTCCAGGCCACATGCCGCAGCGAGTGCCCGGGCTGGTAGGGACGCAAGCCGGCGAAGTCATCACCGCCGCGGCGGCGCTCGGGGCTCCTGCCCTCCCCCGCTGTGGCCCCCAGGGGCAACGATCCCGGGTCCCGGGGCGCCGGGTACACCAGGAATTCGATGTCCAGATCCACATGACTCCAGCAGCGAAACAGACCCAGCGGATAGCGGCTCTGCACCCTGAGCCGGGGGGCCCGGACCCTGCCGCGCCGATTGACCGGCAATGCGACCTCCACCTCTGCCGATTCCGCATCCACCAGGTCCAGTTGCGCCCCGTCCTCGGGTGGCCAGGCGATCTCGATATGCTCCCGCAAGCGATGACCGCTGCGACTGACCGCCAGGCGCGCGCGGGCATAGTCCCCGGCAAAGGTCGGCGGCGCCGCCAGCAGGCGCAGGGTCAGGCCGGAGAGGTTGGCAAAGGTGTGTACCGGCAGTACCGCGAACAGGCTCACCAGCAGGAAGGCCAGGGCGAATACCAGGTTGTTCTCGTAATTGGTGCCGAGCAGCCACAGCAGCAGTATGACCAGCAGGAAACCGAGACCGGCGCGGGAGGGCAGGATGAACAGCTTGCGATGGCTCAGGGTCACAGTGCGGGCTGCCGGCGCCCGGCGCTCCAGCCAGCGACTGGTCAGTGCCTGCCAGCGCGCACGCAGACCCTGCGGGGGAATTTGCCGATCACCGGTGGAGACTCTCATCCCTAGGCAGCAATCACGTCAACCTGGTGCATCAGTCGCTCCACCAGCTGGGAGCCGTCACCGCTCTCGCTGTGCAGGCGATGCCCGGCCACCGAGGGCAGCACGGCCTGGATATCCTCGGGCAACAGATGGCTGCGACCATCGATCAGCGCCCAGGCACGGGCGGCATGCAACAGTGCCAGGGCTCCCCGCGGAGAGAGGCCCACGGTGCAATCCGGGCTCTGGCGGGTGAAGGACACCAGGCGCTCAAGATAGTCCAATACGCTCTCCGAGGCCTTCACCTGGCCTACCAGTGCCTGCAACCGCTTGAGGTCTGACACATCGATACGCGGCTGCAGTTGCCGCAGCTCTGCCCGTGGATCCACGCCCTGGAACAGCGCCCGCTCTGCTTCCCGGGTCGGGTAGCCGAGGCTGATGCGCATCAGGAAACGGTCCAGCTGGGATTCCGGCAGGGCAAAAGTACCGGACTGGTGCAGGGGATTCTGGGTGGCAATGACAAAAAACGGGTCCGGCAATGCGCGGGTTTCACCGTCGACGCTGACCTGCCGCTCCTCCATCGCTTCCAGCAGCGCGCTCTGCGTCTTTGGCGAGGAGCGGTTGATCTCGTCTGCCAGCAGCAACTGGCTGAACACCGGCCCCTCGTGGAAACGGAAGTTGCCGCTGTCCCGCTCGAAGATGGAAACACCGAGGATATCCGCCGGCAGCATATCGCTGGTGAACTGGACCCGGTTGTAGGAGAGCCCCAGTACCTGGGCCAGGGCGTGGGCCAGGGTGGTCTTGCCCATGCCCGGGAGGTCCTCGATCAACAGGTGTCCCCGGGAGAGCAGGCATGCCAGCGCCAGTTTCACCTGGTGCTCCTTGCCCAACAACACCCTGCCGATATCACTGACGATGGCGGAAATAATCTTTTGCACGGCTAGTCCATTACTGCTCAGTTTTTTGTCGCTCGGTGGCGTAATCCTCTACGCCGGCACCGGGTCGGCGGCCCTACCAGTGGGTACCGGGCCGGGGATTCAACCCCACCTTTTATCATAGGTGGCCGCCACCTGCGGTCGGCCGGAGGCGCCACATTCGGCGCCTATCGCGCGTTATTTCGCCAACAGGGCCAAACCCCGCGCCAGGTCCCGCTGCAGGTCCTCGACATCCTCGAGCCCCACGGATACCCGGATCAGGTTCTCAGTGATACCCGCCCGCGCTTTCTCCTCCTCGCTGAGGCGTCCATGGGTGGTGGTAGCCGGGTGCACGATGGTGCTCTTGGCATCGCCCAGGTTCGCGGTCACGGAGAAAATGCGGCAGGCATCGATCACCTTCCACGCCTCTTCCCGGTCGCCGCGCACAGTAAAGCTGAGCACACCGCCAAACCCGGACTGCTGGCTCGCCGCCAGCAGGTGACCGGCATTCTTGGGCAGGCCGGTGTAATTCACTTTCTCCACGCCGGGCTGCTCATCCAACCACCAGGCCAGAGCCAGCGCATTGCGCGAGTGTGCCTGCATGCGCAGGCTGAGCGTCTCCAGCCCCTTGAGGAAAACCCAGGCATTGAACGGACTCATACTCGGGCCGGCGGTACGCAGGAAGATTACCAGTTCATCCATCACCGCCTTCCTGCCGACCACGACACCGCCGACACAGCGGCCCTGCCCGTCCAGGTACTTGGTTGCGGAATGCACCACGATATCGGCCCCCAGGGTCAGCGGGCGCTGCAGGGCGGGGGTGCAGAAGCAGTTATCCACCACCAGCTGGGCGCCGGCACTGTGGGCTAGGTCGGCCAGCGCACGGATGTCTGCCACCTCGCACAGGGGGTTGGACGGGGTTTCCATGAACAACAGCTTCGTATCCCCGTCGAGGGCATCGCGCCAGGCCTGCATGTCGGTCAGGTCGACGAAAGCCACCCGCACACCAAACTTTTCCATATAGCGGGTGAACAATGCCGTGGTCGTGCCGAACACGCTGCGCGAACAAATCACCTTGTCGCCACTTTTCAGCAGGGCCATGCACAGGCTCAGGATTGCAGCCATACCGCTGGAAGTGGCCACTGCCGCCTCCCCCTGCTCCAGCGCCGCGATGCGCTGCTCGAAAGTGCGCACGGTGGGATTGGTGTAGCGGGAGTAGACGTTGCCGGGGCTCTCACCGGAAAAACGCGCCGCCGCTTCAGCAGCGGAGGGAAATACGTAACTGGAGGTCAGGTAGATCGCTTCGGAGTGCTCGCCCTCATCGGAGCGAACCTGGCCGGCGCGCACCGCCAGCGTTTCCAGGGAGTAACCGTCGTCTTCAAACATGCATACACCGTCCCGGGTTGTGGTCTGTACAGACTACTGCAAAGTCCCCGATTGTAAACGATATTGCCGCCAGTTCGCTTCCCTGGAACAAACCCGCAAAAACGAAAAAGCCCGCGGGCTGAGCGCGGGCTTTTTCTCGGAACGGAGTCAACGAAGCATTACAGCGGGCTCTGGTTGCCCTTGCCGCTTTTGGCCTGGTCGTTACGCTCGGCGTGCAGTCGCTGCAGGTACTGCTCACTCACATCCCCGGTCACATAATCCCCATTGAATACGGAGCAGTCGAAACGCTCGATCTCGCTGTTGCCTTCACCGGAACTCTCGATCAGGTCATCGAGATCCTGGTAAATCAGCCAGTCGGCTCCGATCTCCCTGCACACTTCTTCCGTGGTGCGGTCGTGGGCTACCAGCTCCTCGGCGGAGGGCATATCGATACCGTAGACATTGGGGAATTTCACCGCGGGTGCCGCCGAGGCGAAATACACCTTGGCCGCACCGGCATCACGGGCCATCTGGATGATCTGCTTGCAGGTGGTGCCGCGGACGATGGAATCATCCACCAGCAGCACGTTCTTGCCGCGGAATTCCAGCTCGATGGCGTTCAGTTTCTGGCGCACGGACTTCTTGCGCTGCTTCTGTCCCGGCATGATGAAGGTGCGGCCGATATAGCGGTTCTTGACCATACCCTCACGGAACTTCACCCCCAGACGGTGGGCCACGGTCTGGCCAGCGGTGCGGGCGGAATCCGGTACCGGGATAACCACGTCGATATCGTGATCGGGGCGCTCGCGCAGGATCTTGTCGGCCAGGTGCTCGCCCTGGCGCAGGCGCGCCTTGTGCACGGAGACACCATCCATGATGGAGTCCGGACGGGCAAAGTAGACGTGCTCAAAGATACAGGGGTTCAGGCTCGCGTTTTCCGCGCACTGCTCCGCGTGTACGGTGCCATCCAGCTCAATGTAGATGGCTTCTCCCGGGGCCACATCGCGCACCAGGGTGTAACCCAGCACGTCCAGGGCCACAGATTCGGAGGCCACCATATATTCAGTGCCCTGGTCCGTCTCACGCTTGCCGTAAACGAGCGGGCGGATGCCGTGGGGATCCCGGAAAGCGACGATGCCATAACCCACGATCAGGGCGACGCAGGCATAACCGCCGCGCACACGTTTGTGCACTGCGCGCATCGCGGTAAAGATATCCTCGGCCTTGGGCTGCAACTTGCCCAGCTTGTGGAGCTCGTGGGCGAAGACATTCAACAGCACTTCCGAATCGGAATCGGTATTGATGTGGCGCAGGTCCTGCTGGAAGATCTCGTCGACCACCTCTTTCATATTGGTGAGGTTGCCGTTGTGCGCCATGGCGATGCCATACGGGGAATTGACATAAAACGGCTGGGCCAGCGCCGGACCGGAGCTGCCGGCCGTGGGGTAACGCACGTGGCCGATCCCAAAGTTGCCCTTCAGGCGCTCCATGTGCCGCGCGCGAAACACATCGCGGACCAGGCCATTGGCCTTCTGCTGGTTGAGACGGTCACGGTCGCAAGTGACGATGCCGGCGGCGTCCTGTCCGCGGTGTTGCAACAGGGTAAGCGCATCGTAGAGTTGCAGATTGACGTCACTCTTACCGACGATACCGACAATACCACACATAGTTTCAGCCCTACTGGTCGAGCGGGGTGGCGAGACACCCCGGGAAAACATTCATTCAACGAACCGGCAACCCTCCTGGCACTGCCGGTATCCACCTCCGGCTCAGCCGGAAGCGCTCTCCACAAACAGGTCCTTGATCGCCACTGCCAGGTCCCGCGCGCGGTCCTCGAACTCGAGGAAATGCGGGATCAGTACCGATTGCTGCCACCAGCCGTCTTCCTCCACCGGCACCAGCGCCGGCGCCAGGATCAGCAGCGCCATCACCACCACGCCACCGCGCAGCAGGCCGAATACCATCCCCAAAACCCGGTCGGTACCGGACAGCCCGGTGGCTTCTACGAAAGCCGAGAGGGTCATGTTGAGGCCGGCTCCCGCCAGCAGCGTGAAGATAAACAGGATCGCAAAGGCAGCAATGATCTGGAGGGACGGTGTGTCCACGAGATTTGACAATAGCGGCGCCAGTTCATCACGGAACATGGTGGCGACGATGAAGGCGGCTACCCAGGTGAGCATGGACAGCACTTCGCGCACGAAGCCCCGGCTGAGGCCGATCAGGGTCGAGATGGCCACGATTGCCAGAATGGTCCAGTCAGCCCAGTTCATTCCACCTTACCTGCCGCCGGGCGGCTGCCGCGAAGAGCGCGCATTCTAACAGAGTAGCGGCCGCTGACCAGAGCCCTGTGCGGCAGTGCTGCGGATCGCTGGTCAGCGTTTTCGGGCCAGAAAGTCGCCGGGCCACTACTTGAGGCGCATGACCAGGGTCTGGGCCGCGAGCAGCTGATCCAGTTCCTGCTTGGCGGTCTCGGCGTCCGCCCGATCCACCTTGGGTCCGACAAAGACCCGCACGAAAGTGCCCCTGTCTGTGCTCGCAGAGCGGGTGTAGGCCTTGAAGCCCTCATCCATCAGGCGATCGCGCAGGCGGTCTGCCCTGTCCTGCTCCCGATAGGAGGCCACCTGAACGACCCACGAGATCGGCAAGCCGTTCTCATCCAGCACCGGTGCCTGCTTCTCCGGTGCCGGCTCCTCTGCAGAGGGCCCGGTTGCCGGGGCAGCATCGGCCGGCAGCGCCTTTGCGGGCTCAGGTTTGGCTTCCGGGGCCGGCTCGGTGACGGCAACCGGCTGGAAGACGGCCTCAGGCTCCGGAGCGGGTGCTACGTCGTCCAGAGGCTGCGCTGTGGCGATTTCAATGGGCTGGATATCCGGCGCCGGGGGTATCTGGCTGGTGATATCGATATAGCGGGCGCCTTCGCGGTCGAACAGGCTCGGCAAAAAGATCACGGCCAGCGCCAGCAGCACCAGGGCGCCGACGATGCGCTGCTTGAAGCCATCGTTCAGACGCCCCGTGGAGCTCAGGTCATTTTTCTGACTTGCCATCGCCGTGCTCTCTCACGCGCTGTAAAACTTCCGCAACGGTAAAGAAAGAACCGAAGACAAGCAACCTGTCTCCCTCTTTCATGTCGGCCACCAACAGCTCCAGGGCCTCCGTTACCGGGCGGTCATGGGGATCGACATCCTTTAGCGGCGCACCCGCCTTTACCAGCGCACCACGCAGCGTTTCAGCACTGGCTGCCCGGTCATTACCCGGCAGTTCGGACGGCTGCCAGTGCGCCACCCGCCCGACCAGTGGCTCGAACAGCCCCGGCAAGTCCTTATCAGCCATGGCGGCGGTCAGTGCGATGGTGCGACCCGGTATCGGATGGTCGTCCAGCCAGCGGGCCAGATAGGCTGCTGCCGCCGGGTTGTGCCCAACATCCAGCAGCAGCTGGCGACCGTGCCACTCCAATTGCTGGCAACGACCCGGCAGACGGATACGCTCGATGGCCGTGCGGATGGCTGCCTCGCCACCAGCGGGCAGGCTCTCGAGCAGCGCGAGGGCGGTGATGGCGGCAGCGATACTCGGCCGCGGCAGACTCACCGGCGGCAGGGCCACCGTCAGGTCCCCGAACTGATACTGATCCCCCGCCACGGTGAAATCCCGGCCGATGAAACAGGCCGGCGCCGCCTGTCCCGCCGCTGCCGAGGATACCGACAGGGGCGGCTCCGGATCGGCGCAGACGAAGGGGCTGCCGGGGCGCAGGATACCGGCCTTTTCACGGCCGATCACCTCGCGGTCACTGCCGAGCCAGGCCTCGTGGTCGATGGCGATGCTGGTGATCACGGCGACATCCGCATCCACCAGGTTGACGGCATCCAGACGGCCGCCCAGTCCCACCTCGAGTAACGCAAACTCCACCCCGGCGCGCTGGAACAACCACAGGGCAGCCAGTGTGGTGAACTCGAAATAGGTCAGGCTCGTCGCCCCCCGCGCACTGTCGATCACCTCCAGCGCTTCAACCAGAGCCTCATCGGAAACCTCCTGACCATCGATGCGAATGCGCTCGTTGAAGCGCAGCAGGTGCGGGGAACTGTAGGCCCCCACCCTGTGATTGCCGGCCAGCAGCAATGCCTCCATGGTGGCCACACAGGAACCCTTGCCATTGGTGCCAGCCACGGTCACGACTTTCGGCGCCGGCTTCTGTACCCCAAGGGTCTGGGCCACCGCGGCAACGCGACTGAGGCCCAGTTCAATTTCAGTGGGGTGCAGGCGCTCCAGGCGTTTGAGCCAGGACTGCAGATCACTCATAGGATGGATTCCACTTAGACTGCCATGCGGGCAGAGCCTACCGGAGTTCTCGCCGCAAAAGCCAGTGTTTTGCCCGGGCGGGCCAAACGCAAAACGGGGCCCGCCGGGCCCCGTTCCTGCATTCGTTGCATCATTGCCCCGGTACCATCACCGGGTTGATCACTCTCAATCGTTCATGAGCTTGCCCAGCAGCCGCGCCAGCGTATCGCGCATAACGGTGCGGGGAATGATCATGTCGATGGCGCCGTGCTCCAGCAGGAATTCACTGCGCTGGAAACCTTTGGGTAGTTTCTGGCGGATGGTCTGCTCGATGATGTTGGGACCGGCAAAACCTGCACGGGCACCGGGCTCGGCCGCATTGATGTCTCCCAGCAGTGCCAGCGAGGCGGACACACCACCGTACACCGGATCGGTCATCACCGAAATGTAGGGCACGCCGGCCATTTTCATTTTTTCGAGTACCGCTGAGGTCTTGGCCATCTGCATCAACGAGATCAGGGCCTCCTGCATGCGGGCACCGCCGGTGGCCGAAAAACAGACCAGCGGGATCCGCTCCTCCAGCGCGCGCTGGGCGGCACGGGTAAAGCGCTCACCCACCACATAGCCCATGGAACCGCCGTGGAAAGCGAACTCGAAAGCCACCGCCACCACCGGCTTGCCCTTGAGGGTGCCGCGCATGGCGATCAGCGCATCCTTCTCCCCGGTGGCCTTCTGGGCCTGGGTCAGGCGGTCTTTGTACTTCTTCACGTCCTTGAACTTGAGGCGGTCCACCGGCACCACATCGGTGGCCAGCTCCTCTCGACCTTCCTCATCGAGGAAGATGTCCAGGCGGCGTCGGGCACCGATACGCATGTGGTGATCGCACTTCGGGCAGACGTCCAGATTACGCTCCAGCTCCGGGCGATAGAGCATAGCGTCGCACTTGACGCACTTCTTCCAGACGCCCTCCGGCACCTTGCTCGCGCCCGGGCGGCGCTCGGTGCGAATGACTGCGGGAACAATTTTCTCTAACCAGCTCATCTCGTTACCCAATCCCGATTCAGTGTTGGCCAATTCCTGCCTGTCGACGGATGGCGTAAAAGGAGAGAATTAAAACACTATCTGCGGCGATCCACTTGGCCGGTTCAGCCGCTATTTTTGGCTTTCTGGCCAAGCCTGACTTCATGGTCGCACCTGATGCTGTCAGCGGTCCAGCTCGCCGCGGATCTCGGCCACCAATTCGGCCACCCGCTCCCGCGCCAGGGCACCGTCGCCGGCTTCGCCGATCGCCGACACCAGCACACTACCCACCACCGCGCCATCGCCATCGGCACTGACCGCACGGGCCGAGGCCCCATCCTTGATACCAAAACCGACGCAGAGGGGCAGGTCCGTGTGCCGGCGGATACGGGCCAGGTTCTCGCGCACGGAATCCAGGTCCAGGTTGCCGGCCCCGGTGACCCCCTTCAGGGAAACGTAGTAGATAAAACCACTGGCCAGCTCGGTAATTGCGCGGATGCGCTGCTCACTGGTGGTGGGGGTCAGCAGGAAGATGTTACGCAGGTTGCGCGCCGCCAGCAGCTCGCTGAGCGGTCCCGCCTCCTCGGCCGGCAGGTCTACGGTCAGGGCGCCGTCGACGCCCGCGTCACGGGCCGCGTCGGCAAATACCTCGGCACCCATACGCTCAATGGGATTGGCATAGCCCATCAGGATCACCGGGGTTTCCGGATCGTCGCGCCGGAATTCCGCCACCATCTCCAGGCAGCGGCGCAGGGACGCCTTGTGCGCCAGGGCCCGCTCGTGCCCCTTCTGGATCACCGGCCCTTCCGCCATCGGGTCGGAGAATGGGACCCCGAGTTCAATCAGGTCCGAACCGGAGGCCACCAGCTGGTGCATCAGCGGCACCGTGTTCTCGATACCGCCGTCGCCGGCAACGATGTAGGTCACCAGCGCCTTGCGGCCCTCGGCACGCAACGCGGCAAAGCGTCGGTCTATGCGGTTTTCTACTTGCTCGCTCAACCTCGATTCCCCCTCAGACCTCGATGCCGTCAATCGCGGCTACGGTAAAGATATCCTTGTCGCCGCGTCCGGACAGGTTCACGACAATGTTCTGCTCCGGCTTCATGGTGCCCGCCAGCTTGAGCGCATAGGCCACCGCGTGGCTCGATTCCAGTGCCGGCAGGATGCCCTCGGTGCGGGTCAGGGCACGGAACGCATCCAGCGCCTCGGTATCATTTGCGGCCACATACTCGACCCGGCCGATATCCTTCAGCCAGGCGTGCTCGGGGCCGACCCCCGGATAGTCGAGGCCGGCGGAGACCGAGTGGGTCTCGATGATCTGGCCGTCTTCATCCTCCATCAGGTAGGTGCGGTTGCCGTGCAGCACCCCCGGAACGCCTGCGCTGAGGGGTGCCGCGTGACGACCGGTTTCCAGACCATCACCACCCGCCTCAACACCGAACATCCTGACGTCGCCGTCGTTGAGGAAGGGGTAGAACAGTCCCATGGCATTGGAGCCGCCACCGACACAGGCCACCAGTGCATCCGGCAGCTGCCCGAACTCCTCCAGGCTCTGGCGGCGGGCCTCGCGGCCGATCACCGAATTGAAATCCCGCACCAGCTGCGGGTAGGGGTGCGGTCCGGCGACGGTGCCGATGATGTAGAAAGTGTCGTCCACGTTGGTGACCCAGTCCCGCATGGCTTCGTTCATGGCGTCTTTGAGCGTCTTGGAACCGGACTCCACCGGAATCACCTCGGCCCCCAGCAGCTTCATGCGGTAGACGTTGGGCGACTGGCGCTTGACGTCCTCGGCACCCATATAAACAGCGCACTCCAGTCCCAGTCTGGCCGCGACGGTGGCGGTGGCAACACCGTGCTGGCCGGCACCGGTTTCCGCGATGACACGCCGTTTGCCACTGCGCTTGGCCAGCAGCGCCTGCCCCACGGTGTTATTCACCTTGTGGGCACCGGTGTGGTTGAGATCCTCGCGCTTGAGCCAGATGCGCGCGCCCCCGGCGCGCTCGGTCAGCCGTTCAGCCAGGTAGAGGGGCGAGGGACGGCCCACATAGTGCGCCAGGTCATAGTCGAATGCGGCCTGGAATTCCGGGTCGTCCTTGAGGCTTGCATACATTTCCTGCAGATGGTCCAGCGCGTCGATCAATGTCTCGGAAACGAAACGGCCACCATAGGGCCCAAAGTGTCCCCGGGCATCCGGAAAAGCGGAATAATCCACCGGTTTGCGATCGCTCACTTCTCTACTCCTTCACACTTGCCCGCGCCGGCGCGCTCCAGCCCGCCGGCACTCGAAAATTTTCCTGCCTGTTTGGCAGCCTGCACGAATGCCGCCACGCTCTGCGGATCCTTCCTGCCCGGCGCCATCTCAACGCCGCCACTGACATCCACCGCGTCGGGTGCCGCCACGCGGATTGCCTCGGCCACGTTGTCGGGCCCCAGCCCCCCGGCGAGGACGATCGGCCGGCCACAGTCCCGGGGGACCCGCTGCCAGTCAAACGATTCTCCCGTGCCGCCGGGCACGCCTGGCCGGTAGGCATCCAGTAAAAAGCCCCGCGCACGCGGATGGGCCGCCATGGCCGCATACGTATCCATTCCCGGTTTCATACGCAGCGCCTTGATGTATGGACGATGAAACTGCTCGCAGTAGGGTGCGGTTTCCCTGCCGTGAAACTGCAGCAGGTTGAGCGGCACCGCGGTGAGAATTTCACGGACAAATTCGGGGTGGGCATCGACAAACAGGCCAACCAGTTGCACGAAAGGCGGCACTGCATGGGCAATTTCCGCCGCCTGCTCTGGTGTCACGAAGCGCGGGCTCTTGCCATAGAAAACCAGGCCGAGCGCATCGGCCCCGGCAGCCGCCGCGGTTTCGGCGTCCCCGGTGCAGGTAATGCCGCAGATTTTTACTCGCATCGCTGTAACCGCGCTCGACCGAACGTTCATAAGAGAGGGAACTGGCGATACTAGCAGATCGGCGCCAGTCGCGAAATGAATCAGGTTGGCAGGCCGCCCAGCGGTAGAGGCACCAGTAGCGGCCCCGGCTCACGGACCGGTAAACCGAACCCGGGCGGATACTCCACATCCACCAGGTACAGCCCGTAGGGCGGCGCCGTCACCCCGGCCACCGTGCGGTCACGCGCCGCCAGGACCTCGCCGATCCATTCCGACGGCCGCTCCCCGCGCCCGACTGCCATCAGTGCACCGGTAATGTTGCGCACCATATGGTGCAGGAACGCATTGGCGCTCACCTCCAGCACGACCAGCTGGCCCACCTGGGCGATGTCCAGGCGCGTCAGTTCACGCACCGGGCTCCTGGCTTGGCACTGGCTGGCGCGGAAACTGGTGAAGTCGTGGCGTCCCAGCAGGTGTGCGGCTCCGGCCCGCATGGCATTCAGGTCCAGGGGATACTGGGTCCAGGTGACTTCCGCAGCGCAATGGGCCGAGCGGGTCGGTGCACTGTGGATCAGGTAACGATAACTCCGTGCACGGGCGGAAAAGCGGGCGTGAAACTGGGCCGGCACCTCCTTTGCCCACCGCACCCGCACCTCATCCGGCAGCTTGGTGTTGACGCCCTGCACCCAGGCGCGGTCGGGACGCCGGGCACGGGTATCGAAATGGATGACCTGTCCGGTGGCGTGCACACCGGCATCTGTGCGGCCGGCACAGACGAGGGTGACAGGCTCTGCGGCAATGGCCGAGAGCGCTTTTTCCAGCCAGGCCTGCACCGTGTCGGCCGCGGACTTCTGTTTCTGGAAACCGTGCAGCTTCGCACCACTGTATTCGACTCCCAGCGCCACGCGGCAAACCCCCTCCGGCAGCGTCTCACCCTGGGGCACTTCTCCATTGGGCTTGTAAATGTATTCGCCGCGCATAGGCCGCCAGCACTCTTCGCTCACTGAATCACAAACATAAAAAAACCCCGCAGCCTGTGCGAGGTTTTTTCTCCGGAAACGCTGTTACGCCATGCGCTCCAGCATCTCCCGGGCCCGGTCGCGATGCTCGCCCTGACCTTCCTCAACCACCTCGTTGAGAATATCGCGGGCGCCGTCGCGGTCTCCCATATCCATATAGGCCTGCGCCAGCTCCAGTTTGGTACCGACTTCGTCACTGCCATCGAGCAGGTTCAGCTCGGAGTCCAGGTCACCCTCCAGGTCGAATCCCAGGTCCTCGAAATCCTCCTCGCTGGTGGAAGCCGCAGCGGGCTGTTCAGAGACTTCGGAAACAGCTTCACGGGTCTCGCCGGGCTGCTGCTGGCTGGACGGCTGGGACGGCTCCAGGTCGCCACTGATATCATCCAGATCGACGGAATCCAGGTCCAGCTCGCCACCGAGGTCGCTGAAGTCCTCCAGAGCATCGCTGTCATAGCCCTCATCGGACTTCGCAGCGGTCGCGTCAGACGACCCTGCCTCGCTGTCACCGACGGGAGTCAGATCTAGGTCAAAGTCCAGGCCGCCATCACGCTCGCCCGCCTGCTGAGCACTCACCGGCTTTTCGTTAGCGGCCGGGTCAGTACCCAGGTCGAGGTCCAGATCCAGGGAACCAAAGTCTTCTTCCTGAGCGTGTTCACTGCTGTCGGCTTCGGCTTTGGTGTTCGCGTCGCTATCGCTGTCCAGTTCCAGGCTTTCCAGCTCCAGGTCAGCGGAAACCAGATCGTCGAGATTGAAGTCATCGCTCTCACTCTCTGACGCCACATTACCCGCCTTTTCCTGACCTTCGAAATCACTGTCGAGGTCAAAATCAGTATCGAGGTCGAGGGAGAAGTCATCCTCGAACTTGTCGCTACCCTGAGCGCCGCCTTCGAGACTGTAGTCGTTATCGCTTGAGTAGTCCGCTGCCAGATCGTCCAGCAGGCCCGCATCGCCCTTGGATGAAGGTTCTTCCGCAGAGAACTCGCTGTCGAAAGAGGCGCTGATATCATCGAGTTGCGCTGCTTCCAGAGACTCACTGGAGAAATCCATGGAGGACGGTGCCTCGAAGGGTCCGGCACCCGCAATGCTCTCGCGGAGGCGAGCGGCGCGGTCTGCCGCAGGTCCGTCACTGACCTCGAGAAGCTTGCGGTAGTGCTCGTCAAACTTGCCTGCATCCTGCTGGTGCGCGTAGACCTCCAGCAACATCAGGCGCGCATCCACGTTTTGGGGCGAATTCTCGAGTCCGGCGATCAGCTTGCTCTCGGCTTCGCCATACTGGCCCAGGGACAGATGGATCTCCGCCTCGGATACCGGATCATCAGTACCGATGTCATCCAGCTCACCCAGGTCAAAGTTGTCATCCATTTCAGCACTGCGCGCTGCGGCAAACCCGTCTTCTGAACCGGACTCAGAGGGCGCATCGGCAAGGGAGCGCTCGGCAGCCATTTCGGCTTCCACGCGGCGCATTGCTTCTTCCTCTTCCCGGCGACGGCGCCAGGAAACGAAACCTGCCAATGCGATCAGCAGTCCGCCGATACCAATACCGATCAGCTGAATGTTTTCCATCAGGCGATCGAGCAGGGTCGGTTCGGACTGTGTCTGTACCACCACCCGGTTGCGCTGGTCAGCCAGGCTGTCTGCCTCCGCGGGCTCTTCCGCTGCAGCAGCTGTCTCAGAGGTGCCCTCCCCTGCCGGCTCGACTGCATCTTCAGCAGCAGAGAACTCAGCGCTCTCCGCCTCGTCGGCCACCGACAGGGGGTCGACGGACGGCTCAGCCTGGCTGGAGGCGTCCTGAACTGCCTTGAGCTCTTCATTGGACACCTCGACGAGGCGCTCCATGGTGTCGATCTGCTCGTCGAGTTCGGAGATACGCTCCTGAAGCTCCTCATTTTCGAGACGGGACTTGTCGAGCTCTTCCTCGGTCACGGCCAACTCACCGGCCAGCGCATCGCTTTCACCGGCACCACTGCCGGAACCGGACTGTACGGATTCATTGTCGCCCGGCGCGGCCAGGCTTAAACGGCCCTCGACAGATTCGCCGACGCCGCTATCGGCGGCAGCGGCCCGGGCATCCAGCGGCGCTCCGGTGGCCTCCGGGGCTCCGGTGCGCTGGCGCCAGGATTCATTCTGGGTGGCCACCTCGGCGACGGCCTCGGACAGCGTCAGCTGACGAACCTGGTCGGCATTCGGCAACCGCAGCACAGCACCCCGCTTCAGCAGGTTGATGTTGTCATTGATGAACGCTTCCGGGTTCAGGCGCTGGATGGCCAGCATGGTCTGGTGGACAGAGAATTCTCCACCGGCGCGGTTTTCCAGCGCGATTTCCCACAGGGTCTCATTGGCCGACACGGGGCCATATACCTGGCTCTGCTCGGCGGCCGGGGTCGCGGGTTCACTGCGCAGCTCGACCGGTTCTTCCGCGACGGGCTCGGGACGCGGCTCGGGCTGGGTGGGTTCTTCTTCCAGCGCCGGTTCAGACTGGGGAACCGGCTCGGGTTGTACGGGAGCGACCGGCTGCGGGCGCGGTGCCGGTGCCTGGCGCTGCACCTGCTGGCGCTCGCGTTCGGCGGCGCGGACCGGCTGGCTGGGCGCGGTATCGGAGAACGCCGGCAGGTCCATCAGCAGGGTGTATTCACGCAGCAGGCGACCACTGGGCCAGCGGGTTTCCACGAGGAAATTGAGGAAAGGTTCGCGAATGGGAGCGCGGCTGCTGATGCGAATCACCGGCTCACGCCCGGAATAATCCACATCGAAACTCAGTTCGGTCAGTAAATAGGAGCGATCGACACCGGCCCGCTCAAAGTCCTCGGGGCTGGCGAGGCGCACTTTGATCTCGCCTTCGCCGAGGCCACGAGTCTGCAACAGACTGATTTCTGCATTGAGAGGCTGGTTGAGGGCCGAGTTCAGTTTAACTTCACCCAGGCCGAGCGCTAGAGCCGCGTTGCCACCCAGTGCGCTGACCAGACCCACCGCAAGTGCCAGCTTTCGCACACGCATAACCGATTCCCTTTATTGTTAGAATCTACCGGGTGTTCCGAAACAGACGCGCCTTCCGAAAACCCCATCACTGTACAGTAAACGTTCAACAGAACGTTTGCCGCAAATGTCATCGCCGGCGGCTGTTCAATTCGCCACCACCCCAAGACCGGTGAAAGTTAAGGTGAAACCTTCACTATGGCCGCTAAGTATTAATTATCAGTGGTTTTTTAGCAACAAGTGCACAACCTGGGCGCAATTCATTGCCAGATCCCGACGCAAATTGTCTGAAGCTGCACAAAAATTGAACTGCTTCGGGTTCAGCAGGCTCTGTCTCAGCCGGCCTACCAGTGTTTCCTCTCCGCCGACAGCCTCCTGTGCAGAGGGGCGCTCTGTCATCTTCAGGCGAGCACCGTTGCGCAACAGTGCAGCGATTTTCTCCACACCAGCCTCGTCTTTAAGCGCCACCCGAAGGTTCGCAACCTGGCCGTGAAAGACCGAGGCGGTGTTGATGGTGGCATCCATCGCGACCTGCTCGCCGAGGAGCCGGCGCAGGTCATGGATCAGCGCCAGCTCACTGAGGTTGTGGCCACTGGCCAGGGGCTTCTCCGCCGAGCTCAGGTGATTGAAGGCCAGGCGATGCCCAATGGACGGATCGATGTCCGCCTCCTGCCCGTTGAACATTTTTGCAGTTTGCGCCGCCATGGCATCCACGGCTGACTTGCCCAGCGCCGATACCGGCTGGTTCAGTACTACTTCCACGGCCTGGATCTGCTCCCGCAGCGGCAGCAGCGCCTCGGCCACCATGGCAGCCCCGGCCGAGGGCAGAGCCAGCACGCGTCGCTCGGCCTCCGCCAGGCCGGCAGCGTTCAGCATCGGATGTACCAGGGTGACGGTTTCATCACCGCGGGTGTTGTCCGCCGCATCGATCACCCAGGCACCCGCACTTTCGGCTGCCGTCAGCGCCGCCTGGGCCGCAGCGCCACCTTTCAGTAATACCACCACCTGTTCCGGGGCAAAGCGGAACTTCTCCAGGGATTCCACCGGCACATTGCGGTTGGCGAACACCTGGGGGTCCACCTCGCTCTCCTCCTCTTCCAGCAGCCTCAACTGACCCGCCTTGATGATCTCGCGCTCTTCGAGCACTTCCAGCAACGGCGGGAAGGCGGCATTGTCGATACCGATCAGTATCAGTTCGCGATTCACTTCGGACATAGAGCTCACTTCATAACAGAGGAGGGAAAAAGAGGGGGGCGATTATACCGATTGGCTGTTCAGAGAACAGCCAATCGGGTTTGGATGCCGAGGGGATTCAGAGGGGGAAATCGTGCCTGCCTCTTTCCCCCTTGGCCAGACCAATGAACTTGACGATACTGCCATTTTCCAACGGCAGCGGCTCCCCGGTATAGGGATTGACCAGCCCGGATTCTTCCGCGGGATTGCCGGCGCGTAACTGCGCAGCGAGTAGAGCCGCCCGGCGCACGCCCTCGAGATCTGCCACCCTGACGACATATTCCTCGTATTCCGGAAGCCCAACTTCCCAACTGGTCAATAATCGCCCGGGGAGGTTATAGAGCCCCAGTCCGCGCCCCTGGTTATCCAGCTGCCTGCGTGTCGACTCCAGCGCTGCCGTAAGATCCTCGAGAGGCACTTCGAGAGGCGCTCCCCAACGGGCCAGAGTCTCGGCTCGACGATTTTCGAGATCCTGTGGCTGGAAGAGGGGTTTCATCAGCAATGAGAGCATGGGCTCATATTCCCCGCTCTCCAGAATATCCTTCAGCACCCGGTTACCATACAGCCACTCCCCGGCCATTACCCGCTGGAGAGAGCGCTCTTCCACTGTCAGGGGCTCGCGCCATGCCTCCGGCACACCGCTCACATCAGGCGAGTCAGATTCCGCCAGTCGGCGCAGAATTTCGTTGCCCAGCTGAAAATGCCGGCCGACCGCCGCCCCGGCAACCATCTTGGTAATGAGCAACTCGGATTCCGCCAGCACCATGCGCCAGAAACGCAGATCCCGCTCCAGCAGCGCACTGACCTCATCCCCATTGCCCGCGGCAGCGGCCAGCATGGCCTTGCCCATCAGTAATTTCTGCCCCTCCATCACATCACTGAAGGGAACAAACGGCTCGGCGGCGTTGCGTGGGATACCTCCGCGCCAGTGCGGGTAACCGGTCAGTGTCAGGTAGCGATCCAGCAACCAGGCCTCATCCGCCACCCAGTCCGCCAGCATTGCATCGTCGGTGGACAGAAAAGCGTCCGGGTCAGAGGCAAACACACGAAAGCGGGGATCTCGATCCCGGGACACTGACCAGGTCTCACCCGGGGTGTCACCGTAATCAACCTCGTTGGCGTTGCCGGTCACAGACGACAGCCAATCTAGTTTTTTGCGCCCCCACTCCTGCGCCGATGCACCCTTCTCGCCATCAAAACCGAGCGCAGCGACGTAGGCGTTGCTGGCCTCGTCCAGCTTGGGCCGCTCGACTACGAGCGCACGCATTTGCTGGGCCACCGGGGATGGTGAGGCGTCTTCGAGATTGATGATCAGTGCGGCAACATAAGTGCCAAGAAGAAGAACAACAGGCAGGGAAATGAGCCAGACAAGGCGTTTCATAGAGAGCTCTCCGGTTTTGGTGTGCAGTCCGTTGCACACCCGATACCGCAAAGCTACGGCAGACTGCCGCGCTCGTCAAAGCGCGGCAGTAGCGCTTGGGCTCAGAGCTTGCCCAGCAGGATCAGCAGCACACGGCGCAGCGGTTCGGCAGCGCCCCACAGCAACTGGTCACCCACGGTAAATGCAGACAGGTATTCTGGGCCCATGCTCAGTTTGCGCAGGCGGCCCACCGGAATATCCAGCTTGCCGGTAACTGCCGTGGGAGTCAGTTTTTCCAGGGTGGCCTCGCGCTCGTTCGGCACCACGGAAACCCAGTCATTGGCGCCGTCAATCAGGCGCTCAATCTCCTCCATGGGCACGTCTTTCTTCAGCTTCACGGTGAACGCCTGGCTGTGGCAACGCATGGCGCCGATTCGCACGCAGGTGCCATCCACGGGAATGGTGCTGTCGGTGCCGAGGATCTTGTTGGACTCCACCTGGGCCTTCCACTCCTCGCGGCTCTGGCCGGATTCCATCTGCTTGTCGATCCACGGCAGCAGGCTGCCGGCCAGCGGCGCACCGAATTCCGCCGTCGGGAATTCACCGGAGCGCATGGAATCTGCCACCTTACGATCGATCTCCAGAATGGCGGAGGCCGGGTCGGCCAGTTCATCGGCCACGCCGTCACGGATGGCGCCCATCTGCGAGATCAGCTCCCGCATGTTCTTGGCACCGGCGCCGCTGGCGGCCTGGTAAGTCATGGCGGAAATCCACTCCACCAGGCCAGCCTTGTACAGACCACCCAGCGCCATCAACATCAGGCTCACGGTGCAGTTACCACCGATGAAATTTTTCACGCCACTATCGATACCCTTGTCGATCACTCCACGGTTGACCGGGTCCAGGACGATGATGGCATCGTCCTCCATGCGCAGGCTCGAGGCGGCATCGATCCAGTAACCCTGCCAGCCTTTTTCACGCAGCTTTGTGAACACTTCCTTGGTGTAATCACCGCCCTGACAGCTGACGATGGCGTCCAGTGCCGCCAGTGCATCCAGATCGTAGGCATCACCCAGTGGCGCTACCTCACGGCCGATATCCGGTGCCTTGCCCCCCGCATTGGAAGTGGAGAAGAAAACCGGCTCGGCGATGTGGGCAAAATCGTTCTCGGCGAGCATGCGCTCCATCAACACCGAGCCAACCATGCCGCGCCAACCAATAAAACCTACTTTTTGCATTGCAGTATCCTGTTCTTTCTATGTTCGTTTGCGCCCCTGTCAGTCGGGGCATCCGGTGCCGTGAAAAGAAACGGGAATATCAGAAAGCGGCCACCACTGCCGCGCCCATCTCTGCGGTAGAAACCTTCCTGGAACCATCGGTAACGATGTCCGCAGTGCGCAGTCCTTCGTCGAGAACCTTGCTGACGGCGCTTTCGATCGCGGCGGCCGCCTCGCCCATATCCAGTGAATAGCGCAGCATCATCGCCGCAGACAGAATCGTCGCCAGCGGATTGGCCACGCCCTGCCCGGCGATATCCGGTGCTGAACCATGACAGGGCTCGTAAAGACCGAAGCCACTCTCGTTCAGGGACGCTGACGGCAGCATACCGATAGAACCGGTGAGCATGGCGGCCGCATCGGACAGGATGTCACCGAACATATTGCCGGTCACCATCACGTCAAACTGCTTGGGTGCGCGCACCAGCTGCATGGCCGCGTTGTCCACATACATGTGGGACAACTCCACATCCGGATATTCCGGGGCCAGGCGATCCAGCACTTCGCGCCACAGCACAGTCACTTCCAGCACGTTGGCCTTGTCCACTGAGCATAGCTTGCCGTTGCGCTTGCGCGCCGCCTCGAAGGCAGTGCGGGCAATGCGCTCGATCTCTGACTCGCTGTACACGTAGGTGTTGTAGCCCTGCTTCTCGCCGTTCTCCAATGTACGGATGCCGCGCGGCTCACCGAAGTAGATGCCGCCGGTGAGCTCGCGCACGATCAGGATATCCAGACCGGAAACCACCTCCGGCTTCAATGACGAAGCCGCAGCCAGCTGCGGGTACAGGATTGCCGGGCGCAGGTTGGCATAGAGGCCCAGCTTGCTGCGGATCTTCAGCAGGCCTTTTTCCGGGCGGATATCCCGCTCCAGCTTGTCCCACTTGGGACCACCGACTGCGCCCAGAAGCACTGCGTCGCAAGCGCCCGCCGCCTCGAGCTGCGCATCGGTGAGCGGTTCGCCGTGGGCGTCGATCGAGGCACCACCGATCAGGCCCTGCTCGAAACTGAGACCCAGATTGAATTTCTTGTCTGCGGCTTCCAGTACGGCCACCGCCTGCTCAACGATTTCCGGGCCAATACCGTCGCCCGGGAGGATCATGATTTTCTTGCTCATATTCTTTCCTGATGTGGAACCGCGTTTCTTTTCTGGCTCCTGGAGCGGCGCTGGTGCTGGTAGCCTCTTGCGAGACACGCCGTGAATACATCCCTGTAGGCTTGTCGGCGAGGTCCCTCTCGCCGACAGTCCCGCAAGAGGCTACCAGCACCAGCGCCTTCGCATTTAAGTTCAGCGCAATATCGAACTGCGCGGTTCGACGTCCAGCTCTTTGAAGCGAAGGCTTCGATGGTGAGGGACCTTTGCCAGACCTTCACCGCCATGGATGGCGGTGCAGAGCCCCCAGGGATGGGTTTACGGCGTGTCTGGCAAAGATCCCTCTCCAGTGGAGCCGCCCGGGGCCCTGCCCTTACTGCCCGGGCCACTGATTCGTAAAAACCTATTTCACCGCATCAAACAACCAGGGTGCCTGCTCACGGCGCTTGGCTTCATAAGTGCGGATATCGTCGGCGTCTTCCAGTGTCAGGCCGATATCATCGAGGCCGTTCAGCAGACAGTGCTTGCGGAAGGCGTCAACCTCAAAGGCGATGGCCTCGCCATTCGGCTTGATCACCTGCTGCTTTTCCAGGTCGATGGTCAGCTCGTAACCTTCCTGGGCATACATTTCTTCAAACAACTGAGCGACGACGTCCTCGTCCAGCACGATCGGCAGCAAGCCATTCTTGAAGCAGTTGTTGAAGAAGATATCGGCGAAGCTCGGCGCGATGATGGCGCGAAAACCGAAATCGTCCAGCGCCCAGGGCGCGTGTTCACGGCTGGAACCGCAGCCGAAATTCTTCCGCGCCAGCAGCACCGAGGCGCCCTGGTAACGGGGAAAATTCAGCGGAAAATCCGGGTTCAACGGCCGGTTCGAGCAATCCTGTCCGGGAAAACCCTCGTCCAGGTAACGCAGCTCATCGAAAAGGTTGGGGCCAAAACCGGTGCGCTTGATGGACTTCAGGAACTGCTTCGGGATGATCAGGTCCGTATCCACGTTGGCGCGATCCATCGGTGCCACCAGGCCCTTATGCTGGGTAAAGGCTTTCATCGTTAAATCTCCTCTCCGCTCAGGGCTTCTTGCCGGGTGAACTCCCGCACATCGACGAAGTGGCCGGCAATCGCGGCAGCGGCCGCCATGCTGGGGCTGACCAGGTGTGTGCGTCCGCCGTAACCCTGGCGACCCTCGAAATTGCGGTTGGAAGTGGAGGCACAGTGCTCACCGGCGCCCAGCTTGTCCGCATTCATCGCCAGACACATGGAGCAGGAGGGCTCGCGCCATTCAAAGCCGGCATCGATAAAGATCTCGTGCAGGCCCTCTTTCTCCGCCTGGGCCTTCACCGCCTGGGAACCGGGCACGATTAATACCTGCTTCACGCTGTCCGCCTTCTGGCGACCTTTGGCCACCGCAGCTGCTGCACGCAAGTCCTCAATGCGGGAGTTGGTGCAGGAACCGATGAACACGCGGTCCAGCTTGATATCGGTAATTTTCTGGCCGGCTTCGAGCCCCATGTATTCCAGTGCCCGCTCGATACCCGTGCGCCGGGTGGCATCGGCCTCAGCCGCCGGGTCTGGCACAGTCGCGCTCACCGGTGCCACCATTTCCGGGGAAGTCCCCCAGCTCACCTGCGGCTCGATTTCCTCGGCCTTCAGTTCCACGACGGCATCGAACACCGCGTCGTCATCCGAGTGCAGCTGGTTCCAGGCTGCCACCGCCTTTTCCCACTGCGCACCTTTCGGCGCGTAGGGCTTGTCTTTTACATAGTCGAGTGTGACCTGGTCCACCGCTACCATGCCGGCGCGGGCACCGGCTTCGATGGCCATGTTGCAGATGGTCATGCGCCCTTCCATGGACAGGCTGCGGATCGCCGAGCCACCGAATTCGATGGCATAGCCGGTACCACCGGCCGTGCCGATCTTGCCGATGATCGCCAGCACCACGTCCTTGGCGGTAACACCGGGTCCGAGCTCCCCGTCGACGCGCACCAGCATGTTCTTCATTTTCTTCTGGATCAGGCACTGGGTGGCCATCACGTGCTCGACTTCGGAAGTGCCGATACCGTGTGCCAGCGCACCGAGGGCGCCGTGGGTCGATGTGTGGGAGTCCCCGCAGACCACGGTCATGCCCGGCAGGGTGGCGCCGGTCTCGGGGCCGATTACATGCACGATGCCCTGCCCCGGTTCATTGATGCCGAACTGCACAACGTCAAAGTCGCGGCAATTCTCATCCAGGGTCTGGACCTGGATGCGGGACACCTCGTCGCGGATACCGGCCACACCGCCGGCACGCTCGGCAGCCTCGGAGGGCACATTGTGATCAGGGGTCGCCACCAGCGAGTCCTTGCGCCAGAGCTGGCGGCCCGCCAGGCGCAGGCCTTCGAATGCCTGCGGGGAAGTCACCTCGTGAATCAGGTGACGGTCGATGTAGATCAGTGCAGTGCCGTCTTCGCGGCTCTTGACCAGATGGTCCTGCCAGAGTTTGTCGTAGAGCGTCTGCCCGGCCATGGCCGTCTCTCCTCTTTTTTGGATGGCAGCAGTCTAAGGGGAGGCATTGAATAACATCAATTTATATTTATTATAAAGAGCAGTCCTAAAGGGAATGCATATTCCGGCACACCAACAGGGTAGTGAAACACGATGGAAATCCAGTGGCTGAGGGCCTTCCTCAGCATCGCCGAACAGGGCTCTGTCTCCGAGGCGGCAGAGCACCTGCACCTGACCCAGCCCGCTGTCAGCAAGCGCCTGGCGGCGCTGGAGCAACAGCTGGGCACTCCGCTTTTCGACCGCATCGGTCGCAAGCTGCAGCTGACCGATGCCGGCCGCGCCCTGCTGCCGCGGGCCCGGCATATCCTCAACGAGGTGAGCGACGCCGAACGCGAGTTGCGCAGCCTCGGTGGCGAGGTGAGTGGCAGCCTGCGTATCGCCACCAGCCACCACGTGGGGCTCCACCACCTGCCGCCGGTACTCAGGGAGTACAGCAACCGCTACCCCGAAGTGGCCCTGGATATCGATTTCGTGGATTCGGAGCAGGCCTACGAGGCGCTGATGGCGGGGGAATATGAATTGGCAGTGGTCACCCTGGCCCTGAAGGAATACCCGAACCTCAACGCCCGGGTGGTCTGGCCCGACCCCTGCGTGGTGGTGGCAGCACCTGACCACCCGCTGGCGCAGATGACCACTCTCGACCTGCCGGACCTGGCCCGCTATCCGGCCATCCTGCCGGATCTCAACACCTACACAGGCCGCCTGATCAAGCGGGAATTCGACGCCCAGGGCCTCAAGCTCACTGCCAAACTGGCCACCAACTTCCTCGAGACCATCAAGATGATGGCCGGGGTAGGCCTGGGCTGGAGCGTACTGCCGCGCACGCTGGTGGACGAATCACTGGCCGAACTGCCCGTCCCGCAGTTAAACGTGGTGCGCAACCTCGGGGTCATCAACCACCGCGCCCGCACACTGAGCAATGCCGCCAGCGCCCTGCAGCAGATGCTCCTGGACACGGCGTGCCACCAGGAACCACCCAAAACCGGCACTTGATCACGGAAATTGCCGAATCTGTGCACTGGACACCGCGCCGTCATGAAAAAATTAGTAAACTACGCGCCAAAACAAGAACTGGCCACATCTGACACGGAGTGAGAACCATGAAAAAAATAACCCTGGCCCTCGCGGTCGCCCTCGCCAGCGGCACTGCCAGCGCGGACACCATCCTCGGCTTTGACGCCAGCGCCGGCGTCTGGATGCCGTCCTACACCGGCGGCATCGGCAACGACGGCTTCGATATCGAGGAGTTTGCGCCCGCTGAGGACAACATCACCTTCATCCAGGCGGCGCTGGAACACCCGATCCCGCTGATCCCGAACATTCTGGTTGCCCACAGCAGCATCGAGACCGACGGCATGGCCCAGCTGGATGAGTTCGTGACCTTCGGTGACGAGACCTTCCTGATCGGCAGTGAAGTAAATGCCGACCTGAACCTGAGCCACACCGACGCCACGCTCTACTACGAACTGCTGGATAACTGGGTGAACCTCGACATCGGCCTCACTGCACGCCAGTACGCTGGTGAGCTGAATGTCTCCAGCGCACTGCAGGCCGAGACCGTCGAACTGTCCGGCTACCTGCCGATGGCCTACGGCATGGCCCGTTTCGACCTGCCCTTCACCGGCTGGTCCATCGTGGCCCAGGGCAACGGCACCGGTTACAAGGGTGACACCATCACCGACTTCACCGCCAAGGTCCGCTGGGACTTCGTACCCGCGCTGGACTTCGCCATCGAGGCCGGTTACCGCAGCATGTCCCTCGAACTGCAGGAGCTGGACGAACTCCAGAGCGACCTCGAAATCAAGGGCCCCTACCTGGGTCTGAACCTGCACCTGTAAGCCTTCACCGGCTCCGGGTACGGACAAGAAAGGCGGCCATTGGCCGCCTTTTTTGCTTCTGCCTCCTGCAATCCGCCAAACAGGCGAGACACTACCAACAAGCTGCCGAGCACATCGTGAGCACAAGAACAAAAAACTGGAGATCTGCCTTTGCTTGAAGAGAGCCGGTAGCCGGAATCGAAGGCAAGGCGCCTGCACGGGTATTTCGAACCGTCGGCGCCATGGACGGCGCCGACGGAGCGTACACGGATGTATTTACAGCGTTTCGAAATACCCGTGCAGGTGCTTTGCCGCCACCACACCTCCCTGCAACGGGAACAGGGGTTTACCACCTTCGGTTCTCCCGCTCCGATTTGGTCCAACAGGAGCAGTGCTACATAACTGAAGTAGCGTCGAAGCACCTGGCGAAGACTTTCGAAAACGCACAAGTACTTCCCTGTATGCTCCGGCGGCGCCGTCCATGGCGCCGACGGTTTCGAAAGTCTTCGCCAGGCACTCCGCCTTCGCATCACGCTTTTCACGCTGAACCGCAGGGATACGACGGATTGTTCAGCCGCCGACAGTCACAACCCCCGACTTCACATCGGCGTTCTGTGCCCGCTGGCGCAGCACATGATCCATCAGCACCAGTGCCATCATCGCCTCGGCGATCGGTGTCGCACGGATGCCCACGCAGGGATCGTGGCGACCTTTGGTCACGACTTCGATCGGGTTGCCATGGGTATCGATGCTCCTGCCGGGAATGCGCAGGCTGGAAGTGGGTTTCAGGGCGATATGGGCGATCAGCTCCTGGCCACTGGAGATCCCCCCCAGCACGCCGCCGGCGTGATTGGAGAGGAAGCCGTCCGGGGTGATTTCATCGCGGTGCTCGGTGCCCTTCTGCTCCACGCAGGCGAAACCGGCCCCGATCTCCACGCCTTTTACCGCATTGATACTCATCAGGGCATGGGCCAGATCCGCATCCAGGCGATCGAAAATGGGCTCGCCCAGGCCCGCCGGGACGCCAGAGGCGTGGACAGAGATGCGCGCACCGATCGAGTTGCCCTCCTTGATCAGCGCCTGCATGTAGGCCTCCATCTCAGGCACCTTGTCCGCGTCCGGGCAGAAAAAGGGGTTCTGGTCCACCTGGTCCCAGTCCAGCTTCTCCACCTTGATCGGTCCCAGCTGGGAAAGATAACCGCGCACCTCGATACCCAGCCGCTCCCGCAACCACTTCTTGGCGATGGCACCGGCAGCCACACGCATGGCCGTCTCGCGGGCCGAAGAGCGACCGCCGCCGCGGTAGTCGCGTACACCGTACTTTTGCCAGTAGGTGTAATCCGCGTGGGCCGGGCGCACCTGTTCTGCGATGTTGGCGTAATCCTTGGAACGCTGGTCAGTATTCTCGATCAGCAGGCCGATTGGGGTCCCGGTGGTCTTACCCTCGAACACCCCGGAGAGGATTTTCACCTCGTCACCCTCGCGGCGCTGGGTGGTGTAGCGGGAGGTGCCGGGTTTGCGGCGGTCCAGGTCCCCTTGCAGGTCTTCGACAGAAATTTCCAGTCCGGGCGGGCAGCCGTCCACGATACAGCCCAGTGCCGGACCGTGGCTCTCGCCGAACGTGGTGACACAGAAGAGCTTGCCAAAGGTGTTGCCCGACATACGCGAAGGTCCCTGCCTGCTGGATTTTTTATTGGGTGAAAACCGCGCATTATAAAGGATTAGCCGCCGGTGCGGCCGCGCGCCGGGCAAAAAGCACAGATCACTTCGCCCGGCCCGCCGACAAAGAGAGGAATTACTCTTCTGCGAAGTGGGCGTGGTAGGCGAGTAGCTCCTCGCGGCTGATCACGAAAACCCCGTGACCACCATCCTCGAATTCCGGCCACAGGAACGGCACCTCCGGGAAGGTGCGCTCCAGCGCCTCCCAGCTGTTGCCGACTTCACACACCAGGATGCCCTCCGGCTGCAGGTGGTTGGCCGCCTCCCGCAACAACCGGCGGGTAAAGTCGAGGCCGTCATCGCCGGAACCCAGTGCAATCTCCGGCTCGGCCTGGTACTCCGCCGGCATCTCGGCAAGATCGCGGGCATCCACGTACGGGGGATTGCAGACGATCAGCTCGTAGCTGCACCCTTCCAGTCCCGCAAACAGATCTGACTGCACAGCGCGGACCCGCTCGTTGAGCTGCTGCCGGTTGATGTTGATTTGCGCCACTTCCACCGCGCCGGAAGAAATGTCACTGAGGTCAACCCGCGCTTCCGGAAAGGTCTCCGCGCAGGCGATACCGATACAGCCACTGCCGCAACAGAGATCGAGGATCGCCAGTGGCTCCACCGTCAGCCACGGCTGAAATTCCTGGCGAATCAGCTCGGCGATGGGTGAGCGCGGCACCAGCACACGACTGTCGACATAGAAGGTCATATCGCAGAAGTGGGCCTCATGGGTAAGGTAGGCCGCGGGCAGCCGCTCGCTCACCCGCCGCTGCAGGATCGCCATGACCTCCCGCCGCTCGCTCATGGTCAGCCGGGCCTGGAGCACTTCCGGCTTGCTGTCCATCGGCAGGTGCAGGGTGTGCATCACCAGCGTGAGTGCCTCATCCCAGGCATTGTCGGTGCCATGGCCGAACCAGAGACCAGCCTCGTTGAAACGGCTGGTTCCCCAGCGTACGAAATCCAGCAGAGTGCTGAGGTCGCGAAGGTTTTCCGGGTTTCCCGGCGCCGATTCACGGTTTTCGGTCATTGGCTCTATCCTTGAAGAGCACGGGCCAGCAGGCCCGCGACGCCCCGCCACGTGATCCGCCGGCGTTGGCGCAAAGTAAAACAGTCCTGGAGCGCCGACACCTGTGCGCCGGATCTTTACTCAAAGGTGACAAACGCTTAGGGTAGCGCACCCCGCCCCCGGGCAGTGAAAGTAGACAGCAGGACCAGATGAAAGAACATTACGCGCGAATTATTGAGGCAATCGGCGAGGATCTGCAACGCCCGGGCCTGAGAGATACGCCCGAACGTGCGGCCAAGGCCATGGCCTACCTCACCAGGGGCTATGAGCAGACGGTGGAAGAAGTGGTCAACGATGCGCTCTTCCCCTCCGATTGCAGCGAGATGGTACTGGTCAAGGACATCGAACTCTACTCCCTCTGCGAGCACCATATGCTGCCGTTTATCGGTAAGGCGCACGTTGCCTATATTCCCGACGGTAAGGTGCTGGGGCTGTCCAAGATTGCCCGCATCGTCGACATGTTTGCCCGCCGCCTGCAGATTCAGGAGCAGCTGACAGTGCAGGTCGCCGAGACCATTCAGCGCGTTACCGGTGCCGCAGGCGTCGGCGTCATCATTGAGGCCAAGCACATGTGCATGATGATGCGCGGCGTCGAAAAGCAGAATTCCGTGATGAAGACCTCCGCCATGCTGGGTTCCTTCCGCGACCAGCAGGCCACCCGTACCGAGTTCCTCTCCCTGATCCGCTGAGGTCTAAGATTGCATGCTGGGGCACATGGATGTGTCCGCCGGCCAGAGCCCTGTTCAAGGAGTGAAGACAATGCCCCACCTGGTGATCGAGTACGCCGAAAAACTCGAGGAATCAATTTCCATCCCCGCCCTGGTCAGTTCTGCCCAGGAAGCCATGAACCGCTCCGGGCTTTTCGCCCCACACACCATCAAGACCCGCGCCATTCCGTTCCGCCACTTTATTGCCGGCGAGAAGGGTGGCAGTTTCATCCATGCAGAAGTGCGCCTGTTCGAGGGGCGCAGTGAGCGGGACCGGGAGTCGTTGAGTTCCACCGTGTTCAACACCCTGTGCCAGTTCGCAGACGGTGTACCGGCGGTGACGGTCGAAGTGCGTGAAATGGATCCGAGCTGTTATTCAAAGCGCCTGCCGTTCTAGGCGTTCAGCTTTCCTGCCCGCGCAGAAAGGGTCCGATCCAATCGGCGACTTCAGCGGCTCCGCCCTCCATATGCAGGTGGTGGCCGCCGTCCATTTCCCGCACGGCAATATTATCCCGCCCTGACAACAGCGGCCGCATGCGCTCGATCATGTCCAGAATTCCATCCCGAGCCAGCACCAGCCGTACCGGCATGGTGACCCGATCGAGAAACGCCCGGACCTGGGGACTGGTGAGTTTGCCGGTGGAAGTGGCCATCAGGCGCGGATCGCTGCTCCAGGTCAAGCGCTGACCAAGGTCGCGGGTGCCCCGCTGTACCAGCAGCAGCGCGGCCTGGTCCGAGAGGCGGAACATCCCATTCTTGCGCGCCTCCACGGCCTCATCCAGCGTGGCGAACTCCCGCGGTTTGCGGTGCGCATATCGGGCCCGCTGGGCGATCGCCCGCGCCAGATTCTCCGGCGCCTCCTCCGCCCTGGCCGGCGGTGGCACCAGCCCATCGATCAGCGCCAGGCGGCAGATGCGATCCGGGAAGGTGCCGGCAGTGAGCATGGCAGCGACGGCACCGCGGGAATGGGCGAGCAGGGAGAACCGGCGCCATCCCAGCGCATGCGTGATGCCGATGACATCCTCCACCTCTTCCCAGATGTTGTAGTTGGCATCGCCGGAACGATGATAGCTGCGACCGTGGCCAGCCATATCCACTGCTACCAGGTCGAGCCCATCGAGCAGCGGAGCCAGGCTGGCGAAGCTGGCGCAGTTGTCCAACCAGCCGTGCAGTGCCAGCACCGGCTCGCCCCCCTCGCTGCCGTAGCGACGGGCGGCGATGGCGCGGCCATCGAATTCGAGGGTAATTTCCCGGAAAATCTCAGACATGGTGCAACGGTCCAGCAGAAAGAACCGCCATGCTGCCAGCCACGTTTGCAGCTAGCAATGACCATGCAGCTCAGCGGCGATGGTCTCAGGCCATGGGGAAAGCGCGCAACGCCGGGCCTACTTTTCAGCGTGCTGCAGCCACTCCAGCTCGGCGCAGTTGTTGGCCCAGACCTCGGCGCTGAGGCAGGCCAGCGAGGACGTGCCCATCGGGTGCTGGTTACCGCTACCGCACAGGCCATTGACGAGACTGCCCACCAGCGGCTGGTGGCTGACCAACAGGAGCGGGAAATCCTGGGCTGCCGCGAGTGCGTCCAGTACCACCGAGGGTGGCGTGTCACCCAACAGAACCGGCTCGGTCCGCACCGGCAGGCCGAGTAGTTCTGCCGCGATTGCCGCAGTCTGCTGGGTGCGCACGAATGGACTCGCCCAGATGGCACGCACTTCGGCAAGCTCCGTTGCCCGGGCCCGACACAGGGCCGCCACCTGCTGGCGGCCGTGTTCAGTGAGTTCCCGGGAGGAATCGTCACCCCGATGGGGTTCCGCCTGGCCGTGGCGCAAAATCAGTAGCTTCACCGTTACCTCCCGCAGGGCAAATCAGCTTTTGTCGCTATCGCCTGACGCATTTTTCTTGGACGAACTTTTGCCGCTGCCCTTGCTGCCAGCTCCGGCATCACTTTCCTTTTCCACGTCCTCGGCAGCCTTTTCTACGTCTTCGGCCTCCAGTTCAACCGGAACGTAGGCACCGGCACCCTTCGCCCCTTTATCTTCACTCTCGCGCTCATCGTCTTCTTCTGCCACGACTTCGCCATTCACTTCCTCGGCGCTCTCGTAGCCAGACAGGTCTTCCACCTCCGACTCCGGCCATTCGGAGAAGGGAAATGGCTTCTCTTCCGAGTTGTAGATCAGGAACTGCAGGGTCTGATAGACATAGGAGGCGATCTGGTCCCCCAGCCGGCGCAGGTTATCGTTGGCACTGCCGGTAAACAGGGCGAACAGGAACTGCAGCACCACCACAGCCAGCATCACTACGCCGGCGATTTCCAGCAGAATGAAAAAGAGCACCATGTAGAGCAGGCGCATCCACTGGTTGCCGGAGGAAATGTTCTTTTTGAGTTCTTCGTTATCCATGTGCGATCACCATCAGGGTTTGGCCGAGTAGGCCACGTCAAAAGTTTGCGCGCCGGACATCAGATCCCTGATCACCTCGGGAATCGGGCGCTCTTCAAATAATATGGCGTGAATTGCCGAAACCAAGGGCATGTACACCCCGAGTTCGTCTGCCTTGCGCTTGATCAGGCGTACTGTGTTCACCCCTTCGGCGACCTGACCGATTTCTGCGACGGCCTGTTCCAGCGGCATCCCCTTGCCCACCAGGTAGCCGACACGGTAGTTGCGGCTCAGGTCGGAAGAGCAGGTAAGAATCAGGTCGCCGACGCCGGCGAGCCCGATAAAGGTCATGGGATCCGCCCCCATCGCCTCGGCGAGACGCATCATTTCCGCCAATGCACGGGTAATCAACAGGCTGGTGGTGTTGCCGCCGCGCCCCAGTGCCTTGGCCATGCCGGTGACAATGGCGTAGATATTTTTCAGTGCCCCGGCCAGTTCCACCCCAAACACATCATTGCTGGAATAGACACGGAAAGTCTCGGAATGCAGAACATTCTGGATGGTCTTGCAGAGTTCCTCGTGCTCACTGGCAATCACCGTTGCGGTGTAATGCCCCTCGACAATTTCTTTCGCAAAATTCGGGCCACTCAACACTCCCACCCGCATACCGCTGGTCTCTTCCAGCAGAATGTCGCTCATCAGGTGGAAACTGTCGTGCTCGATCCCCTTGGTGGTGGATATCAGCATGGTGCCGGGCGCAAGCATGGGGGCAACGGTCTTGACCACCTGCCGGAAAGATTTGCTGGGGATGGCCACAAAGACAATCCTGCAGTCCTTCACCGCCGCTTGCAGGTCGCTGGTGATAGTCAACTCGGGATGCAGGGGCACTCCGGGCAGGTAATAGGTATTCTCGCGCAGCTGGCGGCAGCTGGCGGCTTTTTCAGGGTCACGCATCCACTGGCGCGTATCATGCCCGTTGCCGGCAACAATATTGGCAATGGCAGTACCAAAACTGCCGCCACCCAGTACGGCAATGGAAACAGGCGCTGAAGTTTCCGTCTGTGTCATAAAAGCCCGGGGTAAGTCAGAGGGAAGTTGTCGTTGTTGGGCCGATTATAGAGGCCAAGAGGAGGCAGCCCAATGAACCCGGAAAAAAAGTGCGGACTCCGTTCACTTCACAACCAGTAAACGTCATTTCCCGCACAATTCGCGTGATATTTCATCGGACGGGGGAAGAAACAGCCGGCATCAGGGCACAAAAAAGGGCGGCACCAGGCCGCCCTTCCCCGCTGATTTGCCGATACGGCTCAGCCGTTCAGCTCCAGCAACAGCGTATTGAGACGCCGCACATAGTCCGCCGGGTCGGCGAGCTGATTGCCCGCCGCCAGGTTGGCCTGATCCATCAGGATGTTGGTCAGGTCCGCAAAACGGTCCTCGTCCTGCTCCTGGTCCAGGCGCTGTACCAGCGGGTGGGAGGGGTTGACCTCGAAAATCGGCTTGGCCTCCGGCAGCGCCTGACCAGCCTGCTCCAGGATACGGCGCATCTGCGGGCCCATATCCTGCTCGCTGACCACCAGGCAGGCCGGTGAATCCACCAGCCGGGTGGTGGCGCGTACATCTTCTACACGGTTCTTCAGTACTTCCTTGACCCGCTCCACCAGCGCGCCGGCCTGCTCTTCTACCTTCTCGCGCTCGGCCTTGTCTTCCTCGCTCTCGGCCTCGCCCAGGTCCAGGGCACCTTTGGCCACATCCTGGAACGGCTTGCCGTCAAACTCGTGCATATGGCCCACGAACCACTCGTCGATCTGGTCGGTGAGCAGCAGCACTTCGATACCCTTCTTGCGGAACACTTCCAGGTACGGGCTGGATTTGGCGGTGGCAAAGTTGTCGGCGCAGACATAGTAGATGTATTTCTGCCCATCTTTCATCCGGCCGGCATAGTCCTCCAGGGACTGGTCCTGCTTCGGCTCGTCGGTATGGGTGGAGGAGAAACGCAGCAGCTTGGCAATCTTCTCCTTGTTGGCGAAGTCCTCTGCCGGACCCTCTTTGAGGACATTGCCGAACAGGTCCCAGAACTTCTGGTACTCGTCCGCATCTTTGCTCGCCAGTTTGCCCAGCATGTCCAGCACGCGCTTGGTCAGCGCACTCTTGATCGCGTCGGTGTTGCGATCCTTCTGCAGGATTTCGCGGGACACGTTCAGCGGCAGATCGTTGGAGTCCAGCACACCCTTGACGAAGCGCAGGTACAGCGGCAGGAACTGCTCGGCGTCGTCCATGATGAAAGTGCGCTGCACATACAGCTTCAGGCCGCGGGCAGCGTCACGCTGGTACAGGTCGAACGGCGCACGGCCGGGGATGTACAGCAGGCTGGTGTAATCCAGCTTGCCCTCGACGCGGTTATGGCTCCAGGTGAGCGGATCATCGAAATCGTGGGCGATGTGCTTGTAGAATTCCTTGTACTCCTCGGACTTGATGTCGCTGCGGGAGCGGGTCCACAGGGCCTGGGCAGCGTTGACCGCTTCGAATTCCGGGGCCTTGTCTTCCTTCTCCTCACCCTCTGCCGCCGGAGCCTCCTCCTTCAGCATCTCCACCGGCAGGGCGATATGGTCGGAGTACTTCTTGATGATGGAGCGCAGGCGCCAGCCGTCGGCGAACTCTTTCGCGTCCTCTTTCAGGTGCAGGACGACACGGGTGCCGCGCTGCGGCCACTCGACGTTCTCCACCGAGTACTCGGCCTCACCACTGCACTCCCAGTGCACGCCCTGGTCGGTACCGGCACCAGCACGGCGGGTAAAGACCTCGACCCGGTCAGCAACGATAAACGCGGAGTAGAAGCCCACACCGAACTGGCCAATCAGGTGCGCGTCCTTCTTCTGGTCGCCGGTCAGGTTCTGCATGAAGCTGGCCGTACCGGAGCGGGCAATGGTACCCAGGTTCTCGATCACCTCGTCGCGGCTCATGCCGATACCGTTGTCGGTGATGCTGATGGTGCCCTCTTCCTTATCGAACTCGATGCGAATACGCAGGTCCGGGTCCTCCTCCAGCAACTCGGGCCTGGAGAGGGCCTCGAAGCGCAGCTTGTCAGCGGCATCGGAGGCGTTGGATACCAGCTCGCGCAGGAAAATCTCCTTGTTGGAGTAAAGCGAGTGGATCATCAGGTGCAGCAGCTGCTTGGCTTCCGTCTGGAAACCGTGGCGCTCTTTGTGGGCCTCAACGGTCATAAATTGGTCTCCCCGTACACTTCATTCGGAACAGGGAGCAGATATAGGGGTCACTGGCGGGGTTTCAAGGCCTACATGGGGCTCCACGAATACTCCTTCGGGCCCTCGGGGCGGCACGGCACCCGGTGCGCCCTTTCGAAAACGCATGAATACATCCCTGTAGCTCCGTCCGCGCCGTCCCTGGCGCGGACGGTTTCGAAAGGGCGCACCGGGTACCACGCCTTAGCGGATCGCTGAGAAAGACAAAGCAATCGCCAGCAGGTCAGGCCCAGAGCGACTGCCGCGCAATACGCTGCGCAGGCCGGCTGGCGGGGGTGGGGATTCAAAACTGTCGATGCCAGGGACGGCATCGACAGAGCTACAGGGAGGTATTCATGCGGTTTTGAAGCCCCACCCCCGCCAGCAGGCCGCCCGGGAGTCAGCTTTGGGCACCATTAACGGGGATCAGGGGAACAATCCCGAGAACTATTTATTGGCCATCGCCGTGGCCAGGTTGCCGTTGCCGGTGATATCGATGACGAAATTAGCGGTCAGGTCGGCGATCACGCGGGATTCTGCATTCATCAGAATGGCGATACCGACCTTCTGCTTCTCGGAGTAGGCGACCGCAGCGCGGAAGCCCGCAACCCAGCCACCGTGGTAGATGATGCGGTCATCGCCCATGGTGTAGAGGCGCCAGCCGAGGCCGTAACCAGCATGGGACAGGTGGTCACGCCAGATCCGGTGGCGCATATGACGCTGGGTGGACACACGCTCGGTGGTAATGTCCTGTATGACCTCGGGCGACAGCACCTTGGGGTAGTAGCCCATCTGCGCCTTCAGCCACTGGGCCATGTCGGAAATGCTGGCGTTCACCCCGGCAGCTGGCGCCGCGTAATAGTACTCCCGCTCCACCTTGGTCGCCCGCCAGCCCCGGCCGGTCTGCACATGGGGTGCAGCGCGGTTGTCGGACGCCATGAAACTCTCCCAGCCCACCGAGGCGTCGCCCATCTTCAGGGGGGTGAAGAAGCGCTCTCTCAGCTGGCGCTCGTAGCTCACACCGGTGGTCTTGAGGATCACGTCCTCGATGAGGCTGAACAGTACATTCTGGTAGCCGTAACACTTGCCCGGCTTGCAGCGCGGGTCGATGTTGGCGAACTTGGGCAGGATCTTGCTGAGCGGCTTGTCATCCTCGAGATAGTTGTCGTAGGCATTGGGTGTCAGGCCTGAGGAATGACTCAGCAGGTGCTCCACCTGCAGCTCGCGGGAGAGCGACGGGGTCTTGAAGCGCAGATCGGGAACGTAATTGACGACGCGGTCACGCCAGTCAAACATCTCTTCGTGGGCGAGCACCGCCGCCATGCTGCCGGCAAAAGTCTTGGAAACCGACGCCAGGCGGAACACGGTATGCGGGTCCACCTTGGCCCTTTTGCCCCTGACGCGGACCCCATAGGTGTCCATGGCCACCACCTGGTCGCCATCGACGATCACATAGGCCCCGCCCGGGATCTCCTTTTCCTTCATCAGCTGGCGGAAATAGCGATCAAACTGCTTGGCCTTTGACTGCACGTCCGCCGCACGCACGGGCGTCCAGACACAGAAAAGTGCCAGCAGGAGGATGCAGTAACGGGCGCCTCCATGGCGTCCGGTCGCGATCAGGGTGAGGAAAGATATAGTCTTCATGCCGTACTTCGCGCCGCCGCGGCAACACACTGTGTTGTACTAAGACTAGCAGGCCGCCGAAAAATTCTCTCGCGGCCAGCAGCGTCACAGTTGCTCATTGTAAGTGCAAACTCACGCCAGCGCACGGCCACTGCGCGACTGACCACACCGCCACGGCCGCAAACTCCGGGCATAAAAAAACCGCCTTGCGGCGGTTTTTACGGAAGCGGGGGCACCCACGCACCCGCCGCCTTTGCGACCCGAAAGTCACATCAGGCTTACAGCTTCTCGGAGTGCTCGCTCAGGTAAGCGGCAACGCCTTCCGGGGAAGCGTTCATGCCCTTGTCACCTTCCTGCCAGCCAGCCGGACAAACTTCGCCGTGCTCCTGGTGGAACGCCAGCGCGTCAACCATGCGCAGCATTTCGTCAACGTTACGGCCCAGCGGCAGGTCGTTGACAACCTGGTGACGCACAACACCTTCCTCGTCGATCAGGAAGGAGCCACGGAAAGCAACACCGCCCTCGGACTCTACGTCGTAGGCCTGGCAGATTTCGTGCTTCACGTCGGCAACCAGGGAGTACTGAACCGGGCCGATACCGCCCTCGTTCACCGGGGTGTTACGCCAGGCGTTGTGGGAGAACTGGGAATCGATGGAAACACCGATCACCTCAACACCGCGCTTCTTGAATTCCTCAAAGCGGTGGTCGAAAGCGATCAGCTCGGACGGGCAAACAAAGGTGAAGTCCAGCGGGTAGAAGAAAATAACCGCTTTCTTGCCCTTGATGGCTTCTTTCAGGTTGTAGTTTTCAACGATCTCGCCGTTGCCCAGTACCGCTGCAGCGGTGAAGTCCGGAGCCGGCTTGCCTACCAGAACTGCCATGAGAACCTCCTCGTTCCAATGTAATGATGGGTTGATCAAATACCTGCCCCAGCGATCATTTTATATGCAATCGCTATGAGCAAAATCGGATGCAATAGTGGTCCGCTATGATACACAGGGGGTCTGGCGAGTCCCATTAAATTTTTATATCAATCCTATAGCGGACGGGCATGAACGCCGGCCGCACAGCGGCACACCTGCTCCGGTGCCATCCCGCCATCAAAGCGTCCCCTCGCCCCTTCTACGAACACGGTTACCAACACGGTCCACAGCTGACCTGCAGGTCGCTTTTTGGCCACCTAGACTGAATATTGCACGCGTGAAATCTTGTTGACAATCATTCTCAATTTCAATACGATCCATACAAGTCATTTTTTGGGCAATTGAGCGCCAGGGTTGAGTAAAGATGTACGTCTGTATCTGTAAAGGCATTACTGACCGCCAGATCAAGGAAGCCGTGTACGACGGCACCACCTCCGTGCGCGCCCTGCGCCGGCAGCTCGGTGTCTCTTCCCAGTGTGGCCGCTGTGCCGAGCTGACCCAGGAAATCATCGACGAGACCATGGGCGCCGGCGTAATGGCAGCAGCCAACAACGGGCTGTTTTACTCCGCTTCCTGATACACTGCCGAGCCCCCCGGCACCGGACTCTCAGCCGGTGCCTGCCCTGCCCTTTACCACCAACTCCCGGCCCGTGCCGGCCCACATCCGACAGCGTTCCCCGCACTGACCTATCTTTAAGCCCTGACTTTTCCACGGCAGAAGCCGGCATTGATCGAGGGCGTGCATGCAACACAGGCTACGACTGATCAGCGAACGGATGCGCAGCAGCTTCTGGATGATTCCTGCGCTGATGATGGCGGCCTCCATCGGGCTCGCGCAGCTGATGCTGTATCTGGATAAGGTGACCACACTCAGCACCCTCCCCGGTCTCAGCTGGATGGGTCTGGAGGACCCGGACAGCGCGCGCTCCCTGCTCACCACCATCGCGGCGTCCACCATTACCGTGGCCGGTACAGTTTTTTCCATCACCATGGTGGCCCTGACGCTGGCCTCCAACCAGTTTGGTCCGCGGCTGGTGCGCAACTTTATGCGCGACCGCGGTACCCAGGTCGCGCTGGGTATATTCCTCGCCACTTTTATCTATGCGCTGATGGTGCTGCGCGGCATCAACGCGCTGCAGGATCCGGGCGCCAGCCATGATCTCTCGGTGCATACCGCCTTTGTCCTGTCGCTGATCAGCATTGCCTTCCTGATCTATTTCATCCACAACGTCGCGCTCTCCATCCAGGTGGACAACGTGACCTATCACATCAACAGGGAATTCAGCGCCGCCATTGACGAGCACTATCCCAGTGAGCGCAAGTTCGACAAGCGGGTGCAGTGCTACCCACCGGACAAGCTGAAACTCGGTGAGAATTACCTCAGTATTTTTACCGAGGAGAGCGGCTACCTGCTGGCAGTGGACAAGTCCGCCCTGATCGCCTGGGCAGAGAAACACGATTGCAGTATCCGGCTGGATTGGCACCCGGGCAGTTTCATCAACCACTGGTCCAGGGTAGCGCGCATTTACGAGCCGCCCCGGCAGCTCGACAGTGAAGATATCAGCGCCACCATCAACGGCGCCATCAGCATGGGGCCGCTGCCGACTGCGGAACAGGATGTGGTGTTCTCCATCCACCAGATGGCACAGATCGCCGTGCGGGCACTGTCCCCCGGCATCAACGACCCGTTTACTGCCTACTCCTGTATCGACCGATTGGTGGACGGCATCGGCAAGGTATTGCAGCGCCCGGAGCTGCCCAACTGTTTCCATGATGAACAGGGCAAGCTGCGCCTGGTCACCACCGTGCTGGACTTTACCGACCTGCTCAATGCCGCCTTTGATGAAATCCGCGAGTATGGCCGCGAGAGTGGCGTCGTCATGCGCCACCTGCTGAATGCACTGCGTGACCTCGCAGAAATCTGTACCCGAAAAAAAGATATCCACTGTTTCAACGCCTACCTGGACCGGCTGGAGGAGGACGTTGCCATCAGCGTCGAAGACCAGTTCGACCGCAAAGCGGCGGAAGAAAAAATCACCGAAATCCGCTACCGCCTGTCCCGTCACTGATGGAATTTCCCGCAATGGGGCAGCGGATCAGTGTCGCGAGCGGATCAATCTAAACAGCAATCATTCTCGTTGTTTTTACTGGCAAAATTCCGCTAAATAATTGTGATTTCATCGCACAACTCTGCAGGTCGGCGGTGCTTGACTTGCCACGATCACCACCGCAAACTCGACCGGCATAGCGACTCAGGCCCTATGATTTGAGGACCCGTTGAGCGCAATTTCCCGCAACAGAAGCAAAAACAATTCCGGAGAATCCACTGCAGCAAATGCAATTTCTCCCGGGGCCAAAGGAGCAACAGCTATGAAAGGCGATCCTAAAGTCATCGAACACCTGAACAAGGCGCTTGGCAATGAACTGGTAGCCATCAACCAGTATTTCCTGCACTCGCGTATGTTCAAGGACTGGGGCCTGAAAGAACTGGCGGACAAGGAGTACCACGAGTCCATCGATGAAATGAAGCACGCCGACTGGCTGATCGAGCGTATCCTGTTTCTCGAGGGAATCCCCAACCTGCAGCACCTCGGCAAGCTGTACATCGGCGAGAATACCCAGGAAATGCTGGAGTGCGACCTGAAGCTGGAAACCAAGGCCATTCCCGATCTGCGCGATGGCATCGCCTACTGTGAATCCGTGCGCGATTACGGCAGCCGCGAGCTGCTGGAAAAAATCCTCGATTCCGAGGAGGAACATGTGGACTGGCTGGAAACCCAGCTGAGCCTGATCGACAAGGTAGGGCTGCAGAACTACCTGCAGACCCAGATGGAAAAAGCATCCGACGAATAAGCCCCCGGGCCCGAATTGTCCGTGCCGACATTTTCCAGCCACAAAAAAACCGCGGCATGCCGCGGTTTTTTATTGCCGGGATCAGGCGCCGTTATTCGCCACCCTCGCTCTCCGCTGCCGCCTCGTCGATGAGGGTCTTCAGCTCGCCGTTTTCATACATCTCCATGATGATGTCACAGCCACCGACCAGCTCGCCTTTTACCCACAGCTGCGGGAAGGTCGGCCAGTTGGCGTATTTGGGCAGTTCGCTGCGGATATCCGGGTTGGACAGCACATCCACGTAGGCAAAGCGCTTGCCGCAGGCCATCAACGCCTGCGAGGCGCGCATGGAAAAGCCGCACTGGGGCGCGTTGGGGCTGCCCTTCATGTAAAGCAGGATGGCGTTGTCGGCGATCTGCTGCTTGATGTTCTCCAGTGTATCCATAGGGAAGACTAACCTCGGTTAATGGGACCGTTTGATGCTGTTGGGCGCGGCACCGGCGCTGGGCAGCTGCGCGCAGGCCGGCATTGTACCCTAGTGTGCAGTGCGGTACGAAAGCGGGCTTTTTGCACCGGCAGCCACTGGCCTGCCACCGGCCTTATGCTAGTATTGCCGGCTTTCCCGGGGAAACTGCTGGTCAACAGCGGCAATTCCGCACTTTCTGCGGCCCGGTAATTGAGGCCCGTTCATATAGAGGAGACGTACCGTGGCCACACCCGCGCTGATGCACAACTATGGCGAGAGGACCCTGACCCTGGTCCGGGGCGAGGGGAGCTATGTGTGGGATGACGGCGGCCGACGATACCTGGATGCCCTCTCAGGTATCGCTGTCTGTGGCCTCGGCCATTGCCACCCCGCAGTGACCGCCGCCGTCCGGGAGCAGGCGGGCACGCTGCTGCACGTCTCCAACCTGTACAACATTCCGGCGCAGGAACAGCTCGCGGAGAACATCGCCTCCCTGTCCGGCATGGACAACGTGTTCTTCTCCAATTCCGGAGCCGAGGCCAATGAGGCGGCCATCAAGCTGGCGCGCCGGCTCGGTAATGCGCGCGGGCTGGCGGTGCCCAGGATCCTGGTGATGGAGGGCGCCTTCCACGGCCGTACCCTCGCCACCCTCACCGCCACCGGCAACGAGAAGGTACAGGCCGGCTTCGCGCCGCTGCCCGAGGGATTCCTGCGGGTACCGTTCAACGATGTCGCCGCCATCGAGAAAATGGCGGCGGCCCACGACGATATCGTCGCCATTCTGGTGGAGCCGGTGCAGGGCGAGGGCGGTATCCGCGTACCGGCACCGGACTACCTCAAGCAGCTGCGAAAAATCTGTGATGCGCAGGACTGGCTGTTGATGCTGGACGAAATCCAGACCGGCAATGGTCGCACCGGCAAACTTTTCGCCTACCAGCACAGCGACGTGCTGCCGGATGTCGTGACCACCGCCAAGGGGCTTGGCAATGGCGTGCCCATTGGGGCCTGCCTGGCCCGCGGCAAGGCCGCACAGCTTTTTACGGCCGGCACCCACGGCTCCACTTTCGGCGGCAATCCGCTGGCCTGCCGCGCCGGCCTCGCGGTGCTGGAAACCCTAATCAATGAAAAACTGATCGAACGCGCGGCCACACTCGGCGAGCAACTGCTGGTACAGTTGCGCGAAGCACTGGCCGATTGCACCGCAGTGAGAGAGATCCGCGGCCTCGGCCTGCTGGTGGGCATCGAACTCGACCGCCCCTGCGGGGCGCTGGTGGAACAGGCCCGGCAAGAGGGCCTGCTGATCAATGTCACAGCAGGCAATGTGGTGCGCCTGCTGCCGCCACTGACAATGACTGATAATGAGTGCGCCCGGATTGCCGCTACGGTGGGCACACTCGTACAACAATTTGCCCGGGAAGAGGCCTGAATCAAGGGGAGTCACCATGGCCATACGACATTTTCTCAGCCTGATGGACCTGTCCAGAGAGGAGCTCAACAGCGTCATCGAGCGCGCCATCGAACTCAAGGCGCTGCGCAACCAGGGGATCGCCACCGAGCCCTTCCGGGACAAGGTGCTGGGCATGATCTTCGAGAAGTCCTCCACCCGCACCCGGGTCTCCTTCGAGGCGGGTATGGCGCAGATGGGTGGCAGTGCCCTCTTCCTGTCCCCCCGGGATACGCAACTGGGTCGTGGCGAGCCCATCGAGGACAGCGCCAGGGTGATCTCGCGGATGGTGGATATGGTGATGATCCGCACCTTCGGCCATAACGTGCTGGAGCGCTTCGCCGCCTATTCACGGGTTCCGGTGATCAACGCCCTGTCCGACAGTTTCCACCCCTGCCAGCTGCTGGCGGACATCCAGACCTACGTCGAGCACCGCGGCAGCCCCGCCGGCAAGGTGGTCGCCTGGGTGGGTGACGGCAACAACATGTGCAACTCCTACATCAACGCCGCCCGCCAGTGCGACTTTGAGCTGCGCATCGCCTGCCCGGAAGGCTATGAACCGGACGAAGCGGTGCTCACCGCTGCCGGCGACCGCGTCACCATCGTCCGCAAGCCAGTGGATGCCGTGCGCGGCGCCGACTGGGTGGCGACCGATGTCTGGGCCTCCATGGGCCAGGAGACGGAACAGGCGGTGCGCCTGAAGGCCTTCGAAGGCTTCCTGGTGGATCACGAACTGATGAGCCATGCCAATGACCGCGCTGTGTTCATGCACTGCCTGCCCGCGCACCGCGGCGAAGAAGTGAGCGGCGAGCTGCTGGAAGACGACAGCATTTCCGTGGTGTGGGATGAAGCGGAGAACCGCTTGCACGCACAGAAGGCACTGATGGAGTTCCTGCAGGAAAACAGCCGCTGATTTTTTAGCCACACTAGCGAAATGCGCGCCGCTCACAAAATAAGCAGCGCGCATTTTTTATTGCGCTTTTGGCGCCATTTTGTCGCCCCGTTGCACAGAGACTGTACAGTGCAAAATGGTTATTGCTCTGGTTAATTTAAGGGGCCCCGATTATTAAAAAAAATTCTTAGAATCTCGGCCCCCTGTGGATGGGCTGTACAGTGTTTAACCACCCCCAGTAATGGCGGGAGCTGGCGCCCGAGTAACTACTGACGTTCACCCAATCCCCACAAGTTATCCACAAAAAACCACAGACTTATCCGCCTTGAATTAGACCCCTCACCGCATTATCTTGTTGCCCAGTCGAGCAGCTACCCCAATATATTGGGGTGAGAGCCGGATACCGCCCCAACGCAGGTGGCACGCAATCCGGCTCCGGCGCACTGCAACGTCTCGGGTTTTTACCCGGCAGTTGACGCCAACATCCAGACGCAGCTTATCCAGGCGATTTCAGAGGTAAACAGGCGGAAAGGATTCTCCGCCGCAGGCACAGGCCGGTAGACCTTCGGGGGGAAATCCGGCCATCGAGCGGCCTGTAGTACCAGTGGTATCCGGCACTGCCGCGGCACCGCTGGCAAAACGACGGACCCGTGCCGCAAACAAGGCCGCCGTCCGGGGGCGCTGCCCAAAAGGCAGCAGCGGAACAAAAACAGTACAAATCTTTCTTGCGGAGATCTTCATGCACACAGAGACAGGGCGCTCTCAGTCCGTGCCTTCAGAAAAGCCGGGCACTACCAAGGAACAGGCCGACAGCTCTTCACTGACTGCCACGGCACCGGGCCAGATTCGCGTCATCAAGCGCAACGGCACCGTAGTCCCTTACGACGACAGCAAAATCTCCGTTGCTGTCACCAAGGCATTCCTCGCGGTCGAGGGCGGCACTGCCGCGGCCTCCAGCCGCATCCACGACCAGGTGCAGGAACTGGTGGGCCAGATCTCCGCCACCTTCAAGCGTCGCATGCCTTCCGGTGGCACGATCCACATCGAGGAAATCCAGGACCAGGTGGAACTGGCGCTGATGCGCTCCGGGGCCCACAAGGTCGCCCGCGATTACGTTCTCTACCGTGAGGAGCACGCCCGCCTGCGCGCCGAGAAAGAGCAGCAGAAGAAAGCGGCAGCCCAGCCGGCCGATACCCACCCCAGCATCCGCGTGAAGCTGGAAGACGGCAGCCTGGTGCCGCTGGACATGGAGCGCCTGCGCACCATCGTCAGCGAAGCCTGTGAGGGCCTGAAGGATGTCGATGGCGACGTCATCCTCAACGAGGCACTGAAGAACCTCTACGACGGCGTTTCCGAAAACGACATCAACACTGCGCTGGTGATCACCGCGCGCACCCTGGTGGAGCAGGAGCCGAACTACACCTACGCCACCGCCAGCCTACTGCTGGACAAGCTGCGCTCCGAGGCCCTGCGTTTCCTCGGCGTCGCCGAGCGCGCCACCGCCCATGAGATGGCCGAGCTCTACGCCGCCGCCCTGCCCGCCTATGTGGAAAAGGGTATCGAACTGGAACTGCTGGATCCTGCACTCGCTACCTTCGACCTGGAGAAGCTGGGTGCAGCCATCAAGAGCGAGCGCGATCACCAGTTCACCTACCTGGGCCTGCAGACCCTGTATGACCGCTACTTCCTGCACAGCGATGACACCCGTTTTGAGCTGCCGCAGATCTTCTTCATGCGCGTCGCCATGGGCCTCGCCATCAATGAGGAAGACAAGAACGAGCGCGCGATCGAGTTCTACAGCCTGCTGAGCTCTTTTGACTACATGAGCTCCACCCCGACCCTGTTCAACGCCGGCACCCTGCGCCCGCAGCTGTCCTCCTGCTACCTGACCACGGTACCGGACGACCTGCACGGCATTTACGGCGCTATCCAGGACAACGCCATGCTGTCCAAGTGGGCCGGCGGCCTGGGTAACGACTGGACGCCTGTGCGTTCGCTGGGCTCCTACATCAAGGGCACCAACGGCAAGTCCCAGGGCGTGGTCCCATTCCTGAAAGTCGCCAACGACACCGCGGTAGCGGTGAACCAGGGCGGCAAGCGCAAGGGCGCTGTCTGTGCCTACCTGGAAACCTGGCACCTGGATATCGAGGAGTTCCTCGAACTGCGCAAGAACACCGGTGACGACCGCCGCCGTACCCACGACATGAACACCGCCAACTGGGTACCGGACCTGTTCATGAAGCGTGTATTCGAGGACAAGGAGTGGACCCTGTTCTCCCCGGCCACCTGCCCGGATCTGCACGACCTGTTCGGCACCGCGTTTGAAGAGCGCTACGAGCACTACGAGAAGCTGGCCGCCGAAGGCAAGCTGAAGCTGCACAAGAAAGTCCGCGCGGTCGACCTGTGGCGCAAGATGCTCGGCATGCTGTTCGAGACCGGCCACCCCTGGATCACCTTCAAGGACAGCTGCAACCTGCGCAGCCCGCAGCAGCACGCCGGTGTCGTGCACAGCTCCAACCTGTGCACCGAGATCACCCTGAACACCAAGGCGAACGAAGAGATCGCAGTTTGTAACCTGGGCTCCGTGAACCTGGCACAGCACATCGGTGAAGACGGCAAGCTGGACCAGGCCAAGCTGGCCAAGACCGTGAAGACCGCGGTGCGCATGCTCGATAACGTCATCGACATCAACTACTACTCCGTGGAAACCGCGCGCGCCTCCAACATGCGTCACCGCCCGGTGGGCCTGGGCCTGATGGGCTTCCAGGATGCGCTGTACAAGGCCGGCATCTCCTACGCTAGCGACGAAGCGGTTGCCTTCGCCGATACCTCCATGGAGGCCATCAGCTTTGAGGCCATCTCCGCTTCCAGCGACCTGGCAGCAGAGCGCGGCAAGTACCAGAGCTACGACGGCTCACTGTGGAGCAAGGGCATCCTGCCGCTGGACAGCATCAAGATCCTGAGCGAGCAGCGCGGCGAGCAGTTCATCGAGCAGGACACCGGCAGTACGCTGGACTGGGACAGCCTGCGCAAGAAAGTTTCCAAGCAGGGCATGCGTAACTCCAACGTGATGGCGATCGCCCCGACCGCGACCATCGCCAACATTACCGGCGTATCCCAGTCCATCGAGCCGACGTACCAGAACCTGTACGTGAAATCGAACCTGTCCGGCGAGTTCACCGTGGTGAACCCCTACCTGGTCCACGACCTGAAAGATCGCGGCCTGTGGGACAAGGTGATGGTCAACGACCTGAAGTACTACGAAGGCTCCGTGCAGAAGATCGACCGCGTACCGGCCGACCTGAAAGCCAAGTACGCCACCGCGTTCGAGGTGGAGCCGCGCTGGATCGTGGATGCCGCCAGCCGTCGCCAGAAGTGGATCGACCAGGCGCAGTCCCTGAACCTGTATATCGCCGGCGCCGACGGCCGCAAACTGGACCTGACCTACCGCATGGCCTGGTACCGCGGTCTGAAAACCACTTACTACCTGCGCGCCCTCGCTGCCACCAGCACGGAAAAATCCACCGTGAATGGCGGTACCCTGAACGCGGTAAGTGCAAGCGGTGGCAACGGTGCGGCGGCAGCCGCCCCGGCAGCAAAGCCGCAAGCGGCTCCGGTTCCCCAGGCCTGTTCCCTGGACGACCCGGACTGTGAGGCCTGTCAGTAAAACTCTCGGGGGAGAGCGTCGCAGCCGCTAAGCGGCCAAGACCAAGTGGTACATGCGGTTAATAAGGTAGCCGCAGGGACCACCAGCACCGGCCCCGGTCCCCGCCCTTCTCTGGGGAGAGAAGGCGGGAATGGAAAAGACCGGGGTGCGGGTGCAACCAGGACAACCCGGAAAGCTGAAAAGATATAAAAAAGAACAACACACAATTGATCTGGCGCAGACGGTTCCGCGCCACTTTGAGAAAGAATCCTCTCACAGGAACCGGGAAGCTGGCGCCTTGCGCCAGCGGACTGGATAAAGTTCTCAACCAATTTCGGGGATCGCGCTCTTGACTCAACAACGGGCAGCGGCAACAAATTCGAACACACACAAACGTTCTTACGTTTCAAAGACGGAAGGCAGACAATATGCTTAGCTGGGACGACTTCGAACAACCGTCACAACAACAGAAGAAAAGCGCCGAACCGCGACCGGCGCCGGAAACGCTGCAACAAGAAGTATCCGAACCGGCTGTCTCTTATGAGAGCCACAGCGCACCGGCGTCGCCCGCGGCCCAATCCACTGTGACCACCGCGCCGGCCTCCGACGCCGTGGCCGCAGCCCGGGCCGCCGTAGCTGACCTGGACCCGGCTCCGGGTCTGGAAGAGCTGGAAATGGGTGCCGCCCGTATCCAGGTGGACGAAAAGCGCATCATCAACTGCCGCGCCGACCTGAACCAGCTGGTACCGTTCAAGTACGACTGGGCCTGGCAGAAATACCTGGATGGCTGCGCCAACCACTGGATGCCGCAGGAAGTGAACATGAACAAAGACGTGTCCATGTGGAAAGACCCCGAGGGTCTGACCGAGGACGAGCGTCGCATCGTGGAATACTCCCTGGGCTACTTCTCCACTGCCGACTCCCTGGTGGCAAACAACCTGGTGCTGGCCATCTACCGCCACATCACCAACCCGGAGTGCCGCCAGTACCTGCTGCGCCAGTCCTTCGAGGAAGCCATCCACACCCACGCCTACCAGTACTGCGTGGAGTCCCTGGGCATGGACGAAGGCGAAGTGTTCAACATGTACCGCGAAGTCCCGAGCGTGGCCAAGAAAGCTGCCTGGAGCCTCAAGCACACCCAGGCCATCGGCGACCCGAACTTCAAGACCGGCTCTGTGGAAACCGACCAGGAGCTGCTGCGCAACCTGATCGCCTTCTACGCCGTCACCGAGGGGATCTTCTTCTACTGCGGCTTCACCCAGATCCTGTCCATGGGTCGCCGCAACAAGATGACCGGCGTTGCCGAGCAGTTCCAGTACATCCTGCGTGACGAGTCCATGCACCTGAACTTCGGCATCGACGTCATCAACCAGATCAAGCTGGAAAACCCGCACCTGTGGACCGCCGAGTTCCAGCAGGAAGTGACCCAGATGATCCTGGAAGGCATGGAGCTGGAAGTGGCCTACGCCCGCGACACCATGCCCCGCGGCGTACTGGGCATGAACGCGAACATGATGGAGGAATACCTCCACTTCATCGCCAACCGCCGTCTGAGCCAGCTGGGCCTGAAGGAACACTTCCCCGGCGCCCAGAACCCCTTCCCGTGGATGTCCGAGATCATGGACCTGCGCAAGGAGAAGAACTTCTTCGAAACGCGGGTTATTGAATACCAGACGGGTGGTGCGCTGCAGTGGTAACAGGAACTACCAAGAAGTAAGAAAGCAAGGACAACTACAACAAGTAGTCGCTCACAGGAAGAGAGGTTTTGAAAGCGGGCGAAAGCCCGCTTTTTTTATCTGCGGGAAAAGTCCCCTGGACCGACCTCAGCTCCCAAATAGCACCAGAGCAACGGTCCACCAGAGCCCGGAAATACCCGACAGAGAAATCCATCGAATGCACACGGACGAGATTGCAGACTACCTCGCCAGTCATTATGAGGGGCTGATTCCAGTTGACGCCTGGGGGGAGCGATCATTCTTTTACAACCCAGAAAAAAGACTACCCCGGGGCATTTACTTTGCCACACTCAAGGAAAAGGACGGCGAAAACGATCGTGCCTCCGACCTTGGCCGGGAGGGCGTATTCCGTTTTAACTTTGGCATCAGCAGGGCAACTTACGAGTCTGTTCTGGGTCCAAAACCGTCCAGGCCTGTTGCGGGCGGCGTGGTGGATACTGGACACGACTTTCGACGGCTCAACACGCTCATGCCCCACCCGGTCTATGGTTGGATGTCGTGGGTGTGCATCCTCAACCCCGAGCGGGGCTCTTTTGAAAATCTCCTGCCGCTGCTGGAAGAATCCTACGCTCTGGCTGTTCGCAAATATGAGAAGCGGATAAGGAGTTAGGATGCGCCCCCCTGCCCCGCGCACCAATGGGTTAAAGATGGACGAAATCAAGCATGTGCGCTCACCAATGTAGCAAGGGCGCTGCTGGAACGGGCCATTGGCGTCATCTACCGACCGGAGACGGAGCGCCAGAGCCACAATCTTTATGTGGATATTTGCGCCCGGTTCGATGTGGCTGTGTACCTGGATGAGACCACCGCACTCGCCCCCCGATCTCACCGAGGGCGGGGAGCCGCCGGATAGCCTGTCGTTCAGAATTTAAGCTGCCGCACCCGGATGAGCAGCCCGCCAGGCTTGGAGAAGTCCCAAAACACCTTTCTACAATCCCTGGGGGAAGGTATAAATTCCGATATGACAGGCAACCCATAACAATCCGTGGCTCCCGTGCAACAGTTTAATACCCGATTTACGCTATCCCGCGAATACCTGGCCGAGTGTTTCGACCAGTCTTTACCACACGGTAAAGGTGCCAAGCCCAACTACCTGTTCCCGCTGTTACTATTTGCTGCCGGTGCAGGCTTACTGTCGTTCACCGAGCAGCCCAGGGTCGCCAGTTACATGCTGATCGCTTTAGCGATTCTGGAGCTGCTGCATATTCGATTCCGGCGCGCCTGGTGGTTGACACGGCAGATGTGGGGCAAGGGTGCCGGCGGCGAAGTGAAATTGACGGTGGATGATGAAGGCATCCAGACCCAGAGCACCCATACGAAAACAGCGCTATCGTGGTCTGATATAGAGCACGTCATTGAAACCGACTTGGGACTGATTCTGGTGGCTAAATCCGGCGGCCGGCAGTACTTGTCCAAATCGCTGTTTCCGGCCGACTTGGTGCCCAAAATCATTGCCAGGGCCAATGGGGAAATTTGAACCTACTTCAGGCACACGGCCGGGTGAATTCGTACACAGCTTCCCCAAACTCGCTACACCCATGGATTCAAAATGGACGAAATCAAACAGAAGATTGCGCTATTCATCGACGCCGACAATGCCCCGGCCGGCAAGTTTGAGGATGTACTGAGCGAGGTGGCCAAATACGGCGTGGTCACCATCCGCAAGGCCTATGGAAACTGGAAGTCACCGACTCTGAGGCCCTGGGAGGAACTACTGCATGAACATGCGATTCAGCCGATACAACAATACGATCTGACCAAAGGAAAGAACGCCTCAGATATCGCCCTGGTAATCGATGCGATGGATGTCATGTATACCAAAGATATCGACGTGATGTGCTTCATCTCATCGGATTGTGACTTTACACCGATGGTGACCAGGGCGCTGGCAGAGGGCAAGGTGGTTCTTGGTTTTGGCGAACGCAAGACACCATCGCCTTTCGTGAACGCCTGCTCCAAGTTCCTCTTTCTCGACCAATCCGAAGTGGTCAAAGAAAAGAGTGGCGAAAAACGCAAGAACATCAAGTCGGATGCCAAGCTGATTACCCTGCTCAGGCATGCCATCGAAGCCACCGAGGACGATGATGGTTGGGCAGAACTCGGCGCCGTCGGCTCCAACATCTCCAACCGGACTTCATTCGACTGCCGTAACTACGGTTTCAAGAACCTGAGCAGTCTGTTCCGGGCCATCGACCTGTTCGAATTGAAACGCGGCCAGGGCAAGTCATACTTGGTCAGGGATACGAGGCGAAGTAAGAAAAGCTGATTACATCGCGTCGATTGGTTGGCATTGAATCCTCAAATCTAATAGCTGCCAAAATTTCACCCGGGACTTATTTCGGTTTTATATCTTACATAGCGGCTTTCTTCGCCAGAAATATCGTGTGCCGCGCCCCCTTCCCGGGACGCTCGCGCACGGTCTTGACCTCGACTTTAAAACCGGCTTTCTTCAGCCGATTGACGTAATGAGTATCCGGCCCCGCCGACCACACCGCCAGCATGCCGCCCAGCGTCAGGCTCTCGTAGATACAGCTGGTACCCTCGAGGGAATACAGCCAGTTGTTGTCGCTTTGGGTCAGACCTTCGGGCCCGTTATCCACATCCAGCAGTATGGCGTCATAATCGCTGTCGCCCTTCTCAAGTAGCACAGCAACGTCGCCGATATAGACCTGAACACGGCTGTCGTCCAGTGGCCGGCCGGCGCAGCTGCCCAAGGGCCCGCGGTTCCACTCCACCACCTCGGGGATCAGGTCGGCGACGATGACTTCTGCATCGTCTGGCAGCACCTCAAGCGCGGCTGCAAGCGTATAGCCCATGCCCATGCCACCCACCACCACACGAGCATTCGTATGTTTCTTCAGATGGGCGCAGCCCAGCAGCGACAGCTCCCGCTCGCTGTTGAAGCGGCGGCTATTCATCAGTTCGCCACGTGGGCCACTCAGTGAGATAGAAAACTCCTGATCACGCTGGCGTAGGGTAAGGATGCCGCCGTTATTGGGAATCTGGGCAGTGCCGAGTTCGATCCAGGGTTTCATAGCGCGGGCTCATGGGGAGATCAGAGGGACCAGAACTAGTGATTCTACGTCAACAACATCTGAACCAGTAGGGTGCTGTGCACAACCCCTGAAACATCCTACGCTCAGGATCTGCACCGCGGCATCCAATCTGTCATGCCGAAAGTGATTCTGGCCATTTGTGGGAAGCACCCCCGAAGTGTGCTGTAGTGTACTGAAAATATTGCCTTCAAGGAGATGTCAGGTGGCTGGTGCCAGTGCAGCTCTCGTGGCCCTGGCAGCGATGTGCTGGGGGCTCTCCGGCGGTATTGCCGGCATGCTGATAGCCGATGGCTGGAACCCGTTAGTCGTCTCATTCTTCCGTGGAGCGATCGGCTTCGTGCTGTTCTTTGCCTGGCTGCTAATTCGGCGTGATTACACAGGGTTGGGCGATAGCCGGTTGTGGTTCTGGTCCGTGCTTGCCGGACTCGGGGTTTCCGGTAACTTTGCCTTCTATTTCATCAGCATCGCCTATAGCGGCGTCGCCGTTGCCGTAACATTGATGTACAGTGCGCCAGTGATTGTATATCTCGTATCGTTTGCGCTCCGGCTTGAACAGCCCTCGCCAATAAAACTTATGGCGATCGCCTCGGTAATGCTCGGTATCCTGTTGCTGACACAGGTCTATGAGTCCGGTCGTGATGGCATCGCCCTTCCAGGTATTGCCACCGGGCTGCTGGCAGGGCTCTCCTACGCGGTGTTTATTTTCAGCTTCCAATATGCAGCTCCACGCGGCAACCCTCGCGCTGTGCTCACGATTGCCTTTGCCATGGTTGCCCTTAGCCTTGTTTGGCCTGCAGGTACTGATCTGTCCCTTGCCATGCTCGATGGAAAAGCCCTGCCATCACTTTTGCTACTCGGTGTCCTCGGCTCCGGCTTGTCATTTTTCTTTTTTGTGATCGCTCTGAAGCACATCACCCCTACGGTGGCTGCCGTTTTAGCGATGGTCGAGCCAGTTACCGCCTCGCTTTTTGGGTTACTGGTTTTGGATGAAAACCTGACTACACCGCAGGTCGTGGGTATGGCTTTAATATTGTTTACGGTGACTGCGTTGGTAATCCATTCCCGAACACGCCCTCTAAAAGATGGTGGGTGAAGTAACCTCTCAGAATAATGACGGTCTTCATCTTTCAATGGAGTCCAAGCCAAATCGGCCGCCCCAATTGCCCATCCTGCCACGCCTACTCCTCAGGTAAAACCTGTCACTAATGCAATTCCAACCAGTTAATAGGAACTCGGCTTAACAAGCAGGAAAGATTGGCGCGCCCCTCCCCACTCATAAGCCGAACTTATCTCAATTGCCATTATCATGGCGGGAATCAAGAACAATAAGGGGGCGTTATGCCATATCGTCATGCAAGGTACTGGGTTAGCTTTGTCCTGATCGTCATTTTGGTCGGCTTTTGGGACAGCTATTTTACAACACTGAAAACAGTGCCACTTGCCTTCCATGCCCATGCGATAACGGCTCTTGCCTGGGTATTCCTTCTGCTACTTCAGGACTGGTCTATCCGCAGCCGGAGAAGAAATCTACATAGAATAGGTGGCACTCTTAGCCTTTTTTTGTTTCCATTCCTCATTGTCGGCTTTGTCATGATCATCAATATGACAGCAGCCAACTATGCGGCTAATGAAAATGAGATATTCCGCTTCCTTGGCCCAAGTTTCGCACTCTCGATGCTGATTGCCATCACTGCTTACCTGACGCTGTTCTACCTCGCCCTGAAACACCGCCGCAACACCCGGCTTCATGCGGGCTATATGCTCTCGACACCACTGGTCCTGTTCGAATCCCCGTTCAGCCGTGTGATTATGGGCATGATGCCCTTCCTGATCATCACGGGCTCTGAAATTCCTCAGCGCATATTGGATGCCATCGCCACTGCAATGATGATATCTGCAGTATTTGGTTTACTGATGTACCTCCGTGACCGCAAGGGTGGGGTGCCTTTCCTCCTGGCCGCGATATTCCTGGTGATAGAGACAATCTGCATCTACATGGGAACGCATATCCAGTGGGTTCGACAAGGTCTTGAGTACTACGCGCAAATACCGGCAGAATTGACTGTCGCTTCAGCTTTCCTGCTCGGCACTGCTGTCTCCTGGCTAGGCTGGAATGCTGCGAAAGGGCCTAAAGTGCAGGGAACGGCTGTGCTGCCCTCCTGAGAACTGCGCCAGTGAATTTCTTCGCAGTAGCATCTGTAGTCAGACTATAGACGGGTGAGCCATGCAATTTGATAGTGGAATTGACGATTTTTCTGGATTCAGTCGTCACAATTTGAAGAAGAAGCGTATCCAAGAAAGGGCAAGTCATGCATGTAAGACTCCTCAAGATCATGTTTACGGTCTATATCGGCCTGTTTGCATTGATCTATGTACTGCAGAATATCGCCAATACTGACGCGGCTTACGGACACATCCATTTTGTATTGAGTGGCCAGGGGCATAATGCCTACCCATCAAGTATTGGATTTTTCACATCCAGTCTCCTCATGACTTGGATAACACTGGTGATCATTTTTGGTCTCGAGTTACTGACCGGGATCGTGCTACTCAAAGGCGCTATCGATATGTGGCGGTCTCGGAAAGCGGATGCTGGGACGTTCCATGCTGCCAAGAAATGGGCATTACTCGGGGCGGGCCTAGGCATCACCGTGTGGTTTGGCTTGTTTATCCTGATTGGCGGCGGCTTTTTCAATATGTGGCAAACCCCCGTAGGAGGCAGCTCCTTCAACGGGTCTTTCCAGATATTTGGAGCCATGGCGCTTTGCCTGATCTTTTTGAATCAACAGGACTACGACATAGATAACTGATTCAGGTCTTCTTTAGCACTGCATTCAGTGATAAACCCTGGTATGTGCCCCTATAAAAAACCTCCCCCTTCTTGAGGAAATGCCTCCTGCTTACAATGCAAATCCCCCAAAACCTGACGCGATCGCGCTGCACCGCGCTGCAAGCTTGAGAAAAGCGGGCGTGGATAGTGTCGGCTTCCTGTAAACCGGAAGAGTGAGGGCTGCAGAAAGGCCTCTTTACCAGATGGCCATAAAACAAGAAGAAAGCCTCAAAGGCCAAAATAGCTGGGCTCACTCCATTAATGCGCAATGAAAGCTCGCTCTCGACGTTCACTTCACGACAAGCCCGAGCCTGTTGCAACGATGCCGTCGCCGGAAGGCCACCAGTGCCACTAGCATCAGCAGCGTTAGTAGATTGGTACTGCCAGAGCTACCGCTGCTGTTTTGCTTCGGTACGGGGGGAGTCGAATTACTGGTATCACTGGTATTGCTGGTATCACTGATACCAGTGCTCTGCTGTTCCACTGCATCATCGTCTTCGATGAAAATGACTACCGTATCTGGTTCACCAGCAACGTCCACGGGCGATACGGGCCAGAGCTGGATCTGCACCGCCTCGGTGTCCTCCTCCCTGTCATCATCGTTGATCTGAAGGCTCACCGTCAGCCTTTCCTGCCCCGCGGAAAACTCCGCGGTCGACTGCGTGAAGGTATAGTCATCCCAACTCGCTTGGCGCCAGTCATCTTCTGCAGTCTGACGTTCATAGCCGTCAGCCTTCAGAATGATTGCGCTCGAACGAGACAGATTTTTTCCCGACCGGAGAATGGTCAGGTCCACAAACTCTACTCCCTCCTCCACCCGGTACTCGCTCTGCTCCCACTGGTAGTTGATAGAGTCCGCATCGGTCGCCGCCAACCACCACTCACGATTCACCAGATGCCCACCAGTCTCGGCCGGCTGGAGATCAGATGCATAGAAGTAGAGTGGCCAGCCATTCAGCGTGAGTTGCAGGGTGCCATCATCACGCTCGATCACGCCAACATCCCACTCCTGTGGCAAATCTTTAATCTCTGCGATATCACTGATCGTGGCCGGTGGCCAGAATTGAGTGCAGGTCTTGTCGCACAAGCTACGGGTATAAGGCTCATCTTGAGAAAAATGATACAAGGTGTGCCCTTCTCTACCCGAGGAGACCCCGCCCACCAGCCGCGCGCCATGGATTTCGTCTTCCCAAAGCTGAAGGGGAGACCCATAGCAGGCATCCCCGCGCCCATCGCCATCCATATCATCCTGGCTGGCGTTGGAGACGTACGGACAGTTATCGAGCGCATTATCCACGCCATCACCATCGGCGTCCGGCACCAGATAGGCTAAATCAGAAGAGCGTATCGCGCTCAGGTGTATATGCTCACTGACCGGCAGTGCGTAGGCAAAATCGCTTGCAGAAACAAAATCATTCCAGACGGCGAACGCCCCGGTATCATGGCCCTTGGCCCGGCTAGCCTCCAGTCGCTGTATCTCAGCCTCGGGAATATTAACTTCGAGAATAAAGTCCTTCACCTCGTCAGGCACATAGCGTTCGAAATTCGAGAGATTGGTGTCCGTAACGCTCCTGTTACCCACCCAGGTTGTCATCATGTTGAAGTGATTGTAATTACGGTGATAAGCCGGATTCAGGCTTACATGGAGTTGTAGTTTGAATGCCCCACCAGGTGGGATTACCACGCTATCACCCTGGGACAGATTCAGTATCTCGACATTGGAGGAGCCAATTGGGTTTGCAATGCGGTGATCGGGTGACAGCGCCGGCATTGTAAACCGGTGGAAACCATAATTGGCCCGCCCGACCCGGTCATTAAAGAAGAAAACCACCTTTGTGGGATAGGACTCCTCACGCTGGAAATTTATAAGGCTGACAGCACCAAATATCTCACCCGGTGACTCGGCGAAGGGCGGCTCCAACCTTGCCCAACGAAATCTACCGAGCACGCTACCCCCCAGATGGGGAATCACCTGTGCCGATGCAGACACATCCTGTTTGTGGTCAATATCAATAGGCCCAAAATCGTCCAAAACTTCAACGGCACCACGAAAGGTACTGATGTCACCACCCGGAGATGAGTGCATCGGTTCCGGCCCGATAAGCCGCCGGTCAAGTTGCATTTTCGGCAGATGAAAATCACCGTCAGGGGCCGGATTATTGTTACGGGAAACGACGGTAATATGCCCCACATCGAAATCTGCTTGATATAGCTCCCCGGGATGATTCATCGGGTGGATGTGCACACTGAGAAGGTTTTCACCATCAAAGAATTCGCGGCTATCCAGCGTGAAGTGCCGTATCCAAGGATCAGCATCGACCATATGGCCATGGCCTTCGGTGTGCAATACACGGAAATTCTTGTAAAACTGCGCATGCTGGCCCATGTAGTTCCTGACAGTAACCTTGCCAGTGACAGTGCCAGTGATCTCTTCCCCCGGAGGAATGGGCACACCGTGTTCATCGAATAATTCGATCTCAACATCCCGATTGACGACCGTCACTTCAAGGGTCGTCTCTGCTAATCGCCCGTTGGCATTGGCACGGATTACCATCCGGTCGCGACCCGGAAAGTCCATTGCAGAGACGGTAAGCAAGTCACCATCTATGTGACTCACAAGCATTCCACTGCCGCTCTCCAGTTCCACCACGTATGCCAGCATGTCACCTTCGGGATCAGTAAAAACAGAGGAAAGATCAATAGTGAAGGTCTCCTCCTGCCCAACCGTGCGGTCTTCAGGCGGAGCGACAACCTGTGGGGCGGCATCATGAGTGGCAACAGGGTGACTAACCTGATAGGCACGGACGACTCCACCTGCGGCATAGAGCACGCCATTGGCGATCGACAGCGCCTCAGCGGCAAAGTCAATGATGTGCAGTGGGCTCAGGGTAAACCGGTCGAGGATATAGATTTGCTGGCCAGTGGCCACAATAACGCTATCATCGGTCAGCACGGGTTGGGTCGTGACAAATCGAGCCCCCTCAAAACGAGCCAGGGTATCGCCAGTGTCAGCCTGAATCATTATCAGCTCACGGCCACTGACAAGATACACAAGCCCGCTTCCCATAGCCGCGGCTTCGCTTCCCCCAAAAGGGGCAGTCCACAGCACTGCAAAGCTTTCCAGATCGATTGCCTTGATCTGGCCAAAGCTACGAATTAGCGCGATGCCGTTATCGAGGGCCAGATGAAGGTCACTGGGCTGCCCCTCCAGGCTCAGGCTGCGCAAAACAGCTCCTGTTTTTGGGTCGTGCTCGTCCAAACAGCCAGGAGTCATGGAATACAGTTTTTCATTATAGAAAGCAGGCCAGGACATCTCGTCATTTTGCGAGCAGTTTTTGACAACACTACCCAGGGCATCACCACTTGCGCTTTCAAAGGCATGCAGGGCTCGCGGATAAGCTGTGCTGACCCAGACGTTGTCAAGGATGGGCACAGGAGGGGATAAACCGGAGGTAAAATCATCGCCGAGCGTGCTGCGCCAGCGCTGCTGGCCGGATAGCACATCATACGAATACAGGGAACCACCCAACTCCATTTGAAAGGCTTCAAATATGAACTGATCATCGACAATCGCGGCCCCGCCCATGTAGCTCTCGATGGGGAAGTCCTTGGACCACACTTTGTCGCCAGTGTGTGCAGACAACGCGGTAAAGCCATAATTCCAGTTCCTGATACTGTCACCAAAACGCCGCTCGTCTTTAGTGAGCAGAAACAGCTGACCGGAGGCTACGAGTGGTCTCTGGTAATAGCGTCTGCCCGGACCATGGTCGGCCTCCCACAACAGCTTCGGCTCTTGCTGCCAGAGGAAGCCCTGCTGGTAGGCCGTGTGCGCTGAGGTCTTGCCTACCATGGGCCAGTCGCCCGGTATTTGGTGATTGTCCTGGGCAGCAGGCGCAACGTGAAAGATGACTAGCCCCTGACTGGTCAGGGACTCTTCATCGGTTACGGTATAGAGCAGCCGGTCATTGCCAGTAAAGCCAGGCTCAGGTTCATAGGTGAAGGAACCATCATTATTCCACTGCAGGTTGCCATGCTCAGGGCCTCGCTTGATTGCGGTTACCTGCAGCCCACCTCCCTCGGGATCACTGTCATTGGCCAACCACCCATTGAGGGCATCTGCCTGGTAGCTTCCACCACTCTGTAATCGGTACACGTCAAAGCCAACGTCCGGTGACTCAGCCTTTGTACTCGGCGATAAAAACAGTGACGCTGCAAATAAACCAGACAAAGCGGCAGTAAAGAGATCTTTTCGCATTATTCTTGTTTTTCCGCATCAAGTGGCGATAGGTGGGGAAGGCCCCCCTCGCCTCATAGCTTTATGCATTGAGGAGCATTCGAGAACGGCGTTTGTGCCAACAGTGTGGGGAATATACCGACTTACAGCGCCCGCTAACGCCCATGGAAGAGATTCTGGCGTCTATAGCCACACATAAGCATCGTATGGCTACTGGCCAAAGGCTTATGTCACCGCAAGGCAAGAAATGAACAGCAAAAGGACAACATCACTGACTGGCCGCACAAGGTGCGGCACTATCATACGGCGCCGTCCGGCAATGGTGTGTCACCTGCAGGCTTTTCGGCGGCCTCTTCCGGCGCAATCAGGCTGACAATCTGCCAGTCTGGTTTGAGTGCGAACTCATGTGAAACCGTGTTGATGTGCACTTTCCCGCGCGGATCCACAGCATAGAGACGCGTGGCGCGATTACCGTAGGTTTCCTTGTAATCTTCGATCGTAAAGCTGTCCGTCAGGCGCGTGGTCCTGATCGTCGCCCCCTTCGCGACCAGGCTGGCAAGCCGCCCATAGGTAGCATTCTCAGAGAACAATTCCAGCTTCTTGGCGTATTCCTCCGACACCTGGTGCCGTGCCCGCCCCTCCTGTGATCCATGGCCGAGCCCGAGCACCGAGCCCTGCCCCAGCACGTGCTCGAAGTGGTAGTTCACCAGCGGGTTAAGCTGTTTATAGGGGGACAACACCAGCACCTTACCCACCGACGACAGGTCCAGGGTCATGCTGGCGTGTTCAGAGATCGGGTTACCGTAGTAGGTAGGGATATTGTCCATCCTGGCCTCGCGGATAGCATCCCAGTTGGTATCAGCAATGATGACCGGGATATCCTTTTCCATCAGGTCTTTGGCCAGCATACGGGCAAACTTGCTGCCACCGAAGATCAGATAGCCGTTGGGATAGCGCGCACGAACACCCAGCAGCTTGGCAATGCCCTTGGAAGTCAGGCTCTGCAGAACCACCGTGGCGATGATCACCAGGAACACCATCGGTACCAGCAGTTCAGACTTTGGCAGCCCGAATTCGTCGAGCTTCAGGGCAAACAGAGCGGATACCGCTGCTGCAACGATCCCCCGTGGCGCAATCCAGCTCAGCATCGCCAGTTCGCGCCAGTTCAGGCCCGACCCGGGTGAGGACAGGAACACCGAGAGCGGCCGGGCAACAAACATGATCGCCGCCAGCACCAGCGCCGCGCCCCAGCCCAGTTGCGTCAAGGTGAACAACTCCACCCGCGCCGCCAGCAGAATAAACAGCGCCGAGATCAGCAGCACGCTGAGCGTCTCCTTGAACTCGAGGATGTCGTCCACATCCAGGCCTTTCATGTTAGCCATCCAGATACCCATCACCGTCACCGTGAGCAGGCCGGATTCATGGCTCATCAGATCGGAGGCGGCATAGGCGCCGAGCATCAGGGTGAGCACCGCGGTATTGCGCAGGTAGTGGGGAATCCAGTTCTTTTTCAGCAGGGTGCCCAGCAGGAAGCCCATCAGGGAGCCGAGCCCGAAGCCGATGGCAACGACCTTCAGGAAGATAAGCAGGGTGTGCTCGAAAGCGCCCTGCGCGGCCACGACATACTCGTACACCAGTACGGCGAGCAGTGCGCCGATGGGATCGATGACAATGCCCTCCCAGCGCAGGATATTGGAGATGCGGGCATTGGGACGTACCGTGCGCAACATGGGGACGATGACAGTTGGCCCCGTCACGGTGACGATGGCACCAAATAAAGCCGCCAGCTGCAGGGGCATTCCGAGGAAATAGTAGGCGGCAGGCGTGGCAATCAACCAGGTTACCAGCGCACCGAGGGTGCACAGGTTACGCACCATGATGCCGTGTCCGGCAATGTCAGAGAATTTGAGGGTCAGTGCGCCCTCGAACAGGATAATCGCGACTGCCAGTGAAACGAGAGGAAACAGCAGGTCCCCGAACAGGGCATCAGGCTCGAGTACCCCGGTCACGGGGCCAAGGACCAGGCCAGCCAGCAGCAGCGGCAGGATCGCCGGTAACTTGAGCATAAAGGCCAGGTACTGACAGGCAATCGAGACGATTCCGACCATCACCAGCAGGGCCATCGGATTCGTGATGATCTGTTCCATAGTGACGGCCAGCCGCTTGCGATAGGAAAGTAGACGCGAGCTAATAAATTAGCGGATCAGCCCCGAAATTCAACGAGTCGAACCCCGCGACATGTGCTGCCCAGCGGTGGAACTGCCGCACTACTCAGGCACCCGTTCCTGCGCGGCTGCGGCCACGACTCACTCAGTGAGCTGATCGAGGATATGCAGCGCCCCACTGACATAGGCCAGGCGTTCATCGACACTGAGGGAGTCCGGGCGCACCGAAATCTTTATACCCATAATGTCGAGTCCGTCGGCGATCTGCAGGCAGCGGCGGAATTCCGTCTCGGTCAGCAGTGAACAGGGCTCGAACGCCGGAATGCCGAAAGCCTGCGCCGGCGGCATATGGGTATCGCGCCAGGCACCGTAGGCGCTGTCCTCCCCAGAAACACCGGAAAACATCAGCCCACGCAGCAAGCCCGCGGCCCGCGCTGACTGCAGATGGTGCACCGGCCCATCGACGCCGCGCGCCTCCAGGGCCGAGCGCCCCCAGTTGATGCACAGACCTATCGGGCTACCACCCTTGCCGTTGGCAGCGATTAGCGCCTCGATTTCTGCCTCAATGGGCATAAAGCCCTTGTCAGCGCTCTGGCCCGGGACCTTGGCATCGCAATGCTCGAGAACCAGTGCCGCCCCATCCCAATCCCAGGACGCCAGTGTTTCAAGCGAGCTTATCAGGGCCGCCTTGTCGGGCTGTTTATCACCGGCTACCCGCGGCGCCCCGTGAATCAGCAGGGCTGTGACAGCCTGGCGGCCCAGATGGCGGTTGAGTTTGAGAATTGCCTGCCGCGCCTGCTGGTAGAATTCCAGCGCCGCCTGCCGCCCGGCCTCTTCAGTGGACGCGAGACCGAAGCTGGCATCGCTGCCGAGTCGCTGCATCACACCCGGCATGCCGGTGAAAACAAAGTCCCATCGCGGACTGATGTTGGCCAGAAACCACTCGTCGTCCTCAGGGTGCAAAGCTCCCGTAAACGGGTGCTCCAGCCCGCGGACATTCGGCATCGCTTTCAGCCCCGCCAGGTATTCAGCCTGAAGAGCGGGATCCCAGGATTCAGTAACCGGAGCGGTGGCGTAGGCCCCGACGAAATAGCCGTTCATATTGATTCCAGTTGGTGCTGAGTGTGGTTTCGGCGCGCGTGCGGTGCCTGCGTCATAAGGAGGCCAGCCCCGGGGTCCGCACAGAGTGAAAGTCTAACACCGCCAGGAACCATACTGGGTGGCCAAGTGATCGCGCAGTTGGATCAGCATGGCTTACCTGTCCCAGCCCTGCCACGCTGCTGCTCACTTGTTGAGCGCCAAGGCAGAGGTCACCCTGCTCAAAGAAGCTGGTCGCTGGCCTGAAGCCACGATCCCGGCCGCCTCCAGGTCCCCATCAGGGGGCCATTTCGTTTACACTGCGGGCAGAAATAATCCCGCCTCTGGAGTTACCATGAGTCAGTCTGATAGCCGTTCCTGGCTCGACAAATTACCACCAGCCTTCCAGGCCTATCGCAATGGCCGCAGACTGGATGAGGTGGAATGCATCATTCCGGACCTGAACGGCATGTCCCGGGGCAAGGCGATGCCGGTGAAGAAGTTCTCTCCCGAGACGCCGATCTACCTGCCCATCTCCATTTTTTACCAGACCATCACCGGTCAGGATGTGGAGATGGACATCACCAACCAGTGGGCCGAGAGCGATATGGTGCTGGTGCCGGATATGTCGACGGCGATGGCAGCCCCCTGGGCCAAGCAGCCCACGCTTCAGATCATTCACGATCTGCAGGATTTCGAGGGCAAGCCGATCTTCTGTGCCCCGCGTAATATTCTCAAGCATGTGATCGACTTGTATGCCCGGCGGGGCTGGAAACCCGTGATTGCCCCCGAGCTGGAGTTCTACCTGACCAAGCCCAACGTCGACCCGAATGAACCGATACAGCCGCCGGTCGGTCGCAGCGGGCGCTCTGGCACGGCATTACAGTCCTATTCCATGACCGCCGTCGATGAATATGGGCCGGTGATCGATAACATCTACGATTACGCTGAGGCCGCCGGCCTGCATATCGATTCGGTGATCCAGGAAGATGGCGCGGGCCAGGTGGAGTTCAACCTGAGTCACGGCAGTCCACTGCTGCTGGCGGACCAGGTGTTCTACTTCAAGCGAATCATCAAGGAAGCAGCGCTCAATAACGGCATGTTCGCGACATTCATGGCCAAGCCCATGCGTGACCAGCCCGGCAGCGCCATGCACGTACACCAGAGTGTGGTGGATATCACTACCGGCAAGAATATTTTTTCCGATGCCCAGGGCAATGCCACAGAACTGTTTCGCTATTTCATCGGCGGCACACAGAAACACCTGATTGAAGTAATGCCGCTGATTGCACCCAATGTGAATTCCTACCGGCGTTTCGAATCAGAGGCAAACTCCAGTGCCCCCACCAATACTGCCTGGGGCTACGATAACCGCGCAACCGGCCTGCGTGTCCCCCACTCCGGGCCACAGGATCGCCGACTGGAAAACCGCGTCATCGGTGTGGATACCAACCCCTACCTGTCAATCGCAGCCAGCCTGGCCTGTGGCTATCTGGGCATGATCGATCAAACAGAACCCAGCGCGCCGGCAGAAGGTGAGCTGGATGACCAGCAGCAAGCCCAATCCTATATCCCAACCACCTTCGACGAAGCACTGCGCATCTTCGCCGGGGCGACAGAGATTCGTCAGATACTGGGTGAGGACTTCTGTCAGCTGTATGCGGAAGTCAAAAAAGAGGAGCTGCGCCAGTTCCACCGCGAGATCTCACCCTGGGAGCGGGAGCACCTGCTGTTGAATGTCTAGAGCGTTGATGTGATTTACATTTCCACATCAATCCGGACAGGGAGGTCAGGGGGGTCTTGAGAATAGACGCTATCTTCCTGCCAGAGCATTTTCAGATCCGCCTTGGCTTTCTAGGCTCGGTTTTCTGGGGTTCAGCGTCTACTAAACGGGGGGAAGTCTTACCTACGCTATTCGTCGGCGTCACGCTCATAGTGATCAATATCTATCTTAATTCCAAGTGCGACAGCACGAACAATAGTGTCTTTAGGTATTGCCGGTACCCTGGCTGAGTAACCCTCTGAAAAGCAAAAGAAATCCACAGAGTTTCCTAATTCAATAAGCTCGTGAATCTGTTTTGCTTTTGGCTCTAACTCCTTCAGCAACCAAATGAGATGAGTATTTAAGTCATTGGAATTTACCCAATGCTCTGAACTCATACTCCACATACCGTGGCGATATGGCGAATATTCATGAACCGTTCCATCCCGACTCCGGCGTATGCAAGGCTCTCCAGGTCGATGAATATCGATCATATGGCAGCCGCAATAGATTGATCACCACTAGCGGATCAAGATTGCTCCCCCAAACTCGAAAAGAAGCATTTGACCTTACATAAACGTCATTTTTCTCACTCATAATCTGATTACTTTTCTAACGACATAGCCAACGATCGTATCAGTTGCGCTGCGTATCGTTCGGCGTCTTTTAACATTTTTCCGGAGGGAACATGATGATCTCGCCTCTGGCAGCTACTAAATTACCTCCGCATAAGCAAGGACCGTCAAACTGTGAGGAAGTGAAGTTACTACTGGAAGGGATAGTAGATACGGCAAAATGTATTTCCGTGAAGTGAGGCTTACGTCCGCAACCGTTCGCGCTCGCGAGCGGAAGCAACCCTTCACGGTAACATGACAAATTTTTGACGGTCATCTTCCTTTTAGAGGCAATTACACTGTCCATTTCCGTGATCACCGCCGGCGGTGGCGGCGTGCAGTGTATGTGCCAGCCGCCTGCAAGAAAGCCCGCGTAACCCGCTGCATGAAGGAAATAAAGTCGGCACCGGCCCGACCTTTTTCGTTGCAGAGCGCTCTCTCGTTCCGCCCGCTTCAGTAGAGCCGATTCAGCGCGCCGCCTTGATTTCCTCTTCACTCACCAGCAACAACTCATCACCCCAGGTATTGGTGATAAACGCGATGATCGCCGAGATTTCGCGGTCCGTCAGAAACTCCAGCGCCGGCATCAGATCCTCTTCACCGCCATTGCGGCGGGGTGCCGAGCGGCCGTGCAGAAGCGTGTCAATGAGCAGTGACTTGTTTGCCAGCAACGCGGGATCTCGCAGGGATGGGTACAGCGCCTCCTCACCATAGCCGTCTATCTTGTGACACTTCATACAATTATCAGCAAAGGTAAGGGCACCAAAGCCAATGAGGTCACGGGCCTCCTGCTCAGAAGCATCCGCCCCCAGCGAGAACGTTGCCAATAATGTTGCGATAGATAGTGTAAGTTTCATACAGTGCATCCTGTTGCCAATCAATTGATCCAGATTATTTTCCCTGCGCACGCAGCCAGCCTGAACCCGCAATACCACCTGCAGCACAAGTCAGAATGACAACCAGGGGTGCCAGTGTCCCCAGTGCCAGCGCAGCAAGCCGGTTGAACTGTCGTCGCCAGTTGTAGATCTGCTGGGCGCTTACACCTAGATCCCTAGCCACTGAGGCAGTAGTAGCACCGGGCTTTGCGGGCCGCTTGACCGCCTCCCTCCGAAACTCTTCCGTATACGCCTGTGCTCTCTTCTTACCCATGGTACACCTCCGTGTTAGGCCGAAACCTAACTATACAGGGTGTCTACTAAACGTGGGTAAGACTTAAACATAACGCCTATGTAAGAGGCATTTTTGTAGTTGATTGTTTTATGCTATTAAAGCATAAAACAAGCGACGGAAAAAATGTCCTTCTTGACATATTTGTTATGTGTTTTTCTCTATTCTATTGTTATTAACTTTTCACCATTTTCGGATATTTCCAAAAATTGAGTAGGTGAAGGATATTCTTCGCCCGGATCACAAAGGACAGTTTTATTCAATGAATAAAATGCCTCCCGAGCACACTCTAAATCTGAAGACCATGGAGTAATTTCAGAGTTAAACCATACGCCAGTTAAGTCGAGATTTTCTACATTTTTTTGAATAATTACCGGCACTATTGATTTATCAAATACACCGGACAATATAACCATTTCATCATCCCGCTGGACTTCCACCACCTCTTCTAGTACGGATGATATCCAACCTAACAATGACTTTTCATCAATATTATTGATATATATTTCTACGTCGGGCATCTTAATTCACACATAACGCCCGGCACAGCGGGAAAATTGAAACGAGGAACGAGCAGAAATTTTTTCCGCTTGCTGCCGCTTGTTATGAAAACCCATAGACCAGCCCAACCAATATAAAAATACCGCTAACGATCCCGAGAGCTCGATGAACCTGCATGAGCTTTGGGCTGCGCTTTACAAGAAATGCCAAGTAAGAGCCCAGCCAAGCAATAAGTCCAAATATGCCCAGGTTCACTAAAATTGCAGCAAGCCCATCAACCTCATATGCATTACCAAACTTGTCTCCATACACAGCCCTACTAGAGAGCAGGTTATCGAACGTAAGGAATATCAGAAGGCCCACCACGAAGAGAACAGGGATCATTCCGGCCATATATATGAAGTTGGGTCGTTTACTCATATTCATAACGCCTGGCTCAGCGCGACATAGCGGAGCAGAGCTTTTGTGTAAAAATGTGAGCGCAGCGAACATCACAAAAGC
>NZ_JAJSAQ010000002.1 GCF_021729075.1 Microbulbifer guangxiensis
TCGTGAGGGGCGCGCATTATAGCGAACCGCCTCTCCGCAGCAAGCCTTTTTTGCAGGCTTTTTTCAGTGCCGAAACCACTGCCCGAAGGCACCCAGTTCCGAACTGAAGGACTCGCGGGAGCCCTGTGCGGAGCCGCTTGTGGCTCCGTCGAAGTGGCGCGCATTATAGCGAGCCCCTCCCCCTCCGCAAGCGCTTTTTGTAAATTTTTTACCAAGCGTTTTCAGAGGGCTGGCCAACCGGATATCACCGGTTTCAGGCCAAAAAAAACACCCTCTCATCGAGAGGGTGTTTCTATATGGCGGTGAGAGAGGGATTCGAACCCTCGATGAGTGTTAACCCATACGCCCTTAGCAGGGGCGCGCCTTCAGCCACTCGGCCATCTCACCTTGTAAACTTTTCAGGCTTCTTTGGGAGCCCGAACCTTTCTGAAAGAAGCCAGATGGCTGCCCTCCGAAAGAGAGCGGCATCATACCAACGGCGAGGCAAAAATCAATGGGGAATCAATAACTTTTTGCGTTTTCATGGGCGGCCGATCAAATCTTGAACGACCCGGTTTGGCGCCCCTTTCATCCGCGGTAAGGGAAAGCCAGAAACAGAAAAGGCCGGATTGACCGGCCTTTTCATCCACTGCAGAACCCAGGGGCAATTACTCGCCGTCTCCGCCCTCCGCAGACTGCTTTTCACGCTGGATGCGCTGGTAGATCTCCTCCCGGTGCACCGCAACTTCCTTGGGCGCGTTTACGCCGATCCGTACCTGATTCCCCTTGACGCCGAGAACGGTCACGGTGACGTTGTCACCTACCATCAGCGTCTCGCCAATTCGGCGGGTCAAAATCAACATTGGCTACTTCTCCTTGGTCATCCTGTGAGAGCGCAGCGGAACAATCCCATGGCTGCGCTATTGGTCATCATAACCGGATGGCGGCGCGAAAAGGTCGAAACTGCCCATCTCCTATTCATTATTGACCAGCGGATCAAAATCTCAATAGGTCGGACTCTACGCCAAATGACCAAATCGCTATGGTCAGGACACGCTCGCCTTCGTTCTGGTTATAGGGTTTTCCTGCGCCTATTGTGCTTTCCTGGGCTCAGAGAGCTCGAATTCGCTGTGCAGGGCCCGCACCGCAAGCTCCAGGTAGCGCTCATCGATGATCACCGAGATCTTGATTTCAGAGGTGGTGATCATCTGAATGTTGATGTTGTCCTCACCCAGCGCACTGAACATACGGCTCGCCACATTGGCGTGAGAGCGCATGCCAACACCGACGATTGAGACCTTGGCGATCTTGTCATCAGTCACCACCTCCCTGGCACCCAGCTCGGCGGCCACCCGCTCCAGCACCTCCCGCGCCTTCTTCAGGTCGTTGCGGTGCACCGTGAAGGTGAAGTCGGTGGTGCCATCGACAGCACTGATATTCTGGACGATCACGTCCACTTCGATATTTTCGGCACCAATCGGCGCGAGAATGCGACAGGCCACCCCCGGGTTGTCCGGCACACCACGAATCGTCAGCTTTGCCTCGTCGCGGTTGAACGCGATTCCGGAAACGACTGGTTGCTCCATCTCGTTATCTTCCTCATCCAGACTGATCAGCGTGCCCTCACCTTCCTCAAAGGTGGAGAGCACCCGCAGGGGTACTTTGTACTTGCCGGCAAATTCAACCGCGCGAATCTGCAGCACCTTGGAACCGAGGCTGGCCATCTCCAGCATCTCTTCGAACGTAATGCGATCCAGGCGGCGCGCACTGTCCACTACCCTCGGATCGGTGGTGTAGACACCATCAACGTCGGTATAGATCTGGCACTCGGTCGCATCGAGAGCGGCAGCCAGGGCCACCCCGGTAGTGTCGGAGCCACCACGACCGAGCGTGGTGATGTTGCCGTCGCCATCCACCCCCTGGAAACCAGCCACGACCACCACCCGTCCGGCATCGAGGTCACGGCGCATGCGCTCCACGTCGATTTGCTGGATACGGGCCTTGGTATGGGCGTTGTCGGTAAGAATCTTGACCTGGCCGCCGGTGTAGGAACAGGCATCATAACCGCGCTTTTTCAGCGCCATGCTGAGGAGGGCGATGGTGACCTGCTCGCCAGTAGACACCAGCACATCCAGCTCCCGCGGATCGGGCCGCTCCTGGATCTGGTAGGCGAGATCGATCAGGCGGTTGGTCTCGCCGCTCATCGCGGAGAGCACGACCACCATCTCATGTCCCTGGGCGCGAAAAGCTGCGACCTTGTCAGCGACTGCCTCAATACGCTCAATGGAGCCAACCGAGGTACCGCCGTATTTCTGGACAAACAAACTCATGGATTTTTGTGTTTCCTTACTACCAACACGGCCAGGTGCCGCGTCGCTTGAGGTCCCGATCGGGATCCGAAGGAGACAATCGGATCCTGACGCCCGCCTGGGCTTCGCTATTTCAGGCCACCGACCGAAACCGGGACCTTGCGGGCGCAGGGGTCCGCCGTAATGGCAGCTCCTGCAACACCCAATCAGCGCAAGTCGCGCACTAAATCACCAAAACATGGGGAAATCAACTTGGCAAATAGCATTATTTGCCAAGTTGGCCCAATTTAACTAGTTGAGCTGCCCTTCGAGCCAGGCCGGCACCTCCTGGAGCATTCCCGGCAGGGCCGCCACATCGGTGCCTCCTCCCTGGGCCATGTCCGCACGGCCGCCGCCCTTGCCGCCAAGCTTGCCGGCAGCGAAACGCATCAGATCTCCCGCCGCCACCCGATCGGTAAGATCCTTGGTGACTGCAGCGACCAGCGCCACCTTCTCATCCGCCGGAGCCGCCAGCAGCACCACGCCGGAACCCAACTTGTTCTTCATCTGATCGGCGAGATCCCGCAGTGACTTGGGATCGGCCCCTTCCACGGACACCGCCAGCAGCTTCACGCCGGTCACGTCCACCGCCTGGGAAGAAAGGTCACCACCAGCACCGCTGGCCAGCTTGGTCTTGAGCTGGGCAATCTCCTTTTCCAGCTTGCGGTTGTTGGCAAGCAGCTGCTCGACTTTGTCCGCCAGGGTATCCGGGCGGGTCTTCAGTAGCGTTGCCGCGTGCTCGAGGCGCTGCTGTGCTTCGTCAAACAGAGCCAATGCATGCGCACCGGTAACAGCCTCGATTCGGCGCTGGCCGGAAGCAATGCCGCTCTCTGATACGATGCGAAGCAGTCCGATATCACCGGTGCGTGCAACGTGGGTCCCACCGCAGAGCTCAACCGAGAAGGCATCGCCGCCCTCTTCACGACCCATGGACAGCACCCGGACCGTGTCGCCGTATTTCTCACCGAACAGCGCCATGGCGCCCTTGCGCTTGGCGGTCTCGATATCGGTTTCCTCGGTTTGCACCGGGGTGTTGGCACGGATCTGGGCGTTGACCAGCGCTTCGATCGCGTGCAGTTGCTTCGCGGTCACCGCTTCGGGGTTGGAAAAGTCGAAACGCAGACGCTCGGAATCCACCAGTGAGCCTTTCTGGGTCACATGCTCGCCCAGCACCTTGCGCAGCGCCGCGTGCAGCAGGTGGGTAGCCGAGTGGTTCAGCGCTGTGGATTGACGGACATCCGCGGAGACCTCCGCCTCCACCGCATCGCCCACTGACAGCGCCCCCTGCAGCATCCTGCCGGTATGCAGGTGGTGCCCTGCCTGCTTGGTGCAATCCGCCACTTCGAAACGACCGATCTCCTGCTTCAGGTAGCCGCAGTCACCGACCTGGCCACCGGACTCAGCATAAAAGGGGGTCCGGTCCAGCACGATCGCGCCTTCTTCACCCTCTTCGAGTCGCTCCACCTGCTCTCCGTCTTTGACGATCGCCAGGACTTTGCCGCTGCCTCGGGTGGCTTCATAGCCCAGGAATTCGGTGCTTCCTTCCAGCTCGAGAGCACCGGTGTAATCCTGTTTGAACTTGCCGGCTGCCCGGGCACGCTCGCGCTGGGCCTCCATGGCTTCCTCGTACCCGGCCATGTCCAGGGAAAGGCCCCGCTCGCGGGCAATGTCCTGAGTCAGGTCGGTGGGAAACCCGTAGGTGTCATGCAGGGTGAATACCAGCTCACCGGGAATCTCACTGCCTTCCAGGCTCTCGAGCGCCTCCTCGAGCAAGGCCATGCCTTTGTCCAGGGTCTTGGCAAACTGCTCCTCCTCCTTGCGCAGGGCATTCTCGATAATGGACTGCTTCTCCCGCAGCTCCGGGTAAGCGTCACCCATCTGCTGTGCCAGCGCATTGACGAGACGGAAGAAGAAGATCTCCTTGTGGCCAAGCTTGTGGCCGTGGCGAACCGCGCGGCGAATGATCCGGCGCAGCACGAAACCGCGGCCCTCATTGGAAGGCATCACGCCGTCGGCGATCAGGAAAGAGCAGGAACGGATATGGTCCGCGATTACCCGCAGGGATTTGTTCTCCAGGTCATCGCAGCCGACGATCTCACCGGCAGCTTTCAGCAGGGCCTGGAACAGGTCGATCTCATAATTGGAGTGGACCCCCTGCATCACTGCAGCAATACGCTCGAGGCCCATGCCGGTATCGACTGACGGCTTCGGCAGCGGGTGCAGTTCACCATCAGCAGAGCGCTCGAACTGCATGAACACCAGGTTCCAGATCTCGATGTAGCGATCGAGATCGTCGTTGTCGGAGCCGGGCGGGCCACCGGGTACATCTTCCCCGTGATCGTAGAAAATCTCGGAGCTGGGACCACAGGGGCCGGTGTCGCCCATCTGCCAGAAGTTGTCTTCATCCAGACGGGAGAAACGCTCGGCACTTACGCCCACTTCCTTGAGCCAGATGTCCGCGGCTTCATCATCGCTGATATGCACCGTTACCCAGAGGCGCTCCTCGGGTAGCTGCAGTACTTTGGTCAGGAAGTTCCAGGCAAACTGAATGGCCTCGCGTTTGAAATAGTCCCCGAAGCTGAAGTTGCCCAGCATTTCAAAGAAAGTGTGATGACGCGCGGTATAGCCAACGTTCTCGAGATCGTTGTGCTTGCCACCGGCCCGCACACAGCGCTGGGAGCTGGCGGCGCGGCTGTAGGGGCGCTGCTCCTGGCCGAGGAAAACATCCTTGAACTGCACCATACCCGCGTTGGTAAACAGCAGGGTCGGATCATTGCCGGGCACCAGTGAGCTTGAAGGCACGACGGTGTGACCCTGCTCGGCAAAGTATTTCAGAAAGGCTTCGCGTATCTCTGCGCTTTTCATCCAGCGTAATTCCAGCTCGTTAATAGAAAAATTTGAATGGGAATGGCCACCAGAATGGATCCTAGTCAGCCAGGTCCTGCTCACGCATCTTGCGGTTGGCGAGCAGGTGAATATGCATGTGGAAAACTGTCTGCCCGGCATCACGACCGTTGTTCATGACCAGGCGGTAACCCTCCAGCCCCAGCCTGCGCCCCATTTCCGAGGCTACCCAGAGCAGGTGCCCCAGCAGCGGCCTGTCGTCGGCACTGGCATCGATCAGGCTGACCAGGGGCTTGCGGGGAATGATCAGCAGGTGTGTCGGGGCCTTGGGGGCCCGGTCCCGGATCACGATGCAATGCTCGTCCTCGAAGACCCGGTCAGCCTCTATCTCTCCGGCGATGATACGGCTGAAGACACTGGGCTCGGACACGGACTATTTCTCCAGTTTTTCCTCGGTAGTCAGCGGACGGGCCTCGGACTCCAGCATGACGGGAATCCCGTCCCGGATCGGGTAGGCGAGCCCGCTGGCTTTGCAGACCAGCTCCTGGGTCTCTTCCTTATATTCCAACGGCGCCTTGCTGACCGGACAGACCAGCAGGCTGAGCAGTTTCTTGTCCATCTACCCCAACTCCACAAAGCGGCCACAGCGGCCGAAAATGACCGCGTATAGTACAACGGATATGCGCCGGTTTCACGACGGCCGGCTGTGGCTGGGCTTCAGGCTTCCCGGACAGTCTCCGAGACCGGTGCATGCGCGCGCAGGTGCTCCAGGATCCGGGTCATGGCCTCCCGGCCCTCAGCGGGCTCGTTCAGGAGCTCGTGGTAGGCATCGGCATAGCGCAGAAGTTGCTTATCAGAACTGCCAAGATCGGTGAAAAATTGCTCGGAAGCGGCGCTATCCACGATCCGGTCCGCCAGCGGCAACAACATCAGACAGGGAAGCTCGATCTGGCCCGCCGACGCCAGCACTGCCGTCCGCTCACGCCGGAAAGCTAGGAACCAGCCCGGGGTTATTCGCCGATGCACCAGGGGATCCCGCAGATACTCGTCGATGACTGACGGATCATGGCTCAGCCAGCGGGGATTCACGCGGTTGGGCAGAGGGAGCGAGGGCAACCAGCGCCCCAACAACCGGGTTGCCGCCAACTCGACCCCAGCCGGCTCTGCACCGCCACGAAAAGCCGGTGCCGACAAGAGCAGACTTTCCACCCCGCCAAACCGCTGTACACAGCCACAGGCAATAAGCCCGCCCATGCTGTGACCGAGGAGGTGGATGGGGCGACCGGGGTTGTCCCGACGCACCAGGCGGATAAAGTCGTGAAGATGGGTGCTGTAACGGGCGAAGTCATCGATATGCCCTCGCCTGCCCGGTGACAGGCCGTGGCCGATATGGTCCAGCGCGTAAACACTGAAGCCGTTGCGATTGAGTTCTGACGCAAACTGCCGATAACGGCCGCTGTGCTCACCCAGGCCATGAGCGACAACCACGACCCCCAGGGCACCCTCCACCCACCAGCGGCGGAAGTGCAACTGATCTCCTCGGGAAAGAAACTGCATCCCTACCCCCTCTCTTTTCGCTGTTGTAATTCCTGGGGTGACGGCGCTCTCTCTGAACCGCGTCACCCCATCGACCGCTGGTTACCAGGGCCTTTCGTTATTGTTCTTTTATCCGGCTGCGGCGGACTCCAACCCCTCACTGTAATCCCCCTGCATCGCCAGGTGATTCAGGCGCGCCCGCTTCAGGAGCGCCTCCTGCGCCTGATGGCGCTGCCCTGTATCCCCGGACCAGGCATGTAGCGCGGGCTCCTGCAGCGCGCGACCATAGGAGAAACTGAGCTGCCATGGGGCCTGCCACATCTGGTTGAGGGCATTGAGGTTGGCTGTTGCCTCCTCCGGGCCCTGCCCTCCCGAGAGGAAGTTGATACTGGGTACCGCCGCTGGAACGGCCCGGCGTAGGGCCCGCATGGTGTACTCGGCCACCTGCTGTGGGGGCGCCTTGGCGCACTCGCTGCCGGGCGTGACCATGCTCGGCTTGAGGAGCATCAATTCCAGCACCACCCCGTGGTGATGGAGCGCATGGAAGACGGTTTCCCAGACCTGCTCATTGACCTCCGCACTGCGTTCGATGCTGTGGTCACCGTCCATCAAAACCTCGGGTTCCACGATTGGCACCACCCCGCAGGACTGGCAAACCGCAGCGTAGCGCGCCAGCATTTCCGCATTGGCGGTCACCCCTAGCGGTGTGGGGTTGGCGGGGCTGATGGGGTAGACCTCGCGCCATTTGGCAAACCGGGCGCCCTGCTCTTTATAACCCCGGAGTCGCTCCGCCAGGCCGTCCAGCCCGTATGTGATCATATCCCCGGGGGCGCCGGGGAGCGGCCCCTTCCCCTTGTCCACCTTGATACCGGGAACGATACCCGCGTTTGCCGCCACCTCGGGCAGCGGTGTGCCGCTGTCATCCTTCTGGCCCAGGGTCTCTTCGAACAGGATCACGCCACTGACGTACTGGCCCAAACCCTCCGCAGACAGCAACAGGCTGCGGTAGAAACGCCGGTGTTCCTCGGTGGACTCGACGCCGACCGACTGGAAACGCTTGGCAATGGTGCCGCTGCTCTCATCCGCCGCCAGTACCCCGCGTCGGCCATCGACCATGTCCGCGATCGTCGCCTGCAATTCTTCATTTACCGACATCTTCGTCCCTCCTGTTCAAGCCTGAACAGAGGATAGGCCTTCCAGTTCAAAAGGTGCGGCAGGCCCTGACAGCGCGCTGCCAGCCGCTGACCAGCGTCTCCCTGCGTCCGGCGCTCATCTGTGGCACGAAATCCCGCTCGATCTCCTGCAGCGACGGGGGCCTCTTCCCCGGCCCCCAGAGTCCGGCACCGATTCCGGCCAGCAGGGCCGCACCCACGGCCGTCGATTCGACCTGCTGCGGGCGCTCGACGCGGACGTCAGAGATATCGGACTGGAACTGCATCAGGAAGTTATTGGCGCTGGCGCCGCCATCCACACGGAGACAGGCGATGGGCACGCCAAGGGCCTGGGACATCAATCCCGCCAGCTCATTACTCTGGTAGGCAATAGACTCCAGCGTGGCGCGCACCAGCTCCGCCTTGCCCGAGCCGCGACTGAGTCCGCAAATGGTCCCCCGCGCGGCCGAATCCCAGTGGGGCGCACCGAGCCCGCTGAACGCGGGCACCAGATAGACGCCGCCGGTATCTGCCACGCGCTGGGCGATGGCTTCCGTCTCCTCCGCAGAGCGGATCAGCCCCAGCTCGTCCCGCAGCCACTGTACCGCCGACCCGGCGTTGAAGACCGCGCCCTCAAGGGCATAGGCCGGTGATCCATCGGGGCTGCAGGCCACCGTGGTGAGCAGGCCCGCCGGGGCCTCCGGACGCTCATCACCGGCATAGGCCAGCATGAAGCAACCAGTGCCATAGGTGTTCTTGAGCAGCCCCGGCCGGGTACACCCCTGCCCGAACAAGGCCGCCTGCTGATCGCCGGCCACCCCCGTGATCGGGGCCGAACAGCCAAGGAAGGCCTCCGGGTCTGCATCGGCAAAGAAGCCAGCGGAAGGCCGGATTCCGGGCAGGATCTCCGCCGGACAGCCAAAAAGCTTCAGCAGTTCACTGTCCCAGTCACGGCGGTCTAGATCGTACAGGAGGGTACGGCTGGCATTAGTGTGGTCGGTGAGATGGGCCCGCCCGCCGCTGATCTTCCAGATCAGCCAGCTGTCGATGGTACCGAAGCAAAGCTCCCCCGCCCGGGCTCTGGCCGCGAGTTCGGGGGCTTGTTCGAACAGCCACTGGAGCTTGCTGGCTGAAAAGTAGGCATCGAGGACCAGGCCGGACTTCTGTCGCAGCCAGTCGGACCGGCCAGTGCGTTCATGGGCCTTGCAGACTTCCGCGGATCGCCGGCACTGCCAGACAATGGCCCGGTGCACCGGCTCACCGGTCTGGCGATCCCAGAGCACCGTCGTTTCACGCTGGTTGGTAATGCCGATGGCGGAGAGCTCTCCGGCCGACACGCCGGCACGCTCCAGCGCTGCGCCGCATACCCGCTGGGTTACCGCCCAGATTTCCTCGGCGTCATGCTCGACCCATCCGGGCTGGGGATAGTACTGGGGAAATTCGGAGTAACTGCGACCCAGCAGGTTGCCCTCACGATCGAAGACAAAGGCCGTGGTACCAGTAGTGCCCTGGTCGATAGACAGGATCATAGGGGGCCTCGCGCTGCTCGTGCTTGCTGTTATTACGCTGCGCCGCCAGCGCACCCCACATCCCGCATGGCGGCACTTCCGCTCCAAGGGCGGAAAGCGTCAGAACCCAGAGTATAAGTCGGAGGCAGCGGCGTCCAGCGCCCAGTGAATGGCATCAGAGGGGAAGCCGCGATAGGCGAGATAGCGCTGACGGCGGGCACGCTCCTTCAGTTGCTGATCCCTTGGCAGGACCTCACTGACCGGGCTGCGGAACTTGCGCTGCAGAACCTCCGCGGCAAGCTGATACCAGTCTGCTTCGAGGCTTTCCAGGGCGCCCTCGCCCAGCTGGCTGCTGACACCACGCTGCTGTAGCTCGCGGCGAATGCGAATTGGCCCCTGCCCACGCTGGACACGGGAGCGCGCGAACACTTCCGCAAAACGCTGGTCGGACTGGTAGTTGAGTTCCTGCAGGCGCAGGAACAACGCATCGAAGTCGGCGCCGGGGAATTTGCCGGCAAGCTTGTCCTTCAGCTCCCGCTGGGAATGCTCGCGGCGGGAGAGCAGCTCAAGCGCCGCGCTGAAAAGCGCCTGAGCCGCATCCTGCGGTGAATCCACTTATTCTTCCGGGGATTCAGCCACTTCTTCGAGCGGGGCCGCCGGGACGACATCGCCCAGCAGCTGGGCGCGCAGCTGGCCCTCGATCTCGTCGCGGATATCCTGGTTCTCTTTCAGGAACTTCACCGCGTTGGCCTTGCCCTGGCCGATCTTGTCGCCCTTGTAGCTGTACCAGGCACCGGCCTTGTCGATCAGGCCCAGCTTGACACCGTAATCGATGATCTCGCCCAGCAGGTTGATGCCCTGGCCGTACATGATCTGGAACTCGGTCTGCTTGAATGGCGGCGCCACCTTGTTCTTGACCACCTTTACGCGGGTCTCGTTGCCCACCACTTCATCGCCCTCTTTTACGGAGCCGATGCGGCGGATATCCAGGCGCACGGAAGAGTAGAACTTGAGCGCGTTACCGCCAGTGGTGGTTTCGGGAGAACCGAACATCACACCGATCTTCATACGGATCTGATTAATAAACACACACAGGGTGTTGGTGTTCTTGATGTTACCGGTCAGCTTGCGCAGCGCCTGGGACATCAGGCGGGCCTGCAAACCCACATGGGAGTCTCCCATCTCGCCCTCGATCTCGGCACGGGGCGTCAGGGCAGCCACGGAGTCCACGATCAGGACGTCCACCGCTCCGGAGCGGACCAGCATGTCCGCCACTTCGAGCGCCTGCTCACCGGTATCCGGCTGGGAAACGATCAGCTCGTCCACGTTCACCCCGAGCTTTTCGGCGTAAATCGGGTCGAGCGCGTGCTCGGCATCGACGAAGGCGCAGGTGCCGCCCTTGCGCTGGGCTTCGGCAATGACCTGCAGGGTCAGGGTGGTCTTACCGGAAGATTCCGGACCGTAGATCTCCACGATCCGGCCGCGGGGCAGGCCGCCAATACCCAGGGCCACATCGAGACCCAGGGAACCGGTGGAGATGGCGGGGATACGCTCGCGCCCCTTTTCCCCCATGCGCATCACAGTGCCTTTGCCGAACTGGCGCTCGATCTGTGACAGCGCCGCTTGCAGTGCCTTGTCTTTATTGGAATCCATGACCCTTCCCGTGTACTTGATCGTTGTTGGTTGCGGGCAAGCTTAACGAAGGATTACTGTATAAGCAACCAGTAACCGGGTAGTCATCCCGCGAGCTACGGGCTGCCAGGTCGGCATGCACTCAGGCCGGATGCTCCCGCACCAGCGCCAGCATCATATCCAGCGCCTCGGCAATGGTCTGCCCCTGGATTTGCGCCCGGTCACCCTCAAAGTGAAACAGGCGGGCATCGATATCCACGGGTTCCTGCCCTTCTGAATGTGCCAGCGCAATCCAGACAGTCCCCACCGGCTTCTCGTCGCTGCCGCCATCCGGCCCGGCGATACCGCTCACGGCCACAGCGACATTGGCATCCATCAGGCCGAGCACCCCACTGGCCATCTGCCGGACAACCTCCTCACTGACTGCGCCCAGTTCGTCCAGGTCTTCCCTGGACACGGACAGCAGGTTGCGCTTGATGCGGTTGGCATAGCTGACCACTGAACCATCGAACCACTGCGAGGCCCCCGCCACTGCCGTGATTGCGGCCGCAATACCGCCACCGGTACAGGATTCTGCGGCCGTGACCTTCCAACGCCGCTTCTCGAGCTCCTCTCCCAAAGCCCGCGCCCGCCCCTCGATCTGCGCTGCCAGGTTCGCGTCTGTGCTCATCGCCTTAATCTCTCCCTTAAGAGTCGCTAGAATAGCGCCTTCACGGAGACCGCAGCAAAGCTCCTCTCTACCGACAACAAGAAGTAACTCCATGCCGCAGACCGCGACACCCAGTGCCAACGCCCAACACACCCCCATGATGCAGCAGTACCTGCGCATCAAGGCCCAGCACCCGCAGGAGCTGGTCTTCTACCGCATGGGGGACTTCTATGAGCTGTTCTACGACGATGCCAAGCGCGCGGCCGAGCTGCTGGACGTGACGCTGACGGCGCGGGGCAAGTCCGGCGGAGAGCCGATCCCCATGGCGGGCATCCCCTACCATGCCGCCGAGGGCTACCTGGCCCGCCTGATCCGGGCCGGCGTCTCGGTGGCCATCTGCGAACAGATCGGCGATCCGGCCACCAGCAAAGGCCCGGTGGAGCGCAAGGTCGTCCGCATCGTGACCCCTGGCACGGTCACCGATGAGGCGCTTCTCAACGAGCGCCGCGACAACCTGCTGGCTGCCACCGCCCGGCTCGCGGATCACTTTGGCCTGGCGTTGCTGGACCTGGCCACCGGCCGCTTTGTAGTTCAGGAAGTCGCCACCATCGAGGCTCTGGCCGAGCAGATCCAGCGCCACGCGCCCACCGAGCTGCTGGTAGCCGAGGACCTTGAACTGCCGGCCGAGATCAACAGGCACCCGGGACTACGCCGCCGCGCGCCCTGGGAGTTCGACTTCGAATCCGCCAACAGCCTGCTCAACCGCCAGTTCGGCACACTCAATCTGGAGGCCTTCGGCTGCAGCCACATGCACTCGGCCATCATCGCCGCCGGCTGCCTGCTGCAATACGCCCGTGACACCCAGCGCACGGAACTGCCTCATATCCGCAGCCTGCAGGCAGAGAGCGGTGAGGAAACGGTGGCCCTGGATGGTGCCAGCCGACGCAACCTCGAGATCGACACCAATCTGGGCGGCGGGGATGACAACACCCTGCTGTCGGTCCTCGACAGCTGCAAGACCGCCATGGGTAGCCGACTGCTGCGCCGCTGGCTCAACAATCCCCTGCGCAAGCTCTCTACCCTGCAGAAACGCCAAGATGCCATCTCCGCCCTGATCGAGGGTTACCAGTTCGAGCCCCTGCGCGAGAGTCTCAAACCGGTGGGTGATATGGAGCGGATTCTGGGCCGACTGGCTCTGCGCTCCGCCCGCCCCCGTGACCTGGCCCGGCTGGGCCAGTCGCTGGCACAGTTTCCGCAGATTCAACAGCAGCTGCACGCCTGCGATGCGGTACTGCTGGGCGAACTGGGTGAGCTGATCGGGGAGTGGCCGGAAACCGTCGAACTGCTGGAGCGCGCCCTGGTGGACAACCCGCCTGTCGTCATTCGCGATGGAGGAGTCATCGCCGAGGGCTACGACAGCGAGTTGGACGAGCTACGCTCCATCAGCGAAAACGCCGGCGATTTTCTCGTGCAGCTGGAACTGCGGGAGAAAGAGCGCACCGGCATCCCCACTCTGAAGGTCGGCTACAACCGCGTACACGGTTATTTCATCGAGATCAGCCGCGGCCAGAGTGACAAGGCGCCGGCCGAATATATCCGCCGACAGACCCTGAAGAACGCCGAGCGCTTCATCACACCGGAACTGAAGGAATTTGAGGACAAGGCACTGTCGGCAAAAAGCCGCGCCCTCGCCCGGGAGAAGGCGCTGTACGAGGATCTGATCGACCGCCTGAATGAATCCCTGGCCCAGCTGCAAGGCGCCGCTGTCGGCATCTCCGAACTGGATGTGCTGGCCTGCCTGGCGGAACGTGCCGACAACCTGCGCCTGTGCCGCCCGATCCTCAGTAAAGAACCGGGCCTCGATATCAATGCGGGGCGCCATCCGGTCGTCGAGCAGGTACTGGATGAACCTTTCGTGGCGAATGATGTGGCATTGCGGGACGACCGCCGCATGCTGGTGATCACCGGCCCAAACATGGGCGGTAAATCTACCTATATGCGCCAGACGGCGCTGATCGCACTCCTTGCCCACGTAGGCAGCTATGTCCCCGCCGACAGCGCACGCATCGGCCTGCTGGATCGAATCTTTACCCGTATTGGCAGTGCCGATGACCTGGCCGGTGGCCGCTCCACCTTTATGGTGGAAATGACCGAAACCGCGAATATTCTCCGCAACGCCAGCGCCCACAGCCTGGTGCTGATGGACGAGATCGGGCGCGGTACCAGCACCTACGACGGCCTCTCCCTGGCCTGGGCCTGTGCCCATTACCTCGCGGAACAGGTGCGGGCATTTACCCTGTTTGCCACCCACTATTTCGAGCTCACCGACCTGCCGAATCGCTGCCCGGAAGCCGCCAATATCCACCTCAACGCCACCGAGCACGGCGACGACATCGTCTTCCTGCACCGCATCGAAGAGGGGCCCGCTTCCAAGAGCTACGGTCTGCAGGTGGCGAAACTCGCCGGCATCCCCCGGGAAGTGCTGGACGAAGCCCGCCAGCGGCTGCAGGCCCTGGAATCCGGTGCGCGGGACTCCGCTGAGGCGAAGCTGGAGATGAGCGAGCCCGTGTCGTCAACGCCTGCGAACGTGGCCAGACCTCACAGAGAGCCACCGGTGCCGGCCCCGGCGGCCGTGGGCAATGGGGGATCGCCAATGCAGGTAGACCTGTTTGGCAGCGGCCCCCACCCTGCCGTCGAGGCACTGACGGAACTGGATCCGGACGACCTGACACCGCGGCAGGCCCTGGAACAGTTATACGCTCTGCGCAAATTGTTATAACAACCGGGCCGAATTCCCCCAAAAGCCACTACAATTCGCGCCAGTAGTTGCTAAAATCCGCAGCTTGGTAAATTGGGCCGGCGCACGGTGCGCCGCTCTGTAGAGCAGCACTGAGGGATAGTCATGACATTCGTAATTGGGGAAAACTGCATCAAGTGCAAGTACACCGACTGTGTGGAAGTCTGCCCGGTGGACTGCTTCTACGAGGGCCCCAACTTCCTGGTGATCCACCCGGACGAATGCATCGACTGCGCCCTGTGTGAGCCCGAGTGCCCTGCCAATGCCATTTTCTCTGAAGACGAAGTGCCGGAAGACCAGCAGGAGTTCATCGAGCTGAACGCCGAGCTGGCAGAGATCTGGCCGAACATCACCGAGAAAAAGGACCCGCTCCCGGACGCCGAAGAATGGGACGGCAAAAAAGGCAAGCTGGACCAACTGGAACGCTGAACCCCGCTCCCCTCATCATCACCCCACAGGCCGTCAATGACGGCCTGTTTCGTTTCCGCCTAGAAAAACGGCTTCGCCTGATCCGCAAAAGTGGTAAACGGTATTCTCCCAGACTACAAATAGGCGCATGGAGTTCCCGCAATCCCTCAGATTTCCAGCGGGACAGTTCGGGACGAACCACGCCCTTCACCAACAAGCGGAGGTGTTTCTATGTTGCGCTGGGCAATCATATTTCTCGTCGTCGCCCTGGTGGCCGCCTTCTTTGGATTCGGCGGTATTGCCGGAGCCGCAGCGGATATCGCCAAGATCCTGTTCTTCGTGTTCCTGGTGCTGTTCGTACTGGCACTGATCTTTGGTCGCAAGCGACCGTGACGCTTTACAGCAACTGGAACAGCTAGAACATCCTAAATGAAGAAAGCCGGCCACGCTTCAGTGGCTGGCTTTTGTGTGACGACGGTGAAAAATAAATCGTCGCAGCCGTAAGAACGAGGGAAGCGACCAACATCGCAAAGGTCAAAACTTTGCCACTCACTTCCAAATCATTTGAAATTGATGTTCTTCCCCACCAACCTGCACCAGGATTATTGTTTTATCATTTGAAGAGAATCCTGCATGATTCGCATCAAGCACCATTACCCCCTTTTGCCCCTCTCCGGGCTGAAGATTCCTCTCTGCGAATAAATTCTCCAAGATTGAGATTTCAGCAACTTGCGACAATAGCTGAGCAGTCATAATCTGCCCATCAGCAGTATCCCTTTTAGGCTGATTCATTTGGAAATCCAGATACTGATACAACCTGTTATTCAGTCTCACAAAATTTTTTCTTTCCTCTGCATCTTTAAAGTTGATATTCAGGAGCGCATCCACGGTTAAAGGGGTTAAGGGGTGACGGGAATCGCCGGAGTCAAGAAAAAATCGAACGTCAGATGGACCAACGACCAGCGGCAAACCTGTAGTATTTTTAACCACCAAAAGATAAGTCGTGTAGGGATAACCTACCCCTTCACTACCATATGGGGAAACTGCAACCAGGTTATTTTTTTGCGATATTACTACGGGTCTACCATCAAGGTACCCACCATACTGATCGCTAGTTAGAAGAGGTTTCTCTACATGTACCGAAGGCTGTGCACAGCCCAGCACCAATAGCAAATTACTCACTATTGGGAATAAAAATTTTTTCATAATCAAAAGCTTACTCTGCACCTGTAAACAAACCAGTCTCGACCTGCTGCCTGCTGCCTGCTGCAAACTTCACCTCAACACGCCTGATAGCGCCAACTCGCACCACAGCCCATGATCAAAAACCAGCTTTCAAGGCTAACCCAGCATTAAGCAGGAAAGCACCGCTATTAGCAACCAGGTAGAGCCAATCCTGCAGCCTCTTCACCACATGAGGCAAACCTAAAGCTGACAAAAGGGGAAATCAAAGCCATGGATTACCAAAATCATGCGTCGCACTCCAGTCCAGTCCTCTAGCAATTCACTGGGGAGTCCAAGCTACCAAATAAGTGCTAGTGGCAGGGAAACTGCAGTTTTTTGATGCTCAATCAACCAATAACAATGAATATATGAGATGCATCAAAATAAATCAGAACACAAAACGCTCACGATACACGTGCGAAGACCCCTTATCCTTGAGGTAATCGCGAGCAAGCAATTTCACGCATCTCTTCATTGTTATAAGCGATTATCAATAGAGGAGAATACTGACAACCCAGTAAAATTCAAAATGACTTCATCCCAGGCTGAAAAAATCAGTGCTCATAGTACGCAACAAAGCTCAAAGAATTAACAAGCGCACAGAAGCACCTCTCATATAGGCACTGGGCAACCGATATTATCCGATACTCCTAGCTGTACTCGATAACGCGAGTACTATCTTGGGGAAGCTTTCGTTCAGATCTTAAAGGCTGGCAACCTGATTGAATCCTCGAGTCTTGCAGCTTTTTTTGAGGACTATTTCGAGCCAGGAATTCTGATTAATGGCAACTGGTATCCGCTTAGATTTTTCTGGATGCCAGATCGAGTCAATACATCTCTGTCCTGGAAATCCAACCCCCTTTTTAATCGAGGATTCGACATGCTACTGCCAAAATCCTCTGGTTAGCGATGGAGAACAGAACCAGCTCTGTTAGACTACCGCGGCAAGATCTGCATGAGTATTGAGGACGTATGTCCTGTTGGGCACCGCAGTAAAGTAGAGCGCTTAACCCCGATTGCACTTCACTACTGTGGGTACCAATGGAAAGACTGGTATCAGTCCTGCGGTACCGCCATCACTTCGATGAACTTATTGAAGCCCGTGATCATCTCCATCACACCGATCGCTTCCAGCATTTCATCGTCTTTAACCCCCTGCTCCCTGGCCGCGGCTACCAGGCGCTCCGCGTGGTTATAAGGATCCAGGTTGGCATGGCGGGCGAGTTCCAGGATCGCATGTTCCTTTGGACCAAAATGGGCGTGATCCGGGTTTGTGCGTATCAGCAACACCTCCTTTGGATCCACGCCCATCTCCTGCAACAACGTGCTATGTCGGGCGATACTGTAGTCACAGTGGTTGTCGGCGGCGACCATCAGAGCAATCGCCTGCTTCAGGCGCGGTGAGAGGCATCCGTGCACCATCAGGGCCTTGTACTTCTCCCAGTTTGCCCTGAGCAATCCTGGATGATTGGCGTAGGCACGGAAGAAATTGGGCACATCGCCCAGCTCCTGCTCTATCTCTGCAAAGACCGCCTCGGACATGTCGTCGGTGGGGCTCTCCACCAGTGAGATCCGGCTCATAAGTCACCTGTCTTTCCCTGTGGTGCCCAGGAGGCGGGTAAAAGCGGTTCCCGCACCACCAGACACTGTATATAATCCCAGCATGAGGAAGATCATCCACTGCGATTGCGACTGTTTCTACGCATCGGTCGAAATGCGTGACGACCCGAATTTGCGCGGTCGGCCGCTGGCAGTGGGAGGCAGCAGTGACCGGCGTGGCGTCATCTCTACCTGTAACTATGAAGCGCGTAGCTACGGTGTACGCTCCGCCATGCCGACAGCACATGCGAAGAGACTCTGCCCTGACCTGATTGTAGTACCCGGTAACATGAAGAAATACCGGGAGGTCAGCACAGAGATACGCCAGATCTTCCTCGAGTACAGCGACAGGATAGAACCCCTGTCACTGGACGAGGCCTATCTCGATGTCACTGACAGCGGCCATTGCCACGGCAGTGCCACTCTGATCGCCGAAGAGATCCGTGCAAAGGTTCGGGAAAGGCTCGGCATCACCATTTCCGCCGGCGTGGCACCCAACAAGTTCCTGGCCAAGATCGCCAGCGACTGGCGCAAGCCAGACGGCCTGACGGTCATCACTCCCGAAGCGGTAGAGGAATTCGTCCTGCGACTGCCGGTCGCCAAAATCCATGGCGTGGGCCGGGTGACGGCGGAAAAGATGCACCGGGAGGGCATCCGCACCTGCGCCGACCTGCGCAACTTTTCTCAGATCGAGCTGATCCGGCGCTATGGCAAGTTCGGCAGCCGGCTGTACCAGTTGTGCCGCGGCGAAGATGAACGACCGGTCAATGGCGATGGCTCCCGCAAGAGTGTCAGCGTCGAGCGGACATTCAGTGAGGACCTCGTGGATATTGCCGACTGGGAAGAACAGCTACCCTTGCTCTACAGCCGCTTGCAGGAACGGCTGGAAGGTCTCAGTGACCGCTACCTGATCAGCGGTGCTTCAATAAAGGTCAAGTACGCGGACTTCTCCACCAGTACCCAAGAACGAGCGAGCCAGTCCAGCCGTATTTCGGAGTTCAAGCAGCTGCTCCGCCAGAGTTGGGAGCGACGTCAGGGGCCTATCCGCCTGCTGGGGTTGGGTGTCAGACTCAGGGATCTGCGCGCCGAAGAGGGACCGGAGCAGCTGCCCTTACCCCTCGAGCTGAAACGCCCGCAAGCCGCCACCCAGCGCAATGACGACTGCGACCGGAAACAAGAAATACGTACCGGTCAGTAAATCTGGCGTCGGCGCGCACTTGCTGTCCCGGGGCAACGCCGAGCCGCAACTATACTCCTCAAACCAGAGAAAAGAGCCATTCGATGAAAAGAGTGCTACCCAGTGCACTGGTTGGCTGGTTCCTCAGCTACGCAGAAAAACTGGAAAGGCCACGTCTCTTCAGGTGGATTTGTGCGCTGTTTCTCATCAATCTGTTCATTATTGACCCGGTACCTTTCGTCGACGAAATTCTCCTGGGCCTGTTCACAGTTTATCTGGCTCGCCAAAAGGCCAATCCGGAAAACGCAGAAGAGAAGGTGGTCAGGGGTGAGACGGTCAAGGATGGCCGTGACGACGAATCAGAACGCTGAACATTCGGGGTCAGTAGCGCGTGACTGGATCATCACCCTCCACGGGTGATCTATCCGACTCTGGTAGAGGTAGAGGTAAAGAAAGCACTGTGAAGTGAGAGGACCATTGGAGGTGGGTCCGGTTGCAACGCAGTTCGAGCCGTAAACCTTTGCGCACGGAGGCGCGATAGTTTGACCAGAAATGCCTTTCAGAATCTCTCTGACGAAGCTCTGCTCGATTATTACCATTCGACACGTAACCTTCGTGCTTTCCGGCAGCTCTACAGCCGCCACAAGGACAGCCTGTACCGTTACTGTGCACAGATGCACTTCCCGTCGGCAGCTTCAGTAGTGGAACAGCTCTGGGACAGCCTGCTGGAGCGTCCACCGGAACTCTGTGGCCGCCTGTTGAGGAATTGGTTGTTTATCCGCGCCAGCCAGATGCTGGGGATCAGCGAGACCGCGACAGACGGCGAGGAAAACTCTGCGCCGCGAGAGTCGACCTACGCAGAACCGGCGGCTGCAGCCGAATCGGACCGCCTGCTCTCGGCCGTGCAAAAACTGCCACGGATAGAGCGCAATATCCTCCTGCTGCACATGGAGTGCCGGCTGCCGCTCGCGACCGTTGCCGATATCGAGCGAATCTCGCTCAGTAAATGCAGGGCGCTATACCAGAACGGAAAGGAAAGGTTACGGGAGATTTTACATGGGCCAGAGCGTCAGCCCTGGCAGGTCAAAGAGGTGACGCTATGAGTGTCTGCGAGCGAGACTATCAGCTGGCAGCGGCGGTCATTCAATCACCAGCCGCCCTGGATGAAAAAATCCTGAAGCGGGCGCGATCCTTCAAACCCACCCGCAGGAATCGGCCGTGGGTATCCAGGGCGGCCAGTGGTTTCGCGGCAGTGGCAATCGCCGTGCTGTTAATCCATCCGGCCCAATACCTTGGAGCATTGACACCGCCAGGCCATGCGACAACACCGTCGGCGGCTGTCGAGGAGACGTCACTGGCCAACTGGCAGGAGTATGCCGAAGAAGCCTTGGCCAAAGCTGATCCCTGGTATGAACTTCGACAAACCGTCGAATCTGGCGATCACGTGGCACTCTGCTCCCAGTGGCGGGAACAACAACGGGATATCAGCGCGGAGAAACTGCCACGGGATCTGGTGCGGGAGGCCCGTAGCCACTGCCGCCTCCTCAAAGCCCAGTAGCGATGATCGCACTGCTTCAGCCGCAATCTGCTCCCGCCACGGGTTCAGACAAACTGCATGATCAACCACTCTGCGATCAGGGCGGGCTTATGACCGCCCTCGATTTCCATGGTCATCTGTAAGGTGACCAGGTACTGATCGGGGCTTTTTTCCAATATATCCAGCACCCTTGCCACCACCCGAACACGGCTATTGACCTTGACCGGCGAAACAAAGCGGACCCGGTCGAGGCCGTAATTCATGGCCATGTGGGTCCCCTCAATAGCAATCCCCAGTTGCTCCGCGAAATGAGAAAGCAGCGACAGGGTCAGAAACCCGTGTGCCACCGTGCTGCCCAGGGGAGTCTGGCTCGCCGCCCTCGGATCCACGTGAATGAATTGATGGTCGAGCGTGCAATCCGCAAAAGCATCAATGCGCGCCTGGTCGATTTCGAACCATTCGGTCGGTTCCAACTCGGCACCGATATAGTCCGCCACTTTATCCCGTGGAATCAGCATCGACATATTCCATCCTCTTTCCGTGGATTCTCCTGATCGTTCCTGTTTATAGCCCTTTTTCCGGCTATACGAGTCTCGGACCAATGAGATCAGGCGAGACTGTCAATAAGCGGACACGCCGCCATCTACCGCCAGGGCCTGACCGGTGACATAGGTCATCGCTGGCGACAGCAACATCAGCATCGCAGCAACCACCTCGTTCGGTTCAGCCAGCCGTTTCATGGGACAGCCCGCCGCCAGAAAAGCCTGAAATTCCCTGGCACTCACCCCCTCCGGGGTTTCAATACCGGTCACCATCGGGGTCAGGGTAAAGAAGGGGCAGATGGCATTGACCCGGACCCCATATCCCGCCGACTCGATGGCTGCCGTCTTCGTCAGCCCGATGACCGCATGCTTGGCAGCCGCATAGGAGGCAATTTTGGGAGCACCACCAAGACCGGCCATGGAGGACACATTGAGGATGACGCCGCTCCTGGCCGCCTTCATGACTGGCAACTGGTGACGGAGACCGAAGAAGACGCCTTTCTGGTTGATGCTGTATTGCCGGTCCAGTTCCGCTTCGTCGGTTTCCTCCAGCGACATCATCGGCGGAGCGACACCGGCATTGTTGACCGCGATATCGAGGTGGCCAAACTGCTTCCGGGCCAGCTCCACCAGCTCGCGGCTATCCTTCTCCGAGGCAACGTCACAGTACCGCGTTACCACCTCGACACCTTCTCCCCCCAGCTCGTCTGCCAGCTGGTCCAGTGCCGTCGTATTCACATCCCCGAGCACCAGCCGCGCGCCGCGCTTGCCGAGTTCCCGTGCCAGTGCGGCGCCAAGTCCGCTGGCGGCACCGGTGAGCAGGGCCACCCTGCCGCTGAAGTCGAGCATCGGATCCATGGTCATCTCAGATTCCTCCGCAGGCCGTCATGCCACCATCCACCACCACGCACTCACCGGTGGTGTAGCTGGAGGCATCCGACACCAGGTAAAGCACGGTTCCGGCCATTTCTTCCGGCTCGGCGTGACGATGCATGGGAATATGATCGATCGCCGTCTTGTAAATCCCTTCGTCCGCAAACAGTGCTCCGGCAAAGTTGGTGCGGGTCAATCCCGGCAACAACGCGTTGACGCGAATATTGAACGGCGCACACTCCTTGGCAAACGCCTTGGTCATATTGACCACGGCGGCTTTGGTAATGGAGTAGATACCCTGTCCCACGCCCGGCTGCAGTGCGTTGATAGACGCGGTATTAACGATGCAGCCACCGCCCTGCTCGCGCATCAGTTTGCCGGCCTCCACGGACATGTAAAAGTAACCACGGATATTCACATCCACGGTTTTTTCGAAAGCGCCGAGATCGGTATCGAGGATGTGGCCGAAATAGGGGTTGGTGGCCGCGTTGTTGACGAGGATATCGAGACGACCGTAGTGCTCACGGATATGGCCGAACGCTTTACCGATATCCTCCATGTTGCCAATATGGCAGGCCAGTGGCTCGGCCTTGCCCCCGGCGTCCACGATGGTATCGGCTACCGCCTTGCATCCCTCGAGCTTGCGGCTGGACACGATGACCTGTGCCCCCTGCTCGGCCAGCAATCGCGCGATGCCTGCACCAATGCCGCGGCTGGCACCGGTAACCAGTGCCACCTTTCCTGTCAGGTTAAAAAGTTCTGTCGCCATGAATTCCTCTCATTATTTCAATTATTTTTGCAGCGTGGATATGAACAGCGCCGTCAGTATTCTTTTTCAATCACATCCAGGGCGAAACGGGCCACCGGGTCCACCAGCGCACCCAGCTTGGCCGCACTGCGGCTGGAGGCATTGCCATCCCGCGCCCGCTTGGCCACGCCCTGGATAATGGCCGCAAGCCGGAAGAAACTGAAAGCCAGGTAAAAGGCCCAGTTATCGATTCTTTCAATTCCGGACCGGGCACAGTAGCGGGCGATGTATTCCCTCTCAGACGGAATACACAGGCTCTTCCTGTCCACCCCCATCAGGCCCGCCATCTTGTCGCCACTCTTCGGCATCCGCAGTTGCATACACTGATAGGCGAGATCCGCAAACGGGTGCCCCAGCGTCGACAACTCCCAGTCCAGCAGGGCAATGGCCCGTGGTTCTTCAGGATGGAATACCATGTTATCGAGTCGGTAATCGCCATGGACCAGGGCGACGCGACCGTCGTCCTCCGGCAGGTGCTGGCCGAGCCAGTGGATCAGCTCGTCCATCGGTGCGATCGTCTCCAGCTCGCTGGCCCGGTACTGTCCGCTCCAGCGCTCATACTGACGCTCGAAATAGTTGCCCGGCTTGCCGTAATCAGAGAGCCCAATACGATCCACATCGACACTGTGTAGCGCGGCCAGCACCCGGTTCATCTCATCGTAGATGGCGGCGCGCTGCTGGTTGCCCACCTCCGGCAGCGAGGCATCCCAGAAAATACGTCCTTCGCAGTACTCCATCACATAGAACAGGGATCCAAGCACGTCGCGGTCTTCACACAGGTGTATTACTCCCGGTACCGGGACCTCGGAATCGGCGAGCGCACGCATTACACGGAATTCCCGGTCAACCGCATGCGCAGACTTGAGCAATTTACCCGGTGGTTGCCGACGCAACACATAAATACCGGAAGCAGTCTCCAGCCTGAAAGTGGGATTGGACTGGCCACCGGAAAACTTGCTGACATTAAGCGGACCACGGAACCCGGGTATCGCCTGTTCCAAATAGGGCACCAGTCTGTCCAGGGGCAACTGTTCCACCGTTTCACCCTGAGCCCTGATCACGTCAGTCGTCATTGCTCCTCCTTGGCCTGTGCGCTATAGCGGGCCGCCAGGTTGCGACCCAGCTGCATCATATGTACCTGGTCCGGACCATCGGCCAGGCGGATCGTGCGGGCATAAGCATATTGCTGGGCGAGACCGAAATCCTGTCCCAGCCCCGCCGCACCGTGGATCTGGATCGCCCGGTCGATCACGTTACAGGCCATCTGCGGAGCGACGATCTTGATCATGCCGATCAGATCTTTGGCTGCCTTGTTACCCAGGCGATCCATCTGGTCAGCGGCTTTCAGCGTCAGCAGGCGGGCCTGTTCGATCTCGCAGGCAGATTTCGCAATATCCTCACGCACGGAGCCCTGCTTACTCAACGGACGCCCGAACGCAATTCGTTCCTCTGAACGGCATGCCATCATTTCCAGTGCGCGCTGGGCCTGGCCAATCAGGCGCATGCAGTGATGGATGCGGCCCGGTCCGAGGCGGCCCTGGGCAATTTCAAATCCACGGCCTTCACCAAGGATCAGGTTCGCTGCCGGCACGCGGACATTGTCGAAAATAATTTCCGCATGGCCCTCCGGCGCATCGTCGTAACCGAACACGGTCATGGGCCGGATGATTTTTACCCCGGGAGTGTCGGTAGGAACGAGTATCTGTGACTGCTGGCGATAGCGGTCCGGGTTGTCTGCATCCGTCTTGCCCATCACGATCAGAACCTTGCAGCGACGGTTCAGGGCACCACTGATATAGAACTTGTGCCCGTTGATGACATAGTCATCCCCATCCCGCGTGATAGAGGTTTCAATGTTGGTGGCGTCCGAGGAGGCCACTCTGGGTTCGGTCATGGCAAAGGCGGAGCGGATCTCGCCGGCAAGCAGCGGCTTCAACCACCGCGCCTGCTGCTCGGGGCTTCCATACTGCACGAGCACTTCCATATTGCCGGTATCCGGCGCACTGCAATTGAATATCTCGGAGGCAAACAGCACACGCCCCATCTCTTCCGCCAGCGGTGCATATTCCAGGTTGGTCAGGCCGGCGCCATAGCGGGCATCCGGCAGGAACAGATTCCAGAGTTCGGCCTCCCGTGCCTTTTCTTTCAACTCCCGCATGATTGTTGGCTCGCCCCAGCGATCCTCCTGCAACTGCTGATGAAAGGTTGCCTCCGCGGGATACACGTGCTCTGCCATAAAGACGCGCAGCTGTTCCAGCAGCTGCCTGACCCTATCTGAGTATTCGAAATCCACTCCAGTCTCCCTCTCTGACGGTTATACAGCCATGCCAACTCAAACGGGCAATCTGTTCCTGGGCAGCTTGTCGGCTAGCTGTAGGTAATAAATTCCCGCCGCTCTGCGGTATCGAGATGCGGCAGGTGATTGAAGCTGTGCAGGCTGAACTCGCCAGCACTGCCGAAGAAATGGCTCACCGCTGTGTTGCGGATCTGCATATTGAGCCTGGTGACCGTTTCCGCCTCGGCACCCAGAATCTGGCGGATCATCATGGCGATGGCGCCCCCGGAACTCACCACCAAGGTCTTGCTGCCCCGGTTCGTATCAGACATGACGGACAGGGCTTCAGCGATACGCTGCTCGAAAGCCTGCCAGCTCTCCTCCGGGGCAATTTCCCCCCGCGACCAGGCCAGCATGGCGCCCTTCAGAAAGCGGTAGTAATGGGCCCGGGGGCTGCCGGCGGCGGGCACCGACTGCGGTTTGTACTGGCCAAACAGGCGGGTCAGGCCACGGAAATCAAATTCATTCAGCTGCGGGACCAGTTGCGGCGAGACTCCATCGAGTCCCATGCCCTCGCAGATCCCTTGTGCGGTCTCCCGGTGGCGGCGCAGGTCGCCGCACAGGATGCGGTCAAACTGGATTCCCTCAGCCTGCCAGTGCTCTCCCAGCCAGCGGGCCTGGCACCAGCCCACTTCCGAGAGCCGATCGTAGTCGTCCGCCCCGAACGAGGCCTGACCGTGGCGGACGGTAAAGAATTGCGTCACGCTGATTCCTCCATTGCTGACCTCAACCCTACCGATCGGCGATAGATCATCAAAGTTTATTGTGCGAATATCCAATCATTCACAGCAGTGATGTACAGCGAACTGGAAGAAGCGGTCCCGGGGCGATACCGGAGCCCCCAGAGAGCTGGTCTTTCGAGCCGGTTTCCGGGGAAATTTTTACAGCGGGGGAGGCAGCCGTTTGGCCGCGACACTACTGCAGCAGATAGACATGAACCTGTTCCTGGTGATTGATGCCATCTATCGCCAGCGCAACCTGACCCGTGCCGCCGAACAACTGCATATCACCCAGCCCGCCGTAAGTAATGCCCTCGCCAGGTTGCGGCGCACGCTCGATGACCCGCTGTTCATCCGCACCCCGACGGGGATGAGCCCCACTCCCCTGACCGAAAGCATCATGCCCCGCATCCAGCAGGCGCTGGCTCTGCTCGATGGCAGCCTGAGCACGCAGGCGTCCTTCGATCCGCTCACTGCCACCAGGACCCTGCGGCTGTCCATGAACGATATGGCGGAAACCTTGCTGTTGCCGCGCCTGCTGGAAGCACTGGAGCAGCGGGCGCCCGGCATCAGTGTTGAATCCTATTACGTGCCCCGGGATCAGCTGGCGCGGGAGCTGGCCGCAAATACGCTGGACTTCGGCCTCGACGTTCCCCTGACCACCGCCACTCAGCTGCAGCAGCAGCGGCTGCTCAACGACCGCTACCTGTGCATGGTGCGCGCCGATCACCCGCTGGCGGAGCAAGAGCGACTGACCCTCGAGCAGTACCTCGCCCTCGGCCATGTCCATGTTTCCAGCCGCCGCACCGGCCCGGGCATTGTCGATATCGCCCTCAATAAACTGGGCCGGCGCCGTTCAATCAGGCTGCGGGTGCAGCACTACCGGGTGGCGCCTCTGGTCGTCCTGCGCACCGACCTGGCCCTGACTGTGCCGGCGAGCCTCGCAAGCCAGTACTCCGCGCGCCTGTTTGAACTCCCCTTCCAGATTCCGCAGATGGACTGGCACCTGCTCTGGCACCGCAATCAGGACGGGGATCCGGCCAACCGGTGGCTTCGCGAGCTGCTACTGGAGTTGTTTGCCCGCTGAAGAGACGCGAATCGAGGCCAAAGAATTCGACCGGTATGGTCACTGCCTGCCCTTTGCGGCCCCTGCTATTCTGCGGGGCTATCGATTGCCGTTGGCCGTATAGGCCGCGGCAGGTGAACAGCGAGCAGAAGAAGAGAGACAGCCGCCATGTCCCAGCCCTACCCGAACCTCCTGGCCCCCCTGGACCTGGGTTTCACCCAGCTCAAGAACCGCGTCCTGATGGGCTCGATGCACACCAACCTGGAAGAGCATCCCGGCGGTTTCACCCGGCTGGCAGCTTTCTATGCCGAGCGCGCCCGCGGTGGGGTCGGCCTGATCGTCACCGGTGGTATCGGTCCGAATGAGGAGGGTGGTGTCTTCATGGGCTCCGCCAAAATGACGACGCCGGAGGAGGCACAGCAGCACCGGGAAATCACCGATGCCGTACACGCCGAGGGCGGCAAGATCTGTATGCAGATCCTGCATGCCGGCCGTTACGCCTACAACCCCAACCTGGTTGCACCCTCCCCCATCCAGGCGCCCATCAACCCGTTTACCCCCCGTGAACTGACCGGTGAGGAAATCGAGGGTCAGATCGACGACTACGTCCGTTGCGCAACCCTGGCCCGCGAGGCCGGCTACGACGGCGTCGAGATCATGGGTTCCGAGGGCTACTTCATCAACCAGTTCATCGTATCGCGCACCAACAAGCGCACCGATGAGTGGGGCGGCAGCTACGAGAACCGCATCCGTCTGCCTATCGAGATCGTGCGCCGTGTGCGCGAAGCTGTGGGGCCGGATTTCATCATCATCTACCGGCTGTCCATGCTCGATCTGGTCGAGGACGGCAGTACTTTTGAAGAGGTGGTTACGCTGGGCAAGGCCATCGAGAGTGCCGGCGCCAGCATCATCAATACCGGTATCGGCTGGCACGAGGCCAGAGTTCCGACCATTGCCACCAGTGTTCCGCGGGCCGCGTTCACCGCCATCACCGCAAAAGTCAGGAAACATCTCCGTGTGCCCGTTGTGACCAGTAACCGCATCAACATGCCGGAGGTGGGCGAGGAAGTGCTGGCTGCGGGACACGCGGATATGGTGTCCATGGCGCGCCCCTTCCTCGCCGATGCGGAATTCGTCAACAAGGCAGCGGAAAACCGTGCCGATGAAATCAACACCTGCATCGGCTGCAACCAGGCCTGCCTCGATCACACCTTCGAGATGAAGCTGACCTCCTGCCTGGTAAATCCACGCGCCTGTCACGAGACAGAACTGAATTACACGCCGGCTGAGGTGAAGAAGACCATTGCCGTCGTCGGCGCCGGCCCGGCGGGCCTGGCCGCCGCTACCGTCGCTGCAGAACGCGGCCACAAGGTGACCCTGTTCGAGGGTGCAGACCGGGTCGGAGGGCAGTTCAACATCGCCAAGCAAATCCCCGGCAAAGCAGAGTTCGAGGAAACCCTGCGCTACTTCCAGCGCAGACTGGAGCTCACTGCAGTCACCGTCAAGCTGAACCACCGTGTCTCGGCTGAAGAGCTGCAGGGCTTCGATGAAGTGATCCTCGCCACCGGCATCACGCCCCGTGTTCCCCCTATTCCCGGAATCGAGAATGAAAAAGTGCTGGGTTACCTGGATGTCCTGAAACACAAAAAAACGGTGGGTCAGCGCGTCGCGATCATTGGCGCCGGTGGTATCGGCTTCGATGTGGCCGAGTACCTGACCCATCACCATGAGCACCGCGGCCAGCTGCTCGCCAGTGACCGGGATGAATTTTTCCGTGAATGGGGCGTGGATATTGCACTGGAGCAACGGGCGGGGCTGCAAAAACCAGAGACAGTTTCTTCACCGCGTCAGGTCTACCTGTTGCAGCGTAAGAACAGCAAGGTGGGCGCCAGGCTCGGCAAGACCACCGGCTGGATCCACCGCACCAGCCTCAAGCACCGCCAGGTAGAGATGATCGCCGGCGTCCAGTACCAGAAGATCGACGATCGCGGCCTGCACCTGCAGGATGGTGAGGAGTCACGCCTGCTGGAAGTGGACAACATCATCATCTGTGCCGGGCAGGAGCCCGAACGCACTCTGCATGCCGAGCTGGAGAAACTCGGCATCCACTCCCACCTGATCGGTGGTGCCGACGAGGCAGCAGAACTCGACGCCAAGCGCGCCATCGACCAGGGTTCACGGCTGGCTGCCGGCCTGTAACCGGTTATCTTTCAAGACTGCCCGGGATTATCCCGGGCAGAATTTTCAGTTCCTCTCCCGTCACTCCCCTCACGTTTATCCAGGTTCCATAGGTCAAATCCCTGGGGTCTGTGCCCACTGAACTCTGGGACTTCCGCGAGGAAGAACCCGCTTTTACGCCCGGCTATACTGGTTCGGCTGCTGAAAAGCGGTTTTGCCGTTCCCACAGGCGAGATCGAGATCTTTGGCACGAGGTTCAAAGGAATAACGTGACGGAGCGAGAAAACATTACAAGCGCTCAGCACCCCGTAGGAAATTGAGGCCGGAGCCTCCCACAGGAAGTGGGCCCTGTGACAGGGCCTCTGAAAATATTTCAGTCCTGTATGCTGACAGTCTCGTGCCGGCGGAAGATCTCAACCTGGCTGTCACGGGTAGTGAAGGCCCAGACTACACAGGAAAATCGCCATGCCCCGTATTCTGTTGATTCGCCACGGCGAAGCGCTGAAGAAGCCCTCGATCAGCGATCCGGTACTGACTCCACTCGGGGAGGAACAGTCGCGCCAGTTGGCAGCGGACATGGCTGACGAAGCACCACTATCCCTGGTCAGCAGCCCCATGCAACGCGCACGGCAGACGGCAAAACCCCTGGCCGAGAGCTGGCAGCAGCAGGTGATCATCGAACCGCTGGTGACCGAGATCCCCTCGCCCCTGGACCTGCCGCTGTCCGAGCGTGGACCGTGGATCCGCGGGTTGCTGGAAAAAGAGTGGCATGAACTGGCCCCGCACCAGTTGGAGTGGCGTGCGGGGATCATGGATTTTCTCCATGAGTTGGAGGCGGACACAGCCATCTTCTGTCACTTCATGGTGATCAACTCGGTGGTTGCGTCGATCCGCCGGGACAGCCGTATCCGCCAGTTCCGGCCGGACTATACCTCGGTCACCGAACTCTCCCTCGAGGACAGTGAATTACGGCTGGTTCAGCTGGGGCGCTGCCGGGACAGCATACTCCGATAGTCCCGACCGCAAGAGCAAGCGCAATCCGCCTGCCCGCCTACTCAGTCCGTTTTGAGGCTCTTGCTGACCACCTCGTAGAGATCGGCAGATAGCTGACCGGCATCCATCACCGACTGCAGTGCGGCATGCATTTTCTCACGCGGTCCCTCGGTGTATTTCTTCCAGCGGGTAATCGGAGTGACCAGGCGTGCGGCAATCTGCGGGTTCAGCTTGTCCAGAGCAATCACCTGCTCCGCCAGGAAACGGAAGCCACTGCCATCCGCCTGGTGGAATTGTTCAAAGTTGCGATTGGCAAAAGCGCCGATCACCGAACGCACGCGGTTGGGATTGGTCAGCTCGAATGCCGGGTGCGCCATCAATGCGCGAACCGCTTCCAGTGTGCCGCGCCTCGGGCTGCTGCTCTGAACGGAGAGCCACAGCTCCACCACCTGGTCGTCCTCTTTCCAGCGCTCATAGAAATCGTGCAGGACAGTTGATGCACGCTGGTCATCACCACGGTTGACCAGCGCTGCCAGGGCAGCCGCGCTATCGGTCATGTTGGTCGCTGAGGCGAACTGGCTATCCGCGAGCTGCAGCGCCTCTTCCCGCTCGGTAATACAGAGATAGGCCAATGCCGTGTTCTTGAGGCGGCGCTCGGCAATATCGTCGGCAACCGGGCGGTAGGGCTTGTCATGATCCAGTCTCTGGTACGTTTGCAACAGCTCCTCATACAGTGCTTCGGCCAATGCACGCTCTGTAAACTTGCGCGCTGCGATGATGGCTTCCGCGTCGATGATGTCGGCCTCCTCTGCCAGCGTCTGGGCACTCGGCAATGTGAGCATCTCGGCCACCAGTGCCGGATCCAGATCTTCCTGTTGCAGAACGCTCCGATACGCTTCCAGCAGTTCCGGCTGCAACTGCAGCTCTGTTCCCGCGCGATAATCCCGCTGCAGTTGCGCCAGTGCGCCAAATGCCAGCCGCTGGCCGGCATCCCAGCGGTTAAAGGCATCGGTGTCTGCGCGCATTAGCAGCCGGAGCTGGGCCGGTGTGTAGCCGTAACGCACCTTCACAGGCGCGGAGAATCCGCGCAACAGGGACGGCAGTGGCCGCTCGGGAATATTTTCGAAGACGAATACCTGTTCTGCCGCCGTCACTTCCAGCACGGTTTCCTTCGTTCCCTCACTGTCCAGTGCCAGTTCGCTGCCATCCGCCGCCAGAAGGCCGAGCTTTAAAGGAATGTGGAACGGCAGCTTTTCTGATTGGCCTGGTGTTGCCGGGCAGGACTGGCGCACGGTGAGGGTATAGCGCTTGCCAGCGGAGTCGTAGTCGTCGTCGATCTCCAGCACCGGGGTACCCGCCTGGCTGTACCAGCGGCGGAACTGTTTCAGGTCCACGCCATTGGCGTCCTCCATGGCGGCGACGAAATCCTCACAGGTCACCGCACAGCCATCGTGGCGTTCGAAATACAGGTCACTGCCGCGCCGGAAACCCTCGCTCCCCAGCAGGGTGTGAATCATGCGCACCACCTCTGCGCCCTTTTCATAGACCGTCAGGGTATAGAAGTTGGAAATCTCCATGTAAGAATCCGGGCGCACCGGATGGGACATTGGCCCGGCATCTTCGGCGAACTGTGAAGTGCGCAGCATGGAGACATCTTCGATACGCTTCACCGCGCGGGAATTCATATCTGCGGAGAACTCCGCATCGCGGAACACGGTAAAGCCCTCTTTCAGGCTCAGCTGAAACCAGTCCCGGCAGGTCACGCGGTTACCGGACCAGTTGTGGAAATACTCGTGGGCGACGATGGACTCGATACGCTGGAATGCCGCATCGGTAGCCGTTTCCGGGCTGGCCAGCACACAGGCGGAATTGAAGATATTCAGCCCTTTGTTTTCCATTGCCCCCATATTGAAGTGGTCGACGGCAACGATCATGAAAATATCCAGGTCGTATTCCCGACCATATACCTCCTCGTCCCAGCGCATGGCGGCTTTCAGGGAGCGCATGGCATGGGCGCATTTGCCGATGTTCTTGGCTTCGGTGAAGATCTGCAGCGTCACCTCGCGCCCGCTCATGGTGGTGAAGTGATCCTCGACTTTTTCCAGCTTCCCCGCCACCAGGGCAAACAGGTAGGCGGGCTTGGCGAATGGATCCTCCCAGGTGACGAAGTGTCGATCGGCATCGACCTCACCGCGTTCGATCTCATTGCCATTGGAGAGCAGTACCGGGTAATCCTTCGACGCGACGATAGTCGTGGTAAACCGGGACATGACATCAGGCCTGTCCGGGTAGTAGGTGATCTTGCGGAATCCCTCGGCCTCGCACTGGGTGCAGTACATACCATTGGACAGGTACAGGCCTTCCAGGGAAGTGTTGCGCTCCGGATCGATCCGGTTGTGAATCTCCAGGGTGAACTCCGCGCGGTGCACAGGGATGATCAATCCCTCGGCGTGGCAGGTGTACTCTTCCTTGGAGAGGGGAACGCCGTCCATCGCCACTGAGATCAGTTCCAGATCGACTCCATCGAGCCGCAGGGGTGGCAGCCCCTCACCGGCAGCGGGATTGCGGCGAACCGCCAGGCGGGACTCCACCAGCGTGCTATTGGGTTCCAGCTCAAAGCGCAGCCGGGTGCTGTCCACCAGGTAATCGGGTTGGCGATAGTCCTTCAGGTAGACCGTACTGGGCTGGGCATCTCTCATGATTCTGACTCGCTTGCTGCAATGAACACTGCCCCGCCGGTCAGGCGGGGCCACCACTATAACGATCTGGCCGGCGCTGCCAAGGGGACTCAATAACCGGCGGCGTGTCCATCCTTGCGACTCTCGGAAGCCCCGTGATAAACACCATCGTCGGTCCGCAGGATTCCCTGGTAACCGCCGTAAGGCCCACTTTCAAACCGCACCTGGTGCCCCATCTGCACCAGTTTGCGGCGGGTTTCCATGGGAAAGCCGTCTTCCAGGCTGAGGTAACCACCCTCTGCCATGACCTCATCCGTGGGCTGGCTGGAACCGCTGTGGAGAATCCGCGGGGCATCGCCCGCCTCCTGCACATTCATGCCGAAGTCCACCATGTTGATCACGATCTGTGCATGCATCTGCGGCTGCGTAGCGCCGCCCATGACGCCGAAGCTCATGTAAGGCTGGTCATTGCGGGTGATGAACGCGGGAATGATCGTATGGAATGGTCGCTTGCCGGGCTGGTACTGGTTGAAGTGCCCTTCCCTGAGACTGAACATCTCGCCGCGATCCTGCAGGATGAAGCCAAGATCACCCGGCGTCATACCGGAGCCCATACCGCGGTAATTGCTCTGGATCAGGGAGACCATGTTGCCTTCGGCATCGGCCACGGTCAGGTAGATGGTATCGCCATGGCGCAGCGCCGGGTTGCCGGCGTCATAGCGCTTGCTGGCCCGGTCCGGGTTGATCAGTTTGCGCCGCTCGGCGGCATACTGTTTGGAAATCAGCTTCTGGACAGGAATCTCGTTGAAAGCAGGGTCGGCGTACCATTTTGCCCGGTCCTCAAAGGCCAGCTTTTTGGCCTCGGCAAACAGGTGCACATATTCGGGACTGGTACGCCCCATCGCAGCCAGATCATAACTCTCGAGGATATTGAGAATCTGCAGCGCGGCGATTCCCTGACCGTTTGGCGGCAGCTCCCACACATCATAACCCCGGTAATTGGTCGACACCGGCTCCACCCATTCGGATTGGTGGGATGCCATGTCTTCATAGGAGAGGAATCCGCCATTGGCTTTCATATAGTTGGCGATTTCCCGAGCGATATCGCCCTTGTAGAAAGCCTCCCGGCCTCCTTCGGCAATACGCTGGTAGGTTTTAGCCAGTCGCGGATTACGGAATAGTTCGCCCTCTCGCGGTGCGCGCCCCCCGGGCATGAAGGTCTCCGTAAAGCCTGGAAACTCCTGCAACCGCGGTACGGAGCGGTTCCAGTAATAGGCCACAAGCTGGGTGACCGGAAACCCAGTCTCCGCGTAGTCGATGGCGGGCTGGAGGATTTCCGACATGGGCAGCCGGCCGAATTCGCCGTGCAACTCAAACCACCCGTCGACAGCCCCGGGCACTGATACCGGCAGGGGTCCGTGGGAGGGAATGCGCTCCAGGCCATTGTCGGCAAAATAAGAGAACGGGAGCGACTTGGGTGAGCGGCCACTGGCGTTCAAGCCAAAAAGCTTCTTCTCCCTGGCATCCCAGACGATGGCAAACAGGTCGCCACCGATGCCGCAACCGGTTGGCTCCATCAGCCCCTGTGCTGCGTTGGCAGCAATTGCCGCATCCACCGCCGAGCCACCCCGCTTCAGGATATCCAGCGCGATCTGCGTCGCCAGGGGCTGACTGGTGGCGGCCATGCCATTGGTGGCAAGGACCGGTGAGCGACTGGCAAAGCCTTCGCCCACCACCCGATCGTATGCCTCGGTACCGGTAGCGAACAGCGCCAGCGGGAAAACCAGTGCCGCAACCAGTCGATTCAGGCTTCTTTTCCCATCAAAGCTTCTTATCAAGCACTCCATTAAGATTTCCTCTGTGGCCGGTTACACTGAACCGGTAACTATCACGCTGCCGGACTGCCAGGTAAATGATCGGAAGTCGGCAGGAAAAGCATTCCAGTCTCCACATATCGATGCTGGCCGCAAGCCTGACCGGAGAACTCTATGCCGAAACCGCCCCGCGCCACCATTGTCATTTTGCTGCTCATACTCGTAGCAGCATGGTGGCTGTGGCGTGACCGGGACAGGGCCGCACTGGCCCTGCTCAATGCAGCCCAGGATGCAGTCCGTGTTAAAGCATTGAGCGGTCTCAGCTTGTACGGCGGGGATATCCACATAGATCGAATCAGTCTCGTCACGCCTTCCGGCACACCTGCAGAGCTGCAGCGTCTCGTGCTGTCCCATCCACTGGGGTTCTTTGGTGCTACGAATGACAGTGAGTTGACGATCGGGGAGGCAAAACTGGAATTAGCGGAGCAGCCATCCGACACCGCTCCCGTTGCAACCCCCGACACCGGAGAAAAATCCAGCAGGACAACACCAGACAGCGACAGACGTACCCGGGATGGGGAAAGCAAGTCTGCCGAGACCGCTGATTCCCGAAGACTGCTTCTGAGTGAACTGGGTGATCAACTGGTCCGGTTGCCCGCCCGCATCGAGATTCGACAGTTGGCGTGGACCGTTGGCTCAGGCAACCGTCACGGAGCAGCGGCAAAGCTCTCAATCGAGCGAATCCCGGACACCTCCACCATCCACGGCACCTACGAGTCCATTGCATTGCGCGCTGAGGTCACAGCCATCCCGTCAACCGAACAGTGGCAGTTGCGTGGCAAGCTGAACCTGGGAGATGCACCCGCCTCGCAGGTGCTCGTAGCCTCTGCTGAAAGGAAATCCGACGACCGCTGGGAAATGGCCATTGCCACCACCGCCCAGCTGAAATGGCTGCAACGGGAAGAAACACTGCTGCCGGTCAAAGGTGCAGAGGGCGAACTGCTGTTGAAAGCCCGTGGACTCCTGCCTGACAACCTGCTGGCTTTGCCGGACTATGAGAACCTGTGGCTCGAGGTGTCCAGCCAACAGGCGATGATCGTACTCGATGACAGCTTCCTGCCACTGGCTATCAATCTGCAGACAGACACTCCGTTGGAGATGCAGGTGGCTTCACTGCGCCCGTTGCAGCTGGCACAGCTATCCGGGCAGGCTACCATCCAAGCGTCCACCACCGGCAATGGCGGCGGGCCACTGCTTTCATCCGAAATGCGCGCACAGGACACCGACGGGGAGCCGATACTGAACGCCACCGGTACCCTGCTCCCGCAACAACTCCTGCCCCTGCTGAAAGAAAAGCTGCCGGCCGCCGGTGCATTGCTCACCTCGTTCGAGAAAGCCGGAGGGGCACTCCTGTTTGAATTGAACGCGACGTTACCCTCCCCCACGCAAAAGCGGGATTCGGTCGGGACCGACACGCGGTTGATCCAGAAGGGCAACCTGACCATCAAGCCCGGCAGCATAATGACTTTCAGTATCCTGCCCGAGAAACCGGATCAGTCCTTTCTGAAAAGACTCGGCTGGCAACGGCTTGAGAGCGAGATGAAAGTGGAAGCACCGATCACTCTCTCTACCGATGGCTGGCCGCGAGACCTGAGCGTGTCTGCAAAAAAGCTAAAGGGCAGACTGCGCGACGGAAAAAAGGAAACAGAGGTCAGTTTTCATTTGATGAACAGCTCCTGCAGCCTTGCAAAGACTACCAGCTGCAGTGGATCAATCAGTGCGGTATCTCCCGCCCTGTCTGTCCGCGAACCGGCCTTCGAGGCTAAAGGACTAGAATTTTCGACCTCTCTGCAGTTGACCAGCGGAGAAGACCGGCTCCAGGCCATTGTCTCGGAGTTCGAGGCGGCAGTGCAGGAATTGAGCAGTGACACTGTCAGTGCCAGCGGGCTGCAGATCGCAGCACCAACGATACAGTGCCAGCAGATATTTACCCGGACCCACTGTGAGGCCTCACCAGAATTGACGGCCGACTCAGCAAGAATCGCTGAACCCGACATTGAAATTCACGGCAGCCTGTCCCTGGAATCTCTGAAAACTGTGATTCAGGACGGCAGGCTGGATATGCATACTCCCTATCGGGTTTCCGGAGCGCGGTTACGCTGGCAGGAGGATACTGTTGTGGAGTTCGATGGGCTGGGGACCCTGTCCATCGAGGACAGACGACTTCATGGGAAAAGCGAGCTTTCTGTCGGGGATATGCAGCTGCAGGCAGAGTGGTCTCACGACCTTGAAGCTGAGGCTGGTAGCGCTGCGCTGAAAACCGCCTCTGTCAACTTCAGTAAGGAAAAGCCCCTGAGCCACTCTGTAACCGGGCTACCCTTCGACCTGGTTGCCGGCACCCTTGCTGGCACCGCTCGACTGTCCTGGCCGACGGCCAGTAAAGATCGCATCCAGGTCACTCTCGATGGTATCGCCGGCGTTTACGACAAGAGTTTCGCAACAGGCATCGATACGACCCTGAGCCTCCGCCGCACGGACACTTTCTGGGCCACCTCTTCACCCCAACCGGTATCTGTGGCGGCTTTGGACGTTGGCATGGGCATTGCGGATCTCCGCTTCGATCTCTCTGTGACCGAGCAGCGGGATATCATCCTCTCCTCCCTGTCCGCCAGGCTACTGGGAGGCGAGGTCAGCTCGGACTCGCTGGCCTGGAACCTGGACAGCGAACCGAGACGCAGCTTGCTGACTGCCTCGGGCATTTCCCTGCGTGCCCTGGAAAAGGAAATGGAGGCAGAAAACTTTGCCGCCTCCGGTACGCTCGACCTGCAGATACCGCTTGTCACCGGCCCTGACGGAGTCACTGTGGAGGCGGGCACGGTAGAGGCGCGACCGCCGGGCGGACGGCTGCGCTACTACGGTGCCTTCTCACCACAGATGCTGGCAGGCAATCCGCAGCTCAAGATGTTATCCGGGGCACTGGAGGACTATAGTTTCCGTACGCTGGGCGGCACCCTGAACTATCCCCCGAGCGGGGACATGCGGCTGCAGTTGAAGCTGGTGGGGCGTAGCGACTCTGTGGCAAAAGATCGGGATCTCATCATCAACCTGAACCTGGAAAACAACATCCCCTCCATGCTCCGCTCACTGCAAGCGAGCAGGGACCTGAGCGAAGCACTGCAGAAAAAGCTCGAGTGACGATACGAACGCATCGGGTTCAGTTTGGGTTAAGCTAGGCCCGATAATATTGCATGACGCTGACATCCAGGAGTGACTCATGACCGGCACCAGACTGCTTATCCCTCTGCTGATGGCCGCACTGTTTACCGCGGCCTGTACGCCGACGGTGGCAGTACAGGCCCCAAGCGAGCCAATCACTGTGAACCTCAACGTAAAGATTGAACACGAGATCCGCGTCAAGGTAGACCGGGAGCTGGACAATCTGTTCGAGGATAAAGAGGGAATTTTCTAAGGAGCCATGATGAAAATGCTGACCAAACAATTACTGCTGATTATCGGCCTGGTCATTGCCTTCCCCGCCCTGGCCATTTCTCTGGACGAGGCCCGGTCACAGGGACTTGTCGGCGAGGCCAACAGCGGTTATATCGCGGTTGTAGACCAGTCCTCCCCGGAACTGGAGCGCCTGGTCACGGAGGTCAACAGCAAGCGCAAGCGCGAATATGCCGCGATCGCCAAACGCAATGGCATCGACATTGCCCAGGTAGCGGCCCGTGCGGCGGAAAAACTGGAAGCCCGGCTCAGGCCCGGCGAGTTCTACCAGGACAACCTCGGCAGGTGGGTACAGAAATAGTTGCTACGTTACCGGGCACGGGCATCGACCCAACAAAAAAGGCCGTGGGAGTTATCCCACGGCCCTTTGTTTTCTGTTCGCTGAATCAGGCCAGGCTGGTATCGGATTTGCTGTTACAGGTTGGCAAACAGTGAGAGCCCATCCAGCCCCTGCTTCTCCATGACTTCGCGCAGGCGCTTGAGAGCATCCACCTGTATCTGGCGCACCCGTTCCCGGGTCAATCCAATTTCCCTGCCAACCTCCTCCAGAGTACTGGCTTCATAGCCGCGCAACCCAAATCGGCGTGACACTACCTCGCACTGCTTGTCCGGCAGCTCGCCCAGCCAGCGGTTGATACTTTCAAACAGGTCCGAGTCCTGCAGCAGCTCAGCTGGATCCGACTCCTGCTGGTCCGGGATCGTGTCCACCAGGGTCTTCTCTGAAGAGGGGCCGATCGGTGTATCCACCGAAGTTACCCGCTCGTTCAGCCCCAGCATGCGCTCCACGTCCTCAACGGGCTTTTCCAGCAGGTTCGCGATTTCCTCGGCCGAGGGCTCATGGTCGAGCTTCTGCGCAAGTTCGCGGGATGCCCGCAGGTAGACATTGAGTTCCTTCACTACATGGATTGGCAGGCGAATCGTGCGGGTCTGGTTCATGATCGCCCGCTCGATGGTCTGGCGGATCCACCAGGTGGCGTAGGTAGAGAAGCGGAAGCCACGTTCCGGGTCAAATTTCTCCACAGCGCGAATCAGGCCGAGGTTTCCCTCCTCGATCAGGTCCAGCAGAGCCAGGCCACGGCTGACATAACGCCGCGCAATTTTGACCACCAGACGGAGGTTGCTCTCGATCATCCGCTTGCGGGCCGCCGCGTCACCACGGAGGGCCTTACGGGCGTAATAGACCTCTTCCTCGGCGGTAAGGAGCGGGGAGAAACCGATTTCGTTCAGGTAAAGCTGTGTGGCATCGAGGTTCTTCTGCAGGTAGTTTTCACCATCTGACCTGCGTGCCCGAGCCTTGAGCGGGGTAGGTTCCGAGTTTTTCTTGGCTGCGGTCTTTCGGGATCGACCGCTGGGTTTTTCCTGTGTCTGTGATTTTGCTGATTTCTTTCCGCGAGTAGTGCCTTCGTTGGCTGCTAGCTCTGGAGGAAGGTCTGCCTGTCCAGCTGCCAGCTGGTCGCGACGATGTGCTTCCATTTCCCCAACTCCTTGTAAGTTTGCCAGTCTCAGTCGCACCACAGCAATACCGCTGCGTGGGCCGCTGTGAGCGCGACAGTCGCCGGTTTCGGGGACAGCAAGGAGCGGCGGAGAAAAGGACAAACTGCTGGGGCAATTTGTTACAGGGAGGGGACATCGAGCCAGTCGCAATGCGCCTGGCTGGAGGCTCTAGCCCTGCTCTGCCGACCTTGGGCAGGTCACGAATCCGGTGACTACCTCAAGTGGTACAAAATAAAAATCCATTTTTATTTACAGGGCCGTCGGCGCCTCACGGATTGCGCGGCAGATAGGCTAACGGGTCAACTGGCTGACCGTTTCTACGAATTTCGAAGTGGAGCTTGTTGCGGTCTGTACCACTTGAACCCAGTTCCGCGATCCTCTGCCCCGCCTTCACTTCGCTGCCCTCTTCCACAAGCAACTTGTGGTTGTGGGCGTAAGCACTGAGGAACTCCTCATTGTGCTTAACGATCAGCAGCTTCCCGTAACCTCTCAGCGCACTTCCCGCGTAGATCACGGTGCCATTGGCTGCTGCGAGTACAGAGTCCCCCTTTTGCCCGGCGATATCAACTCCCTTCCTGAGCGGGTCTCTGGGGCGGAAAGTGCTGATCAGCGGACCCCGTGCAGGCCAGCGCCAGGCGACTTGACCAGCGGGAGCCGGTTTTACAGGCTTCCGGGCCGCCGTCGATGGTGAAGATCTTTCTATTTTCGGGGGGGCTTTCTGCGTAACCGGCTTGGGGGCCGGTGCTGCTTTCCGCACCGGGACGGGAGCTGGCTTGGGCGCGGATACCAGTGCCTGCCCCTCGAGCCGCAACTGCTGGCCCGGAAAGATATTGTATGGCGGCGCGATGCCATTGATGGCTGCCAGATACTTGAAATCCTGGCCATAACGCCACGCAATGGAATACAGCGTCTCCCCGCGGCTTACGGTGTGATGACTGATCCGGTCACTCGGCGGCTGTCCGAGCGAGTGGGTCGGCGCTGGGTGGCTGGCGCAGGATGCCACCAGAAGGCTTAGCAGTGCTATGGTTAAAATTTTTAACACAGAGTGAAAAACCTGACCCGACAAGGGACTAAAGTCCCGCCAGTGGAAACCGCACAAATGTTGAATGACACGACATTTCATTATTCTCTTTTTACATCAAGGGGGCGCATTTATGGAAAAAGTGTCTAAAAAAATTCGCTTAGCCTCGGGCGATTCACGACCACTGATATCCCGGATCCGAACTTCTGCAGCCAGAAATGTGGCGAGAATGTTTTAGGCGCCCCTTATTGGTGCGCATCGTGCTTCTGTCCCCAGAGATCCACCACCAGAACGATCGCACCGGCCACCAGCGCCGCGATCCCGGCTGATAACAGGTAACTGCTCTCGCCGGTGACATCCGCATAGGTCCATGGCGTGGTGTTGGACATCAGCGGAGTCATTTTGTCTCCAAGCGCCGCCACCTCTTCACTGGGCAATTTCCACGGCCAGATGATCTTCAAGCTGCCCAGAAGGATGCCACCCAGGAAAGCCAGAGTCCTGGCCACATAATGGTGCATCAACCAGGAGAGCAGTCGGCTGAACAGCATCAGACCGGTCACCGCCCCCCCGGCAAAGGACAGCAGTTTCACCAGCTGGAATTCGTGGACAGCTGTCAGCACATGGGGATAGATGCCGATCATTAGCAGAATGAAGGAGCCGGAAATGCCGGGCAGGATCATGGCGCAGATCGCCAGGGCACCCGAGAGAAACAGGGTCAGGGGCGTTGCCGGAATCTGGGCGGGTCGCAGCTCACTGACACCGACCGCTACGAGCACCCCCAGGATCAGATAGACCAGGGCACCGGTATTCCAGCGGGGCACCCGTCGCAGGATGGGGATCACGGAGGCGAGTACCAGGCCGAAGAAGAAACCCCAGACCGCAATGGGGTAGGTATCCAGCAGGTAGCCGATCAGGCGCGCGAGGCTCACCACACTGATCAGGATTCCGGAAAACAGCGCCAGCAGGAAGCTGCCGTTGATGTACTGCCAGGCGACCAGCGGGCCGTGGCGACGCAACACGGTCAACGCATGGGGGCCAACCCGGCTGATGGAATCCAACAGTTCCTGGTAGATGCCGGTAATAAAGGCGATGGTGCCACCGGAGACGCCAGGGACGACGTCAGCTGCGCCCATGGCCATCCCCCGCGCGGCCACCCCCCAAAGGCGACTCTTGCCCCCGCTCATCGGACCACACCGCCAAGCAAAGGCACGAAACGAACCGGCTCCAGCCGTTCGACATCAAACTGCTCGCTGTCACCTCGCCTTGAAACAATGGTAAGGAACTGGCGCTCGTTGCCGACCGGCATCACCAGTACACCGTCCGGACCGAGCTGCTCCTTGAGCTCGGCGGGGATGGAGGCGGGAGCGGCAGCAGCCAGGATCGCGTCGAACGGTCCCTCCTCGGCCCATCCGAAGCCACCGTTGCTGAGACTTGTCTCCACATTGTAGAGCCCGAGCTCCCGGAAACGGCGCCGGGCCTTTTCCAGTAGTGGCCCGATACGCTCAACCGAATACAGCTTGTCCACAAGCCGCGCGAGAATTGCCGTCTGGTAGCCGGAGCCCGTCCCCACTTCCAGCACCCGGTGCAGGGACTTCGCCCGGCTGAGCAACAGCTCTGTCATCCGGGCGACGATGTAAGGCTGAGAGATGGTCTGGCCGTAGCCTATGGGCAGGGAAGTATCTTCATAGGCGCGAATGGCCAAGGCTTCATCCAGGAACAAATGTCGCGGGGTCGAGGCCATCACATCAAGTACGGCCTCATTGCTGATTCCCTCTTCCCGCAGCCGCTGAATGAGCCGATTGCGGGTTCGCTGGGAGGTCATCCCCAGCCCCTCACGTTTCAAGCGATCCATAATACCCCTATCAAGTCCCGATAGCCGCCCATGGCTAACGCAGTGCCGGCGCAACGGCCGGTTATTTTTGTTGCTCTATTTTATGTTGGCGCCGCTCTCATTGACCAGCGCCGACAGCTCCCTCAATACTGCGGTCGCAAAGGCACCCGGCGGGAGCGCAAAAGCCAGCTGCAGGTTATCAGCCTGCCACTCGAAGCTGTAGCCCTCGGGCTGGAGTAACAGGCCGCGCCGCTCCTGCTGCAGGCCGCAGTGCTCCAGCCAGTCACATAGGCCCGACCACCTCTCGAGTACGGACGCCTCGAGCTTTTCGAGTTCGGCTGTTGCCGGGTTGCGGCCCCGCCCCCACAGCGGCCCGGTCGGCTCCTCCCCGGGCTCGCCGGCCATGCTTTCCCGCCAGGTGCCTTCGGTGACGCGCTTTGCCAGAACCTGGTTGAACAGCCAGCTGCGCGCTGCCGACATGGCGAAAGCACGATCACTGCGCTTGACCCGGGCACCGTCGGCAATCCGCAACGCCAGGTCCAGATTGCCACCCTCGCGCCCGAATCGCTGCTCGCCAAAGTAGTTGGGGACTCCGTCGGCGAGGCGCTCCAGTATTATCCCGGCACGCTCGCGGTCACCGCGCACATCGCGCAGGGTGATGACGAAACGGTTGCCCGCGTGTTCTCCTCGACGCAGCTTGCGCGAGCCGCGGAATACGTCGAGGATAGTCAGCTCATCAGAATTCAGTTGCGCCCAGTCCGGCGCGCTTTTCTGGCCCAGCCAGACGCTGAACCACTGGGTGGTGACCGCGTGGCGGTCCTTCAACCCGTAAAAGCCGATATCACCGACACGAACACTGGCTGCCCTGGCCAGTTGCTGCGCGACCCAATTGGTGTTGGCACCGCGCTTGCGGATCTTCAGGTAAACGTGCTCGCCACCATCCTGTGCCGGAGGCGCCGCCAGTTCATCGACAATGAAATCCTCGGGCGTACGGCGAAAATCTGCCTCAATCGCCACGCCGCCCAGTCCCCGGGGCCAGTCGAGATCCCACTGTCGGGAATCAGATGAGGTCACGAGTCCTGTTTCCCATGCCGGGCCAGCAGTATGGCCGCCTGTGCCGCGATGCCCTCACCGCGGCCGGTGAAACCGAGCCGCTCGGTGGTGGTGGCTTTGACACTGACGGCTGCGACATCGACATCGCAGTCAGCGGCAATGTTGCTGCGCATATTTTCGATATGCGGGGCCATCTTTGGCGTCTGTGCGATCAGCGTGCAATCGGCATTGACCAGGGAGTAACCGTGCTCGCGGATCAGTCCGATGACATGGCGCAGCAGCTGGCGACTGTCCGCACCGGAATAAGCCGGGTCGGTATCCGGGAAGTGATGGCCGATATCCCCCAGCGCCAGTGCACCGAGGAGCGCATCGGCCAGGGCGTGCAATAGAACATCACCATCAGAGTGGGCCCTGAGGCCGCGATCGTGGGGGATGCGTACCCCACCGAGCATGACATGGTCACCCTCACAAAATGCATGGACATCAAAACCCTGCCCAATTCGCATGGTCATCAGCGAGTGCCCTCTACAGCTGCAAACCTGAGACGCAGAACCGCCTCCGCCAACGGAATATCCTCGGGGTGGGTCACCTTGAGGTTGTCACTGCGCCCGGCGACCAACCGCGGCGACTCTCCCGCAAACTCGAGCGCGCTCGCCTCATCGGTGACCGGGTCACCGCGCTCCAGCGCTTCGCGCAGGGCACTGTGCAACTGGCCGAGCGGCGCCCGCTGGGGAGTCTGCGCGAGCCAGATGCGTGAGCGGTCCAGTGTCCTCTCCACAGTAGTACCATTGTCACCGAGGGGCCGCCCCAGCTTGACCGTGTCGCTGGCCGGGCGAGCCAGCAGCGCCGACGGCGCGCCAGAGGCTAACAGGGCCTCGATGTCCTCCACGGCAACACATGGGCGCGCGGCGTCGTGTACCAGAACCTGGGTGTCAGGGGAAACTTTCGGCGCGAGGAAGTTGAGTGCTGCCAGTACAGAATCAGCGCGCTCACTGCCCCCGTGCACCTGATACACGCGACTGTCCCGGGACTCGGGAAGATATTCGAAATCATTGTCGTCCGGCGCGATGGCCACCACCACACCAGCGACCCCGGGCCAGGTAAGCACATTGCGCAGGGTCAGGGAGAGTATCGGGCGACCGAGGAGCGGCAGGTATTGTTTGGGGCGATCGGCGCCCATACGACTGCCGGCCCCGGCGGCGGGAACGATCACCCAGTAGCCGGCAATCACTCGGATTTTTCCTCTTCCGGTTGCATGAAAATGAACAGCGTTTCTCCCTCGCGGATCAGCCCGAGGTCGTAGCGTGCCTTGGCCTCCACACCGTCGGTACCTTCCTTGAGGCTGCGCACTTCCCGCAACAGTTGCCGGTTGGCCCTGGTCAGCACCGCATTCTTTTCACGCTGCTCGGAAAGTTCGCGCTTCAGCCGGGAGACTTCCGCCAGACTGCCTTCCCCCACCCACAGACGGTATTGGAATATCACAAACAGGACAGTCAGTATTGCCAGCAGCCATCTCATTGGCGTAATCCGCTTAGCGTGCAGCGCGGGAAATCCGGCGGAGTGGATAGACCCGCGCTACGCAGGCCTTCCCACTCCGCCCCGCACTTACTTGAATTCAGCGCGGCCGCGGTACGGCGCAGCGCCGTCCAGCTCCGCTTCGATACGCAGCAGGCGGTTGTATTTGGCTACACGGTCGGAGCGACACAGGGAGCCGGTCTTGATCTGGCCTGCGGCAGTGGCCACAGCGAGGTCGGCAATGGTGGTGTCTTCGGTTTCACCGGAACGGTGGGAGATCACCGCGGTGTAGCCGGCGTCCTTGGCCATCTTGATGGCTTCCAGCGTCTCGGTCAGGGAACCGATCTGGTTGAACTTGATCAGGATGGAGTTGCCAACGCCCTTTTCGATGCCCTCTTTCAGGATCTTGGTGTTGGTCACGAACAGGTCATCACCCACCAGCTGCACCTTGTCACCAATCTTGTCGGTCAGAATTTTCCAGCCGTCCCAGTCGCTCTCGTCCATACCGTCCTCGATGGACAGGATCGGGTAATTGGCGGACAGCTCGGCCAGGTAATCCGCGAAACCTTCGCTATCGAATTGCTTGCCCTCACCGGACAGGTCGTACTTGCCACCTTTGTAGAACTCTGAAGACGCACAGTCCAGCGCCAGAGTGATGTCCTCACCCAGCTTGTAACCGGCTTTTTCCACAGCCTCGGCAATGACCTGCAGGGCAGCTTCATTGGACGGCAGGTTGGGAGCGAAACCACCTTCATCACCAACGGCGGTATTCAGGCCCTGGGAAGACAGCACTTTTTTCAGGGCGTGAAAAATCTCGGCACCCTGGCGCAGCGCTTCCGCGAAAGTTGCCGCTTTCACCGGCTGAACCATGAACTCCTGAATATCCACGTTGTTGTCGGCGTGCTCGCCACCATTCAGGATATTCATCATGGGCACCGGCATGGTGTATTCACCGGCAGTGCCGTTCACCTCAGCAATGTGCTGGTATAACGGGATTTTTTTCGAAACCGCAGCTGCCTTGGCCGCAGCCAGGGAGACCGCCAGGATCGCATTCGCACCCAGCTTGGATTTGTTTTCAGTGCCATCGGCATCGATCATCGCCTTGTCGAGCGCGCGCTGGTCGGTAGCATCCATCCCCTTGAGCAGGTCGGCGATGGTGGTATTGATGTTCTCAACAGCCTTCAGGACACCCTTGCCCAGGTAACGGCTCTTGTCACCGTCGCGAAGTTCCAGCGCCTCGCGGGAGCCGGTGGAAGCACCAGACGGTGCACAGGCGGAGCCAACCGCACCACACTCGAGAATCACATCGGCCTCTACCGTAGGGTTTCCGCGGGAATCCAGCACTTCGTAAGCTTTTACGGCAACAATCTTGCTCATTAACGGGGCTCCATGTTGATCATTTTTGTAAGTTGGCTAATTGAAATCTTTATTTAAATGAGAAACCGGTTCCGGCGATGCTGCCGCCGGTGACAATCTTCGCATCAGGCCGCGGGGCCTGATGCGCAGCCGGTTTTACTCGGTGTCCAGCGGTTCCAGGCCCTTGACCAGGTCATCCACCGCCTTCATCTGTGCCAGGAAAGGCTCCAGCTTTTCCAGTGGCAATGCGCTGGGGCCATCGCAGAGGGCCTTGTCCGGGTTCGGGTGGGCCTCGAGGAACAGGCCGGCGAGGCCAATGGCGAGACCTGAGCGGCCCAGCTCGGTAACCTGGCCACGGCGGCCCCCGGAGGCGGCACCGGAAGGATCGCGCATCTGCAGGGAATGGGTCACATCGAAAATCACCGGTGCGCCACCGGAGGCGTTGATCATGGTGCGAAAGCCCAGCATATCGACCACCAGGTTGTCGTAACCGAAGCAGCTGCCGCGCTCACACAGGATGATCTTGTCATTGCCGCCCTCGGCAAATTTTTCCACCACATTTTTTACCTGCGGCGGACTCATGAACTGGGGCTTTTTGACGTTGATCACGGCATTGGTGGCTGCCATGGCCTTGACCAGGTCGGTCTGGCGAGCGAGGAAAGCCGGCAGCTGGATAACATCCACCACCTCGGCGACCGGAGCGGCCTGGTGGGACTCGTGCACGTCGGTAATCAGCGGCACGCCAAAGGTCTTCTTGACCTCCTCGAAGATCCTCAATCCCTCTTCCATACCGGGGCCACGGTATGAATGGATCGAGGAGCGATTGGCCTTGTCGAAGGAGGCCTTGAATACGTAGGGGATTCCGAGCTTTTCCGTCACTTTCACGTAATGCTCGGCCACCTGCATGGCCAGGTCGCGGGACTCCAGCACATTCATGCCACCAAACAGCACAAACGGCTTGTCGTTGGCGACCTGGAGTTTTCCGACTTCAATGGTTTTCATCATTCGCTTTCCCTTAACCCGGCCCACTCCACCAGAGGAGGCCGGGTATGAATTCACCTGTTGGCAGGCTCCTGTAATCGGGTTGCCCTGCTCTTACTTTTTATTCTGCTTATTCTGCTCGTGCTGCTTCATGGCCGCTGAGATAAAGCTTTCAAACAGCGGGTGGCCGTCACGTGGAGTGGATGTGAACTCCGGGTGGAACTGACAGGCCACAAACCAGGGGTGTTCCGGCAGCTCTACCATTTCCACCAGCGTGTCGTCCGCAGACCAGCCACCGATCTTGAGACCGGCCTTCTGCAGCCGGTCGACGTAGTTGTTGTTCACTTCGTAGCGGTGACGGTGACGCTCGACAATCACATCGGCACCGTATATGTCGCGTGCCTTGCTGTCCTTGGCCAGGCGACACTCCTGGCCGCCAAGGCGCATGGTACCGCCGAGATCAGAGTGCTCGTCACGGGTCTCGACCTTGCCCTCACTGTCGATCCACTCGGTAATGAGTCCGATCACCGGGTTGGAGGTGTTGATATCGAACTCGGTGCTGTTCGCATCCTTGAGGCCCAGTACATTGCGCGCGTACTCGATCACCACGGACTGCAGGCCGAGGCAGATGCCGAGGAACGGGATATTGTTTTCGCGGGCGTAGCGAACCGATTCCAGTTTGCCCTCCAGGCCCCGCTCGCCAAATCCGCCGGGTACCAGTATCGCGTCGGCATTCTTGATCAGCTCCAGCCCACCTTCGCCCTCGACATCTTCGGCGTTGATAAAGTTGATATCCACTCTGCAGCGGTGCTTGATACCGGCGTGGGTCAGGGACTCGATCAGGGATTTGTAGGCATCGAGCAGTTCCATGTACTTGCCGACCATGGCAATTTTCACTTCGTGCTCGGGGTTGAGCTTGCCGTCCACAACCGCATCCCACTCGGACAGGTCCGGTGCCGGGCAGTCCAGCTGCAGCTTTTCCACCACGATGTCGTCGAGGCCGTAGGTGTGCAGAAGGCGCGGTACGCTGTAGATGGTCTTGGCATCCGGCAGCGGCACCACCGCACGCTCTTCCACGTTGGTGAACAGGGCGATCTTGCGGCGGGAATCCTCGTCGATCTCGCGCTCGGAGCGGCACAGCAGGATATCCGGCTGCAGACCGATGGACCGCAGCTCCTTGACGGAGTGCTGGGTCGGCTTGGTCTTGGTTTCACCGGCAGTGGCCAGGTACGGCACATAGCTCAGGTGAATCAGCAGGGCGCGGTTCAGACCCAGATCCACACGCAACTGGCGCACGGATTCCAGGAACGGCTGGGACTCGATATCGCCCACGGTACCGCCGATCTCGACGATGGCCACATCCATATCGCGGCCGCCCTCGATGACACGGCGTTTGATCTCATCGGTGATGTGCGGAATGACCTGCACGGTACCACCCAGGTAGTCCCCGCGGCGCTCCTTGCGCAACACGGTTTCGTACACCCGGCCGGTGGTGAAGTTGTTGCGCTTGGACATGCGCGTGCGGATGAAGCGCTCATAGTGGCCCAGATCCAGATCCGTCTCGGCGCCATCTTCGGTCACATAGACCTCGCCGTGCTGGAAGGGGCTCATGGTGCCCGGATCCACGTTGATATACGGATCCAGTTTCAGGATGGTGACCTTGAGGCCACGGGCCTCCAGGATGGCGGCCAGGGAAGCGGAGGCGATACCTTTCCCCAACGAGGAAACCACGCCACCAGTGACAAAAATATAGCGCGTCATGCAAAACCTTGGTCAGTTGAATGCCCGATGAGATCGGGTTTGCGGGGCCGGCGCGGCCAGACGCTGGAGGCGTCTCCCGCTGCCTTGAGATGGGACGCCAGACTACCAGAACCGGGCTTTTGCCTCAATCGAAAAAGGCCAGTGGCCGCCAATCCGGAAGCGCCTCTGGAGCCTCGCTGCCCCAACCCTCACAGAGGAACAGGTCGCCCACCGCGAGCAGCCGTTCCCCCTCAAAGATTAGCGGAACCCGCTCCCGCAGCCATGGCTCCAGCCCGTATTCCTGCAGAAGCTTCTTGAGCGTCTGGGAGTGCTGGCGCTCCAGGGGGCGGGCACGCTCCCCGCCACGACGAAACCTGACCGAGTATTCCGTGGCGGGCCAGCCGGGGAGAGGCCCCAGGCATCCTTCACCGGGCAACAGAAGCGGATGGCGGCCATCCCAAGAGACAGAGAAGTCCTCTGGTACCTCCGGCAGGACGGGCGTCAGAAAAAGCCGGTCGCGGAACCTTCTCGCCACAAGGCGACCCAACGGTACCGCCGGCAGGCGGTCGGCCTCGGCGCTGGCCAGCTGCTGTTCCAGCTCCGCCAGCTGCTGGGCATTCGGCCAGGCACCCCCAAGAGATTCAGTCCAGCCGCGCAGCACGTTGCGCCGGCGCCCGGCGCTGAAGGTATGGAACGGGTCGAGGGCGATGGATTCGCCGAGCCGTTCAGCCCGGTGGCGACAGGCCTGCAGGTCCGAGTCCGCCAGCTCACGCAACAGAGACGCACTCTCATTGAGGTTTTGCGTGGCCCTCCGGATCCGCTGGCGCAGCGGCCAGCGCTCGTGCAGCAGGGGCAGCACCCTTGCGCGCAGGTAATTGCGGTCGAATCGGACGTCGAGGTTGCTCTCGTCTTCGATCCAGGTGAGCTCGTGTTCGCGAGCGTAGCTTTCCAGGTCACGGCGCGCGACGTCGAGCAGGGGCCGGAGCAATTGCCCCTGCCCCAGCGGCCGGTTGCTCCGCATCCCGCTCAGCCCCTGGGGACCGGCGCCACGCAGCAGGCGCAGAAAGAAGGTCTCCACCTGGTCATCGCCGTGGTGGGCCAGCAACAACTGGTCACCGGGCTGCAGCAGCTGTTCGAAAACCCGGTAGCGGGCATCCCGGGCACCTGCTTCCACTCCGCCACTGGCGTCCACTGCCACCGGCTTTGTCAGCAGGGGAACACCGAGGGAGTCGGTCAGTTCGGCGCAGTGTTCGGCCCAGTCATCCGCGTTGGGCGAAAGCCCGTGGTGCACGTGCACCGCTGAGACCGGCTCGCCGTCCGCAGAAAGCAGGTGTAACAGCACCGTGGAATCGAGGCCACCGCTCAACGCCACCCAGCGGCGCCCGCGACAGGGATAGCGGGCGAGAAATGCCCGCAGCGATTCCTGGAGAGTGAGGGTGTCGTCGCCCAAAGTTGCCATGCCCCGCCCGAACGTGGAGGTTGGAAAAGCCGGCGCGGGAGACCACTCCGGCAAGGAGGCACAGTGTACCGCAGAGTGCCGGCTCGACCATGAGCCGGCACACGCGCATAAAAGAGGGAAGCCAGAAAGCGCAGGGAATCAGAGCCCTCTCACTGGCCCTTGACCGCCTCTGCCACCGCCTTGCCGAGGGCCCTGGCGGAGGCCGGGTTCTGACCGGTGATCAGGCGGCCATCCACCACCACATTGCTCTCCCAGTCCGGAGCACCCTGGAAGCGCGCACCGGCCTTGCCGAGGGCGTCTTCCAGCATGAAGGGCACCACGTCCTCGAGGCCAACCGCCCGCTCCTCACTGTTGGTGAATCCGGTCACCCGGCGCCCGGCTATCAATTTTGTGCCGTCGCCGAGGGTCACCCCCACCAGTGCCGCCGGGCCGTGGCAGACCGCTGCCACCACACCATTGGCCTGATAGATGCCGGCGGCAACCCGGTTTACATCCGCATGATCGGGGAAATCCCACATGGTGCCGTGGCCGCCGACAAAGATGACCGCAGCGTAGTTGGCCGGGTCAACATCACTCAGGGGGCGGGTATCCTCGATCAGGCCGCGGGTCTGGGGGTCACGGAGGAAACGCTGGTTGTCCTCGTCATCTTCCTTCAGGCTGCGGGGATCTACCGGTGCTTTACCGCCGCTGATACTGACGATTTCCACCGGAATTCCCGCTTTGCGGAGGGCGAAATAGGGATGGGTCAATTCCGCCATCCAGAAACCGGTCTTTTCGCCGGAATCGCCCAACTCGCTGTGGCTGGTCAACACCATCAGCACCCGGGGACCCTCCTCCCGAGCAAAGGAGGGAACTGCCGACAGCAGTGCCGCCAGCATCAGTATCGCGCCCAAAATCTTTTTCATGTTCAACTCATCCTCTTGCAAAAGTGGCAAAGAGCGTATCCCGGCACCTGCGACAAAAGAATTGCGGAGCTTGGATCCACGCAATCGAATTTCTCCATAACACCCGAGCTACCGCAAAATTGGGCCGCCGTGGCGCGAGCAAACCTGCCAGGAGCGTTCGGCCCGGAAAAGAATGCGACAATCCCGCAAAACAATAACGAGAGATTAGCGTGATGGAAGCAACCCATGACCGCCTGCTAAGCGAGACGGACCACCCACGGCTCCTCGTCGTACTGATCTGCAGCATCGCCACTATCGGCGGCTTTCTGTTCGGCTTCGACAGCGGCGTGATCAACGGCACGGTCGATGGCCTGCAACAGGCCTTCAACTCCAATAGTGCCGGCACCGGATTCAACGTAGCTTCCATGCTGCTGGGCTGTGCTGTCGGTGCGTTCTTCGCCGGCCGCGTCGCCGACTTCTGGGGCCGCAAGCCCATCCTGCTGCTTACCGCGGCCTGTTTCCTGGTCAGCGCCTGGGGTTCTGGTATTGCCACCACCTCAATGGAGTTCGTCAGCTACCGGATTCTGGGTGGCCTTGCCGTGGGCGCCGCCAGCGTGCTGTCTCCAGCCTACATCAGCGAAGTGGCGCCGGCAGCCTGGCGGGGACGACTGGCAACCATCCAGCAGATTGCCATCATCTCCGGTCTCTTTGCGGCTTTCGTGAGCAACTACCTGCTGGCCAAGACCGCCGGCTCGGCGACCAGTGTATGGTGGCTGGGGCTCAGCGCCTGGCGCTGGATGTTCTGGATGGAGATGATCCCTGCGGGTCTGTTTCTCCTGACCCTTTTGTGGATCCCCGAGAGTCCCCGCTATCTCGCACTCTCCGGGCAACTCGAGAAATCCCGCGCGGTGCTGTCGCGCCTGCTCCGGGACCAGCAGGAGGTTGCCAACAAGCTGGCTGAACTCGAGTCCACCACATTGCGGGATCGGCGCCCCCACCTGGGGGATCTGCTCGATGGCGCAGGCAAGATCCGTCGCATCGTCTGGATCGGCCTGGGGCTGGCCGTGCTGCAGCAGCTTGTCGGTATCAACGTGGTCTTCTACTACGGGGCCGTTCTCTGGCAATCCGTCGGTTTTTCCGAGTCGGACGCCCTGATGATCAACATCATCTCCGGCGGCATCAGTATCGCCGCCTGCCTGATCACCATTGGCCTGATCGACAGGATCGGTCGCAAACCCCTGCTATTGGCAGGTTCGATCGGCATGGCGGCAGCCCTGGCAATGGTTTCCCTGTCATTCACCACAGCCCAGCTCGACGCCAGCGGCCGCCTGGTGCTCTCCGACACCATGGGCCTGGTTGCCCTGGTTTCAGCCAACATCTACGTTTTCTTCTTCAATGCCTCATGGGGCCCGGTAATGTGGGTCATGCTCGGCGAGATGTTCCCCAACCGCATGCGCGGCTCCGGCCTCGCTGTCGCGGGCCTTGCCCAGTGGGGGGCCAACTTCGCCATCACCATGAGCTTCCCGCTGATGCTGCACGCCATCGGTCTCGCCGCGGCCTACGGCATCTACATGCTGTTTGCCTGCCTGTCGGTGATCTTTGTAATCCGGATGGTGCATGAGACCAACGGCCGGGAGCTGGAACAGATGCACGGCTGATCCCGTTTAAACACGTTGTGCCGGTGACCCGCGCTTGTTTCACGGGTTGCCACGCACTGCTGAAAACAATCCGCGATCGTGCGCACAGGGTGCGACTGCACAAGCCGCACTACGGTACCACCTTATCTATCACTCCCTGTCCGCAAGTGATAAATTGTGCGCCAAATCTCAAAATAATAGTTGTACAGAGTTACCCATGGTCCAGCTCGTTGTGGATTCCGGATGCGATCTTCCGGATGAATTCCTGCGCAAATTCTCCATCCCCGTATTGCCCCACACCGTCAGCGTTGGCAAGGACACCTTCGGTGACCAGCGCAACCCGGCCCAGATGGCCCATTTCTACACACTGTCGCTGGTTGACCGCTCCCACCAGATCGTGACCGGGCCGGCGCCCACGGGAGAGATCGAGAGCATCCTCAAGAATCTGGTCAGGAAAGGACGCAAGGACATCATCGTCCAGACCATCAATGGCACCAACAGCCCCACATTTGCCAATACCGAGATCGCCCTGAAGAATCTCACCGTAACCAGCGCCAACGACGAGGTGAACATCCACGCAGTGGACTCCTACACCCTGTTCAGCGGCCAGGGGCTACTGGCACTGTATACGCTTTCACTGATTCAGCGGGGGCTCGAGGCTGCCGAGATCAGAAAGCGGGCCGAGGAATTCCGCCGCAATATCCATGGTTATGCGGCGATCAAGGACGTGTACTACGTGCGCGAGCGGGCGCGCAACAAGAATGAGAACAGCATCAGCTGGTTCAAGGCCATGGCGGCAAGACTGCTGAAGCTTCATCCTATTCTCTCCATCCACCATTCCGGCTCCACGGTAACGGACACGGTGCGGGGCTTCGAGAACTGCACCCAGTCGCTGTTCCAGCTGGCGGTCGACAAAATTCGCGCGGGAGAACTACTGATGCCTTCCATCGTGGTCAGCATCGCCGGCAAGCTGCAGGACCTGGACGGGGTTCCGGGCTTTGCGACGCTGGAAAAGGTGGCCCGTGAGCACAATGTCAGGATCTACAAGACCGTGATGAGCCTGTCCGGCGGTATCAACCTCGGGCCCGACACGGTTGCCCTGGCACTGGCCTCCGAGAAATCCTGATCGCCTTTACCCAACCCGGATTCAGGACACAAAAAAGGCCGCAACACCATGAGTTGCGACCTTTTTGCTTTTACGGCGTTCTGCTGCGGTAATCAGGAGGTGATGTTGCCGTAGCTCATCAGGCGCTGGTAGCGCTTCTCCAGCAGTTCGTCGATCGGTACGCGGCGCAGCTGGTCCAGCTGCTCGCCGAGGCGCTCCTGCAGGCGCGCAGCCATTGCCTCCGGATCCCGGTGGGCGCCGCCGAGCGGCTCTTCGATGGTCTCATCCACAATGCCCAGCTCCTCGAGTACCGTGGAGGTCACGCCCATGGCCTCGGCCGCCAGCGGCGCTTTCTCCACGGTCTTCCAGATGATGTTGGCACAACCTTCCGGGGAGATCACAAAGTAGGTGGAATACTGCAGCATATTGAGCTGGTCGCCGACACCGATGGCCAGTGCACCGCCAGAAGAGCCCTCACCGATCACGGTACAGATGATGGGCGTGCGCAGGCGCGACATCACTGCCAAATTCTGGGCGATGGCCTCACTGATGCCGCGCTCCTCACTGTCGATACCGGGATAGGCTCCGGGGGTATCGATCAGGGTCAGTACCGGCAGACCGAAACGCTCGGCCATCTCCATGATCCGCAGGGCCTTGCGGTAGCCCTCCGGTTTCGGCATCCCGAAGTTGCGCGCCACCTTGTCGTTGACACTGCGCCCCTTCTCCTCACCGATCACAGCCACCGGCTTGCCGTCCAGGCGGGCGATACCCGAGATAATGGCCTTATCGTCACCGAAGTGGCGATCTCCATGGAGCTCGTCCCAGTCGGTGAACATGCGCTGGATATAGTCCCTGGCATAGGGGCGCTGCGGGTGGCGCGCCACCTGCACCACCTGCCAGGGCGTCAGGTCGCTGTAGATGGACTGGGTGAGGTTCTTGCTCTTTTCCCGCAGCCGGGCAACTTCATCCGCGATATTCAGCTCGTTGTCATCACCGACATGCTGAAGCTCTTTGATCTTGCTCTCCAGCTCGGCGATCGGCTGTTCAAATTCGAGAAAATTGAAATTCATGCAATACGCGCCTTTTCACCCTGTTAACTCTGGTCACGGTCATCCCGGAGGCCATCAATGGCGGCATAGCTTACTCTTCGAGAACCAGCCAGTCGACCCTGGGGGTAATTATCGCCGCTCCTTGTAGTCCAAAATGACCCGGTCGCGACCGATCAGCTCGCGCAGGGACTGCACCAACTGGTCATTTGGCTCCACCTGCCAGTCCGCCGGCAGGCGGTAGAGGCCGCGGGCATCGCTGCGTGCCACTTCCATGCACACGCCACAATTGCTCGCCGGACCATTAGTGTAGGGCTTGAGGCAGGCGGCCAGCCGCTTGCCAAGGCCGGCGGGGGCGCTGGCACTGTCGAGCCGCAGACGAACACCCGCCACACTGCCCTGACGCAGTTCATCCAGCGTCGAGACTCCGTTGACGGTCATCTTCAAGCCACCACTGTAATCGTCGTGGGAGATGGGCCCGTCCAGCACTAGCAGGGCATCCTTGACCAGCTTCTCGCGATGTTCACCAAACGCCTCACTGAAGACCGCCGCCTCGATACGGCCGCTGCGGTCGTCCAGGGTCACGATGGCCATGGAATCGCCTCGTTTGGTCTTCATCACCCGCATGGCGACTACCAGCCCGGCTACTTTCTGGCCCTCGCGACCGGGCTTCAGGTCAGCGATGCGCGCCTTGACCAGGTGCTGCAGCTCGTCCTCGTACTCGTCGATCGGGTGCCCGGTGAGATACAGGCCCAGGGTGTTTTTCTCTCCCTCGAGACGCTCGCGGATACTCCAGGGGCGTGCGCGGCGGAAATCCGCGTAGACATCGCCATCGGAAGCCGAGGGCACCACCTCGCCGAACAGATCCATCATCCCGGCACTGGCGTTGCGGGATTGCTGCTCGGCGGCCTTCACCGCCTCGTCCAGCGCGTTGAACATCACTGCCCGCGAATAGTTGAGGCCGTCCATGCCCTCCGCTGAAGGACCGATGCTGTCCAGGGCGCCGGAGCGCACCAGGGCTTCCAGGGCGCGCTTGTTGACCTTGCGCGGATCCACACGGGAGCAGAAGTCGAACAGATCAGTGAACGGCCCGCCTTCGCTGCGCACCGCAATGATGTTCTCGATCGGGCCCTCGCCCAGGCCCTTGATGGCGCCCAGGCCGTAGATGATGCGGTTGTCCTTGTCGACCGAGAACTGGTAGGTGCCGAGATTCACATCCGGTGGCACCAGCACCAGATCCATGGCCCGGCACTCCTCAATGAATGTCACCACCTTGTCGGTCTTGTCCATGTCCGAGGACATGGTGGCGGCCATGAACTGTGCCGGATAGTGCGCCTTCAGCCACGCGGTCTGGTAGGAAACCAGGGCATAGGCGGCGGAGTGGGACTTGTTGAAGCCGTAGCCGGCAAACTTTTCCACCAGGTCAAAGATCTTCATCGCCAGGTCGGGGTCGACGCCCTGCTCTTTCGCACCGCTGGCGAAGATCTCCCGCTGCTTGGCCATCTCCTCGGGCTTTTTCTTACCCATGGCCCGGCGCAGCATGTCGGCGCCGCCGAGGGTGTAGCCGGCGAGTTCCTGGGCGATCTGCATCACCTGCTCCTGGTAGACGATCACCCCGTAGGTGGGCTCCAGGATCGGCTTGAGCTTCTCGTGCTGGTACTTGGCGTCCGGGTAGGCCACCTGGGCGCGACCGTGCTTCCGGTTGATGAAGTCGTCCACCATGCCCGACTGCAGCGGACCCGGGCGGAACAGGGCCACCAGGGCGATCATATCCTCGAGGTTATCCGGCTGCAGGCGCTTGATCAGGTCCTTCATACCGCGGGATTCCAGCTGGAACACCGCCGTGGTCTCGGCCCGCTTGATCATCTGGTAGGTTTCGGGGTCATCCAGTGGCAAGGCCTCGATGACCAGCGGCTCCTTGCCTTCGCGGGCACGCTGTTCGTCCACCATCACCTTGGCCCAGTCGATGATGGTCAGGGTGCGCAGGCCGAGGAAGTCGAACTTCACCAGGCCCGCGTCTTCCACGTCGTTCTTGTCGAACTGGGTGACCAGACCCGCGCCAGTCTCGTCACAGTAGAGCGGCGCAAAATCTGTCAGCTTGGTGGGGGCGATGACCACGCCACCGGCATGCTTGCCCACGTTCCGGGCCACACCCTCCAGCTGCTGGGCCATCTCCCAGATTTCCTGCCCTTCCTCGTCGGTCTCGAGGAATTCCCGCAGGACCTCCTCCTGTTCGAAGGCCTTCTGCAGGGTCATGCCCGGGTCCGGCGGGATCATTTTGGACAGCTTGTCGGCCAGGCCGTAAGACTTGCCCTGTACCCGCGCCACATCCCGCACCACCGCCTTGGCGGCCATGGTGCCGAAGGTGATGATCTGGCTCACCGCGTTGCGGCCATAGTGATCCGCCACATAGCCGATCACCCGGTCGCGCTTCTCCATACAGAAGTCGACGTCGAAATCGGGCATGGAGACCCGCTCCGGGTTCAGGAACCGCTCGAACAGCAGGTCGTACTGCAGCGGGTCCAGATCGGTAATATCCAGCGAGTAGGCCACCAGGGAGCCGGCACCGGAACCCCGCCCCGGCCCCACCGGGATGTCGTGGTCCTTAGCCCACTGGATAAAGTCCATCACGATCAGGAAGTAACCCGGGAAACCCATCTGGATGATGATATCCAGCTCGAAGCGCAGCCGGTCTTCATACACTTTGCGCTGCTGGGCATAATCGGGCGCCGACGGGTCAAGGATCTTTTCCAGGCGCCGGTCCAGCCCTTCGAACGAAACCTTCTCGAAGAACTGGTTCTCGGTCATACCGTCGGGGATCGGGAACTCCGGCAGGAAGTATTTGCCCAGCTGTATCGGTGCAGTGCAGCGGCGGGCAATCTCAACCGTATTCTGCAATGCCTCGGGAATATCACTGAACAGCTCCTGCATTTCCTCAGGGCTGCGCAGGAACTGCTCCGGGGAGTACCGGCGCTCACGGCGGGGATCGTCCAGGGTGCGGCCATCGTGGATACAGACCCGCACCTCGTGAGCCTCAAACTCGCTCTCTTCGAGGAAGCGTACATCATTGGTAGCCACGACCGGCAGCTGCAGCTGTTCCGCCAGCGCCACCGCTGCATGCAGGTAGTCCTCGTCGCCCGGGCGGCCGGTGCGCTGCAGCTCCAGGTAGTAGCGGCCGGGGAAGATCCGCGCCCACTCGGCGGCCAACTCCTGTGCCTGGGCCTTGCGGCCAGCGACCAGTGCCCTGCCCACATCGCCGTACTTGGCACCGGACAGCGCCAGCACCCCCTCCGCATACTCGGGCAGCCACTCACGGCGGATATACGCATTGCCGTGGTACTGGCCGTCCATCCAGGCGCGGGAAATCAGCTCGGTGACGTTGCGGTACCCCTCCTTGTTCATGGCATAGAGGGTGATGAGCGTGGGGTTCTCCTCGCCTCCCTCACTGAGCCAGAAATCCGCACCGGTGATGGGCTTGATACCAGCGCCGAGACACGCCTTGTAGAACTTCACCTGGCCGTAGAAGTTGGTCTGGTCGGTGATTGCCAAGGCCGGCATTTCCAGCTCGGCTGCACGGGCCACCAGCGGCTTGATGCGTACCAGGCCGTCGATCAGGGAATATTCGGAATGGACTCTTAAATGAACAAACGGTTGGGTCATAGTTCTTATTACGTTGATGTCACCCGTGCTGTTGCGGGTGCGCTGCGCGGGGCGTAGCCCGCGCAGCCTGAATGCAGTGGGTTTTCTGGGTTTGCCAGCAGCCGGGCTACCAGAGCCGGCCCATGGCGCGGGCCCGCTCGGTGCAAGTCTTCAATATCTGCCGGCGCTCATCGTTGCTCATGGTGCCCCAGCGGCTGATTTCCATCCCGGAGCGGAAACAGCCCTCGCAGATATCCTGCTCGTTCAGGGCACAGACGGAAATACAGGGGGAGCGCACCGGCCGCTCGGCCGTCACAACTTCGGGCAAAACTTTCTCGGCCATCAGGATTCCGCAATCGCCACCAGTTCTTCGGCAAAGCGCTTGCCATTGCCGGCGTAGTGATCGCTGCTCGCCTTGAGCAGCTCGAACATGGATTCGTCCAGGGTCTTCACCACTTTACCCGGGCTGCCCAGTACCATCGAGTAATCGGGTATCTCGGCGTTTTCCGTCACCAAAGCATTGGCACCGATTACGCAGCACTTGCCGATCTTCGCTCCATTGAGCACTACGGCATTAATACCGATCAGGCTGTAATCGCCAATGGTGCAGCCGTGCAACATCACCTTGTGGCCGATGGTCACACCGGTGCCGATCGTCAGCGGCACGCCGGGGTCAGTATGCAGGACGGCACCGTCCTGAACATTGCTGTACTCGCCGATGGTGATCTCATCGCAATCTCCCCGCACCACGGCGTTAAACCAGACGGAGCTGTGACTGAGCATCCGCACATTGCCGATCACGTGGGCCCCGGGTGCAATGTAGTGCCCCTCACCCTCCAGCTTTGGCTCTTCTTTCCCCAGTCTGTACAGCATCTGACCTCCGGATCCGTTGCGCGGCACAAGCGCCCTATTATCCCGGTCGCGGGCAGTGATGACCAGCGCCACCCGGGCTGCTGTTGCCAACGGCGATCAGACCAGGCGGGGCTGGTCCACGAACCGTGCGCCCTCCAGGGTCAGCAGGCGCGCTTTCATGTCCAGCCCACCGGCATAGCCGGTCAGGGAGCCGTCAGCGCCGATGACCCGGTGGCAGGGAATCACGATGGCGATGGGGTTGGCCCCGTTAGCCCGGGCCACCGCGCGGATGGCTTTCACATTGCCCAGTGCCTCCGCCTGCTCGCGGTAGCTGCGGGTCTCACCGTAGGGGATGGCCTGTAACAGAGCCCACACACGGCGCTGGAACTCCGTGCCCCGGGGATTCAGGGGCAGGTCAAATTGGCGGCGGTCACCGGCCAGGTATTCGGCCAGTTCCCTCGCGGCACGATCCGTGAGGGCAGATGCGGAGTTTGCCCATTCGGCCGGCGCCTCCCAACGGGAGGCGCCGGCAAGGAGCTGCACCGCGACGATCCCCGCCTCATCCGCTGCGATGGCAACCGGTCCCACAGCCGTCTCATAAACCTTGTAGTGCGTCATGCCTGATTCTCCGGGCTCAGTGATTGCCATAACAACAGGGCGGCGTAAGCCCGCCAGGGCCGCCAGGCTTCGGCGCGGGCTTCTGCCTCTTTTGGTCGCGCCTTCTCCTGCCCCTTCCCGAGCGCCTTCAGGATGCCGAGGTCCGACGCGGGAAAGGCATCGGGCATCGACAGACCGCGCATGGCGATGTAGTGGGCCGTCCAGTCACCGATGCCGGGCAGTGCGGTGACCTGAGCACACCATTGTTCCAGATCCGGTGTGTCGAAATCGACATGGCCAGCCAGCGTCGCCTCCACGAAACCGCGCAGGGTTTCCGCCCGCTTACGGGTCAGCCCGAGACCGCTGAAATCCGCTCCCGCCAGCTGGGCGGCGGAGGGAAACAGCCTGTGCACATTGCCGGCGTCATCGTGGAAGGCACTCCCGTACCGGTCCACCACGCGACCGGCGATGGTCGTGGCCGCAGCCACGGAAATCTGCTGGCCGAGAATCGCTCGCAGGGCGTACTCGAACGGATCCCAGGCGCCCGGCAAGCGGGTACCCGGGCACCGGCGCACCTGCTGCGCCAGCAGGGGATCCCGGCTCAGCACCCGGTCGATCTCGTCCGTGTCCGCGTCGAGGTCGAACAGGCGACGCAATTTCTGGCTGATCGGGTACAGGGCGGTGCCCACCTGCCCCTGTATCTCGACCGCCAGTCGACGGCTTGCCGGCTCATGCCGGACGCGCACAAGCCCGCAGCTGCCCTCGAGTGTGAAGCTTCGCTGGTAGATACCGTCAACCACCTGTTCCACCCCCGGCAGGGCCCGCTGGCGGAAGAATGCCAGAAGCTGCTCCCAGTGGAACGGCGGTCGGTAATGCAGATACAGTCGCACCGACGACCTGCCACCCTCCGGTGCTGGCATTTCTGCCTCCCGGCGCACCTCGGTCGGTGTGCGTCGATAAACCTGTTTAAACACGGCATTGAAACGACGCAGGCTGCCGAACCCCGCCGCGAACGCGATATCCCCCACGGGCAGGCCGGTATCCCGCAGCAGCCCGTAAGCGAACAGTGCCCGCTCCGCCTGCCAGATGGCCAGCGGGCTGGTTCCCAGGTGCTCGGAGAACAGGCGGCGCAGGTAGCGGCTGCTCACACCAAGGCGCTCTGCGAGCCGCTCGACGGACACGGCTTCCCGTTCACTGCGCATCAATTGCAGTGCCCGGCGCACCGTGGTGGACACGAGTCCCCAGGCGGGACTGCCGGGTGCCGCATCGGGCCGACAACGCAGGCAGGGACGGTAACCGGCCCGGGTGGCCTCGGCCGCGGTCCGGTAATAGGTCACATTCTTTTCCAGCGGCGGCCTGGCAGGGCAGATGGGGCGGCAGAAAATTCCGGTAGTGCGCACGGCAACGAAAAAACGCCCGTCAAAGCGACTGTCCCGGGCCAGGCGCGCCCGCGCACATGTTTCAGGGTCCAGTCTCATGCTCCCCTCCTCCTGACACCCAGTCTAACGGTGCCAGGGGGTGCCAACTAGCCATATCCGGAACTGACTCCCGATGGGCCGCAGAGAGTGCTTACGAACCGATTTTCATCGCGAGAAAGGAAATCGCCGTCAAAGTCGAGCAGTTGCACGCCAAACCTTAGACTTGGTTCTAAATTTGGATTAGAAACGCTTCACGGATAGATAAAAGCTTTAAAACGTTCGGCTATATCGACTGATTATAAGGAAGGGGGTCGCCAGCGAATCGGCGACACCCCGGGGTTACAGGGAAGTAACGTTGTAGGCACTGTCAACAGGTGGCTACCGGCGATGGGATTCAGGAAGAAACCCCATGCCGGCACTGCGGCCATTGTTGTCCCTATCTCCGATACCTCTCCAACCTCAGGAAGATAACAAAAAGGACTTTGTTCTCCGGAGATTCTCCATGAAGCGTTTGTTTCTCGCTGCAATCGTGCTCCTGTTCGCGCACCTGACAGCCTGTAGTGCCGACGTCAACACGGCCAGGCAGACTTCACCCACCGACACACAACCCCAGACTGTCGTCGATACCGACGGCGACGGCATCCAGGACACCAGTGATAACTGCCCGGAGACAGTGAACACCAACCAGGCCGACCTGGATGGTGATGGCACCGGGGATGCCTGTGACACGGACAAAGACGGGGACAGCGTTGCCGACGAAGCGGACAACTGCCCTGCCGTCGCCAACCCGGGGCAGGGAGATCTGGATGGCGACGGAGCGGGCGATGCCTGTGACGCCGATGACGACAACGACGGCATCGACGACGGCAGCGACAACTGTCCGGCCGTGCCCAACGAAGATCAGCCGGATGCAGACGGGGATGGCATCGGCGATGCCTGCGACGATGACCTGGACGGTGACGGCATCGACAACGAAGCCGACAACTGCCCGGCAGTGCCGAACAATGACCAGAGCGACCTGGACAGCGACGGTATTGGTGATGCCTGCGATAACGACCGCGATGGCGACGACATTACCGACAGCAACGACAACTGCCCTGGAATCGTCAACCCGGAACAGGATGACCAGGACAACGATGGCATCGGCGACGCCTGTGATGCGGACAGCGACACCGACGATGACGGCCTCGACGATGGCTCGGACAACTGCCCCACCGTAGAGAACCCGGACCAGACTGACACCGACAACGACGGCATCGGCGACGCATGCGACAGCGACGATGACGGTGACAGCGTTGAGGACAGCGTGGACAACTGCCCCACCGACGCCAATACCGGGCAGGAGGACCTGGATGATGATGGCATCGGCGATGCCTGCGATAGCGACCGCGATGGCGACGGTGTGGACAACAATCCCGATGACAACAACCCGGGAGACAATTGCCCCGACATTGCCAACCCCGGGCAGGAAGATGCCGACAACGACGGCATCGGCGATGCCTGTGATCCACTGACGGACTCCGATGGCGACGGCCTCGGCGATGACGAGGACAACTGCCCTGCGGTTGCCAACCCGGACCAAGCAGACCTGGACGGTGACGGCATTGGCGATGCCTGTGATACGGATACCGACGGAGATGGTATTGGCAACAGTGCTGACAATTGTCCGGTAGATGCCAATTCAGACCAGCTCGATACGGACGGTGACACCACAGGCAATGCCTGTGACGATGATGATGACGGCGACGATGTCGGCGATATCGATGACAATTGCCCACAGACAGCCAATGCGGACCAGGCCGACCAGGACGGCGACGGCATCGGCGATGCCTGCGACAGCGATCGCGATGGCGATGGCGTCGATAACAGCACGGATAACTGCCCACTGACGGCCAATAGCGACCAGACCGACACCGATAATGATGGTTTCGGTGATGCCTGCGATGACAATACCGACAGTGACGGCGACACCATCCCGGACGAGGCCGATAACTGCCCCAATACCGCCAACAGCGATCAGGCAGACCTGGACGCTGATGGCATCGGCGATGCCTGTGATGATGACGTCGATGGCGACGGCGACAATAACGACGCTGACAACTGCCCAACCACGGCCAATCCCTCCCAGCTTGATACCGATGGCGATGGCCTCGGCAATGCCTGTGACGCCGATGATGATAACGATGGCGTCGATGACACAGTCGACAACTGCCCCACGATCGAGAATAGCGACCAGGCCAACCTGGATGGCGATGCGTTCGGCGATGCCTGCGACACTGACGAGGATGGCGACGGCCTCGAGGATGATGTGGACAACTGCCCGTCAGTCGCCAACCCCCGGCAGGAAGACCTGGATGGCGACAGCATTGGTGATGCCTGTGATACTGATGATGACAATGACGGTGTGGAAGACGGCGCCGATAACTGTCCGCTAGCCGCCAATCAAGGGCAGACAGACACCGATGGCGATGGTATCGGCGATGCCTGTGATCCGGATCGCGACGGTGACGGCACCTCGAATAGTGAGGACAACTGTCCAGCAGTCAGCAATGAGGATCAGGCAGACCTCGATGGCGACGGGCTCGGAGACGCCTGTGACAGTGATGAGGATGGTGACGGTGTAGACAATCTCGTCGATAACTGTCCATCAGTCGCCAATACCAGCCAGGAAGACCGTGACGATGACAGCCTGGGGGATGCCTGCGACTCCGATGACGATAACGACGGCACTCCAGATGAGAGCGACAACTGTCCCCTCCTCGCCAACAACGCGCAGGAAGACGCTGACGGCGATGGTATCGGGGATGCCTGTGACGACGATCGCGATGGTGATGGCGTTGTCAACGACGAGGACAACTGCCCCGCCATCTCCAATCCAAACCAGGAAAACGCTGACGGGGATGAATTTGGAGACGCCTGTGACAGTAATACCGACAGCGATGGGGACAGCGTTCCCGATGAGTCTGACAACTGCCCCACCATCCCCAACCCTGAGCAGGCTGACCAGGATGGCGACGGTTTAGGAGATGTTTGTGACAGCGATGTGGATGGAGACGGCACTGATAACGATGCAGACAACTGTCAGAACATTGCCAACGATCAGGCAGATAGCGATGGCGACGGGATCGGGGACGCATGTGACGATGACATCGATGGAGATGGAGTCAGCAACGAAAGCGACAACTGCCCCACTGACGCCAACGGCGACCAGGCAGACCTGGATGGTGACGGGAACGGGAATGCCTGTGACACCGACCTCGATGGCGACGGCGTAGACAACGGCTCGGACAACTGCCCCGTCACGGCGAATCCGGACCAACTGGATCTGGATGGCGACGGTCTGGGGGATGCCTGTGACCCGGATACAGACGGTGATGGCATCAACGACGACATCGACAACTGTCCAATGACCGCCAATGATGACCAGGCCGACACAGACGGTGACGGCATCGGCGATGCCTGCGACGAGGATCTGGATGGTGACGGTGTCAATGATGACGTCGACAACTGTCCGCTCGATCCGAATGCCGGTCAGCAAGACAGCGATGGTGATGGCACCGGCGATGCCTGCGACCTCGATCGGGATGGCGACGGTATCGAAAACGACGGGGACAACTGTCCATCCATTCCGAACCCTGCGCAGCTCGATGCGGATGGCGATGGTAACGGTGATGTCTGCGATACCGATTCTGATGGGGACGGTATCGAAAATAATGCCGATAACTGCCCGCAGACCCCCAACCCGGATCAGACCGACACTGACGGGGATGGCATCGGTGATGTCTGTGATGACGAGCAGGCCGCAAGCTGTGCGTCTTTCGGCGACTTCCAGCCGATTACCACCAGCGACTCCCGGCTCGCCAGCGGCAAAGTCGAGCCCTGTGTGGGCTGTTCGGTGACCAGCCCGGGGCGGGTCACCAACAGCGTGCTCACGGATGCGGCACGTATCGAAGTCACTGCCGATGCCGGGGGCTACGCCTATATCGACGTCACCAAGGCATCCGTGCTTTCGGGCCGCCATATGATCGGTTTCCTGGTGGAGAAACCCACCAGCCTGCTGGATACGGTGCTGCTGAATACCATCACCATCAGTACCTGGCTCAACGGCACAGCCACCGGTGACAGCTCCTCGGGCAGCTCACTGGTGGCCTTCAAAGTGGACGGCGCCGTCAATCAGCGGGTGATCGTGATTGCCACGGACAAGGACTTCAACAAGGTACGACTGCGTCTCGGCAGCCTGCCCGGGGAGCTGAACCAGCTGGATGTCTACATGGCCTGTATGGCACCACTCCAATAAACCAACTACGTCACCTGCCCATAGCCCCGGCATCGCCGGGGCTTTTTTTTGCTCTGAATGCGGGCGCCCCGAGTGAAAGGTTTCCAACTTTTGGTCTGAATATATCTTTCAGAGAGCACAAAAAAACCCGGCCGGAGCCGGGTTTCTTGTAATCACGCTGTATTGCCCGATATCCGGGCCGGGCTACCAGACAAATTGCAAACCGGCGCTGGCGAAATACAGCAGATCCGTTTCGGCCACACCCGGGTAGGCGTCTACATTCAGGCCCACTCTTAAATGTCCCTTGCCCAGCTCGGCACCAAAGCCAGCCATTGGTGTTATGCCGCTTGAGCTGTTGCCCCCAACAAGAAAAGCACCACCGGATTGGTTTTCCTCCCAATATCCGAGGCCGCCTTTCACGTGCCACTGGACCAATTCATTGATGGGTTTTCGCCATAAGAATGAAGCATCAGTAATACTCGAGCTTACACTGGGGGCGTTAAAAATCGGGTCGACGTCCCCCGTCAAGCGAACGTCAAAAAATGTGCTTCCCAACCGGAGTTCGAATTGTTCCGAAAGCCTCAGGCCATAAAAAAGACGGAACGCCTGATCGCTGTCGTCACAATCAGAAATCGTTGAAAAATTCGCACACGGACTTCCTGAGACGCCTGCGGGGCCGATCTCGATACCAAGGGCATGGTCAACTGCATAGGAAGATGCCGGAAGAGCTAAAGCGAAGCCGAATAACAGAACCCCAAATTTCATGACAAATCTCCTTGATCGATAATCGAATCAGTCCCTGGAGCAATCAATTTATGCGTCATGCGGTTGAACCCGTTTCTCCGGGCCACCAGACAAACAACAACCGTAAAGTCTGACGGGGTGTTAACCCAATCCAGATCGTATCCCCTGGCAAATGGCTTGACCAGCGCAATCTTGTGTGGGGTACATTTTCCTGATGCAGGGAGGCAGGCCAAAATTGGCTCAATGGCGCCATATCGTGGGTCGCCTGCAGCGGGTGATGCCGCTGTCCTGCAGGTAGTGACTGGGTCCCGGCTTTCGCCGGGATGACGGGAATGACGGGGGTACACCGGGGTAGCGATAGCCGAGAAACAAAAAGCCCCGCTGCTGCGGGGCTTCTGAAACGTGAGGAGAGGAGGGCTTACTGCAACCCGAGCACTTCCTTGCCCTGCACGAAAGTCACATCCACCGGAATACTCGCTTCTGCGAGCCGGTCCAGATCGGCCTGGAGCTCTGCACCAACTACGCCCTTGCCTTCCAGCAGCTCTTTGGACTTCTCGTAATCGCCGTCTCCCTGGATTGTCAGGATCAGGTTGGAGAGGCTGGTCATGGCCTCCTGCATCTTGTCGAAGTCGACGCTGTACTGACCGGACTCAGGATCACGGGTAAACGCGCCCTGCTCCTTGAAGTAGTTGAAGCGCATCATGTTGGCCTTACCGTGGGCGCTGGCTGCACCAAAGCGCACACTGCGGAAGATACTGGCGAGGAAGGTCACGTAGTTGTCCATCAGCTCGCCCTCTTCCAGCTCCCCTTTCTCGTGCAGGCGGGTCACCATGTACAGGCCGAGGATGTCTGCCTTGCCCTCTTCCAGCGCAGAGGAAGTCTCCTTCAGGGCCTGGCGCACGTTGGCACCGTCGGTCACGGTCTTCTTGATACCCAGCCCGTGCGCCACTTCATGGAACATGGTGTTGGAGAAGAAGGCCGGGAAGGTGATGTGCTTGCGCTGGTCCTCAGCGATCAGCACCTCACTGATCGGCACCAGGATCTTGTCGAATTTGGCGCGCATGGCGTTCTTCAACTGCAGGCGCCGGGTGCCCTTGGCCAACTGCACTTCCTCGTCATTGGGAAGGTTGATGGCAATGGTCTTGGAGCCGGCATTGCTGTGACCTGCGTAATACAGAACATCATACGCGTTCAGGTCAGAGTCGGTCCCGGGCACTTCGGACTTGTACTTTTCATCCACCGGCAGCCCCTTCTGCAACTCAGGCAGGAAGGCGGCGAACTTGGCCAGCTTCTCGCTCCATTCCATGTCCTTCAGCAGTACGTAGGACTCATAAGCGGTACGGTAGGCGAAGAGCTGGTCTTCATAGTTTTCGATGGGACCGATCACCACGTCGATCTCGTTGTTCTTCATGTCCATCCAGGCCATATCACTTGGACGGAAATCATCGGTTATCAGCGCCTCGGCACGCATGTTCAGGTAGTTGGCGAACTGCTCATCCTCTGCCAGCCCGGCGGCCTCACGCAGGATGCCGGCAGCCTTCTCCAGGTCGGCCTTGTAGGCCTCGTGATAGGGCACAAGCGTCAGGTTGCCCTGATCATCGCGACGCACCAGCGAATACAGTCCGTCCTTGCCGGGCTGTTCCCAGGCCTCAAACTCGGCCTTGGTCATATCTTCCGGATAGAACCGGGCCCCGAGAGGCTTGGGCCCGTAACCCTCTACGAATGGCTCATTGTTGGCGAGCCGGTCCCAGGGGCCGTAGTTGATGTCGGCAAACTTGCGCTTGGCCGGGTCATCGATCTCTGGCAGCAGCTGATCCGCCGGGCCAAAGGACTGCAGCCAGAACAGCCGGTCCATGATTTCACTGGCATCGATCAGCCTGGCAATCATCTGCCGCTGGTCGTCAGAGAGGTCGGAGAGATCGGCATTCAACTCTACCGGTACATAGATATCGAACCGGGAGCTGCTCTCCGCTTGCTCGGAAGCGGTTTCGCTCTGGGACTCAACCTGAGCTGCCGGGGCTTCTCCGGCGTTGCGGGGCTGCTGCTCATCGCGGGGCGAGCAGGCGCTCACCAGTGCCAGCGCCATCAGGGCGGCGGTGATCTTAGCGGTTTTCATAGAAATCCTGCCTGTTATCTGTAATGGTCCGGCGCCACATTACGGCGGCACCAGATTTTTATCAAGACAGTGGCAAGCCCGGAGGACAGGACTCAGGCGTCCGGCATGTCGTTGTCGACCCGGCTTTGTCGTTCCTGTTGCTGCAGCCGCCACAGCGACGCGTAGAGACCATCCTCTGACAGCAGCTGCGAGTGGGATCCCCGCTCTACCACCCGGCCCTGGTCCAGCACCAGGATCACATCCGCATCCACGACCGTGGACAAGCGGTGGGCGATCACCAGGGTGGTCTGCTCCGACGCCACCTGCCGCAGGGCGCCGAGGATGCCCTGCTCCGAGCGGCTGTCCAGGGACGAAGTGGCCTCATCAAAGACCATGATAGGTGGGTGCTTGAGCAGCGCGCGGGCAATGGCCACCCGCTGTTTCTCGCCACCCGAGAGCTTCAGCCCCCGCTCCCCTACCAGCGTATTCACGCCCTCTGGCAGCTGCCGGATAAAGCTCTCCAGCTGGGCGTGACGAATGGCCTCCATTACTTCGTCGTCACTGGCCCCGACCCGACCATAGCGCACGTTTTCAAGGATCGACTGGTTGAACAGCACCGCATCCTGGGGCACGACACCGATGGCGGCACGCAGGGACGACTGGCTTACAGCAGCGATATCCTGGCCGTCGATGGTAATACGCCCGGATGTCGGGTCGTAAAACCGGAACAGCAGCTTGAACAGGGTCGACTTTCCGGCACCGCTGGCCCCGACGATGGCCACCTTCTGCCGCGGCTCTACCGTGAAACTGACTCCCTTGAGAATTTCACGATCTTTCCGATAAGCAAAATGCACGTCGTCAAAGATGATCCGCCCCTGCCCCACCTGCAGGTCCGGTGCATCCGCCGGATCTCCGATCGCGGGCTTAACCCGCAATAGAGCAAACATCTTCTCGATATTGGCGAGGGAACCTTTCATCTCCCGGTAAACGAAACCGAGGAAGTTCAGCGGGATAAAGATCTGCATCATGAAGGCGTTGATGAGAACGAAGTCGCCGATGGTCATATCACCGGAAACCACGCTCATGGCCGCGAGGATCATCGCTGTGGCCATGGCGCTGGCGATGATCAGGGCCTGGCCAGCGTTCAGGCCGAACAGCGACAGGCGGTTCTTGCGCCGTGCCTGCTCCCAGAAAGCCAGCTCCCGATCGTAGTGCCCGGCCTCGTAGTCTTCATTGCCGAAATACTTGACTGTTTCGTAATTGAGCAGGCTGTCCACAGCGCGGCTGCTGCTCTGACTCTCGGCCTGGTTGAGCTCGCGGACAAAACGGGTACGCCATTCCGTGGCTACCACGGAAAAACCGATGTAAATTACCACCGCACCCAGCACCAGCAGGGCAAAGACACCACTGTAGTTCCACCAGAGCAACCCCGCCACCATGCCGATTTCCAACAGTGTCGGCACGATGTTGAAGACCATGAAGCGCATCAGGAACCCGATACCGGCATTGCCGCGCTCTATGTCCCGGGATAGCCCGCCAGTGCGGCGGTTGAGATGAAAATCGAGGTCGAGTTTGTGCAGATGCTCAAATACCTCGAGTCCGATGCGACGCTGTGCCCGCTCTGTCACACGCCCAAAGATCGTGTCCCGAAGCTCTCCGAACAGGACACTGGAGAAACGCACGGCACCGTAGGCGAGCAACAACCCCAGGGGAAGTGCCACGGCGGCACCAATACCGCCGGCCGCATCCAGGTCGTCGACGATATGCTTGAGTAAAAACGGCAGCGCCACGCTTGCCAGCTTGGCGCCTACCAGGCATAACAGTGCCAGAATCACCGCGCGGCGGAATTCCAGCAGGTAGGGAAACAGGGTCTTGAGTGCGCCCCAGTGCACCTCGCTCAGGGGAACATCGGACTTGGGTCTCGGCATGGCAGAACTCGGTGAAAACCGGTCCACAGTATACGGCCCGGGTTCGCTCACTGCAGCCGCTGCGTCACCGCCCCAATGAACCGACCCCGGTCTGCAAACCCGCTTCCCCTTACGGTGGGCTTCTTCTACCCGGGGCGGGTTGCATCAGTTCAATGCGCGCAACGGCACATCCTTACGGTGGGTAATATCAGCGTCGAGGATCTTCACCAGGAATTCGGTCAGGATGCCCGCCGTAAAACCCCAGATCTCGTAGTCCTGGAACTGGTAGGCGGGAAGGTAGATGGCATGCTCGTCGATGGTGATGCGATCGGTGCGGATCCGCGGATCCTCCAGGAAAAACGATAGCGGTACACGAAAGATCGCGTCCAGCTCTCCCGGATTGGGGTACAGCTCCACGTCCGCCGACACCACACCCAGCCACGGCGTGACGCGGACATTCCAGCGGGTGGAGCGCGGCCAGAGCGGGCCCAGGATTCGTACCTCCTCGGGTGGCAGCCCAATTTCCTCTTCGGTCTCCCGCAGGGCTGTGTATTTCAATGACCGGTCGCCGGGCTCCCAGCGGCCACCGGGAAAAGACACTTCACCGGAATGGGTGGAAAGATGTTGTGAGCGCAGGGTCAGAATGACCTCCGGATCCGGCTCGTCGGTCAGGGCCAGCAATACTGCTGCGTGCCCCTCCAGATCGGGCCCCCTGGCAACCCTGCCCTCAAGCTTTGCCCGCAGGGTAGAAAATTTTGCCTCAATTTCAGCCAACATAAGATTTTTAGCATGCCGCCAAGCCTGCAAGCATATTGGCAGCACCATACTCCGGAAAACCAGCTCTCTGCCATTCTATCCTGTGCCCGGCTTTTTCCGCCATTGACTCGTCTGCGCACAAACTGCACAGGAACCTGTTCCAATCGTCGGCGGCCAACACAAGGCTGGTCAGGATTCCAGGGTCCGCTCTATGTCGGTCGTTCCTGTTCCGCGCCCACGCTTCGCCCATTCGCGCACACGCTGCACCAGGGCGAAGTAGACGGGCACGAGGAAGGTGGAAAAGATACTGGCAGCCAGCATACCGCCCAACACCACCAGACCCAGGGAAACCCGACTGGCGGCACCGGCTCCGGTAGCGATGACCAGGGGGAAAATGCCGAGGACAAAGGAGAGTGCCGTCATCAGCACCGCGCGCAAACGCAGGCGGGTCGCTTCAAGGGCCGAATCCCTGATCGACAACCCCTTTTCCTGCCGTTGCACCACGGCAAATTCAGTCATCAGGATCGCGGTCTTGGCAGACATCGCGATGAGCAGCACCACCCCGATCTGCGTGTAGAGGTTATTTTCCCGGCCCATGATCCAAACGGCAAACATGCCACCGGCGATGGCAATGGGAACAGCCAGTAGTACGGCAATCGGTATTGCCCAGCTCTCGTACTGCGCCACCAGAAACAGGTAGGCGAATATCAGGGCGAGCGTGAACAGGATCGGTGCCATATTTCCGGCCTCGATTTCCTCGAGGCTCGAGCCGGTCCACTCGAAGCTGTAGCCTTGGGGCATCTGCCCCGCGACCTCTTCCATCGCTTTCATTGCGTCGCCACTGGAATATCCCGGGGCCTGGCTACCGTTGATGATGATACTGTTGTAGAGGTTGTAGCGGTTGATGCTGAGCGGCCCCACCATGGGCTCGAATTCTGCCAACGCATTCATGGGGACCAGGTCACCGGCGCGATTGCGGGCAAAAAAACCACTTAACACCGTCTCATCACTGCGAAACTGTGCATCCGCCTGTACCAGTACACGGAATACCTTGCCAAACCGGTTGAAATCATTCACATAAATACCGCCGAGATAGGCCTGCAGTGTGGTGTACACATTCTCCAGCGGCAGATCGAGGGTATGAGTGCGGTCCTTGTCGATGATCAGCCGCAGCTGGGGTGTCGCCGACTGATAGGTAGTGTAGGCAGAGCCAATTTCCGGCCGCTGGTTAGCCGATGCAAGTAATTCCTTCATGACCTCAGCCAACTCTGTAATGCTGCCGCCCTGAAGGTCCTCGAGCACAAAGGAAAACCCACCGACCGCGCCCAGCCCGGGTAATGCCGGCACTGGAAATGCCCCTACAGACGCCGAGGTAATGCCACCCATCAGCTGTTGAACACGATTCATGATCGCGAACTGGAACAACTCTGGATCGGTGCGCTCCTCCCAGGGATGCAGCATTACAATCATCATGGCCGCGTTCGAGGCGAGTGTGTTGGACAGCAGGTTGTAGCCGGGCACCGCGATCACATGGGCCACGCCTTCCTGCTCCAGCACCGTCTCGGTGATCTGTTGCACCACCGGCTCGGTGCGCTCGATCGAGGCGGCATCGGGCAACTGCACGTGCATCATGAAAAAACCCTTGTCCTCATCCGGGACAAACCCGGTGGGAACGGCCGAGAACAGGTACCAGCACAGAGCAACCACACCAGCGACCGTTGCCAACCCAAGCAGAGGTATGCCGACAAAGAACCCCACTATGCCCGTATAGATCCGGGACAACACTTCCAGTATCCGGTTAAAAAAACCGAAAATACCACCGGTCTTTTGCCCCTCCCCACTGGTGCCCTCCTGTTTCCTGAGCAAGAGTGAGCAGAGCGCAGGGCTGAGCGTCAGGGCATTGATACTGGAAATCAGTACAGACACCGCAATGGTAATGGCAAACTGCTGGTACATCTTGCCGGTCAGGCCCGGCATTAGCATCACGGGAACGAAAACCGCGAGCAGCACTGCGGTAGTGGCGATCACGGGACCCGTGACCTCTTTCATGGACTGAAGGGCTGCCTCTCTGGGCTTCATGCCCTCCTGCAACAACCGCTGGGTATTTTCAACCACGATGACGGCATCATCGACGACAATACCGATGGCCAGGATCAGCGCAAACAGTGTCACGGTGTTGATCGTCATCCCGATCGCAAACATCACGGCAAAAGTGCCGATCAGGGAGACCGGGATGGCGACGGCGGGAATCAGGGTGGCGCGCCAGTCCTGCAGAAACACAAATACCACAATGATCACCAGCACCAGGGCAATTAGCAGTGTCTCCACCACTTCCTCGATGGAAGCCTCAACAAATTTTGTGGTGTCGTAAATGATTTCCGCCCGCAGCCCCTCGGGAAATCGCTGGCGCAGCTCCTCAAGACGCGCATGAACATCTTCAGAGACGTTGACGGCGTTGGCATCCGGCAGCTGGAAGATACCCATGACGGTAGAGGGCTTGCCATCCAGCAGGCCGAAAGCGCCGTAATAGCGGCTGCCCAGTTCCACTCGTGCCACATCGCCGAGACGCAGGATGCTGCCATCGACGCGCGAGCGGATACTGATCTTGGCAAACTCTTCCTCCTTGGCCAATCGTCCTTGCACGATGACGGCATATTCAAACTTCTGGTCTTCTTTCGCCGGGGCCGCCCCGATCTTGCCCGCGGCTACCTGGACATTCTGCGCCCGGATCGCCTGGATGACATCCTGCGCGGTCACATTCAGGGCGGCCATTCGGTCGGGATTCAACCAGATCCGCATGGCGTAGTCCTGGGCTCCGAGGATATTTACCTCGCTGACGCCGTTGATACGCGCCAGTTCATCCTTGATAAAGATTTCGCCATAGTTGGCCAGGAAAAGTGGATCCAGCGCCTCGCTGGCCCCCTCTTCGGCATAGATATTGACGATCAACAGCATGTCGGTGGACTTCTTCCGCACCTTGACGCCATTGCGCTTCACTTCCTCCGGCAGTTGCGGCAGCGCTTCCTGCACACGGTTCTGCACATTCACCTGCGCAATATCACCGTCGTAGCCGCTCTCAAATACGACCCGCAGCGCATAGGCGCCGTCGTTGCTGCTGACGGAAGACATGTATTTCATGCCCTCGACACCGTTCACCGCGGACTCCAATGGAACGGCCACACTGTCGCGCATCACTTCAGCGCTAGCGCCGGGGTAAACTGTCTGCACCTGTACCGTGGGCGGGGTGATATCGGGAAACTGGGCCACAGGCAGAAGTGGCAGGGTCAGCAACCCTGCCAGGGTAATCAGAATCGAAATGACGAATGCGAATCGGGGGCGCCGGATGCTGAATGCACTGATCATTCATGCCCCCATGCCACAAGCCGTATGGTCGAGATCTTACTTCCAGCCATCATCCACTCCGGGTGGAGGCTGCGGCAATCCATCATATGGCTCCGCCTCATCCGGTTTGATGCGTCGTTCGAGGCGAGGCGGAGGGGTGCGCGTCTTCAGATCCTCGTAGGGATCCATCGAAGGCTTTTGCGGATCCACGGGCTTCCCTATCGCCACCCGCTGCAAGCCACTGACCACCACCCGCTCACCCGCGCTCAACCCTTTTTTCACAGCCCATAGCACGCCCTCCCGCTGCCCGAGCTCGATGTAGCGCTTTTCGACCTTGTCTTCCTGGCCAATGACATAGCAGAAGTACCCCTGCATATCCTCCTGCACCGCAACCTGCGGGATCAGGGGCTTCACCGACTCGGCCCCCCGGAACACCAATACCGTCACCCGCGCAAACTGGCCCTGCACCAGTAACTGATTTGGATTTGGGAAACTGACCCGCACGGTGACCGTGCCCGTGGAGGAATCGATGGTGTTGTCGACGAACTCGATCACCCCGGGATGCGGGTAGTACTCGCCATCCGGTTGCTTGATGCGGATATCACGGCGGATGGGTTCCAGCCCCTGTGCGCGCCGCTCTGCCTCCTCGGAGCGAACGGAAAACAGCTCAGACTCGGGCACCTCGAAGCGCACAAAGATGGGATCCATTCGCACGATCGTCGTCAGCGGAGTCTCGATATCAGGCCCCACCAGTGAACCCTCGGGAAACTCACTGCGACCGATGGGCCCGGACAGCGGCGCACGGATTTCGGTGTATGACAGGTCCAATTCGGCACTGCGGACGTCAGCAGCGATCGCCTGAACCCGTGACTGGGCCTGCTCGAAAGTGCCCTCCAGCTCGTCCATCTGAACCTTGCTGATGGCTCCGGTCTCAACCAGCTGCCGGCCCCGGCGATAATTCCGCTCTGCGACCTGCAGAGCCGACTGCGCCTGGGCAAAGTTGGCGCGTTGGTTTTCTACCCTGGCCATAAAAGGCTGGGGGTCGATCACATAGAGCAGCTCTCCCTCACGGACCTGCTGCCCCTCGACAAAGTGCCGGCTCTCGATATGGCCGGAGACCCGTGAGCGCACCTCATATTCATCCGTGGCCTCCACCTTGCCCACATACTCGTAGCGCGGCACCACCTGATGCTCGCGGATGGTCACGACCTCGACGGAGGGGGGCGAAACAGTTTTCTCAGCCTGTTCCTTATCCCCACAGGCGATAAGGCCGATCGCGAGTGAAATGAATAAAAAAAGACGTGCCACGATTACCAACCATGCCCTGTGTACTACCAACGGGCCGATGAAGAGCATTTTTTCATCAACCAGTTCATCACTTTCAACTATAGGACCTCAGAACCCTGTCGCTGCGCACAAAGCGGGGAAAGCAAAAACTGGCGGGATATTTCACGCAGTGATGGCTTCGCCCGAGACTGAAAGCTAGCGCACCTAAACCTGTACTCAGGTGACGCCAGCGCAGATCAGGCAGTGATCAGCGCTTACTTTCCACCTAGGAAGCCCGCTAAGCCAGCAGGTGTAATGGGACGTCTAGACTGTTTTCAGAACCCCAAGAGTAAGTAAGTCCCTATGTCAGCAGCGACGGAGCACAACCTGACGCGCACCACCATGATGGGCATGGTTGTCGGCTCAATGGTGGGCGCCGGGATTTTTTCCTTGCCGGCTACCTTCGGTAATGCTACCGGCCCTTTCGGCGCCCTGATTGCCTGGACGATCGCCGGTACCGGCATGCTGATGCTGGCGTTTGTTTTCCAGTTTCTGGCGGTACGAAAGCCAGACCTGGAAGCCGGCATTTTTACCTACGCGAGAGAGGGATTTGGTAATTACATCGGCTTTATGGCGGCCTTTGGTTTCTGGGCTGGCAGTTGCCTGGGTAACACGACCTATTTCATCCTCATCAAATCGACGCTCGGCGCAGCGATACCCGCTTTTGGGGAAGGCAACACCATTACCGCGGTCGCTGTATCATCCGTCATTCTGTGGTCGATCCATTTCATGATCCTGCGCGGCATCAAGCAGGCCGCGTTTATCAACAAGATCGTCACTGTCGCCAAGATCATCCCCATTATCATCTTCATCATCATCGTGGCATCTGCGTTCCAGAAAGACCTGTTTGCGGTCAACTTCTGGGGTGGCAGCGAATACAGCTTCAGCGATGTGATGGGCCAGGTTCGCAAGACCATGCTGGTGACGGTGTTCGTGTTTATCGGTGTGGAGGGTGCGAGTGTCTTTTCCCGCTACGCCAAAAACCGGGCAGATGTAGGCTGGGCGACTGTAATGGGATTTCTTGGCGTTCTGTGCCTGATGATCCTCGTCACTTTGCTGCCCTACGGAGTCATGTTACGCCCCGAAATCGCTGAGCTACGCCAGCCATCCATGGCCGGTGTATTGCAGGCAGTTGTCGGCACCTGGGGGGCGGTGTTTGTCAGTGCCGGGTTGATCATCTCGGTACTCGGTGCTTACCTGGCGTGGACGCTGCTCTGTGCAGAAGCGCTGTTCACCGCCTCCAAGTACGACCTGGTACCCAAGGTCTTCGGGCACGAGAACAAAAACGGCGTCCCATCATCAGCGCTATGGCTGACCAATGCCCTGGTACAGATCTTCCTGATCCTGACCATCTTTGCCCAGTATGCTTTCGACCTGACCCTGGAAATGACCAGTTCCATGACATTGATCCCCTATCTGCTGGTGGCAGGCTATGGACTGAAGTTGGCGCTGAGCAACGAAACCTACGAGTCCGATCCCCGGCGACTGCGTCAGCGAGAGCTGGTCTTCGCGCTGATCGCAACCATCTATGCCGTCTTCATGATTATCGCGGGCGGTCTCGAGTATGTGCTGCTGGCCTGTATTCTGTTCGCCCCCGGCACCCTTCTTTTCATCCTTGCAAGAAGGGAGCTGAAACTAACCACGTTCAGGACACCAGAGCTTTTACTGTTCGGGATGGTCATCCTCGGTGCGCTCGTCGGAATTTACGGCCTCGCCACCGGCACCATCACTCTCTGACGGAGACCTGCTCACATGGCCAAAGCCAAGCCAAACTCTCAAGCCACACTCGGTGTGCACTCGGAGGTCGGGCAGTTGCGGACCGTCATGGTCTGCGCCCCGAGCCTCGCCCATATGCGCCTGACGCCAACCAACTGTGACGACCTCCTGTTTGACGATGTGCTCTGGGTGCAGAATGCCAAGCGAGACCACTTCGACTTCATGACCAAGATGCGGGACTTCGATGTGGAAGTGCTGGAAATGCACAACATGCTGGAGGAAACCGTCGCCATCCCGGAAGCCAGGAAGTGGCTGCTCGACCGCAAGGTGACAGCCAACAATGTGGGCCTGAGCCTGATGGAAGATACCCGGGCCTATCTGGAGAGCCTGGAGCCGCGCAAACTGGCAGAATTCCTGATCGGCGGTGTCTCGGTCATGGACCTGCCGGATGAATATGCAAAGTCCGAATTCGTGGAACTGGCCCGGGAGGCTCACGGGGCCACTGAATACCTACTGCCCCCGCTGCCCAACACCCTCTACACGAGGGATACCACCTGCTGGATCTATGGTGGTGTGTCCCTGAACCCGCTCTACTGGCCGGCCAGAAAGGAAGAAACCTTCCTCACCACCGCCATCTACAAGTTTCACCCGCGCTTCACCCAGGAGAAATTCAATGTCTGGTGGGGCGACCCGGACACGAACTACGGCCTCGCCACCGTGGAAGGGGGCGACGTCATGCCGGTGGGCAATGGCGTGGTTCTGATCGGCATGAGCGAGCGCACTTCTCGGCAGGGTATTTCGCAACTGGCGACCGCCCTGTTCGAGCAAGAGGCGGCCCAGCAAGTGATCGTCGCCGCCATGCCCAAGCTCCGCTCGGCCATGCACCTGGATACGGTATTTACCTTCGCCGACCGGGACCTGGTCACGCTCTATCCGGAAATCATGAATCAGGTGCACCCGGTGGTGATGCGCCCCGGCAATGGCAAGGGCGGCCTTCATGTCACGCTGGAAAGCAAATCCTTCGTCGATGTCGTGGCCAGGGCGCTCAACCTGAGGAAGCTGCGCGTGGTGGAAACCGGTGGCGATGCCTACACGGCCGAGCGCCAGCAGTGGGATAGCGGCAACAACCTCGTGGCTGCCAAGCCCGGAGTCGTTTTCGCCTACGACCGCAACACCACCACCAACACCGCCCTGCGCAAGGAGGGGGTGGAAGTGGTCACCATCGTCGGCGCCGAGCTGGGCCGCGGCCGCGGCGGCGGCCACTGCATGACCTGCCCGATCAAGCGGGATCCCATCGACTTCTAGCCCGCGCGCGATGCTGTCACCCGCTGACGACAGCGGGTGGCGGGGGTATACTGCCGCCATGAAATTTTGTTGTCATTGCGGCAGTGCGTCCGTTTCCTTCGCCATCCCCGAGGGGGATGACCGCCCGCGCCATCTGTGCGGCGGCTGTGGCGCCATTCACTATATCAACCCCAGGGTCATCGTCGGCTCGGTGCCCTATCTCGGCGACCAGGTGTTGCTGTGCAAACGTGCCATTGAGCCGCGCCTCGGCCTGTGGACGCTGCCCGCCGGCTTCATGGAAAACGGCGAGACCAGTGAAGAGGGAGCGCTGCGGGAATCCTGGGAGGAAGCCCGGGCCAGTATCCGCGTGGATGATCTCTATACCGTCTACGATATCCCGCACATCAACCAGGTCTACCTGATGTACCGCGGGGAGCTGACCGACACGAATTTTGGCCCGGGGCCGGAATCACTGGAGGTGGAACTGTTTCGGGAAGACGAAATTCCCTGGGACCAGATGGCCTTCCCTATCATGGAGCAGACGCTGAAACATTATTTCAGCGACCGGCGTGCCGGGCACTATCGCCTCCACCGCGGGGTGATTGCCCGCAAGCTCTAGGGACGGAAAAAGCCCGGTGAGAAGCCGGGCAGGCCCATCAATCGTCCCCGAGGCTGTGCTGCAATAGCCAGTGGTATAAATCCTGTCCCTCGTAGACGCGGCGCCAGACGTCGTGGGACATGTCCTCATGGACGGTGAAGCGCACTTCGCCCCCGAGCTCTTCCAGGCGGTTGACCCCGGCATAGAAATAGGATTTTTCCACCGTCCGGTCCCGTCCGCCGGCGAACACCCACACCGGCACCTTGCTTTCAGCGATGGGGGCCATCAGTTCCGGATGCCCCCAGCCGACCACGGGCGCCACAGCGGCAAACCTGTCCGGATGGCGGCTCGCCATGTACCAGCTGCCAAACCCACCATAACTGAGGCCTGTCAGGTAGACGCGGCGCTCATCAGCACGGTAGCGCTGTTTGACCTGCTCCAGCATGGCAAGCAAATCGCTCTCGACCATTTCCCAGCCCCGGGGAAGGCCGTGGGGGATTTCGTCCCAGCCCGATACCGGCTCGCCAATCCCCATCCGGCCGCGGGGCTGAATGGTCTTACGCGCCGGCACGCCCTCTTTCAGGCGTTCGGGGATACTGGCACGCGAGCGGTTGGCGATATAGCTGACAGTTTTGTCCATGCCGAACATATGCAACTGGGGGACAACAATGATGAACGGCAGGTCGCGCTTCTGGATCCAGGCCTCGTAGAGCGGGCCGTGAATCAGGGTGAAATCCAGTTCATCGAGACCGTTGCCACGCTCGCCATTGCCGTGCAGGTGCAGCAGCACCGGCCATTCCTTGCGCGGCTGGTCCTCATATCCTTTCGGCAGGTACACGAAATATTCGCGAACGGTCCCGTCGACGTCACTGGTATAGGGCAGTCTCAGTAATCGCGCTTCGCTGACGGGATCTGCCAGGCTTTGGCAAGCGATAAACATCAGCGCAAGGGACAGGGTCCTCAGCGAGGACACAGCTCGGGAGAAGAAAGTACGCAAGCCATACTCCTTGGTTCTTTTATCGTTTTTTTTGCGGGGCACGGCGCTGTTGCCAATGCCATGCCGCGAGCGAGCATGACACGGCAACATCAGCGCCGATCAGTTACAACGATCATCCAGCTTCCAGAGGTCGAACGCCGGCTCCTCATAGGGGTGTGCTTCACGCATTGCCGCCAGTGCCCCATCCACCAGCGCGTCAGCACAAACCATCTCGACCCGGTACTCGGCCACCTGCTCTACCTTGCCGGTCTGGCCGATAAACGGCTGGCTGCCCTCGAGGGGGCGGAACTGGCCGGTACCTGCCACTTGAAAGCAGCAACTGTCATAGTCGCCGATGCGGCCGGCACCGGCGGCGAACAATGCCTGCTTGACCTCTTCCAGATGGCTTTGCGGAATATACACACAGAGTTTGTACACGAGTGGCTCCGCTACAGTCTTTGTTTCCGGACGGTCTCAGTACAGCAGGGTCATCAGCTTACGCTGATACCTGGCTGCCAGCGGATCGCCCGCACCGAGACTCTTCACCACGTCCAGATAGGCCTGTTTGGCCGCCCCATCGGAGTAATTCAGGTCACTGCGCAGGATATCCAGCAGCAGTTCCAGGGCCTCTTCGTGACGATGATTCTGGCTGTACTGCACCGCCAGCTTGTAGGCGGATTCCCGGTCTTCCGGGTTGCTCGCCAGCGCCTGCTCCAGCGCCTTGATCTCCGGGGATTCGGCCGCCTGCTGCTTCAACTCCAGTTGCGACATCAACTGCTGGTAGTCGGCGTCCTGGTCCGCCAGCAGGATCTTACCCAGCACCGTCTCCGCTTCTGGTACGCGGTTCAGTTCCAGTAACACTGCTGCCAGCTGCTTGGCGATATCCGCCCGCTCACCGGACTCACCATAGACCTGGCGCAATACCGGCAACGCCTCGTCCAGCTTGCCCTCGCCCACCAGCCTCTGCGCCTGCTGGAACTGGAGCTCCCAGGCCTTGGGCAGGTATTTGTCCAGCATCTCACGGATCTGCTTTTCGGGCTGGGCACCGGCAAAGCCGTCCACCGGCTGGCCATCTTTCAGCACCATCACCGTGGGCAGGCTGCGCACACCCAGCTGACCGGCCAGCATCTGCTCGGTATCTGCATTGACCTTGGCCAGCAGGAATTGACCCTGGTATTCGTTGGCAAGCTTTTCCAGCACCGGCATCAGCTGCTTGCACGGCTCGCACCAGTCGGCCCAGAAATCCACCAGCACCGGGCGCTTCATGGACTCGTCTATCAGCACCTGCTGTGCGTTTTCTGCCGTCACATCGACAATGTATTCGTTCACAACCTCTCCCACTCTGTTCTGTCTGTCAGCGGTCGACGAGCTGGAAACCATGACGCGATCCCATTGCCTCCCGCTCGGCCTTGCGCAATTGACGGCCCAACAAACCGTAGGACCGCCCGTTCATGCGCAGCTTTCCCTCATCCGGAACACGGCCATCCAGTAGCGCAGTGTTCCAGGGCAGTCAGTTCCTATGATAACCCGGCAGCAGGCCAGTAAAGATGCCGCACTGTCTGGGTTTTTCCCCGAGCCGCCCTTGAGATTGGTCCTCAGCACGGTATTTTCAACTGCCAATGTGGCAAACATCTTCCCGGCGCCCCTGAACACCACCACATCCGGACCAATCAGACAGAAGCACCCCGGTTACCCCGGGATGGTTCAGTGAACAAGCAGGGATCGCCACACGGTCTCTGGGACTCACCAGTTCAGGGAGGAAGGCAGTCGCGGTGACGACAGTAGCCTGGCAAACCGCTGCCAGCGCTCCTCCTGGCTGTCCGCCCCCTGCTCCACATAGTCGGCGACCAGCTGCTTGCCCCAGTTGTAATTGATTACATAGGCACCGTAGGTATCCACGAAGCGCTTGCGCTGGCGGGCTTTTTCCGGGCTCATCAGGGTGTACTTCTCGAACAGTTCCACCGCTCGGTCGCCGTCGATTTCCCCATTGATATATTTCCGCGCGATGGTGTTGCCGGCAAAGCTCACGGTATCGATCAGCTCCAGCACCCGCTGGTATTTCTCTGCCCGTGAGGGATCAAGGCCCGCCAGCGGATACAGGGTTTTCCGCTCAAATGCGGTCTTCTCGTCCCCCGGGAAAGCCAGGTCGATACCATAGTTGGCGGTGCCCTCCGCGATCAGTGACTGCGGACTGAAAAGGGGGTAAACACTGAACTCGATCCAGCCGCGGTCCTTGACCAGCTGCTGCTCCAGCAGTGCGTTGTAGGTGTGATGCCCGGGATAACCCTCATGGCAGCCCAGGTCGATAGCCCGGTCGATCATGACCGGTAGCTCGGTATTCATCTGGATCAGGCTGTGGGCATTGCCCTGGTACCAGTTGTAGCCGCTCCAGGGCTTGTCGGTTACGTATTCGAGCGTGAATTCTTCATTCTCGGGAAGTTCGATGTGCTGTCGGGTCCGCTCCCGGCAGGCATCAATCGCCGCTTCGAAAACGGCCGACAGTTTGTCGGTGGGAATCTCAAACTGTTTCCGGAAGGCCTGCACACGCTGGTGCAGCGGCCCATCTCCGGGCAGTAATTCTTCCAGCTCCGCCAGGGCCGGCTCGAATTCCTCAAATTCCTGCTTCGGCGGCCGGGTATCGTACAGAAGCTCTGCCTCGCGGTCGAAATCGCGGGGACCATTGCCGGCGAGGTTGCTGGCGTGGGCGGCGATCGCACGCAGCTGGGTTTTCAGGTAGTGCCGACGCAGCCTGTCCATCTCTTCCGCTGGTTCAGGCAGAGCCTCGAGCTTGTCGGACAACGCCGCCGCGCGCTCTGCGAGCGCTGCCGGTGAGTCCTCATCCTGCTGTGCTTTTTCCCGCAACTCCTCAGGGCCGTAATAGGCATCGACGTAATTTTTGTCGTGGTTACCGAGTGACAGCACCAGCAAAACGTAATCCTGTGCCAGCTGGTCCATGGCATTCTCCGGTTTACCCTGGGTTCTATCCTCCGCGGGAGCCGCCTGCTGTTGTGCAGGGCCCTTACCATCTGCCGAACCGGTCTCGGGCCCGGTATCGGCATCCCGCTGGCCGCAGCCAGTCATCAGTGCAAGTGTCATGGCCACGATGGAAAAACCAGCCAGAATTCTGGTTGAAGTCATCAGCTTCCCTCTGTCACGGATTGTTTGGAATTGTGTCGGGTGTTCATCGAACCCGCTTCTGCCCGGTGCGGCCAGGAGAAGAGATCGCTGGCGTGGTGCTGCGCAAGCCCTTCCGCCCGGCTCAGGTCTCCCGCCTCGATGGCAGCAAATATTTTCTCTTCGGCGGCGTTGATCTTCGCCAGCATGCCGGTGCTGCTCCCGCGCTCGATGGTGTCGGCCATGGCAACACGGTGCAGCTCCCAGAGATCCGGCTCGCACACCTTCCAGGTACCGGTGAAGTCTACCGGACGAAACAGGCTGCCGCAGGTAGCGGCGGTACCGGTGAAGGCGACCCTTGGCCCCGCTGCCCCCAGCTGCACAATCATGGCATTGGTGGTCTGGGACGGCCGCAGGAACGCCAGAGGCGAATGCGACGGCGCTGCGTGCATACACAGGTCGGCGTTGCCGCTGGGGCCGGCCTTGCGATGCTGGCGCAGGATGGCGGCAAAGTGCCGGAAGCCGGTGCCACTCATGGGCAAGGCGCCGAGCGCGCTCAGGCTGGCCGCCCTGCGACGCCTGCTGGCTCCGAAGAAAGGCCGCAGCCAGGTATCAAACTGCTGCCGGAAACTGCCCTGTCTCCCCCCCTCCGTTGCGAGATCCGGGTGAACCCGTTCGGCATCCCGCTCGATGGTGAGACCGTTGGAAATGCTGTCACAAGTGTCTACCCGGGTAACGGCCCAGAGTTGCCCTGCGGTTTCCAGCTTCCAGGCGCTGCGGGCATCGGCGATCAGAAAACTGTTGTCATAGCGAAACTCCCGCTGGCTGAACCCCGCGGGTCCACCCTGGCCATGGGCCCCCAGCAGCGCGACGATCACCTCCAGTGCCTCGTCTGCAGTGGCCGCCCGCTCCAGGCCGAGACGGACCAGGTCCATACCCAGCAGTGCCGCCCCACGCCTGCGCAGCCGTCGGGAGAAGATCGCCTCATTGCCGATCGCCACCCCGCATTCATTCACCCCCATTTCCGCGCCCCACATCCAGGCGGGTCGGCCGATGATGCAAGCATGGCGATCCGGGACCTGGGGGATTTCGATCCAGGTACAGCGCAGCAAACGGCTGCGGTCACCGCGAACGGCCGGAATGACCTCTACCCGCTGCGCCTCGTAGGGATCCCGGTCACTGTTCTTGGCCAGCCAGGTTTCACCCGGACCCCGCCATACCAGGGTGTCACACACGGGGAACCTCCCGTGTCCGGCGCTGCATGAGCGATGTGCTGTCGACAGAGTACCGCAGGGCCTCGCGGATCTCGCCGGCAGCGCGCTCCGCGGCCTGCAGGGCGCCCTCCATATAGCCGTACCATTCGGTTGCAGACTCGGTGCCGGCATAGTGGATCGGGGCGTCGTCGCCGCGCAGCGTTTCGCCGTAGTGCGTCCAGACACCCGGTGGCATCAGGGCGGCATAGCAGCCCCGGCTCCAGGGCTCGCTGCTCCAGTCCCGGTCGACGTATTCCAGCGGTCTGCGGGCCTGTTCACCAAAGTAGCGGGCGAAGCAGTCGAGGACGTCCCGCCGGCGTTCTTCGGGGTCGACGCCACTGTAGTGCCGGGCGGTTTCACCCTCGAGAAACCCCATCAACAGACCGGAATCTCTGCCGGCCTCCGAGTTGTCGAACATCACCCTCACCGGGCCTTCGGCACTGGTGACCTGGCCTGACAGGCCCTGATCGCGCCAGAAAGGGCGCTCGTAGCGAGCGACACACTTGATGCAGCTGCCGGCAGGCATCCGCTGCCACAGCTGGTCACGGCTGGCCGGTAATGCCGGCGAAAAGCGGATGCGCAATGCCTGGTTGGGGGGCAGCGCCAGAATCAGTCGCCGGCAGCGGAGAACCCCGCCCTCGAAATGCACCTGCAGGTTGCCCTCCGGCTCGCGCTCGACGGAATGAACCGGGGCATTCAGATGCAGGTCATCGCCGAGCTCCATAGCCATGCGGGTGCAGAGTCCGGCCGTGCCCCCATGAATACGATCCTGCTGAGCGCCTCCAGTGACCGAAAGCAGCCTCTCCAGCGAATGGCCGGAACGGGCATAGAACAGCGCATGGAGCAGGGAGAGTTCCTCCGGCTCGGCGGCGAACACGGCACCGATGCCAATAGCAAACAGCTCGCGCGCGCGACGCGTCTTGCAATTGCGCTGCAGCCAGGTGGCCAGTGTCTGTCGATCCCACTCCTGGGCCCGGGGATGGGTCCAGGGGGTTGCCGGGTCTATGCTCTTTGCCATCCGCTCGAAACGCGCCATGGCCTGGCCAAGATCCAGCAGTGCCAGTGGCCCGATCCGCGGAATGGTGCCCCGGTAGCGCCGGCCCCGGGTGCCATCCCAGAGCAGGTTGTCGCCGCTGTCATACAGCGGCCAGGTCTCGAAACCGAGCTCCCCGATCAGGCGATACATCCTGTCCTGTCCCGGCCCCACCCACTGGCCACCGATATCCACGGTCTCGCCATTGGCAAAACGGTGGTTACAGAGACGGCCGCCAACCCGCTCACGGGCCTCGAGCACCGCGATGCGGAAATCCGGGCGGAGCAGCCGCGCCGCGTGCAGCCCGGAAATGCCCGCCCCCACGATCACCACATCCAGCAGGTCCGGCGGTACAGCGTTGGTATTCTGGTTGTTCACTGGAGAGACACTCCCTGTTGGTGCGGCTCGAGCCACAAGCTGGAAACCATGGCGGTATCCCGACGCTGGCCGAGAATCAGTTCACCCTGCAGCACGGCCATGGTCTGGCCGTCATCACCCAGGTCCCAGAGATCCCCACGCAGGAAGGTATTGATGCCGGCGCGCAGCTGCCGGCCACGTCCGCCCAGTGCGTATTTGCGCCAGGCCTCGGCCTCGGTCAGGCGCCCCACGTCATCGGCAGCCACATCCGCCGGAGCAACCGCGCCGTTATAGCCACCCCAGGGCGTCTGCCAGATACCGTCCGGGGACGAGAAAGACGGTACCGCCACGAGTTCGGCTTGTTCCACCTGGGCCCAGGTATCCGGATACCAGCTGTCAGCACAGATCAATACCGCCAGAGGCCCCGCGGGGGTCTCGAAAACCGGCAGGCTGTCTGCAACCGGCGCCGGCTCGGTAAAAGGCAGTTCGCTATCGATGGGATACACCTTGCGCACGGGCCCCGAAACCCGGCCATCCGCGTAAAACACAAAACTGCTGTTGTACAACGGCCCCCCGTGCACCCGGATCTGGCCATCCAGCACAGTCGGGGCGGGTAACAGAATCGAACCGGCAACAACGGTCACGCCGTATTCAATGGCGAGAGTGGAGAACAGCTGCTGGTATTGGCTGGCCATGTTTGCGGACTTGGTGCGGAACAGGGCTGCAGCAAAGGGATCCGCTTCATTCGCCTGCACAAGCCGGGAGAGAAAGCCCGGCAGGTTGCCGAGCGCTGCCCAGGTCAGCGCGTCGGTGGTGGTGCCGGAGCTGAATACGAGAGCGCTCTCGCCCTCCGCAACCAGCCAGGTACCGATATGCTCGGGAAAGACCACGATGGATTCGGCGCTCAACCAACCAGCAGTGCGGGCTTGCGCCAGATAGGTGGAAAGTTTGTACCGCAGTTTGCCGACATGGGCATAGTCCGTCACATCCAGGTGTGGCTGAACAGAGACCAGGTTCGCCGCGCCGGGAAGCGGGCGGTTCAGGGGTTCCAGCAGGGCCGGAGTAACCCTGGTGATCCCTGCGGGTGGCGGACGCAATGCCAGGAAAATGGTAACCGCACAAACCAGCAGCAACAGGAGCACAGTGAGGACAGAGCGACCGGGGAGCGCAGGTTTGTCGGGCAATTCTTTCATCATCATGAGCGCCGTTTTTATCGTTATTCATCACGCCGTTTACTTTTCGGCCACTATTATCCAGTGCAGGGCCGGATTATCGCAACGCCACAACCCGCCTGAGGACAATGATCACAGGGAGGACAGCGACTGGTGACAGATCCAGGCGCAGGTATCACCGTCACTTTCCGTTTTTACCGCGAGCTGAATGACTTCCTGCCCAGAAGCGAGCGCCAGCGCGACATCGTGCGCCACTACCCGGGGGCCGGCTCGATCAAGGATGCCATTGAAAACCTGGGCGTGCCCCATACGGAAATAGACCTCATCCTGGTGAATGGCGATTCCGTGAGCTTCGAATACCAGCTACTGGATGGCGATCGTGTCAGTGTCTACCCCCTGTTCGAGGCCCTCGACATCTCCACAGTGACGCGCCTGCGCCCGCATCCGCTGCGGGAACCCCGCTTCGTTCTCGACTGCCACCTGGGTCGCCTGTCCCGCTACCTGCGACTGCTGGGATTCGATACATTGCTGCCGGAAGATTCAGACGATGGTGCGCTGGTCCGGGTCTCAGTCGAACAGCAGCGCATCCTGCTGAGCCGGGATCGCGCCCTGTTCCGGCGCCGGGCACTGCAGCGAGGCTATTGGGTCCGGGCCACCAATCCGCGCCAGCAGCTGGCAGAGGTCATCGAGCGCTTCCAGCTGCAGAATGTCCTGCAGCCGTTTTCCCGCTGCACCCGCTGCAACGGCTCCCTCAGGCCTGTGCAGAAAGATGCCGTGCAATCCCGCCTCAGGGCAAACACCCGCCGGCTTTTTGATCAGTTCTGGCAGTGCACTCAGTGCGGCCGGGTGTACTGGAAGGGCAGCCACTACGATCGCATGTGCGCACTGATCAGTAACCTGGTCGGGCGCCAGAGCCAGTGAATCCGCCAAAGCGTTTGCCAGAGATAAAAAAGGCCGGGCTGCAAGCCCGGCCTCTCGGTCGACCCGGGGGAAACCCGGTTCTACCTGTTACTTAACCCTGCCGATCGCTGCTGCCGGCAGCAGCGGGGGTACCTTCTCCGGCTTCCTTCCCCTGGGCTTCTGTGTCCTCGTCCTCCTCTTCATCGGAGTCAGGCACAGCATACTCATCGGAAATCGGCGCCTTGCGCAGGATCAGAAAGCCACTGAAACCGGCAATCAGGGAAGCCAGCAAGACACCTGCCTTGGCCTGGATCAGCAGTTCCTCACTGCCAGCGAAAGCCAGCTCGGAGATAAAGATCGACATGGTGAAGCCGATACCACCCAATAACGCCACACCCACAATATGGTGGAAGGTGGCGCCTTTTGGCAAGCTGCCCAGGCCGAGGCGCCAGCCAATCCAGGTGGCACCGACAATACCAATCAGCTTGCCGAACACCAGGCCCAGGATCACGCCTAGAGTCACAGGATTCAGCACGGCGGTGCCAGTGGTAAAGCTGTCGATGGGAATGCCCGCATTCGCCAGCGCAAATATCGGGATGACCAGGAAAGCCACTGGCGTGTGCAAACGGGTCTCCATACGCTGCAGCGGCGACTGCGCCAGTTTCACGCCATTGCCCAGCGCCATCACCCGCGCGCGCAGGGCGTCGTTGGCAATGATCCTGTCACCGGGCCGGAAACTGCGATCGAAACTGCGGATAATGTCCTTGACGAAGGTGCTGAAGGCCACCGGGTCATACTTGGGCCGGGCCGGCAGCGCCATGGCCGTGATCACGCCCGCCAGCGTGGCGTGGATACCACTCAGGTAAAACTCGTACCAGAGCAGCACACCAACGAACATGTAGGCCGGAGAACTGCGCACGCCCGCAGCTTTCAGCAACCACAGGATGACCACCAGCACACCGGCGGCTGCCAGTGCAACCATGTTCACACTCTCGGTGTACCAGATGGCAATCACCAGGATGGCGCCCAGGTCATCGACGATCGCCAGCGCCACCAGGAACATCACCACCGCCCGTGGTACCCGGTTGCCAAGCAGGGCAATACAGCCCACCGCAAACGCGATATCCGTAGCCATGGGGATACCCCAGCCACGTGCCGCATCGCCGTCGCCGTTGAGTCCGGCATAGATCAGTGCGGGTATCACCATGCCGCCGATGGCCGCCATGATCGGCAGGACCGCCTGCTTCAGCTCGGAGAGCTCACCGACGAGAAACTCCCGCTTGAGTTCCAGGCCGACGAGGAAGAAGAAGATCGCCATCAGCGCATCGTTGATCCAGTGATGCACCGTGAGGGACAGCTTCCACTCCCCGGCACCAATACTGATGGGCATATGCAGCAGGTGCTTATAGGCCTCCTGCAGCGGTGAATTGGCTATCACAAGGGCCGCAATTGCCGAAATCATGAGCAGGATGCCACTGCTGCTCTGACGGTGAATAAACTCTTCAAAAGGCGTCACCAGACGCCCGAAAGCGCTCTCCAGGGGAGCCTCGAACACCCTGCCCTTGCGAATCCTGAACTTGCCCAGAACGCTTTTCGCCACCGCTGCCAACCTCCTATCCAGCTCACTGCTTCTAACAAGTGGGCCCAGAGGTTAGCATGTCAGCATCGAATTCCACCATATTTTTAGGATCGCCCTCCGCCGATGCGCCTGGATATCCTCCTCGTCGAACGCCAGTTGGCCAACTCCCGCACCCATGCCAAAAAACTGATTGAGGCGGGTCGGGTATGGCTGGATAACGGGGCTGGCTGGCAGCTGGCGCAGAAACCGGGCCAGTCGGTAACTCAGGATCAGCCATTGCGCGTCGAGCCCCTGCCGGAGGATCGCTATGTCTCCAGGGCCGGGCTGAAACTGGAAGCCATTCTCGACCATACCGGTCTCCAGCCCGAAGGCTGGCGGGCCCTGGATGTGGGCTGCTCCACTGGTGGTTTCAGCGACTGCCTGTTACAGCGGGGCGCGTCCCTGGTGGTCGGAGTCGATGTGGGCCACGACCAGCTGGCGCCCGAGCTGCGGGAGCACCCCCGCATGCAGCTGTTCGAGGGCCTGAACGCGCGCTACCTGGCTCCGACGCAGTTAATCCCCTACAGCGAGGAGGGATTTGATGCGGTGGTCATGGACGTATCCTTTATCTCCCAGACTCTGATCCTGCCGCGCCTGCCAGCACTGATGCGGCCCGGCGCACAGCTGCTCAGCCTCGTCAAACCCCAGTTCGAAGTGGGCCCGGAAAATATCGGCAAGGGCGGGCTGGTGCGTGACACGAAACTCTACAGGCAGGTGCAGGAGAAAATCGAAGCCCTGTGTGGAGAGCTCGGTTTGTCGGTGCGGGCCTATATCGACAGCCCGATTCTCGGTGGGGATGGCAACCGCGAATTCCTGCTCTGGGCACAGAAAACCTGACCCGGAAGCTCAGGAGCGATTGAGGATCTCCTCCAGCTTGGCCTTGAAGCCCTGGCTCGGAACCTCGGTGGGAGAAGTGGTGCGTGGCGGGCGGTGCACAAGGCTCCCCTGACAGTTGGGGCAACTGCGGGAGAGTGCTTCCGCGCAGCTCGGGCAAAAAGTGCACTCAAAAGAACAGATATACGCCCGGTCGCCCAGGCCCAGGGCTGCGCTGCAGCGCTCGCAGCTTGGCTTCATTTTCAGCATGACAGCTAAACCCAACTCCTGCTTCAGGTCACGCCCGGCTTGAGACCGCCGGGCGCGACGGCGAGAGGCGGCTGCCAATGCGCTCGGCTATTCCGCCTCGACTTGCTTGTCAGTGCGCGCCGCCATGATGAAGTCATTCTTGTGCAGGCCGCCGGCTTCGTGGCTCCACCAGGTAACCGTCACCTTGCCCCACTCGGTCAGCAGAGCCGGGTGGTGGCCGACTTCTTCCGCTATTTCACCAACCCGGTTGGTGAAGGCCAGAGCCTGCTTGAAATTGCGGAACTTGAAGACACGCTCAAGCTGCATCACGCCGTCACGGGCTATCGGAGTCCAGTCAGGGATTTCCCGCAACAGCTCTGCCAGCTCTTCATCAGAAACCAGCGGGGCATCGGCGCGACAGGCTTCACATTTTTGTTCGGCAAGTTCGGTCATGAATCAGTCCTCGAAGTGTTTCAATTATTATGGACTCGAGTGAGCAGCGGATGACTCTAACCGCGCCCCGGGACTGAAACAAGCGCACTGTGTAAAAGGCTATTTTATGTGGTTGTGCTGCACTTTAATGGGACAGAGTGCTAAAAAACACCAATGACCCTGCCCGCAATCCGGCCCTATCGGCGGGAAAATGGACGGCAGCATCCGCCACAGCAAGCGTTAAAGATCGAGGAAACCAATGAAAGCCACACTTCCGACACTATTGATTTCCGCCCTCGCGCTGGGTCTGGTGGCCTGCGACCGCGAGCAGAGCAGCGACACCGACATGCAGACTTCCCCTGGGGATAGTGCCGCGGAGCTTGCCACCGCGGCTGTAAATAAAGCCGAAAGCGACAGCCAGGATCAGCACTTCGATACACTGTCAGAGAAAATGATCGAAGAACTCTGGCAGCTGTTTCCCTCCTGGGCCGTCAGCAAGGGCTACTATGCCGTCGCCGATCAGCTCCAGGTGCCGAATGACGCCTACCGGGATCGGGTGCTGGCTTTCGCCCGTCAGTATCGCGAGCAGTTCTCACAGCTCGATGCGGAATCCCTCGATGCCAATGACCGCAGCGACCTGGCCCTGATCCTGAACTTCCTCGACCGCACGGAGTGGGAGCTGACCGAATTCCAGCCACACCTCTGGAACCCGGCCGAATACAATGTCTCCCACTCATTTGCCCTCATCCTTAACACCGAATACGCCCCGCTGGAGGAACGCCTGCGCACTTTCAGTGAGCGCCTGGAAAACGTGCCCGTCTACTACGACGCAGCGGAGAAAACCCTGGAGAAGCCGGCCTCGCCCCAGCTGGTACTGGCAATCCAGCAAAATCAAGGCGCGCTCAAGGTATTTGAGGGCGAAGTGGAGGAAAAACTGGCAGGGAGCGGACTCAGCGAAGAGGAAAAGCGGCTTTTCCGCGAGCGCCTGGAAAATGCACGCAAGGCAATCCGGGAGTACATCACCTTCCTGCAAACCCGCCACTCCGAGCTGGAGGAGAGCCAGGACTACAGGAATTTCCGCATCGGCGAGGAGCTGTATGAGCAGAAATTCGCGTACGAAATCCAGATCGGCATGACCGGCCGTGAACTTTACGAACGCGCATTGACGGAGAAGGAAAAGCTCCATGACAAAATGGAAGAGCTGGCAACCGAGCTGTGGCCGAAATACTTCCCGGATCAGCAGCCACCGGAAGGCCGGCTGGAAAAAATAGGCATGGTGCTGGAAAAACTCTCCGAGCATCACGCCACCAAGGAGACCTTCAAGGCCGAAGTGGAAAAGCAGATCCCGGAGCTGGTGGCTTTCGTCAAAGAAAAGGACCTGCTGACCCTGGACGAGGATAAGCCACTGGTGGTCCGCACCACTCCGCCCTACATGCGCGGCTTCTCGGTAGCCTCCATCAACGCGCCCGGCCCCTATGACAAGGGAGCCAACACCTACTACAACGTCATGCCGATCGAGGAATTCAGCGACGATCGCGCCGATAGCCTGCTCAGGGAGTACAACAAGTACATGATGCAGATCCTCAATATTCACGAGGCGATCCCCGGGCATTACACCCAGCTTATCTACGCCAATCAATCACCGAGCCTGATCAAGAGCATTCTTGGCAACGGCGCCATGATCGAGGGCTGGGCCGTTTACACCGAGCAGATGATGCTGGAGGCGGGCTACGGCGACTTCTCACCCGAACTGTGGCTGATGTATTACAAGTGGAGGCTGCGCGTCGTGATCAACACCATCCTCGACTATGAGATTCAGGTAAAAGGCATCGATGAGGAGCGGGCGCTGGACCTGATGGTGCGCCAGGGCTTCCAGCAAAAGGCCGAAGCCATGGGCAAATGGCGCCGCGCCACCCTGAGCCAGGTTCAGCTCACCAGTTACTACGCTGGTTATGCAGATATTCTCGCACTGCGCGAGGAAATGAAGGAGAAGCTCGGAGACAACTTCGACCTGAAGGCCTTCCATGAAAAGTTCCTGAGCTACGGCAATGCGCCGGTACCGGTGATCCGGGAGTTGATGCTGGGGGAACTGCAATAGCTCATCCCGGTAAGCACCGGTAAAAGTGCCTGGTGGCGGTGCTGTCTGCTGACGCACCACCGCCACACCTCCTGACTGCATCATTTACAGGCGATAAAACTTGACCGGAACTTTCATCGCCTTCATACAGCGCTGACTGAACTTGTCCGCCCCCAGAAAACCCGGCACATCCTCGGTGAGACAAAAACCGAACTTTTCTGGTAACTGGGAGTACAGTGAGCGTGGCGGCAGTCGGTACCTGATTCCCTTCAGCGCAGCTCCCGACTCGTATGAGTGGTAGTAGATGTCCATCTCACCCAGCTCGTTCCGGATAAACTCGATCGCGGCTGTCAGCGAGGCTTCTGACCAGATCTGCCGATACGGCCGCAGGTAATCACGGGCGTATTCCACAAACTGGTCATAGTGTCCACGAAACTGAGGCCATGCTTTGCGCAGGCGCTGGAGCCCTTTCCCGTCAGCCAGCACTCTCTGGAACCCACTTGCCAGTGCCTGACAGTTACGCAACCAGTCGGTCTGCAATTCCTCGATCAGAACCTCACCCCGGTCCAGGTCGATGTCGAGTCGCGCCCAGGACATGGTGTAGCCGCGATCCCGGTTGACAGGATGAGCGCTTCGACCGCGAATCGATACCTTGCTGCTACAGTTACGCCACCGTGGCTCATCGGGGAATGGCGAAACCAACCTTTCATACTCGCGGTTATGACGCCGATCAAAATTGAGCTGTAATACTAGGCTTGAACCTTTACGGGACGTCTGCTGCCAGTACCTTTTTTTCTGACTCCAGTGATCCACCGTCAAGTTGAAGGCCAATGGGTCTTGTGGCCATGCCAAGGGCAACTGGTGCCGGTGCAACTGGCCATCACCACAGCCTGCAAGTACAGGTTTCAAGAGTGGCCGGGACAGGAATTTAGCCCAGCGCCCCTGCCGAAGGACACGCAACGGTATTGACTCACACGGCCGGCCTGCCAGTTCCCGATCGAGCAGGTCCAGGCAGAACTTGTCGCGAAAATAGTAAAACGTTCGCCGGTGGCTACCCAGGCATTCCACCAGCAGATCCAGTTCGTATCTGTTCATCATTCACCGCGGATGCTATCCGCCGCCTATGTCGATTCCGCCTCCAACGAGCAGCCGCAAGCCTCGCAGTGCCCAGAAGGACGCGTGAAAAATTGGAGATTCATTTCCCTGCATCCAGGAAAATGAAAGAGTTTTGTGAAAATTGCTTTATGGAGTGCCGGGCCGGGCCCGAACAACACCCCGGAATCTATCGACAGAGCGACTAGCGGGGGGCAGTACCGGGGAGGCCCTGCACGGCAGCAATATCAAATTGACTGAACATTTGAGCCTCCTGTGGTCTGAGGGGGAATTGAATTGGGTGCGAACTATACGAGCTGGAAAAATAATAACAAGCGGCAAGAAAAGATTCGGGTAAATTCACGCGTCATTTTTTCGGCCCCGTGCGAGACTGCTTACGTAAGGCTTCCATCAAGCATAAAAAAACCGGGGCGGTGCCCCGGTTTTTTATTCTCTGGCCTGTGCGGTAATCAGCCCTGCACCTCGCCTTCCTCGATTTTGTGCTTCCAGATCAGTGGCCCGGTGTTGTGTACCGACTCGCCTTTGCTGTCGACGGCCACCGTGACCGGCATATCCTGGACATCGAACTCATAGATGGCTTCCATTCCCAGCTCGGGGAAGGCAACCACTTTGGCGTCCTTGATGGCCTGGGCCACCAGGTAAGCCGCACCGCCGACAGCCATCAGGTAAACCGCCTGGTTATCGCGGATGGCATCGATTGCCGCAGGGCCGCGCTCGGCCTTGCCGATCATGCCCAGCAGGCCGGTTTCTTCCAGCATGGTGCGGGTGAACTTGTCCATGCGGGTTGCAGTTGTCGGGCCAGCCGGACCAACCACCTCCTCGCGCACCGGGTCCACCGGGCCCACGTAGTAAATAAAGCGGCCCTGCAGGTCCACCGGCAGCTTCTCGCCCCTGGCCAGGATATCCACCATCTTCTTGTGGGCGGCATCACGGCCGGTCAGCATTTTGCCGTTCAGCAGCAGGGTCTCGCCGGGCTGCCAGCCGAGCACGTCTTCCCGGGTCACTTCATCCAGATTCACACGGCGGGTGTTGGCGCCGGCTTCGCGGGTAATCTCCGGCCAGTCTTCCAGCTTCGGCGGCGTCTGGCGCGCTGCGCCGCTGCCGTCGAGAGTGAAGTGGGTGTGACGGGTGGCGGCGCAGTTGGGGATGATGGCCACCGCCTTGTTGGCGGCGTGGGTCGGGTAATCCCTGACCTTCACGTCCAGCACGGTGGTCAGGCCGCCCAGGCCCTGGGCGCCGATACCGAGCTTGTTGACCTTGTCGTACAGTTCCAGGCGCAGCTCTTCGGCGCGATTGGAAGCACCACGCTCCTGCAGCTCCTGAATATCGATGGGGTCCAGCAGGGACTCCTTCGCCAGCAGCATCGCTTTCTCGGCGGTACCACCGATACCGATGCCGAGCATGCCGGGCGGGCACCAGCCTGCACCCATCTTCGGCACCATCTCCAGCACCCAGTCCACCACGGAGTCAGACGGGTTCAGCATGGCGAATTTGCTCTTCGCCTCGCTGCCGCCGCCCTTGGCCGCCACATAGACATCGACGGTGTCACCGGGCACGATCTCGTAGTGAATCACCGCCGGGGTGTTGTCACCGGTGTTCTTGCGGGCACCATCAGGGTCCTCGAGGATGGAGGCCCGCAGTACGTTGTCCGGGTTGTTGTAGGCGCGACGCACACCCTCGTTGACCATATCGGTCACGCTCATGTCCGCGTCCCACTGCACATTCATGCCCACTTTCAGCTTCACGGTCACGATACCCGTGTCCTGGCAGATCGGGCGATGTCCCTGGGCGCACATGCGCGAGTTGATCAGGATCTGGGCCATGGCGTCTTTCGCCGCCGGGTTGGCTTCCTTCTCGTAGGCCTTGTTCAGGGCCTGGATGAAATCCTGCGGGTGGTAGTAGGAAATGAATTGCAGCGCGTCGGCGACGCTGTCGATCAGATCATCCTGGCGGATAGTGGTCATAGCCGGCTCCGGTTAACGTCTCGAGGCGGGCGATTTTACACGAATCGGCGGCAAGTTGGGGCCTGTGCCCTGACGGATCAGCCGGGCCGATAACCTGGGGCAGTCAGCGCAGGGAGGGGTGGGGAGAGGATGAGAGCCGGGCGGTGTGACCGCCCGGCCCCGGATAGGATCCTGAATGGCTCCTTAGAGGGAGGATGCCGTGTTGCTGCCGCCGGACTGCAGGGAGCGCACTGCATCCCGCAGCTGGACCAGGTCCTTGTTGACGGAGCGGCGATAGGCGTCGATCGACTGTACCGCTTCCTCGTTCGCGCCAACACGGGCGGTCAGGTCGCTGCGCACGGAAGACAGCTGACGCTCCAGTCGGGCCAGTTTATCGGTCATCTCTCGCTGGCTGGAGGTGTTGCTTTTCTTCAGTTCGGCCAGGGCGCTTTCCACCGCGGCGATCTTGTTCACGCTGGAGCTCAGCCCACTGACCTTGCTGGCCAGGGCCGCAACCTCTTTCTTGGCCTGGGCAGCCGCCGCCTTGTTGGCCTCGATGCTCTTACGATTGGTGTCGTAGGACACACCCCACAACTTGCGGATCTCGGAGGCATTCTCCTTGACCCTGGCGTTCAGCACTTCAACGGAAGCGGTAGACTCCTCGTCGGACATTTCAAAGCGCTTCTCCAGCTCGGCGATGCGGTTCTCGGCATCGGACAATGCTGCGCGGCTCAGCTGCCACTGGTTATACAGGAAGCCGGAAGCACCTAGGCCGGCGAGGGCCAGAATTAGGGCGAACACACCGACCATCGAGACACCACCGCGGCTTTCCTCCGGCTCCAGCGGTGCCGGGGCCGGGCGCTGCGGGGCGGCGCCAATGGGCTTGTTGTCCAGTTGCGGCTCGATGGACGGCGCACCGCCACCTATAGTCGGCTCTTTGCGTTGCATACAGACTCGTACCTGCTAGTCACGCCACGGGAATCTATTCTTTCTCCGCAGGCGTAGATTGGTGGAATTCAGCGGCAAGTTATACCAAAAATTGACGAAAAAGTAACCGCCCAGACGATAAGATTCCCCCCTACTCTTGCCTTTGGGAAATCTGCCCCAAATAGAGGGGGCAAGCGCGCAGTTTGTGCGCCGGGTTAATTCTGCCACAGCCGGTGTGTAGAATGACCAGACTCACAAATCCAGACAATTCATACAGAAGAAGGAATACAGCATGGCTCACGTTCTTCCCGAACTCCCCTACGCGATGGACGCCCTGGAACCGCACATCTCCAAGGAAACCCTGGAGTACCATTACGGCAAGCACCACAAGACCTATGTCGACAAGCTGAACGGCCTGCTGGAAGGCACCGCTGACGCCGACAAGACCCTGGAGGAAGTGATCAAGTCCTCTTCCGGTGGTGTGTTCAACAACGCGGCCCAGGTCTGGAACCACACCTTCTACTGGAACTGTCTGAGCCCCAATGGCGGCGGTGAACCCACTGGCGCAGTGGCGGAAGCGATCACCAAGGCGTTCGGCTCTTTCGAGAAGTTCAAGGAAGAGTTTACCAACAGCGCCGTCAACAACTTCGGCTCCGGCTGGACCTGGCTGGTCAAGAAGAGCGACGGCTCAGTGGCCATCGTCAACACCTCCAACGCCGGCACTCCGGTAACCGAGAGCGACCAGACTCCGCTGCTGACCTGTGATGTCTGGGAGCATGCCTATTACATCGACTACCGCAACGCACGTCCGAAGTACATGGAAGCGTTCTGGAAGCTGGTGAACTGGGACTTCGTAAACCAGAATTTCTCCTGATCCCTGAGATCTGAAAGCGGGCACCATGCCCGCTTTTTGCTTTTGAGCCACCGCCCTCCGCGGTGGTGCTTCCCCAACCCATAACGATTTCAACCAGACGGGAATGCCAAACATGCAGTTCAACAAGACCCTGATTGCCGCGGCCATAAGCGCGCTGGTGATGACAGGCTGTGACCGGGCCGAAGAAAAGCCGGCTCCGGGCCAGGACACCGAAATCAGTGCAGAGGCCTCGACGGGCAGTGTGACCGCCGACCAGTCCGCATCCACAGAAGAAAGCTCCGTCAACCCGGAGGTGGTGGCCAAGGCCAACCAGCTGTTCGAGGATCATTTCGAGGAGCTTCTGCAGCGGACCCCGGAATTCAAGACCTTCCTCGGCATGAAGGAAGACTATGACAAGTGGAATAACCTCTCGCCCGAGTTCGAGAAGGAAACCCATGAAATCGTTCAGCGCCAACTCGCAGAACTGAAAAAAATCGACGCGAGCCAGCTGGACGAAGCCACGGCACTGAGCCTCAAGCTGGCCATCCGCAACAAAGAGCAGGATATCGAAGGTTTCAAGTGGCGCTTGCATACCTACCCTGTCAACCAGATGTACGCCGTGCACACCGGCGTTGCGTCATTGCTGATCAACCAGCACCGCATCGATAGTGTCGATGATGCCGAGGCCTATATCGCCCGATTGAACGCCCTGCCGGCGCATTTCGACCAACTGACTGCCAACCTCAAAGACCGGGCTGAAGCCGGCATCATCCCACCGAAGTTTGCCTTCCCCTATGTCATCAGCGACGGCAAGAACCTGATTACCGGTGCGCCCTATACCGATGGCAAGGACAGTACGTTGCTGGCGGACTTCAAGGGCAAGGTGGACAAGCTGGAAATCAGCGATGAACAGAAGCAGGCGCTGGTGGAGAAAGCCAAGGCCGCCATGCTGGATAGTGTCAAACCCGCCTACGAAAACCTGATCGCTTACCTCGGCGAACTGGAGAAAAAGGCCAGTACTGATGACGGCGCCTGGAAATTTCCCGATGGTGACGACTATTACGCCCATCGCCTGAATGTTTATACCACCACCGACATGACCGCCGACGAGATTCACCAGAAGGGTCTCGAGGAAGTGGAGCGTATTCACGGTGAGATGCGCGAGATCATGGAACAGGTGGGCTTCGAGGGTTCCCTGCAGGAATTCTTCGAATTCATGCGCACCGACGATCAGTTCTACTATCCCAATACCGAAGAGGGCAAGCAGCGCTACCTGAAAGAAGCCACGGCCATCATCGACAATATGAAGGAGCGCCTGGACGAGCTGTTTATCACCAAGCCGAAAGCCGACCTGATCGTGAAGGCCGTAGAACCCTTCCGCGAGAAATCCGCCGGCAAGGCGTTCTACCAGCGCCCTGCACCGGACGGCTCCCGCCCCGGCATCTATTACGCCAACCTGTACAACACCAAAGATATGCCCACCTACCAGATGGAGGCGCTGGCCTATCATGAGGGCGTGCCGGGCCACCACATGCAGCTGTCGATCGCCCAGGAGCTGGAAGGTATTCCCAAGTTCCGCAAGTTTGGCGGCTATACCGCCTACACCGAGGGCTGGGGCCTCTACTCCGAGCTGGTGCCGAAGGAAATCGGCCTGTACAAGGATCCCTACTCCGACTTTGGTCGCCTGGCCATGGAGCTGTGGCGCGCCGCACGCCTGGTGGTCGACACCGGCATCCACAGCAAAAAGTGGACTCGAGAGGAAGCGATCAACTACCTGGGTGAAAACACTCCTAACCCGAAGGGGGACCAGGTCAAGGCCATCGAGCGCTATATCGTCATGCCCGGCCAGGCCACGGCCTACAAGATCGGCATGCTGAAGATTGTCGAACTGCGCGAGAATGCCCGGGAAGCACTGGGCGACCAGTTCGACATCCGCGCGTTCCACGATGTGGTCCTCGCCAACGGCGCCGTGCCGCTGGACGTGCTCGAGGAGCTGGTCGACGAGTGGGTTGCAGAAGTGAAGGCCCAGCAGTAATTGCTGCCGTACACTGCCGTGGGAGTCCGGTCGCATCGGACTCCAACCTCATAGAAAACGGGCCCCATCGGGGCCCGTTTTTTTTGTGCCGCGAGCCCCGCATACCGGACAGCCGCGCACTATCGCCAGCTATCCCAGCCCTTACACCTTCACCGGTGACTTGTAGTCACTGGGCTTCAGTGCCAGCAGTGAGCAGCTGATGTGCTGAAGTATATTTTCTGCTGTATTGCCCATGATGAAACCCGGTATGCCAGTGCGGCCCACCGTTCCCATCACCAGGATATCCAGCTGTTTTTCCTCGATCAGCAGCGGGATAAACGAGTCCGGACGGGCAATGGCGTGGTGCACTTCCATCGGGCCCTCGATGCCGGCGGCATGGATCAGCGCGTCCAGCTTGCCCCGATGTTTGGAACCCGCCTTCTCCAGCGCCCGGTCGAGCTCCTCATCGGAGATATTGATGGGATAGTTGTGGCGCAGATATTCGTCCACGTCGTAGTCCCAGCACGACACCACGTGCAGCGTCCCACTGCAACTGTCGGCCAACGCCCTGGACAACCGCAGGAGACGAATGCTGAGGTCATAGGCACTGGGTTGCTCGTGCTCGGGATCCACCGCCACAACCACCCGGACCTCTTCACGGGGGTGTTCGATCCGCCGGCTCAGCCACACCGGGCAGGGGCACTTGCGCAGCAGCTCCATATCCATGGCCTTGAAGCCCTTGCGGTGATTGCGCCCCTCGACATTTTTTACCACCAGGTCAAAGTCTTCTTTCAGCACCCGCTGGATGATGCGCTCTGCGGGCGTATCGCCGGCATCCACATCGATCTCCGCCGGCACCTGCCCCTCATCGATCTTGAGCAGTTCCCGTGACTTCTTCAGCGACTGGCCGGCCCGTGCAATCAGTCCATCCGTATAGGCGCCCTCGTACTCCGTAAACCCATCCGGCAGGTCCGGGCAAACAACCACAATCGTCAGGGGGGCACCGCTGACCCGCGCCACACTCAGCGCCTGCATCAATCCGTCGCTTTCATCAACGGTACCGTGGCTGACAAACAGTATTTTGCGGAAGTTCTGCATATGCTGTTTAAACTCCTATCCCTGAGGCACATTCGGCTGATCATGTTACGCTCAAACCGGTACTGGTTGCGTATCGACAGCTTCTCATTATGGCGCTGTCGAAGCATCAAGGTCACGTGGCTGGCATGTATTTCATCCTCATGTAAGGAGCGCTGTAGCTTTTAGGCGATCGATGCGACATATCCCCCCGCTCACTGCGCACCTGATGGGTGTCGACACCCATGAAGAGCCCATTGTCTTCATGCGTAGTGACTGTGCCATCTGTCGCGCGGAGGGCTTCAGCGCCAACACCCGTCTGCAGGTACAGGCAGAAGAGCACAGTCTCATTGCCACACTCAATATCGTGAGCGACGAGCTTCTGGCTGAAGGCAGCATTGGGTTTTCCGACAGTGCCTGGGAGTTCCTGCAGCTGACTGAAGAACAACCGGTTCATGTCCGGCATGCGCCGCTGGTGCGCTCCCTCAGTGCCCTGCGTAAAAAAATCTATGGCCATGAACTGAACCCACTCGAAATCAAATCGATTGTTCACGACATCAGTCGACGCTTGTATTCGGATATCGAAATCGCCAGTTTCCTGACTGCCAGCGCTGCCGGCCACCTCTCTTCTGCTGAAGTCACCGCCCTGACCCGGGCCATGGTGAGCAGCGGCAACCAGTTGCACTGGTCCGGAGCCGAACGGATATTCGATAAACACTGCATCGGCGGCCTGCCCGGCAACCGGACAACGCCAATTGTCATCTCCATCGCCAGCGCCGCGGGGCTGATGATTCCGAAGACTTCCTCCCGCGCAATTACCTCACCTGCGGGCACGGCAGACACCATGGAGGAACTCACCGAGGTCGACCTGTCTCTCAAGCAGTTACAGGATGTGGTGGAACAAACGGGCGCCTGCCTGGCTGCTGGCGGCGAAGTAGGACTGAGCCCTGTCGATGACCTGCTGATCCGCATCGAACGGGCACTGGATCTGGACAGCCCCGGACAGCTGGTGGCCTCTGTATTGTCAAAGAAAGTCGCTGCCGGCTCTAACCACATACTGATCGATATGCCCGTAGGCCCCACCGCGAAACTGCGTTCCGTGGAAGAAGCCAACGAACTGGCCGCCCTGTTCCGTCAGGTTGCAAAAGCCATGAACCTGCAACTCCGGTGTGTGATCACCGACGGCACACAAGCCATCGGCTACGGTATCGGCCCCAACCAGGAGGCTCGCGACGTGCTCTCCGTGCTCCGCAACAGCCCCGAGGCGCCACCAGACCTCGCTGAGCGCTCCCTGTTTCTGGCCGCAAACATGCTGTCAATGGCATCCGGTGAAACCCTGGACGCCGTCCTGCCCAGAGCCAGGGAAATACTCCTCTCCGGACAGGCGTGGCAACAGTTTCAAAGAATCTGTACTGCCCAGGGGGGGCTCAAGACGCTACAAGAGGCACCCCATCACTGCCGCCTTCGGGCCCAGCGCACCGGCAAGCTGTTGGGCATGGACAACCGGCGACTCGCTCAGCTGGCGAAACTGGCAGGGGCCCCCAGCTCACCCCTCGCCGGACTGCGTTTACATGTCAAAGTCGGCGACAGCGTCATACCCGGCCAGCCACTGGCCACACTTTATGCCGACACACCGGGAGAGCTGGCCTACGCACGGGACTACTACCATCAGAACCGCGACCTGTTCGATATCGGGGTCACACCGTGAAACCACTCCTGATACCCATGGAGGCCGACCTTCCCCTTTCAACGCCACTCTGTGGGGCATTGGGGGCAGAAGCCATGGAGCTGGAGCGACGTCGTTTCCCCGACGGCGAGACTTACCTGCGTGTCATGGGCACGCTTGAGCAAAGGCACTGCATCGTCCTCGCGAACCTCACCAATCCCGACCCGGAAGTACCTGCCCTGTTGTTCCTGGCAGATACACTGCGGGAAATGGGGGCTGCCAAGGTTGGCCTGATCGCCCCCTATCTGTGCTACATGCGCCAGGACCGCCGTTTCCACCCGGGAGAGGCGGTGACCGCGCCCAGCTTTGCGCGCTTGATCTCCGCCTATTTCGACTGGCTTGTCTGTGTCGACCCGCATCTGCACCGCATTCACCATCTGGATGAGGTTTATTCCATCCCCGCTACGGCAGTCAGTGCAGCTCCGGTACTCGCTGACTGGCTTGCTAAACGGGACGAGCCCTGCCTTCTGGTCGGACCAGATGCGGAGAGCCGCCAGTGGGTCAGCACGGTAGCCGGGCACACGGGCAGCCCGATCGCGGTAGGGGAGAAACAACGCCTGGGAGATCGAACGGTTGAAATTACTTTTAAAGGACTCGCCGACTTTGCCGGGTATACCGCAGTACTGCTCGACGATGTGATCTCCAGCGGACACACGATTCTGGAGTCGGTGGAGAAACTGAAGGCTGCAGGCTTCTCCAGAATCGACTGCCTGACGGTGCACGGGCTTTACGCCGAAGGGGCACAGGGGAAACTCAAAGACGCCGGCATTCGGCATCTGCTGGCAAGCAATAGTATCCCGGGATCCGGGAACACCCTGGACCTGAGCCCCGTCCTGGCCCCGGCCATCAAAGCGCTGCTGAAGAACTTCGCCGAAACATCGCAGGGAATAGCCAAATCATGAATATCCTTTTTCTGGGCGCCACCGAAACCGTCACCGGCTCCAAATTTCTGGTCGAACACAAGGACACCCGCCTGCTGGTGGACTGCGGCCTCTACCAGGGCTACAAATGGCTGCGGGAGCGCAACTGGCAAGCGCCGGATTTCGATATCAATACCATTGACGGCATCCTGCTGACCCACGCCCATCTGGATCATTCCGGCTACATCCCGCGGTTGTACAAACTGGGCTACAGGGGGCCGGTCTTCTGTCACCCGGCGACCCGCGACCTCTGTTCCATCCTGCTGCCAGACGCCGGGCATATACAGGAGGAAGACGCCCGCTTCTACGCCCGTCACCGCCTCAGCAAGCACGCCCACCCCGAACCTCTGTATGACGGCGAAACCGCGGAACGCAGCCTGGAGCTGTTCCAGCCCATCGAATTTGGCGAGGAAGCCCAGGTCGGGGATATCACCTTCCACCTGCAGGGGGCCGGCCATATCCTCGGCGCCGGCAGCGCCATCCTGAAAGCCGATGGTAAACAGGTTGGATTCTCTGGCGACGTGGGCCGGCCGGACGATATCGTGATGTATCCCCCCGAGCCACTGCCCCCTCTCGACCTGTTGATGCTCGAATCCACCTACGGTGACCGCCGTCACCCGGACCTGGATGTCTGTGGCGAACTCAACCGGGTCGTCAACGAAGCCGTGTCACGGGGCGGGGTACTGCTGATCCCGAGCTTTGCGGTGGGCCGCGCCCAGATGCTCCAGCATATGCTGGTATCCGCCATGAAGGCCGGTGAAATTCCCAAGCTGCCGGTTTTTCTCGATAGTCCCATGGCGATCGACGCATCGCATATTTACCAGCGCTATCCAGAACTCCACCGACTCACTGAGTCACAATGCCGGGAAATGGGCCGGCTGGTCACTTACACCCGGGACGTCGAGGAATCGAAAGCACTGGAACAGATCACCTACCCCCACATCATCATCGCTGGCAGCGGCATGGCCACCGGGGGCCGGATACTCCATCACATGAAGCGGTTGCTGCCCAACCATCGCACGACAGTGCTGTTTGTCGGTTTTCAGGCAGGGGGCACGCGCGGAGCCCGGATGGTCGCCGGGGCGGACTCGGTGAAAATCCACGGGGAATATGTGCCCTGCAAGGCGCAGGTGGAGATGCTGGACGGGCTCTCTGCCCACGGGGACTTCGAGGACCTGACCCAATGGCTGCTGCAGTCGCGGCTCGAGAAGGGTACGAGAATCCAGCTGGTCCACGGGGAGCCCGATGCCGCCGATTGCATGCGGCTGCACCTCAATGATCACACCCCGTTCCGGGTGAAGGTGGCGCAGTACCGACAGATACTGCGCCTCTGAAAGGCCCCGGGCCGGTCGGCACTCAGATACCGAGCACCTCTTTGACAAAGGGAATGGTGATCTTGCGCTTGGCCATCAGTGAGGCCCGGTCGAGGGTTTCCAGGCACTGGAACAGCGCCCGGGTATCGCGCGGCGCCCGGTGCAGGATGTACTGGGCCACATCCTCCGGCAGGTCAAAGCCACGCAGGCGGCTGCGCTGGCGCAGAGCCGCCAGCTTGTCGCTGTCCGACAGCGGCTGTAACTGGAAGGTGAGCCCCCACTGCAGGCGGGAATGGAGGTCTGCGAGCGTCAGTTCGAGCCCCCGCGGCGACTTGCGCGCCCCCAGCAGCAACTGGCCGCCGCCGTCCCGCACCCGGTTGTAGAGGTGGAACAACGCCTCCTGCCACGCCGGCTGCCCCTCCACAAGGTGCAGGTCATCGATACACACCAGCTCCAGCTGCTCGAGACCATCCAGCATCACGGCGGGATCCATGGCCATCAGCTCTGACAGAGGCAGGTACTGGAAGCTCCGGGCTGCCTCCTCTGCAGCCTGGCAGGCGGACTGCAGCAGATGGCTGACGCCACTACCCGGCTCCCCCCAGAGATAGAGCACCTGCTCGGGTGAGTGGCCGGAAGCGAAAGCCTGCAGCGCCACGACCACCTGGCGGTTGGTGTCCTCTCCGGAGAGGTAAAAATTATCGAAGGTGGCATCGTCGCGCAGGGAAACCCCCAACGGCAGCTGCTGCGGCGCGCCTTGCTTGTTGCTCATCTCAGTGCCAGCGATAGCGCAGGGGATTCTCCGCACTGCCGATCGGCGCCCGGTAACCAGTGAGATCGATCGGGTCCTCTTCCGCCCCGGCACTCAGCCGGCGGTTCAGGGCCAGAGCATCGCGCAGGCGATCCAGACTCACGGTCGGGGTCACGGAAAAGCGCAACCGGTCGTTATCGGCCGCCAGCAGTTCGGCACCGCGAACCTGGGCCAGCCCCTGCAGGTAGGCGATGGCACCGGTGTAATCGGCGAACTCGTTGATACCGGAAAGCTCCAGCACCAGCGCATTCTGCGGGCCGGTTTCGCCATTGGTGTGCACCGCATAGCGCTGGGCCAGCATGTTCGCGGCCCCATCGATGCCCTGCTGCGCAACTTCCTCGAGGGAGTTACCAGTGGCATCAAACGCATGGGCCCGACCGCCGTGAATCAGCAGCCAGTTGGCCTGCCAGCGGTCCGTGGACAGTTCCAGTGCACGCCCCATCAGGGTGGCATCCGGCCGGTAACGCACACCGGCCCGCTCCGCCGCGCGCTCGTCCTGGGCCCAGAGGTTGCCCAGCGGCATGGCACTGCGATCAACGGCATCCATGGCCGGGAAGTCCACCGGCAGGCCGCGGTCGATGGCCATGGCCTCCAGTGCCGCAAAGAGCTCCGGCGAATCCTGCTCACCCAGTGCCGCGCGCCCGCCCTGCAGGGTGTCTGCCGCCAGCCAGACCAGAGTGCCCGGGCGATTGTTCGGCCACAGCGGCAACTTCAGGGCGTGGACCCGCTCAGACACCGCCTGGGGGTCGTAGGACAGGTGCAGATAGAGCTGGTTTTCCTCTACTTCGTAGCGATAGCTCTGCAGAAAGCGCTGTGCCCGCTGCAGTTCGGCGCGCAACTGCGGGTCACTGCCGATGGCGGCATCCCCAGTAACGCGCACGAACACCCGCTCCAGGCCCCGGCGCGCCGCATCTGCGCGGTCCGTAGCGCCACGGCTGGGCACGGCCTCAACCACCTCGTACAGGTCCGCCACCACCCGCGCCTGGGCAGGCATCACCAGGGCGCACAGCAACAGCGCTATCAAATGAGCCGCCAGTCCGTGCCGGAGCAGCTTGTGCATCGGATCTCTCCCAACATCGTGTTTCTTGACGGGCCAATCCGCCCGACAGTGGTCTGGGGCGGGAGATTGGCCGCGGAGCAGGACCTCAGCCTGCCTCCGAGCGGCTATTGTATCAGTGTCGGCTTTTTCTCCCAGCCCCGAGTTCGCACAATGGCACACCAGCCGCGTCGACGGCCCATCCTCGGGGCTCAGGGAGACAAATCCCGTCCGACAGACGGCAGATCGGCACAGGGCGTGGCTACGCGGGCGACTCCGGGCTAGAATACGCGCCCTCTCGAATCCCCCCATTTGCAGGAAGAATCATGAGCGATTCCAAACCCCAGTCCCTCAGTTATAAAGATGCAGGTGTCGACATCGACGCGGGCAATGCGTTGGTCGACCGCATCAAGCACGTGGCCAAGCGCACCCAGCGCCCCGAAGTCATGGGCGGACTGGGTGGGTTTGGCGCCCTCTGCGAGCTGCCTTCCGGCTACCGCGAGCCGGTACTGGTATCGGGTACCGACGGTGTCGGCACCAAGCTGCGCCTCGCCATGGACCTTGGGGTTCACGACACCATCGGTATCGACCTGGTCGCAATGTGTGTCAACGACCTGGTCGTCGCTGGTGCCGAGCCCCTGTTCTTCCTCGATTATTACGCCACTGGCAAGCTGAATGTGGATGTGGCTGCCCAGGTGGTGACCGGTATCGGCCGCGGCTGTGAGCTGGCAGGCTGTGCCCTTGTGGGCGGAGAGACCGCCGAGATGCCCGGCATGTACGAGGGTGACGACTACGACCTGGCCGGCTTCTGTGTCGGCGTGGTGGAAAAATCCGAAATCATCGACGGCAGCAAGGTCAAGACCGGCGACAAGCTGATCGGCCTCGCTTCCAGCGGCCCCCACTCCAACGGTTACTCCCTGATCCGCAAGGTGCTGGAGATCAGCGGTGCAGACCTGCAGCAGGACATGGGCGGCAAGACCCTGGCCGAAGCGCTGATGGCGCCGACCCGTATTTATGTGAAGAACCTGCTCGAACTGATGAAGTCCGTCCAGGTCAATGCGCTCAGCCACATCACCGGCGGCGGCCTGCTGGAGAACCTGCCACGGGTTCTTCCCGAGGGCGCCAAGGCGAAGATTGATGTCAGTAGCTGGGAGCTGCCGCCGGCTTTCCGCTGGCTGCAGCAGGCCGGCAATATCGATGGTCGCGAAATGTACCGCACCTTCAACTGCGGCGTTGGCATGGTGATCTGTGTGCCCGAAGCCCAGGCAGACAAGGCGCTGGAAACCCTGCGCCAGTTGGGCGAGGAAGCCTTTATCATCGGCAGCATCGAGTCTGCAGGCGATGGTGAAGAGGCCGTGGAACTGGCGGGGCTCTGATGTCAGAGAGCACTGGGAACGACCGCTGCCGCGTGGTGGTCTTGATCTCGGGCAGCGGCACCAACCTGCAGGCCATCATTGATAGCGCAGCCGACGCGGAGTGCCCCTACCAAGTCTGTGCCGTCATCAGTAACAAGCCGGAAGCCTATGGACTGACGCGCGCCAGCGACGGGGGCATCGAGACCGCGGTGGTCAACCACCGCGACTACCTGGATCGGGAAGGGTTCGATACCGCGCTGATCGAGGCCATCGATCGGTACGCCCCTGATCTGGTGGTGCTTGCCGGTTTCATGCGCATCCTGACACCGGGCTTCGTGCGCCATTACAGTGGCCGGCTGCTCAACATCCACCCATCACTGCTGCCAAAGTACCAGGGCCTGCACACTCACCGGCGGGCCCTTGAAGCCGGCGACCGGGAGCACGGTGCCACGGTGCATTTTGTCACCGAAGAACTGGATGGCGGCCCGCCTATCGTCCAGGCCATTGTGCCCGTGGAAGATGGTGACACCGCAGACACACTCGCACAGCGGGTCCAGATGCAGGAACACCTCATTTACCCCCTGGCGGTGCAGTGGTTCGCCGAGGGCCGGCTGCGCATGAGTACCGACAGGGCTGAGCTGGACGGCCACCCCCTCCCCCCTTCCGGCCACCGCATCGACAGCCGCAGAACGTAATCGCACTAAACTTCCACGCCGGTGTCAGAGTTTCTACAAGCTTTGGCACCGGCGTACCCGAGACCTCAACAGGAGCGGCCGCCGGATGCTACAGTATCCCGGGCCCGGACAACTGGAGGTCAAAGTGCCATTTCATCGACTTGCCACACTGGTCTCGATTTTTGCCGCATTACTGGTGGCGCCGCTGGCCAGCGCAACAGAACTCAAGCCATTCCAGGCCGTCTACGAGGCCCGCTACGGCGCGCTGGAAGTCACGGCCACCCGCTCTCTGTCAGGCAAAGCCGGTAACTGGCGCCTGGATTTTCAGGCAGACTCCTTCTTTGCCGACATCAACGAGTATTCCCGCTTCCTGAACCGGGATGGCCAGCTCTCACCGATGCACTATGAATATCGCCGCACCGGACTGGGGCGAGACCGGCATACGTCCCTCAATTTCGAGCCTGCCGAAAAGCGTGTCGTCAATCTCACCAATGCAAAACGCACGCTGGAAAATGCCCCTGAAAAAATACAGGACAAGATCAGTTATCAACTGCAGCTGGCGCTGGATGTTGCCGCAGGAAAAGAAGATCTCGAGTACGTCGTCACAGACGGCAAGAAACTGCGCGAGTACCGCTTCAGGATTGCCGGGGAGGAAACCCTCAAGACCCCTCTCGGTGCCGTGAAAGCCATCAAGGTACAGCGGGTCAGGGAAGAAGACGACGACCGGGAAACCAATATCTGGTTTGCCCCGGCCTGGGACTATGCGCTGGTAAAACTGGAGCAGGAGGAAGATGGCGAAACCTATCAGATCTCTTTGACCGAATTGATCATCGACGGAAAAAACATCGACACTCCCTGAAACACTTCAAAATTCCCGCCAAAAAGCTGAAAAAACCATGCCACCGGATGGATTTACGGTGGCTGTTTCTTTATAAAGTCGCCGCTTTCCTCAGGTACGCATCCGCGACAGTGTCGTGCTGCTAGTATTTTTTTTGTACCAAGGAATACATTGCGAGAATTGAGAGCTTTGTAAAAAAGCTTTCCTGCCCGGCCCGCTGCCATCCGGTCGCGACCGGGCAGTCAGTCATCAGCAATACAGAGTGGGACCTCATGAAAAAGAATTTACTGCGCCGCGCGGCGCTTGCCGTGGCAATCAGCACCGTTTCCAGCGGTTCCATGGCCGCCGGTTTCTTCCTCCAGGAATCCAGCACCTCCGGTCTCGGCCGGGCCTTCGCCGCAGAAAATACCATCGGTGACAACGCTGCAATCTTGGCGCGCAACCCGGCCGGCTCGGCATTGTTCGACAGCATCAGCCTCTCTGGCGGCCTGACCTACATCAACCCGGAAATCGATGCCGCAGGTGACATCACCTTTTTCTTCGACACGCCGGCAGGCCCCTCCAGCGCGACCTTTTTCGACACCGCGAATGATTATGCCAGTGACGCCTTCGTCCCCAATGCCTACCTGGCAGTGCCCCTGGACCCATGCTGGTCTCTGGGCCTGGCCATGTATACCACCTATGGCCTCGAGACGGACTTCGATCCGGACTGGCTACTGACCCACGTCAATGATCAGACTGAATTGCTGACACTGAATATCGCGCCGTCGGTAGCCTATGATTTCAACGACCAGTTCAGCGTTGGTCTGGCAGTTAACTTTGTTTACGCAGACGCCACGCTCAACACCAAGGTGCCTGGCAACTTCCCATTGAACCCGGACGTATCCAATTTATCGATTCTCGATGCGGATGATGCTGACGACTGGGATGTTTCCTGGACTTTGGGCGCACTCTGGCACATCGACGACCGCACCCGCCTCGGAATTTCGTACCACGCAGAGATCGAGCTCGATCTCGAAGGTGATGTCAGCTCCGACATCCTGCCGACCGTGGCACTGCCTCCGGTTCTGCAGCCCGCGTTCCCCCCGTTTGACAATGCCAGCGTCACAGTCCCTCTGGACCTGCCTGACACACTGGAGCTGGGCTTTTACCACCGCTTCAGCGATGAATGGGGTATCGCAGCCGGCCTGATGTGGACCGACTGGGATGACTTCGAGCGCCTGGAGGGCTTCTTCCCGGGCGCCCGCCTGGACATCGAGGACGAGCCATTCAATCCGCTGGTACTGCGCGAAGAGAACTTCGAAAGTGGCATGCGCTACAGCATTGCCGGTGAATACTATCCCTGTGAAGAGGTCACCTGGCGTATTGGCTACGCCTATGATGAGGGCGCAGCGCGTGACGGCCTGAACAGGTTTGAGACCGAAGAGAACGGAGGCTTCCCGGTAACCTGGCGCAACCTCGCCATCCCGGATACCGACCGTCAGTGGATCACCTTTGGTGGTACCTACAAGTTTGACGAGCACCTCAGCGTGGATGGTGGCTTTGCCTACCTGTGGGGTGACGACGAAACCATCCAGGATTTCACCACGGTGCCCCTGCCCACCTTCTTTGATGGCGAAAGCACTAATATCGAAGCCTGGCTGTTCGGTGCTTCGGTGAACTACACCTTCTGATTAAAACCCCTCGGGTTAGCAATAAAAAGGCCGGGCAGCTTTCGCTGTCCGGCCTTTTTGCTTTGTCTAATTTTTGCATCACCGCAATACGCCTGACTGCAACGAGAAGGGCCTGGTGGCGAGTATCCCCTTGCGGGACTGTCTGCGAGAGGGACCTCGCAGACAAGCCTACAGGGATGTATTCACGGGGGGGGCGCCTAGCTCGTGTCCCGAAGGGGACACTCGACATCAGGACCGCCACTGCACCAGACCAAAGCGCTCCACTCCAATGAGCGGCAAGAAACCATCGCCGGAGTTTTTTCGTAAACAATGCTCGCCAAACGCGCGGGAAAGGTCATCGCTAGTAGCCATCCATGGGGCTAATTCCGGCCCGGCTTCTGACCGCCAGGTATGGCGGAAATGCAGGTTTTGCAGGGAGCAAAAACCTGCCCTGGCCGGGCGATCTTTTTCCTTGAGGATAGCGGCGCGGCGAGCATGCTCTCGACGGTGCCATAGTTAGTCATTGCCCCGCCATCCATGGCGCGACCCCGGAGTGTTTGATCCGGGTCCGGCCCGGCATCTGACCGCCAGGGATGGCGGAAATGCAGGTTTTGCATGGAGCAAAAACCTGCCCTGGCCGGGTGAATAATCACGCGGCGAGCATGCTCTCGACGGTGCCATAGTTAGTCATTGCCCCGCCATCCATGGCGCGACCCCGGAGAGTTTGATCCGGGTCCGGCCCGGCCATCCATGGCCAGTCGAGTAACTGCGCGGCGAGCAATGCTCGCCACACGCGCAGTTACTCCCAGCCGCACTGGCGGTCTTTGTTTTGTTCTTCCAGGTAGCCCATCAGGGGCTGGAAGTAGTCGATGATGGCTGACGCATCCAGCTCGCGCTGGCCGGTGATGGCCTGCATGGCGTCCGGCCACGGCTTGCTGGCGCCCATGGCCAGCATGTTGCGCAATTTCTCACCGGCTGCTTCGTTGTTATAGATAGAGCAGCGGTGCAGCGGCCCCTCTTCACCTGCCGCTTCACACAGGGCGCGGTGGAACTGGAACTGCTGGATGCGGGCCAGGAAGTAGCGGGCGTAAGGCGTATTGCCCGGAATATGGTATTTCGCACCCGGATCGAAATTTGCCTCACTGCGCTCAACCGGCGCCTGGATGCCCTGGTAATCCTCGCGCAGCTGCCACCAGGCCTTGTTGTAGTCGCCCGGCTGTACCTCACCATCGAATACCTGCCAGCGCCATTTGTCGACCAGCAGACCAAACGGCAGGAAGGCGATCTTGTCCAGTGCCTGTCGCATCAGGAAGCCGATATCCTTCTCACTGCCCGGCACCTCATCCATCAGACCGATTTCCTTCAGGTATTTCGGTGTAATGGAAAGCGCGATGACATCGCCCACTGCCTCGTGGAAGCCATCGTTGGCACCTTCACGATAGAGGAACGGCTGGTCCTTGTAGATACGCTGGTAGAAGTTGTGGCCCAGCTCGTGATGCACGGTGATGAAATCATCGGCGGTCTTCTGGATGCACATCTTGATGCGGATATCGTCCTGACCATCCATGTTCCAGGCACTCGCATGACAGACCACGTCACGATCGCGGGGCTTGGTGAACTGGGAGCGCTCCCAGAAAGTTTCCGGCAGCGGCTTGAAACCGAGGGAGGTGAAGAACCGCTCACCCACCTTGACCATGTCCTTCTCGCTCATGCCGGAGTCCTGGATCAGGGCATCGAGGTCGTAGGGCGCTTCCATCCCCTCATCTTTGACCACGTCATAAATATTGCCCCACTCCTGGGCCCACATGTTGCCGAGCAGGTGCGCCGGGATCTTGCCGTTGGGCGGCACCACGTCATCCCCATAGCGCTCGTTGAGCTTGGCCCGCACATGGCAGTGCAATGCCTCATACAGCGGCTTCACCTTGTTCCACTGGTTGTCCATGTCCGCGGCAAACTCATCGGCGCCCATGTCGTACTTGGAACGCCACATGACGCTGAGATTGTCATAACCGAGCTCCTGCGCACCGGCATTGGCGATTTCCACCTGACGCTTGTAGAGCGGCTTCATCGGCGGCGAGACCTTGCGCCAGCCCACCCAAAGCTCCTTCAACTGCTCCGGGTCGCGACTCTCGGCCATCAGGCGACCCATCTCGGTCAGGCTGTAACATTTCTCCTCGCCGCCCGCTTCGGTGCAATATTTGCCGGCGCCGTACATGCCCTGCAGCTTGGACTGGATCTGGGCCAGCTCAGCAGTCAGTTTCGGATCCTTCGGGGCCGGCAGGACCAGCGCCTGCTTCAGCATGGTCAGCTGACGGCGGGTCTCATCATCCAGCTGCAGGTCGTCGAACCTGGCCGCCTCATTGGCCAGCTCCACGGCCAGGGAGGTGAAGCGCTCGGAGGCAAGGGACTCCACGTACTGGGAATCGGTATTGATGTAGGTGGATGCCAGCCAGCTGGCATGGCTCAACTCTTCCGACATCTCGGCCAGGCGAGACTGGGCCTCTTCGAGGAAGGCCGTGGCATCCGCGACGCTCAGCTCGCCGCCGTTCTGGGCACCCTGGGCAGCATCACTGCTTGCCTGGACCGCCTCACTGCCTAATTGGGATTGGGCCGCAGCATTGGTCTCTTGCGCGGTCTGTTTGCTGCTTTCGCCGCCGTCACAACCGGCAAAAACCACCGTGGCTGCAATCGCCAGTGCAAGTTTCTTCATCGGTTCCCTCGTTGTCTTTATCGGAATCGGATACAAGTGACGCCGTTTATAGCATAGGGAGGAGATGACGCGGGGTCCTGGGGCGATTCGGCCGAAAACATCGGCACATTATTCCCTGCGGGAGGGGTTCTGCGGACAAAAATACCAGGGAAACCGTGAAACGGGAGCGCATGGGGAAAAGGGGATTTTCGCAGGGCGGAAATGGAGGCAGCCCAACCAGCACACCCTCGGCACATGACGTCACTGCTACCGTTGCTCCCTTCCGGGCCTGGCGGGGTTCACAGCTGTTCATTGCGAGGGGACCGGAAGGGCCGCCACTACACTGCTTAAGATTGCCTTAAGACTTCGACCGATATCGACAGGCGATCAGCATCGAAGAGGGCGCGATTATAGAGACTCACAGGCGCGAGTTCTACCCCTGTTAACGGTTATACTATGGCCGCCATTTTCACCTGACCCTGACTCCAAACCCTAAGGCAGTTCATGCACCTGTTCGTCGACAACCTCACCAACGTAGATTTCAGCTACCTGGACCACTCCCGCGGCCTGGTGGGCGAAACCTGGCTCGCCAGTGCAGCCCTCGACGGTGCACTGGACGAACAGGGCATGGTGTGTGACTTCGGCATCGTCAAGAAAACCCTGCGCAGCTGGCTCGACGACGAGCTCGACCACCGGCTGCTAGTGCCCGTGCAGTCACCACACCTGGTCCTGCGGCGCAGCGGCGACGCCCTGTCGCTGACCTGGAAGCTTGAAGACGGCACAGAGATAACCGTCGGCGGTCCGGAGCAGGCTTTCGCGCTGGTGGACGCCGAGGTTATTCACGAGGAAAGCGTCGCCGCCTGGTGCGTATCCCGCCTGCGTGATGCCTTCCCCACCAGCGTCGCCCGGCTGCAGCTGCGCTTCCGCTGTGAGCCCATTGACGATGCCTTCTACCACTACAGCCACGGCCTGAAAAAGCACGACGGCAACTGCCAGCGCATCGCCCATGGCCACCGTTCGCGGATACAGATATTCGTCGACGGCACGCGGAATCCCGAGTGGGAGGAACGCTGGGCGAAGCGCTGGCAGGACATCTACCTGGGCACCAGCGAAGACCTGGTCAGTGGCCAGGACAGCGACCGCTTCGCCTTCGCCTACCGGGCCCGGCAGGGGGAGTTCACCCTAAGCCTGCCGGCCAGCCGCTGCGAGCTGGTAACCTGTGATACCACCGTGGAGCAGCTGGCGCAGTATATTGCCGACACCATTGCCGACCAGGAGAAGGGACGGATCATCCGGGTCCGCGCCTATGAGGGGCTCGGTAAGGGCGCAGAAGCCAGCGCTTCACGCTGAGCACAGAACCTTGAACCTGATCATCCTGTTCCCGGACGATTTCACCGACGCGACCCGGGTCACGCTCAGCGGCCGCCGTCTCGAACACATTCGCCAGATACACCGCGCTGCACCAGGTGACTCACTAAAAGTCGGGCTGCTCAATGGCGCCATCGGTCGCGGCCAGGTTTTAACCATTGATGACAGGCAGCTGGAACTCGAGGTGACTCTGCAGGCACCGGCACCGCCGGCGCTGCCGCTGACGGTCATTTTGGCGTTGCCCCGCCCCAAAATGCTCAAGCGCATCGTCCAGCATGTCACCACCCTCGGCGCCAAGAAAATCTATCTGGTCAACGCCTACAGGGTGGAAAAGTCCTACTGGCAGTCGCCGTGGCTGGAACCCGGGAAACTGCGGGAGCTGTGCCTGCTCGGCCTCGAACAGGCCGTGGATACACAGATGCCGGACATTGAGCTGCGCAAGCGTTTCAAACCGTTTGTTGAGGACGAACTCGGTGAGATCGCGGCGGGCACTCGCCGCCTGGTGGCGCACCCTGTGACCAACCAACCCTGCCCGGTGGATATCGAAGGACCCGTGACCCTAGCCGTGGGGCCGGAGGGCGGGTTTATTCCCTATGAGGTCGAGAAACTGCAGGAACTGGGTTTCGAGGGCGTGCACCTGGGGCCACGTATCCTGCGGGTCGAGACGGCGCTGCCGGTGCTCCTGGGGCGCCTGTTCCCCGGCCGTTGAGCCTCACTGCATCCAAACACACCCTGTCGCGCATCTATTGATGAAACAACGCCGGTTTTCGGCATCGACATCAATCAGGAGCACGACAACATGACTGAAGGCACCCTCGCCCTGCTGATCCCGTTCGCATTCTTTGCATTGGTAGGCCTGCTGGCCTGGATGGTTCTCTACTTTCGCCAGAGAAAGAACCTGGAAGTGCAGCAGACCATCCGTATGGCACTGGAAAGAGGCCATGAACTGGCACCAGGGCTAATCGAGCAACTCGGCAACGGCGCGGCACAGCCGAAACGCGACACCCGCATCGGTATCATCTGGATCGCGGTCGCCCTGGGCATGGCAATGATGGGATTCTTTGCCCCCGACCCGACTGGCAATGCCTTCAAAGGCATGCTGGCCATGGGCTCCATACCGCTGATGATCGGGATCGCCTATCTGCTGATGTCGAGAATGGCCAGGGCTCCCCGGCCGGCCTGAGCGGACAGGCTGTCGACTTCTTCCCCGCCCCAAGCTCAAAACCCGCAAAATAAAAAAGCCGCGTAAACACGCGGCTCAAAAATGGTGGCTCCCGCCACCGGGTCTCACAGAGCGGGACGCGCAATCGCGCCCCCGGGGAGAAAATCTGCTCAAACAAGAATAAGCACGTTACTCCATCAAACGTGGTAAAGCGGCCGATCAGGCCACTTCACCCTGTTGCACTGCAGATTTCTGCAGGGCCAGTTTCGGATCGACAAACTCGTAGCCCAGTACATCGGCCACTGCCTGATAGGTCACCATACCGGCGTGAACGTTCAGGCCTTCCAGCAGGTTGGCGTCGTCCAGCAGCGCCTGCTTGGCGCCTTTGTTGGCCAGCGCGACTGCAAACGGCAGGGTGGCGTTGTTCAGGGCCATGGTGGAGGTACGGGCAACGCCGCCCGGCATGTTGGCAACACAGTAGTGCACCACGCCGTCGACAACGTAAGTCGGCTCCTGGTGGGTAGTGGCCTTGGAGGTTTCGAAACAACCGCCCTGGTCGATGGCCACGTCCACGACTACGGCACCTTTCTTCATGCGGCTGATGATGTCGCGGGTCAGCAGCTTCGGTGCAGCGGCACCCGGAATCAGGACCGCACCGATCACCAGGTCTGCTTCCAGAGCGTGGGACTCGATCGCGTCGTTGGTGGAGTACTCGGTGCGCACAGCGCCACCGAAGATGTCGTCCAGCTGGCGCAGGCGCGGCAGGGAACGGTCCAGGATGGTCACGTCGGCACCCATACCCAGGGCCATCTTGGCCGCGTTGGTACCCACAACACCACCACCGATAATCAGCACCTTGGCCGGAGCAACACCGGGCACACCGCCCAGCAGCACGCCGAGGCCACCCTGGGCTTTCTCCAGGTGGTGGGCGCCGCACTGAACGGACATACGGCCAGCGACTTCAGACATCGGCGCCAGCAGCGGCAGTGCACCGAAGCGGTCGGTTACGGTTTCGTAAGCGATACAGGTTGCACCGGACTTCACCAGCAGCTCGGTCTGCTTGGGATCGGGCGCCAGGTGCAGGTAGGTGTAAAGAATCTGGCCCGGGCGCAGCATCTCGCACTCATGGGGCTGCGGCTCCTTCACCTTGACGATCATGTCAGCACTGGCGAAGATCTCTTCCGGCGTATCGATGATGCGGGCACCCGCATCGACGTACATTTCGTCGGTGAAGCCGATGGCGGAACCACCGTCTTTCTGCACGATTACCTCGTGGCCATGGCTGATCAGCTCGCGCACGCTGGCCGGGGTCAGGCCGATGCGGTACTCGTGGTTTTTGATCTCTTTTGGTACACCAATCAACATTTCTCTCTACTCCTCAAAAATGAAGGACGCCCGTGCTTCACTGGCCGGTTTTTCGTCCTGCCTCTGTGATTTCGGCTAGTATAGGGCCGACCTGCAAGTGAATTTATGCTAGATTTTCGCCTTAACCAGTGGATTCCACTGGTTAAGGCGTCCGAAAGATGCTTTTTTGTCCGAATCGACCATTTTGGAGCCCGCCATGCGCAAACGCGCCAATGAACTCAGTACCATCGACCGCAATATCCTGCGCGTGCTGCAGAAGAACGGCCGCACCAGCTATGCCGAGCTGGCGCGCCAGGTAGGGCTCACCGCCACGCCCTGCGTGGAGCGGGTCCGGCGCCTGGAGGGCGACGGCGTCATCCAGGGCTACACCGCCCTGATCAACCCGGAATTCCTCGACGCCGCCCTGGTGGTCTTCGTCCAGATCCGTCTCAACCGCTCCGCCCAGGATGCCTTCGAGGAGTTCCGCAATGCGGTGGCGGCACTGCCGGAGGTGCAGGAGTGTTATCTGGTATCAGGCAACTTTGACTACCTGATCAAGGCGCGGGTGGCGGACATGAGCGCTTACCGCCGCTTCTACGGAGAAACCCTGCTCACCCTGCCCGAGGTGCAGGAGTGCACCAGCTATGTGGTGATGGAGCAGGTGAAGGAAACCCTGGAGGTACCGGTGCACTACAACCGGTGAGGTGGGAGCTGGGCCCGCAGGCGACCTTCAGGCCGCTGACGCAGTCTCGCGGCCTGAACTAAAGACAGGGAGGTAGGGCCGACATTTCGAAACCGTCGGGTACAGGGATGTATTTGTGCGTTTTCGAAATGTCGGTCCTGGCGCTCTGTCGCCACCGAGCGATTTAGAAGCATTGGCGGGGTTGATCAACACTCTGGCGTCCGGCGGAAACCACCGCGATCAGTAGCGAATACCCAGCTTGCGATAAAGAAAACCGATCACCCAGGCCGGGCCGATCAGCAGGAACTGCACGTCCTTGAAGAAGGACGGCTTCTTGCCCTCCACGTGGTGGCCGATGAACTGGAAAATCCACATCACCACGAACAGCACCAGCGACACCAGCCAGACGCTGTAACCAAGCCGGTCGACAACAGACCAGCCCCACAGGCAGATCACGCTCAGGGCAACCATGCCCAGGGCCAGCGGGAAGGACATGACGGCGTAAAACATCAGCGCCGGCACCAGTGCTACCACCGCCCAGTTCAGCCACGGAATGGCGGCCATGAATGCCGGCTGGGGAATGGACCAGACCAGACCGATGACCGTGGCATAGATCACCGGTACCGCAATCCAGTGAATCGCCTTGTTGGTCGTGTTCTGGTGGCTCTCGCCGTATTCGGCAAACCACTGCTCCGCGCTGCGCATATACTCATCCTCGCGTTTATTATTGTGCGACTAACGCGCCAATAATGTTGGACGGGAGGGCAAGAATCAACCGCGCATCAGCGACGCACCACGGCCTCCAGCTGCAGGCGATACAGGTCCGCCATTGCTTCGTCGAAACAACAGAAAATGATTTCGAACGGCGGGCTGTCCCGGTCCAGGTGATCCTGTACCTGGTCCACCGCGATCTCCACCGCGAGCTCCGGCGGGTAGTCATAGACACCGCAACTGATCGCGGGGAAAGCGATGGAGCGCATACCCTCACGCCGCGCCAGAGACAGGCAGTGCCGGTAACAGCTGGACAGCAGCTCGGGTTCACCGAGATTGCCGCCGCGCCATACCGGGCCCACGGTGTGGTAGATGCGCTTGGTGGGAAGGGAAAATGCCGGCGTGGCCCTGACTTCGCCGACCGGGCAACCGCCCAGGGCACGACAGGCTTGTGAAAGCTCGGGCCCCGCCGCGCGGTGAATGGCCCCATCGACACCACCGCCACCAGACAGGTGACGGTTGGCCGCATTGACGATTACATCGACGTGTAATCGAGTGATATCACCGAGATGAACTTCTATCACTCAGTATCTCCAACCGCGTTGGGTTAATGCATGCGGATGGAAATCCATTTCTCCCCCGACGGACACGGTGCGCCATCAGGGAAACCGCCGGCCGGCAACCAGCCGGCCCGGTCAGTGGCGATGCATCCCGCACAGCCCCGGGGAGGCGGCTCAGCCCACGATTTCACGGTGCCGCTTTGCCACCTCGGCAGGACATTTCGTCACTGCGCTCACTATCACGATAGCAGCTGCGGAGAAAACAAAGCCCGGTAACAATTCATAGACGTCGAAGATCCCCCCGGACAGCTGTTTCCAGATCACCACGGTCAGGCCGCCCACCAGCACCCCGGCGATGGCGCCGGCGCCGGTCATGCGCGACCAGAACAGGCTGATGAGCGTCGCGGGGCCAAACGCCGCACCCAGCCCCGCCCACGCATAGGCCACCACGTCCAGCACCTTCGAATCCGGCTCCAGGGCCACCCAGACCGCCACCAGGGACAGCGCGATCACCGCCCAACGGCCCACTTTCACCATCGCTTCGGGGCTGGTCGTGCGCCCGAACCACACGTGATAGATGTCTTCCGCCAGTGCTGCCGAGGAGACCAGCAGTTGGGAATCCGCCGTGCTCATGATGGCTGACAGGATCGCCGCCAGCAGCACGCCGGCCACCACCGGGTGGAACAGGGCATCCACCAGCGCCATAAACACCCGCTCGCCATCTGCCAGCACCTGGGTCAGCTCCAGATGTCCGAACAGGCCCACCGCCATGGCGCCGAGGAAACCGGCCAGCGACCAGATGGCAGCCACTGAGGCGGCTACCGGCACGTCATCGGCACTGCGGACCGCCTGGAAGCGGGCCAGGATATGGGGCTGGCCGAAGTATCCCAACCCCCAGGCCAGAGAGCTCAGAATGGCCACGATTCCTAGCGTCTGGCCATTGCTGTCGCGCATCCAGTGCATCAATTCCGGCACCTGCTGTTGCAGCTTGCCCCAGCTGGCGGACAGACCGCCCTGGTCCATGATCACAATCGCGGGCACGATCACCAGCGCCAGGCTCATCAGCAGGCCCTGAAATACGTCCGTCCAGGACACCGCCAGGAAACCGCCGAACAGGGTGTAGGAAATCACCGCCGCCGCGCCGATCACCACCGCCCAGCGGTAGTCCCAGCCAAACACGGTTTCGAACAGCTTGCCGCCGGCGATCAGGCCCGAGGCCACGTAGAAGAGAAAGAACAACAGGATGAAAAACGCACAGAGGGTGCGCAGGTACGGATGGCCCATATTGAAGCGCCGGTGCAGGTAGGCAGGCACCGTCAGGGCGTCGTCCAGTTCGTAGGTGTAGATGCGCAGGCGCCGCGCCATCACCGTCCAGCTCAACACGATGCCGCTGAACAGGCCGATGGCGATCCAGCCCGACGACAGGCCACTGGCGTAGGCCGCGCCGGGCAACCCCAGCAGCAGCCAGCCGCTCATGTCCGAGGCGCCGGCACTCAGTGCCGCCACTGCCGGCGGCAGTGAGCGGCCACCGAGGAAGTAGTCACTGGCATTCTTGGTGCGCAGATAGGCGTAAATGCCGATCAGCAGGATCAACGCCAGGTAAGCGACAAACGTAAGTGCGACGAGCCACTGTCCAGACATGGGAACTTCCTTTCAGGTTGAAGGCGCCCGGCCCTGCCCCGAACCCGGTTAGCGAGTCCTTGCACAGATGGCCATGAGAATAGGCACTGGAGTCAATTTTTGTGTTTATTGCGCGTAAATCTACCCATTAGCTGGCGCCGGCTCAATCCACAAACTACATATTGGGAAGAAACATGGAGAACAAGACAACACTATGGGCATCTGTCTGGACGAGTTACGACTGCTGGTCATTCGTCCGACCCTCAAGCACTTGAGAGCCTGGTCTGCGGGAATGGAAAACCTGCTGCTGGGCACAGCCGCGCAGGAATCGCAGCTCGGCTTCCATCTCAAGCAGGGCCGGCGCCACGGACTTGGCATCTATCAGATTCAACCGCACACCCATCGCGAGATCTGGGACGAGTACCTGATCGGGCATCCGGCACTCGCCTCCAAGGTGCGTGGGCTGGCGAGCCAGAGGGACTTCCTGGATCACCCGCACAGCGAGTTGACCACGAATCTCCGCTACGCGACTGCCATCGCCTGGCTCATCTACCGGGCCGCAGATGCGGACAAGGTCGTAGAGGATGATGTGCCGGCCATGGCCAGGCTCTGGCACCAGCACTTCCATCACGGGCCCGCCGCTTCACAGCGGGACTTCGAGCAAAGTTATGCCCAGCTGGTGAGCGGCGCCGACCCTACAGATTCAGCGCCTCGATATACAGGGGAGCCTCCTCCCGCTCGTCCCCATCCGGCACCCAGGAGTTCACCCGGCGCTCGATTGCCTGATCGTCACGCACAGCAGCCGCTGGCTTAGCGCGATCCAGCTCCAGGTTCACGAAGTCATACAGATCCCCGTCCGCCAGCTGTGACGGGGAGACTCTCGTGAGTGCCGCAAAGATATTCTCGCTACGCCCGGGGAACTGCCGATCCCACTCCTGCAACATCTTCTTGATGGCCTGGCGCTGCAGGTTTTCCTGGCTGCCGCACAGGTTGCAGGGAATGATTGGGAAGTCTTTGTGTTCGGCAAACTTCATCAGGTCCGACTCGCGGCAGTAGGCCAGCGGGCGGATCACGATGTTGCGGCCGTCATCGGCGCGCAGCTTCGGCGGCATCGCCTTCAGGCGGCCCCCGTAAAACATGTTCAGGAACAGGGTCTCGACGATGTCGTCCTTGTGGTGGCCGAGCGCCACCTTGGTGGCCCCAATCTCTTCGGCGAACCCGTACAGGGTGCCGCGGCGCAGGCGCGAACAGAGACCACAGGTGGTCTTGCCCTCAGGCACCACTTCCTTCACCACCGAGTAGGTGTCCTTCTCCACGATGTGGTAGGGCACCCCCAGTGACTGCAGGTATTCCGGCAGCACGTGCTCGGGGAAGCCCGGCTGCTTCTGGTCCATATTCACCGCTACCAGCTCGAAACTGACCGGCGCCGTCTTCTGCAGGTTCAGCAGGATATCCAGCATTGCGTAACTGTCCTTGCCGCCGGACAGGCACACCATGATCTTGTCGCCCTCTTCGATCATATTGAAGTCGGCGATGGCGCGGCCCACATTGCGGCGCAGGCGCTTCTGCAGCTTGTTGAATTCCAGCCGCTCGCGGCGATTTTCCAGTTCGGACATGGTGCTTCTCTAACTCTCTGAGCCGAACCCGCACACCAATCCTTCGATGCGAAGGTACTGGTGTCGGTGGCGATTTGCGGGACCTTACGCGGCCGGGGATGGCCGCGTAGAGCGTGCGAGGACGCATCCACAGCGTGTCCCGCCAATCGCCACCGGAGGCAGGACCGCCACCGGACTCGACTGGCAGGTCAACGCCTGCCCCTATCAACAGGCGGCGATTGTACGCATTTCGATCACGGAGTACACGACTCAGTATTCACGCCCTCCTCCAGCAACTGCTGCACACAGGGCCAGACATGTTCCAGCAACGCGGGCTGCGCTTCCGCAGTGGGGTGGATACCGTCGGTCTGCATGGCGCCTTCCACCAGGGCAATGGGCTCGAGGAAGAAAGGCACCAGCGGCACCTCCTCTGCCTTTGCCACCTTCGGGTAGACGCCGGCAAAGGCCTCCGTATAGGCACGACCGTAGTTCGGCGGCATGCGCATGCCCAGCAACAGCACTTCCACATCCTCGTTCCGTGCCAGGCGGATCATCTGCTGCAGGTTGCGCTGCAGCGCCTGTGGCGGGTAACCGCGCAGGCCGTCATTGCCCCCCAGTTCCAGGATCATCCAGCGGGGTTCATGTTCCTGCAGCAGCCGCGGCAGTCGCGCCAGGCCTCCGGAGGTAGTCTCGCCACTGACACTGGCATTCACCACCTTTACCGGCTCACCGTTCTCCTGCAGCCGCGACTGCAGCAATTCCACCCAGCCCTCGGCCTGATCGAGCCCGTAAGCCGCACTGATGCTGTCTCCCAGCACCAGCAGCGTCCCCGCGCGGGCATCAGCCGGCGGGGTGAGCAGCAGCAAACACAGGCCAAAATGAAGACCTAGGCGCCGGAAAAATTCTGTCGTCATGTCATACTCTCCACTGCTTTATGCGTATAACCGCTTATACGCACAGCTTTGCGCAATTGCCGACAATAAGGAAGAGTTTCGATGACCGCCATGCTCCGGGCCGAGAACCTGATCCACCGGGTGACCACCAACGAGGGTCCCCTCACCCTACTGAATGATATCTCCCTGCAACTGGCCCGCGGCGAGAGCCTCGCCATCACCGGCGCCTCCGGCTCCGGCAAATCCACCCTGCTGGGCCTGCTGGCCGGACTCGACAAACCCACCGAGGGCCGTATCTGGCTGGCCGGGGAGGAAATCACCTCCATGGACGAGGAGCAGCGGGCCGCGGTGCGCGCCCGTTGTGTCGGCTTTGTGTTCCAGACCTTCCAGCTGCTGCCGGGCCTGACTGCCCTTGAGAACGTGATGCTGCCCAGCGAATTGCGTGGCGAACGCAACGCCGCCGGGCGCGCCGAAGAGTTCCTAAAGCGCGTCGGCCTCGAGCACCGCCTGCACCACTACCCGCGCCAGCTCTCCGGTGGCGAGCAACAGCGGGTCGCCATCGCCCGCGCCTTCTGCAGCATCAGTGGTGGCGCTGACAGCACCGGCAGCACTGACGGCATTCTGTTTGCCGACGAGCCCACCGGCAGTCTCGACGCCGGCAATGGCGAGAAGATCATCGACCTGCTGTTCCAGCTGAATGCGGAATCCGGCACCACCCTGGTACTGGTCACACACGAGCAGCGGCTTGCGCAGCGCTGCCAGGCGCATCTGCGCATGGCCGCCGGCGAAGTGGCCGTGGCCGCCGGCCGAGGTGACGGCAGCCTGTCGGAGGTGTCCGCCTGATGCAGTCCGCCAACCCCCTCTTGCCCCTGAAGCTGCTCGTTCGCGACTGGCGCGGCGGCGAGCTGGCCCTGATCGCCACCGCCCTGGTGCTGGCGGTGACCTGCGTGACCGCCATCGCCCATTTCAGCGATCGCCTGACCCGCGCCATGTATATCCAGTCCCAGACCTTCCTCGCCGCCGAACGGGTGGTGAGCAGCAGCCGCCCGGTGGAACAGGGATGGATGGCGGAAGCGGGCGACCGCGGCCTGGAACAGGCCGAGACCGTCCAGTTTGCCTCCATGCTGTCCGCCGGCGACCAGTTCCAGTTCGCCTCCATCAAGGCGGTCAGCGACGGCTACCCGCTGGTGGGCCACCTGGAAATGCGGCCCTCTGAAGAAGCTGAAGCCCGGGTCGTGCAACAGGGCCCGCCCCCCGGTGAAGTGTGGATGGAACCCCGCCTGCTGCCGTTGCTGGGACTCTCCATTGGCGACAGCCTGCAGATCGGCGAGTCCGACTTCACCGTCACCGGCCTCCTCGACCACGAGCCGGATCGCAGCGACAACCTTTTCTCCATGGGCGCACGGGTGATGATGCACCGGGACGATCTGGAAGCCACCAATGTGGTCCAGCCCGGCAGCCGCGTCAGTTACCGCTACCTGTTTGCCGGCGACGACGCCGCCCTCAACGATTACTTCAAATGGCTGGAGCCCCGGCTGACCGAGCACCAGCGGGTGATCGACCTGCGCGAAGGACAGCCGCGGGTGGCCTCCGCCCTGGACCGGGCAGAGCGTTTCCTGTTCCTTGCCGGTAGTCTCGCCGTATTGCTCGCCAGTGTCGCCGTGGGTCTCGCCGCACGGCGCTATAGCCTGCGCCACACCAGTTACGTGGCGGTGATGAAGAGCCTTGGCGCCGGTCGCGGTAAGGTGCTGGGCATCTATCTTGGCCAACTGGCCGCGCTGGCATTGATTGCTACCGCCGCCGGCCTGTTGCTGGGCAGCCTGATCCAGGCCCAGGCCGTGGCCCTGATGGCAGACTTCTTCCCGGTGGATCCGCCGCCGAGCGGCTGGAATCCGCTGCTGGTAGGCCTGGTGACAGGCCTTGCCTGCGCACTAGGTTTTGCCCTGCCGCCGCTGTTCCGCCTCGCCCGCACCGACCCCATGCAGACCCTGCGCCGGGACTGGAGCAACCCGGACCGGCGCGAGTGGCTGGGTCTGGTGCTCGGCCCGACCTCCATGCTGCTGTTGATCTGGTGGTTGTCCGGCAGCCTGCCCATCACCCTGGCCCTGTTTGCCGGCATGGCCCTGCTGGTGGGCGGCAGTGCGCTGGTCAACCGGCTGCTGGTGCGCGGCCGCCTGGCGACACTTGGGGGCGCCTGGCGTATTGCCCTGGGCAGCCTGCAGCGCCGGGCGGCGTTCAACACCCTGCTGATCGCCGCCTTCGGCACCGGTCTGCTTGCCATGCTGGCCATGGTATTTGCCCGCACCGCGCTGATCGACGAGTGGCGCATGCAGTTGCCGGACGATGCTCCCAACCACTTCCTGATCAACATCGCCCCCTATGAAAAGGACAACGTCCAGGCACTGCTGGACGACAACGGGGTGACCGCCACCGAGCTCTACCCGATGGTGCGCGGCCGCCTGATTGCCATCAATGACGTACCCGCAAAGGAACGCAAGGAGCAGGCCGGGGCCCTTCGCCGGGAGCTGAACCTGAGCTGGACGGAAAATCTCGCCCCGGACAATCGCATTGTCGCCGGTGACTGGTGGGATGGCGTCGATACGGGCAACGGCGTATCGGTGGAAGCGGAGCTGGCAGAGCGGCTCAACCTGAAACTGGGCGATCAGCTCAAGTTTTCCATCGGCGGGCTGGAAGTGGAATCCACCATCACCAGCCTGCGCACGCTGGACTGGAACAGCATGCGCCCCAACTTCTACATGCTGTTCGCCCCCGGCAGCCTGGAGAATTTCCCAGCGACCTACATCACCAGCTTTCACCTCCCGCCGGAGGAGAAGCTGTTCGTGAACGACCTGGTGCGGGCTTTCCCCAGTGTGACAGTGATCGAGCTGGACAAGATCATCGAGCGTATCCGCGACACCATCAGCCAGGTCTCCGTGGCCATCGAATCGGTGATGGCGCTGATGCTGGTGGCCGGCGTGCTGGTACTGATCGCCGGGGTGCGCGCGAGTATCGCCGAGCGTTTGCAGGAGGCGGCAATTATCCGCACACTGGGCGGCCGCCGACGGTTGCTGCTGCAGAGCCTGGTCATTGAATTCGGTCTGCTGGGTGTCGCCGCCGGCCTGCTGGCTGCCGCCGGTGCCGAGACCACACTGGCAGTGCTGTCGCAGCGGGTATTCGAGTTGCCCTTCACTCTGCACCCGCTGTTGTGGATCGCGGGGCCGGTTGCAGGCGCACTGCTGGTGGGCACCGCCGGCACTTTGGCCTGCCGCAGCTCGGTAAGCCAGCCGCCGCTCAAGGTGCTGCGCGAACTGGCCTGAGCAATATTCCAATCGTCGTTCCGGCGAAGGCCGGAATCCAGAGATAGAAAAACCTCTGGACCCCGGCCCGTGCCGGGGTGACGACAATAAGTTCTGACTGTATTCCCGACCTATGGACCTGGATTTTGACCGCCAGCATATCTGGCACCCCTACTCTTCCCTCATCGATCCGCCGCCGGTCTACCCGGTCGCCCGGGCCGAGGGTGTGCGCCTGTTTCTCGAGGACGGCCGCGGCCTGATCGACGGCATGTCTTCCTGGTGGTGCGCCCTGCATGGCTACAACGTACCGGAGCTGAACCGCGCTGCACAGGAACAGATGGAAAAGATGTCCCACGTGATGTTCGGCGGCCTCACTCACGAGCCGGCCATTGAACTCAGCAAGAAACTGGTGGAAATCACCCCCGCGCCATTGCAGCGGGTATTTCTGGCGGACTCCGGGTCGGTGTCGGTGGAAGTCTCCATCAAAATGGCATTGCAGTACTGGCAATCCCAGGGGCACCCGGAGAAAAACCGCCTGCTGGCCCTGCGCAACGGCTATCACGGCGACACCTTCGGCGCCATGGCCACCTGCGACCCGGTCACCGGCATGCACAATCTGTTTGCCAGTCACCTGACCCAGCACCTGTTCGCGCCTGCGCCAAAGCCGAAATTCGATGAACCCTGCACCGACGAGGACATGGCCGAACTGCGCCAGTTGATGGAACAAAACCGGGAGCAGCTGGCCGCGGTGATCCTGGAACCCATCGTGCAGGGTGCCGGCGGTATGCGCTTCTATTCCCCGCAATACCTGAAACGCGTGCGCGAACTCTGCGACGAATACGACCTGCTGCTGATCGCCGACGAGATCGCCACCGGCTTCGGTCGCAGCGGCAAACTGTTTGCCTGCGAGCACGCCGGTATCAGCCCCGACATCCTCACCCTCGGCAAGGCCCTGACCGGTGGCACCATGACCATGGCCGCGACCCTGTGCACCGACCGGGTAGCCGGTGGCATCTGCCGCGGCGAGGCGGGTGTGTTCATGCACGGCCCCACCTTTATGGGTAATCCGCTGGCCTGCGCTGTCTCCAATGCCAGCATCGAACTGCTGCTGTCCGGGCCCTGGCAGGACCGCGTGGCCCGGATCGAGAAGCAGCTGCGCGACGAGCTATCCCCGCTCAATGACGCAGACGGCGTGGCTGACGTGCGCGCCCTTGGCGCCATCGGCGTGGTGGAAATGAAGCAGCCAGTCAACATGATGCAGGTACAGGAAGCTCTGATCGATCGCGGCGTCTGGCTGCGCCCGTTCGGCAGGCTGGTCTATGCCATGCCGCCCTATGTCATGGATGAGGCAGACCTGCGCCAGCTGACCGGCGCCGTGGTGGACGTGCTCGGCAAGCTGTGAAAACAGGCCCGGCCCCGGATCCAGGGTCGGGCTTTTCACAGCCTTGAGACTTTGCCCGCTCGCCCCCAGCGGCGATAATCCCCAACCCAGCAATCATCAGGGCCCATCGTGCAGCCGCTTCTCCAAGTCACCGATGCCGAATGCCGCTACGGCGAAAAGCTGATCCTCGAATCGGTTTCCTTTGTCCTGCAGTCCGGCGAGATCGCCTGCCTGCTCGGGCCCAGTGGTTGCGGCAAGACGACTCTCCTGCACGCCATCGCCGGGTTCCAGCCCCTGGCTCGCGGCACCATCGCCCTCAGCAGCGACACGCTGACCGACAATGGCCGCATGGTGCCGCCGGAAAAACGCCAGATCGGTGTAGTGTTCCAGGATTACGCGCTCTTCCCCCACCTGAGCGTGGAGCAGAATATCGGCTTCGGGCTGCGCGGCCTGCCCCAGCAGGAGCGCAGCGCCAGGGTCGCTGAATTGATGGCGCTGGTGAGGCTGACCCAGCATGCCGAGCAGTATCCACATCAGCTTTCCGGCGGCCAGCAACAACGGGTCGCCCTGGCCCGCGCCCTGGCGCCTAGGCCACGACTGCTGTTGATGGACGAACCCTTCTCCAACCTCGATACCGAGTTGCGCCGCAGCCTGGCCACCGAAGTACGGCACATCCTGCGCGAAGAGGGGATCGCCGCACTGATCGTGACCCACGACCGCAGCGAAGCGTTCGCAGCCGGCGACAAGCTCGGTATCCTGGCCAATGGGCTCCTGCAGCAATGGGACACCCCCCAGAACCTGTACCGCCACCCCGCCAACACTGCAGTCGCCCGCATCGTTGCCGAAGGCAACCTGCTGCGCGGTAAATGGATCGGTGCGGGCCTGGTGGAAACCGCGCTGGGCCGGGTCGCGGTCAGTGAAGGCTTTGCAGGGGACGAGGGCGGAATCGGCAGCGCAGTGGAGATATTCGCCCGCAGCGAGGACCTGTTACCCGGTGAGCACGACAATGCCGTTACGGTACAGGTGATCTCCAGGAGTTTTCTCGGCAACAGCGCGCTCTACACATTCCGCCTGCCCAACGGGCGCACCATCGAGGCGACACTCAGCGCAGAATACCGTTTCGAGCCCGGCAATGAGATCCCCCTGCGGCTGCAAGCGCCACTGGTTTTCCCCGGCTGAGACGAGGCTTCAGCTCATGGCGCCGGTAGTCGGCAACTCCGCGACTTCCGCGGGTTGCTGCCGCCTCTCATCCCGCCGCCCACGCATAGCGCGGCTCAACAGGATGACCGGCAACAGTCCTACCAGCACGATCATCAGCGCCCCCAGTGCTGAACGTTCCAGCATTTCATCGGAAGCGAACTGATACACATAAGTGGCCAGCGTGTCGAAACCGAAAGGCCGCAAAAGTAGTGTTGCCGGCAATTCCTTCATGCAGTCGACGAACACCACGATGGTGCCGCTGAGGATGCCGGCGCGCACGAGTGGCAGGTGTACCGCCCACAGTGTCTGCCAGCTGTTCCGTCCCAGTGAACGCGAGGCGCGATCCATCGATGGCGTCACCTTGTCCAGGCTCGACTCGATCGCCCCGGTAGAGACCGCGAGAAAACGTGCGGTATAGGCAAACAGGATCGCAAATACACTGCCGGACAGCAGCAGGCCGGTGGAGGTATCCAGATAGCGACGGGCGAACGCATCCAGGGTATTGTCGAACGCCGCCAGTGGAATGATCACGCCAATGGCCATGACTGCGCCCGGCATGGCATAGCCCAGCTTGGAAAAGCCCACCAGTGCCCGCACCGTGCTGCCCGACGCCAGGCGCTTGCCATAGGCGAGCAGTAATCCGAGCAAGGCCGTCGCCAGCGCCGCCACCGCGGACAGCAGAAAGCTGTTGCGCGCAATCGTGAGGAAGTCGTCGGTCCAATAGCTGGTGAAGTTACCCAGTGCATACTGCAGCAGCACCAGCACTGGCACCCCGAACCCACACAGCAGGACAAGGCTGCAGAACAGCGTCGCCGCCAGTGCCCGCCCACCGCCAAGAACGTAATAATCCCGGCTCGAACCCGGGGATTGCACGAAGTGGCGCTGCCGGCGCCGGGCTATGCGCTCGAGGGTCACCAGCAGCACCACGAACACCAGTGTGCTGCAGGCGATCTGCGCGGCGCCACCGAGATTGCCCCTGCTGAGCCAGGTATCGTAGATACCCACGCTCAGCGTGCGCACCGCAAAGAAATCCACCGTACCGAAATCGTTCAGGGTTTCCATCAGTACCAGTGACAGCCCGACGGCGATGGCCGGCCGTGCCATCGGCAACGAGACGCGCAGGAAGCTCTGCCACGGGCTACAGCCCAATGAACGACTGGCAGCGCGGATACTGCCACACTGTTCCAGAAACGCCGCGCGGGCGAGCATGTAGACGTAGGGGTAAAGCACCAGCGACAGCATGGCAATGGCCCCGCCCATACTGCGGATCTCCGGGAACCAGTAATCCCGCGAGGTCTGCCAGCCAAAAGCTTCACGCAGGAATTGCTGCACCGGTCCCGCGTATTCCAGCAGATCCGTATACACATAGGCGATCACATAGGCGGGGACGGCGAACGGCAGCAGCAGGGCCCACTCGAAGAAGCGGCGCCCGGGGAAGCGGCACATGCTCACCAGCCAGGCCGCGGCGACACCGATGAGCAGGGTGCACAGGGCCACACCAAAGGAGAGCGTCAGGGTCGCGCCGATATAGTGAAACAGCACTGTGTTCCACAGGTGTGGCCAGATGTTCTCCTCGGGGAAAAATGCCAGTGCAAATACGGACAATACCGGCAGCGCCACCAGCAGGGCGACGGCCAGCACCAACCAGAACCAGCGACGACCGGACGCCGACCACCCCATGGCAGATTCCTGCTTGCTCATAAAACACGGAAGGCGCGGCACCTTTCGGGGTGCCGCGCCATCGTACCGCAACCACTGCGGACGGGCTCAATGCCCACGCGCAGTAATCTGTTCAGCCTGATCAAATCGATCAGAAATCGAAAGCCACCTCGTCCACCAGCTTCGATGCCGCCGGCACGTAAGAGGCGATTTCAGTGAGGCTCAGGTCGTCCTCCTTGAAATCCCCCATGTATTCCTGGATCAGCTCGGAGCGCTCGACACCCGGGCGCACCGGGAATTCAAAGTTCTTCTCAGCATACAGGTACTGGGCCTGCTCGCCGCTCAGGAACTCCAGCAGCTTGACCGCATTGTCACGGTTGGGAGCATGCTTGGTCACCGCGGCTCCGGAGATGAACATATGGGTGCCGCGGTCTTCCTGGTTCGGGAATACCAGGTTCACGGACTTGGCCCACTCGATCTGCTCGGGCTCTTCCTCATTGGTGATCATGTTGCCAAAGTAGTAGCTGTTGCCGAGGGACAGGTCGCAGACGCCCTCACTGATGGCCTTCACCTGCGCGCGGTCATTGCCCTGTGGCTTGCGCGCCAGGTTGGCCTTGACGCCTTCCAGCCACTCCCTGGTCTTCTCCTCGCCGTGGTGGGCAATCATGGACGCGATCAGCGACAGGCTGTACGGGTGCTTGCCGCTACGGGTGCAGATGCGCCCCTTCCACTTCGGATCCGCCAGCTCTTCGTAGGTCTTGATCTCGCCGGGCTTGACCCGGTCCTTGGAGGCATAGATCAAGCGTGCGCGGGTGGTGAGGCCGAACCACTGCCCGTCTTCAGCGCGGAACTGGGCGGGGATATTTTCCTGCAGCACTTTGCTGTCGACCGACTGGGTCAGCCCCTGATCCACCAGCTGCATCAGGTTGCTGGTATTGGAAGTCAGCACCAGGTCCGCGGGGCTGTTGCGGCCCTCGCGCTCCAGCCTTTCCACCAGCCCCTTGCTGGCATAAACCACCCGGGTCTCGATACCGGTTTCCTCCGTGAATGCGTCGAGCACGGGCTCAATGAGGAACGGCTGGCGGTAGGAGTAGATGTTCACCTGCTCGGCAGCCGCGCTGGTCATCACGACACCGAGTGCAGCGGTGGCGACGGCGATACGGGTGAAACTTTTGAATAGAGATCTGGAGAGCATCGAAAATCCCTGATTGCCTGATTAATTTGAGAAGGATTCTCATTTCTATCACTGCCAAAGTCAACTGCGCGGCGCCTCCACGCCTCGCGACCCTATCATCCCCAAAGTCGCGAAATTCCTCCTATGCTTAAGGGCAACTGTCGCGCCTCGGCCCCGGGTCGGGGCCCACACCCCACCCAGTACGAGAGGTGCCCCATGTACCGCCAACTGAGCCTGATCGCCCTGCTGACACCCCTGTGGCTTGTCGGCTGCGGCCAGAAAACCGAAACCGTGGATCCCACGAACACCGAGATCATGGAGGAGGACGTCGACGTCGAAGTCTCTGATCCTGCCGAGGAGCGCACCGCCCCCGGGGAAGCCGCTGACGAAGCCATGTCCGATGACGGCTATGGCCAGGAACAGTCGACGGAGCCTGATATTGGTTCCGCCACCGAGCTGGAAACCTGTTCCCCCCAATGGTTCCAGTGGGTGCATGAGAAAGTGGTCGCCATGCCCGGCGTAGATGCCAAGGTCAGCGAAATGTATGGCGACGGCCTGCCCGAAATCGGCAGTGACGAGTGGTATGTCGCCATGGATCGCCTTACCGGAGGGGATGGCGCCCACGGCCCTGATGGCGGCAGTGCGGAATGGTGCAGCATGATGGAGCAGCGTCTCGACAGCCAGACTCCGTAGTCAGGAACACCGTATTCAACCAGCTCAACCGGGGACCAGACCGCTCTGGCCCCGGCACCACCCTAGTCAGGTGAATACCCATGAAATGCACTCTTGTCCTGGCGCTGGCCATTGCCGGTGCAACCCTGTCTCCACTGGCCGCAGCCGATGACAAACCCCCGCCCGGTGCCATGGCCCTGTCCACGGTGCTGACCAAGCTGGAACAGCAGGGCTATACACCGATCATCGAAGTCTCCCTCGAAAACGGACGCTGGGAAGTCGAGGCCTACAAGGAGGGGAAGCCGGTCAAAGTCGAGGTCGACCCAAATACCAGCGACATTCTCTCGGAAGAACCGAACGACAGCTGAACCAGCCTCTCATCACGGCCAGTGGGCGCTCGCCCTGACGGTTCCATTTTCCAGCCGATGGAAATCCGCAACCCGTCGGATTGGCATAACGTCCGGCCTTTTGTCCGGCCGCGCTGGCGGTCAGCAGAGCGACTCAGAGTGCGTCGGACTCCGCACAGAAATGCGTGAGCAGACGGCTGAAGCCGGCATTGGCCTCGAGACTCGCAGACTCCTCCATGGTGTGGTATCCGGTGGTGGGAATCTGGACCGTAGTCCCCTGCACGAACCCAACGGACGAAGCGGCGATACGTCCCATTTCCGTACTGCCCAGGGACTGGGGCTCTCCACCAGTTTCCTCCGCCCGGCGGTTCTGCTCCTCGATGTAGGTATCCTTGTAGCCGAAGCTGATGCCTTCCCTTCGGCACAACTCTTCCAGCTGTTGCGTTGTGGCGGGATGGAACTCTGCGTTGACATCGCGACGACGCAGGACCACCTGCTGACGATCCGCGGTCTCCCGATCCGGGTAGGGGCTGGTATCAACCACCACCAGCCGGTCGGTGGCCCCATTGAAGCGACGAAACCATTCCAGCAGGTAGCGCCAGCTGCTGCCCGCTTCCTCCTGTGCGGTGAAGAACGCGGTGCCCTGAAAGCCAAGCGCAAACAGGTGCACCAGGTGGGCAGCGGTCAGTACATTGTCCAGCTGGGCGCTGAGGATACCGTCTTCAATACTCAGGCGGTCGGTGAAAGCTACCGGCGTGCCCGCCACCAGGTGCTCCAGTCCGTCCACTTCAAAAATCAGGTTGTTGCGGTACTCGCACACGTAGGCCCTGTCGATCTCTCCGGCACCGCGGTAAGAGCCGGACCAGGGCTCGTAGGCCATGACCGGCACACCGTGGAAGCGGTCGACGATCTTCTTCATCAGCTTTTCCGACACGGAGTTGCCCAGCAGGTCTGATCGACGACCGGCTACGAAAGCCGCGTACTGGAATTCGTTGGGGCCGGTACAGATCAATCCGTGGCGATCGATGTGGGCAGAAAACATCGCAGAGTTCGGGCGGCTGCCATGGGCCACCAGTACACCCTCGTACCAGACAACCTGCGCCCCCCGCTCTTCCAGCTCGCGCTGCAGCACCCGGAAGAACGAATGCTCCGCGCCCACCACACTGGGGCTACGGACGAGCACCTTCAGCAGGTCAATAAAGTCCTCCAGTTTTTCCATCCGTATACCCTCCCCTTCCGAAAATTCAGATGCGACCGCGAGCCTCCGCCGCCTGCGCCGTTTATAACGCCTTTAACCGTTAGCGCAAACAGAAAACTGCTATTCGCCCTTACTGCGCCGTAGCCAGAGTGGCCTGATCACTGCGGCAGCAATGACCAGTGCGGTAAAGAACAGCAATGCGACGAGGTCTTCGGAAACAAGGCGAATCACCAGGGCAATGGCAGAAGCCGTGGCAGCCAGGGCGCCAAAACCGGTGATCCATCGCCGGCCTGTCTTTTTATGGAATGCCAGCGCGCAGACAACAGCGAAGGTGACCAGGAAAGAGAGGCTCGCTGCCTCAACCAAGGTATTGAGCGTGCCTATGGCTGCGAAAGTCGCCGCTGCAAAGCCAAGCAGCAATACCGCCCTGTCCGGTATGCCCCCGGAGTTTTGGTGTGTCAGTGCCTTGGGCAATTCTTCGGCCCTGGCCACGGTATGGGCCAGGCGAGCGGTCGCGAACAACGTCGAGTTGATGGCCGAGCCGGTGGAAAACGCCGCGGCAATGGTAACGATCACCACACCGGTGGTACCCAGGACTTCCCGGCCGGCAACTGCCAGCGCCACCTCCTCATGCTCGACGATGCCATCGGCGCCAATCAGCATGGCGGTCCCCAGTGCCACCAGGATATAAACCACGATCACCACCACGATCGCCGACAAAACCGATCTCGGTAAGGTTTTATCCGGCTCGTGGATATCATCGTAGTCGTAGGCCAGTAGTTGGAACCCCTCGTAGGCCATGAATACTGATGCAGCACCGAACAGCGCCGCAGCCAGACTCGCATCGGGCACTCCGCGGGTGAGCATTTCCGGCTGCCATTCGCTGAGCCCCCAGCTGGCGAGCCCCACAAGTACGATCAGCTTGACCCAGACCAGGAAAATTTCAACGCCACCGGCCTCCGCCACACCCCGCAGGTTCAGACCGATGAACAGTACCATGATCGCAAATGCAGAGGCACGGGGGACCCAGGCACCCATATCCAGTACGTAACCCAGGTACTGGCCAAAAGTGAAGGCATACACCGAGTTGGTGAGGACATAACCGACCAGTAAAATCCAGGACAGTGTCCCGGCGATGTTCTTTGCCCCCACTTCCCGCAGAAAGGTAAAAGCACCGCCCCCTTTGTGGTAATGCGAGGCCAGCTTCACATAGCTGTAGCCTGTTGCCAGGGCGATCAGGCCTGCCGCCAGGAAGCTCAACCAGGTCAGCGAGCCTGAGATGGTGACGACCACTCCGAGCGTGGCAAAGATACCCCCGCCGATCATGCCACCCACCGCCATGGACCAGGCGCCGTTGAATCCAAGCTTGGAGGAAGAATCACTCATACTGAAACCATCGTCCCTGAGCACTCCTGTTGGCCACTACCCGGCAGCAGGTTTCCTATCGTCTTTCGCGGGCGGAAAGCTCCGCATACCAATCTCCATAAGGCGTGTTCATCACCAGATGGCGGTTATAGTCCGGGGCACCGTCGTCCCACCATACCGGGCCACGCTCCCCCAGCGCCACCTTGGCTGCGTGAACGCCGCGGTGAGCAGCTTTTTCCGCTTCGACATCGCCACTGCGCTTTGCGCGCCCCACCGCCGAGCGGTGGCGCATCAACTCACGCACCAGACGCTCGCGCTCACCCTCGTTCAGGGCAGGATTGGATCTTCGCCACAGACGACCGCGCACGACAAAATAGCGCTGATCCGGTGTCACCGGATATTGCGTATCAGCCATACAGGACAGAGTGCTCGGGAAATGGTAAAAACCATGATCGGGCTGGGCTCCATGACCCTCTCATCGAGACCGGTAAAAACCGAACGACGCCTGACCTCTGTGTGGCGCTCTCGAATATCTGGCAACAATGGGGACAAACATGAAACATTTCTTAGGCTTCCTTCTCGCCGCCCTGACCAGCCTGCCGCTGGCCGCCCTGGAAGTTGGCGACCCGGCACCCGACTTCAGCCTGCAGGGTTCCGACGGCAAGACCCATAAACTGGCCGACTACCGGGGCGACAAGGCCGTCGTAATTGCCTGGTATCCCAAGGCCTTCACCAAGGGTTGCACCATCGAATGTAAGTCGCTGGCAGAGAACGGACACCTGATTCGCGAATATAACGTGGCCTACTTCATGGCCAGTACCGACGAGCTTGAGACCAACAAGAAATTCGCAGAGGAGCAAAAAGCAGACTTTCCGCTGCTCAGCGATCCGGACGGTGAGGTTGCCAAAGCCTACGACGTGCTGATGCCGGTCATGAACATGGCAAAGCGTGTCACCATTTACATTGGCGAAGATGGCCGCATCCTCAAGATCGACCGGGACATCAAGCCCGCCACCAGCGCCGAGGATATCGCCCGCACGCTGGGCGAGCTGGGCGTCGGCCGCAAGGGCTGAGATAACGGCCCGATCGGAGGCCGCGGGCTACAGCTTCCGCCCCGGCCTCGTTAAGTGATAGCCCAGCTGGCGTCGCTGCAAATCCTGCCTCAGCTGCCATTCACTGCCTGCTCGATGCGATCTCCCACATCCTGGTCGATCTTGCGCCAGTAGTCGAACACGCGCTGCAGGACTTCATCTGAAACACCGGCCTTGAGATGGCCTACCACGTTGGACACCAACCGCGCCCGCGCCGCGTCATCCATGACCTTCCGTACCAGGGTACCGGCCTGCACGAAATCATCATCCTCTTTGTGCGGCGCATAGGGTGCATGCACGAACTCTCCACTCGCCGACCACTTTTCCGTGTATTGGTGGTCGGCACTCGGGCCGCCCTTTGAGTTGGGTGCGTACACAGGATCGGCGACATTCTGTACACGCATGGCGCCATCCTTGCTGTAACTGTGCACCGGACACCTGGGCGCGTTGACGGGAATCTGCTTGTAGTTGACGCCCATCCGGGCCCGGTGGGCGTCCGCATAGGCAAACACCCGCGCCAGTAGCATTTTGTCCGGGCTGAAGCCGATACCCGGTACAGTATTGTTGGGTTCGAAAGCGGCCTGCTCGATCTCGGTGTGGAAGTCAGTGGGGTTGCGGTCCAGCGTCAGCCTCCCCACGTCCTTCAGGGGATAATCGTCGTGAGGCCATACCTTGGTGAGATCGAAGGGGTGGAAGCGATAATGTTCCGCCTCATCGAAGGGCATGATCTGCACCTTGAGTGCCCAGCTTGGATAATCACCGTGCGCAATGGCATCGAACAGGTCGCGCCGGTGGGCGTCCGCATCCTCGCCGGCAATCCTGTCTGCCTCTTCCTGAGTCAGGCACTCGATGCCCTGGTCGGTCTTGAAGTGGTATTTGACCCAGAAGCGTTCACCCGATTTATTGACCCACATATACGTATGGCTGGAGTAGCCATTCATATGGCGATAGGTCCGCGGGATTCCGCGATCGCCCATGAGCCAGGTTACCTGGTGCGCAGATTCCGGCGAGAGTGTCCAGAAATCCCACTGCATGTCGTGATCCCGCAGGCCACTGTCGGCGCGGCGCTTCTGTGAGCGGATAAAGTGCTGAAATTTCATCGGGTCACGGATAAAGAACACCGGCGTGTTATTACCCACCATGTCGTAATTGCCCTCGCTGGTGTAAAACTTGAGGGCAAAGCCACGTGGGTCGCGCCAGGTATCGGGACTGCCCCGCTCCCCCGCGACGGTAGAGAATCGGATCAACGTATCGGTCTTGGTACCCGGCTGGAACACCGCCGCCTTGGTATACGCACTGACATCCCCGGTCACTTCGAAATGACCGAAGGCACCGGAGCCCTTCGCATGGGGCTGGCGCTCGGCAATGCGCTCGCGGTTGAAATTTGCCATCTGCTCGATCAGGTAGTGATCGTGCAGCACGATCGGCCCCTCAGGCCCGACCGTCAGGGAATACTCATCGCTGGCAACGGGGCTACCTGCATCAGTGGTCGTGGGCTTTCGGTCGTCTTTTTTCACTGTGCTCTGTCCTTGCCAGTCTGCGAATCGGCACCGCAATGGCGGGCCGGCAAAAAGAGGGGAAACCAGAGGCTACGATAGCGTACAGAAGCATGCCGGGCGGGGCATTGAGCGCCCCGGGGCCAGAAGTGGGCAATCCCACCGGCCAATCTGACAAATCACCCACAAGTGAAGCAGTGCGGTGTTCATTCCGCGGAGGCCGATACTGCCTCCACCTGCCGCCACTCTGCCTCGGACAGCGGGCGATAACCCCGCGGGAACGGCCACCCATACCCCCAGCGAAACCGGGTTGGCAGGTAGGGAGTACCACCAACCCGCACGCCTGCGAGCATCAGCGCAGCGATTTCCGGTTCACCCACTTCGGCGACACACTGCTGCAGAGCCCGGTCAGCCTGCAGCCGCTCTTCATCTGTTCCGCCCTTCCAGTAGGCATAATCATGTGACGTACAGCAATCCAGCCAAAGTGCCTGTTGAGCCAGCGTGCCATCCGGAAAGGCACTGCAGCCATCTGAGGTAAACGGGGCAATCGCCTCGGCAAATATTGGACTGGCCAGCAGCAAAACGGGAAGTACGGCATATCTCACGGCTTGGGTTCCTTACAGGGGCCGCAACGGAGCGGCGGGCCAGCCACCGGCAAATTTGATGATGGTACCGGTATGGAAAGAGCCTTTCATATTGGCCAGATACCGCACCAGTTCACCTACCTCCTGCGGCTCACCCAACCGGCCAGCCGGCACCACCTCGCGAATGAACGCGCTACCGACCGGATCATCAATGAACTTGGCTTTGGGAAAGTAGGCCTCGCTATACAGATAGTTCGGGGCAATGGCATTGACCGGGATACCCAGCGGCGCCAGTTCGATACTCAGTGACTTGACCAGGGCATTGGCTCCAGCCCGCGCCATATCCGGAATGGCACCACCGGGCAGAGGTAACTCGGTACGGCAGGATGTCACCAGAATGACATTACCGGAACCCTGGGCCTTCAAACGGGGAACTGCCGCCTGCATGAGCCGAAACGGTGCCACCATTACATTTTCGATAGTCGCGTACAGGTCATCGATACTTGCGTCCTCCACCGGCGTGTGGATTGCGGGGAATGTATCATTACTGATCAGAACATCCAGCTTGCCATAGGTCCCCCACACATACTCCATGAACTCCTCAGGTTCAGTGATTGCCACAGGGTCTGTACCGGGGCACTGCCGAGAATAAGCCTGAAGTTGGCCGAGATCAGAGAAAGTCGGATCCTGAGCGATGACCCGATAGCTGTCTTCCAACAGTACCTGCACTGCGGGAGGCCCGACAAAATCCAGGGCATTGGTTACCAGTGCGACTTTTTCATCCATCAAAAAAACTCCCCACCCCGGAGCAGTTTCCGCAATTGCATGCGTGTTTCATAAATCATCAGCTTGCCACATGTTACAGAAGACCGCGCTTGTGAGTGTTTCGCGCCTGACTGTACGCATGCCGCCCGACCAGGATTGCTGACGACATCATCGGCCGTCGAATACCAGCAGTTGACCGCAGCAACGCCAAGAAGAGCATGGATATGCTGGCTTCCTCGACAGGGGCTCTGATTAATCCACAACCAGCAGATTACCGTAGTTACTTTGGTGAAATAAGGCCTGAAGAGTGGTCCATCACCTCCCGCTCCAACTCGATGTAGCCACCAATGCGGTAAACCTGATATTCCTTGCCAGGGTTATCACTCCATTGTCGGATCCAGGATTCCGGACAGAGCGGATAGGGGAGCGTGCAAAAACCAGTATTCGACTTGTACACTCACTACATAATTTATAAAGGCGGCCGTCTGAAGCGGCGTATTCAAGATACACGGAATATGGCATGGCAATACGACTGAACACCCATCAGCTGGCCGCGACCTGCTTACTGGCAACCTTGCTGCTGTCACCGGGAGCTGCTGCTCAACCAGGCACTTCAGCCCCCGTCTATGCTCCGGTCTCTGCCCAGCCCACCTACAGCGAGGCCACCGCGCTGGCCTATCAGCACTTTGATCATAAAATCAGCTACGGCAATGGCCCGAGCCAGTATGGTCTCCTTTGGCTCCCCAAAAACGAACCGACCGGAAAGAAACCGATGGTGGTGATGATACACGGGGGCTGCTGGCTCGAAGCCTACGACATCAGCCATACTTACCCTCTGGCAACAGCGCTCGCACATGAGGGCTACCCGGTGTGGAACCTGGAGTACCGCCGCACGGGCGCCGGTGGCGGAAGCTGGCCGGACAGCTACGAGGACATCCAGGCCGGGCTACAGAAAATTTCCAGCCTTTCAGAGTTCGGCCTTGTGCCCCGGGAAGTGGTATTGGTCGGACATTCCGCCGGAGGCCACCTGGCACTGCTCGCAGCTGCCGACTGGCCGAAACTTTTCCCCGAGGGCATCCCCCACGCCTCTGCCATCGGCATGGCGGCGATCACCGATGTCGAGCACTATGCTCGGGGTGAGAATAGTTGCCAGCAGGCAACCACGCGTTTCATGGGCGGCACGCCCGACACAAGACCGGACGCCTACGCGGCGGCCAACCCGAATAGTCATACCATTTCCATCCCCGTGACTCTGCTTCATGGTGATCAGGATCCCATCGTTCCCTTGAGCCAACTGGAGCTTTTCAATGGAACATACATTCAGAAGCAGGTAGTGCGTGGCGCGGCTCACTTCGACTGGATTCACCCCGGTACGCCGGCCTTCCAAACCCTGCTGCGGCAACTGGAAACAGGAACTTCAGGCAAGGGTTGAATAACAGCCCGACCGACGGAACCACTTATGCGCTTGATCGATGTATTGATGCAACACGATGCTACCGGCCACTCTCCTCGGGTATCCGTGGATATGCTCCCCGATGCGGAAACACTGGATGCGGGAGATCCGCTGCGGGGCAAACGCACTGAATTCCAGTTACCTGCGGGAAGCATCTACCTGGACGGTAACTCCCTCGGCCCCATGCCGCTTGCCGCAGCCGAACGTGCCAAAGCAGTGGTTGGGCAGCAATGGGGTCAGGACCTGATTACCAGCTGGAACAAGCACGCCTGGATCGACCTGCCAGAATCCGTAGGCGAGAAGATCGCCCCCTTACTGGGTGCAGCACCGGGACAGGTGATCTGCTGTGACTCGATCTCCGTCAACCTGTTCAAGCTGCTGTGCGCCGCGCTGGCAATGAATCCGGGCCGCCACAAGGTACTGTCCCAGCAGGACAACTTTCCCACAGATCTCTACGTTTCCCAGGGTCTCCAGCAACTTCTGGGTGGGGAGCACTGTGAACTGGTCTCCGTAGAGGAAGATGAAATCGAGGCCGCGCTCTCAGAGGAGATAGCCGTCCTTCTGCTTACCCAGGTGAACTTCCGCAGCGGCTATGCCCACGATATTGAGCGGCTGACCAGGTTGGCCCACAAAAAAGGGATACTGGTCATCTGGGACCTGGCACACAGCACGGGAGTGATGCCACTGGAGCTGGATCACTGGCAAGTCGACTTCGCCGTTGGCTGTGGCTACAAATACCTGAACGGTGGGCCCGGGGCCCCGGCTTTCGTTTATGCCGCCAGACGCCACCATGAGAAATTGCAGCAGCCCCTGGCCGGCTGGATGGGCCATCACAACCCTTTCACATTCCTTCCCGAATACCAGCCTGCCAGTGGCATCAAACGATTTCTCGTGGGAACACCCCCTATTCTCTCCATGAGTGTGCTCGATGCAGCGATGTCGGTCTTCGCAGATACAGATATTGCACAAATCCGGGCCAAAGCACTTGGACTGGCCGACTTCTTTGCCGTACGCGTCCTCACAAACCCGGCCCTGAGTTCGCTCGAACTGGTCACCCCGAAAGAGCACAAGCAACGAGGATGCCAACTGGCGTTCACCCATGAACATGCCTATGCAATCTGCCAGGCACTCATCTCCGACGGCGTGATCGCCGACTTCCGCGCACCAAGCATCCTGCGCTTTGGGTTTTCGCCACTTTACCTCAGTTATAGGGATATTGAGATCGCCCTCGAGCGCTTGGCCAAAATCATGGAGTCAAAGCGCTACCTGGATGAGCGATTCAGTCAAAAAAATAAGGTCACATGAATTTGGGCTGCAATACTGATCAAAAATCATTCCGCGCACAGGCGGCAAATCACTGAATATCATAAAATTGGCTACCCACATACAACCCTCAGGCGCTGATCATTGACCTTTGGAGTCAATAGTTAGTTGTTAATCGCGCCAAACTGTCGCCTGTCATTAATTACCTGACTCTCTTCACCCGTTTACAAATAACGCTCATTGACTAATAAAGCCGGTGAACGTTAATTTCATCTCTCCAAATAAAAACCTATAGAGAGCACAAGATGATCTGGGAACCATTTGACCCATTCAGCTATTTCATCCATGTAGTGCTGGGATTTATTGCCTTTGCAGCAGGCATTGTTGCCCTTTCCACCAAGAAGGGGACAACGATTCATATCCAGGCAGGGAAAATCTTTTCCTACTTGATTCTCATAGTGGCAATATCGACCATTGTCTTTTTATTTCATGAGTTTTTGCCACTTGTATTGGTGATGATAGTCGCCACGTTCTATCTGGTTCCTAGTGGTATCAACGCGATCGGAAATAATGCAAAGCACGCACTATTGTGGGACAAGCTGCTGACCCTGATCCCCCTGCTCCTGTTTATATTTACCGCTATGCAATTTGTCCGATTCCTATCGATCGAGGGAGCACCCATCGCAGGGCCGTTCCTTTTAGCATCCACGTTTGGATTCATCCTGTACCAGGATCTTGCTCTGTGGAAAACCCGGGACCGCGAAAGGTTCTACTGGGTTCGCCGACATATGATCCGCATGATTCTGGCATTTACCTTTGCAGCGATGGCTGTAGTCAGGCTGGGGATTGATTTTGGTCTGACATTGGAGCAGACGGTGATCTATCCCCTGCTGATCGCCTGGGTATGTATTGCCTACTGTTATAAAAAGTACTCGCCAGCAAACATGGAAGTCGCAAGCGCCTGATATCACAGCCTTTTGGACGTAACTGGATAGCGCTCTGTGCTTGTGCCCTGCAGAGTCGCTCTCCAGAATCATCTGGATACTCCGGTTACTTTCCAGTCATCAATGGGGAAATGGCATGGCTGTAGCGCAGGATATCAGCCATTTACTGGTAGCCCATAAAGGCATCTGAGGCCTGGCGTGATTTTTTCCATCGGGCTGCCCTGACAACTTACGGCCAGTCCCCAACATCTATACTCCGCATTTATCACATTTCCCATTCGCGAGGGCGATACCATCATGGAAGGAATCCTCGGCGTCCTGATTTTCATTGCGGACATCTACGCCATCATCAAGATCCTGCAAAGCTCCGCTTCCGGACTCAAGAAGCTGATCTGGGTTCTGATCGTACTGCTACTTCCGGTTATTGGCCTGATTGCCTGGTTCTTTGCAGGCCCTGGAAGAGAGGGCCGCTGAACGCAGCAACGTGCTCACTGCGCGACCAATGGAAAGTGAATTACGCGTCTGTTCATAGGCATCTATGAAGCAGACGCCACCATCTGAAAGACAATTGGGGGAAAGCCGCAAGCGCCAGATTCTGGCCTGGGAGCTGATCGGCGCCCTATGGATTCTGGTCGCGGGAGGGCTGCTGCACTTCGCATTTGACTGGGGAGGACGATGGAGAGCGATTGCTGCGTTCGTTCCCGTCAATGAGAGTGTTTGGGAACACCTGAAAATGCTGTTCTGGCCGGGTCTCCTGTTTGCCATGTGGCAGTTGCGGTTTACCCCGGTCGACCTGCGTCAATTCCTTACCGCAAAGTGCCTCAGCCTGAGTGCCATGCCCCTGATATTAATCACGCTGTTTTATACTTATACAGCAATCCTGAATGATAATTATCTGGCGCTCGATATCCTCTGTTTCATGATTGCAACTGCCATCGGGCAATGGATGAGTTACTCGCTGCTCATACGCCATTCTGAAGCGCGCGTCTGGCGCGTGCCGGGGCTTGTAGGCATGGTATTCTTCCTGTTCGCTTTCTCCCTTTTCACCTTTTTCCCTCCCCACCTCCCGCTGTTTGAACATCAACAAACCGGGCAATACGGCATCATTCCTGAATAAACGCCCCCTGAACGGCACTTACCTTACCCCAGGCTCCGGGCCCGCGATCAGTCGCTATGACGTATAGCGGCCAGCCCTATTCTGTCCGGATCTCTGTCGCGCCAACCATGAACTGCTTCCTGGCTGTTCAGTAAATATTCAGGTAAACATTGTACTGTGGTTCCAATTTTCTACAGGACTGGTGGCCATCACACGCTGCGATGAGGCCCTGTGATCCCATCATTCCACTATTTCGCCGAACAGGCCGGTAACTGCAGTTCTGCCGAGCCACCTGTGGCCAGCCGGACATCCCGGAGGGAAGTTCATATGGATAAAAAACTGTTGCCCACCTTCCTTCTGACGGCCATGGCCACCGGCTGTAGCCTTGCACCCTACCAGGGAGCCCCCGTCGAGGAGATTTCCCCGCAGTCGCCGGCCAAAGGGGGAGCGCTGCATCTGATGCCACCCGATGGTCAACAACTGAAACAGAAGCTCTATTCACAGCACCGGGAGTGGAAGGGCATCCCTTATCGGCTGGGCGGCCTCAGCAAGCGCGGGATCGATTGCTCCGGCCTGGTATATACCACCTACCGCGACCAACTCGGCATTGAGCTGCCCCGCACCACTGAATACCAGGCCCAGGTTGGCACGGCCATCCGGCGCACCGACCTCCGCCCCGGTGACCTTGTGTTCTTCAAGACAGGTCATAAAGTCCGACATGTGGGCATCTACCTGGAGGGCGGCAAATTCTTCCATGCTTCCACCTCGAGGGGCGTCACCATTTCAAGGCTCGATGGCTATTACTGGCGCGATCGCTACTGGCAGGCACGTCGCGTCGATCTGGATACCGAAGGTCTTGCCATGGGCAAATAGGGCTGCCATACAGGAACCGATGGGGTAAGCTTGAACAGTCAGAACCGGGGATCCCCGAGCTTATCGCTGCAGCCAATGAAAGAATCACACATGGATAAAGAAGAACTTGAGGCAATCCTGGGCCTCAGTTGCGAAGACCGATACGACTACTTCCTCGATCTGGTCGGGGAAGAAAGAGAAGTCTGGATCCTGATCAACAGTGAAGAGCACTTCCTGAAGCTTCACTCCGATGAAAAGGGTGCCCCCGACTATCTTCCTGTCTGGCCCTCGTCCGAGTTTGCCACCACCTATGCCAGCGATGACGCCGACCTCACTCCGAAGAGCATTGCCCTGCCCCAGTTCCTGAAGAAATGGCTTCCGGGCCTGGATCAGGACGGTATCGATGTCGGCGTATTCCCCGGCTCGGATGACAGTGTCTGGATCATGGAAGCACGGGAGCTGGAGAAGGATCTGCGGGAGGAGCTCTCCCGCTTTTGACAGCTTAGCAGTTAAAGTAACCTGCCTAATGGACCTGCTTAACGCAGGTCCCTGGCAATCTCCTTCAGGGATTCGGTAAATGCCCTGGTCATTTCCTCCACTTCATCATTCTCGTTGTTCACGTTAGCCAGTGAAGCGAGTATGACCAGCCTTCCGGCCACCTTCTCGTCCTTGGCGCGCTGGGCCAGCAGTGAACCCGAGCTATCCAGCGCCTGATACATCTCCGCCGCCATGGGCTCGGGTATCGCCCCCCGGCGTGTCAGTTGATCCAGATAGGCTTTGGCCACTACCGGCTTTGACGGCCAACTGACGCGAAACTGTTGCTGCGGGTTAAAGACATCGCCCATATCCGCCACTTCTGCCGCGCCCACCTCATTGGCGGTCAGGTACTGGCTCGGCTGAAGAGTAAAGACATCAATGCCACGAGCGATCTCGGTGCCGTAGATCTTGCCGTTGTACCAGTAGACTGACCAGTAACCGCCTAATGTCATGTGTTCTTCGTCGATTGGGCCCCGGTCGAAGTAACCGATCTCCACCGGGTTGGCGGAATCAGTGAAATCTATCAGCGACAGGCCGCCCTGATACCAGGCCTGTACAAAAACATCACGGCCAGGTACCGGCACGATGGAGCCGTTGTGCGCCACACAGTTTTCCTGGTCGCTCTGGGGTGCCGACAGTTTGTAGTGACTCTTGAACTCGAGCTTGCCATCAACGATGTCATAAATGGCATTAGCGCCCCAGTTCAGGGGGTCCTGAGCCCGACAACGGGGACGACCACCACCGCCCCACTCATCTGTAAAGATCACCTTGGTGCCATCATTATTGAACGTAGCAGAGTGCCAGTAGGCGAATCCGCTGTCCTTCACCGCGTCAATGCGTTTAGGTTTGAGGGGATCGGAGATATCGAACAGGATGCCATTGCCCGAGCAGGCTCCGGCTGCAATCTTGCGCTCAGGAAATACGGTAATATCGTGACAGTGATCAGTACGGTAGGTTTCCTGAGTATCATCACCATGGTCTCCGCCACGCCAGAGCCCTGCCATAGCTCCACTCTCTGTATCTGCGAAGACTGCGGGACTATCGACTATGCGCGACTTTGAGGGATCACCCACCGGAATTTCAATGACGTCGATACGAAATAGCGCAGTACGGCTATCACCCGGTGTGTTGTCCACACAGGAAGGCATTTCCTCTTCTTCGCGAATGGAGCCGATACCCGAGTTATAGACAATGATCTTCCCATCCTTGCCAGGTCCAGAAACCACAGAGTGGGTGTGGGATCCACGGCATGTCTGCACTGCCCCTACCTGCACAGGTCGCTGCAAGTCACTGATGTCGAATATCCGCAAGCCCCTGAAACGTTCAGGGCTGGCATCCTCGCTCACACCCTGCAAGCCGCAATCAAGTCGAGCCCGTGTTTGCTCGACGGACATGATCAACAAGTCACCGACTATAGATACATCACCTTGTCCACCCGGGCAAACCACCGAACTGATATGCTTTGGCATGCTCGCATTCTGGAGTTTGTAGATATTGAAGCCGTGGTAGCTACCGGCAACCATCACGTCATCAAAGAAAGCAATATCTGTATTGGCAAAATCCATAAATGGATAGCGCGTCCACTCCTCTTTCTTTTTTTCTTTTTCCTCTTCGGACTCACCTTCAACTTTCTTTTCTTCGCCCTTTTCCGGCATTTCAGGCGGTAACCCGGCTATATTCTCTGGATCGTAGAAGCCCGCTGGCTTTGGCAGCAACCCTTCATGATTCAGGTTGAATATTGCCTCTCCTGCATCATGGTAGCCGGCGGCCAGTCCCGCACGAGGATCATCTGACAACCCTGCGAGCAATTTGCTCATCCGCTCTACTTCGGCCGTCTGATCGTTGGTAATATCTGAGGTAAACTCGAATAAAACAGGATCATAAGCAGAACCAGGTTTTTCCTGAAGATCCTCGACCATCTTAACTGCGCCCTCGTGATGGGCGATCATCAGCTCCAAAAACATACGATCAAAGTCCTTGGCTTTGGAGCCTGCCAGGGCTTTCATCTGTTCCGGCGTCGCCATTCCGGCCATCTTGTGGTCAGTCTGCATGTGGTGATGATGTTTCGGATCGGGAACTGTTTCACCCCGCTCCTCCAACCACTCCTGCATGAACTGGATTTCATCTTCCTGTGATGCGTCAATTCGACCGGCCAGATCAACGATCTCAGGGTTATTTGTCCGCTCCCGGACAAGCTCTGCCATCTGCAGGGCCTGATGATGGTGGGGGATCATATCCTGCATGAACCGAACGTCGTATGGCGAATAGCTGGAAACCGCTATCTTGATCGCATCCTCCGCGCTCAGCTCCTTTACAGGCTCCCCCGGAGAACCGGGGTGTATTATTTTCACTTCATCAGCTCGGGCAGAGACAGGCCCGGTTACAAGGCAGGTGACAATGGCCGTTTTGGCGATAAAGAGACAGGTAAATCCCCGAGACTCGATCATTTAAATCCCTCCAAAGAGTTTTACCCTGCACCAGCTACAGCTGTCCCAAGTCAAAACTTACATATAAACATCCAATGCTTGGAGTCGTATGGGAGGGCGGTTAGTGAAGTCGTATATTTTTATCCGGTAAATTTATACAAATTCACATTGGCATTATCAACAAATACATCAAAACAATAACAACTGATACCCAGCTCCACGGCTTATCTGGACAACATAATTAACATTTGGCGACACAAAGTCAGATCCCGAAACTCTCTTTTACCTATCTGGGTTTACAAGTGCCTGAAACAGGATACTTCTATTGAAGGCGGTGTCTGAAAAAATCAGGCGCAGGGAGTGCCCCTCTGCAAGCCAATTTCTGCCTGCCTTTTTTGCATTTAATTCCTATACCTGACTACCAGCGGAATCGCGTCGACTTTGCGACATAAGTTAAATGGCTTAGGCTGCCATCGAAATACGCGACCATATCCAGAAGCTGATTTGGCAAAAAAGCAAATTGATTTAATTTGAGCCAGCTGCACTGGATAGAGAAAGTCAGATATATCGGCCGTCCCTAACTGAAGAAAAGCAGAGATATCTGCTGAGCTTTTTGAAACGGGCGATATGCTTATCTATCGCCCACAGTCGGCACCGATATTGCTCTGCAATTTACTATCGCCTGGCCTCACGAGCCATAACCAACTGATTTCCTGTAAAAAAATTGTGCCGGCGCAGAGGCGTCGGCTACTGGACCAATTCAGAAAATCGGCAACTGGGACTATTCAAGCACACTTCTGCTCTGGCCACTTGTTCTACTCAAACAAGATTTCGCTCAAACAGCACCAGCAATTCCCGCCAGGCGCGCTCCGCCTGCTTCGGGTTATGAGCCATGGAATCTGGAGGACACCAGCCGTGCAGGGTGTCTTCATAGACTTCAACTTCAGCGGGCACGCCGGCCTTATCAAATGCTTTGCGCAGTTCGACTTTCGCCTCGGGATCACGCTCGTCATCGTTTGCGGCAATCGCCACCAGGAATCCGGCCCGTATCTCGGGGATTAAACGGTGTGGACTATCGGGTTTATCGGTCACCAATCTGCCACCATGGAAGGAGGCGCCGGCGCCAATGCGCTCGGGCATATCCGCTGCCAGGCGGAAGGCATAGGAACCGGTCATGCAGTAGCCCATCACGCCGGCCGGCTTTGAGGAATCCACGGCAGGTTGCTGGTCGAGGAATTGGATAAACGCGCGACCGTCGGTGATGCACGTCTCAGGAGAGAGGGAGCCCGCCTGCTCGCGAGCCCTGGGCCAGATTGACTTGCGCAACTCCGGGCTTATCAGCTGAGCATCATCCGGCACCAACTGGTCCTTCATGGTGCGGTAATAGGGATTGACCACCAGCACTGCGTAACCGGATTCTGCCAGCCGCTTGCCCATTTGCCGGTAGGCCGGACGCAGACCAAAGATATCCGGCCACAGGATTACGGCGGGATGCCGGCCGCTCTGCGGATGGACGAAATAGCCATTGGCCTCACCATCCAGGGTCGGCACTGAGACAGTTGACTCCCTGACCGCCAGCGCCTGCGCTGGTGCCGGCAGCATGCTGGCCAGTGCCGCACCCAGGCCGAGCCTGCCGAAATCGCGGCGACTGATGCCGCGACTGAAAAAATATGCCTCGGCGTCCCTGCCGGTCAGTTCATCACACATGCTCACAGCCCTCTCTGGCGGATATGTTATCTTCCTCTTTAGTACGCAAAGGTGCCGGCCCCGGTTTAGTACCGTATTTGGTCGCACCACCAGCGGGTCGGCCAATAGCACAAAGGCACCCCCTTAATGTGTCAGCAAAACGCGAGAACCACAAATAACATAAAGACAGGAACTGCCATGATCCGAACCACTCTCGTCTCACTGGCCTCTGTGGCCCTGGCCGGGGTCATTTCCTCGGTCCACGCCTACGACAAATCCACCCTCAGTTCCGATGCCGACTGGGTCAGTGCCCAGTCCGAGCGTATCGCGCCGCAGGCCACGGGCCTCGCCGACAACCTGTGGAACTGGGCCGAAGTCGGCTACCAGGAAACTCGCAGCAGCGCGGCGATCCAGGATCACCTGAGGGAAGCGGGTTTCGAAATCGAGACTCGGGTCGCCGACATCCCCACCGCCTTTGTCGCCACCTACCGCCAGGGTCGTGGCGGCCCGGTGATCGGCTTGCTGGCGGAAATGGATGCCCTGCCGGGCGTCTCCCAGGAGGCAATCCCTGAACACAGTCCGATCGAAGGTCAGGTGGCCGGCCATGCCTGTGGTCATCACCTGTTCGGTGCCGGCTCCACCGCCGCGGCCATCATGTTGAGCCGCTGGCTCGAGGAAAGCGGCACCCCCGGTGAGATCCGCCTGTACGGCACCCCGGCGGAAGAGGGCGGCTCAGGCAAGGTGTATATGGTTCGCGAAGGTGCTTTCGAAGGCACTGACGTGGTGCTGCAGTGGCATCCGAGTGATCGCAACGCCGCCCTGCCCCGCTCCAGCCTGGCCAACCGCTCGGCCAAATTCCGCTTCAAGGGCGTGGCCAGCCATGCAGCGGCTGCCCCCGAGCGCGGCCGCTCGGCCCTCGATGGTGTCGAGGCCATGAACTTTATGGTGAATATGCTGCGTGAACACGTGCCGGACAGCACCCGCATCCACTACGTGATCACCAATGGCGGCGGCGCACCCAATGTGGTGCCGGCGGATGCCGAGGTGTTCTACTACGTGCGCGACAACACTGCCGCAGACCTGGAACCCATCTGGGAGCGCGTGGAACAGATTGCCAGAGCCGCAGCCCAGGGCACCGGCACCGGCGTTGAGTGGGAAGTGATCCATGGCAATCACAGCCTGCTGCCAAACCAGGTTCTGAACCGCCTGCTGGATGCCAGCATGCGCGAGTTTGGCGGTATCGAATACTCCCCTGCCGAACAGAAATTCGCCGAGAGTCTCGGAGGGCTGGCGCACCGCCCCAACCATGAACTCGGTGACCAGGCCAGGATCGCGGACTACAACCCGTCCGAGAAGCCCAGTTCCGGCTCTACCGATGTCGGTGATGTCAGCTGGAATGTGCCGACCGGGGGCTTCCGCGCCGCCACCTGGGTGCCCGGCACCTCGGCCCATACCTGGCAGGCAGTAGCCGCCGGCGGCACCAGCATCGGCCACAAAGGCATGCTGCTGGCGGCGGAAACATTGACTCTCGCTGGAATCCAGCTGTTGAGGGATCCGGCACTGGTGGCAAAGGCGCAGCAGGAGTTCGAGCAGAAGCGCGGTGATGACTTCAACTATGTGCCGCTGCTGGGTGACCGCGAGCCGCCACTGGATTACCGCAAATAAACCGAGGAACACCATGAAAGCTGTATTAAGCGTCTTTTTATTAAGCTTGCTCACCGCGTGCACCTCTACGGCACCAGTGGATGCCATCAAGCCCGATGACTCGCTTGCAACCACAGAACGCCGAAACAAAATGATCGGCACCTGGTTCGGAGACACTGTAACCAAAGACGGCGGCCGTAAAATGCACATTGTGCAGCGGCATCCCGATGGCACCCAACGCATTGACTTCAAACTGATCGGTGCTGATGGAACAGTGACCGAGCAATCGGAAATTGGTGTATGGGGAATTTCGGGCCCTATTTACTTTGTCGCCATTCGCGGCTTTATCGAGGGACAGCAGGTCTATCCGGCGGATACATCAAGCCCCTACCTTTATGATGCCTACGAGATTCTCGAGCTAACCCCGCAAGTCTTTCGCTACCGGCATATGGATAACGACAACGAATACATGATCAGCCGAGTAGAGGACGGGTTTTCCTTCCCCGAGTGACGGTGGAGGCTCAATGAGAACATAAGCCCTTCATCCCAAACCGGTTTGGCGTGACGCCAAACCGGCCTCACCTTCCCTTACCAGTACCACCTCATTAATCCAGCGCACCTATACTCGGCGTAACAATGGCGAAGCTGGAGCGCTAAAGTTATGCGATTTGCAATTGGGTTATTGTTATCACTGTTTGCGGGTTTTGCTATGGCGATTGAGGAGCCGGAATACACACTGATCGAGCAAGCCAAGCCATTCGAGCTGCGCAAATACAAGCCGAGGATTGTCGCCGAGGTTGTGGTAGGCGGCTCCATGGAGGAAGCCTCAGGTACAGGATTCCGGCTACTCGCCAACTATATCTTCGGTAACAACACCGCGCGATCCGGAGGCAGCGAGAAGATCGAGATGACGGCACCGGTGGCCATGGAACCCCGGTCAGAAAAGATCAGCATGACCGCTCCGGTCAGCATGGAGCAATCTTCAGGCAAGTGGCGGGTCACCTTTGTCATGCCCAGCCAGTACACCATGGATACGCTACCGCGGCCCAACAACCAGGCCGTGACTCTGCGTCAGATTCCCGAGAAAAGCTATGCGGTCATTCGTTTCTCGGGTTTCGCCGGAGAGAAAAAGGTGGCAGAAAAAACCGCCGAGTTAATGGACTGGATGGGCAGGCAAGGGCTCAACCCCACCGGGAACGCCGAGCTGGCCCGTTACAATCCCCCCTGGACCCTGCCCTTTCTGCGCAGGAACGAAATCATGGTCGAGTACAAATAGCACTGGCGCATCGAGGCCCAGGTGATAGGGCCCGCACACAAACCGGGCTGCTCTTGCTCAGCGGCTTTTATTCAGACCAGTGCGGCCGCACTTCACTGAATCATCCTGACAGGCGTATTCCTGCATCGCCAGCGCCAGGGCATCGAACAACGGCCCCGCCCATTGCCGGCCGGCATCGATCGAGCCGGCCTTTTCGACGATGTCGATGGCCCGGGAGACCTCCATGATGGTCACGGTAGGACCAAACTCCGCTGCCCGTTCGATCAGAGGGTGCCAGGCTGCGGACGAACCCTCCTCATCGGAGTGACCGCCACGGACCCGCGCCCCCCGGTTACCCAACTGTATCTGCTCATAAAATGGCGCGATACGGCGCTGGATGAGCGCCTCCCAGGCCTTGTTGCGGGGATTGGTCCCGGTGACCAGCATCTGCGCACCGGGCAGTGGGTTCTGGAGATTCGGGTTATGGGCATCTGCCGTGAGCAGGACGGTCTGGATATTGCGGTTGCCCTTGTGCAGACCGGCGATGAAGTGTTCAAAGGCCTGGTAGCCATCCAGGTTTTCGCCGTAGGCACTGATGGACGGCGTAAATACAACAAAACCCAACTGACACAGCCGCCTGGCCAGCTCTGCCTGCGTGATCAGGTTCCACTGTTGCCCGATCAACTGGCCATCCACCTGCGCCCCCGGCATCATCCCACCCGGCCTTGTGTACTGCATGGGCAGTACGGCAATCGGTCGGTCAGTCTCCACCCTGATGGCAGCGACATCGGCATGTGTCCAGTTGTCGCCGGTGTAATTGAACTGGACCCGATACGGACCTTTCCCCTTGGTATAGGTGAAACTTCTCTGCTCATCCACGATGCGGGTTGGCGGCAAGGGATCCCCACAGGCACTGTGATCGGAAAAAGCCATTGCGGAGAGAGAAGGGAGGAGACTGCACAGCAGCACGGGTAGGCAGTGTGACTTTTTCATAGAATCCCTGTCAGCTACGGGGTTGGGTGGGTACAGCTCAGGGGAAACAGAAAGTCTACCAGCAGTTGTGTCCCCGCCGGTAGATGGAATTGATCGCAGTGGCCGATGGGCAAGCTGGACCTTTTCGCTGGCAGCCCCGGCGCATTGGCTGTAGCGTGAGCACGATTCTGTCCACTGCCCTCTCTTTGCCGATTACCTTCAGGGACCCAACCGCCTGTTCCTTGAGTGGGCATTGGTTTGAAGGCCGGGCGACCTGCGGTAGTGATGGGAAAAGAAATTTCCGGCCGGTTCTCATCGCCGACCGGGGCCATCAGCCGACGGAATAGGCGAGGATCTGGCTGATTTCACTGAGGCTTCGGCCGGACTCCTGTCGCCACTGGTTCAGCGCCGACTGAACCGCAGCCAGGTCCCTCTGCGACGACGGTGACTTGAGCACGACACCCTCCCGCACCAGCGCCTGCACCATATCCGGCGAGAAGATCGGGGTATCCACCCCCATGCGCCGCAGGAACACCTGCGCCGTGCGGCCACCGAGGCGGGAGCCGCCTTTCTGCAGGGCGCGGAGGTTATCGACGTAGCTGGCCGCATCCCAGCCGGCGAAATAATGGCCCAGCCCATTGTGAGCCCGGGACAGCTCCAGGAAGAAGGTCGCGTTGTCCCGGATTGCCTTTGTCTTGGCCCAGTGGCGGATCATGCCGTCCTGCTTCATCACGTCTTCCAGCGCCTCATCCGGCATGAAGGCACAGTGATGCAGGTCGAAGCCGTGGAAGATCTCTTCGATACGCGGCCATTTATTCCGCACCACGGTCCAGTTGAACCCCGCCTGCATCACAGCACGGGATGCCTCGGACAGCCAGCGGCTGTCGGCGATTTTACGCAGGGCTGCGGCCGGCTCTGGTCTGGCCAGCTGGCTGTTCAAGGCCCTGCGGCTGCCAAAACGTTCGATTACCGGGGCCTCTATGTCATCGAATACGCGCATTTGTGATCCCTCTTCCCGTAACAAATCAAAGTCGATTATGCCGCAAAGTGGAGCCTGGGCACTGACCGCCTCCCCCTGAGCGAATCAGCCAGCCGCCCTGTCTCACTTTAACCTGCCCTGCGGCGCCCGCAGCCGATAACCTACGCTGAAACCAATCACAGCCAGACAAGGGACGCCCCATGCAGATCGGAGAACCCCGCCGCGTCGCGATCGTCGCCGCCAACCGCATTCCGTTTGCCCGCTCAAACACTGCGTATGCTGAGCTCAGCAACCAGACGATGCTGACCGATACCCTGCGCGGGCTCGTTGACCAGTGCGGCCTGAGGGGACAGAAGCTCGGCGAGGTGGCCGGCGGTGCGGTGCAGAAGCATGCCAGCGACTGGAATCTGGTGCGGGAATCGGTGCTGGGCTGCGGCCTGGATCCGCATACGCCGGCCTACGACATCCAGCAGGCCTGTGGCACCAGCCTGGAAGCCACCATCCTGGTGGCGAACAAGATCGCCCTGGGGCAGATCGACAGCGGCATTGCCTGTGGCACCGATACCACCTCGGACATCCCCATGGGTGCCAACCACGACCTGCGCCGCGCGCTGGTGAAGGTGAACGCCGCCCGCACCACCGGGGACCGGATCAAGGCCGCCCTCAAGCTGCTGAACCCCAAGCACCTGCTGCCGGAGATGCCCACCGGCGCTGAGCCCCGCACCGGCAAAACCATGGGCCAGCACGCCCAGATCACGGCGAAGAAATTCGGCATCAGCCGGGAAGCCCAGGATGCGCTGGCCCTGGCCAGCCACCAGAACCTGGCCCGGGCCTATGACGAGGGCTTCTTCGATGACCTGGTAATGCCCTACCACGGGCTGAAACGGGACAACAACCTGCGTGCAGATGCCACGCTAGAGAAAATGGCCAAACTGAAACCCGCGTTTGACCGCGACAGTGGCACCATTACCGCCGCCAATGCCACCCCGTTTACCGATGGCGCTTCCGCCGTGCTGCTGGCCAGTGAAGAATGGGCGAGGGAGCGCGGACTCCCCATCCTTGCCTATATCACTGCCGGTGAAGTGGCAGCGGTCGACTACGTGAACGGCAATGAGGGCCTGCTGATGGGCGGTGCCTACGCCATCCCGCGCATGCTGGCCAAGCGCGGGCTGACGCTGCAGGATTTCGATTACTACGAGATTCACGAGGCCTTCGCGGCAGTGGTGCTGTGCACGCTCGCCGCGCTGGAATCCGATGAATTCTGCCGCGACAGGCTCGGCCTCGAACAGGCCTTGGGCAACATCGATCGCAGCAAGCTGAATGTGAAAGGCAGCTCCATCGCCACCGGCCACCCGTTTGCCGCTACCGGGGGGCGTATCGTCGGCACCCTGGCAAAAATCCTCAATGAAAAGGGCTCCGGCCGCGGGCTGATTTCCGTCTGCGCTGCCGGCGGCCAGGCCGTGACGGCCATCCTGGAAAAATAACGACAGAAGATCAAAGAACTCCATGTCTGACCTGCTGCAAAACCTGAACAAAAATCCGCTGACTGGCTGGCTGACAAAAGCCCTGGGTCTGCCGAATCCGGTCATCCTTGCGCGTGAAAGCGGTCCATACCGGGCCCAGCCTTTCAAGGGCAAACGCGTGCTGCTGTTAGGTGCTGCCAGCGGTAACCTGGAAACTGTCCTGCGGCAGATACTCGAGGCTGCCGGTGCGGAGATCCACGATGCCGAACCGCAGTCCGGCGACGAACGTTTCGATATCCTGATACTGGACGCAACCGGGCTAGAGACCACTGCCGATTACAACAGCCTCTACGAGCGCCTGCATCCGGTAGCGCGTCGCATCGGCACCAATGGCCGCGTCTTGCTGCTCGCCCCTGTACCTTCAGAAGCAAAGAGTGTGGAAGCGGCCGGTGTGGCGCGTGGGCTGGAGGGCTTCAGCCGCTCCCTCGGCAAGGAGCTGGGCCCCAGGGGTACCACTGTCAACCTGGCCTACGTGGCGCACGATGCCGGCGAGCGCCTTGATATGGTGCTGCGCTTTTTCTGTGGACCGCAGACCGCCTATGTGTCTGGCCAGGCCATCACGGTAACCGCCCAGACCCGCGCCCCGGAGGTGCTGCCGCGGGAGCAACTGCTGGCTGGCAAGGTCGCCCTCGTCACCGGCGCCGCCCGTGGCATCGGCCTGGCGACCGCACAACGGCTGCGCCAGGAAGGCGCGGAGGTGATCTGCCTGGATATTACCGCCGCCTCGGAAGAGCTCGGGAGAGTAGCTCGGGAAATGGGAGCAACCCCACTGACACTGGATATCTCGGCCGGGGATGCGCCGCAAAAGCTGGTGCAGCTTGTCCGCGAACAGTTCGGCGGGCTGGATATTCTCGTGCACAATGCCGGCATTACCCGCGACAAGACGCTGGGCAAAATGCCGGAGCATTTCTGGCAGCAGGTCATGCAGGTCAACCTTGCGGCCATTATCGCCGCCGACGCGGCACTGCTGGAGGCGCAACTGATCCGCGATAGCGGGCGGCTGGTCTACTTATCATCGATGAGCGGCGTGGCGGGCAACTTCGGCCAGACGAACTACGCCACCACCAAGGCGGCCCTGATCGGCTATGTGGCGGCACTGGGGCCGAAGCTGGCCGAGCGCGGCATCTGCGCCAACGCCGTGGCACCCGGGTTTATCGAAACCGCCATGACCGATGCCATGCCCTTCTTTACCCGGGAGGCGGGCCGGCGGCTCAATTCCCTCAAGCAGGGCGGCCAGCCACGGGATGTGGCAGAACTGATCTGCTTCCTCGCCTCACCGGGCGCCAGCGGCATCAATGGCAACACCATCCGGGTCTGCGGCCAGGGGCTGATCGGCGCCTGACGACATATGACTTCAGGAGGCGTTGATGCAGATGATGCCCAGCGCTTCCCCCGGATCGCCGCGGTAGGTATCAAGGAAGTGGCAGCGGCCCGCCCGGATGGGCACCGGCACATAGGTATGTCCCATGCAGACACCAGCGACGCCCTCGATATCGAACGGCGCCAACTGGCTGACCGTCCCCTGCGCCACCCACTCGTCACTGCCCGGGGATTGCCAGTGCGCAACTATGCGCCGCTTGTTGGCTTCAGATTCCAGAAACTCACTGTAAAGGCGCAGCACCAGCGTCCGGTTCCAGAGCAGGTTCTGCGCGGCGTATTCGATGGCGTGACTGGTGAGCGGGGCACCGGCCTGCCAGTCGGCCGCCATCGCCTGTAGCTGTTTCGAAACCTCGTGCCAGCTGCTCTGCGGGACATTGGCGTGTACCAGGCCAACCGGCCCCCGGGACGTTTCGATCTCGATGGCCCAGGGCCAGGTTCGGGCCTGCTCGGCATAACGTTGCTGTCGTGTACGCGGCAGTCGATAAAACCACTCACCGCCATTGGACAGGTGCAGGCCCGCATCCTCAGGCTTTTCAAACCCGGCGATCATCATCGCTTCATGGTTGCCCAGCACACTGAAACAGCGCCGCTGGTCCACCAGTTCGAGCATGGCCTCACTCTCTTCCCCACGGTCTACCACATCACCGACACAGAAGAGCCGGTCACTGTTGCCGTCAAATTGCAGTAATTTCAGCTGATGCTGTAACTGGGAAAAATGGCCGTGGACATCACCGACGACAAAATCCCTGCCTGTGGTGTTGAGGCCTACCTTCAGAAGTGTGGACACCGGGCTGCCCCGCAATACCGCCAATACTTATGGCAAGCCTAGTTGCGGACAGAACCCGGCAGGAGGAAGCCAGCGCCCATACCGGATCCTCCCCCGAGAAACCCCGGCCGGGCGCCACTGTTGTTTTACTGCGGAATCTCCACCAGCAACCGCTCTTCCGGATGCTGCTGGCATAAAAACAGATAGCTCCCGGGTGTGTAATTCGCATCGAAATAGCCACTTTTTCCGGCACTGAGATGCCCCACACCACCGAGCATCGTCACAGGTGCCGGGGCCTGGACAGCGTCCATCCACGCAACAGCCTTTGCCTGGCTGTCGTTCTCATCCAACCTCGCCAGGTGTATATCGTGTAACGGGTCGGGGCTATCGGCATAGTGCACTTCCACCAGCTGCTCACCCCGGCTGATTTCTCCCTGCAACTCCAGCCCGTCCCGGCTGACGGTAAGCCGGACATCCGTTTCAGGTTCCTGCATACCAGAAGCCTGCGGCGTAACGCGGATATGGGCGCGCATCCCCATGATGAAATGCGATTTACCGTCCGCTGTCTTGATGTGACAGGTCAATTCGTAAAGGCCCGGCTGCAGGTAAACCGTGGTCTCCCCCACCTGTCCGGGAGAGATAAAGCCAACACCGCCGTGCATTTCAATCCGAGGCCACCATGCCGGCTCCATCGCTTCCCAGAGTTCCAGGGCTTTTTCTGATATGATTTCTCCACGGTGCATCCGCCGCTGGTCACTTGCGTAGGCATTATTGAGTTTGCGAATTTCAGCGAGGCTCACGGTTTCAGGGAGACGAGCCAGTGACATAACGTGGACCTCACTGCCCACGTTTTTCATGCGGAAGGTAGTCCAGCCAGAAGGGATCTCTGTCGGAGCGCCGAAGGCATAATCCACAGCCATCACATCGATGACATTTTCTGCCCGAGCCGCAGTCGGGTTGGCAAATACAACACCAGCAATGAAAAAGCTGGTGAGGCCCGCGATGACGCGAAGGCACATTTTCATAACCACTCCCTGGCAGTGTTTCGTTGTGAAAGGCGATCTCCACGCTACCGAAACATTACCGGGGCTACAAGGGCGCCCTACACGAGCAACAGCCAGCTCATCCCGGCAATAATCAGCGAAGCCAGCACGCTCAAGACAGCCCCCTCCCGCACCATATCCTGCATCCTGATCACACCGGTGCCATAGGCAATGGCATTGGGCGCGGTGGCCACTGGCAGCATGAAGGCGCAGCTGGCACACATAGCGGCGGGGATCATCAGCACCATGGGATCGAAACCGGCGGATTGCGCGGCAACCGCGAGGATTGGCATCAGTAATGTCGCAGTCGCGGTATTGCTGGTGATCTCGGTCAGGAAGGTCACCGAGAGGCACAGCAAGACCAGCATCAGCCACAGGGGCATGGCGGTGAGGAACGACAGCCCGTTGCCAAGCATGTCGCTGAGGCCGGAAGCGGCGAACCCCTTGGCGATGGCAATACCGCCGGCGAACAGCAGCAGCATGCCCCAGGGAATGTTTTCTGCGGTCTGCCAGTCCATCAGGCGACCGCCCTTGCCGTCGGGCACCAGGAACAGCAGCACCACCGCCCCGAGGGCCACGGTGCTGTCACCGGCACCGTCGATCCCCAGCCACCCGCTCCAGCCACCGAAGGGCTCTCCGCGGGTGACCCAGGCCAGGATGGCTATACCGAACACCGCCAGCGTTCGAACCTCTTCCGGGCGCCATTCGCCAACGGACGGCGGGACAATAGTCTTGTCGAGATGGACATTGCGGGTGAGCCAGAGGGCCATGATCGGCAGGGTCACCAGCACCACCGGCACGCCGATGAACAGCCACTGCAGGAAGCTGAAGCCGCGCCCGGTGACCTCCTCGTAAATGCCCATAAAGATGACGTTCGGCGGTGTGCCGATGGGGCTCCCTACCCCACCGAGGCTGGCGGCGTAGGCGATGCCCAGTACCAGGGCGACAGTGAGCTTGCGGTTTTCCACCCTCGACAGTATCGCCAGTGCAATGGGCAGCATCATCAGGGTAGTGGCGGTATTGGAAATCCACATACTGAGCAGGCCAGCCGCCAGCATAAAACCCAGCACCAGCCTCCGCCCACTGGACACCCCAACGAGGCGCAGCATGTAGAGTGCCAGCCGCTCATGGGCACCGCTCTTTTCCAGCGCCTTGGACAGCATAAAAGCGCCCATCAACAGCAGGATGACATGGCTGCCCAGCGAAGAAGCCACCAGTTTGTGATCGGCAACCCCGAACAGCGGCAGCAGCACAAACGGCACCAGTGAGGTCGCCGGAATCGGCAGGGCCTCGGTAATCCACCAGGTCACGGTCAGCAGGGTAATTGCGGCCGTCACTGCCGGCAGGTAGGGCATGCCTGTCCCGGTGAGCAGCCAGAAAAAAGCGGCAGCGAGCAGTGGTCCGATAACAATGAAGTGGTGCCGCGACAATGCCATTGATGATTCCCTTGTAGCCGTGTCACCGGCCTTCTTTTGGTTCTTTTTTTACCTGCCAGGTGCTGCAGATAGGATCGGTGCCCCGCACTGGCGCCGATGCCCGTGACAGGGGATCCCGGCCATGAAGAGCCCGATGGTGCCCAGCGCAACGCACATCATAAACAGATTTGCCGGGGACTGAAGAGCCACTGCTGTAAACCCCGGCGGCATTGGTGCAGCTATCCTGATCATAAGGAAGTCAGTGAGAGACCCGAATCCATGAGGACCAGCCCCACCCATCACCGCCTGCGCTGCCTGGCCGCATTGGCTGGCTTTATTGCCGCTGCGGGCGCCCTGGCCACCTCCGGAGCCGATCCGGCCTTCGACTGCAGCAAGGTGAAAGCAGGCGGTATCGAGGCCCTCATATGCCAGGACGAGCAATTGGCCCGCCTCGACCGAAAGATGGCAACGGTCTACGCCGCAGCCGGCAAAAAGGCTGCGAACGAGCGTCCTCCAGTGCTCAAGGCCGAGCAACGCGGCTGGATCAAGGGGCGCAACGAGTGCTGGAAGAGCGACGACAAGCGTGCCTGTATCGAGGAGAGCTATCGCCAGCGCATCGCCGAACTGCAGGCACGCTACCGCCTGGTGCCCTCGAGCGCGCCGATGGTATTCGCTTGTGATGGCAACCCGGCCAATGAACTGGTGGTGACCTATTTCGAGACAGATCCGCCCACCCTGATCGCCGAACGCGGGGATCGGGTCTCGCTGATGTATCGCCAGCCGGGGAACAACGGCATCAGGTACCAGGGCCGCAATGAGAGCCTGTGGAAAGAATCCGGTGGTGTGCGGTTGACCTGGGGCTTTGGTGCGGAAGAGGTCCGCTGCGAGCCGGCACCCGGACGGTAAAAGCACTCCGCACTTATAACCAGAATGCCGGCATCCCGACCGGAGAATTATTGGTCAATTTCCGGGCCGTCTTTATAATCGCCGGCCTTTTCTGCCCGCTGTTTGTCGAAGCTGTACCCATGACCAAACCTTCCGCGCTGGCCCTGCTGCCCCTCGCTGTATTCCTTACCCTGTTCGTCGGTAGTGGCCCCTGGTTCCAGGCCCAGGGTGTCGAGTTCGCTTTCTACCAGGTGTCCGCACCGGTCGCGATCCTGCCGGCCATCGCCCTGGCCATCTGGCTGGCCCGGGGATCATTGAACGAGCGCATCGAGACCTTTGTGCGCGGAGTTGGTAATCACACCATCGTCACCATGGTCCTGATCTACCTGCTCGCGGGTGGCTTTGCCAGCGTGGCCAAGGCGGTCGGCGGTGTGGATGCAACGGTAAACTCCGGCCTCAGCGTGATTCCGCCGGCGCTGGTGCTGCCGGGGCTGTTTGCCATTACCGCGTTTGTGGCCACCGCCATGGGCACTTCAATGGGCACCGTCGCCGCCATCGCACCGATCGCCGTGGGCGTGGCGGACGCCACCGACCTGCCACTGCTGTTGACCGTGGGCACTGTGGTGGGTGGGGCCATGTTCGGCGACAACCTGTCGATCATCTCAGACACCACCATTGCCGCCACCCGCACCCAGAACGTCGAGATGCGTGACAAGTTCCGCATGAACTTCCGCATCGCCCTGCCCGCGGCCCTGATGACAATGACCTGGCTCTATTTCCAGGGCACTACGGTGGCGGTGCCGACACCCGGCGATTACGAACTGTTGCGGGTCCTGCCCTACGTCGCCGTGTTGGCGATGGCGATCCTCGGCGTCAATGTGCTACTGGTGCTGTTCGCCGGCATCCTGCTGGCCGGCGCTGTCGGCCTGGGCCTCGAGCCCGGTTATACACTCGTGAACCTGTCGAAGGACATCTATGCCGGCTACACCAACATGCAGGAGATCCTCATCCTGTCCCTGCTGATCGGCGGCCTGGGCGCAATGATGAAATCCGGCGGCGGACTGGCCTGGCTCGCCCGGGCCATTGACTGGCTCAGCTGCCTCGGCGGCGACAGGAATCGCGGCCCACGCACCGGCGAGCTGAGCATCGGCCTCGCCGTATCCGCCACCAACGTGTGTGTGGCCAACAACACCGTCGCCATCCTGCTGAACGGTGAGCTGGCCAGGGACATCGCTGCCCGCTACGGTGTCGACCCGCGCCGCACTGCCAGCCTGCTGGATATCTTCTCCTGCGCCGTGCAGGGCCTGCTGCCGTGGGGTGCGCAAATACTTCTGGCTTCCTCGCTGGCCAAAGTCTCACCACTGGCGCTGGTGGGCAGCATCCAGTACTGCTGGCTGCTGGGGCTCGCGGCGCTGGTGTCGATTTTCCTGGGCTTGCCACGCCCAGGCGTTGCAAGGCAGCCGGAGAGCCTCACAGAGCTCACCTGACAAAATCGTCAGGAGCCAGGCCCATCCAATTCCAGCTGAAAAACCGCCATCGAGCAGGCACAATAGGCGCTTCCGCCTGTTACCAACGGACCCGGTCGAACGATGGCGATTTCTCGAACTGATCCCGCAAACATCGCAACCGCCCCAGTCGGAGGTATTATCCCCAACACGGTGGAAGTGCTGGACAAACTGCGCTGGAATGCGCATCTGTGCAAGCACAGCCACTTCCGGGCTTCCATGCGTGGCCGCAACCTGCATGTACTCTGCGGTGTGCCGATCGTGGTGATCAACCTCTTCCTGGGCTCCCTGTTTTTCTCCCTGATCAATACCGAACTGCCCGACTGGACCAAATGGGCGGGTGCCGCGCTGGCACTGCTCACCGCCCTGCTTGGTGGTATCCAGACCTTTTTCAATTTCAAGAGAAACTACGAGGGTCACCGCGAGGTGGGCAACGAGTACCTGGCGATTGCGCGGGAATGTGAGCGCCTGATCGCCCTCTACTTCGATGGCATTCTGGACCTGGAACACCTGTCGATGAAGATCGCCGAGCTGAACACCCGCTACAGTGAGATCAACCAGCAGGCCGAGGAATATATTGTATCGGACAGGGTATACCGCGAAGCCCTACGAGTGCAGAATCAGAAAGCGGAACGGGAGCCTTCCCTGGTACAACTTGCCAGGCGCGGGACATTGAACTCCAGCCCTGACTTAGGCTCCATAGCACTGGAATCGAGAACCACTGATACAATGCCCTAGCTCTTCATTTATCGGCCCATTACGGCTGGTGAACCGAAGAGGCGCCAACAAAAAGGTAGAGGGTACCTCTCCATATAAAGTAACAGTGAGACTCAAAGCTCATGCCGCATAAAGCAAGAAACGCTATCAGAATTGGGACTGGACCAGTACTACTGATCAGCCTCATATGCCTGATACACTTCTTCTCAAGAGAGCTGGAACCGTTACTGCGCTATGATCGTTTTCAGATTCTTTCCGGACAATATTGGCGGATTCTCACTGCACATTTCGCTCATATAAATCTTCATCACCTGCTGCTAAACCTCTCCGGCTTCCTCATCTACTGGGCCCTCTTCCCCGCCCAGCAGACGATTCATCGCCTGCTGTTGGAAAGCGTTGCTTTAGCCTCAATGTGCGGAATAGCGCTCCTGCTATTTGAGCCACAAATCGATTGGTATGTAGGATTTTCTGGTGTGCTTCACGCCCTTGTCGCCCTGGGAGCAACGCGAGATCTCACGGAGCGGAGTGAGCGATGGCGGGGAGCTTTCATTTTGGCCCTGATTTCCCTCAAGGTTTATTCGGAAACATTCGGCACTAAAGATTCACTGACAGAAAGCTGGGTTGGCGCAGAAGTCATCACTGAGGCCCACTTTTGGGGGCTCATTTGCGGTGGCCTTGCCGGAGCATTTATGTCATCTGGTGCAAAACTGGGGATTCTGCTCCTGCGAGCGATGCGCCCCATTAATCGCCGGGTCAAAAATCAGTAAAAATGCCAACTGCAGTAACAAAGGGTCAAGGTTAATCAACAGTGATTAACCGTCAACATAGCGCCCTTGGCGCATCGGCCTTCCCTAAAACCTGGTGAGTAAACTTTCCACCGAATAGCAACAAGCAGCAATAAGAAAAGCCATCCGGCCGCACCGCCGCCACCGGAGGACGAAGACCCAGTGCCTTTCCCACCTCCAGAGGACGAGGATCCAGTGCCCACCCCACCACTCCCGGAAGCATCAGATTCATCATTATCATTTATGATTATTTTGATGGTATCTGATTCAAGAACTTTGAAATCAGGCTGAGCTCCTGCCAAACCGACAACAACCTCCTCTTTCCCCTCCTGTAACGTATCTTCTAGAATTTCAATTGTCATCACAGCAGAGATTTCACCAGGTGGAAAAGTGAGTAGCGATGACTTGAATAGATAGTCACTTTCTGCACTGGCATTCCCACCGAGAGAGATCGGAACGGCTTCGAAATACTCAAACTCACTCCCCAGCCTGTAAACGACAAGGTCAAATTGGCCCACGCCCTCAGAAATGGTTAGAGACGACTTTGCAATTTTAAAACTGGCAGTCGGGTTAACCGTGGCAAGAAACCAATAGTCATCCTCCCCCTCGACGTCTCCGTTCTGGCTGTCATCAGCAGAGAAATACAGGGGAGCCCCATTGTAGGTTACTTGCAGGTCACCATTTTCACGTGTCGCTGAACCAAGACCAGGAAGACCCGATTCCGCGACAAAGCCACTTATTTCGGCAAGGTCCTCAACCAGAAGCGGCCAACGATCCCCAAGACAATCGAAGTTACAACCGGGACTTCCCCGGCCAAAATCCCCATTCCAGACATACAGGCTCTGGCCCGGTAAAAATGAAGACTCGCCACCAGCCAGATACTGGCCATGGCTAGCAATGTGGCGCGTACTGACCGGAAAACCATAGCAGGCATCCCCCCGGCCATCGCCATTGGCATCGGCCTGCTCTGGGTTGTACTTGGCCGGACAATTATCCAGATCGTTATCTACACCATCATGATCAACATCAGGTATTAGGTGAGCACGTGCAGGGGTGAGAATGGCCGAAAGGTGCGTATGCTCACTGCTCGCCAGGCTTTTATTGCCAACACCTCGCTCGGAAAAGTCGCTCCATAGTGCAAATGCAAGAGTATCGATCCCCGGCTGCCTAGTGTCCTGTAACTTTTCAATTTCGGCCGCCGGGATGGCTATATCCACATACAACTTCGTAAAACCATCCGGTATATAGTTCACGTGATCAAAAATATTGATGGAGGCCACTGAACGGTTTCCTACCCAAGTATTCATAATGGGAAACTTTGAGGCCATTTCCATGTTCACCTCAATTTCCATCCTGGCAATATAACTGCCGCCAGAAGGCACCAGAATTTCGTCACCCTGCAGAATATCAATCAGCCTGGTGTCGAGATTCGGCAGCGGATAACCACCTCGATCACCTCCTGGAAGCGCTGGAATCACCAAGGGGTAAAAGGCGTAATTGGCACGGCCGGAATCGTCATTGAAGAAGAAAACAACATTGGCAGCATACTCCTGCTCCTTCTGGAAACTAAATAGTTGCGCTCCTTCGATGTAAAGCCCATTGGATTCTCCCCAGGGTGGGAAGGATTCAGCCCAACGCCCTCGACCCAGAACGGACGCCCCCAAGTGAGGAATTACCTGGGCCTTTTCCGAACTAAATCGTGACTCATCAATCCATATCTCCCCAAAATCATCCATGACGACAACGGCACCGAGTGAAGCCTCCAGCTCATGGCCAGGCAAAAGCTCTGAGGGAGTAATCTTGAACTTGCGCACATCCAACGCCATCTCAGGCAGTGCTGTGTCACCGTTGGGTGCCGGATTGAAATTGAAAGTCTCAACTTTGACATAGGAAACACTGAATTGAGCCCGATAAGGTTGATCAGGCATATTCATCGGGTGAACATGAACGCTAATGAGATTCTCACCATCAAAGAATCCTGTGGTGTCCACCACGAAATTTCTCTGCCATATTTCCTCATCAACCATATGCCCATGCTCCTCGGTGTGGAGCACACGAAAATTCTGATAAAACTGGGCATGCTGGCCGACTTTATCCAGCACGGTGACCCGCCCGCGGATCTGACCCGAAACCACTGAACCAGATTCCAGCGGTTTGCCCTCCTGATCGAAAAGCTCAAGGAGGATGCTCGGATCAGAATAGTAGATGGTGAAACTATCCTCGATTACCTGCCCGGCAGAATTTCCCCTGACGGTCAACTGTGCTTCGCCGGGAAAATCCGGCACTTTTATCGTCAGTTTGCCACCCTCTGCGCTCGCCTTCAGGCGACCATCATTGCGGTTGTACTCCAGCGCAAAACGTATCTCTGTGTCGTCATCGTCGGGATCTGTAAAGTATTCCAGCAGGTCAATGACCACCTCCTGACCCTGGTCAAGATATAGGTCTGAAAGAGGTTTGATGAGAACGGGCTGTTGATCATTTACTCTTTGCCGGGGAGCCAGCGACCAGGCAGTTACCTCACCCTCGGTTGCGGTATACAGAACCCCATCTGCGATCGCGATATGCCCGCCGGCATCGAGACTGTGGGTATGGGACAGGGTAAAACGGTCAAACAGCTCGACCTGGGTGGCAGAGGCAACAGCCAGCATATTGTCAGTAAGGGCCACCCATAAAGCGGTGTGATCAGTCTCCAGGCTGGCCAGTTGCCGGCCAGAATGCGCCTCCAAGACCAATACGTTGCCGGCCTCCACCACATAGAGCAGCCCATCAGATACCACCGGCAACCCGGCATTGCTGACAGGCAGGCTCCATCTCTGCGTAAAATCGTCCAGGCCCACTGCGACCAACTGGCGGTAGTCCTGCATAAACGCAAGACCCTGGTCGATAACAGGAATAGCAAACTGCCTTCCGTGAGTACGGAATCCGAGTTCCAGTTCCCGTAACATCGTGCCATCGACCGGCTCATACTCCCTGAACCGATTGCCAATCAGTGCGAAGAGCCGGCCCTCAAAGAATGAGGGTGCCCAGTTGTCATTGTCGATCTCCGGCCCCGGATCAGCGAACAACTGCTCACCAGTGACCTGGTCATAGCCCCAGACACCGTGACTTCGGGTACTACCGGCCATGGTCCACAAGTGATTGCCTGCGATCGCAGGTGCCCGAAAAGTGTGATTTCCCGCCGGCAGATCATTACTCCAGATTGTTTCACCGGTCTTACTGTCTAGCGCCCATAGTTGAGAATCAGATTCATAGTCCGATACGTAGCCATCGCGGGAAGCGAAAAGCCGGCCATTACTGTAACTGCCCTGGCTAACAGAGTACGAATCATCGAAACGCTTCTTCCAGATCTGATTGCCACTTCGCGCAGCCAGGGAAATAATGAAATGCTCCGGATAACCTGATCTTCCTGAACTTGCAAACACCTGTCCATCCGCCACGACCGGCTGCTCCAACCAGGTAGCGCCAATGGAAACACGACTGCGCCAGAGGAGTGCTGGTGGCTCATCACTGACAAAACCCGGCATGTACCCGGTACGTGCGCTATTTGCGCCGAGAGTAAACCAGTCCCCCGGTACTCCCGGCGCCAGCTGTGGTTGAACTTGAAGGAACACCAACGCTTCGGCAGATTCCTCCCCTGCGGCTATAACGGTGTAACGAAAGCTGTCATTGCCATGGTATCCAGGAACAGGCTGGTAACGCAGGGATCCATCTGCGGCCAGCTCGATGGTGCCGTGGGCCGGATTACTGGTGATTCTGGAGACACGAAGACTATCCCCATCGGCATCCCGGTCATTGGCCAGCAGGCCCTCATCCGAAAGTACTGTCAGGACGGAATCCTGGGAGAGGCGATAGGCATCAAACCCGGCCTCAGGTATGTCGGCTTGACTGGGCCCAGAGAACAACAAGAAAGAAAGCCCCAGAAAGAGTAAGAGTGAAAGGCTAAACCCCTCCCGTGCGCACCGCGGGTACAGTTCTATAGGCATAATAATTATTGTTGCTTTTGAAAGGGTGTTTTCTGACAGGCAATCCTGCTGACGACTGGCCTAGCTTGGAGGAGCCTCACAAAGGCAAACCAGGCAGGCAAGACTTCAAATAATCATATTTTTTTTACTTTCACAACGATCAAAAGACCAATCAGTCGAATACAGCGCCATTCCTTGCAGTTCCCAGACGAGAGGAAGGCAACACTGTGACAAAAGAGCGTCCCGAGGCGAGGCGCTCAATCCGGTACTTGTATTTTAATATTTGAATCGTGGGCAGTATCCGGATCGGCGCCAAAGCGGTGGTCGCGGTTCAGGGCGTTGATCGACTGGATCTCCTCATCGGTCAGCTCGAAATCCCACAGGGAGAAATTGGCGGTGATATGTTGCAGTTTTTCCGCTTTGGGAATGACTATCCGGCCCTGCTGCACATCCCACTTGAGAATGACCTGACCGGCACTCACTCCGTATTTGTCTGCCAGTGCAACGATCACCGGATCGACGATGGGCTTGTCTTTCTTCTCCACACCACTCCAGCTGCCGGACCCCAGGGGAGACCAGCAGGAAACTGCAATCTTGTGAAACTGGCAGTAATCCTTCAGTGCCTGCTGGATCAGGTAAGGGTGTAGTTCCAGCTGGTTATAGGCAGGTTTGATGCGGGCAAAGGTGGCCAGTTGCTCGATATCGGATTTGCGGAAGTTTGACAGGCCCAGTGCCCGGACTTTCTTTTCATCACAGAGAGACTCCATCGCCTCCCAGGTTTCTCGCGTATAGGCCGGAACCGGCCAGTGAACGAGATAGAGATCCAGGTATTCCAGTTGCAACCGTTCCAGGCTGCGTGCAAAAGCATCTCTGGTACCAGGCCCCTGCTCGGTGTCCCACACCTTGCTGACAATGAACAGTTCATGGCGCGGAATACCGGACTGCAGGATCGCCCGCCCCAGGGCGCGCTCATTGCCATAGACGGACGCCGTATCGAAGTGTCGGTAGCCAACGGCCATGGCCTTGAGGATGGTGTCAGTGACAAAGCTGTCATCCTGCTGCCACTCGCCGATGGCGGCCGTACCGAAACCAATCTGGGGAATTTCAACGCCGTTATTCAATGTCAGGGTGGTCATGACTACGTCCGTCTTCCTATTGCCCAAAAAGGTTAGTAGGGGTTGAGCTGTCTCACAGTGTAGTGGCCAGTACCTGGCCCAGGGACCATCAGCCCTTGATACAGACCAGGGGTTCCACCCGTGCCACTTTACGCGCCAGCCCCGCGGACTCAGCCGCGTCCACCACGGCGCGGACATCCTTGTAGGCTCCAGGTGCTTCCTCCGCTATGCCACGCATCGATGGACTGCGGATGACGATACCCCGCGCGCCCAGCTCATCCACCACCGAGCGCCCTCTCCACAGTTTGGTGGCCCGGTGCCGGCTCATGGCGCGACCGGCACCGTGGCAGGCGGAGTTGAAGGACAGCGCCTCGCCGCTACTGGCGCCTGCCAGGATGTGGGATTCTGTCCCCATGGAGCCACCGATCAGCACCGGCTGCCCTACCGACCGCAGGGACTCGGGGATATCCGGGTGACCGGGCCCAAATGCGCGGGTAGCCCCCTTGCGATGCACGTACAGTTTTCGTTTGCGGCCTGCGACAGTGTGGGTCTCCAGTTTGCAGGTGTTGTGGGACACATCGAACAGCAGCGTCAGGTCCGCAGCGGGCAGCACGTCAGCAAAGACCTGCCGGGTCAGGTGGGTGATGATCTGCCGGTTGGCGAGGGCACAGTTGATTGCGGCGCGCATGGCCCCGAGGTAGGCCTGCCCCAGTTCAGAATGGATTGGTGCGCAGGCGAGCTCGCGATCCGGCAGCTCAATGTGATGACTGCTGGCGGCGAGCACCATGTATTTCAGGAACTCGGTGCCGATCTGGTGACCCAGACCACGGGAACCACAGTGGATAAACACCACCGCGTCGTTTTCCTTCAGGCCGAAGGCGGTGGCGATCTTTGGATCGTAGATTTCCGCTACGCGCTGTACTTCCAGGTAATGATTGCCGGAGCCCAGGGTGCCCATTTCATCCTGTTGACGCCGGCGGGCCTGCGCGGAGATCTCCTCCGGGTCCGCACCGCGCATACAACCGCGCTCCTCGATATGGTCCAGGTCAGCGGGTTCACCGTAGCCCTGCTCCACAGCCCAGCGGGCTCCACCCAGCAGCATGGCGTTCATGCCTTTATCGTTAAGGTGAATGCGCCCGGTGCTGCCGACGCCCACGGGCACCTGCTGGTACAGGGCATTGGCAAGCTCCGTCTTGCGGGACTCGATGTCGTCGGCAGTCAGGCCGGTGCGCAGGGCGCGAACGCCGCAGGAAATATCAAAGCCCACGCCACCCGCGGAAACCACCCCGCCCTCATCGGCATCGAAGGCTGCCACACCGCCGATGGGGAAGCCATAGCCCCAGTGTGCGTCCGGCATGGCATACGCTGCCTGCACGATGCCCGGCAACGTCGCTACGTTACAGAGCTGCTCGAACACCTTGTCGTCCATAGCCCCGATCAGCTGTTCATCGGCGTAAACGATGCCGGGCACGCGCATCTTTCCGAACGGATCGATACGCCAGCTGAACTCTGACTGTCGCTGCAGGGGATAATTTCTCGCCATCGCACTTCACACATCGACGACACACTGGGCGAGCCAACTGCCGTCGTCCCTCTGATTGACCCGCAGTGCGGTATAGGTGGCACCTTTCACTTCCACGGTGGGCCGGTGCCGCACACGATCCACCGCCTCGCCCCAGGCAGTGGCCGACAAGCTGTCATTGTCGATCGTTACCTCGAAGCGGGAGAACAGCATATTGTGACAGGCCATTTCATAGACCAGGGCATTCAGCCAGTCCGCCAGCAGGAGCTCCCTGTCGGGGCATTCACAGCGAATGGATACCGGCTTTGCCGGCTGCACTCTGGCGGGATCGGCGATAATGGCGGTCATGGCCAACGCGGCCTGCTCGAATGCCTGCGCCAGAGAATCACCAACACCGCGCACCCCCATGTCGGCCTCATGGCTGAAATGCTCCCAGTGGGCCTGCAACCTGCAGCTCCTCGTCTCGGTTTGGGTAAGCATAGCCAAGGGGTACATAAGCCCAGGCGGGCATGTGATGGCGATAAATGAAGCTCTGGCTAGCAGAGCTTTGTCGTGTGCAGCAAGCTACGGGCGACGATGGTGATCGTCCCGGGGTCTATTGGTTGGCCGATGCTAGCGGGAGGGATTACTTGGGAGGCAGGGAACCGGCGAAGTCGACCCCGCGACTGACCCATTCATCCAGATCTGCAGCGATGGCATCTTCCTCCACATAGACCATGCCTTTCAGTGGGCGGCCGGTGTAATCCATCGGACGGGTGTAACGCTCGCCCAGGGCGTCCTGGTAGTTGTCGGGCCCCACGCGGACCATGAGCTCTTCGCCCACGACACCGCAGGCCATATTGCCATTCAACATGAAAGCGAGACCGCCGAACATCTGCTTTTCCGTGAGTCCGTCGTTTTCCTGTAGCAGCTCACGTACCTTTTCTACCAGTTCTTCGTTGTAAGCCATAGCAACCTCCTTTGATTGGTTCTTGCTAGTGGTCCTTGCTGAAAGCGGAAAGCAGCACTGGCTCCAGCGCTGCCCAGTCAATGTCATCACCATCACGGAAATTCAGGCAACCCTTGCCGCATTTCACATCGGGATGGCGATCGATATAGGGTTGGATATGGTGCCGGTCACAGGTATACAGGGAGACATGGTGCCTCTGGCTGGCGACGGACACCCAACCTTTACCGTGGTGGTAAGTGGGCATCCGGTACTGCAGCGAGACCTGCGCGTCGGGATACTGCGTGAGAATAAAGTGATGCAAGGCCTCCACACGCTCACGGCGCAGCGGCGCCAGGGAGCAGGTGTAATCGTCGATGAGTTCTTTGACTTGCACCATGCGCTAAATTTTATTGTCAGCCCATCTTTTAGTGTAGCAGGAAATCCGGGATTTGCAGCTCTGAATAGAACACTGTTGCGTCGAGCAGTCAGGGAAAGCAGGCCTGGGCAATCCGGATCACTCCGGCATTGCCCTTGAGCTCATATGAAGCGAATCTGAGGCCGTTGTGGGCCAGCTCAGCGGTAGAGAAAAAACGCGCGGCAGGTGCCGCGCCAATGCCCGAAAAATTTCAGTGCGGCGTTTCAGGCCAGCATTTCGAGGCGACCGTCATTGAGGTGATAGAGCGAACCGACGATCTTGATCTTGCCCTCTTTCTCGAGTCCGGACAGTACCTGGCTGCGGCGGCGAATCTCGTCCATGGTACGCCGTACATTGGTCACCACGACCCGGTCCACAAACTCGGGATTCTCACTGCTCCGCTCGCCCTCGTACTCCGTCGCCTTGATGGCAGGCTCAATGTGATCGAGCAGTCCCGTCAGGTTGCCCATTTCAACGCCGTCGATGGCCCCTTTCACCGCTCCACAGGCGGTATGCCCCATCACCAGAACCACCTTGGAGCCGGCCGCAGCGCAGGCAAATTCCAGGCTGCCGAGAATGTCGTCACTGCAGATATTGCCGGCGACGCGGGCATTGAATACATCACCAATCCCCTGATCCAGCAGGATCTCCGCCGGTGTGCGCGAATCGATACAACTCAGGATTGCCGCCGCCGGATACTGCCCTGAAACACTGGAACGTTTCTGTGCCAGGTAATCCTGCTCTTCCATCTTGCCGGTACGAAAGCGCTTGTTGCCCTCCTGCAGCATCCGGATGACCTCGTCCGGGGTCAGCTTGTCGCGCTCCTCCTTGCTCAGGGCCTGCGCAAAGCTGATCCCGGGCACACCGGCCAGCCCTGCCCCCCCGATAATGCCAAGTGCACTAGCACCGAGGGCCCCCTTTAGCCATTGCCGGCGGGAGCAGCATGTATCAGCGTTTTCCGTCACCGCACTGACCGGTTTCACTTTGTTGTCGCTCATCATTGCCTCACAGTCCTGATCAATACCTCCATCAAGATACGTGTAAGCAGTTCAGACAGCTTCGCGGTGCTGGATATTTTGTCGGCAAAACCAACGCGACGTTGATTGGCAAGGCATGAACAAAGGAGAAAACAGAAATCCTGACGAGCGCAGGTGTACCGCAGAAAGGAGTCCAGTAATTTGTCGCTGCAACGCTGCGGCAAGTGGCCACAAAAAATCGCAAAGGTGCGGACTCAAGCTAGTGACATAGCCCCGCAGGCAGGATTTAAGACAGAGTGCCAGGGCCCATATTTCGAAACCGTCGGGTACAGGACGTACCCGACGGAGCTACAGGGATGTATTCATGCGTTTTCGAAATATGGGTCCTGGTGCTCTGTTACCCACGGATCCTCTTGGAAGGGACCATGGTGTTTATGAATACTCTGAGCCCGCACGACTGCAGGCTCTTTGAGTAGCGGCAGGATGACAATCAGTCGACGAACACACGCGCATTGCGGAACAGGCGCATCCAGCCGGAATCTTCCTGCCAGTCATCCGGGTGCCAGCTGTTGCTGACGGCACGGGCGACCCGCTCCGGGTGCGGCATCATGATGGTCACGCGGCCGTCCTCGGAACAGAGGGAAGTAATGCCGTTCACCGAGCCATTCGGGTTGGCCGGATAGGTCTCGGTAATCTGCTGGTGATTGTTCAGGTAGCGCATGGCAATGGTGCCGGACTGCTCACAGGTTTCCAGCGCCTTCTGGTCGGGGAATTCCACCCGGCCTTCACCGTGGGCGACCGCCACCGGCATCCAGGAGCCGGCCATGCCCTTGAACAGCACGGACGGGGAGTCCTCGATACCCACCAGCGCGAAACGCGCCTCGTACTGCTCGCTCAGGTTGCGCACGAAGCGCGGCCAGTGGCCGGCACCCGGGATCAGTTCCTTGATCACGGAGAACATCTGGCAGCCGTTGCACACGCCCAGACCGAAGGTTTCCTTGCGGTTGAAGAAGGCCTCGAACTGGTCGCGGGCACGGTCGTTGAACAGGATGGTCTTGGCCCAGCCCTCACCGGCACCCAGCACGTCACCGTAAGAGAAGCCACCGCAGCCCACCAGGCCCTGAAAATCGTCGAGGGTGACACGGCCGGCGAGAATGTCGCTCATGTGCACATCGACGGCGTTGAAGCCGGCGCGGTGGAAAGAATGCGCCATTTCTACCTGGCTGTTGACCCCCTGCTCCCGCAGGATCGCCACCTTCGGGCGCACACCCTTCTTGATGTAAGGGGCGGCGATATCCTCGTTGATGTCGTAGGTCAGGTTCACGGACAGGCCCGGATCGGCCTTGGCGATGGCGGCAAATTCCTGTGCCGCGCAATCAGCGTTGTCGCGCTGGGCCTGAATGCGATAGCTGGTCTCGGACCAGATCTGCTCCAGCTCGGCGCGTGAGCGACTGAAAATCTCATTGCCCTCACGGGTAATACGCAGGGTCTCTTCCCGGTTCAGGTAACCGATCCGGTGCGCCGGCACACCCAGCTCGCCCAGGCGCCGCACCAGCTTGCCAGCCTCATTGGCCGGCACCTGCATCACGGCACCCAGTTCCTCACTGAACAGCGCGGCAATCACGTCCTCGCCAAGCTCATAGATGTCCACGTCCACACCCACGCGACCGGCGAAGCACATTTCCGCCAGGGTCACGAACAGGCCGCCGTCGGAGCGGTCGTGGTAAGCGAGGATGATGTCATCTTCCAGCGCGTTCTGGATCACCTCGAAGAAACCGCGCAGGCGACCGGCGTCGTCCAGGTCGGCCGGCTTGTCACCCAGCTGGTTGTAAACCTGCGCCAGGCAGGAGCCACCCAGGCGGTTCTTGCCGGCACCCAGGTCCACCAGGATCAGCTCGCTGTCCATGCCCGGCTTCAGTTGCGGCGTCGCCGTCTTGCGGACGTCGGTCACGGGCGAGAAGGCAGAGATGATCAGCGACAGCGGCGCCGTGACCGACTTCTCCAGCCCCTTGTCGTCCCAGGCGGTGCGCATGGACATGGAATCCTTGCCCACCGGGATGGTGATGCCCAGCTCCGGGCACAGCTCCATACCAACGGCTTCCACAGTGCGATAGAGCTTTTCCTCTTCGCCCGGGTGGCCGGCGGCACACATCCAGTTGGCGGACAGTTTGATGTCGGACAGCTGGCGGATACGGGTACTGGCAATATTGGTGATCGCCTCACCCACGGCCAGGCGACCGGAAGCGGGCGCATCCAGCAGTGCCACCGGCGTGCGCTCACCCATGGCCATGGCTTCGCCAGCGTAGCTGTCGTAGGCCACCGTGGTCACCGCACAGTCCGCCACCGGCACCTGCCAGGGCCCCACCATCTGGTCGCGGGCAACCATACCGGTCACGGTGCGGTCGCCGATGGTGATCAGGAAGTTCTTGCTGGCGACGGTCGGCAGGCGCAGCACGCGTTCAACCGCCTCGTTGAGGTCGATGCCTGCAGTCTTGAAGGGCGTGGTTTTGACGTCACGCTTTTCCGCCTCGCGGTGCATTTTCGGCGGCTTGCCGAACAGCACGGACATGGGCAGGTCAACCGGCTTGCTGTCGAACTTCTTGTCGTTCAGCAGCAGGTGCTTGTCTTCGGTGGCCTCGCCCACCACCGCGAAGGGACAGCGCTCTCGGGCACAGATCTTCTCGAAGCGCTCCAGGTCATCCGGCATCACTGCCATCACGTAGCGCTCCTGGGATTCGTTACACCAGATTTCCAGCGGGCTCATACCCGGCTCGTCCGAGGGCACATTGCGCAGCTCGAATTTGCCACCGGTGCCGCCGTCTTTCACCAGCTCCGGGAAAGCGTTGGACAGGCCGCCGGCGCCCACATCGTGAATAAAGGCGATGGGGTTCTTGTCGCCGAGCTGCCAGCACTGGTCGATGACCTCCTGACAACGGCGCTCGATTTCCGGGTTCTGGCGCTGCACGGAGGCGAAATCCAGGTCCTCGGAGCTGGTGCCGCTGGCCATACTGGAGGCAGCGCCGCCACCGAGGCCGATCAGCATCGCCGGGCCGCCGAGCACCACCAGTTTCGCGCCTGGCTGGAACTCGGGCTTGTCGATATGTTCTTCGCGGATATTGCCGTAGCCGCCGGCAATCATGATCGGCTTGTGGTAGCCGCGGCGCTCGCCGTCGAAATCCTCTTCGAAGGTACGGAAGTAACCGCAGATATTCGGGCGGCCGAATTCGTTATTGAACGCGGCGCCACCGATCGGGCCCTCGATCATGATGTCGAGCGCGGTCACGATGCGCTCGGGCTTGCCGTAGTTCACTTCCCACGGCTGCAAGAAGTCCGGGATCTGCAGGTTGGAAACGGTAAAGCCGGTCAGGCCCACCTTGGGCTTGGAGCCGCGGCCTACGGCGCCCTCGTCGCGGATCTCACCGCCGGCCCCGGTGCCCGCACCCGGGAAGGGCGCGATAGCGGTCGGGTGGTTGTGGGTCTCCACCTTCATCAGCATATGGATCGGCTCGACACTGAAGCCGTATGCCTTGGTTTCCGGGTCCGGGTAGAAGCGGCCGGCTTTGGAACCCACCACCACCGCGGCGTTGTCCGAGTAGGCGGACAACACATTGTCGCCGCCCTTCTGGTAGGTATTGCGGATCATGCCGAACAGGGAGTGCGGCATGTCCTCGCCGTCGATGGTCCAGCTGGCGTTGAAGATCTTGTGACGGCAGTGCTCGGAGTTCGCCTGGGCGAACATCATCAGTTCTACGTCGGTGGGATTGCGCTCCAGCTCCCCGAAGCTGGTCAGCAGGTAGTCGATCTCGTCATCTGCCAGCGCCAGGCCGAGACTCACGTTGGCTTCTTCGAGGGCCATGCGACCGCCGTCGAGCACGTCAACCGAGGTCATCTGGCGGGCTTTTTCTTCCGCGAACAGCTGCTCGGCGTCGTTCAGGTCAAAAAAGACACTCTCCACCATGCGGTCGTGCAGCTGCGATGCCAGGTCGTGCCGTTCAGCTTCGGTTAACTCAATGCCGGTAAGGTAGTAGGCAACACCCCGCTCCAGGCGGTGGATCTGTGTGAGGCCGGCGTTGTGGGCAATGTCGGTCGCCTTGGAGGACCAGGGGGAGATGGTGCCCGGGCGTGGCACGATCAGCAGCAGCTCGCCCTGCGGCTCGTGCTTCTCCTCGGTGGGGCCGTACTGCAGCAGTCGCTCCAACAGCGCATGCTCCTTCTTGCTGAGCTTGTCGGTGTCAGAGAAATGCACGTACTCGGCGTAGACATCTTCGATGGCAGGCTGCAGGGCGCGCAGCTGGCTGAGTAACTTTTGGTGGCGAAATTTCGACAGTGCGGGAGCACCACGCAGAACTAGCATCGCGGGAGTTTGCCTCTTGTCTGAATGTGGGGAGAATGCGCCGCAGAACGATCGCGCAGACCCCGGGGATTGGAGAGGGCGCAATTGTACCCGAAGCCACGCCGCTCCAACACTGCCCAGCACCCAGCGGGGCACGGACATTTTTTGCTCGATCCGGCGAGCGAGGAAACAGGCGAAACTGGCGCGCATTTCATGTTGCCGCCCTTTCAGTCTAGCGGGCCCTACTAAACTTGACCTAGGGACAAGTGCCCTCACATCACACAGTATCGGTCCGGTTCACCCCGGTAGCCCCGCCATTAGGCAGGGCTGGCACCTTGGGGTAGAATTGGCCACCTTTTGACCGGCGCACCCCCATGAACCCGGGGGACACCTTGCTCAGGATGAGCCCCGTGCCGGTCCCCGCCGCGCTAGACCGCAGGCATAAAAGTAACAACTAAGGGACTAGAGGGGACGCGTATGATCATGAAAAGCCGCATGCTGCGCTATAGCCGCCGCCTCGCCAAAGGCCTGGCACTGGCTTGCTGTGCGTCGCTGCTGGTGGCCAGCAAGGCGCCCACGACCCTGGAGCGCATCAAGGCCTCCGGCAAGCTGGTGGTATTGTCCCAGAACGGCCCCACCACCTATTACGAGGACGCCAGCGGCAATCACACCGGCTTCGAGTACGGCATGCTGAAGGCCTTTGCCGACGAACTGGGCGTGCAACTGAAGATCCGCGACGTCCACGACCTCGACCAGATGTTCAGCCGACTGACCGACCCGGGGGAAGGGGCCCATCTGGCGGCAGCGGGCCTGACCGTCACCGAGGCGCGGCGTGAGCAGGTGCGTTTTACCCCCTCCTACTTCGAGATCCGCCAGCAGGTGATCTACCGCCTGGGCGAAGAGCGCCCGCGGGATATCAGTGACCTGGAAGGCAAAACGGTGGCAGTCGTGGCCGGCAGCGCCCATGCCGAGGAGCTCAAGCGCCTGGCCAGGCGGCATCCCGGCCTGCGCTGGGAGGAAATCAGCGACGTAGACGCCGTGGAGCTGATGGAAAAGGTGGACCAGGGGGAATATGACTACGCGATAGTGGATTCCAATGCCTATGCAGTCCACCGCGGCCTGTTCGCCAACACCCACGTGGCCTTCGACCTGACCCGTTTCCAGCCCGTCGCCTGGGCGTTCCCCCAGGGGGACGATGACACCCTGTACCTGGCTGCCCGACGCTTTATGGTGCGCGCCAATACCAGCGGCCTGGTGGCGGAGCTGCGGGAGAAGTTCTTCGGTCATGTCAGCAAGCTGAATCCCGGTGGCGCCAAGGCCTTCGCCAAGAGCACCCGCGAGCGTTTGCCCCAGTGGCGTGATGTGATGCAGGAAGTGGCCGAGCAGTATGAACTGGACTGGCACCTGCTGGCCGCGCTCAGCTACCAGGAATCCCACTGGAACCCCCGCGCCAAGTCGCGTACCGGCGTGCGCGGCCTGATGATGCTGACCCGCAGCACCGCAAAAGAACTCGGGGTCAATCGCCTCGATCCCAAAGAGAGTATCGAGGGCGGCGCCCGTTATATTGTCCAGATCCGCGACAAACTCCCCGAGCGAATCCGCGAGCCCGACCGCACCTGGATGGCACTGGCCGCCTACAACGTGGGTTACGGCCACCTGGAGGATGCCCGCGTGCTGACCGAAAAAACCGGCGGCAACCCGGACCGCTGGACTGACGTCCGCGAGCGCCTGCCGCTACTGGCCAAGCGCCAGTACTACAAGCAGACCAGGCACGGCTACGCCCGCGGCTGGGAACCGGTCACCTATGTGCAGAATATCCGTCACTACCAGACGCTGTTGAGCTGGAGCAGCCGCATTGAGGAACAGCGGCTCGCCGAAGCGGAGGCCGAACGCCGGGCCGAGGAAGCGCTGGCGGAAAACAATTCTGCCGTCGAGGCCGCAGCCGCCTCAGCGCTCTGACCGATCCGGAGGGGGCCCTTCTGCGGCTCCCGCCTCCAGCCAATAGCAACAGCAATCACTCACACCCTCGCTTTTCAGCGCCCCCATTCGCTCAGCCCCGGCGCCAGCGGTGGAAGTGCGCCAGCAGCTTGAGCGCTGCTTCTGGTGCATGGGCCCGTTTCCAGTCGCCGGCGGCAGAGCGATTCGCCTCCATCATCGTCGGGTAGATGTGGATGGTGCCCAGCAGCTTGTTGAGCCCCAGGCCGTGCTTCATGGCCATGACAAACTCGGCAATAAGCTCTGCGGCATTTTCACCCACGATCGCCGCCCCCAGAATCCGGTCTTTGCCCTTCGCCGTCAGCACCCGCACAAAACCGCGGCGACTGCCCTCGACGATGGCCCGGTCCAGCCCTTCCAGATCGTAGCGGGTGACCTCGTAGGCAATCCCCTGCTCCTGAGCCTGGCTCTCCGTCAGGCCGACACTGGCCACCTCGGGATCCACGAACACCGCCCGGGGCACGACGGAATAGTCGACCCGGAACTTCTTCAGGTCACCAAACAGGCCGTTCACTGCCGCATACCAGGCCTGGTGCGAAGCCATATGGGTAAACTGATACGGCCCCACCAGGTCTCCGGCTGCCAGGATATGTGGCTGCACTGAGCGCAGGTATCCATCGGTTTTCAGTCGGCCGTCCTCGACCAGCCCCAGCTCCTCCAGGCCAAAACCCTCTACCCGCGGACGGCGCCCCAGCGCCAGCAACAGCTGGTCAAATGCGAGTGACCGCTCATCCCCGGCACTACTTACGAAAGCTTGTCCCCCGCCCTGCTGCACCGGTTCAAAGCGCTCCGCCTCGGTGCCGGTCAGCACGGTGACACCATCCATGGCCAGAGCTTCGGCAACCGCGACAGAGACCTCTTCGTCCTCGGCCGGCAACAGACGTGGAGCCTTTTCCACTAGCGTGACTTCGGAGCCGAGCCGGGCAAATGCCTGGGCCAGTTCACAACCGATGGCACCGCCGCCGAGAACCAGCAGCCGCTCCGGCGCTCGCTCGAGCTCAGCGAACCGCTCCCACAGGGTTTCACTGGTGACGTACCCGACCTGATCCAGTCCCGGCAGTGGCGGCACTATGGGTGAAGCACCAGTGGCGAGAACAATGGCGCGGCCGGTCAGTGTCTGCTCACTGCCATCATCGAGGCTGACGCGAACAGTCCAGGGATCCTGTAATCTTGCATAGCCCTTGAGCACCTCGACACCGAGGCCGGTGTATCGCTCGACACTGTCGTGGGGCTCGATGGTCTCGATGGACTGGCGCACATGGGCCATCACCGCGGGGAAATCGATTTCCGGCTCCGGCAACCGCACGCCGAACTGACCGGACTCCCGCGCCAGCTGTGCCACACGCGCACACTTGATCAACGCCTTGCTCGGCACACAGCCGGTATTGAGGCAGTCGCCCCCCATCTCCCCCGCCTCGATCAGGGTCACTTTCGCCTTCACCGCCGCGGCGATATAGGCACTCACCAGCCCGGCGGCACCGGCACCGATCACGATCAGGTTGCGGTCAAACTGCTTCGGCTTCTGCATGTTTCAGTGCTCCCGTGCGGATTTGAACCGCTTGATGGCCCGCAGCGCCCATTTGGCCAGCAGGGGGAAGGCACCCAGCAGGGCAAAGGAAAGAATCAGGGGAGGAGAGAGGATATCGCCAAGACTCTCGATATGGGCGAGCTGGGTGCCCGCATTCACATAGACCACCGTGGCCGGCAGCATGCCCAGCTGGCTGACCCAGTAAAAAGTCCAGGTTCGAATCCGGGTCAGGCCCATCAGGATATTGATGATGAAAAACGGAAAGACCGGCACCAGCCGCAGGGCAAACAGATAGAAGGTGCCCTCCCGTTCGACACCGCGGTTGATCGCCTGCAGCCGCTCACCAAAGCGTGCCTGAACCCAGTCGTGCAGCAGGTAGCGCGCAGCCAGGAACGCCAGGGTGGCACCGATACTCGACGCAAAGGAGACGATGACGGTGCCCCACAGCAGCCCGAACAGCGCGCCGGCAGCCAGCGATAGGATCGCAGCCCCGGGCAGGGACAGCCCGGTGACCGCGATGTAGAGCAGCGTAAACAGCAAGCCGACAATCAGCGGCGACTCTTTCTGCCAGGCCGCGAACTGCGCCTGCCCCTCTTTCAACCGCTCCAGTGTCAGCCACTCGTTGAGATCAAATACAAAGAAAGCCGTGGCGAGAGCCAGCAGCACGGCGATAAGAATAACTTTCTTGGCCACGATTGGTTTCCGCTTATCCAGATCTATACGAGTCATTGCCGGTGAGATTCAAAGATACACTGTGGGACTGCTTACGGGCGAACCGCCGTAGCGGACCTGCCGCCACAACACCCCGGATACCACACCGGTGCAGTGCATTGGCTCAGTGGACGTTGGTCGCCGGCCTGGCGGAATTGTTACACCCGGCTGACCGGTGGGAAGCGCCGGGTTTGCTTGCCCCGGCTGATGGAGCTATGGTGCGCTCCCTGCCCCTACTAAAGCATCTCAAGACATTCCACTGACTCTGCGGGAGCCCCATGCTCAACGGTATCCATCACGTCGCCATTATCTGTTCCGATTACGCCAGGTCGAAAAAATTCTATACACAGATTCTGAAGCTTGAGGTCATAGCGGAGAACTACCGGGCTGAAAGAAATTCCTGGAAACTCGACCTCGCGCTTCCCGATGGCAGCCAGCTGGAACTGTTCTCCTTCCCCGACGCACCCGAGCGACCCAGCTATCCCGAAGCCCGGGGCCTGCGGCATCTCGCGTTCCGTGTGACAAGCCTGGAACCGGTGATCGAACATCTGCAGCACTGTGGCATTGAGGTGGAACCCGTGCGCATCGATGAGTACACCGGCAAGCGCTTCACCTTCTTCAGCGATCCGGATGGACTGCCGCTGGAGCTTTATGAAAGCTAATCCCACTTTGTTAAAGCTCTCCTTTTCCAAGCGTCTTTCTTTCACCAATAAAAAAGGCTGCCCGAAGGCAGCCTTTTTTGCGAAGTAAAACAGACCGCTGATTACCAGCCGGCTGCTTCCTTCAGTGCGTCGCCGATATCGGCCAGGGAGCGCACGGTTTTGACACCGGCGTCTTCCAGTGCAGCGAATTTCTCGTCCGCGGTGCCCTTGCCACCGGAGATGATCGCACCGGCGTGGCCCATGCGCTTGCCGGGAGGAGCGGTCACACCAGCAATGTAGGAAACCACCGGCTTGGTGACGTTTTCCTTGATGTAGGCCGCCGCCTCTTCTTCCGCAGTACCGCCGATCTCACCGATCATGACGATCGCTTCGGTCTGCGGATCCTTCTCGAACATCTCCAGGATGTCGATGAAGTTGGAACCCGGGATGGGGTCGCCACCGATACCCACGCAGGTGGACTGGCCGAAACCGTGGTCAGTAGTCTGCTTGACCGCTTCGTAGGTCAGGGTACCGGAACGGGAAACGATGCCCACTTTGCCCGGCTTGTGGATGTGACCCGGCATGATGCCGATCTTGCACTCACCGGGAGTGATCACGCCCGGGCAGTTCGGGCCGATCAGGCGCACGCCCAGCTCGTCGCACTTGACCTTGGCGTCCAGCATATCCAGGGTAGGGATGCCTTCGGTGATGCAGACGATCAGCTTGATGCCGCCATTGGCCGCTTCCAGGATGGAATCCTTACAGAACGGAGCCGGAACATAGATCACGGATGCTTCCGCACCGGTAGCCTCAACCGCTTCTTTCACGGTGTTGAAGACCGGCAGGCCCAGGTGCTCCTGGCCGCCCTTGCCCGGGGTAACACCACCGACCATCTTGGTGCCGTAAGCAATGGCCTGCTCGGAGTGGAAGGTGCCCTGGGAGCCGGTGAAGCCCTGACAGATGACCTTGGTATCTTTGTTAATCAGTACGGACATGATTATTTACCCTCCGCCGCTTTAACCACTTGCTGAGCCGCGTCGGTCAGGCTGGTGGCCGCGATAATGTTCAGACCGCTCTCGCTCAGTACCTTGGCACCCAGGTCTGCGTTGTTGCCTTCCAGGCGCACCACAACGGGAATTTTCACGCCCACTTCTTTCACAGCGCCGATCACGCCCTCTGCGATCATGTCGCAACGCACGATGCCGCCGAAGATGTTGATCAGTACGGCCTTCACGTTTTCATCAGAGAGAATGATCTTGAACGCCTCGACCACGCGCTCCTTGGTTGCGCCGCCGCCGACGTCCAGGAAGTTGGCCGGCTTGCCGCCGTGCAGGTTGACAATGTCCATGGTACCCATGGCCAGGCCGGCACCGTTCACCATGCAGCCGATGTTGCCATCGAGAGCCACGTAGTTGAGGTCCCACTTGGCTGCGTGGGCTTCACGGGCGTCTTCCTGGCTCGGGTCATGCATTTCGCGCAGGTCGGCGTGACGGTACAGCGCATTGCTGTCGATCACGACCTTGGCGTCCAGGCAGTGCAGGTTGCCCTCATCGGTAATCACCAGCGGGTTGATTTCCAGCAGCGCCAGGTCTTTCTCTTCGAACATCTTGGCGAGGCCGAGGAAGATCTTGGTGAACTGCTTCACCTGGGTCGGGTTCAGACCCAGCTGGAAAGCCAGCTCGCGCGCCTGGTAAGGCTGTGCGCCCACCAGAGGATCGATGGTGGCCTTAAGGATTTTTTCCGGAGTCTCTTCCGCAACTTTCTCGATCTCGACACCGCCTTCGGTGGAGGCCATGAACACGATGCGACGGGTGGAGCGGTCGACAACCGCACCCAGGTAGAGCTCCTGGTCGATGTCGGTGCAGCTCTCAACCAGAATTCGGGAGACCGGCTGACCGTTTTCGTCTGTCTGATAGGTAACCAGGCGCTCACCCAGCCACTTCTTGGCGAATTCTTCAATTTCCGCCTTGGAATCCACCAGCTTTACACCGCCGGCCTTGCCGCGGCCACCGGCGTGTACCTGGGCCTTTACCACCCACTTGTCGCCACCGATTTCATCTGCCGCTGCTGCTGCCGCTGCCGGGGTTTCCGCTGCAATGCCTTTGGAAACCGGCAATCCGTATGCTGCAAACAGTTGTTTGCCCTGATACTCATGCAAGTTCATAGTTGATACCAATTCACTTTTAAAAAATTAGAGGTCGGGGATCCCTCTCCCGCATCCATAATGGGCAAACGGTCGCCGCGAATGGCGTAAAGGCAGGCCCACCGGAATGGATCCTGCCTTTTCGTTGGCCCGAACGAGACGGGGCGAACACAAGGCCCGCCCCTACTTCCTGATTGTTACTTGCGCTTCTTGCGGTTCGCGATGTGGATCGCGTGCCCGTTCACTGCCAGCGCCGCTTCCTTCACCGCTTCGGACAGGGTCGGGTGGCCGAACACGGTCATACCGATGTCTTCCGCACTGGAACCGAATTCCATCGCAATCGCCACCTGCTGGACCAGGTCCGCCGCAGACGGGCCGATCACGTGGGCACCCAGTACACGGTCGCTCTCGGCGTGGGCGATGATCTTCACCATGCCGCCGGTGTCGTTCGCTGCCATGGCACGGCCGGAGGCGGCAAACGGGAAGACGCCTACATTGTAGGGCTCACCGTCGGCTTTCACCTGTTCTTCGGTGCGGCCTACGGAAGCGATTTCCGGGTGGGTGTAGATCACGTTGGGGATGACGTCATAGTTCATCATCGGCTTCTGGCCGGCGATGCGCTCGGCAACCACCACACCCTCTTCAGAGGCCTTGTGAGCCAGCATCGGGCCGCGCACCACGTCACCCACAGCCCAGACGCCCGGAGCGGAAGTCATGCACAGGTCGTTGACGTAGATAAAGCCGCGCTCGTCCAGCTTCACGCCGGCATCTTCGGACAGCAGGCCTTCGGTGTACGGACGACGGCCGACACACACGATCAGGCGATCGAAGGTTTCCTGCTGCTCTTTGCCATCCTTGTCTTCGTAGGTCACGACCACTTCGTCTTTCTTGACTTCGGAGCCGGTCACTCGACAGGACAGGCGCACGTCCAGACCCTGCTTCTTGAAGGTCTTCTGGGCTTCCTTGGCGATCTGCTTGTCCCAGATGGCGAGGAAGTCGTCCAGGGCTTCCAGTACCACCACGTCGGAACCCAGGCGGCTCCAGACGGAACCCAGTTCCAGACCGATGACACCGGCACCGATCACGCCCAGGCGCTTCGGCACCTTGTCGAATTCCAGTGCGCCGGTAGAGTCGACGATCACCTTGTTGTCCACCGGGGCCGGCGGAATGTTTACCGGCACGGAACCGGAAGCCAGGATGATGTTCTCGGCCTCGTAGACGGTGGTCTTGCCCTCGTCGTCAGTCACTTCCACTTTCTTGTTGGCCAGCAGCTTGCCGCTGCCCCAGATGGAAGTCACTTTGTTGGCGGTGAACAGGCCGGATACGCCGCCGGTGAGCTTCTTGACGATGTCGTCCTTGCGCTCGAGCATTTTCGGTACATCGATCTTGACGCTCTTGGTCTCGATGCCGTGAATGTCGAAGTCGTCCTTTGCTTCGTGGTACTTCCAGGAGCTGTCCAGCAGCGCCTTGGAGGGAATACAACCGACGTTCAGGCAGGTGCCGCCGTTAACGCCCTTGCCTTCCTTGTTCTTCCACTTTTCCACACAGGCGGTTTTCAGGCCGAGCTGGGCCGCGCGAATGGCCGCTACGTATCCCCCCGGACCGGAGCCAATAACGATTACGTCAAATTTTTCCGACATGGTCAGTTCCAGATATTCGTGTGTTCAGAATTTCCGCGGGGGCTGCGCCCCCGCAGGATGAGTGCTTGGCGCGCTTAGACTTCCAGCAGGATGCGCGCGGGATCCTCAATCATTTCCTTGATGGCCACCAGGAAGCCAACGGCCTCTTTACCGTCGATCAGGCGGTGGTCGTAGGACAGGGCCAGGTACATCATCGGCAGGATTTCCACCTTGCCGTCGACCGCCATCGGGCGCTCCTGGATTTTGTGCATGCCCAGAATCGCAGTCTGCGGCGGGTTCAGGATCGGGGTGGACAGCAGGGAACCGAACACACCGCCGTTGGTGATGGTGAAGGTACCACCGGTCATTTCCTCGATGGACAGCTTGCCGTCGCGGGCGCGCAGACCCAGGTCACGGATATTGTTTTCCATATCCGCCAGGCCCATGTTCTCGGCGTTGCGCAGGATCGGTACCACCAGACCCTTCGGGGAAGAGACTGCTACACCGATATCCTGATAGCCGTGATAGACGATATCGTCACCGTCGATAGAGGCGTTCACCGCCGGGTAGCGCTTCAGCGCTTCCACCGCCGCCTTGACGAAGAAGCCCATGAAGCCGAGACGGGTGCCGTTGTGCACCTTCTCGAACAGGTCCTTGTAGTTCTTGCGCAGGTCCATGATCGGCTTCATGTTCACCTCGTTGAAGGTGGTGAGCATGGCAGTGGACTGGGAGGCATCCAGCAGGCGCTCGGCGATACGCTTGCGCATACGGGTCATCGGCACGCGCTTCTCGACGCGCTCACCGGCGGCAACCGGCACTTCCGCGGCTGCAGCTGCAGGAGCTGCGGCCGGGGCCTTCTCGGCTTTCTGTACGTCTTCCTTGGTGATGCGGCCGCCCTTGCCGGAGCCCTGGACCTTGCTCAGGTCGACGCCCTTCTCTTCGGCCAGCTTGCGTGCAGCCGGATTTACCAGCTGGTCTTCACCGCCCTTGGAAGTTTCGGCTTCCTCTTTCTTGGGCTCTTCCTTTGCCTCTTCCTTCGCACCTTCGTCCTTGGATGCGCCGCCGCCGGCGGCGCCTTCTTCAAACTTGGCGATCACCTCGTTGGAGAGGACGGTATCGCCCTCGTCCTTGATGATTTCACTGATGGCGCCATCGGCCGGGGCCACCACTTCCAGGACCACCTTGTCGGTTTCGATATCCACGATCAGTTCATCGCGGGAGACAGCCTCACCGGGCTTCTTGTGCCAGGTGGCAACGGTGCCATCCTGAACGGATTCCGGGAAAGTTGGCGCTTTAATCTCGATCGTCATTGTTCCTGTTCCTGAGATTGACTCTTCACTAATTACTGCCGCCGATTTACTTGACGGTCAGCGCCTCGTTGATGAACTTGTTCTGTTCTTCCAGGTGCGTGGACATATAGCCCGCAGCCGGGGCTGCGGAGGCCGGACGGCCCACATATTCCAGTTCCAGCTTCGGATGCGATTCTGCCAGCAGGCGACGCATATGATGCTGGCTGTGGTACCAGGCACCCTGGTTCATGGGCTCTTCCTGACACCAGGCCACACTCTTTATGTTCTTGAATGCGGACACGGCATCCACGAACTCTTCGTCCGGGAAGGGGTAGAGCTGCTCGATACGCACGAAGGCGACATCTTCCTGCTCGCGCTCGATGCGCGCTTCCAGCAAATGGTAGTAGACCTTGCCGGAGCACAGGATGAGGCGCTTCACCTTGGCCGGGTCGACACCCTCGTCCTGGATCACGTTGTGGAAGTGGCCATTGGCCAGCTCGTCCAGGCTGGAGGTAGCCAGCTTGTGGCGCAGGATCCACTTCGGGCTCATGATCACCAGCGGGCGGCGCATCGGGCGGATGGCCTGGCGACGCAGCAGGTGGAAAATCTGAGCCGGCGTGGTGGCGTTGCACACCTGGATATTGTGCTCGGCACACAGCTGCATGAAGCGCTCCAGGCGCGCGGAGGAATGCTCCGGGCCCTGGCCCTCATAGCCGTGCGGCAACAGCATCACCAGGCCGCACATACGGCCCCACTTGTGCTCACCAGAAGTGATGAACTGGTCGATCACCACCTGGGCACCGTTGGCGAAGTCGCCGAACTGGGCTTCCCAGATCACCAGGGACTTGGGCGTGGTGGTGGCGTAGCCATATTCGAATGCCAGCACACCCTCTTCCGACAGCAGGGAGTCATAGATGTAGAACGGCGGCTGGCCGTCGTACATGTTCTGCAGCGGCACGTAGGACTGTCCGTCCTTCTGGCTGTGGATCACCGCGTGGCGGTGGGAGAAGGTACCGCGACCCACGTCCTCACCGGTCAGGCGCACCAGGTAACCCTGCTCCAGCAGCGTGCCGTAGGCCAGGGTCTCGGCCATGCCCCAGTTCAGCGGCAGGGCGCCACCGGCCATCTTGCGGCGGTCTTCATAGATCTTGGAAACCTGGCGCTGCAGTACCACGCCGTCCGGCACCGTGGTCATACGGTTGGCCACGTCTTTCAGCTTGGCCATCGGGAAGCTGGTGTCACCGGGCACGGTCCACTCATGGTTCAGGAACGGGCTCCAGTCCACGAACATGGATTCGTCCGGCTGTTTCACCAGGCCGGTGGCCACGTCTTCGCCTTTATCCAGCTTGTCGCGGTAGTCGGAGGCGAGCTTGTCTGCCTCGTCCTTGGACAGTACCTTCTCTTCCACCAGTTTTTCGGCGTAGAGGGTGCGGGTGGTCTTCTGCTTGCGAATCGCCTGGTACATCAGCGGCTGGGTACCGGACGGATCGTCGGTCTCGTTGTGGCCGCGGCGGCGGTAGCACACCAGGTCGATGACGATGTCTTTCTTGAACTCGTAGCGGTAATCCACGGCCAGCAGGCCCGCCAGTACGACCATCTCCGGATCGTCACCGTTCACGTGCAGCACCGGGGCGTCGATCATCTTGGCGACGTCGGTACAGTACTCGGTGGAGCGGGCGTCCTCGCGCTTGCTGGTGGTGAAGCCCACCTGGTTGTTCAGCACGATGTGCACGGAGCCGCCGGTGTAGTAACCGCGGGTCTGGGACATCTGCAGGGTTTCCTGCACCACACCCTGGCCGGCGAAGGCCGCGTCGCCGTGGATGTTGATCGGCATCACCTTCTCGCCGGTGTTGTCGCTGCGGCGATCCTGGCGCGCACGCACAGAGCCCACCACTACCGGTGCACAGATCTCCAGGTGCGAGGGGTTGAAGGCCAGGGCCAGGTGCACTTCGCCACCGGGGGTCATCACGTTGGAGGAGAAGCCCTGGTGGTATTTCACGTCACCGGAGGTATCCAGGGTCTTCTTGCCCTCGAACTCCTCGAACAGGTCCGACGGGTTCTTGCCGAGGATATTGACCAGGGTGTTGAGGCGGCCGCGGTGGGCCATGCCCATTACCACTTCCTTCACCCCGTAGGTGCCGGAGCGGCGGATCAGCGCGTCCATCAGCGGGATCAGGCTCTCGCCACCCTCGACGCCAAAGCGCTTGGTGCCCGGGTACTTGGAATCCAGATGGCGCTCCAGGCCCTCGGCCGCGGACAGGCGCTGCAGGATTTCCTTGCGGATATCGGCACCGAAGTTCGGACGCGCCTGGCTGCGCTCGAGGCGCTGCTGAAACCACTGCTGCTCTTCCAGATTCGAAAGATGCATGATTTCCGCGCCGAGATTGCCGCAGTAGGTGCGCTCCAGCCCCTCTACAATTTCCCGCAGGGTGGCTTCACCCTTGCCGAAGAACAGGTCACCGGTCTGGAAGGTGGTGTCGAAATCACCCTCGGTGAGACCGTGGTAATTCAGCTGCAGATCCGGCACCTGTTCGCGGGCCATCAGCCCGAGCGGATCCAGGGTGGCCTTCTTGTGGCCACGGTGACGGTAGGAGTTGATCAGCTGCAGGACGCGAACCTGCTTGCGCTCGTGTTCGACATTGATGGCGCCGGCACCGGGTGCGGCCAGCGGGCGGGTGCGGTTCTTGGCCAGCAGCTCGAAGTGGGTGCGGATGGCCTCGTGGGAGACGTCACCACCCGCCACGCGCGGGAGGCTGTCAAAGTAATTGCGCCACTCCTCCGGCACGCCACTGGGGTCGTGCAGATAGGTTTCGTAGAGGTCCTCCACGTAGGCGGCGTTGCCCCCGGAGATATGGGAGCTACGCCACAGCTGCTCCATGGTGCTTTCGTGCATGTTGGTGCCTACCTCGTTGCAGTGTCCATCGGCGACACTGCGCTTTTCTAAGTTCCTGCCTGCCGCGGCGGTCCGATCGCCCGCGGCACCAGCGCCCTCTCTGCCGGCGCCAAAGCCTGGTTGCAACAAAACGCCTGCCACTGCCCGTGAGCCAGCCCGGTGGCTAACCCACAAAAGGGGAGGCGCCGTCAGTCACCTCCCCTTTTTATTGTGGCAGCGGCTCAGGCGCCGTCGCTTGATGCTGTAACCCCCGCCCGGCCTGGGCCGGTGGGGATCCGCCCCTGAGACACCGGCGCCGGATCAGACGGCGCGGGTCAGCAGCATATTGCGGATATGGCCGATGGCCCGGGTCGGATTGAGACCCTTCGGGCACACGTTCACACAGTTCTGGATGCCGTGGCAGCGGAAAACGCTGAAGGGGTCATCCAGGTTGGACAGACGCTCGTCGGTAGCGGTGTCGCGGGTATCCGCCAGGAAGCGGTAGGCCTGCAGCAGGCCCGCCGGACCGATGAACTTGTCCGGGTTCCACCAGAAAGACGGACAGGCGGTGGAACAGCACGCGCAGAGAATGCATTCGTACAGGCCGTCCAGCTTCTCGCGGTCTTCCGGGCTCTGCAGGCGCTCGATGGCCGGAGCCGGGGTGTCGTTCTGCAGGTAAGGTTCGATCTTCTTGTACTGCTCGTAGAACTGCTCCATGTCCACGACCAGGTCGCGGATCACAGGCAGGCCCGGCAGCGGGCGCAGGACCAGCTTGCCCTTGGGCGCCGCCTCGGACAGCGGCGTGGTGCAGGCAAGGCCGTTGCGGCCGGAAATGTTCATACCGTCGGAACCGCACACACCCTCACGGCAGGAGCGACGGAAAGACAGGGTGGAGTCCTCGGCCTTCAGCATCTCGAGTACGTCCAGCACCATCAGGTCCTTGCCCTGGGTGTCCAGCTCGTAGTCCTGCATGTAGGGAGCCTTGTCGGTCTCCGGGTTGTAACGGTAAATGCTTACTTTCAACATATGTCTGCTTCCGAATGAAGGGCGCCAGGCGCCCTGCAATCTCTTAGTAGGTGCGGGCCTTGGGCTCGAACGCCTCCATGGTGGTCGGTGCGAAGTTCACCGCGCGCTTGCCGACGCGTTTCTCCGCTGGGAAGAACATGGAGTGGCACAGCCAGTTCTCGTCGTCGCGCTCCTGGAAGTCCTCACGCGCGTGGGCGCCGCGGCTCTCGACGCGGGTCTCGGCAGCGATGGCCGTGGCTTCGGCCACTTCCAGCAGGTTCTGCAGTTCCAGCGCCTCAATACGGGCGGTGTTGAAGGCGCGGCTCTTGTCGTCCAGGCGCACGTTCTCGATGCGACTGCGCAGGTCTTCCAGCTTCTTGACGCCCTCGGCCATGTAGTCGCCGCGGCGGAATACACCGAAGTGGTTCTGCATGACGTTCTGCAGTTCACGGCGCAGGTCGGAGGCCTTCTCACCGTTGTTCTTGTTCTCGAGGTTGTTCAGGCGCGCCATGGCGGCCTCGATATCCGACTCGGAAGCCTCGCGGTGCTCGATACCCTCGCGCAGGGACTGCTCGATGAACAGGCCGGAGGCGCGACCGAAGACCACCAGGTCCAGCAGCGAGTTACCACCCAGGCGGTTGGCGCCATGTACGGACACACAGGCAACCTCACCGCAGGCGTAGAAGCCGTCGATGACCTGGTCGTTGCCGGAGGCATCCTGGGTCAGGGCCTGGCCGTGCACGTTGGTGGGGATACCACCCATCATGTAGTGACAGGTCGGCACCACCGGGATCGGATCCTTGACCGGATCCACGTGGGCAAAGGTCTTGGCCAGCTCGCAGATACCCGGCAGGCGGCTGTTCAGCACTTCCTCGCCCAGGTGGTCGAGCTTCAGGAATACATGGTCGCCATCCGGGCCGGCACCGCGGCCGTCGAGGATCTCCAGCACCATGGAGCGGGCCACCACATCGCGGGAGGCCAGGTCTTTGGCGTTGGGGGCGTAGCGCTCCATGAAACGCTCGCCGTCCTTGTTGACCAGGTAACCACCCTCACCGCGGCAGCCCTCGGTGACCAGCACGCCGGCACCGTGGATACCGGTCGGGTGGAACTGCCACATCTCCATGTCCTGCACCGGGAAACCGGCGCGCAGGGCCATGCCGACACCGTCACCGGTGTTGATGTGGGCGTTGGTGGTGGAGGCGTAAATACGGCCGGCACCGCCAGTGGCCAGCACGGTGGCCTTGGATTTGATGAAGACCACTTCACCGTCTTCGATGGAGAGCGCAATCACACCCACCACGGCGCCATCCTGGTTCTTCACCACGTCCACGGCGAACCACTCGTTCAGGAAGACAGTGTTGTTCTTGACGTTGTTCTGGTACAGCGTGTGCAGCAGGGCGTGACCGGTCCGGTCTGCCGCGGCACAGGTACGCGCCGCCTGGCCGCCGCGGCCGAAGTCCTTGGACTGGCCACCGAACGGACGCTGGTAGATGCGGCCATTCTCGGTACGGGAGAACGGCAGGCCCATGTGCTCAAGCTCGAACACGGCTTCCGGGCCAACGGAACACATGTACTCGATCGCGTCCTGGTCACCGATGTAGTCGGAACCTTTGACGGTGTCATACATGTGCCAGCGCCAGTCGTCCTGCGGATCGGCACTGGCAATTGCACAGGTGATCCCCCCCTGGGCGGACACAGTGTGCGAACGGGTGGGAAATACCTTGGTGATGACCGCGGTCTTGAAGCCGGATTGGGCCATCTGCAGCGCGGCACGCATACCAGCACCGCCGCCGCCAATCACAATCCCATCAAAGGAAATGGTTCGCATGTTCGCCATAAATTACACACCCCACAGAATTTGAATGCCCCACACCGTGTAGATCACGGCAACCGCACCCAGCACGCTCTGCGCCAGGACCCGCAGAACGGTCGCCTTGGGACCCATCATGCGATTGGTGAGGTAATCGGTAACCACAGACCAGAGACCGATCCATGCATGCACCACTACCGACAGCAGCGCCACCAGGCTGAAGATGCGCATCCAGAAGTTCTGGAACAGCGCCGACCAGGCCTGGTAACCGAAGTCATCAGTCAGAAAAATGAAACCCACAATAAAGAGGGTGTAAGCAGCCAGGACAACCGCTGTGACACGCTGATACAGCCAGTCAAATACGCCGCTGCGGCCGAAACTCGTGACGGTCGTTACCATAACCATACTCCCACTGCCAGAATCAGGATGACGCTCAGGACCAGCACCAGCACGGCACCACGCCGGCCACCTTCCAGGGACTCACCGATCCCAAGGTCCATGAACAAATGACGTACGCCAGCCACCAGGTGATAGATGAGGGCGGCCAGAGAGGCCCACAGGATGAGCTTGGCGGGAACGCTGTTGAATGTCTCGGCTACACTTGCGAAGCCCTGTTCGGACTCGAGACTGGTTCCCAGCATCCACAGCAACAATGCCATCACGGCGAAGAGCACAACGCCGGAGATACGATGCAGAATGGAAACCAGTGCGGCAGCGGGGAGCTTGATAGTGGAAATGTCTAGATTGACAGGTCTGTTTTTGTTCACAGGAAAAACACCTTGTTGCCCTGAACGACCGGGCGCCCGTTAGCTTTCAATGGAGGGGCGATTTGCCTGCAGTGCTCACTTTGCACACGACCTGACGAAGCCTTGTACAAAATGGCCGTACCTTGGCGCAGGCCGCGCGGATTATAGGCATTTGGCATTCAAAAGACAATGAAACTGCGGCCGTACCCCGGCGGCCCGCCCGGGGCGACCTGGCGCGAAAACGCTTCCCGGGCGGGAGGTCGACGCCGAAGATACTTGGATACTCGACGGGGTTATTCAGGCAATTCCGCTCCCACTCACAAGTGTGACCGCATATTCTGCCGTTTCCCACCAGTGCAGCCCGCCCGTTTCCGTTTGACAATTGGGGGCGCGACACTTAAGTTTGGCCCCGCTCAAAAGCCCGCTACTGCCCACAGTGACAGGGAATCAGGCGGCATAAGAACAGTTTTAGGAGTCCGCAATGTCCGATAAAAAAGCGCAACTTACGGTCGACGGTATCGACGGCACCATCGAGATGCCTGTGCTCTCCGGCACTCTCGGCCCCGACGTTGTCGACGTCGGCAAGCTGACCGGCAAGGGCTTGTTTACCTACGACCCGGGCTTTGTGTCCACCGCCGCCTGCGAATCCAAGATCACCTATATCGATGGCGCCAAGGGCCAACTGCTGCACCGCGGCTACCCCATCGAGCAGCTGGCGGAGCAGTCCGACTACCTGGAAACCTGCTACCTGCTGATGAACGGCGAGCTGCCGAGCGCAGAAGAGAAGAGAGAGTACGTCGAGACCATCATGAACCACACCATGGTCCATGAGTCCATCGTCAACTTCTTCAAGGGCTTCCGCTACGACGCCCACCCCATGGCCATGATGTGTGGTGTGGTCGGCGCCCTCGCCTCCTTCTACCACGACTCCCTGGACATCAACGACCCCGAACACCGCAGAATCTCTGCCCACCGCCTGATCGCCAAGATGCCGACCCTGGCTGCCATGTGCTACAAGCACTCCAAGGGCCAGCCGTTCATGTACCCGGACAACAACCTGGGCTACGCAGAGAATTTCCTGCACATGATGTTCGGCAACCCCTGTGAGCCCAGCACGATCGACCCGATCGTGGCCAAGGCCATGGACGTGATCTTCCTGCTGCACGCCGACCACGAGCAGAACGCTTCCACCTCTACCGTGCGTCTCGCCGGCTCCTCCGGCGCCAACCCGTTTGCCTGCATCTCCTCCGGCATCGCCGCCCTGTGGGGACCGGCCCACGGTGGTGCCAACGAGGCAGTACTGAACATGCTGCAGGAGATCGGCGATGAGAGCCGTATCGACGAGTACGTTGCCAAGGCCAAGGACAAGAACGACCCGTTCCGCCTGATGGGCTTCGGTCACCGCGTTTACAAGAACTTCGACCCGCGCTCCCGTGTCATGCAGGGCATCTGCGACGAAGTTCTGGGTGCCATGGGTGCCGAGAACGACCCGCTGCTGCGCATCGCCAAGAAGCTGGAGAAGATCGCGCTGGAAGACGAATATTTCGTCGAGAAGAAGCTGTACCCGAACGTGGACTTCTACTCCGGCATCATCATGAAAGCCATCGGTATCCCCACCGACATGTTCACCGTGATCTTCGCCACCGGCCGTACCGCCGGCTGGATCGCGCACTGGAACGAGATGATCTCCAACCCCTACAAGATCGGCCGTCCGCGCCAGCTGTACACCGGCTACACCCAGCGCGACTACATGCCGCTGGACAAGCGCAAGTAAGACGCTTACCCAACCCAAATAAAAACCCGGCCTCCGCGCCGGGTTTTTTGTGCCTGGGTAATCTTCAGCAAATGCATCTTCAGCAAATACAAAGGGCGCCGAAGCGCCCCTTGTATTGGTCACACCCTGTGAGAGTGAATAACGGTGACTGCAATGCCCACCCAGAACTACCTCGGACTCGCCAAGGGCAGCCAGGCTGCAGGGAGGGTGAGCCCAGCCCAAATGACAGCGATGTCATTCAGTTTTAAATTAGCATGAAAATTTACGTGCGCAATTTCCAGATCTAAAAACATGAAGGAAATCACACCTCTGGCGCGTAGTATTGCCGGGATGGGCACCCTCGACTGACCGGGTGTGAGAGGCAGAATAAAAAACTTTCAGCTGGCTTGAACAACCTGCCCGGTATCCATAAAAAGCAGGTAGCCAGAAAAGAGAATAGCGGCCGAATTCATTTCGACCGCTCCCTCTCTTTAAGCTGTCCGAACGTTAGAACCGCATGTTCACTCGCTGAAGTCGTCTCAGACCAGTGGTCACCCGCTGTGGGTCTATTTACGGTCTTGTCCGGGCTCCATTGCGGACCGCTTCTTCTTGCCGCCCCGCACTACAAACAGTGTCGGAGCTTCTTACCTAGGCAATATGTATTTTAGTGTTGGGCGCACCTGTCACAAGTTTTCTGATCCCCCGTCTACACTCGGGAAAACTGCATTTGGAGCCGTTGCCATGCCCTATAAAAACCGCGAGGAACTGCCAGACAACGTCAGGAACGTCCTTCCGCCACACGCCCAGTCCATCTACAAAGAAGCATTCAACAGTGCCTGGGACCAGTATGCGAAACCGGAGGACCGGCGGGGAGACTCCAGCCGGGAAGAAACCGCACACGCAGTGGCCTGGTCTGCGGTGAAAGAAAAATATGAAAAGGGGGATGACGATCGCTGGCATCCCAAGTCCTGAAGCACTTTACCAGGCGTCCAGCTTGATTCGCCGCACAGTCGAGCCTGGGCTCGAACACCTGAGCTGGCCTAGCGGCTGCTCCCAGCTCGCGGCCCGGGCCTTTTCAGCGGGCGAATCAATCCCTCCAGCCCCTCGATCTTGATCTCCAGGGTCAATGCCAGCAGGTGGCCGAGCCGCCCCTTGGGGAATTCCTTTTTCTGGAACCAGAGCAGGTACTCCTCGGGCAGGTCGATCAACATGCGCCCGGCATACTTGCCAAACGGCATAGGCGTGCGGGCGATATCCAACAGGTCTTCTTTCTCAAACATCGGCTTTCCCAGCCTCCCCTGATTGCTCCCCAGCCAGCAACACAACAGCACGACTGGGGACCGTCATCACACGACAATAAACTCGTTGCTCGTGGGTCCTGCGACTCTGCACCTCGCGTGTTCCCGAGGCAAAACAGGCCCAACTTTATCTCTCCCTTATCGCTATCCACCATCGGGAGCCACAACATGCTGAATCACATACTCAAACGTGCGGGACTCGCCTCACTGGTATCCGCCACCGTGCTCGCCGGCAGCCTCTCCAGCGGCTGCGCCAACATGAATGATACCGACCGCCGCATCGGCACCGGCGTCGGCATTGGTGCCGTCACCGGCGCCCTGATCTCTGGCGGACGCCCCGGGGGCACCGCAGCAGGTGCGGTACTGGGTGCGGGAGCCGGCTGGCTCTACGACCGCGAGAGAAAACGGCACTACTACTACGATCGCCACGGCCGCCGCATCTACCGCTAAGCAACATCCGGGCGCAGACCGCTGACTGAGGCCGTCACGATATCAGGGCGCACCGTTGCCGAGCGTGGGCAACCTTACACTGAAACTGTTTTTTGCTGGAAGAATTCGAGGTACTTATGCGCATTCGTGTCATACAAAACTGTGGCCTGGCCGCCATCCTGACGGCGGGCCTGGCCAGCGTCGGCTGTGCCAACATGAGTGATTCGCAGCGTCGCGTCACCACCGGGGCCGGCATCGGTGCCGCTTCAGGTGCATTGATCCGCGGTGACACCCGCGGCGTCGCTACCGGTGCAGCCATTGGGGCCGCAGGAGGCTGGATCTACGACCGCAACCAGCGCCGCTGGAAGCGACGTCGCTAGCCCAGATCGACTGGCTTCACTGGAGCCGGCGCCTTGAACGGGCTGCCGGCTCCTTAATTTCCCTCAACCGCCAATGATGGGATTATGCCCTTCCTGTGGTCGCTGTTTGCCACCCCATTGTGGTGCGGCTTCAAAAACCGCCTCCGAACATTTCGCCCTAAATTCAGGGGATGCCCCGTCATGACAAAGTGCTATTAGCATGGCCTGCGACCAGGTGTGGGATTCAATGACCATCGTCATCCCGGCCCAGGCCGGGATCCAGAAAACCTGCAAAGTACGGGGAGGACGGATACGAGCCTGTACCGGCATAACGACTGCAGAAAATCCTCTACCCCGTCATCCCGGCGCAGGCCGGGATCCAGAAAACCTGCCAAGTACGGGGAGGACAGATACCAGCCTGTACCGGCATAATGACTGCAGAAAATCCTCTACCCCGTCATCCCGGCGCAGGCCGGGATCCAGGTAACATGTGCAGCGCGAGGGAGATGGATACCGGCCTACGCCGGTATGACGACTGCAGAAAATCCCCTACCCCGTCATCCCGGCGCAGGCCGGGATCCAGAAAACCTGCCAAGTACGGGGAGGACAGATACCAGCCTGTACCGGTATAACGACTGCAGAAAATCCCCCACCCCCGTCATCCCGGCGCAGGCCGGGACCCAGGTAACATGTGCAGCACGAGGAAGATGGATACCGGCCTTCGCCGGTATGACGACTCGAATAAATCTCCTCCTTCGCCACCCTGGCAAGGGCCGAGATCTAGCAAACCCGAGGAATACCAGGGCGGTTGATACCGGCCTGCGCCGACATGATGCGCCCAATAAACATCCCTGTCGTCATCCCGGCGCAGGCCGGGATCCAGAAAGCGTGAAAAGTACGAGGGGGGTGATGGATGCCGGCCTACGCCGGCATGACGACAGTAGAAAATCCCCCACCCCCGTCATCCCGGCGCAGGCCGGGATCCAGGTAACCTGTGAAGAACGAGGACGTTGGATACCGGCCTGCGCCGGTATGACGATAATGGAGGAGTGAGGCTTAGGGAGACTTGGGGAGGCTTAACCGCAAATTAAACCGTAAGCAGCCACCTACAACAATTTAGTTTTGGTCTTGCCACACCGCTCGCAGCGGTACTCGGTCACCAGCTTGCCCTGCTTGACGTCGAACTTGCGCTCGGTGACTACCTGCCACTTGTGGAAGCCGTCGCGGCACAGGCTGCTGCCCTTGTGCTTCTGCCATGCGGTTTTGCGCTTGAAGGGAATCACATCGCCCATGGATGCTCGACTCCTGCCCGGTTTACGCCGGTGCTGTTGGAAGAGGTGGGGTTATATTAAACCACTTCCCCGGCGGCGTGGGCGGAAGACCAGGCCCACTGAAAGTTGTAGCCCCCAAGCCAGCCGGTTACATCCAGCACCTCGCCAATAAAATACAGACCCGGCTGGGACTTGCACTCCATGGTGCGGGAAGAGATCGCATCCGTATCCACCCCGCCGAGAGTGACTTCCGCCGTGCGGTAGCCCTCGGTGCCCGCTGGCACCAGCTCCCAGGTCTGCAGCCTGCTGCCAATTTCCGACAGTTCAGCCGGGCTGAACTGCTTGAGGGGGCGGCTCTCTATGCCCTTTTCGGCGAGAAAGTGCTGGACCAGCTTCCTGCTCCACAGGCCGGCGAGCACCGTATGCAGGTGAGCTTCCGGTTTCTCCGCCCGCTGCTGGGCGAGCCACTCGGCCAGATCCCTGTCCGGAGCCAGGTCGAAAGAAACCCGCTCGCCTTCACGCCAGTGACTGGAAATCTGCAGCACCGCCGGACCACTCAGGCCGCGATGGGTAAACAGCATCTGCTCGTGGAAACTGCCGGGCCCGCAGCTGGCAGTCACCGGCAGTGCACTGCCGGGCAGCTCCTGCTGTCGTTCCAGCTGGCGCTTGTGCTGGGTGAAAGGCACCAGCGCGGCACGGGTCGGCACAACGCGCAGGCCAAATTGCTGCGCGATCTCATAACCAAACCCGGTGGCGCCCATGGTAGGGATCGACAGGCCGCCGGTGGCAATCACCAGCGACTCACACTGCACCGGTCCCAGGCTGGTCTCCACCCGGTAACCCGATTCCAGCGGCTGCACTGACTCGATACTGCAGCGGGTGCGGATCTGCGCCCTGGCCGCACGACACTCCGCCAGCAGCAGGTCGACAATGTCTTTGGACTTGTTGTCGCAGAACAGCTGGCCGAGGGTTTTCTCGTGATACGGGATGCCGTGCTTCTCCACCAGCGCAATGAAGTCCCACTGGGTGTAGCGGGCCAGTGCCGATTTGCAGAAGTGCGGATTCTCGCTGTAGAAATTTTCTGGCGACGTGTACAGGTTGGTGAAATTACAGCGCCCGCCACCGGACATCAGGATCTTCTTGCCCACCTTGTTGGCATGATCCAGTACCAGCGCACTGCGACCCCGCTGACCGGCCACGGCCGCACACATCAGGCCCGCAGCGCCGGCACCGATGATGAGGACATCGATCTGTTGGGGGAGATCATTCATGGCAGCGAAGTAACAGAGGCAACTGAAGTTCAGAGGGAAGTCAAAGTGGTGGGGAGCCAGATTCCGAAACCTTCCGTACCAGGGACGGTACGGAAGGAGCTACAGGGAAGTATTCATGCGTTTTCGGAATCTGGCTCCCCGGCAGTTTGACGCCTGCGGACGACCCACAAGCGTCGAAATGTCATCAGGCCCGCGGCAGGGTCACACCGCGCTGGCCCTGGTACTTGCCGCCGCGGTCCTTGTAGGACACGTCGCAGACTTCATCGGACTCAAAGAACAGCATCTGCGCCACGCCTTCGTTGGCGTAGATCTTGGCCGGCAGGTTGGTGGTGTTGGAGAACTCAAGGGTCACGTGCCCTTCCCACTCAGGCTCCAGCGGTGTCACGTTGACGATGATGCCGCAGCGGGCATAGGTGGACTTGCCCAGGCAGATGGTCAGCACGGAGCGCGGGATGCGGAAGTATTCCACCGTGCGCGCCAGGGCAAAGGAGTTCGGCGGGATAATGCAGGAATCACCCTCCACATCCACAAAGCTGTTCTCGTCGAAGGTCTTCGGGTCCACCGTGGCGGAGTGCACGTTGGTGAAGATCTTGAACTCACCGGCGCAGCGCACATCGTAGCCGTAGCTGGAGGTCCCGTAGGAGATCAACCGGTCACCATTGCCGTTCTTGCGTACCTGGCCCGGCTCGAAGGGCTCGATCATGCCCTGCTGCTCGGCCATCCGGCGAATCCACTTATCGGATTTGATACTCACTCCGCCCCCCGTCGCTGTGCGTGTTCTGGTCTGTGAAAGAGGCGGAATCATAGCCGGTTTGAACTGTGCAAAAAAGTGCCAGCTGTGCCGGGAACCCGCGGGCCACATTCCGTCAGCTAATGTTTAGGAAGAGTGCCCAGCCCCACGGCTCCTCCGGGCATGACCGGATGTAACCATGAGCAAGACCGGTACCGATCGCTCCATTCGAGAACCCTCCCTGGCGGACGCACTTGTCCCCTTGGTCACATTGGCCATTCTGATCGCGGCCGCCCTCGCCCTGTTCGGGCTCGATGCCCTGGATGGCCCGATCCAGACCGCCCTGATTATCTGTTGCATGGTTGCGGCATTGATTGCCCTCAAGAATGGCTATGCCTGGGAGGCCGTGCAGAAAGCCGGTCAGGGCGCACTGGCCTCGGTCACCAGTGCGATCTTCATTCTGCTGGCGGTCGGCGCCCTGATCGGCACCTGGAACCTGTCCGGGACCATTCCCACACTCGTCTATTACGGCATCCAGGTTCTGGCACCGGGCTGGTATTACGTGGCCACGGCCCTGATCTGTGGCGTGATCGCCCTGTCCATCGGCAGCTCCTGGACCACCGCCGGCACCATCGGTGTGGGTCTGGTGGGCATTGCGAACATGCTCGAGGTGTCTCCCGCCATCACGGCGGGCGCCGTGATCTCGGGTGCCTATCTGGGTGACAAATTGTCCCCGCTATCCGAAACCACCATTCTTGCGGCACAGATGGCACGGGTGGACCTGCCGACCCATATCCGCACCATGGCGTGGACTTCAGTCCCGGCCTTCCTGATTGCCGCCGTAGTCTTCGGTCTGCTGGGGCTGGGCCGGGTCGATGTCCAGGGGCAATCCGAGCTGCAGACCGTGGTTGAACTGGATGCCCTGAACGGGATCTACCACATTACTGCCTGGAACCTGCTACCACTGGCGTTGCTCGCCTTCCTGTCGATCCGCAAGGTACCTGCCTCCCTGGCACTGATGACCTCGGCCATGTTCGCCGGAGCGCTCGGCGCCTTCCTGCAGCCGGATGTGTACAGGAATTTTGTCGAAAGCGGGCAGATGGGTTTCCTGCCGGCCATCAAGAGCATCTGGCAGGCCATGGCCACGGGCTTCACCATGAGCTCGGGTATTGCCGATGTCGACAGCCTCCTCTCCCGCGGGGGCATGGACAGTATGCTGCTGACGGTGTGGCTGATCATCGGCGCCGTCACCTTCGGCGCCCTGCTGGACGAGTTCGGCCTGATCAATCGCCTGGTCAGCCCGGCGATCGGCCTAGCCAGATCCACTGGCCAGCTGTTTCTGCTGGTCTGCGCCAGCTGTATCGGCCTCAACGTCGTGGCGGGAGACCAGTACATCGCCCTGGTACTGCCGACGCGTATTTACCGGGCCGAGTTTGCCAGGCGCGGGCTTGCGCCACAGAACCTGTCCCGACTAGCCGCTGACTCGGGCACCGTAACCTCGCCACTCGTACCCTGGAATTCCTGCGGTGCCTTCATGTCAGCGGTACTTGGCGTATCAACCCTGCTCTACCTGCCGTTCTGTTTATTCAATATCGTCAGCCCCCTGCTCAGCGTCCTGTATGGCTTTACCGGTTTCCGGATCGTCCGTACAGCACCCCACGCAGACACCCACCAGTAAACTGGCGGAAAGCCGCGCCAGCGATTCACCCTCCCCTTGTTAGCCCGAACCAACTACTGTATAAATTGCCAGTATTTACTGTATACCCATACAGCACGCTTGTTCAGAGTGCTGAACACGAGGGCAGCGGACATGAGCAATGCAGAAAACCTTTTCCAAAACAAGCAGTTAGATCAACAGGCCAGGCAGCAGCGATTGAGCCAGGTGCTGCGGCGGCCAGACATCTGGCAGGCCGCCAATGAGCAACAGCGCACGCGGCACGGCATTGCCAGTGGCTATCCAGGCCTGGATGCATTGCTGACCGGGCACGGCTGGCCCCGCGGCGCCACCACCGAACTGCTGGTGGACCAGTCTGGTATCGGCGAGCTGTCCCTTTTGTTACCAGCCCTGGCCGACATGACCCAACGCGAGCAGATGGTGGTGCTGATCAACCCGCCGTTCATTCCCTATGCCCCGGCCCTGGCGGCCGCCGGTGTCCGGCTGGAAAAGCTGCTGATACTGCACCCCCGCGGCCAGCGGGACCAGTTGTGGGCTATGGAGCAGACCCTGCAATCGGGCTGCTGCGGTGCCCTGCTCAGCTGGCAGGCCGGCCCGCCGCCAGCCGACAAGGATCTGCGCCGCCTGCAGGTGGCAGCCCGCGACGGCAATGCCGTGCACTTCCATTTCCGTCCCAGTTCCTCCGCCGCCAGCCCGTCACCGGCGGCACTGCGGCTGCAACTGGCCAGTGACGGCGAACAACTGGTGCTGCAGCTGCACAAACAACTGGGTGGGTCGGCCGGGCAGCGGCTGCACCTGGCGCGCAACAGCGACCTGACCCGCCGTGACCGGCCGCTGCACTGAGGACTGGCTGGCGGCCAATCGCCGGTGCATCAGCCACAGGGCAATCCAGCCCACCGGATCAAGACAACAGACAAAACAGAAAACCAAAACAGGAAGTGGTATCCCCCTGACGAAGACACGCACTGACAAGTGCAGGAGTGCCCCATGCTCTGGCTCTGTATCCAGTTCCCCCGCCTGCCCCTGCAGGCCCTCACCCGCGCCCAGGCCGGCCCTGATGATGGCAGGCCCCGCGCCGTGGCCGAACAGCAACTGATCGTCGACGCCAACCCCGCCGCCGGCCGGCGCGGCATCGACTGCGCCCTCACCATCGCCACTGCCTGTGCGCTCTGCGCGGATCTGGAACTGTTGACCCGGGATACCGAGCGGGAATCCCAACTGCTGCAGGAACTGGCCCAGTGGGGCTACAGCTTTACCCCGGTAGTCTCGCCCATGGCTGCGGGCCCGGTGGAAAATGGCGAGAGCCGCGCCGCCTGCCTGTACCTGGAACTCAGCGGCTGCCTGCGCGCCAGCGGCGGACTGCAGCCGCTACTGCAACAGCTGCAACGGGAACTGGAGCAGATGCAGATCACAGCAGAGATGGGCCTCGGCCACAGCCCCAGCGCAGCCCATATGCTCAGCCAGCTGTCGGAGCACCGCCAGTGGCTACAGGAAGCCAAATCTCCCCCTACTGGCCAGCAATGGCGCCAGTGGATCAGCTTTACCCCCAGCAAGCTGCTGGACTGCGACCACAAGACCATCGCCAAACTCTATGCCTGCGGCATCAAGCGGGTCAGCCAGCTGCTCGCCATTCCCCTGTCGGAAGTGGGCAGCCGCTTCGGTCGCGGCTTTGTGGATTACCTGGCGCGGCTGAATGGCAGCCGCCATGACCCGGTCGCCAGCTACCAGCCGCCACCCCAGTTTCACAGCGAGCTGTTTTTCCCCAGCCCGCTGGATAACAGCGAGCAGTTGCTGTTTCCCGCCGGACGGCTGGTGCGGGAACTCTGCCAGCAACTGCAGCGCCGCCAGCTGTATGCCCAGCAATTGCGCTGGAAACTCGACTTCGGCCAGAAAGGCTGCAAGGTGGTGAGCGTGGAAGTTTCCCGCCCTTTATTAGACCCGCAGCGCCTGATCGCGCTCACCAAGTTACAGCTGGAGCGCATCAAACTGGAGCAGGAAGTGCAGGCCCTGCACCTCACCTGCGACCAGTTGCAGCCACTGGAAGCCAGTGCACTGGATGACGACCTGTTCGGCGAGAGCACCAACCTGCAGCGCAGCCACCAGCTGCTGGACAAGCTCAAGGCCCGCCTCGGCCACGAGGCCATGTCCGGCGTTACCCTGCGAGAGAGCCATCTGCCGGAACAGGCCTGGCAGAGCGCCGATACGCTGATCCTCCACAGCGGCCGCCGCCAGAACGGCCACCAGGTAAAACCCGTCAACGCCCCCCGCCCCAGCTGGCTGCTGCAACGCCCCGATCCCATCAAGGCCCGCAACAACAAGCTCTATTACCGCGGCGAGATAAACCTGCTGCAGGGCCCCGAGCGCATCGACGGCTACTGGTGGCAACACCACCGCCACGCCCGCGACTACTACATCGCCCGCGGCGAAGAAGGCAGCCTCTACTGGGTCTACCAGGACCTGACTTCAGAGGAGTGGTATCTGCAGGGCATTTACGCATGAACAAACCAACCCAACTATCGTCATGCCGGCGCAGGCCGGGATCCACAAGCCTAGAGCAACAGAAAAACCTCCACTTTCGTCATCCCGGTACAGCCTGGAGTCCAACGCACCGAGCAACAAAGACCCCCACCGTCGTCATCCCAGTACAGCCCGAGGTCCAACGAACCGAACAACAAAGCCCCCACTATCGTCATCCCGGCGTAGGCCGGGATCCACAAGCCTGGAGCAATGAACAAATCACAGTAGCAACCCCCTACACAAGTTTGGGGCCTGGGCCCTTGCGAAATAAAGCCCCCCCACTGTCGTCATCCCGGCGTATGCCGGGATCCAGAAACCACCGGAGCTTAAGGCAATGAAAAGACAACCAGCCGTCTACATCCTTGCCAGCAAACGCAACGGCACCCTCTACACCGGCGTCACCTCAGACCTGACAAAACGAATCTGGGAACACCGCGAGGAACTTGCAGACGGCTTTACCAAAAAATACAGCGTAAAGAACCTGGTTTGGTTCGAGCAGCACAACACGATGGAAACAGCGATTGCGAGAGAGAAGGCGATCAAGGAATGGAAAAGAGCCTGGAAGGTACGCTTGATTGAAGAGTCCAATCCAGAGTGGCTGGATCTCTACCGAGATATTCTCTGAGCCGCGACCATGTATCTGGATGCCGGCCTTCGCCGGCATGACGAGAATGGGGTAACCGTCAATGAATCTACTGAGCGTTCTAGAACCGCCGCGTCATCCCGGCGACTCTTAAGTGCAGCGCTGCTCACGCAGGGATCCAACGCCCCGGGCAAAAAGCTCCCACCTGTCGTCATCCCGACGCAGGCCGGGATCCAGAGCCCCACGAGCCAACCAAGCGACACGAAGCCCCCCCTGTCGTCATCCCGGCGCAGGCCGGGATCCAGAAACCTACGAACCAACCAAGCGACACAACCCCCAAATCACCCCAAGTAACAAAACAATCCCACCATGCAGTACGCCGAACTCTTCTGCCAGAGCAACTTCTCCTTCCTGCAAGGTGCCTCGCACCCGCAGGAACTGATACGCACCGCCCACGATCTGGGATATACCGCACTGGCACTAACCGACGAATGCTCCCTATCCGGAGTAGTGCGTGCCTATGCCGAACTCCAACAGCTCAACGAAAACATCTCGCATCATGATGGTGCTGGGGTGTACCCCGAGAACCAAAACACCAACCACTCCCATAGTCATCATCCCAGCGATCATCAGGCCCAAGAATCGCAGCGGCACTACGAACCCAACAACCCACCACACAACCAACCCCACCATCGCCAAGCCGGCGGTTGGCAGGCTCGAGAATCAGAGTCCCACAACCAACCCCATTGTCGTCATCCCGGCGATCATCAGGCCCAAGAATCACAGCCGCACTACGAACCCAACAATCTACCTCAAAACCAATCCCACCATCGTCAAGCCCGCGGTTGGCAGGCTCGAGAACCAGAGCCCCACAACCAACCCCACAGTCGTCATCCCGGCGCAGGCCGGGATCCAGAAATACCATTGAAGCTCATCTGCGGCAGTTATTTCCGTTTAGAGGATGATTGCGAAGAAGATGAAAACGGGGCCAGTAAAAAAACCAAAGCCGGGAAAAAAGAAACGAAAAGCAGGCAAAAGATTGTATTTCTCGCCCCCACCCGCAGCGCCTACAGCGAACTCTGCCAACTGATATCCACCTCGCGCCTGCGAGCAGAAAAAGGCCAATACCGCACCTACCTGCAAGACCTTCTGGAAAAATGTCACGAGTGCATCGCCATCTGGATACCCGGAAGTGACCTGGAACTCCCCGTGGCGATCAAGCATCACTTCCGCGGACGCCTGTACCTGGCCTTCAGCAACCAGCTGCTAGGCCAGCAGAACCTACAGGGCCAAAACCTTCTAGATTTCGCCCGCAAAGAAAACCTCCCCCTGGTAGCTACCAATGCCGTACTAATGCACTCCACCAGTCGCAAGCCATTGCAGGACGTCCTCAATGCCAACTACCACCACTGCACCCTGGACGAACTGGGCTACCGCCTGGAACAGAATGCCGAACGCTACCTGCGGACGCTGGATGACATCGGCCAGCTATTCCCGCGCGAGGCCATCGACAACACCATGAAGATTGCCGAACAGTGCCATTTCTGCCTGAGCGAACTACGCTACCAATACCCCTCGGAAGTCATCCCCAAAGGGAAGAAAGCCAGCGAATATCTGCGCGAGCTAGTAGAAACCGGCCAAAAGGTGCGCTGGCCACAGGGCCCGGCGTCCCATATTGCCCAGCAGATCGAAAAGGAGCTCAGCCTTATCGCCGAACTGGAATACGAGCACTACTTCCTCACCATCTACGACATCGTCCAGTACGCCCGCAGCCAGCATATCCTTTACCAGGGCCGCGGCTCTGCGGCCAATTCGGTGGTCTGCTACTGCCTGTTTATCACCGAGATAGACCCGCACCGGATCGGCCTGCTGTTCGAGCGCTTTATTTCCCGCGAACGCAACGAGCCACCGGATATAGATGTGGACTTCGAGCACGAGCGGCGTGAAGAAATCATCCAGTACATCTACCGGAAGTACGGCCGCCAGCGCGCTGGCCTCGCCGCCAGCAAAACCACCTACCGCTTCAAGAGCGCCCTGCGAGATATCGGCAAGGCTCTGGGGGTTGGCAGCGCCACCATCGAGCAACTCATCGCCGAGCGCGCCTGGTGGGACACCATGGACGACTTTCCCAAGCAGATGCAGAAAGTGGGTATCGATCCGCACAGTGCTACCGGCCGCATGCTGCCCCGCCTGATGGAGCAGATCTATGGCTTCCCACGCCACCTGTCCCAACATGTGGGTGGCTTCGTGATCACGGAAAAGCCCCTGCACACCCTTGTGCCGATCGAAAACGCCGCCATGGACGACCGCACTATCGTGCAATGGGATAAGGAAGATATCGAAGACCTGAAGCTGATGAAGGTGGATATCCTGGCACTGGGCATGCTCACCGCCCTGCGCAAGTCACTGACCTATATCGGGCTCTATGGGCCCAAATTGCGCCTCCAGGACATCCCGCCGGAGGACCCGGCTGTCTATGAAATGATGTGCCGCGCCGATACCGTTGGGGTATTCCAGATCGAGTCCCGCGCCCAGATGAGCATGCTTCCGCGCCTGCAGCCACGAAATTTCTACGAACTCACCATCGAGATCGCTATCGTCCGCCCCGGCCCCATCCAGGGTGGCATGGTGCACCCGTACCTGAAGCGCAAGCAGGGCCTGGAGCCGGTCACCTACCCCCACGAAAACCTGCGACCGGTACTGGAGCGCACCCTTGGTGTGCCCATCTTTCAGGAGCAGGTGATCAAACTCTCCATGGTCGCCGCCGGCTTCAACGGGGGCGAGGCCGACCAACTCCGCCGCGCCATGGCCAGCTGGGGCAAGAACGGCAATCTCAACACTTTCAAGGACAAACTGGTCCGGGGCATGCAGGCCAACGGCTACCGCACTGATTTCGCCGAACAACTATTCCAGCAGATGAAAGGCTTCGGCGCCTACGGCTTCCCCGAGTCCCACTCAGCGAGCTTCGCATTGCTCGCCTACTTCTCCGCCTGGATCAAACACCACCACCCAGCCGCGTTCTACTGCGGCATTCTGAACAGCCAGCCGATGGGATTCTATGCCCCCGCCCAGCTGGTCTACGACGCCCAGCGGCATAATGTGAAAGTGCTACCGATTGATGTGCATTACAGCCACTGGGACCACAGACTGGAATTACCGGACCCCACCGTAACCAATAAGCAAACCTCTCAGGCCCGGATCTCGTCATCCCGGCGCAGGGCGGGATCCATAACTACCAAGGATGATAAGGCTGCTGGCCTGCGCCTCGGGATGCGCCTGATCAAAGGCCTCACCCAGCAAAGCGCGGAAGCCATCACAATCACACGCAGGAAAACCACTTTTAATTCTCTGGCCCACTTTCGCCAGACAACTAACCTTGAAAGAGAACAGATCGCCCTAATAGCCAGCGCAAACGCCTTCCAAAGCTTGCAAGAAAACCGCTACATCAACGCTTGGCAAGCATTCAATTTAGAATCAGAGAGACCAATTTCAGAGCACTTCAACCCCACCAATTCCGTTGACAATAACACCTATGGCGACTATGCCAGCACCGGCCTGAGCTTGCGCGAGCATCCAATCGCGATACTACGAAAAAGGAAGGAGTTCCATCATTGCACCAAGGCCAGTGAACTAACAAACTGCCAGAATGGCCAAGAAGTAACCGTCATTGGGCTTATCACCTGCAGGCAACGCCCTGGAAGTGCTGCAGGAGTGATGTTTATGACCTTGGAGGATGAGACAGGTACGGTCAATTTGGTGCTTTGGGAACAAATACAACAACAATACCTTCAAGAAGTACAGCGTGCCGAAATATTGGAGTTACAGGGGAGGATACAGAGAGGAAGCAAGGTTGCAGGTAGGTCAGTCATTGACGTCAAAGTATTGAAGCTCAAGTCGATCACATACTGTGTAGCCAAGACCTGAGGAGCTTCCTCTACTAACAATAAAAAGCCCCGCTGTGCGGGGCTTTGAAAAGGTCGAGACTGGTATTGCAAATATTGCAAATCACGACCCATATAAAGCTACTTTATTAGCGGCAAGCAGCTGGCATATATTTGGTATCCAAACCACCACAAGTCCAACTGTCAATTTGACCACCCGCAGCACTCTCGTTTGCTGTAAGGGTCATTGTATCACCGGTGTGAACTCCAGAAGTGAAGGCGACAGTCAACACCCCTGGGCCGGTCAAAGTTACGCTGCCCGCGCCAAAGTATTTACCCTCCAACGCAGCGATATTCGCAACCAAAGTAGCTGCCTCAGTGGCAGTGGCTACGGGAAGAGTACCCTGCTCTGACAGATACACAGCTATATCAGAACGAAGACCAGCGGTAGCTGTGAGAGCCTCAGATGCTTGAGCACGACCAGTGTAGTCCTGATACGCCGGCAGTGCTACCGCCGCCAGAATACCAATGATCGCGACTACGATCATCAATTCAATAAGAGTAAAACCCTGTTGTTTTTTCATTGTTACCGTCTCCATACAGACATTGTTGTTCGAGTGAAATCCCGTGAGGAAGTCCGGGTAAACGATACAAGGTTTGTGCCAATTCGCGCAACCGCGCTTTGGTCATAAATTTCAACCCAGGTCGCCGAATTTTTGATCAAAAATTCTTTAGGCTGACATGAAACAAAACAAACTGACAAAAAGCGTCACCGCAATGTGCTGAAGAACACCGGAGGCACACCTCCCGCTCAATTTTTAGACAGCAACTTAAAGCAAAGTCACGCTCATTCGCTGATCTCCTAATTTTCAGCTTCAAACCCCTCTTCTGTTTGCTGGATACCGGCCTCCGCCGGTATGACGAAAGGGATTCTCGCCCCAGCCTGAACTGTCCTCGCAATCAGCAGTATCCCCCGATTCAGCTGGCTGGCACATCTCCAACCCGCCACCTCGAGTCATTGGCCTAGGGCACTGAATTCGCTATATTGAGACACTTAACGGACCCGACGTTGATAGCGCTTGGTTATAGACAGCGGATTACATTAAACAAGCACCCGGCGAACAATAAATATACAGCAACTGCTAGTTAGCATTGCTCCACCGAGTTTCAGCACGGTAAATCATGAGTAGTATTCCCCTTAGCGGTCTAGCCAAGCGGCTGGTTGCCGACCAGAAACTGGACGAGGCCACTGCAGCCACGGCGACCAAGGCCGCGAAGCGCGAGAACCAGACCTTTGCCCAACACGCAGTGGAAGCCAAGCTGATAAAGAGCCGAGAGCTCGCCAGTATCGCTGCCAATGCTTTTGGCTCCCCCCTGTTTGATCTCAGTGGTTACAACTTCGATCTGATTCCCAAGGGACTGATTGATGAAAAATTAATCAGTAAGCATTTCGCTTTACCGCTCTACAAACGCGGTAACCGCCTGTTTGTGGCCGTGGCTGACCCTACTAATTTGGCCGCCCTGGACGAGATTAACTTCAATACCGGCCTAAATACCGATTCTGTGCTCGTTGAAGCTGACAAGCTTGCCAAGGCTATTGAGAGCTATCTATCTAACAGCGGAGATGTCGGCGCCGGCCTTGAGGGCATGGATAATGAAGAGCTTGACGCGCTGGATGTTGAGGGTGGCGAGCCTGACCGTTCGCAGGACGACGAGCCCGGTGGTGATGAAGCCCCTGTTGTACGCTTTGTGAACAAAGTGTTGCTCGACGCCATCCGCACCGGGGCATCGGATATCCATTTTGAGCCTTATGAAAAGGCCTATCGGGTGCGCTTCCGCACCGATGGCGTTCTGCATGAAATCGCCAAACCACCGATCCAGTTGGCCCCCCGTATCTCTGCGCGCTTGAAGGTGATGTCCAAGATGGACATCTCGGAACGTCGGGTACCCCAGGACGGCCGCATCAAGATGAAGCTATCCAAGACCAAGGCCATCGACTTCCGGGTCAACAGCCTGCCTACTCTCTGGGGGGAGAAGATCGTATTGCGAATTCTCGACCCATCTTCTGCCAAAATGGGCATTGATGCCCTGGGCTATGAAGAAGACCAGAAGAAGATGTATCTGGATGCCCTGGCGCAGCCCCAGGGTATGATCCTGGTGACCGGCCCAACCGGCTCCGGTAAGACCGTATCCCTATATACCGGCCTCAACATCCTCAATACCTCAGAACGGAATATCTCCACCGCCGAAGACCCGGTAGAAATCAACCTGGAGGGCATCAACCAAGTCAACGTCAATGCCAAGGTAGGACTTAACTTCGCCGATGCCCTGCGCTCCTTCTTACGTCAGGATCCGGATATCGTCATGGTGGGGGAAATCCGGGACCTTGAGACTGCGGAGATCGCCATCAAGGCCGCCCAGACCGGTCACCTGGTGCTATCTACGCTGCATACCAACTCCGCCCCAGAGACCTTGACACGCCTGATGAACATGGGGGTACCCACGTTCAATATTGCCACCTCTGTGAGCCTGATTATCGCCCAGCGACTGGCTCGCCGGCTTTGTGGCGAGTGCAAGAAGCCGGCAAACCTCCCTGAGGAAGTCCTGAAGGAAGAGGGCTTTGACTCAGTGACCATTCCCAAGAACGAGTGGAAGATCTACCAACCCGTAGGCTGTGAGCATTGTTCCAAGGGCTATAAAGGCCGAGTCGGTGTGTATGAAGTAGTTCGCATCACTGACGGGATTTCCCGAATTATCATGGAGGGGGGTAACTCCATCCAGATCGCAGACCAGGCCCGCAAAGAAGGCTTCAATAACCTGCGCACCTCGGCATTGCGTAAGGTAGTAATGGGTGTGACAAGCCTGGAAGAAGCTAACCGGGTGACTAACGATTAAACCAGTCTTCAGTACTGGATTCCGGCCTGCGCCGGAATGACGATATGAAGCTACTAAGCGCGGCAGTACCGCGGCAGAATAACAACAGGAACCGAACCATGGCCAATGCCACCGCAGTCGCTTATGTCTACAAAGGTGTAGACAGTAAAGGCAACAAGGTCGAGGGAGAGATCAACGGCACCAACCCCGCGCTAATCAAGGCGCAGTTGCGCAAGCAGGGGATCATTGCCAACAGAGTCCAGAAGAAGCCAAAGCCACTTTTTGGCGGCAAGAAGAAAGTCAAGCCTGCTGATATCGCTCTCTTCACTCGCCAGATGGCCACCATGATGAAAGCGGGTGTGCCACTGGTTCAGAGTTTTGAGATTGTGGCCGACGGTCTCGACAATGACGGGGTTAAGTCTTTGGTCTACAAGATCCGGGATGATGTAGCCTCCGGCACCTCCTTTGCAGAGTCTTTGCGCAAGCACCCTTACTATTTCGATGACCTGTTTTGTAATCTGGTTGCTTCTGGCGAGCAATCGGGTGCACTTGAGACGATGCTCGACCGGATCGCCACCTACAAGGAAAAGACCGAGCAGCTCAAGGCCAAGATCAAGAAGGCGATGACCTACCCAATTGCGGTCATCGTTGTGGCAATCATCGTGACCTCCATTCTGTTGATCAAAGTAGTCCCACAGTTTGCCGAGACATTCTCCAGCTTCGGTGCCGATCTTCCAGCCTTCACGCAACTGGTTGTCGGGATGTCGGAGTGGATGCAAGCAAACTGGTTTATGGCCTTGATCGCCGTGGTAGTCGTGATTGGCGGCACGATCGAGGCAAAGAAACGCAACAGAAAAGTGGCTCAGTTCTTTGATCGACTGGTCTTGAAGCTACCTATACTCGGCACCATCACATACAACTCAATTTCAGCTCGCTTTGCTCGCACCCTGTCCACCACTTTTGCTGCGGGCGTGCCACTGATCGACGCACTCAAGTCTGTTGCTGGCGCCACTGGCAACAGTGTCTATGAGCAAGCCACCCTCAAGATCCGGGACTCTGTTGCCACTGGTATCCCCCTCAATGCCGCGCTCCGTAGCTCTGGCCTGTACCCTACGATGCTGGTACAAATGGCGGCGATTGGTGAAGAGTCCGGTGCACTGGACGACATGCTGGCTAAAGCAGCGGACTTCTACGAAGAAGCTGTAGATAACATGGTCGACAACCTGACCACCCTTCTTGAGCCGATGATTATGGCGGTACTCGGCATTCTGGTCGGCGGTCTGATGATCGCCATGTACCTGCCGATCTTCCAGCTGGGACAGGTAGTGTAAAAAGAATTTCACAATGTTAGATACTTTTGTTTCTTATCCAGCGCTGCTCTTGGGCAGCGCTTTTGTTTTGGGGCTGCTGATCGGCAGCTTCCTTAATGTTGTCATCTACCGCCTCCCGATCATGATGGAGAGGGAGTACAAGCGGGACTTCTACAGTTACTTTGATCAGACACCAGATCCTGCCGAAAAGAAGGACCTCGATGAGACCTTCAACCTGATCCTGCCCCACTCCCACTGTCCTAACTGCGATGCCGAGATCAAGCCCTGGCACAACATCCCGGTGGTGAGCTACCTGCTGCTGGGCGGCAAGTGTGGTTTCTGCGGGACGAAGATTTCCAAGCGCTATCCGCTGGTCGAGCTGGCCACCGGCCTGCTGACCGCAATTGTGGTTTGGCAGCTGGGCTTTACCTGGCAGGCGCTGGCCGGTTGTGTATTTACCTGGGCACTGGTTGCACTGACCGGAATCGACTTCGACAAGCAGCTGCTGCCGGACCAGATCACGTTGCCGCTGCTTTGGGCGGGGCTGGTGATCAATATCTGGGGTGTGTTTGTTCCGCTGCAGGATGCGGTGATCGGTGCGGTGGCCGGTTATCTGTCGCTGTGGGCGGTCTACCACATCTTCAAGCTGGTGACCGGCAAGGAAGGCATGGGGGCCGGGGACTTCAAGATTCTGGCGGCTATTGGTGCCTGGTTTGGCTGGCAGATGTTGCCGCTGGTGATTCTGCTGTCTGCTGCGGTGGGTGCTGTCGCAGGCCTGACCTGGACGACCATTGCCGGGCGCGACAAGAACCTGCCGATTGCCTTTGGGCCCTATCTGGCGGGGGCTGGCTGGATTGCCATGCTTTGGGGTGAGCAGATCGTGGGGTGGTATCTGGCTTATTCTGGTCTCGGGTCTTAGGTCCACGCTAAAGCTCTGCGCGGTGGTCTCTGGATCCCGGCCTGCGCCGGGATGACGACGGGAGTGGGGATTGGCCCAAGTCGCGATTTGTGGCCCGATTGGGGATCCATTGGCCTAGGAGTTGGGATGCCAGCCCTGTCCTTGAACACACTTCACTGGTTTTCTGGATCCCGGCCTGCGCCGGGATGACGATGGAAGTGGGGATTGGGCTAAGTCGCGATTTGTTGCCCGATTCGGGATTCATTGGGCTCGGGGTTGGGATGCTAGCCTGGTGCCTGAGCACACTTCAGTGGTTTTTGGATACCGGCCTGCGCCGGTATGACGACGGGAGCAAGCGGCAAAGGCTAATGCGATGGCTCGCTATATTGTTGGTCTGACTGGAGGTATCGGCAGTGGCAAGTCCGCTGCGGCGGATGCCTTTCAGGCGCTGGGGATCACGGTCGTCGATGCGGACTGGGCAGCGCGGGTTGTGGTGCAGCGGGGGCGGCCGGCGCTGGAGCAGATTGCCGAGCACTTCGGGGCCGATGTATTGCTAAAGAGCGGTGAGTTGGACCGGGCGCGGTTGCGGCAGCTGGTATTCGAGAATGAGGACGAGCGCCGCTGGCTGGAGGGCTTGCTGCACCCGCTGATCCGCGAGGAGATCGTTCAGGCCCTGGCGGCCGCCAGCAGCCCCTATGCGATTCTGGAGAGCCCCCTGCTAATCGAGTCCGGACAGGATACACTGGTACAGCGCGTGTGCGTGGTGGACCTGCCGGAGGAGATGCAGATCGAGCGGGCCAGTGCCCGTGACCGCAATGACCCGGAGCAGATTCGCAAGATCATGGCAGCGCAGTTGCCGCGCGTGGAGCGGCTGCAGAAAGCGGACGATGTGCTGGACAACTCCGGCGACCTGGCCAGCCTCACGGCCCAGGTGCATGCGCTGCATGCGCATTATTTGGAGCTGGCAGCGGCTGGCCAATGAATTCGATTGAAGAGTTATGAGTAGTAAGAAGACCTCCCCCTCTGACAAGCCTTCCCTGACTTGCCCGACGTGTAAGAAGCCGATCGAGTGGAGTGCGAAGTATCCCTTCAGGCCCTTCTGCAGTGAGCGCTGCAAGCTGATTGACCTGGGGGAATGGGCCAGTGAGGGGCACAAGATTCCCGGTCAGCCGGTTTATGATGATGTGCTGAGTGACGATCTGGATCCGAGTAAGACGCGGCATTGAGGGCTAGGCCCCTGCCCCCTGATTGAACTGCGTGTTCTGCAGTTATTCTGAAATTTCGACCTCTCTAGACGACTTCCTGCTCCGTGGTCTCCTGGATACCGGCCTGCGCCGGTATGACGACGGGTTGAGTCTGCTCTCGCCTGATTCCAGACTCGCTCCCATGTCCATCCACTGTCGTCATGCCGGGCTTGATCCGGCATCCAGCTTTAGGGGTTAGCAAGGCACCGTGGTTCATGGATACCGGCCTGCGCCGGTATGACGGCGGCGGGTTAAGCCTGCTCTTGCCTGATCGCGGGCTCTGGCCCAGGTCCACCCACTGTCGTCATGCCGGGCTTGATCCGGCATCCAGCTTCGGGGGTTAGCAAAGCTCCGTGATCCTGGATACCGGCCTGCGCCGGTATGACGAGGGAGAGTAAGTCTGTTCTCGCTTGATTCCGGGTTTGGCCCTTTGTCCACCCAATGTCGCCATGCCGGACTTGATCCGGCATCCAGCTTCGGGGGTTAGCAAAGCTCCATGGTTCATGGATACCGGCCTACGCCGGTATGACGACGGGGGTTAAACATGCTCTTGTCTGATCCCGGGCTCTGGCCCAGCTCCACCCACTGTCGTCATCCCGGACTTGATCCGGGATCCAGTTTCAACGGGTTGGCGAAATCCGGTGGGAAATGGATACCGGCCTGCGCCGGTATGACGACAGTGCTTCTGTCGTGCGCGGTAGGGGGTGCCCTTACCTAGATGGTGGCTTCGCTCTTCCGGATCGCTTCGATAATCGCCTGGTTGGCATCCGGGAACTGGTAGTGGTCCAGCTCATCGCGTGCTACCCAGCGGATTTCCTGGCCTTCCAGGCCGCGGGGCTCACCGTTGAATTTGGTTACCCACCAGGTATCCAGCAGGACCGTCTTCTCGGGGTAGTCGTGGCGTATTTCAGTGAGGGGGCGGAGGGCTTTTACCTCGATGGCGATTTCCTCACGCAACTCCCGCTCCAGTGCCTGCTGCACGCTCTCGCTCTCTTCCACTTTCCCACCGGGAAATTCCCAGCGCCCGCCCATATGCAGATGGTCGGGGCGGCGGGCGATCAGGATGCGGCCATCCGGCCCGAGGATGACGCCGACGGCGACATGGATGACTTTGCTCACGGGAACCTCTGTGCCTCAAGCGAAAGCGCCTGTTATACGGCGCTGGCAAGGATTTCTCAAGGCAGGGGAACCCGCCTTGCCGATGATGGCATCCCGGGTCAGGGAAAGATTGCGGTGAAGACCGACGTTGGAGGCTCGGGGACAGGATCTGGTAGCCGGAGCTTACGGCGCGTCAGCGTCGATAAACGCTGACCCGTTGCTCAGGGCCCCTGATCTTCCTCAGGTGGGAGTGTCTCGATCGGTTCGTCGTGGGTTGTGACCGTATCGACCATAAAGCGGCCGAACATCAGGATGGCGAGCACGATCAGGATCGCCCAGACAAATTTCATCATCAGTTTGGCTCCTGCCTGTGAATGGAGACCTTACTGATAGGTATAGCATTGTTATATCAGGGGCCCGGCCGGTGACGGCTGCAGGCCCCATAACTTATGAGTCGTCAGGTGCGGTATTCGGCGTTGATGGTCACGTAGTCATGGGAGAAGTCGCATGTCCAGATATGCTCCTGGCAATCGCCCCTGCCGAGATCGACGCGGATCGTGAATTCAGGCCGGGTGAACACCTGCTCCCCCTGCTCCTCGGTGTAGCAGGCCGCGCGGCCGCCAGACTCCACTACCTGCACGTCATCCAGGTAGATGTTCACCTTGGCCGGATCCAGCCCTTCAATACCGGCGTTACCCACCGCCATTACCAGCCGGCCCCAGTTGGGGTCTGAGGCATAGAGGGCGGTCTTTACCAGGGGGGACTCGCCCACTTCGAAGGCGACTCTCAGCGCTTCTATGCTGCTGGCGGCGCCGGTGACCTGCACGGTGACGAACTTGGTCGCACCCTCGCCGTCTTTGACGATTGCCTGCGCCAGTTCGACATGGACATCCGTGATCGCCTTTTTAAGGGAGGCATATTCCTCGCTGTGGGCATCCGTCACCGCCGGGCCGGTTTTGCCGCTGGCGATCAAGACGCAGGCATCGTTGGTGGAGGTATCGCCGTCGATGCTGATGCGGTTGAACGAGGCCGAGACTGCTTCCCGGACCAACTCATCCAGCAAAGGCTGGGCAATGGCGGCATCGGTGGCGACGTAGGCCAGCATGGTGGCCATGTTTGGCTGGATCATGCCGGCGCCCTTGGCGATACCGACCATGCGGACCTGCTCGCCAGCAATCTCGACGGTGCGGCTGGCGGTCTTGGGCCGGGTGTCGGTGGTCATGATGGCTTTCGCCGCCGCATCCCAGCCGTCGGCATGCAGCTGCTGTGCAGCCTGGGGGACCCCGGCCAGGATCCGTTGGACCGGCAGGTGCTCACCGATAACGCCGGTACTGAATGGCAGTACCTGCTCGGGACGGATGTCCAGCGCGGCTGCCACTGCCTCACAGCAGGCCCTCGCATCGGCAATACCGCGCTCGCCAGTGGCGGCGTTGGCGTTGCCCGCATTGACCAGCAATGCCCGGGTCGACCCGCCGCGGATGTGCTCCTTCGCTACCGTCACCGGTGCAGCGCAGAAGGCATTCTGGGTGAAGGTGGCGGAGACGCTGGCGCCCTCATCGATGGCGATCAGCAGAAGGTCATCGCGGGACCAGTTCTTGATCTTGGCAGGCACACAGGCAAGGCGAATTCCCGGGATTTGCGGCAGTAGGTTTACGGACATGGCTTCTTGGCCGGCAGGCCTCCCTCAAGGCCACTTCTGTGCAGTGGCAGGATTGTAAAGGCGACATTATCGAAGGGGGGAGGATGGGAGACAAGCGAGAATCGGGGATTTCTGCGGTTTGTGGATGCCAAACAGCAGAATATTTTTAGGCGCTGCATGAAGCTGCCCCGGCTTAACGGTGCATCGGTGAGCTGGGTACTGGATCCCGGCCTTCGCCGGGATGACGACGCATAAATGGGCTTAGCAATAGATACCGGCCTGCGCCGGCATGACGATGGAGGGGATTGTTGGCCCGTGTCGTCATCCCGGACTTGATCCGGGATCCAGTTAGCCCTGGATCGCGATTAAGGGCCCCAGGCGTTGGGTATTGCGGTAGTGGCTGGATACCGGCCTGCGCCGGCATGACGACGGTGGAGAGGTTTTGGTCTTCCCCGTTTGGTAACCCGAGGGTTCACCGGGCCACCCACGTGGCCCGGTTCGGAGTGCGCTGGATCAGCCCTGCTGGGTCGAGGACGCCAGTTTGCCGTGGCACTGTTTGTACTTCTTGCCGGAGCCACAGGGGCACGGGTCGTTGCGGCCGACGCGGGGGCCGCGGCGGGCTGGTTCCGGGGTGGCCTCGGGGGCCTGTTCGGCGCCGGGCATGGCGGATGCCTGGGCGTGCTGGAGTTCCAGCTGCTGTTTGCGCTGTGCCTCGATGCGGCGCATTTCCATTTCTTCCATCTGTTCGCGGGTCATGGGCTCTACGTGGGCCAGGACACGGATCACCTCGTGCTTGAGGTTGTCGAGCAGGCTCTGGAACAGGTGGAAGGACTCGCGCTTGAACTCCTGCTTGGGGTTCTTGTTGGCGTATGCGCGCAGGCCGATACCCGCACGCAGGTGGTCCATGCTGGCCAGGTGCTCTTTCCACAGCTGGTCCAGCACCTGCAGCATGATCTGGCGCTCGATGGTGGGCATCAGGTTGGTGTCACCGGTGGACTCGCCGATACGGGCTACCTTCGCATCGTAGGCTTCCTGGGCGGTGGCGATGATCTTCTCGCGCAGGCTCTCCTCGTGGAGGGTGCGGTCCTCGTCCAGCCACTGCTGAATCGGCAACTCCAGGCCCAGCTCGCCGGCCAGCTGTTTTTCCAGGCCGGGGATATCCCACTGCTCTTCCACGCTCTGCGGCGGCACGAAGCCGGAAATCAGCTCGTCGACCACATCCGCCCGGATGGCGGTGATGGTGTCGCTGATGTTCTCTGCTTCCAGCAGTTCGTTACGCTGGCCGTAGATGACCTGGCGCTGGTCGTTGGCGACGTCGTCGTATTCCAGCAGCTGTTTGCGGATATCGAAGTTGCGGCCTTCCACGCGGCGCTGGGCCTTCTCGATGGCATTGGACACCATGCGGTGCTCGATGGCCTCGCCCTTCTCCATGCCCAGCATCTGCATGAAGTTCTTCACCCGGTCGGAGGCGAAGATGCGCATCAGGCTGTCTTCCAGTGACAGGTAGAAACGGGTCACACCCGGATCGCCCTGACGGCCGGCACGGCCGCGCAGCTGGTTGTCGATTCGGCGGGATTCGTGGCGCTCGGTGCCGATGATGTGCAGGCCACCGGCCTCGATCACGGTGTCGTGGCGCTTCTTCCACTCGGCCTTGATCTTGTCGATCTCCGCTTCGGTGGGCTCGCGGCCCTCCTTCTCGCGCAGTTCCTCGACTTCCGCCTCCCAGTTACCACCGAGCACGATGTCGGTACCACGACCGGCCATGTTGGTGGCGATGGTGACGGTGCCGGGACGGCCCGCCTGGGCGATGATCTGCGCTTCCTTCTCGTGGTACTTGGCGTTCAGTACCTGATGCTTGATCTTGGCCTTGGTCAGGCGGCGGGACATTTCCTCGGAGGTCTCGATGGAGGCTGTGCCCACGAGGATCGGCGCCTGCTTGTCACGGCAGTACTTGATGTCCTCGATGATGGCATCCATCTTCTCTTCTTTGGTCAGGTAGACCAGGTCGTTCAGGTCTTCCCGCTGCTTGGGCTTGTTGGTGGGGATCACCACCACGTCGAGGCCGTAGATCTGGCGGAACTCGAACGCCTCGGTATCTGCGGTACCGGTCATGCCGGCCAGCTTGGGGTAGAAGCGGAACAAATTCTGGAAAGTGGTGGAGGCCAGGGTCTGGCTCTCGCTCTGGATCTGCACGCTCTCTTTCGCTTCCAGTGCCTGGTGCAGGCCCTCGGACAGACGGCGGCCGGGCATGGTGCGGCCGGTGTGCTCGTCGATCAGCACCACCTGGCCGTTCTGCACGATGTAGTCGACATCGCGGTTGAACAGTACGTGCGCGCGCAGTGCCGCATGCACATGATGCAGCAGGCCCAGGTTGCCCGGGGAATAGAGGGAGTCGTCCGGCTTGATAAAGCCGCCGCGGGCCAGCAGGTCTTCCACCAGCTGGTGACCGTCTTCAGTCAGCTCGACCTGACGGGTCTTTTCGTCCACCGAATAGTGGCCCTCACCGCCCTCGACGGCGCGCTCGAGCTGAGGTACCAGGCGGTTCATGGCCAGGTAGAGCTCTGAGGAGTTTTCCGCGGCACCGGAGATGATCAGCGGAGTCCGGGCTTCGTCAATCAGGATGGAGTCCACTTCATCGACGATGGCGAAGTTCTGCGGGCGCTGTACCCGGTCTTCCTTGCGCAGGACCATGTTGTCGCGCAGGTAGTCGAAGCCGAATTCGTTGTTGGTGCCGTAGGTGATGTCGGCCTGGTAGGCGGCCTTCTTGTCGTCGGGGTGCTGCCCGGAGACGACCACACCGACTTTCATGCCCAGGAACTCGTACACCGGGCGCATCCAGTTGGCGTCACGGCCGGCCAGATAGTCGTTCACGGTCACGATATGCACGCCCTTGCCTTCGAGGGCATTGAGGTAGGCGGGCAGCGTGGCCACCAGGGTCTTGCCCTCACCGGTACGCATCTCGGCGATGTGGCCCTCGTGCAGGGTCATGCCACCAATCATCTGTACGTCGAAATGGCGCAGGCCGAGGGTGCGGCGGCTGGCCTCGCGCACGGCGGCAAAAGCCTCCGGCAGCAGCTGGTCGAGGGACTCGCCATCGGCGAGGCGCTGCTTGAATTCGTCAGTTTTGGCTTTCAGCGCGGCGTCGTCGAGTTGCTGGTACTCGTCCTCGAAGGCGTTGATCTTCGCCACGACCTTCCGCATGCGCTTGATCTCGCGGTCATTTTTTGAGCCGAAGACCGTTTTTATCAGTGTGCCAATCATTATGTAGAAACCACTTAATTCAGATTGCGGGTCCGGCCCTCTGCGGGGCCGGCGTCTCACGGCAATGGGGCCGGAGACCGACAAGGGGTGCAAGTAAACAGGAAGGCGCCAAGACTCGCAACTCCCCGGGAGAGCGGCCCTGGCGCATAGGAAGGATAGTTGTTACCGGCCGGTGCGGCGGATGTAGGTCGCCGGGTCAACCGGGCGGTTGTTCTTGTACACCTCGAAGTGTACGTGTGGGCCGGTGGAGCGGCCGCTGGAGCCCATCAGGGCGATGACCTGGCCCTTCTTGACCACGTCACCCAGCTTGACCTTGATCTCACTGTTGTGGCCGTAGCGGGTCTTGTAACCGTTGCCGTGATTGATTTCCACCAGCTGGCCGTAGCCGTGGCGGTCCTCGGCCCAGGTCACCACGCCGGAGGCCACTGCCACCACGTCGGAACCGTTCTTGCCGGCGAAGTCCACACCCTTGTGCCAGGAGCGGCGGCCGCTGAAGGGATCGGTACGATAGCCGTAGCGGGAGGACATCCAGCCACGGGAGATGGGGCGACCGGCGATGAACTGCTCGTCCTGCAGCTGGCGGCGGGCCAGCAGGGATTCGAGGGTGCTCATCTGCATCTGGCGGTCTTCGATCTGGTCCGACAGATCACCCAGCGCCTCGACGAATTCCGGCGGCTGGTACGGCAGCTCGGCGGCACCGGCGATGCCGGGATCCTCGGGGCCACCCAGCGCCGGGGCGGAACCAAACTGGAATTCCCCCTCGTCGAGCTTGGCCACGGTGGTGAGGCGTTCGCCGAGGGCATCAATTCGGGTCAGGCGGGCCTGCATCTCCGCCATCTTGACGGTCAGGGCAGTGAGCTGTTCGCGGGCGTGGCGGTCGGCCGCGTCGATCTGTTCCTGCTGCTTGCGCAGGGCCTTGTTCCAGGCCTTGGCAGTGCGGGAATCGAAGACATCGCTTTCCACCATGGGCAGGTTGGTCCCGACCAGGAAAGCGCCCACGGGCAGGCCGAGCAGGCACAGCCCCAGCAGGGCTTTGCTCAGGCCGCCGAAGCGGAAGGTGCGCGACATGCCGCCGCGCTCATTGACCAGGATAATTTTCATAACAGGGCGTGTTCGGGTTTGGCAGTCTGTTGTTGTCTTCTCTTTCTGCTGCTCTGCAGGGCGTAACCTCTCCCTGATACACCAGGGAACCTCTGACCGAATCCGTAATATCTCTGCGGGTCCTGAAGGCTGCAGATGCAAGACGCAGCTTGCCCCGAATGGCTCAAGCCCTTTGCAAGAGCTGCAACGAAGCAGCTGGGGCCTTCAGGGCCCGCCCGGAGGGGCTTTCAGAGCGGTTCACACTCTGCGTTGCAGCTTCTTGGAAGGTCTGGACATTCCTGCAAAGCTGCGCCTTGATTGTGAACCGCTCTGAAAGCCAGAGGCATCACGGATTTGGTCAGAGATTCCCTCTTTCACGCCTGTCCATTGGCATGCGAGCCGACGATTCCCTTCACTGTAACACTGGTCGGCTGCTCGAAAATGTCGGGGCGGGCACAATTCCGACCCGGTCCCCAAACAAAAAAACCGGCAATTTCCGTGCCGGTTTTTTTCAACTCCCGGCTCAGACCGCCAGGATGGGTTTGACGTAGGAGATTGGGGACTCTTCTTCATCTTCGAAGGTCACCATTTCCCAGGCGTCTTCCTGCGCCATCAGGGTGCGCAGGGACTTGTTGTTCAGTGCATGCCCGGACTTGAACGCCTTGTACTCGCCGATCAGGCTGGTGCCCAGCAGGTACAGGTCGCCGATGGCGTCCAGGATCTTGTGCTTCACGAATTCGTCTTCGTAACGCAGGCCGCCCTCGTTGAGGATGCGGTACTGGTCGATGACGATAGCGTTGTCCACGCTGCCGCCCTGTACCAGGCCCTTGGAGCGCAGGTACTCGATTTCATGCATGAAACCGAAGGTGCGCGCGCGGCTGACTTCCTTCACAAACGAGGTGCTGGAGAAGTCTACGGAAGAGGACAGATTGCGGCCCTGGAACACCGGGTGATCGAAATCGATGGTGAACGAGACCTTGAAGCCGTTGAACGGCAGGAAGCTGGCGACCTTATCGCCCTCTTCCACGGTGACCGGCTTCTTGATGCGCAGGAATTTCTTCGGCGCGGACTGCTCCTGGATGCCAGCGGACTGGATCAGGAATACAAACGGACCGGCGCTGCCGTCCATGATCGGTACTTCCTGGGCGGACAGCTCGACCACGGCATTATCGATACCCAGGCCCGCCATGGCGGACAGCAGGTGCTCGACGGTCGCCACGCGGACATCGTCTTTCACCAGGGTGGTGGACAGCAGGGTGTCACCCACGTTCTCGGCGCGGGCTTCAATTTCTACCACCGGATCCAGATCGGTGCGACGGAAAATAATGCCAGTGTCCACCGGCGCCGGCTTGAGGGTCAGGACGACCTTCTTGCCAGTGTGGAGGCCCACGCCTGTGGCGCGGATAGCATTTTTCAGTGTGCGCTGTTTGATCATGTATTCGTGTTTTCCCAGTCGGTAAGCGGCTCGAGCCGCAGCAAGCCGGCAATCCTAGCAGAATTGACACGCCAAGACCACCAATAAGATGACAGTCATCCTGACTACCCTGTCACAACGCCCCGCCTGTCATACAGACAATGCTGACAAAGGTTTCAATCCTTCCCTTTCAGCTTAGTCCAGTGCGAAGACTGCTGCGCCATGGCCCTATTGTAATGCGCTTCCCTGGGCACACGCTGTCAATAAAAGTAAACCCGGGTTAACCCGGGCTACTGCTCCGACCGCATGGTCAATCGTGCCGATGTGCATTCTGATCCGATCAGGCACCGAACCACTCGCCGCCGAGGCGGTTGCCCGGCCCGAGGGCCGGGCGGACATGAGCGGTGTATTTGCCTCGCCTGCGCGGCGGTTCGGTCCCTGGCGCATCATTCACACACCGGAGTCACGACTGTCCGGATCAGTCCGCCTGGCGACGCAGGAATGCCGGAATATCCAGGTATTCCATGTCGTCGGGCGAGCCGAGAGGGGCAGTAGCCGGGCGCCGCGGGCGCTCGACCTCGACCTCGGCACGCGGACGGCTCGCCGGAGCCTGACCAGTTTGACCAACGCGGGGCTCAGCAGGTTCCGAACGACGGGGGGCAGTGTTGTCCACCACCTTGGTCGGGCGCGCCGCCTGCTGGGTGGCTTCGCCCAGGCCGGCGGCGACCACGGTCACCCGCATCTCGTCACCCAGCTTGTCGTCAACGGCGGTGCCGATCACGACTGTGGCCTCGTCGGAGGCGATTTCCTGCACGATTTCCGCCACTTCGGAGTATTCACCCAGGGTCAGCTCCGCGCAGCCGGCTTCCTCGCTACCGGTGATGATGTTGACCAGGATACCGCGGGCGCCCTGCAGGTTGACGTTGTCCAGCAACGGGCTGCGGACGGCTTTCTCGGCCGCTTCGCGGGCGCGGTTCTCACCCACGGCAGCACCGGAGCCCATCATCGCCATGCCCATCTCGGACATGACCGTGCGTACGTCGGCGAAGTCCACGTTCATGATGCCCGGGCGGATCATCAGGTCGGCAATGCCCTGCACTGCACCCAGCAGCACGTTGTCGGCCTCCTTGTAGGCAGACTTCATGGTGACCTTGGCACCGAGGACTTCCATCAGGCGGTCATTCGGAATGGTGATCAGGGAGTCGACCTTGTCGCGCAGCTCGAGGATGCCCTCTTCCGCCACCAGGGTGCGCTTCTTGCCCTCCAGCTTGAACGGGCGGGTGACCACTGCGACCGTCAGGATGCCCAGGTCTTTGGCGACCTCGGCCACGATCGGTGCACCACCGGTACCGGTACCACCACCCATACCGGCAGTGATGAAGACCATGTCTGCGCCCTGCAGCACCTCGGCAATGCGGTCCCGATCTTCCATCGCCGACTCGCGACCCACGTTGGGGTCGGCACCGGCACCCAGGCCGCGGGTGATGTTGTTGCCCAGTTGCAGGATGGTGCGGGCCTCGATGTCCTTGAGTGCCTGGGCATCTGTGTTTGCACAGATAAAGTCCACGCCCTCCACTTCGCTGGCGATCATGTGCTTCACGGCATTGCCGCCACCGCCGCCGACACCGATTACTTTGATGACAGGCTTGTCCTGTACGCTATCGACTAGTTCGAACATTGCTGTTCCCCTTTTTTGCTCATGTCAAAATTGTTATTCGTTCCTGAATTTCCAGAAGGGCCTGTCGAACCGCTACCCCTCTGGAGTGGCGGCTGTTAACCGCCCTTTTTCTTCTCTGCCCTTACAGGTTTCCCCGGAACCAGTGCTTCACCTTGTCCCACCACAGGTTTTCTTCCCGCAGCGGCCGCTGGCGATTTTCCGAATTATCTTCCCGCTGCATGGCATACATCAGCAGGCCAACACCGGTCGAATAGATCGGGTTGCTGACGATGTCAGTCAGCCCGGCAATACCCTGTGGTACTGCGAGGCGGACCGGCATATGGAAAATTTCCTCGGCCAGCTCCACCGCACCTTCCATCTTTGAGGAGCCGCCAGTCAGTACAACGCCGGCCGCACACAGGTCTTCAAAGCCACTGCGGCGGAGTTCCGCCTGCACGAGGGTGAAGAGCTCGTCGTAGCGGGGTTCGACCACTTCCGCCAATGCCTGGCGGGACAGGTCCCGCGGTGCGCGATCGCCGACACTCGGTACCTTGATGGTCTCGCCCTCGCGGGCCAGTTTGGCCAGCGCACAGGCGTACTTGATTTTCAGCTCCTCGGCGTGCGGCGTCGGTGTGCGCAGCGCCATGGCAATGTCATTGGTCACCTGGTCGCCGGCAATCGGGATCACCCCGGTGTGGCGAATGGAGCCACCGGTAAAGACGGCGATATCCGTGGTACCGCCACCGATATCCACCATGCACACGCCCAGTTCTTTTTCATCGTCGGTCAGCACTGCGTAGCTGGAGGCCAGTTGCTCGAGGATGATGTCTTCCACCTCCAGGCCGCAGCGACGGATACACTTCTCGATATTCTGTGCCGCGTTCACCGCACCGCTGACCAGGTGCACTTTCGCTTCGAGGCGCACACCGGACATGCCCAGCGGCTCCTTCACACCTTCCTGGTTGTCGATCAGGTATTCCTGCGGCAAGGTGTGCAGGATTTTCTGGTCGGCCGGGATGGCCACTGCGCGGGCAGCGTCGATCACCCGGTCCAGGTCCTGCTGGGTCACTTCGCGGTCCTTGATCGCCACGATGCCGTGGGAATTGAGGCTGCGGATATGGCTACCCGCAATACCGGCATAGACCGAGTGGATTTCACAGCCGGCCATCAGCTCCGCTTCTTCCACCGCACGCTGAATGGATTGCACCGTGGACTCGATATTGACCACCACGCCTTTTTTCATTCCGGTAGAGCGGTGGGAACCGATACCGACGATGTTCAGCTCTCCCGCACCAGTGACCTCGCCAACGATGGCCACCACTTTGGAAGTGCCGATATCCAGCCCCACGATCATGCGGTTATCGGATGCTTGCGTCATTCTTCTACCAACCTCGCTGAACCTCTCCGTCCGTTATTGGTAATAATCGGTCAGGGACGGGTTCTCGCTTTTATTGCTGTTTGTATTGTGCCGGCTTTTGGCCGCGTTTATTGCTGTAATTGACTCAGTTTGTTTTATCGATTTCTCGCCACTGCACTGCCAGGGCGTTACTGTAACGCGTATCCACACGCGCTACTTTTTCCAGGTGTGGCGCCAGCACTCCGCGGCTGAGTTTCATAAAGCGGTTCACCCGCTCCAGCAACTCGTCGTGCCCGAGGTACAGCTCCACACCGGAAACCAGTTCCAGGTGCCATCCTGCCAGGTCATCAAACGTCAGCCGTTTGACTTCCATATCCCGTGTTGTCAGCAGCCCGGCCAGCGCCTGGTATTGCAACAGAATTCGCGCCACCAGTTCCTCGTCGCCCGCCAGTTCCGGCAAGCGGCCGGTCTCTAGGCCCTCGGGCCGCGGCAGCAGTGCGCCACTGGCCACGAGCAGTTTGTCCTTGCCCCACACGGCCAGAGGGCTCGCTTCCTTGACCGCCACCTCGACCCCGCGGGGCCAGCGGCGGCTGACCGAGGCCTCGGTGATCCAGGAGTGCTGCAACAGCGCCTCCTGCATACCGCGGATATCCACCGTCAGGAACCCCCGCTGCAGATAGGGCAACAGGATTTCCTCGACCTGCCGCTGCGACACCGCCTTGAACGGCCCCTGTACCCGCACCTGTTGCAGCGCATCCACGCGGCTCAACTCGTTGACCGGCACCTGACGCCACAGCCACAGGCCGCCGTAGGCGACGGATAGCACCGCCGTGGTTGCAAACAATACCAGCAGCAACTTTCCCAGGCCGCCACTGCCCTGGACGGAAGTCTCCGCCCGCGGACTGGCACCGCGCGGTTTGCGCTGGGCTTTTTCGCTGTTGCCGCTGGCTCTCTTCACGCTCTGTTTACGCTCCCTCACTGGTATCGCCGAGGCGCCACTGAGCCAGCTGTTGTGCCAGCGCACCCACATTACCGGCACCCTGGGTCAGCACGATATCACCCGGCTCCAGCAGATCCGCCAGGATCGGCGGCACCTGCTCGATGGTTTCCACAAAGATCGGGTCCACCTGCCCACGGTTGCGCAGGCTGCGCGCCAGGGTGCGACCATCGGCACCCGGTATCGGTGCCTCACCGGCGCTGTACACATCCAGCAGCACCAGTTTGTCCACCTGCGACAACACCTGCACGAAGTCCTCGAACAGATCCCGTGTACGGGTGTAGCGGTGAGGCTGATAGATCATCACCAGGCGGCGCTCCGGCCAGCCGTCCCGCACGGTCTTGATGGTGGCGGCAACCTCACGCGGGTGATGGCCGTAATCGTCCACCAGCATGACTTTCTCGGCACTGGCATCATCGCTGACCGCGTAATGGCCGTAAATCTGGAAGCGCCGGCCGACACCCTGGAAGCCCAGCAGGCCCTGCCGGATCGCCTCATCGCCGATGCCTTCATCCGTTGCCACAGCGATGGCCGCGGTCGCATTGAGCACATTGTGAATGCCCGGGGTGTTGACACACACCTCCAGCACATCGCCTTCCGGGCGCTGCACCTTGAAGTGGCTGCGTAACGGCTCCTGATTCACTTCGACGATGCGGAAGTCATTGTCCTCACCAAACCCGTAAGTGGAGACCGGCCGAGAGAATTTCGGAATCACATCACGCACGTTCTCATCGTCACCGCAGACCACTGCCAGACCGTAAAATGGCAGGTTGTGGACGAAGTCGATGAAAATCTGTTTGACCTTCTCGAAATCGCCGCCGTAGGTCTCCATATGGTCGGCGTCGATATTGGTGATCACCGTGACCATCGGCTGCAGATGGATGAACGATGCATCGCTTTCGTCAGCCTCGGCAATCAGATAGCGGCTCTCACCGAGGGCGGCATTGGCCCCGGCCGCATTCACCAGGCCGCCAATCACGAATGTGGGATCCTTGCCATCCGCGGCAAAAATGGACGCGATCAGGCTGGTGGTGGTCGTCTTGCCGTGGGTACCGGCCACGGCAATGCCATAGCGGTAACGCATCAGTTCACCGAGCATTTCCGCACGGCGCACCACCGGAATGCGGTTCTCCCGCGCAGCGACCAGCTCCGGGTTGTCCTCGTGTACTGCGGAGGAATTCACCACCACATCCGCGTCGCTCACATTGTCCGCGCTGTGGCCGATCTGCACCTGCACACCCAGGTCCCGCAGGCGGCGGGTGACCGAGGACTCCTTCAGGTCAGACCCCGACACTTCATAGCCCTGGTTCTGCAATACCTCGGCGATACCACTCATGCCGGCGCCACCGACACCAATAAAATGGATACGGCGGATGCGGCGCATGGCGGGCACGCTGTAGCTGCTCTGTTCCACTGCTGCTTCCTTACTCATTGGTTTCTCACTGCCTCCGCCGGATTCTCATTTGGTGCCTATCATGGCCGCACAGGCCGCGACCACTCGCTCAGTGGCATCGGTACGGGCCACGCTGCGGGCGGCCTTGGCCATTGCCAGCAGCTTTTCCGGCTGAGCGAACAGGTCGCTCAGCAATCCGGCCATCTGCTCGGCACTCATCACATCCTGCTGCACCACAATCGCGCCGCCGGCCTGCTGCAACCACTCCCCGTTCTTCGTCTGGTGGTCATCGATGGCAAAGGGGAAAGGCACCATGATTGCCCCGACCCCGGCGGCCGCAACTTCCGAAACTGTCAGGGCGCCCGCGCGGCAGATCACCAGATCTGCCTTTGCATAGGCGCCGGCCATGTCGGCGATAAAAGGCACCACATCTGCCTCGACCCCGGCCTGGCGGTAGCTCTCGCGGGCTACATCAAGGTGGCGTTGGCCAGCCTGGTGGGTCACATGGGGGCGGATGGATTCCTCCACCAGTGACAGCGCCTGCGGCACGACTTCGTTAATCGCCACCGCACCCAGGCTGCCACCCAGCACCAGCAGACGCAGCGGGCGTTCGGTGGCAATCCGCTCTTCCGGCGCCGGCAGCTGTGCGATTTCCTCACGCACCGGGTTGCCTACCTGCTCACCGCCGCCGAGGCCACTGGGAAAGGCTTCCAGCACCCGGTTGGCAATTCTGGCCAGCAGACGGTTGGTGGTGCCGGCAACCGCGTTCTGCTCGTGTATCAGCAGCGGGATACCCCGCAGTCGTGCCGCTACACCACCGGGCCCGGTGGCATAGCCGCCGAAGCCCAGGACCGCATCCGGCTTCACCTGGTTTACTACGGCCAGTGCCTGTTGCACGGCGCCGGCAATCTTCAGCGGTGCCTTCAGCAGGGCCAGCTTGCCCTTGCCGCGCACACCTTCCACGGTGATGAAGTGCAGCGGAATTCCGGCCTCAGGAATCAGCTGGGCTTCGATACCGCGCTCGGTGCCAAGCCACTCCACGTCGGCACCCTGGGCCTGCAGTGCCCTCGCGACGGCAAGCGCCGGGAACACATGGCCACCGGTGCCGCCGGCCATCAGCAGAAACTTCTTGCCGGCAAAATCCTGGCTCGGCTGCGGACTCAAAGTCTTTTCAACCATCACGCGGCCTCCCCCTGGGTTCTGTCACCCAGTTGCAGGGGGTTGAAAATTGGCAACATGCGCACGCTGCCGCCTTTCTGCTCGGCGCCGGACTCCTGCAGCTCGGCCTGAATGCGCAGTGCCAGCGCAAACAGGGCACAGCAGATCACCAGGCTACTGCCGCCGGAACTCACGAAGGGCAGCGTCAAGCCCTTGGTCGGCAACAGTCCGGAGGCCACACCCATATTGACGAAGGCCTGGCCGGCGAGCAGTACGGCAATCCCGAACGCCAGCAGTGCGGCAAAGAACTGTTGTTTGGCCAGCGCCTGACGCACCAGGCGCAGCAGCGACCACGTCAGCGCAGCAAACAGACCGATCACCATCAGCCCACCGACAATGCCCCACTCCTCGGAAAGAATGGCGAAAATAAAATCCGTGTGCGCCTCTGGCAGGTAAAAGAGTTTCTGCACACTGTTACCGAGACCAACCCCCAGCCATTCGCCACGACCAAATGCGATCAGTGACTGGGTGAGCTGGTAACCACTGGCAAACTGGTCCCGCCACGGGTCCAGGAACGTGGTCAGTCGTTGCAGCCGGTACGGGCTCATCAGTGCCATCGCCGCCAGGGCGCATGCCGCCAGGCCTACCAGGGTGAAAGTGTGCGGGAGCCGCGCTCCTGCCAGGAACACCATCGCCAGCACCGTCCCGGAGATCACCACCACCGAGCCGAAGTCCGGCTGCAGCAACAGCAGCAGGGCTACCAGGCCGAGGATCACCACCGGCACCATAAAGCTGCTCCAGTGGCGCAACTGCTGATTGCGGCGCGTCAGGAAGCTGGCAAAAAAGACCAGCAGGCAGAACTTTGCCACCTCGGCCGGCTGCACGGTGATCGGTCCGAACGACAGCCAGCGACGGCTGCCATTCACCTCACGGCCGATGCCAGGCACCAGCACGATCAGCAGCAGCAGGCATGAGAACAGCAGCAGCGGCCACGACAGGCGCGACCACGCCGACAGCGGTACCTGGCTGACCACCCCGGCGACCACCAGGCCCAGCACCAGGAACATCACGTGCCGCTTGAGGAAAAACCAGGGATCGCCATAGATATCGCTGGCGAAGGCGATCGACGCGGAAGCCACCATCACGACGCCGATACTCGCCAGCGCCAGCACGCTGAACGGCAGCACCCATTCCGCCTTGAAACCATCGCTGCCGCCGGCAGCAAGTTGTTGCAACTGTTCAGCAGTGCGGCTCATTGCGCACCTCCCGCCGGGACAGTGGCCTCGAGCGCGGTCACCGCGCGGCGGAAGTCCTCACCGCGCGCCTCAAAATTGCGGTACATATCAAAACTGGCGCAGGCCGGTGACAGCAGTACGTAATCACCGGGCTCGGCCATTGTCATTGCGGTTGCCACTGCCTCGTCCATTGTGCGGGCGGTCTGCGTGCGGCAGGCAGCGGCAAGTGCAGCGCCAATTTTGGGACCGTCGACACCGATGGTAACCAGCCCGCGCAGGTTGCCGGCGACCTCTGCCAGCGGCGCGAAGTCGGCACCCTTGCCCTCACCGCCGGCAATCAGCACGATCTTCTTATCGGCTGATCCCAGCCCTTCCAGGGCGGCGCGGGTAGCACCGACGTTGGTGCCCTTGGAGTCGTTCACAAAGACCACATCATTGATGTCGCCAATACGCTCACAACGATGCGTGAGGCCGGGGAATTCCCGCAGCACCGCCAGCATCGCCTCCATCGGCAGGCCCACAGCCTGGCCGAGGGCGAGTGCCGCAAGCGCATTGGCCGCATTGTGACGGCCCACCATGGCCATGTCGGACAGCGGCAGCAATTTGTTCATGCCACAGGCGAGCCACTCTTCACCATCCACTGTCCGCAGGCCAAACTGGCCGAGATCGGGCGCATCCAGGCCGAAGGTCCACTCCCGTACGCCCTGAGCCAGCGGCGCGCGGGTGAGCGGATCATCCCGGTTGACCACCAGCTGCTGCGCGTGGCGATAGATCCGCTGCTTGGCTGCGTGGTAGGCCGCCATACTCGGATAGCGGTCCATGTGGTCTTCACTGAGATTCAGGATGGTGGCTGCGGTCACTGGCAGGCTGTGGGTGGTCTCGAGCTGGAAACTCGACAGCTCCAGCACGAATAGCTCCGGCAACGGCTGCTCCAGCAGGTCCAGAACCGGCACACCGATATTGCCGCCCACGGCGACCCGCACACCGGCACGCTGCGCCATCTGCCCGACGAGGGTGGTCACGGTGCTCTTGCCGTTGGAACCGGTGATGGCCGCAATTTTCGGTGGCTGCTGCAAGCGATTCATTTCCTGCGCGAACAGTTCAATATCACCGACCACGGGAATACCCTCGGCCAGGGCCCGCTGCAGGGCCGGCTCGGCCAGCGCCACACCGGGGCTGGCGATCACTTCACTGGCTGACAGCAGCGTCTCTTCATCGAGCGGGCCAAGCTGCACCGGCACCTGCGGGAACTGCTCGCGGAACGCATCCAGCCCGGGCGGCTGCGCCCGGCTGTCGAGCACCACGGGTACGCAACCGGCACGCAGCAGGTAGCGCACCACCGATACACCGGTAGCGCCCAGCCCGATTACCACTCTCTGCTGTGAAGTTGCGATCAAAGTCATCCGTTCAATTTCCAGTGCGCCGTGCGCTCTTTATGCTCTTGTGTCCGTCTTGTGCCTGTTCTTCCGTCGATCCGTTCCGGTCTTCTGTTTCGACCCTCTGCTCCGCTGTGTCCCCAAGCCGATCAGCGCAGTTTCAGCGTTGCCAGGCCTGCCAGTACCAGCACCACGGTGATGATCCAGAAGCGCACGATCACACGCGGCTCCGGCCAGCCTTTCAATTCAAAATGGTGGTGCAGCGGTGCCATGCGGAAAATCCGCTTGCCGGTCAGCTTGAACGAGGCCACCTGCAGGATCACCGAAACTGTTTCCATCACGAACACACCGCCCATGATGAACAGCACGATTTCGTGCCGGGTGATCACCGCGATGATGCCCAGCGCTGCACCGAGGGCCAGCGCGCCCACATCGCCCATGAACACCTGGGCCGGGTAGGTGTTGAACCACAGGAAACCGAGACCCGCGCCACCGAGGGCTGCACAGAAGACGGCCAGCTCACCCGCGCCCGGAATCGAGGGGATATGCAGGTAGTTGGCAAATTCCACGTGACCGACCAGGTAGGCGATGATGCCGAGCGCACCGCCCACCATCACCGTCGGCATGATCGCGAGGCCGTCGAGACCATCGGTCAGGTTCACGGCATTACTGGAACCGACTACAACGAAATAGGTCAGTACGATGAAGAACGCCGGCCCCAGGTCGATGGCAATATCCTTGAAGAAAGGCACGAAGAACTGGGTTTCCGCCGGGCTGGTGGCGCTCATGAAGAGATAAATCGCCGCACCCAGGCCCGCGATGGACTGCCAGAAATATTTCCAGCGGGCAATCAGACCGCGCGGGTTCTTCTCGACGACTTTCTTGTAATCGTCGACAAACCCGACGGCACCGAAAACGAAAGTCACCAGCAGCACGACCCATACATAGCGGTTACTCAAGTCCGACCACAGCAGGGCTGCGGAAAAAATCGCAGCGAGGATCAAGGTGCCGCCCATGGTGGGGGTACCGGACTTGCTCAGGTGGGTCTGCGGGCCATCGTCCCGCACCGCCTGTCCCACCTGCAGCTGGTTCAGCCAGGTAATCATGCGCGGGCCAACCAACAGGGAAATCCCCAGCGCCGTCAGCGCACCCAGGATCGCGCGCACGGTCAGGTAGTTGAACACCGCAAAGGCGCTCACGTGTTGTTGCAGTAATTCTGCCAGCCAGAGCAGCATCAGTTTTCCTCTTGCGCGTCTGCGCTTTCCGTCAGTGCCTGCACAACGCGCTCCATCCGCGCGCTGCGGGAACCTTTCACCAGCACTGTGGTGTTCTTGTCCAATTCGCGTTTCAGCGCCTCTACCAGCGCCTGATGTTCGCGAAAGTTATGGCGCGGCTTGCCGGTTCCCTCAGCAAAAGCCACGCTGGCCGCCATGCCCAGCGGTCCCAGGGTAAAGAGCGCATCCAGGCCGCGGTCGCGGGCCAGCTCTCCCATCTCGCGGTGCATCCGCTCCGCGTCTGCTCCCAGCTCTGCCATGTCGCCAAGAACCAGTATTTTCTTGCCATGGCGCTGGGCCAGGAGTTCGATCGCAGCCGACACGGAGCCCGGGTTGGCGTTGTAGCTGTCGTCGATCACCGTCTCGCCACCGAGGCCCTGATGTACCTGCAGGCGGCCACCCACAGAACCGGCACGGGCGAGGCCGGTGGCGATTTCCACCGCGGGAATGCCCGCAGCGAACGCACAGCCGGCAGCGACGAGTGCGTTGTGCACATTGTGTTCACCCAGCAGCTGCAGCTGTACCGGGTGGGACACCTCGTCGATCACCAGGTCGAATCGCGCACAGCCGCGCTCATCCATGGCGATGTTATCGGCGTGCACGGCACAGTCGTGGCCGAGGCCCACTGCCAGCGTTTTTACTTCATCGGGCATCTGCCCCAGCCAGTAGCGGGCATAGTCGTCGTCCGCATTGATGACCGCGGTGCTGCCCGGTGCCAGGGTGGTGTAGATCTGCCCTTTCGCAGCCGCGATACCATCCACGGAACCAAAGCCCTCAACGTGGGCGGGCATCACATTGTTAACTGCGGTGATCTGCGGCTTGCCGATACCACAGAGATAACCAATGTCGTCGGGGCCATTGGCGCCCATCTCCAGGATCAGCACCTCATGCTCCGGCGTGAGCCCGAACAGGGTCATCGGCAGACCAAACTGGTTATTCAGGTTGCCGCGGGTCACGCATATGTTGTGGCGCTGTGAAAATATCGCCGCCAGCATTTCCTTGACCGTGGTTTTGCCACAGGAGCCGGTAATGGCCACCACCGGCCCCTGGAACTGTTCGCGACACAGCAGCCCGATCTGCCCCAGGGCAACCGTCGTGTCTGGAACCACCCACTGGGGCAGCGATACTCCGGGGATCTCGCGCTCCACTACCAGGCCGAGGACCTTGCCTTCCAGCTCGGAGGCGAAGTCATGGGCATCGAAGTTCTCACCGACGAGCGCGACAAACAGCCCCTGCTCATCCAGTTTGCGGGTGTCCGTGCACACCCGATCGAAGGTGACCGAACCGTTGACCAGCTCGCCACCGAAGCGTTTCTGCAGCTGTTCCAGGGTCAGCGGCGCGATCATGTGCGCATCCCCTCGTCATCCGCCGAGGCGTGCCGCTTGGCCAGTGCCGCCGCCGCCTGTTCGCGGTCACAGAAGTGGAAACGCTCGCCGCCGATGATCTGGTAATCCTCATGGCCCTTGCCCGCGATCAGCACGATGTCGCCGGGCTGGGCGCCGGTAACGGCGATCTCGATGGCCCTGGCGCGATCCACTTCCACCTCTATATTGCTTGCGGCACCCTCGAGAATGTCATCAATGATCTTCTGCGGATCCTCACTGCGGGGATTGTCGCTGGTGACGATGGCGCGATCCGCCATCTCCGAGGCGATACGGCCCATGGGCGCACGTTTGCCGCTATCCCGATCGCCGCCACAGCCGAAGACACACCAGAGGCGACCGCGGCAATAGGGCCGGGCTGCCGCCAGAGCTGCGCGCAGGGCATCCGGGGTGTGGGCGTAATCCACCAGCACACTGACTTCCTCGTCCATGCCCTCGACGCGGACGCGTTCCATCCGGCCCGGTACAGCACGGATCTTCGGGAAGGTATCGAGGATCTCCTGCAATGGCATGCCCGAGGCAGCCACCGCCGCCACCACCGCCAGGGCGTTGTGGATATTGAAGTCACCGATCAACGGTGCCTCCAGGCGGCCGGAGCCCCATGGCGTTGTCAGCTGCACGGAGAAACCGGTCTCGTGCCGGTGCAGATCGGTGGCGTGCAGATCGCCGGCTTGCAGGCCGTAAGTGATGACTTTCAGGTTGCGCAGCCGGCAACGGTCGGCCAGCTGGGCACCGAAGGGATCGTCCAGATTGATGATGCCGCGCTTCAGTTTCGGCAGCCCGAACAGCTTCTCCTTGGCGGCGCCATAGGCGGCCATGCTGCCGTGGTAATCCAGGTGGTCCCGCGACAGGTTGGTGAAGATGGCGGTATCGAAGATCAGGCCATGCACCCGCCCCTGGGCCAGTGCGTGGGAAGAAACCTCCATCGCCGCAGCTTTCACGCCCTGGTCGCGGAAAGCGGCATAATCGGCCTGCAGACGCACCGGATCGGGTGTGGTGAGCCCCGTATCCTCGAGGGTGATGCGCCCATCTTTCCAGATGCCGTTGCCGATGGTCCCCATGACGCCGGCGCTGCCGAAGTGATGGGCCAGCAGCTGCGCAGTCAGGTAGGCGCAGGTGGACTTGCCATTGGTGCCGGTCACCCCCACCAGGTACATGGCCTCGGTGGGGTTGTCATAGAAACGGGCGGCGATTTCGCCGACGCGCTTGGCCAGTCCCGGCACGGAGACCACCATGACCCCTTCACGGGTGATGGTGTCCAGCTGGTCGCCATCGGCGAGTACTGCCGCCGCACCGGCGTGGATGGCATCGCCGATGAATTCACGGCCATCCACCACGCTGCCCCGCAGGGCCATGAACAGGTCACCGGCACGCACCTGGCGGCTGTCCAGTGCCACACCGGAAACTTCCACGTCAGGGATGCCGGCGTAGCCCGGGACCAGTTGCTGCAGGGAAACTTTGCGCTGATTCACGATTTGTTACCTCTCTCGCCCAGCTGCACGGCCAACTGCTCCTCCGCCGGCGGCACCTCTTCCGGCGGCACCTGCAACAGTCGCATGGCACCTTCCATGACCGCGCCGAATACCGGGGCGGCCACTTCACCGCCGTAGTACTTGGCCTGGCTCGGGTCGTCGATCACCACCACCGCCGCGAGGCGCGGGTTGTCGGCGGGAATAAAGCCGGCAAATACTGAGCGGTAGCGGTTCTCCGCGTACCCGCCACTGCCCACCTTGTGGACGGTGCCGGTCTTGCCGGCGACGCGATATCCCTCCACGGCTGCCCGGCGGCCGGTGCCTTCTTTACCGATGACTGTTTCCAGCATGGCAGTGACCTGCTGTGCCAGCGCATCCTCCACCACACGCTCCGGCTCGACGGAAGCCTTCTGCCCGTCGGCCAGAACCAGCGAAACCGGGCGCTTGAGCCCGGCATTGGCGATGACACTGTAGGCCTGTGCAAGCTGCACGGCGTTTACTGTTAAACCGTAGCCGAATGCGAAGTTGGCCCGCTCGATTGGATGCCATCGACTTCGACTGGGCAGGATGCCCGCGGCCTCGCCCGGGAAGCCGCTGCCGACCGCTTCACCGAGACCCAGGCGGTAAAAGAGTTCCCGCAGGGTATTTGGTTCCAGGTCCATGGCGATTTTTGTGATACCGACCTGGCTGGACTTGGTGATCACCCGGGTCAGGTCGATGCGTCCGTAGTTGATCGGGTCCACCAGGGTCTTGCCCGGCAGGCGGATATAGCCCGGGCTGGTGTTGATGGCGGTATGCGGCCGGTAGCGACCGCTCTCCAGGGCTGCCAGCGCGGTCAATGGCTTGACGGTCGAACCCGGCTCGAACTGGTCGATCAGGGCGCGGTTTCGCATGGCTGCGGCTGTCGCGCCCTTGCGGTTGTTCGGGTTGAAAGAAGGCTGGTTGGCCATGGCCAGCACGTCGCCCGAGCGGGTGTCGAGAATCACCATAAAGCCGGAAGCGGCGCCATTTTCATTGACGGCCCGCTTCAGCTCCCGGTAGGCGAGGTACTGCAGACGCATGTCGATGGACAGGCGCAGGTCGCGGCCCGGACGCGCCTCGCGCTTGGTGGCCAGATCCTGCACCGTGCGACCCTTGAGGTCCTTCAACACCTGCTGCTGGCCAGGCTGGCCCGACAGCCAGTTGTCGTAAGCAAGCTCCAGGCCTTCCTGACCGCGATCATCGATATTGGTAAAGCCCAGCAGCTGTGCCACAACCTCACCGGCAGGGTAGAAACGGCGGTATTCTTTCTTGCTGTAGACACCGGCGATATCCAGCGACAGGGCGCGACCGGCCCGCTCCGGCGACAGGTGGCGGCGCAGGTACATGAACTCCTTGTTGGCGTACTTCTGCAGACGCTTGGCGAGTGTCGCCGGCTTCATTTCCAGCGCGGCCGCCAGCTGGCGCAGCTCAGCTGCAGAGGCTTCCTTCAGGTGCTGGGGATTCGCCCACAGTGTCTGCACCGGGGTGCTCACCGCCAGCAGCTCACCGTTGCGGTCGAGAATGGCGCCGCGATAGGCGGCGATTTCTTCGGTGCGGATGGTGCGGGCGCGCCCCTGATCCTGCAGGAAGCGGTAACCGCGCTCCTCCTCGGGCAGAACCTGCAGGCGCGCCAGGTGAAGAACCAGAACCACGGCCAGCAGGCACAGCAGTATCGCCACCAGCGCAAAGCGCCAGCGGGCAATACCCGGCTGCAACTGCTGTTTTTTGACCGCGCCCATGAAATTCTCCAACAGGCCCTGATTAAAATTATTGTTCCGGAACCAGGACTCGCTCGTCAGATTCCGGCATATGCATGTTCAATTTTTCCCGCGCCACCTGCTCGATGCGCCCGTAGGCGGACCAGGCGCCCTTTTCCAGCAGCAGGCGCTCCTGCTCAAAGCGCAGTTCATCCCGCTCCTTCTGCGCATCGACCAGCTCGGCGGTCAGGGTGCGACTGCGGTGGGTGGTGTGCACCACCGACAGCGCCGAAGCGATCACCCCCAGCCACAATCCGGCCAGCAGCAGTCCCCGCTTCGCTGTCATGGCTGTGCCTCCGTGCCTAGCTTCTCAGCGACCCGCATCACGGCACTGCGGGAGCGGACGTTCTCACCAAGCTCTTCCGCTTCTGCCTTGACGGCTTTGCCCACCGATCGCAGCGTTTTCGTGATCTGACTGTCCATAACCGGCAGCCCGCGGGGCAATGTAGGCCCGCGCTCTTTGTCGCGGATAAAACGCTTCACCATGCGGTCTTCCAGTGAGTGGAAACTGATCACCACCAGACGCCCACCGGGAGCGAGCAGGTCAATCGACTTATCCAGCGCCCGATGCAGGTCTTCCAGCTCACCATTTACATGGATGCGAATGGCCTGGAACACCCGCGTGGCCGGATGCTTGCCCTTTTCCCAGGCGGGATTGGCCTCCTTGACCACCTCCGCCAGGTCCAGCGTGCGCTCGAAGGGGCGCTCAGCCCGCCGACGCACGATGGCTGCCGCCATGCGGCGCGCGAAGCGCTCTTCGCCATACTCCCTGAACACTCGCGCCAGCTCTGCCTCGGACTCCGTGTTGACCCACTCGGCAGCACTGATGCCGTGGGTGGTGTCCATGCGCATGTCCAGCGGCCCATCCTGCATAAAGCTGAAACCGCGCTGGGCCTGGTCCAGCTGCGGGGACGATACCCCCAGGTCCAGCAGAATCCCGGTGACCCGGCCGGCCTCATCCGCCGCAGCCCGGTCCATGTCGGCAAAAGAGCCGTGCCATATGGACAGCCGCGGGTCGCCGGCAAAGCGTTCGTTGCCGTAGGCCACCGCCTCTGGATCCTTGTCGATCGCCAGCAGTCGACCGCTGGCGCTCAGCCGCTCGAGGATCGCGGCGCTGTGACCCCCGCGCCCGAATGTGCCGTCTATATAAAAACCGCCCGGATCGATGACCAGGGCGTCCACGGCCTCGCGCAACAACACACTGCGATGCAACTCTTGTGACACCCGGGGCATCTCCTCTCTAATTACAGTGACAGCGAGGCCATTTCCTCCGGCATCTCGCCATCCCCTTCACTGCTGTCGAGCCATTCCATCCAGCGGTCCTCGCTCCACAGCTCCAGTTTCTTGCCCTGCCCGACCAGCATCAGCTTCTTCTCCAGCCCGGCGTACTCGCGCAGGGTGGGGGGAATCAGCACGCGGCCGTTGCCGTCAACCTGCAGCTCACAGGCATAACCGATCAACAGCCGCTGGGCGCGGCGGGCCACTTTATTAAAGCTAGACAGCGATTCGATCTTTGGGAGAATTTCCTGCCACTGGGGCTCGGGGTACACCAGCAGGCAACGCTCTTCGGTATGGGCCGTCACCACCAGGTTACCGGCACACTCCTCCATCAGCGTGTCGCGAACGCGCGCCGGAATCGCCAGACGCCCTTTTGCGTCCATATTGATTGCGTGGCTGCCGAGATACACGAATGTGCCCGATTGAAACCCTGGTTATGCCCCCTCAAACCACCGGGGTGCGCGTTATTAACGGAGAGTTTTTGTGCGTTTTTTGGTCAAGCGAAAGTAAATCCCCACTCACTCGCCCACATGAACCACCAAAACCCACAAATCTCCACTTTTCTCCACCTCCGACACTATAAATCTGGATGGTGCAAAGTCAAGGAAATAGGCGAGGGGAAAATGAAGAAAGCCCAGTAATTTCGCGGGCTGCGGGGTTAATGAAGCTTAAGGCCGGCAATTTTTCCGCCAAATTCTCCAGGCTGAAGCGAGCACTCACTTCCCCAAACCTGAGAGACCACTTTAAGTTTCAGCCGGAGGTGATTGAATGCAGGTATGCTAGCGAACGCTCACACCAATTTGCTTGCGTTTTGAGCTTCAGTCGAACGGGCGATACCGAAGAGCCCACCATTGGCAGGAAAACATGCCAATGCCACCGGGTCTGGCGCATAATTCCGATCAGAGCCTTCCCAGATCCGGAAGCCCCCAGACAAAATAAGGACACAATCCGTGAAACAGTTGCTGCTCGGCCTCGCCTGGATACTGGCCATCGCCACTGGGGCCGCCGCCGGTGATAACGGCAAGGTGTACATCCCCCTCGATAACGCCATGGAAGCTGTCGACACCACTCTGTCAAATGCTAAAGAGCACAAAAAACGAGCGCTCATCATCATGGGCGCCAACTGGTGCCACGACAGCCGCGCGCTGGCCACCAACCTCCAGTCACCGGAGATTGCTGGCGCTGTCGCGGATGCTTTCGAGATCCAGTACGTGGATGTGGGCTACCTGGCAAAGAACTTCGACATCAACCGCCGCTTCGGCCTGCCGGTGATCTTCGGCACCCCCACCGTGCTGGCCATCGACCCGCAAACCAACCGGCTGCTCAACCGGGATTCCGTACATATCTGGAGCAGTGCCGCCAGCTATAGCGCTGTGGAGACCCTGGAAAAGCTCAACGCCCTGCAAGCTCAGCCGGCAGCGCGACAGTCAGAACCGGAGGCATTAGCCCGGCTGACGGCTCAGATCGATGAATTTGAACAGCAACAGGCCCAACGCATCTACCACGGCTACAGTATCGTCGGCCCGATGCTGGCCAGCTACAAGGCGGGAGAAAAACCGGAAGACTTCGAACGCTATTGGCAGCAGCTGTACGAAATGCGCTCCCAGCTGCCACGCGATTTACAAAACCTGCGGAGTGAAGCTCAACTGCGCGCAGCCGCCGGTGACAAAGGAGTCCGACTGGAATTTCCCGAATACTCCGCGTTTGATTGGGAAAAACCCGTAAGACAATTAACTGAAACAAAGTGAGACAAGCGATCAGATAGGGGCGCCACTCCAATAACCGCCAAAATCATACTCCGCTGGCATCACTCAAATCAGCCAACCCCTACCATATTGCCATCAGAACTGGGGGGCATGGATGCTTTGAGCCTCCTGATCGAATCGACTCCGACAATGATGAGACACAGCAGGCTGGCGATAACGTAGACAGAAATCAATCTGCTATCGATCGCTCTGCCGCGTAAATAACCATTATAGTAACCGCTGTGAAAGTGTCGCGCTTCACACGGCAACACGGGGAAGCTGCCTATTGATTAGCCAGGCCAGCCTCTGCTTCCGGCACTGTAAATTTCCAAACGGCGAGGAGACCTGGACCGACACGAAGTTCAGAATTGCCTATGCGCTCTACGTGCTGCGCCTTGACAGGACTATTGAGAGTAAACTTCAACTCAGCCAGTCCGTGCCTTCCTTTTTCAGCAGGTATAAGTACGATCTCCTCTTCCTGCCCGATCATTCGAGTTTTTCCATCAACCTTTGCGACCTTGTACCCTCCAGCCAAGAACATTGGCATCACTTGATCAATGGCATGCTTCTCCATGTTGAATGCCACATATGAGACATCACGGACAAGCTTTTCTCGATATTCATCGCCAAGATATCGCTCCCGACTGATCAGGTCCCCTTCCCCCTCCGGCGGTTCTTTTTTGGCTGCTGGGTTGTCAAGGTAAGAAGGGACATACTCCATCGCCCAGAAGGTTACCCTGTCACTTTTCGCGTCAAGGCCGACCGTATGAAACCAATCTACTTCGACACCGTCGAAATTACGCCTGCGCATATTACGAGAGAAGCTAGCACCTGACTTCACCAGATAGCGCTCGATCGAGTCAATCCCACCGACCACCTCTGGACTGATTGCGAGGCCAACATCTCCGACCTTGTAACCCCCATAGTCACCTAAAGAAAAAAACTCGACATAGGTCGATCGACCGCTGACATAACGACCCGTCCAGCTCTCTCCACCCTCGGCGGTAACCACTAATTTTTCATACTCAATAAATTCAGGTAGGTATTTGGATTGTTCGATTGCCTGAATCGTTTCTTGGTCAAGCACTGCAAACAAATGATTGAGAAATGCGGTTTGCTTCGGGGAGGCCTGCACAAATGCACTCAGACCAAAAGTTAGCGCCAGCACCGCCAGTCGGTTCCATGTTTTCATAATATTCACTCAGTGTATTTCCCGATCTGCACCGCATCTAACAGATACCCAAGTCATGCAGCCTGTTATCCTTAATTCTTACCCAGGCGAACAACACGCTTAATGCTACAGGTATGTCATCGAAGAGCAGGCATTTCTAGCAGATTCCCCTCGTGACAGGTGACAACTTTACCGCCTCAAGTACTGCCCCCGGTTAAATCGAGCGCTACAGCCTCTTGACGGCAAAACTCCCAGTAAACACCAATTGGATCAAGAGAGAGTTCACTCGCGAGCATTAGGGCACTCAAGACAACTCGAACGCACCTTTACATACAAATATACGCACAATGCCAATCATAATATATTTGTCCGAATACAATGCTGATTGAGGAGCTTGCAACATGTCATTCCATCATTTTATAAGGCATATCCCAATCCTCACTTTCAGCATTTTCCTCCCGGTCGCTTTAAGTGCCAACCCCACCCAAATCGCGTTTTTGGATCACGCTTACACAGTATTAGATAAAGCAACAATCAAAGAATTGGACGAATCAGATTTCCTTAAGCGCTTCGCATTTTACGAGGTAATCTCACATTCCGAAAAAGAGGGAGTGCGGATTGCCCGCTACCTTACTGGTCGATCGACATATATTGAATTATATGCAGAGGGCGAACGTGACGGGACAAAAGTAGGACTGGGGATAATGTCAGAATCCCCAGGGGATATAGACATAATCAAGAACCGCCTATCCCAAGAGAGCGTAGCGTTCAAGAGCTCACTGATGACCAGAAACCTCGGCGAAGAGGAGGTTAACTTCCTTCAGGACCTGGCACTTGGTGATGACGAGGTTGACTTGTGGGCCGCCGAATACATTTCTTCGTATATGAATAACCCGCTGTCGCAACGCGAACCAGCTGAACACGAAAATGACCAAATAAGTAGAGAACGATATCTTCCGGACGGCTACCAACAGCATCAGTTTAGAGACATCCAAAAAGTCGTCATTGAATTAGACCCAAGTCATGCGGCTAGCTTAATATCCCTTTTAAAAGCTGCCGGCTATAACGTCAATCGTGGCGGGAACACTTTTAGCGCAACTGGAGAGAGGGATGCTATAGAGGTGATCAGCAAGGAGGATGGAAAAGGAAGAATTCGAGAAATCCATATGCTGCTGAATGATCCGGTCAAAGGTAAGCATGTGGAAGCAATCGGAAATACTTCATTGACCGTAGGGCCAGGGAGAAGCGCTGTGTGGGTATTGAATGATTGAATATGCTTGGCAAGGCGCAACAGCCTAGGCAATTCCTGCAAGCACATCCTGCATGACGAAGGACCAGTTAGCGCCGGTCAACATGTACCAGATTCTGTACCAAGATCAGGCTCTCCAAGGAGGCGCATGCACGCACCTCCCTGAAAAACCTGAACTTTCAGAATTTGATGAGCTGGCCTGTAAGCCGGGTTCTGTCGAGGACAATCATTCATCTGGGATGTGTGTCACCACACACATCAAGCGACCTACCCGCCCTCAGTGCGGGTCACACCTGTAGAGGGCCTATTTGGTCTTGCTCCGAACGGGGTTTACCGTGCCACGAACTGTTACCAGTCGCGCGGTGCGCTCTTACCGCACCCTTTCAAAACATGCTCAACCTCACTTGTCAGGTTGATCAAGGAAAAGCTGAGCGCACGCTCAGTTCATCGATCAATCACCAAGATTGTACCAACTTCTGTACCAGCGTCGAGGGCATGCATATGGCGCCACAAGACTCTCTTACATGCCTGACGCCTCTACTTCATGGGTACGGCCAGTGCTATCCTTCATATGACAAGTCGACCAGCTGCAGCATCTCTGCAAGCATTCCTAATGAAAAATCTTCAAGATGCCTTCCTGGCGTTTCTTGATTCCCAACATCGCCCTTTTGGCGGGCACTCTCATTTTTCACAGCCTGACCGAATAGCGTCTGCTGACGGAAACAGCCTGTTCTGCACACTCATTTTCAATGCAGGCGACCACCATTGCTGCTGGAACCCAAGCTGCCATATCGGGTTGCACAGTGGAGCAGAATGGGAAGACTTCAGAGAAGTTCTCTCGAAACGCGCCCTCCGCCCTTCTCAGCTTTGCCTTCATGTAAAGGTAGAGATACACGCTGGAGCATCCTTCGACTCACCAAGCTGTTCAAGGTCGAATGGCGGCTTTGACGCTCCATTTTCGGCACTCAAACTCAATTACGAAGACACCTTGCATGAAGCCCCCTCATTCACCGAATTCATTGACGACGGGGCAATAGACATCAGCAGCCTACTCCGCGACTTTTACCCTGAAGTCCCACATCTTGATGAAGAATTCCACCAAAGGCACACACCGCACCGGACAGTACCTCCGCATTTTGAGGTGTCAGGTGCTATCAAAGGAAACACTCTGTGGTTCAGGTGCAAGCTGCTGTCTACCGGCGGCTTTTGCTGCCCAGCAATAATCTGCCACACGGATTTCACCTGCACTGAAGACTGGCAATATTTACGCGAGCTTCTGCAAGCGCGGAGAATTGAGCCTCCTCGCAGACTCAAGGTTATCTGGGAGCAAATCACTGAAAGAGGCGCTATTTTTTACGATGAACCATACATAGCGAGCCCTTGGTGCTCCACAGAAACCTCCCAAGAGTGGATACAGATGTGGGAAGAGTTACCAGGCCAGCCTGAACCCGAGGGGATTGAAATCTCACAGCCATAAAGGCTCGTATGCCGCTTATCACCGGGGCTCCAGTCGTCCGTCTGGCTATCACCAGAAGTACTGACCCGTCGTCATGTCCCACATCAAGCGACGTTCAGACTCTCGCTTCTTGGCATACCGCATCCGAGCACGAGCACTGGCCTCCGCCGCCAGCTGTCGCTGAGCGGTCTTGTTGCTGACCGACTGCTTCAAGCTCAGGTGTTCGGTCTCCACAAGCCCCTCAAAGTGCCCACTGATGGCCTGCGCCCCGACCGTCTCCAGACGCTGTCCGATCCACCGAGCAAAAGAGAGTGATAGTTGGCCATACGGCTGTGTCTTGCCGCATCACTAATTGATCAGATGGAGCCCCAAAGATCACGTAGCGCTCGCTGGTCGCAGCATTGGTAGATCAACTGAACCAGGGGAAGCTTCTGGCCAACCAGAGCCCTGGCCTGTGATAGCGAGTCAGTCTTGAGACTCCGCTCGACCTCTCTGGGAAGGGAGGGAAACCAACCTCCGCGCATGGGTCGGAGTCGGGAAGTGGAAGTAATAGGTAGCGCCGTGCAGGAGCAGGAAGCGCCGGTCGTTCTGTACCAGATTCTGTACCAAGGTCAGGCTCTCCAAGGAGGCGCATGCACGCAACTCCTTGAAAAACCTGAACCTCTGGAATTTGATGAGCTGGCCTGTAAGCCGGGTTCTGTCGAGGACAATCATTCATCTGGGATGTGTGTCGCCACACACCTCAAGCGACCTACCCGCCCTCAGTGCGGGTCACACCTATAGAGGGCCTATTTGGTCTTGCTCCGGACGGGGTTTACCATGCCGCGGACTGTTACCAGCCGCGCGGTGCGCTCTTACCGCACCCTTTCACCCTTACCTGTGCTTCCGAGGAAGCCATCGGCGGTCTGCTCTCTGCTGCACTTTCCGTAGGCTCGCGCCCCCCAGGCGTTACCTGGCGTCCCACCCTATGGAGCCCGGACTTTCCTCCACCGTAAAAACGGCAGCGATTGCCCGGCCAGCTCGCGGCGAAGAGTAATGCCGCCCCCTGGGCAATGCAAGAAAGTTGTCGGGACAAGGCGACCAACGCCCTGCGCCCTGCGCCCTGCGCCCTGCGCCCTGCGCCCTGCGCCCTGCGCCCAGCAGCATGCAGGTCCAGGCAGTCCATTCACACGGCTATTCCGCCAATGGCCACACGCCATTAACAGATCCATCGCAACAGGCCGCCATCACACCGCATTCGCAGGCGATCAAACTTTACACAGCGGCAGCAACTTCCTATTCTGCCTCACCGGAAAATCGCGGCGCCAACTGCCGCTGGTATGAAATTCTACAGGCTTGGTAATCATGAGAATAAAGGTTCGGAAGATCGCCTTCTCGGCCCTGGCGCTGGTCGCCGGTAATGCAGCCTGGGCTGCGCAGGATCCCTATCTGTGGCTCGAGAACGTGGATGGCGAGCGCGCCATCGAGTGGGTCAAAGAGCAGAATGCAGAGACTCACTCCAGGCTCGCCGAAGGCGAGTTGTACCAATCCCTGTATCAGGATGCCCTGGCGGCCCTGAATGCCGAGGATCGCCTTCCGGAACTGAGCCAGAAAGGTGACTGGCTTTACGAGAATCACCACAACGAGGAACACCCTCGCGGCCTGTATCGGCGCATCAAAACTGATGCTTTCGATCGCGGCAGTGACGAATGGGAAACGGTACTGGATATCGACGCCCTGTCAGCCGCCGAAGGTAAGAAGTGGGTTCTGAATGGTATGTCCTGTGAAGACGAGGCGCAGACCCGCTGCCTGGTCCGCCTGTCACAAGGTGGCGGCGACGCCGTCGAACTGCGGGAGTTTAATGCCCGCAGCGGTGAGTTTGTCGAGAACGGCTTCTTCTCCCCCCTGGCCAAGCAGTGGGCCACCTGGATTGATGCTGACCATCTGCTGATCACCACTGCCGGTGGCGCACAGGGCGCTACCGATTCCGGCTATGCCCGCACCGCCGTGGTATGGCAGCGTGGCGAACCGCTGGCAAAGGCCCGGCAGGTAATGGAGGTCCCCAAAGATTCCGTCTGGGTACGCCCCTTTGCTGCCGGTAGCGGCGACAGCCAGGCGATCTTCCTGACCGAGGGACTGGACTTCTGGAACCAGCGTTACTTCGCCTACCGCGACGACAAAGCCATCCCCCTGCCGCTGCCCCAGAGTGCCGAGATCGAGGGCAAGCTGGGCGATAGCCTGGTGGTCAAACTGAACCAGGACTGGCAGGTGCAAGACAAGAGCTGGCCGCTGGGCAGCCTTGTACTGGTCAAACTGGATTCCCTGCTGGCTGGCAAACCCCAGGTTGCCTCACTGGTGGTGCCCTCTGACAGCCAGGTGGTGGACTCGGTGTCGGTCACGGCGGCCGGGGTGCTGGTGACACTGTTGGAGGATGTGAAGGGCCGTGCCTACTTCTACCGCAAGGGTAAGGATGACTTCACCCGCGAGCCGATCGCCGTGCCGGACAACGGCCAGCTGGCGATCGCCAGCTACGACGAGCAGACCGGCGATGCCTACCTGCGCTGGGAGAACTTCGTGACCCCGCCCACGCTGTATCGTTATCACGCGGGCGAGGACCGGCTGGAGCAGGTGATGGTACAGTCACCGACATTCGATGGCAGCCGGTTCAAGATCGAGCAGTACTTCGCGGAGTCCCGTGACGGCACCCGGGTGCCCTACTTCGCCATCATGGCGAAGGATATCGAGCTGGACGCCAACAACCCCACGCACATTTTCTCATACGGCGGCTTCCGCAATGCCCTGCTGCCGTCCTACTCGGGTTCTTATGAGCCGCTCAACGGCGCCTACGGAAAGCTGTGGCTGGAGCGCGGTGGAGTCTACGTCCTGGCCAATATCCGCGGTGGAGGCGAGTACGGCCCGGCCTGGCATGCGGCGGCCCTGCGCGAGAACCGGGTGAAGTCCTACGAGGACTTTGCCGCGGTGGCAGAAGACCTGATCGAGCGTCGCATTACCCGTCCCCAGCGTCTCAGCATTGAGGGACGGAGCAACGGCGGCCTGCTGGTGGGGGCGAGCATGACTCGTCGCCCGGACCTGTTCAACGCGGTCATCTGCGGCGTGCCACTGCTGGATATGAAGCGCTACCACAAGCTGCTGGCCGGCGCCTCCTGGATGGGGGAATACGGTGACCCGGATACTGCCGACTGGGAGTTCATCAGCGAATACTCGCCCTACCAGAACCTGAAAGCGGATACCGACTACCCGGCGGTGTTCTTCTTTACTTCAACCCGCGATGACCGCGTGCACCCGGGCCACGCTCGCAAGATGGCGGCGCGGATGAAAGCGATGGGCCAGCAGGTGGAGTATTACGAAAACCTCGAAGGTGGACACAAGGGCAGCGCCACCAACGAGCAGCTGGCCCACCGGGTTGCGCTGATGTTTACACACCTGTGGACCGCGCTGGAGCCCCAGCCCGAACAAGCAGACAAGGGCTGAAGCCTCTGTACTGACATGAAGTCCAGGTCTCGCGGGCCCGTCTGCGAGGCCTGACTGCCCCAACGGCCCTCCGCACAGGCTAGTCGCGGGACAGGCTCCAGTTGTACAGCGCTTTCTTGCTCACCCCGGTGATCTCAGCGGCCAGGGCCGCGGCGCGTTTGGGGGGCAACTCCTTGAGCAACAGCCCCATCACCCGTGTGGCCTCGCTGTCCAGTTCACCGGCTTTCGCTTTCTCGGCCCCCCGCACCATCAGCACGATTTCCCCCCGCTGCTGGTTGCTGTCCGCCCGTACCCAGGCAGCCAGCTCGCCCAGGGGCGCCAGGTGAAAGGTCTCGAAAGCCTTGGTCAGCTCGCGGGCGATGACCGCCTCCCGCTCTGCACCAAACACCTCGGCCATGGCGTCCAGCGTGTCAGCCACCCGATGCGGGGCCTCGTAGAAGACCAGGGTTCTCGGGTCGGCAGCCAGCGTCTGCAGCGCATTGACCCTGGTGCCCGCCTTCGCCGGCAGAAAGCCCTCAAAACTGAACCGGTCGCTGGGCAGGCCGGCCGCGCTCAGGGCGGCAACGAAAGCGCAGGCACCGGGAATGGGGACCACCCGGATACCGCGGCTGCGGGCCTCCCGCACCAGGCGATAACCCGGATCGGAGATCAGCGGGGTACCCGCGTCGGAGATCAGGGCAATGGTACGGCCGGCCTCCAGCTGGGCCAGAAGGTCAGCGGTACGCTTGTCGTCCGAGTGGTCATGGTAGGCGACCAGGGGGGTATTGATACTGAAGTGGGAAAAAAGTCTCTGACTGTGACGTGTGTCTTCTGCCGCCACCAGGTCGGCGGATTGTAGAACTTCGATGGCTCGCGGTACCATATCCGCCAAATTGCCAATCGGTGTTGCGACTACATAAAGCACCTGATCCGACCCCATTGTTCACTCCGATGTAAAGAATTGCGGGAGAAGCATATGTCCGCCCAGTCCCGGCGCACGCCCCAGATATTTGCCAGAGTTGCCGCCGGCGCTCTGGCCCTGGCCCTGGCCGCCTGCCAGACGCCGGCCCCCAAGTCTGGTGCCCAGCCCCAGCTGCCGGTTACCGGCCCTGCGGCCAGCCGCGCCAGTGCCCAGCAACTGCTGCAGAGTGCACGGACCCTGCCGTCTCCCCAGCGCGACCAGCAGAGCCTGCAGGCTGCGGCCATTCTATACGACCTGGGTGAGGCTGAGGGTGCCCGCGAGGCAGTGACGCAGATCGACCCGAACCAACTCAGCGATGTGCAGTTTGCCCGCTACGCCCATGTGTACGGCAACCTCCTCGCCTCCGAGGACGAGTTCTTCCGGGCTCTTGATCTCGCGGCCTCCCCGCGCCTCGACGGCACCTGGCTGCAGCTGCCGAGTGAGACTGCCCTGCCCCTGCGGGACCTGCGCGCAGACCTCTGGGGCCTTCTCGGTGACCTGGACAGCGCCATCGCCGAGCGCCAGCAAATCGCCATGATGGCCCGGGATGCGGAGATGGTCGCCGAAAACAATGACGGATTCTGGCAACTGCTGACCCAGCTGCCGTCCAGCGAGCTGCACCTGCGCGCCGACGAAAGCAACGATCCGCTCATGCGCGGCTGGTATGAACTGGCCTTGGTCGGGCGCGACACCCAGACCGATCTCAGCTCCCAGCTGACCGCGCTCAGCCGCTGGCGCCAGCAGTGGCCACGGCACACCGCCGCCAGCACACCGCCCCAGGCCCTGCGCCTGCTGGAGCAACTGGCAGCGCAGCGAGCCGACCAGGTAGCCCTACTGCTGCCGCTGTCCGGTTCGCTGGGCAGCGCGGGACGCGCCATTCGCGACGGTTTCATGGCCGCGTACTACACGTCGCTGGAGGCCGGTGCCCCGACGCCGAAAGTGCAGGTTTACGATACCGGCACTGACCGGCCTTTTGAGCAGGTCTACCAGGAAGCCGTCGATGCCGGCGCCCAGGCCATCATCGGCCCGCTGGACAAACAGAAAGTCGCCAACCTGCTGGCTACCGAGAAGCTGCCTGTACCCACCCTCGCCCTCAATTATGCCGATGAAGGCCGCCTGACCAGTGACCTGGTGCAGTTCGGGCTGGCAATCGAGGACGAGGCGCGCCAGGTCGCCAAGCAGGCCTACCGCCAGGGCCACCGCCAGGCCATGATCCTCGCTGCCGACTCCGGCTGGGGGCAGCGCGGCGCCGACGCCTTCACCGAGCAGTTTCAGCAGCTGGGCGGCTCGGTGAGCGTTCGCCGCACCTTCCACGACCGCAGCAACTTCTCCAAGCTGGTCAGCGATACCCTGCTGATCCCGGAGAGCAAGGCCCGTGAGGCCGCCCTGCGTCGCCAGCTGGCTGCACCGCTAGAGTTTACCCCCCGCCGCCGCGGCGATGTGGACATGCTGCTCCTGCTTGCCCAGCCGGAGCAAGCCCGCCAGATCAACCCCATGCTGGCCTTCTTTTATGCCAGCGACCTGCCGGTATTTGCCACCTCCCAGGTATTTGCCGGTACGGTAAACCGGGAGCGGGACCGGGATATCAACGGCGTACGCTTTACCGCGCTGCCGTGGCTGTTTGAAGGGGAAAACCAGACCAAGCAGGCCATCGAGTCCCAGGCATCCCCGGCGCCGGCCTTCGCCAGGCTCTATGCACTGGGCGCTGATGCGTTCCGCCTGTTTCCGCGCCTGCCCATGCTGCGTCAGTTCCCGGAGCAGCGGGTACACGGCCTGACCGGTGCCCTCAGCCTGACCGCCGATGGCCGTATTGTGCGCGAACAGGTCTGGGCCAGAATCGACAAGGGAGCGCCGGTACCCGTAACCACAGCGGTAGAACCGCTGGCCGCTCCGGTAGAGAGTATCGAGCTCTCGCGCAGCAGTGAAAATCTTTAAAGCCGGGGACAACAACACAAGTCCGGCGGCCGAGACCGGCTCCATTGGCGCACGCATGGAGGAAGTCGCGGCCAGCTATCTGGCTGCCGCAGGCATCACGGTCGTTGAGCAGAATTACCGCACCCGCTGTGGAGAAATCGACCTGGTGGCCCGGGATGGGGACTCCCTGGTTTTTGTCGAGGTGCGCTACCGGCGCTCAGCTGCTTTCGGTGGTGCCGCCGCCAGCGTGGACCGGCGCAAGCAGCGCAAACTGCTCGCCGCGGCCGAGAGCTACCTCCAGCAGAGGCGGCTGGATTGCCCCTGCCGCTTCGATGTGGTCGCCATCGAGGGCAGCGGCGATGACCGGCAGATCCAGTGGATACAGAGCGCGTTCAATGCGCTGTGAGATGTAGATGTAAGCGGCCAGTTACTGGCCTGACTGATACCAATAAGCGGACCCGGAACCGCACCAGATAGGCAGGGAATGGAACAGAGAGTCGTCACCCTATTTCACCGCAGCCTCGAGGCAACCATGAACGCCGGCGAGGTGCTGGCCCCGCTGATCGCCGAGGCCAGTGACATGATCGTTCACACCCTGCTGGGCGAGAACAAGATTCTGCTCTGCGGCAATGGCGTCAGTGGCGCTCTGGCGCAGAGTTTTGCCGCCCAGATGCAGGGCGGTTTCCAGCGGGAGCGTCCGGCACTGCCAGCCATTGCGCTGAGCAGTGACGCTGTCTCACTCGGGACTGTGGTGCGCAACCACGGCCGTGCGGAATCCTTTGCGCGGCCAGTGCGGGCCCTGGGTCAGCCCGGCGACCTGCTGGTGATCATTTCCAACGACGGTCGCGATTCCAACCTGGTGCAGGCCATGCGCGCCGCCCGCGACCGCGACATGGGCATCCTGGCACTGACCGGTGGCGATGGTGGCGACTGCGCCGCATTACTGGATATGGACGATATTGAACTGCGTGTGCCTTCTGAAGTCGCAGCAGAGGTGCACCAGGTACACCTGTTAACCATTTTCTGCCTGTGCGATCTCATCGACAGCAGTTTGTTCGGTGGCTACGAGGACTGATAAATGAACCGATTTTTGAATAAAGGCAAACAATCCCTGCTGACCGCACTGTTCGCCTCTCTGTTACTGGGTGGCTGTGCCACTGTGCTGGAGGCCACCAATGACGGGCCCATCCAGGAGGACCCGGGCGAGCGCTCTCTGGGCACCTACCTCGATGACGAGAAGATCGAGACGGTGACCACTGTCAACATCAACAAGGCGCACCCGGACCTCAAGGCATCCAACGTCAATGTGAATGTGTTCAATGGCGTTGTGCTGCTGACCGGGCAGGTACCGAGCAACGAGCTGCGCCTGCTGGCCGGTCGTACTGCCCAACAGGTCAAGAACGTGCGCCAGGTCTTCAACGAAATCCAGGTGCGTGGCACTGTCTCACTGCTGGCCAGCAGCAGCGACGCCTGGCTGACCACCAAGGTGCGCAGCAGCCTGCTCGCCAACAAGGAGATCGACAGCGGTCGCATCAACGTGATCACCGAAAACGGCGTCGTTTACCTGATGGGCCTGCTGACCCGCGCTGAAGCGGAGCGTGCTGCAGACGCAACCCGCAGCATCGGCGGCGTGCAGAAAGTGGTCAAGGCGGTGGAATACATCGACTGACAACCCGGTCGCGCCTGGCGCGACCTTCGGGCACAAAAAAACGGAGGCCGAGGCCTCCGTTTTTTATTGCTGCTTCAGATCGAGCATCACACCCGCTCGATCGCCACCGCGGTCGCCTCGCCGCCGCCGATGCACAGGCTGGCAACCCCCTTCTTCAGGCCGCGCTTTTCCAGCGCGCCGAGCAGGGTCACGAGAATCCGTGCACCGCTGGCGCCCAGCGGGTGGCCCAGGGCACAGGCACCACCGTTCACGTTGACCTTGTCATGGGGCAGGTCCAGCTCCTTCATGGCCGACATGGTCACCACGGCAAACGCTTCGTTGATCTCGAACAGGTCTACCTCACCGGTGTTCCAGCCGGTCTGCTCCAGCAGCTTCTGCATTGCACCCACCGGGGCAGTGGTAAACCACTCCGGCTCCTGTGCAAACTGGGTCTGCCCTTTGAGCACCGCCAGTACCTTCAGCCCACGCTGTTTGGCTTCGCTCTCGCGCATCAGCACCAGCGCAGCGGCACCGTCGGAAATGGAACTGGCATTGGCCGCAGTCACGGTGCCATCTTTGCGGAAGGCCGGCTTCAGCTGGGGAATCTTGTCCGGGCGCGCATTGCCCGGGCCCTCGTCCACGCTGACGGTCACCTCGCCGCGACGGGAAGCGATGGTCACGGGGGTGATTTCACGCTCAAAGGCGCCACTCTCGATGGCACTGTTGGCACGGGCCAGGGATTCCAGCGCAAACGCATCCTGTTCCTCGCGGGAAAAGCTGTACTTGTCTGCCGTGCACTCGGCGAAATTGCCCATCAGCTGGCCGTCGTAGGCATTCTCGAGTCCGTCGGTGAACATGTGGTCCAGCGCCTTGCCATGCCCCAGCCGCATGCCGCTGCGGGCACTGGGCAGCAGGTAGGGAGCATTGCTCATGCTCTCCATACCACCGGCAACCACCACTTTGACATCGCCGGCCAGCAGGGCGTCGCGGGCCATCATCACAGTCTTCATACCGGAGCCGCACACCTTGTTGATGGTGCTGGTCGGGGTGCCCTGGGGAATACCGGCTCCGAGGGCCGCCTGCCGCGCAGGAGCCTGGCCGACACCGGCGGGGAGTACGCAGCCCATCAGCACCTCATCCACGTCTGCGGGCGCAACACCTGCGTCCTCGAGTGCGGCTTTGATTGCTGCGGAGCCGAGTTTTGGGGCGCTGAGCGCTGACAGTGCGCCTTGCATGGCACCCATCGGCGTGCGCGCCATACCGACGATGACCACTGGATCTGTATTCATTTCGCTCATACTGGCTGCTCCCATAGTTGACCCGCTCCCGGCCACGCAGTCGCGGCGGTCACAGGCTGAATCATTATTGCGGGGCGCATTATAACCAGAGGAACCCCGGCCGCGACCATCCGCCCTTAGCAGGATCCGCTGGTGGGACACGCACACCGATTCCGGTCACCGCGCGTGGTATGATCCGACTGGAATGCCGTGATCGTGCGGCCGGGATAACAATTAACGAGAAGGATCATCATGGAAGTCTCCACCATCGTCTGGCTGGTCGCCCTCGCCGCCCTGCTGTTCTATGTGATGGGCGTTTACAACAAACTGGTTTCCCTCAAGAACCGCTATGAAAACGCATTTGCTCAGATCGAGGTGCAGCTGAAGCGGCGCTACGACCTGATCCCCAACCTGGTGGATACGGCCAAGGGTTACCTCAAGCACGAGCGCGAAACACTGGAGGCGGTGATCAGCGCCCGCAATACGGCGCTCGCCGGCCTGAAGAGCGCGGCAGCACACCCGGACAACCCCAACGCGATCGCACAACTGGGGCAGGCTGAGGGGGCCCTTGCCAGCGCACTGGGTCGCCTGAACGTGGTCATGGAGGCCTATCCGGACCTGAAGGCCAACCAGAATATGATGCAGCTGACCGAAGAACTGACCAGCACCGAAAACAAGGTGGCCTTTGCCCGCCAGGCATTCAATGACTCGGTGATGGCCTACAACATCTACAAGCAGAGTTTCCCACCGGTTTTCTTTGCCGGCTTTTTCGGCCACCGCAATGATGCACGGTTACTGGAGTTTTCCGACTCAGAGCAATTCCAGGCGGCACCGCGGGTGGAATTCTGAGGTAACGGCCAATGAATTTTTTCGAGTACCAGGACCGGGCACGCCGAAACACCGGCCTGCTGGTCGGGCTGCTGTCTGTCGCGGTGGTGCTGCTGATCGCAATCACCACCCTGGCTGCGGCAGCCCTGGTGGCCTACTCCCGCGGTCAGCCCTTCAATCCGATGGAAATGGGCGCTCTGCTGGGCTGGGACAGCGTCGCTGCCATTGCCCTCAGTATCTCTGCCGTCATCCTGCTGGGCAGCCTCTACAAGCTGCGCCAGCTCTCCGCCGGCGGACGCGCAGTGGCGGAGGCACTGGGTGGCCGCAAGATCAATCTCGCCCCCCACAGTGATGCCGAACGACGCGCGCTAAACGTGGTAGAGGAAATGGCCATTGCTTCTGGCACCCCGGTGCCGGAGGTGTATGTACTTGATGAAGATGCCATCAATGCATTCGCTGCCGGTCACGATACCCACGATGCAGTGATCGGTTTGACCCGCGGCTGTATCGAGCGGCTTAGCCGGGATGAACTGCAGGGCGTCGTGGCCCATGAATTCAGCCATATCTTCAATGGCGACATGCGCCTCAACCTGCGCCTGGTCGGGCTGCTGAACGGCATCCTGGTGATCGGCCTGCTGGGCTACTGGCTGCTGCGGGGCACCCATATCGGTTCCAGTCGCGACAACCGGGGTCGCGCAGCCCTTGCGGGTATCGGTGTCGGGCTGATGGTGATCGGTTACAGCGGGACATTCTTCGGCAACCTGATCAAGTCGGCCGTCAGCCGCCAGCGGGAATTTCTTGCCGATGCCTCTGCGGTGCAGTTCACCCGCAGTAATGCCGGAATTGCCGGGGCCCTGAAGAAAATCGGTGGCTATAGCGGCGGCTCGAACCTGAGCAGCGGTCAGGCGGCGGAATTCAGCCATATGTTTTTCGCCAGCGGCCTCAAACGCTCGCTGACCAATATCTTTGCCACCCACCCGCCCCTGCCGGCACGAATACACCGCCTTGAGCCGAACTGGAATGGGCATTTCCCGACAACCGCCAGCGCAGTACCGGCAAGCGACGATGCCCGCATCGCGGGGATTGCCGGCTCTGTGAATACAGCCGCCGGTGTCACCCTGGACAGCTTTTCCGCCACCGTGGACAACAGCATCGGCAACCCGGGGCAGGACCATATCGAGTTCGGCCAGCACCTGCTGGACAGCATACCGCCGCAACTGCGCACCGCGGCCCACGATCCTTTTGCAGCCAGGGCCATCGTCTATCTGCTGCTCAGTCATCCCGAGGAGGCCAAGCGGGAGCAGCAGTCCGTGCTGCTGCAACAGATCGCCCACCCGGGTGTATTTCGCGAGATGCAGAAGCTCGCGCCAAGTGTGCGCGGCCTCACAGCCAGCACCCGCCTGCCACTGCTCGACCTCTGCATCCCGGCATTGCGGGAACTGGTGCCCCAGCAGTACCAGGTATTCAAGCGCAACCTGATCAAACTGCTGCGCAGTGACAGGCAGGTGGAACTGTGGGAATGGGCGCTGTATCGGGTGCTGATGCACGGCATCGAGGGTACACCGGACGGTCACCGCCTGAGTCACCGCCGGGATGCACAGAAAGACGCCGCCCGCTTCCTGCTGGCCGCTATTGCGCATGCCGGGCATCAGGACTACCTGGCTGCCAATAGAGCCTACGGCGCAGGTCTGGGGCTATTGAACCGGGACAAGGCTCCTCTGCCCACGGCGTCCGACATCACCCTGGCACGCCTGGACAAGGCGATCGCCATCGCCCGCGGCATTCCTCCGCTGGAAAAGCCGAGCCTGCTCAAGGCCCTGGCCGCATGTATGGCCCACGACGGCGTTCTTCAGGCCGGAGAAATCGAACTGCTCCGCGCTGTCGCCGACAGCCTGGACTGCCCTATGCCACCCCTGGCAATAGAGCTTGTGGGCCGGGAGAAATTGCACAGAACAAGCGAAACACCAGTGTAAGGCTTGGCAACAGGATCATCAGGAACGACAAAGCCGGCCCATGGGCCGGCTTTGTCGTTCCTGCATTCACCAGACTCGGCGGCCAACACACACAGCGGTCAACCTGATATGAGCGGACTTCGGCGTATTGATGGGATCACGTGTTCTGGTACACGGGGCCGACCCCCATGCTCCACAGAATCACCGTGCCGATCCGCACGGTCACCAACAGCACGAGCCCCACTGTGACCACTGAAGTGGCGTATAGAAAGGCCCGGTCCTTATCCAGCTTCATGAGGATCGGGATTCCCTCATAGATCAGGTAAATCGAATAACAGGCCGCCAGCATGGTGACCGCTGCATTCACCCAGAGATTGGGATAGAGCCCGATAAAGCCGACCAGGAAAATGGGCGTTGTGACAAACACCGCCAGGGCCGTGCCCTCGTAGTGGCGTGTGGGCTCATCACCCTCGACGTTGTAGGTCTTCGCCATCCAGTTGATGAACTCACCAAACAGGTAGACGCCGATCAATATGGCGATGTAGGTCAGGATGGAAAGGGTGAGTGCACTGCCGGGCGTTAGCTTTTGCACGTTATCGCCGATTCGGAAACCTACCTGGGTGACGCCGATATAACCGGAGATGGTGGGTATCAGGGCCAGGATCGGCACATGACTGAGAAAGACCTGTGCGAACGAGTGCTTGTCCCGGCGGATCGCCTCCCACTCCTTATCCGGGTTGGTAAAAATCCCAATGGTATGGCTGAGTAGACGCACGCTGGTTCTCCCTTCTCTGCTATGTCATGCAGTATCGGGGCGCGTGAAAAGATTAACCAACCGAAACAATGAAGCTGGCGCCAACTTTTTTGCCGGATGGAAGCCCGCGGACGGTCAGGCAACGCAGACGCGATTGCGACCTCCGCGTTTTGCCCGGTACAGCGCCTTGTCCGCGGCCTCCAGGACCAGGTCCGGCGTCCGCGCCTTGGGGCCACTGCTCGCCAGCCCGACACTCACCGAGGTGCGGATCTTGCGACCGCCGCCCTGCCCCCGCTTCTGGCGGCCTTTGCCCCCGCCTTCCTGGGGGCGTCCTGCCGCGCGGATACGCATAGGATAGGCAGCGATCTTCTGCCGCATCCGCTCCAGCGCCTTTTCGGCGCGCTCCCGGTCCTTACCGCGCATGACGACAACGAATTCCTCGCCACCATAGCGGAAGGCCCGTCCACCACCATAGCGGGCGATCCTCGCCGCCACCATGCGCAGTGCCTGGTCTCCGACCTGGTGACCGTGGCGGTCATTGAGCTTTTTGAAGTGATCGATATCCACAACGGCGATCGAGTAATTCCGCCCCAGCGTCAACAGGTAGCGGCTGTATGCCCGCCGTGAGGGAATCCCCGTGAGCTCATCGCGGAAAGCAAGATCATATGCCGTCCGCAGCGCCAACCACACCAGGAGCAAACCAATAGCGGAGCCGACCAGCAGTACTGCACCGTAACCGCCAAGGTAGGCCACCAATGCCAGGGTGCTGACACCGAGCAACCCGATACTCACCTGGTCCCGGTGCCAGAGTGCCGCCAGCCCACTGGCAGCGATGGCAGACAACATCAGCAGGTCAGACAACCCGAAGCGACCAGGCAGGGCATCGAGGAACGGGAGACTCGCAGCCGGTGACCAGCGCAGCATCAACAGGTCTTCCCGCAGCAGGTAGTGAATCCCAGCGACCTGAGCCGCCAGTAGCACCGCCAACGCCAGACCGAAGAAACTGAGCAGGCTGCGGTCCCGCGTCAGGGAAACCATGGCAAGGTTCAACGCACCAGCAGCAAGCCAGAATCGGAGTTCGCCCTCACTGGGGGACCACTGGAAGTAGTGCAACCCCGCAAGCAGGAGCAACACCAGTGATGCGGCGGTAGCGATTCGGCTCGCCTTGAAGAAAATGCCCAGCGCAAGGGCCACTGCGGCCAGGCCCACGGCAGCAACAGCACTGAGCGGCAGCGGTACTGCCACCCACTGTTGCCACTGGGCAAGGACCAGGGAAATAAGAATCGCAGGTAGCCAGACATGGCGCAGCAGGGTCATAGGCAGGGGTTCGGCAATCTCGGTTGAAAGCGGGATTCTACCGCCTGCGTCGCAGATTCACCGGGGAACAGGTCGCAATCCGGAGACCGGTTCCTCTTACCGGCCTCCGGCCTCGATCTACTTGACCACCCGCAGTGCAGGCTTCTTGGCGGACTTCTTGCCCAGGCTCGTGGGCGGGGTGGGTTCCGGGGGCTCCGGCGTCTCCTCTGCTTCGAATACCATGCCCTTGCCGTTCTCGCGGGCGTAGATACCGACAACAGCGCCTACCGGTACCTGGATGTCGGTAGGCACACCGCCGAAGCGGGCGCTGAAGCGGATGGCATAGTTATCCATGTTCAGCCCGACGACAGCACTCTCGGAGATGTTCAGCACGATCTGACCATCTTCGTTCACATGCTGCTGGGGCACGAGCACACCGGGCAGGTGGGTATCCACCAGGATATAAGGAGTGCACCGGTTGTCGGCTATCCACTCGTAGAACGCCCGCAGCAGGTACGGGCGGTTGGAGGTCATTTCCGGTTTACTCAAACCCTGTCCCCTCAGCGCATCTCGCGCTCGTATTCGGTCAGGCTCTGCTGGAAGGACTCGCGATTGAACAGGCGGTCCATGTAATCCAGCAGAGGCTTGGCCTGCTTGGTCTTCGGCAGGGAGATCTCGAACTGCTCCAGCCGCCACAGCAGCGGGGCCATGCAGCAGTCGACCAGGGAGAATTCCTCATTAAAGAAGTACGGCAGGTCGGTGAACATCGGGGCGATACCCACGAAGCTGTCACGCAGATCCTTGCGCGCTGCAGTGGCCTCTTTACCACCGGCGAGAATTTTGTCGACCAGCGGACACCAGTCCCGCTCGATGCGATGCATGATCTGGCGGCTCTGGGCACGGGCCACCGGGTACACCGGCAGCAGCGGTGGGTGCGGGAAACGCTCGTCCAGGTACTCCATCATCACCTTGGTCTCGAACAGCACCAGGTCACGGTCCACCAGGGTCGGCAGGGAATTGTAGGGGTTGAGGTCCGCCAGTTCCGCGGGTTTGTTGTCCGGATCCACGTCGATGATATCGACGGAGACGCCCTTTTCCGCCAGCACGATCCGCACGCGGTGGCTGAGATGACTGCGACCATCGGAAAAGAAGGTCATTGAGGAGCGCTTGTTCGTCGGCACACCCATGTTCTAACTACCTCGGGATTGGAAGCCGGCCGGGTAACCGGCTGTCAGGCTTAAATACAAAAAGGGTGGCAGAGCGAGCCCACCACCCCCGAAATCAAGAATCAGTAGCAGCCTCAGTGGTGCACGTCTTTCCAGTACTCGCGGTTGAGCAGCCAGGCAAAGACAAAGAACACCAGGATAAAGGCCAGCACAAAGAAGCCTACGCGCTTGCGGTCTTCCGCCATCGGCTCAGCGATGTACTCCATGAAATTCACCAGGTCGTAGACCGCCTGGTCGAATTCCGCCTCGGTCATGGAGCCCTTCACACCAGCCACTTCCAGGCTGCCGCAGTCAGAGTCCATGATCGGGTTGCCCAGCTCGTCGCGTACCACGCGGCCATGGTCCTTCTTCGGGCCCGGCGCGCACTCGGGCAGGCCCTGCAGCTCCATCAGCACGTGCGGCATCCCCACGTTGGGGAACACCTTGTTGTTTACGCCTGTGGGACGGCTGTCATCCTTGTAGAAACTGCGCAGATAAGTGTAGAGCCATTCCGGGGAGCGGGAGCGGGCCACCAGGGTCAGGTCCGGCGGCGCGGCGCCAAACCAGACCTTGCTGTCTTCCGTGCGCATGGAGATTTCCATCAGGTCGCCGATCTTGGCGTCACCCAGCACCAGGTGCTCCATCATCAGCTCATTGGGAATACCCAGGTCCGTCGCCACACGTCCCCAGCGGGAAAAGTTCGCGCTGTGACAACCCATGCAGTAGTTGACGAAATACTTGGCACCGCGCTGCAGGGAAGGCTTGTCCTGCAGGTCGATATTGATGTGGTCCAGCTCAACCGCCGGACCCGCCGCCACCGCCTTGATCGGCAGGAAGGCCAGGAGGCCGACAACCACGATGCCGCCAAACAGGATTCCGAAGGTCTTGGCACCAGACGGGCTGGTAACACGCTCCGGGGGCTGCTTGATGTGGTCACGGCTGGTCAGCCAGGGCAGTGCCGCGAAGAACACGGCCAGTGCCAGGCTCATCAGGCCGACGAACAGGCTCGCCTTGAAGTTGGTCACCGCCATCCACAGGAACAGCACGCCGAAGATACCGCTGACCACCCATGACAGGGTGCCCTTACGCTCTTCCGGGTTGGTCCAGATGGGCATGGTGATGAAGTAGGCGAAGTAGAACAGGGTCGCCACCTGCGCCAGGAAGTTACGGCCCGGGGTCGGGGATTTGACGCCCAGGTAACCCAGCACGATGAACATGGCAGCAAACAACAGCAGCAGCACCTTCGGCAGCATGCCCTTGTAGCGGATCGAGCGCACCGGGCTCTTGTCCAGCCACGGCAGCACGAACAGGATCGCGATGGCCGCACCCATGGCCACAAGGCCGAGGAATTTCGCTGTCAGCGGGCCGATGTCGATGGTGACGGCGCGCAGGATCGCGTAGAACGGTGTGAAATACCATACCGGGGCAATATGTTCCGGCGTCTTCAGCGGGTTGGCCTCCTCGAAGTTGGCGTATTCCAGGAAGAAGCCGCCCATTTCGGGGAAGAAGAACACCACGACGCAGAAGATGAACAGGAATACCGCGATACCCACCAGATCGTGCACGGTGTAGTACGGATGGAAAGCGACACCGTCTTTCGGAATGCCGTTCTCGTCCTTGTTCTTCTTGATGTCGATACCGTCGGGGTTGTTGGAGCCCACCTCGTGCAGTGCCAGGATGTGCAGCACGACCAGCAGCACCAGCACCAGCGGCAGTGCAATCACGTGCAGGGAGAAGAAGCGGGTCAGGGTAATCCCGGAGATCAGGTAGTCACCGCGGATCCACTGCACCAGGTCTTCACCGATACCCGGAATGGCGCCGAACAGGGACACGATTACCTGGGCACCCCAGTAGGACATCTGGCCCCAAGGCAGTACGTAGCCCATGAAAGCTTCTGCCATCAGCACCAGGTAGATGCACATGCCGAAGATCCACACCAGCTCGCGCGGCGGCTTGTAGGAGCCGTACATCAGGGCGCGGAACATGTGCAGGTACACCACCACGAAGAAGGCGGAAGCGCCGGTGGAGTGCAGGTAGCGGATCAGCCAGCCCCATTCCACATCCCGCATGATGTACTCGACGGAAGCGAAGGCACCTTCGGCAGAAGGGTTGTAGCTCATCACCAGCCAGATGCCGGTCAGCAGCTGGTTGACCAGCACCAGCATCGACAGAACGCCGAAGAAGTACCAGAGATTGAAGTTCTTGGGCGCGTAGTACTTGCCCATGTGGGTGTCCCACGCGCGATAGATCGGCAGGCGCTGATCTACCCAGTCACCCAGTGCGGTTAGCCAGTTCATGCGCTGCCCTCCTGATCCACGCCAATTACGATGATGTCATCCCCTTCGTAGGAATACGGCGGCACGTCCATGTTGGTGGGGGCGGGTACGCCCAGGTAGACGCGGCCGGCCATGTCGTACTTGGAGCCATGGCAAGGGCAGAAGAACCCGCCGAACCACTCGTCACCACCCAGGTCAGTGGCGCCCACTTCCGGGCGGAACATCGGCGCACAGCCCAGGTGGGTACACAGGCCTACCAGCACCAGCAGGTGCGGCTTGATGGCGCGGTTTTCGGGGTTGACGTAAGCGGGCTGGACGGATTCCTCGGAGCTGGGGTCACGCAGCAGGGGGGTCACCTTGTCCAGGTTCTGCAGCGCCTCTTCAGAGCGCCGCACGACGTAAACCGGCTTGCCGCGCCACTCCACGGTGACCATCTGGCCCGGCTCCATCTTGCTGACGTTGAATTTCACCGGGGCACCGGCCGCCTTGGCCTTGGCACTCGGATTCCAGGACTTAACGAAGGGGACAGCAACCCCCACGGCACCCACGCCACCAACTACCGAAGTAGCGGCCGTCAGGAACCGGCGCCGCCCTACGTTTACACCGTCATCACTCATGACGTATTTCTCCCATCACAGCGAAAATTCGCTGGCCCAAACCCAAAAAATGTTCCGAAAATAGGTGCCGCCGGCCAATTGCCGGCGCCAATAAACCCCATAAATCAGGCGGATACAAATTCGCGCAATGTTAAAGAAAATGCCAATTTGATACAAGGTGAAGTCTGGCTGAACGTCGGCAAACCGGTGGCCAACCGGCGAGAAAACAACCACATCTGACAATCAAGGCGCCACGGGCATCCCGGGCCATTGCGCGCGCGCAAAAAAAAGCCCGGCGTGTGCCGGGCTTTGAAAGCATGGATAAGCAGATTAACGCTTGGAGAACTGCGGCTTCTTGCGCGCTTTGCGCAGGCCGACTTTCTTCCGCTCCACAGCGCGGGCGTCGCGGGTTACGTAACCCTCGGCGCGCAGCGGCTGGCGCAGCGCTTCGTCGTACTGCATCAGGGCGCGGGTCAGGCCGTGACGGATAGCACCCGCCTGACCGAAGGAACCACCACCTTTTACAGTGACGTTGATATCAAATTTTTCGACCATGTCGACCTTTTCCAGCGGCTGACGCACGATCATGCGCGCCACTTCACGGCCAAAGTACTGGTCCAGACTGCGACCGTTCACAGTGATTTTGCCCTCACCTGCCTCGATGAATACACGAGCGGTGGAGGTCTTGCGGCGGCCGGTACCGTAGTATTGAGTAGTTGCCATCAGATTCTTCCCGTTTAGATCGCCAGTTCAGTCGGCTGTTGTGCCGCATGAGGATGTTCGCTGCCGCCGTATACTTTCAGCTTCTTGAACATGGCACGACCCAACGGACCCTTCGGCAGCATGCCTTTAACGGCGCTCTGAATGGTGCGCTCGGGCGCTTTCTCGATCAGCTTCTCGAAGCTGATGGACTTCAGACCACCGGGGTAGCCGGAGTGGCTGTGGTAGATCTTGTCTTTGGCCTTGTTGCCGGTCACGCGGACCTTCTCAGCATTGATCACGATGACGTAATCGCCGGTGTCCACGTGGGGCGTATACTCAGGCTTGTGCTTGCCGCGCAGGCGGTGCGCGATCTCGGCGGAAATACGGCCGAGAGTCTTGTCCGCAGCGTCAACAATGAACCAGTCGCGTTTTACCGCTTCCGGCTTGGCACTGTATGTCTTCATGTTATAAACACCTGTAATGTGACCCCGCGAAAGGGGCCGTCCCACGAAAGAGCGCGGATAGTACATAAGCACCCCGGCCATTTCAAGCAGTTTAGGCTCAAATTTCAACCAGTGGCGAGGGCGGACAAACAGGGCCGGATCAGGGCCTGTGCGGGCGGGCCAGGTACTCCCTGGACTGCATCTCCAGCAGCCGGCTCACCGTGCGCTGGAATTCGAAAGACAGGTGCCTGGCCTGATAGAGCTCCTCGGCGGGCACCTCCGCTGAAATCACCAACTTGACGCAGCGGTCATAGAATTCATCCACCAGGTTGATGAATCGCCGTGCCTGGCTCTCCATGCGCGCGTCAAACCGGGGTACATTGGCCAGCAGTACACTGTGGTACTCCCGCGCCAGCTCTATATAGTCATTCTGCGAACGCGGACCATCGCACAGCTCGGCGAACTCGAACCAGGCCACATCATCGGCCTCGCGCACCGCGGTAATGATGCGCCCCTCGATCTCCAGCGGCACATTTTCGTGCACCTCGGCCCCCTCGACGATCAGCGCACTGAAGCTGCGCGCAAGGCTCTGGTTCGCAGCCTGGTCCAGCGGACAGTGATAGAGCTCCGCCTTCTCCAGGGCCCGCAGGCGGTAATCGATACCGCCATCCACATTCACCACCTTGGTGTGCCGCTTGAGCAGGTCGATGGCCGGCAGGAAGCGGGCACGCTGCAGGCCGTCCCGATAGAGCCCCTCAGGGACAATATTGGAAGTCGCCACCAGGGTCACACCGCGATGGAACAGGGCATCCAGCAGATTGGCAAGAATCATTGCATCGGTGATGTCCGAGACAAAGAATTCATCGAAACACAGGACCCGGGCCCTACCGGCAATACGGTCGGCCACCTGCTCCAGCGGGTTCTTTTCCCCGGCGAGAGTCTTGAGCTCCCGGTGCACCTCGCGCATGAAACGGTGGAAGTGGGTGCGGTACTTCTGCTCGAAAGGCAGCGCCTCGTAAAACGCATCCATCAGGTAGGTTTTGCCGCGACCCACGCCACCCCAGAAGTAGAGCCCCAACTCGGGCTCGGGCGTGCGCTGCCACAGGCTGCGCAGCCGATTCCAGACACCGCCGTCCGGTCGCTCCTGCAGCAGGCGCCGGTAGAGATCTTCCAGCTCCATCACCGCAGCCTCCTGCGAGGGATCGGCAACAAAGTCGGGACGCTGGAGATCGCGCTGGTAGCGCTGCATTGGAGACAGGGGTGGATGCATAGCTCGGATTATGGACTGAACCGCAGGTTGCGTTAGAGGAGGCGCACTCTACCAAATCTGGCGCAAATCCGCCTAGCTTCCCGCTCTGCGCCCACCCCCACCCGCAGACGGGCCCATTGGCCCTGGGTCCCGGAAGAATGGCCAGTCAAACGGCACTGCGACCCGCCAGTGGCGCGCAGATGGCGTATAATGGGGGCGTCGTCAGGGACGACCGGCGAACTGTCAATCTTGAGGAGAAGTCTTCGTGCACTCGACATCGGTTTTGATTCTTGTAGGTATCCTGGGCGTGGCACTTGGTGCCCTGCTGGCTTTTCTTGCGGTGCGCGGCCGCTCCGGCGTAGACCGGACACAGGAGCTGGAAGCCCGCCTGCATGAGGCCAATAAAAAGCTGGAGGACTTCCAGCTACAGGTGAACGAGCACTTCGACCAGACTTCACAGCTCGTTCACAACCTTACCGAGAGCTACCGTGAAGTTCACGAGTACCTGGCCAACAGCGCCATGCGCCTGTCCAACCAGGACATCGGCCGCCAGATGCTGGAGGCCGGCAGCGGCAAGCTGAGCGACAATGACGAAAACCTGAAAACGGTCACGCCGCCGAGGGACTGGGCCCCCAAGGAACCCGGAGCCAAGGGAACACTGGCTGAGGATTTCGGCCTGGACAAGGAGCCCACGGAGCGACCCGAGCCCGCAGTAAACCGCTGAGTTACGGCACCCCTACAGCACACCACTGCGCCAGACAAAAAAAGGGCGGGTTGAAAAAACCCGCCCTTTTTAGTGCCCGCTTACAGGCTCTGGTAGTAATCCATCAGGATCTGTGCCACTTCAGGGCGGGAGAATTCCGGGGGCGGCGCAATGCCGTCACCCAGCAGCTCGCGCACCTTGGTGCCGGACAGCAGGATAAAGTCTTCCTTGGTGTGATCGGGCACATCCCGCATCATCACCACTTTGTTCAGCTTCTTTGAATAAGCAGTGTGGTCTGCGCGATAGATAGCGATCTCCAGCGCACCCTCCGGAACCTTCTGGTCGAAGACCGTCTGGGCATCGAAAGCGCCGTAGTAATCACCGACACCCGCGTGGTCGCGGCCCACAATCAGGTGGCTACAACCACAGTTCTGGCGGAATACCGCGTGCAGTACCGCTTCGCGGGGACCAGCGTACAGCATATCGAAGCCGTAACCGGTCACCATGACGGTATTGGCGGGGAAGTACAGCTCCACCATTTTGCGGATCGCAGCGTCGCGCACAGTCGCGGGGATGTCACCCGGCTTCAGCTTGCCCAGCAGCATGTGGATCAGCACGCCGTCCGCATCCACGTCTTCGAGAGCCATCTTGCACAGCTCCTCGTGGGCGCGGTGCATGGGGTTGCGGGTCTGGAAGGCAACTACCTTGCTCCAGCCACGCTCGATGAACTCGTTGCGGATCTCCACAGCAGTGCGGAAGGTGTCCGGGAAGTCGCTCTGGAAGTAGCTGAAATTCAGCACCTCGATCGAACCGGAGATCAGCTTGCGACCGGTGGACTTGAACGTGGCGACGCCCGGGTGCTTTTCGTCCAGGGTACCGAAGACATGCTCCGCCATGGTGCTGATCTGCTCGTCAGTCACGGTCTCGATGGCGCTGACATCCATGATGGCCAGGACAGGGTTGCCCTCGACGTTGGGGTCACGCAGGGCGATGCGGGATGCGCCCTCGATGGCACTGGTGTCCTCCACCATGTTGAGGACCGGCACCGGCCAGAACAGACCGTCCACGGTGCGCAGGGTCTCTGCCACACTCATGGCGTCCGCCAGGTTCATATAACCGTGCAGCGGGTTGAAGTAGCCCGCCCCCAGCATCACCGCATTGGCCGCCGCCGCGGAACTGATCACGATGGAAGGCAGGGACTCCGCCTCGTGCATCAGTTCGTGATGTCGCTCGCTATCGTAGACAAAGCGTGGCTGCAGCTTCTCGCTGCCGTGGGGCCGGACCAGGGACATAGGGGTCTCCAAATCGAATAAAACAAGGGTCTTGGAATTTTTGGACCCGCCATTATACGGATCTGGCGCCAATCACCAATGGGGCTGGCCATGTATAATGGCGACCGAACCAAGGAGTCCCGCGTGTCGCTACAACGTTTTCTGCAAGACTGGGCTGCCCCCGCCGCCATTGGACTGGCACTGGCGGCGGCAGTGCTTTTGCTGTTCCCCCAGCTTCGCGGTGGACATACCCCCACATCAGCGGACCAGCGTCAGGGTCCCTCCTCCTACGCAGCGGCGGTACGCCGGGCGGCACCGGCCGTGGTCAACATCTACAGCCGCATCCCGCTCTCCTCCTACCCCCAGGCCAACAACCCGTATTTTCGTCTGCTATTGCAGCGCATGGACCCGCAGCAACGGCGACGCATGGAGTCCAATCTCGGATCGGGAGTCATCGTCAGCGATGAGGGCTACATCCTTACCAATCACCACGTGATCGATCAGGCTGACGAAATTACGGTAATGCTTTCAGATGGACGCGAGGCGTTGGCGCAACTGGTGGGCAGCGATGCAGATTTTGACCTGGCGGTGCTCAAGGTAGACCTGCCGCGGCTGACCGCGATCGAGGTCGGCAAGCCACAGCAGGCGGAAGTCGGGGATGTGGTACTGGCGATCGGCAACCCCCTTGGGGTGGGCCAGTCGGTGACCCAGGGAATCATCAGTGCGACCGGGGAGCGCGCCGTGCGGCTTGGCGATAGCGGTACAGGCAGCTACCTTCAGGACTTCATCCAGACTGATGCGGCAATCAATCAGGGCAATTCCGGCGGCGCACTGGTCGATGCCCACGGCCGCCTGCTGGGCATAAACACTACCCAGCTGGACGAAAGCGGCTACGTGGGAGGCGTCGGCCTGGCCATTCCCGCGAACATTGCTTTCAAGGTGATGCAGGACATCATCAAGTACGGGCGCGTGGTACCGGGTTGGCTGGGCATCGAAGCGAAGCCGGTCACGCCGCAACAGGCACGGGCTTTCAGACTGGATTACACGCTCGGCATCCTGGTCACTCACATCTATGAGGGGGGACCTGCCCACCAGGCCGGTTTAGAGCCAGGCGACTTCATCACGCACATCAACGGTATGCAAATCAGGCCAACGGAACCCACCCGCTATGGCTGGGCGGGAGTTGCCGCCATGTCCACATTGAGACCCGGCGAAAAAGTCGTAATCACGTACATACGCGATGGTAAAGCAGCAACCGCAGAGGCGACGGTATCTGAACCGCCGCAAACCCAACCCGGCCAAAATTTCGGGCAATAACTGAGAGAAGCCTCAATGCGATTTTTCACTGTTATAGCGATTTCCCTGATTGCTATTCTGGGCCTTCCAGCAGAGGCGAAGGAGCAAAAGAACTTACACGCCCTACTCAACGAGTTCCTTTCATCGACCCATCAGATTGAAATGCACGAGCGTTTCTGGGCCGACGACCTGATCTACACCAGTTCTTCCGGCCAACGATTCGGCAAGGAAAAAATCATGGAAGGGCTGAGGGAATCCGGTAACGCACCCGTCACCGCCAGCTACCGGGCGGAGGATGTGGATATTCGCCTGTTCGGTGACAGCGCAGTGGTCGCCTTCACGCTGATCGGCGAAAACACGGCCGACAGTCAGGTGGAAACGAGCCGCTACTTCAACACCGGGACGTTTGTGAAACGGGATGGGCAGTGGCGCGCTGTTGCCTGGCAGGCCACCCGCATCCCAGAGTGATCACGGCCAGAGATGGCGCCCGATAGCGAGGTGACAGCGTCTCGCACCGGCCTTACTTGTTCCGCACCCGGTACTCCGCCGACCGCGCGTGCGCTTCGAGGCCCTCGCCCCGCGCGAGCGTGGCGGCCACCCGACCCAGCGCGTCCGCGCCCTCCGGGGAGCAATAAATGATCGAGCTGCGCTTCTGGAAATCGTAGACCCCGAGCGGGGACGAGAAGCGGGCCGTGCCACTGGTGGGCAGCACGTGGTTCGGTCCTGCGCAGTAGTCGCCCAGCGCCTCAGCGGTGTGGCGGCCCAGGAAGATGGCACCGGCATTGCGGATCAGTGGCAGGTACTTCTCCGGATCCGCCACCGAAACCTCCAGGTGCTCCGGCGCAATGCGGTTCGAGATCGCGATGGCCGCCTCAATGGAGTCCACGGCAATCAGCGCACTGCGCTCTTTCAGCGAGACGGCAGCGATGTCCCGCCGGGGCAGCTCTGCCAGCAGCTTTTCCAGCGAGCGTTCCACCGCATCAAGGAACTCCTGGTCGGGGCTGACCAGGATCGACTGCGCCTGCTCATCGTGCTCGGCCTGGGACAGCAGATCCATGGCAATCCAGTCCGGATCCGTCCCCCCGTCACAAATCACAAGAATTTCTGACGGACCGGCAATCATGTCGATAGCGACCTGGCCGAAGACGGCGCGCTTGGCCGAGGCGACGAAGATATTGCCGGGACCGACGATCTTGTCCACCTTCGGCACCGTCTCGGTACCGTAAGCCAGTGCCGCGACAGCCTGGGCGCCACCAATGGTGAACACCCGATCCACGCCGGCAATCGCAGCGGCCGCCAGCACCAGATCACTGATCTGGTTATCGGGGGCCGGCACCACCATGATCACCTCGTCGACACCGGCGACCTTCGCGGGTATTGCATTCATGAGTACCGACGAGGGATAACTCGCCTTGCCGCCGGGCACGTAGATGCCCACGCGCTCCATGGGGGTAATCTGCTGGCCGAGCACGGTGCCATCCGCCTCACGGTACTGCCAGGACTCCTGTTTCTGGTGCTCGTGGTAGGCGCGCACTCGTCCCGCAGCAGCCTCCAGCGCCCGGCGGGCTTCCGGCTCGATCCGCTCCCGCGCCGCCTGCAATTCCGCAGCTGACACTATGAAGTCACCACCGCTGTGCAGCTGGCGGCGGTCGAACTGATTGGTATAGGCAATGACGGCGGTGTCGCCGGCCGTGCGGACTTCGCGAAGGATCTCCGCTACCGTTTCCTCCACCCGGCGATCGGCAACCGACTCCCAGGCCAGCAATAGTTCCAGCTGGGCATCAAAATCCGGGGCGAGACTGTCTAACTGGCGAATGACGGCCATGGCTTTGACCCTGCTCCTGCTCTGACTTGTTCTTCTGTCTGTTGACCGGCTCTCGAATATCGGAATTATGCCACCGGCTCTGTCCCGACCGCGGCGGAAAGACGGTCTATCAGCGTGCGAATCGGCTCGTACTTCATCTTCATCGACGCCTTGTTCACGATCAGCCGGCTGCTGATCTGGGCGATGGTATCCCGCGCTTCCAGACCGTTGGCCCTGAGGGTATTACCGGTATCCACGATATCCACGATCTCATCGGCCAGCCCCATCAGGGGAGCCAGCTCCATGGCGCCGTAGAGCTTAATGATATCCGCCTGGCGCCCCTGCGCGGCGTAATAGCGCCGCGCACTCTCGACAAACTTGGTCGCTACCTTGATGCGCCCGCGGGGCAGCTCGGCGCCGCGGATGCCCGCCGTCATCAAGCGGCAGCGGGCAATACCAAGATCGAGGGGTTCGTAAATACCGTCAGTGCGATGTTCCAGCAGGGTGTCCTTGCCCGCCACTCCCAGGTCCGCGGCACCGTGCTGAACATAGGTGGGGACATCGGAGCCGCGCAGCAACAGCAGCCGCACTCCCTCCCGGTTGGTGTCGAAAATCAGCTTGCGGCTGCTGCCGATATCTTCGGCGGGCTCCAGCCCGGCGGCAGCCAGCAGCGGCAGGGTTTCCTTGAGGATTCTTCCCTTGGTCAGGGCAATGGTAATCTGCATGACGATTATGGATTGTTGTGACTATCAGCGCGGGGCAGCCCCGCGGCACTTACGGATACTTCTGGTGAACGACCCCCCGCTTGGCTCAACCGGGGACGCGGCGAATATTCGCTCCCAGCTGCCGCAGCTTTTCCTCGATACACTCGTAACCGCGGTCGATATGGTAAATCCGATCCACCACGGTGGTGCCCTCGGCGATCATTCCTGCGATCACGAGGCTGGCGGAAGCCCTCAGGTCCGAGGCCATCACCGGTGCCCCTTTGAGCTTCTCCACGCCGGTGACGATCGCGGTATTGCCCTCCAGGGTGATATTGGCACCCATACGGTTGAGTTCGTGGACCTGGATGAGGCGGTTTTCGAAGATGGTCTCGACCACTGTGCCCTTGCCTTCCGCCACCGCATTCATCGCCATCAGCTGCGACTGCATATCGGTCGGGAACGCCGGGTAAGGTGCGGTGCGGAAACTCACGGCCTTGGGGCGGTTGCCCTTCATGTCCAGCTCGATCCAGTCATCACCGGTACTGAGATGGGCCCCGGCCTCCTCAAACTTCACCAGCACCGCATCGAGGATATCCGCGCGGGTGTGGGTCAGGCGCACCTTGCCGCGGGAAGCCGCCGCTGCAGCGAGGAAGGTGCCGGTCTCGATCCGGTCCGGCATCACGCTGAACGTGCAGGGGTTGAGGCGCGACACACCGTGCACACGCATGGTATCAGTACCCACCCCCTCGATCTGGGCACCCATGGCGATCAGGAACTCGGCCAGGTCGACGATCTCTGGCTCACGGGCGGCGTTGTGCAGGACAGTGGTGCCCTCGGCGAGGACCGCTGCCATCAGCAGGTTTTCTGTGCCACCGACAGTCACCTTTTCCATGACGATGTTGGCACCCTTCAGGCGACCGTTTGAGCGGGCGCGAATAAAGCCCTCGTCGATGGTGATCTCGGCCCCCATCGCCTCCAGTCCCTTGAGGTGGATATCCACAGGACGGCTGCCAATCGCGCAACCCCCGGGGAAGGACACATTGGCCACCCCGTGGCGGGCCAGCAACGGCCCGAGCACCAGGATCGAGGCGCGCATGGTCTTCACCAGCTCATAGGGTGCGGTGAGGTCGTTGACCGAGCGCGGGTCGATCTCCACGCCCAGCTTTTCATCAATGGTCACATCACAGCCCATGCACCGCAGCAGGGTGATCATGGTAGTGATGTCATTGAGGTGCGGCAGGTTGTGAATATGCACAGGCCCGTCGGCCAGAAGCGCAGCGGCCAGGATGGGCAGCGCGGAATTCTTGGCGCCGGAGATTTTCAGGGTGCCGGAGGTGGGGCCGCTGCCCTCGATAATCAGTTTATCCATGGGATGCGGGCCTACTGTCCGGCTTCTGCCGGTGTGAGAGTCTGCATCTGCACTGCGTGCAGGGTGCCATCGGCAATCTTGTCACCGAGAGCGCCGTAGACCAGCTGTTGCTTCTTCAGGCGGCTGAGCCCCTCGAAGGCCGGGCTCACTACCGTCACCATCAGGTGGCTGCCTTCGAACGCGACGTCGGCCTTGCTGTCTGGGATGTGCCCTTCGATCAGGGTCTTGATTTCTTCGGGTTGCATAGGCGGGAAAACACAGAGTTGGATTGCAAAATAGCGCGGCAGTGTAATGGAATCGGCCGGACCGCGCAGCCGCAGGGCCCGGCCGGTCGCTTAACTGACCTGGTCAGCAACCTGATCTGCCGACCAGTTCGCAATGACCTTGTCGATGTCGCCATGGGTCTGCATGGCCTGGGCGAACTGGCTGCGGAAAGTCTTGCCGAGATTCACACCATTGAGAATCACGTTGATCAGTTTCCACTGGCCGGCACGGTTGCGTACCAGGGTATAGGAAACCTTGGTGATCCCCTCCTTACTGCGCACCTCCTGGAGCACGTTCACGCGGTTGCCTTTCGGGGCGGATCCCGGGTTCACCACGCGTACGTCCATCTCACCAAATGAAGCGACGCCGCGGGCAAAGGTAGCCACCAGATCCCGGCGGAAAGCACTGGTGAAGCGGGACTGCTGGGCTGCCGTCGCTTGCTTGGCATAGCTTCCCATCACGCCACGCGCGATGAAATCAAAATCCACCACCGGCTCCAGCACCCGGTCTACGGCGCTGTAATAGCGCTGCGGGTCGGACTTGAGGTAGGAGGAATTGGAGCGGATCACGCCCAGCAGGTCCTGGGAGACGCCCTCGATCAAAGTGTAGGGGTTCTGCGCTGCACTTACCGCCGGAGCCCAGGCGGACAGCAGCAGGGTACAGAGTGCGGCCTGCAACAACAGGGTGAGCGGGTTGCGGCCGGTTACGGAATTAGCGTTCACAAAAGTGTCTCCCATTTGGCAAATCGGTCCTTGGACGCGATGGGCGTCGTAAAGTGCCACGATACTGCCACTTTTTCTGACTGGATCAGTCCATGTAAAGCCAGCCGGCATCCGGTGATTTCCACTGAGGCTGACAGCGACGGCGGCAGACTATACCATGGCCCCGCCCGCGGGTGTTGTGGCCCCCATTACAGTCGGGCACATCCGCACATCTCATTTTTTCACCTAAATCATTCTTTGAGGGTAGCATGCCGGAAGTATGGCAGGCGGCGCTGGCATTGCTCGCCGGATTGGCCGGACTCGTCTGGGGCGCTGACCGTTTTGTCGCGGGCAGTGCAGCTCTGGCGCTGCGCCTGGGACTCTCCAAGCTGGTCATCGGGCTGACGATTGTCTCTTTCGGCACATCCGCGCCCGAGATCCTGGTCGCCGTCAGCGCCGCACACCGCGGCACCGGTGAGCTTGCGGTGGGCAATGCACTGGGCTCCAACCTGGCCAATATCGGCCTCGTTCTCGGCGCCACGGCACTGATCGCGCCGCTGCCGGTCCGCCGACATCTGCTGGGCCAGGAGATCCCGGTCCTGCTCGCGGTGACCGTACTGGCGGGCTTCGTCCTGCGCGATGCCCGGTTGACCGCTGGCGAGGGAGCGCTCCTGATCGCCCTGCTGCTTTTACTGTTGTGGATGACCGTGCGCCTGAAGAAGCACCACCACGGCAGCGAAGAGGAAGACGTCGAGATTCGTGACTACACCGCAGCGCGGGGCTTTCTCTGGTTCGGCGTCGGACTCGCGGCCCTGCTGGCCAGCGCCGACATCCTGGTCTGGGGTGCGAGCCACCTGGCCACCGCTGCCGGAATCAGCCCACTGGTAATCGGCCTCACCGTCGTGGCCGTCGGCACCAGCCTGCCGGAACTGGCTGCATCGGTTGCCAGCGCCCTCAAGGGCCACTTTGACCTCGCCATCGGCAATGTGGTCGGCTCGAATGTCTTCAACATTCTCGCAGTGATGCCCGTTCCCGGTATCATCGCCCCCCTGACGATGCAGGCAGAGGTGTTCCAGCGGGACTACCTCGCCATGCTGGCAATGACGCTGCTACTGGTGAGCGCACTGGCGGTGAGCCTCTGGCGGCGCCCCTATGGCGCCCGGCTTGGGCGGTGGACCGGCGCCCTGCTGCTCGGCAGCTATGGCGCTTACTACTGGCTCCTGCTCGCCACCTGAGCGGCGGCAGGCGAATTCCTACACTCTATTAAAGCTGTTTGCAGAGATACGCAATGACCCAGGACCTGATCATACAAGCGGGCCGGCGCACCATCCTGATGGAAACCGAGGCGGTTGCCGCGCTGGAAAATCGCATCAATGCCGACTTCAAGAGAGCCTGCGAGCTGATCCTGCAGTGTCGCGGCCGCACCATCGTCACCGGCATGGGCAAGTCCGGCCACGTGGGCGGCAAGATTGCCGCCACCCTGGCCAGCACCGGCACCCCGAGCTTCTTCGTACACCCCGGTGAGGCCAGCCACGGTGACCTGGGCATGATCACCCGCGAGGACCTGGTCATCGCCATCTCCAACTCCGGCTCCTCCGCCGAAGTGCTCACCCTGCTGCCGCTGCTCAAGCGACTGGGCATCCCGATGATCAGCATGACGGGCAAGCCGGAGTCCCCGCTCGCCCAGGCCGCTGACGTCAACCTGGACATCTCTGTGGCGACCGAAGCCTGCCCGCTGAACCTGGCGCCCACCTCCTCCACCACCGTCACCCTGGTGATGGGTGATGCCCTGGCAGTGGCCCTGCTGGAAGCCCGGGGCTTTACCGCCGAGGACTTCGCCTTTTCCCATCCCGGCGGCGCACTGGGGCGGCGCCTGCTGCTGAAGGTCGAGGACGTCATGCACGCGGGCGACGAGCTGCCGCAGGTCTCCCCGGAAACGCCGCTGTCCAAGGCCCTGCTGGAAATGACCAGCAAGGGCTTCGGCATGACCACGGTGGTAGACCATAACGGCACCCTGCTCGGGGTCTTCACCGACGGCGACCTGCGCCGGGTCATCGACCACAAGATCGAGCTGGACACGGCCACCATGGAAACCGTCATGAGCCGGCGGCCGAAGACCGTCTCCCGGGAAACCCTGGCCGCGGAAGCCCTGCGCGTCATGGAGGACAACCGCATTACAGCGCTGGTGGTCGAGGACGATGCCCACCACCCCGTCGGCCTGCTGCATATGCACGATATACTGCGCGCTGGCGTAATCTGATCAAGCAGAGGGAATGAATTCCGTGAGCTCCAAGCACAAAGAAAAAGACCAGGCCCACAACGAACAGATCGACCACAAGCTTGCCCGGGTACGACACCTGGTGCTGGATGTGGATGGCGTTCTCACCGATGGCCGCCTGTACTTCGACAACAGCGGCAATGAGCTGAAAACCTTCAGCACCCTCGACGGCCACGGCATCAAGATGCTGCAGAAATCCGGCGTGCAGGTGGCTATCATCACCGGCCGGCGCTCCAGTGTGGTCGAGCGCCGTGCACACGATCTCGGCGTGCACAAACTAATCCAGGGCCGCGAAGACAAGTTCACCGCCCTCAAGGAGCTGTTCGGCGAGGACGGTTACCGCCTGGAGGACATCGCCTATGTGGGTGACGACTACCCGGATCTGCTGGTGATGAAACGCGTGGGCTGTCCAATTTCCGTACCCAACGCCGCACCGCCGGTGCGTGAGCACGCCATCTGGGTGACCGAGGCCCGCGGTGGCGAGGGCGCGGTCCGCGAGGTCTGTGACCGCATCATGAAAGCCCAGGGCACCTTTGACACCGCCCTCGCCCCCTATCTGCAAACCGACTGAGTGGCGCCAAGGAGACCCCAATGCGCACCTGGCTACCCCTCGCCATCGTCGTCGCCCTGATCAGTGTGGGCCTGTGGTTTTCCGAGAGCCCACCGGAGCAGCTCCTCGGCAAGCGGCCCACCCCCAAGGAACAGAACCGGGCCGCGGACCTGATCATCCGGGGGGCCCAAACCCGCCACTTCGGCACTGACGGCACCCTCGCCTATCGGGTGGATGCCGACAGCATTACCTACTTCCAGTTCGCCCGGCGCGACCGCGCCAACCTGGAACAACCGCGCATCGTCTTCTACCAGGGAGAGGCTCCGCGCTGGCGCACTGAATCACGGATAGGCGTAGCCCATAACAACGGCGAGCGGGTGGTACTGCGCGGCAACGTCAATATCTGGGAGCTGCCGGAGAGAGGTGGGATCCACCTGCAGACCCCGTCGATCACCATCAAACCGCGTCAGGAATACGCCGAGACGGACAAAGTTGTTAAGATTGCGGCCGGCGCGAACCGCACCGAGGGCCGCGGCCTGCGTGCCTTCCTGAAAGACGACCGGGTGGAAATCCTCGCCGAGGTACAGAGCATCTATGAAAACAAGTAACCTGCTGCGACCACTGGTCGCCTTCGCCCTGCTGTCGTTCGGCACCATGGCCCTCGCCCTGCCCGGGGACCGCGATCAACCGATCAAGGTGAAGTCCGACCACTTTGACGGCAACCGGGGCAAGAACCTGTTCGTTTACAGCGGCAACGTGCAGATTTCCCAGGGCTCATTGCAGATTCGCGCCGACCGGGTCGAGGTGTACGGCACCGCCGAGGGGGAGATCCAGAAGGTGGTCGCCACCGGCAAGCCCGCCCATTTCCAGCAGCAGGTGCAGCAGAGCCAGAGCCCGGTCAAGGCCAAGGCGCTGCGCATTGAGTTCCGCGTCAACGCCGATGAACTCCAGCTATCCGGTGATGCCCATGTGGACCGTGACGGCAACACCCTGGCTGCGGAGAAGATTGACTACGACCTGAACAGCGAGCAAATCCAGGCCCAGGGACAATCCGGCAATGGACGCGTGGAGATGATCTGGAAGCCGGAGAAGAAGCCAGCGGAACAGGCTACCGAGGGCCCGGAAACCCCGTGACTTCCCCCGCCATTCCGGCACACTGGTTACCCGGGCGAGCCCCACAACGCCCACAACGACTGCGGAACAGACTATGCCAAGGCTGAGAGCGTTACACCTCGCCAAACAGTACAAGAAAAGAAAGGTGGTCCAGGACGTCTCCGTCGAGGTCAGTAGCGGCCAGGTGGTGGGACTCCTGGGCCCCAACGGCGCTGGCAAGACCACGTGCTTCTATATGATTGCCGGCCTCGTACAGGCCGATGCCGGGCAGGTACTGATCGATGATGAAGACATCACCCGCCTGTCGATGCACGGTCGCGCCCGCAAGGGCATCGGTTACCTGCCCCAGGAGGCCTCCGTGTTCCGCCGCCTGTCCGTGCGGGACAATATCCTCGCCATTTTGCAGACCCGCAAGGACCTGACCCGCGCACAGCGGGAAGATGCGGTGCAGGAGCTGCTGAGCGAATTCAACATTACCCATATCGAGGCCAGCCTGGGCATGGCCCTGTCAGGCGGCGAGCGCCGCCGAGTCGAGATCGCCCGGGCGCTGGCAACCGACCCGGACTTTGTGCTGCTGGATGAACCCTTTGCCGGCGTCGACCCCATCTCGGTCAATGACATCAAGCAGATCATCCGCCACCTGCGCGACCGCGGCATCGGCGTGCTCATTACCGACCACAACGTGCGCGAAACCCTCGATATCTGCGAGAAAGCCTATATCGTCAGCGAAGGGCACATCATCGCTGCAGGTACACCCGCCGAGGTGCTGGCCAACCAGCAGGTTCGAGAAGTGTATTTGGGACACGAATTCACCATCTGAGCCCTTCCTGCGCCCCGCATCACCTGCTGATGCAGCGGGGCGCAACAATGACCCCGCCCCCTTCGCCTGACCGGAAAATTGTCCGCGCAGTAGGCACAGTTATTGCTTGTAATTGATTCGGGCGAGGGGTAGTCTGCTGCATCGTTCAAGTCGATTGATCCGCCGAACGCATGTAACCCTCCGTATGAAGCAGTCCCTGCAGTTAAAACTCGGCACTCAGCTGACCATGACGCCACAGCTCCAGCAGGCGATCAGGCTGCTGCAGCTGTCGACCCTGGATCTGCAGCAGGAGGTCCAGTCCGCCCTCGACAGCAACCCGATGCTGGAGGTGGATGCCGAGGACTTCGATGACAGGGGCGCGGAGAACAATCCGGACAACCCAAACCAGAGCGAGACCGCGGAGGCATCCGCACCGGAAGCGGAAGCAGACTGGAGCGCGGATATCCCCACCGACCTGCCGGTCGACACCCAGTGGGATGACATCTACGGGTCCGGCAGCTACGGCGGCGCCCAGGAGGGTGATGACACTGCCCTGGAGCAACGCAACGCCGCCAACATCGGCCTCGCCGACCACCTGCTGTGGCAGCTCAACCTCACAGCCCTCTCCCCCGAAGACAAGCTGATTGCCGAAACCCTGATCGACGACCTGTCCCCCGCGGGGTTCCTGCAAACGACGGTCGCAGAACTGGCCGCAGCACTGGACGCCGGTGAAGACGAGGTGCTCGCGGTCCTCAAGGCAATACAGCAGTTTGAGCCGGCTGGCTGTGGAGCCCGCGACCTGCGCGAGTGCCTGATGCTGCAGCTGCGCCAGCTGCCCACGGATACCGCCTGGCTCAACGAGGCGACCCTGGTGGTCGACAAGTACCTGGATTTGCTGGGCAAACGGGACTTCCGCCAACTCAGCAGGCGCACCCGGCTCACGGAGGCCCAGCTCGGCGAGGCCATCCGCCTGATCCAGACTTTGACGCCCCACCCGGGCGAGACCCTCGCCGCGGAGGAAACGCACTACGTAGTACCGGATATCATCGTCAGCCGCCGCGAGCAGCGCTGGCTGGTGGAACTGAACCCCGAGACCACGCCGCGCCTGCGCATTAACGACGGTTATGCGGCACTGATCCGACGCGCTGACAATTCCAGCGACAACAACTACCTGAAGGACAACCTGCAGGAAGCACGCTGGTTCCTGAAAAGCCTGCAGAGTCGCAACGAGACCTTGCTGAAGGTTGCCACCAGCATCGTGGAAAAACAGCAGGGCTTCTTCGAGCAGGGCCCCGAGGCCATGCGGCCCATGGTGCTGGCGGACATTGCCGAAAGCATCGGCATGCACGAGTCCACCATCTCCCGCGTGACCACCCAGAAGTACATGCTCACCCCCAGGGGCGTCTTCGAACTCAAGTACTTTTTCTCCAGCCACGTCAGCACCGACTCCGGTGAAGACGCCTCGTCCACCGCCATCCGCGCACTGATCCGCAAGCTGATTGACGCCGAACCGCCACGCAAGCCGCTTTCGGACAACAAAATCACCCAGGAACTGGACAACCAGGGCATCAAGGTGGCCCGACGCACCGTGGCCAAGTACCGCGAGTCCATGGGAATTCCCTCCTCCAGCGAACGCAAACGACTGGTCTGACACCCCCGGCCAAACCTTCACTCGACCCGCCCGAGAGTAACGGTCACGCTTCTGTGGCGCGCGATCACACCGGCGTGACAACCGAATAGCGAAGTTTGAGTGTATCCTTCCAATCTGGCGAACTTCCTAGTAGGGTTGCCGCCCTGAAGAGGGGGTACCGCCTGATTGCGATCCACCCTTTGAGGAGATTTCCATGCAGATCAACATCAGTGGCAGACACCTGGACGTAAGCCCAGCCCTTCGCGATTACTGTCTCGAAAAACTGGATAAACTTGCCAACCACAATGATTTGATCACCAATGCGCAGGTTACCCTTTCGATCGAACGGGAGATCCAGCGCGCAGAAGCCCTGATGCACGTCAACGGGACCGAGGTCTTCGCCAATGCTGAGGCGGATGACATGTATGCGGCGATCGACGGTCTGACGGACAAACTCGACCGCCAGCTGTTGAAACATAAAGAGAAGTTGCGCAAGCACCGCTAGCTTATGACATTGGAAGCATTACTCTCTCCCCGCCTGAGCCTCTGCAATCTGGCGGGGAGCAGCAAAAAGAAGTTGCTGCTGAATATTGCCCAGGCCATTGCAGAACAATACCCACAACTCGACTCTGACACCGTCTTCAACCAGCTGATTGCCCGTGAGCGCCTGGGCTCTACGGGCATTGGCGAGGGTGTCGCTATTCCCCACTGTCGGCTGCCGGGCTGTGAACACCCCATCGGCGTACTCTGCACCACCGAGCCGGGAGTGGATTTTGACGCCGCAGACCGCCAGCCAGTGGACCTGTTGTTCGCCCTGCTGGTGCCCGAGGACAGTGAGCAGGAGCACCTGGACACCCTGGCCCAGATCGCCGGCCTGTTCAGCGACAGTCGCGTGCGGGAAAAGCTGCGCGCTGCCGGAAGCGGCGACGAACTCTACGCGCTGGCCATCGACAGCGCTGCCGCTGCATAATCCCCCTTTACCGTAAATAACGCAGACGCCGTCCGGGAACCTGCCCTGGACAGTGTCCAAACCGCGCTCGTTGACTGAAGGACCTGCATCCATGCGCCTGGTGATCATCAGTGGCCGCTCCGGCTCTGGAAAGAGTTCCGCCCTGCAGCTGCTGGAAGATGTCGGTTTCAACTGTATCGACAACCTGCCGGCCAGCCTGCTGCCAGAACTGGTACGGCGCGTCAGCGACCAGCCGCCAGTGGACAACACCCGGCTGGCACTGGGCATCGATGCCCGCAACCTGTGGCAGGACGTGCAGCAGGCCCCGAGGGTCATCGAGGAGCTGCGCCAGAGCGGCATTCACTGCGATGTCATTTACCTCGATGCCCGCTCGCCGGTACTGGTGCAGCGCTTCAGTGAGACCCGCCGCAAGCACCCCCTCAGTGACAACCGCACCCACCTGCTCGAGGCCCTGAATCGCGAGAAAGAATTGCTCGCGCCACTGGCCGCCATGGCGGATCTGGTGATCGATACCAGCAGCCTCAGCCTGCACCAGTTGCGCGATCTGGTGAAAACCCGCGTGGTTGGCGAGGAATCCCCGGGCATGGCCATCCTGTTCCAGTCGTTCGGCTTCAAGCACGGGGTGCCGGTGGACGCTGACCTGGTTTTCGATTTGCGCTGCCTGCCCAATCCCTACTGGGTGGCCGAGCTCCGCCACAAGACGGGCCTGGATCCGGAAGTCGTGGAATTCCTGCAGGCGCATCCCGAGACGGGAGACATGGAAGGGGATATCTCCCGCTTCCTGGAGCGCTGGCTGCCGTCCTACCAGAAGAGCAACCGCAGTTATACGTGTATCGCCGTGGGCTGCACCGGCGGCAGGCACCGCTCGGTGTACATGGTGGAGCGCCTGGCCGAGCGTTTTTCCGGGCAGTTCGACAATATCCAGATCCGCCATCGCGAGCAGCAGAAATAGCAGGCCCGGAGTAGCGCAATGCAGAAGTGCAGACTCGAAATCATCAACAAGCTCGGCCTTCATGCCCGCGCGGCAAGCAAGTTTGCACAGACATCCGCCCGCTTCTCTGCCGATGTCCGGGTGCATTGCCAGGGCAAGTGTGTCGACGGCAAGAGCGTGATGGCCCTGATGTTACTGGCCGCCGGCAAGGGCTGCGAGCTGGAGCTCGAGGTGTGCGGTAATGATGAGGAAGCTGCTCTCGAGGCCATCACCGCACTGATCGCCGACCGGTTCGGCGAAGCGGAGTAAGATCCACAGGATCTCCCGCACCGGTGGCAGGTGACCACCGATCCGCATAAAATCCCCGCTCACCGTTGCGCCCTGTAACACGCCGCCAAAGCCCAGCAGTCAAGGAGTTGCCGTGTCCAACCCACCTTCCGCCGAGATCAACTTCCGCGCCCAGAACCAGCTCAGCGAGCTGTTCGAAGCGCTGGATACCGGTACCGGGCGGGAAGTGCGGCGGATGCTCAGCAGCCTCAGCCCGCAGAGCATTGCCCAGCTGCTGGAGAGCTCGCCACCGCGCATTCGCCATGTGCTCTGGAACCTGATCGACAAGGAAATCGAGGGCGAGGTCCTGCAGGAGCTCTCCTACGACGTCCAAAGCCAGATCCTCGCCACCATGGATACCGAGGAAATGGTGGCAGTCATGGAAGGCCTCGATGCGGACGACGTGGCAGACATCCTCCAGCAGCTGCCCGAACGGCTGATGGCCGAGGTCCTGTCCGCCATGAGCGAGACGGACCGCGAGCGGGTCGAGAGTGTACTGGCCTACGACGAGGAGACCGCCGGTGGCCTGATGGACACGGATACGATTTCCGTGCGCCCGAACCTCACCCTGGACGTGGTACTACGCTACCTTCGCCGGCACGAGCAGTTGCCAGAGTCCACTGACTGTCTCTACGTGGTTAACCGGCAGGGACAGTACATCGGCCAGTTGCCACTGTCGCGACTGCTGACCACCGACCCATCTGTCACGGTACGGGAGGTGATGAGTACCGACGTGGAACCGATTCCTGTCGACATGTCGGATACCGAGGTGGCCGGCCTGTTCGCCAAGTATGACTGGATCACCGCGCCGGTCGTTGACGAGCATGCCCGGCTGGTGGGCCGTATCACCATCGACGACGTGGTCGATGTCATCCGCGAAGATGCCGACCACTCGCTGATGAGCATGGCAGGTCTGGACGAGGAGGAGGACACCTTCGCCACGGTCAGAAGGACAGCGCCGCGACGGGCGGTATGGCTCGGCATCAACCTGCTCACTGCCCTGCTCGCCTCCTGGGTGATCAATCTTTTCCAGGACACCATCGACAAGGTGGTGGCCCTGGCGGTGCTGATGCCCATCGTTGCCAGCATGGGGGGCGTGGCCGGCAGCCAGACCCTCACCGTGGTGATCCGCGGCATGGCCCTGGGGCAGATCGGCCGTAGCAACCTCAACTGGCTTCTCTCCCGCGAGCTGGGCTCGGCGGTACTCAATGCTTTGCTGTGGGCAGTGGTCATCGGCGTGATCGCCGGCCTGTGGTTCGACGATTCCCGCATCGCCCTGATCATTCTGGTGGCAATGGTCATCAACCTCATCACTGCCGCGCTGGCGGGCGCTATCCTGCCGGTAGCGCTGCGCGCGATGCGTATCGACCCGGCCCTGGCCGGCGGCGTGGCCCTGACCACGATTACCGACGTGGTGGGCTTTATGGCCTTCCTGGGCCTGGCCACCCTCTATTTCGGCTGACGGCCGATGATGCAAAGTTGGACAAAGATGCACGATTACGAAGAATTCGACGACGAGCTACCCAAAAGCAAAACCCGGGTAAAGCAGGAAATGCATGACCTGCAGGAGCTGGGGCGACAGCTGACAGAGCTCTCACCGGCACAGTTTGCCGAGGTACCCCTGGATGACGACCTGCGCGAAGCCATCGACACCCTGCACCGCATCAAGTCCAATGAGGCCCGCCGCCGCCAGATGCAGTACATCGGCAAACTGATGCGCTCCGCCGATGGGGAGGCCATCGAGGCAGCCCTGCACCGGTTCAAAGAGCGCGACCAGCAACACCTGCGCTTTGACCGTATGGCAGAGGAGTGGCGGCGACGGTTGCTGGAGGAAGGCAAGGCAGCCCAGAGCGAATTCTTCGACGCCTACCCGGGGGCAGATCACCAGCACCTGCGACAGCTGGTGCGGGATGCAACCCGGGAAGTCGAGAAGCAGAAGCCGCCCACGAACCAACGCAAACTGTTCCGCTTCCTGCGCGACCTGTTTATGGAAAGCGAGTAGCGAAACCGGACGGCAACAACCGACAGAGTGCATAAAAAAGGGGCCCGACCATTGGTGGGGCCCCTTTTTGCCTTCTGAGAGATCAGTCCTCGGCGCTGGTCTCCGCCTGCCACTCGAACAGGTTGAGTTCGATGAAGAAGAAGGCCACCAGCCACAGGAAGGCATCCCAGAAATCCAGGAAGCTGCCGTTGATGCCCCAGTAAATGGCACAGAGCAGCAGGGTAAAGTAGAGCAGCCCCTTGATCACCTGGGAATAGCGCATCACCGCATCGGACAGCTGGTGGCGCAACTGCAGCCACACATCGAAGGCCAGGATGGCCACCACCAGCAGCCAGGCACCGGCATTGATCACATCGGTCCAGGCCAACCATTTAATTCCATTCCAGGTCTCGACACTGCCCAGCACCTGGCCGTCAGCCAGGCGAAGCACCTGGGTGTCTGCCAGCGGCGCGCAGTTCTCAGCGGTCAGCCGTACGTAGTCGTCCTGCCCCACCACCAGTAGCCAATCACCACGGGCCGCCATTTCACAGGCAGACTGGGTCACCGGCAGCAAGTGGGTCAGGGACGCCATCTCCGCCACGTAGCCATAGAAGGAGTAGACGATAAACAGGTAACAGAACGCGGAAGTGCCGTTCAGCGCCCACTTCACCCAGCCGCGGATTTTGTTGTCCGGGAGCACGAAGGTTTCCAGCTCGAACACCAGCAGCAGCAGGACCCAGGCCAGGGTGTCGATGGAGTCGTTGTAGGCTTCGATCACCCGGCCGATTTGCAGCCCATCGGCAAAGACGGCACCGGCAGCGGCGTGGTTTTCAAGAAAGAAAGCGTAAACGTTGTAGGCGAGTAACAGGTAAACGGTGTACTTGAATAACCGAAACAGGGTGTAGCGGTTAACCCGTGAACCTGCCAATGTGGCTACCTCCGACATGTGCTCGGACCTCAATTCTTGTTTATTCTTTGGGGACATGGCCGCGTGCCCGACACCCGGAGCGCGCCCAAACCGTGTCGGCAGGGCTGAGTAACGGCCCGCCAGTCGCAGCCCCAATATCGAACAATTATTCGGTTTTTGCAACCGCCGGGACAAAATCCAGAGCCAGGGAATTCAGGCAATAGCGCAGTCCCGTTGGTGGCGGCCCATCGTTGAATACATGACCCAGGTGTTCACCGCAGGCAGACAGCACTTCGGTACGCTTCATGCCCCAGCTGTAATCCGGTTTCAGCACCACATTTTCCGGGTGTGCAATTTCCCAGAAGCTCGGCCAGCCGGTGCCGGACTCGAACTTGTGCTCTGAGCTGAAAACCGGCAGACGGCACCCCGCACTTACATAAGTACCTTCGGCCTCGTTTTTCAGCCACTTGCCGGTAAATGCCCGTTCCGTGTCCTTTTCCCACAACACCTCATACTGGTCTGCGGGAAGAATCTGCTTCCAGACGGATTTCGGGATCGCAGAGAGGTTGCTGCCCTCAGCGATGTGCTGCCGCGCCTCGGCCACTGTCATGGTCTTATCCCGCGGCTCTTCATCCGCCTCGCTGCAGGCGGGCAGTGCCAGGGCCGCCCCCAGCAAGGGCAGGATCATCAGGCTTTTAAACATGCCGGGCACCTCTCCTTTTTTCTGCCTTCCACAGGATTTGGAGTCCCGATGCGGGTGCGGGTTCCGCTCAGGTGGCCGGGGCGGCAGCACCGGTTACTGTCGCCCCGCCAGCGCGCCCGGTGTCGCCGATCGCATCTTCCCGGGTCCCTTCCCGCATCAGCCGCCCCTGCTGCTCGGCCTGACTGCCCTGGCGGGTGGCTCCGTCGCCATCGAAGAGCTTGTCGAAGCGGACTTCCGGCTCGGCCCAGTCACCACTGATGCGATAGCTGACGCTGGCCACGCTGTTGACCTGCTTTTTGAATGCCTTACTGATCAGGTAGACGCCGGCCGCGGCCGGCAGCCCACCCGCCAGGGCCGCAATCAACGCCAGGTTGTTACCGACCGGCAGAGTCGCCACCAGGGTCAGGTCGAGATTTTCCTGCTTGAGGTTCACACGCCCCGCCATCTGCAGCTCACTGGTGGGCCCCTCCACCTGGATAGGCACGGCGATCAGCAACTGACCATCCCCCTCGAAGAAAACCTCTCCCTGAACCTGGTCAAAGGCCATGCCGCTCTGGTAGAGGTCGGAGAAATCCAGCCGCAGACGCCGTGCCCAGGTATCGAAGTTGAAGAGGGAGAGCAGGCGCAACAGCGCCGAACCGGCGCTATCCGTGGCGCGAAGGAAGCGGCCGTCGCGGATATCGATCTTCAGGTCGCCGGTGAGACGCTGGGGCGTCAGCTGGGCCGGGGAGCCGTCCCAGCGCAGGGCAGTATCAAACGTTGCCGAACGACTTTCGATCAGCGGTTCCTGCCCCGAGGCACGCTGCACATCCGCCAGGTCATCCGCGCTCAGGCGACCGATGAACTGGGAAGACTCCCGACCATCACTGTCGCGCATCCACATCAGCTGTGCGCCCAGTCGGTTCGGCCCCTCGCCGCGGCCCTCTACCCGGACACCGCGCGCTGCACCGATAATATCGCTGACAACCAGCCTCTCGGCAGAGGGGCGTACCTGGAACGCCCAGCGCCCGTAGTCCTCTTCACCGACCCACAGGCGCTCGGTGCTGAAGTCCATATGGGGCAGTTGGGTAAAGTCGAAGCCCGCAAGGACATCTTGCTCTTCAGCTGCGGCTCCGGCATCCGTCAACCCGGAGACCCCGCCGGTGACCGCCACAGTCTCCGGAGCTGACGACTGCTCCTCCGCACTGGGCGCAGGCAACCTCAGGTGCTGCAGCTCCACCTGCATCGGCGTCTCTGCGCCCAGCACTCCGCTCAGGCGGCCGGTGGCCATCTCACTGTCGAACTCCAGCTGCCAGTCGGAGCCGAGACCACGACCCTTTACATGGATGTGCTCCACCGTCACCGCACCCAGTGCCAGACGGTCGGTGCTCAGGTCGAGGCGGATTGGCAGGGGGTCCTGCTCTGCCGATACGTTCTCCTGCTGGCCTGCGGCGGCATCTTCGCCATAGACCTGTAGTAGCTCCCGCCAGCGGGGGAAATCGATACTGGAGAGATCCCCGGTAACCGTGAGCCCCCTTTCCCCGGGCAGCTGCGCCTCGGCATTGAGCGCAATGGCACCGCGGTCCAGCTGGCCATCCACCTGCCAGAACTGCCCCTGCAGGTGTTCACCGTAATTGAGGTGATAGAGGTTGCCCTCCGCACCGATCGGAACCCGCAGCAGGAATTCGGAACGCTGCCGCGCTGGTTTGTCCAGCGGCGCGGGCAGGTGCACCTCCACGCCCGCCAGGTCCGATGTCAGCTGGAAGACCGCGGCGTAGGGAAGTTCCCGCTCTGCCGCCGGGATAGTCACCAGTGCACGGTAGTCCAGCGCACCGCTCATCCAGCCCAGCTCGGGCCGGCCACTCCACTCGCGGATGGTTTCGGTAGCAGCTGTACCGCGGATCACCACCTGCGTGTCCCGCAAACCACCCTGTTCAGGATGGGTGATTTCCGCCTTCAGTTCCCGACCCCACAATTGTCCCCGGAACTGGCTGCCGGCGAGGCCCTGTTCACTGTCGAACAGGACCTGTCCGTCGAGATCGTTTACACGCAGGTTGAGGTGCTCCATCAGTAGGTCGGCCTGCGTGAGTTCCACCTGCACCGTCTGGCGCGGGGCCAGCTCTGCCCCGCCGAGGGGCTGTCGCAGGGTCAGGCTGCCGCTGATAGTGCCGTCGAGGCGCCAGTGATCGAACGCCTCTCCAATCCGCTCACGCAGTGGGGACTCCCGCAGCAGCCGCAAGCCGTCGGCGGCAGGGCCACGCGCGCGCGCGCGCACCCCCAATATCGCCCCCTCACCGGTGGTGTGATCCGGGGTGATACCGACCTCGATATCCCGGGCATCCAGGTCCCATAGACGGGCACTGGGCGCGTGCACCAGGGTATGGCGATCGTCGATCTTGATTCGAGCGTCGATATCCGTCGCCCGCGGCCAGCCGCTGGCATACAGCAGTTCGGCATCCCGGATGTCCGCGGCCAGCTGCACCGTCTGCCGCTCGGTATGCTCTCCCAGTGCCAGCAGCTTGCGGTTGTCGCCGTCCCGGTAGGCATAGCCCCGGTAAACGAACCCAGCGGTGGTGACGCGCCCGGGGTTGTCCGCTCCAACGGCGCCGCTCAGCCACTCCCGCAGCTCATCGGTGGTAGTGAATGGGACCAGCAGTTTCTGCGCGGTAATGGGTGCGTTCTGCAGGCCGAGGGCCAGAGTCAGGGCGGCTGCGCGGGTGTGCGCCTCGAACGGCAGCTCCAGCAGAAACTGCCCATCGATCTCGCCGAGCTCGCCGCGCAGGTCGAGCGGGCCCGAATACACCTGTACCGTATTGGCCTCGCGGCTCACCGCCCAGGCCAGGGTGCCACGGGCACGCTCTAGCGCAAACGGCTGCTCATAGAGCTTGGGGAAGTGAATCCGGAAGCCCTCGGAGGCATCCAGGACGACCGTACCCCTGCCCCCCTGCATGCGCAGGAGGCCATCGAGATGTTCCACCGCTGGCGACCCCTTGTGGGCACCGGCTGAGATATCCCGCAGTTCCGCAGTCAGGGCAACCGGGCCATCCTCGGTGCGGGAAAAGCGCACTCCATGCAGCTGACCTGAGGGTTGCAGCGCCTGCAACCACTCATCTGCCGGCCCGCTCAGCAGTTCCATCCGGGTCAGGATTCCGCCCCAGGCCGCCAGGTCGATGGTGTCCACCGCCAGGCTCAGACCTTCACTGGCGCTGCCCTGGGCTTGGAGGTTGAAGGTGGGAACTTCCAGGTCGCGCCAGCCAATCCTCACGTCCTGCAGTGCCAGCCGCCAGCCTGTTCCCGGCTGCCAGTCCCCGGAAATATCGCCGGCAATGGAGGAAAGGGGAGCCAGTGCTGCGCCGGGGGCCGCACGGTCTTGTTCCTCGCTCCCGGTCACGACTGGACTTTCCCCTGACCGGGCCAGGTCCAGATGCCCGCGCAGGCGGTAGGCGCTGTTACCACCGTCCAGCCACAGGCTGCCCCGTGCGAGCTTCGGGCCGCGCCAGTGGTACTGTTCGGGCAGAGGGGTGAGCTGCTGCAACAGGTCGACGATATCGGTATCGACCAGCAGTTCGTTGAGCTGCAGGTAACCGCGCAGGCGGAAATTCTCGCTGTCGCGGGCGTCGCCCCGCCCCTCCAGGATCAGGCGCAGGGTTTCATCCTCTGCCAGCTCCTGGCGTTCAGGGGGGGCGGAGTCGCTGTCGGTGCGACTGATGAAAGCCTTGCCCACCAGGCGGTGGAAATCCCCGCTGTTCTCCAGCAGCACCTGCGGCAGGTGCAGCTGCGCCAGCTGGCCGTCATCCAGCCTGACCGACAGGCTGACATCGCGGATATCGATCTTTGGCCCCAGGCGGAACAGGCGAGCCGGATCGCCTACCTGCTGCGAGACTGTGCCCTGCCCCGAAGGCATTGCCGCCGACGGAAAACCATCGAGCTGCCAGCGGCCGGCGGCGTCCCGGTGTACGCCAGCGCGGAATTCGTGTACGCGGAGATTTTTCCACACCAGATCGCGGTTCCAGAGACTGGCCAGCAAGTCCAGATGGAACAGGCCGTAGCCCATCTGCATCTCACCCTTCTCGCCCAGCCGCAATCCGTCCAGCTGCAGAGCCACTTCCAGGGCCTGCCATTGCAGTGACAGGCGCTCCACCTGCACCGGCACCCCCAGGCGCGCGGAGAACCAGGCACTGATCTGCGGCCGGAATTCCTGGACGTGGGGCGACAGCATGCGCCCGGTCTGCACCAGGATGGCGAGGCAAATCACCAGCGAAACCACCAGTAACCAGAACTTGCGCGCCAACCAGCGCACAGCGAGCAGCAGCCCGGCCATTACCGACGCCCTCTTCGGTCACACAGGGGCCGTGCTCCGCGCGCACGCACGGAGCGGGCAGCCCTGTCGCCGATATGAACATCAGACCAGAACAATGTCGTACTGCTCCTGGTTGTAAATGGGCTCCACCTGGAACTGGATGGGACGCCCGATGAATTCTTCCAGATCCGCCACGTTGGCGGACTCCTCGTCCAGCAGCAGGTCGATCACAACCTGGCTTGCCAGCACCATGATCTTCTCGCTGTCGTAGGCACGCGCTTCGCGGATGATCTCACGGAAAATCTCGTAACACACCGTCTCAGCGCTCTTGAGAGTGCCGCGCCCGCTGCAGACCGGGCAGGGTTCGCACAGAATCTGCCCCAGGGACTCCCGGGTCCGCTTGCGGGTCATCTCCACCAGGCCCAGCTCCGACACACCGGTGATGCTGGTCTTGGCGTGGTCCCGCTCGAGGGCCTTTTCCAGCATTCGCAGTACCTGGCGGCGGTGCTCCGCGTCCTTCATGTCGATGAAGTCGATGATGATGATGCCGCCAAGGTTGCGCAGTCGCAGCTGGCGGGCAATGGCCGTGGCCGCCTCGAGGTTGGTCTTGAAGATGGTCTCTTCGAGATTGCGGTGGCCGACGAAGGCACCGGTGTTCACATCGATGGTGCTCATGGCCTCGGTCTGCTCGACAATCAGGTAACCGCCGGACTTCAGGGTGACCTTGTTGTGCAGGGCCTTGCGGATCTCCTCCTCGACCCCGTAGAGGTCGAACAGCGGCCGCTCCCCCGGGTAGTGCTCCAGGCGGCCGGCGATTTCCGGGGCGTACTTGCTGGCGAACTCCGCTGCGCGGCCGTGGGCCTCGCGGGAATCGATGCGGATCTTCTCCGTGTAAGGGCGCGCCAGGTCGCGGAGGGCGCGCATGAACAGCGGCAGGTCCTCGTAGATGACCGACGGTTGCGGCCGGCTGCGGATGCGTTGCTCCAGCTCATGCCAGAGCTTGTACAGGAACGGGATGTCGCGCAGCAGTTCCTCTTCGCTGACCCCCTCGGCCACCGTGCGCAAGATAAAGCCGCCATCGCCCTTCTGGCCTTCCTCCGCCAGTTTGGCACTGGCCTGATCCACCAGCTCCCGCAGGCGCTCACGCTCACCTTCGTCTTCGATGCGATTGGAAATTCCGATATGGCGGGTCTGTGGCATGTAGACCAAGTAGCGCGCCGAAACCGACAGGTGCGTGGTCAGGCGAGCGCCCTTGCTGCTGATCGGGTCCTTGACCACCTGCACCACCAGCGACTGACCTTCCCGGACCAGGGCGCGGATATCCGCCACCTCCGATTCCCGGGACTCCATGCCCTCCTCATCGAGGGGGGCGATATCCGAGGCATGGATGAACCCGGCCCGCTCCAGGCCGATGTCCACAAACGCCGCCTGCATACCCGGCAGTACACGCACGACCTTGCCCTTGTAGATATTGCCGACGATACCGCGGCGGGCACTGCGCTCCAGGTAAACTTCCTGCAGTACACCGTTCTCCACAAGCGCTACCCGGGTTTCCGTGGGCGCTACATTGATCAACAGTTCTTCGCTCACTGGGCTCCCTCCCATTGCCAGTAGGGAATACCGGCCTGCTCCAGCATCGGTACCAGGACCTCCAGGGGCAGCCCCACCACATTGGTGTAACTGCCGTTGACGGCCGTCACCAGCGCGGCGCCAAGCCCCTGGATACCGTAACCGCCGGCCTTGTCCCGCGGCTCACCGGTCTGCCAGTAGGCTTCGATCCGGGCCTGGTCCAGTGTTCGGAAACGCACCCGCGTCTCCACCGTCTCACTGAGAGTGTCCCCGCGACTGGCAAGACATACAGCAGTCAGCACCGAGTGCTCGGCGCCGGAAAGCAAGGACATCATTGCGGCAAAATCAGCGAAATTACGCGGTTTTTCCAGCACCCAGTCGCCGGCGACCACCAGCGTGTCGGACCCCAGCGACCAGGCGGGTACCGGCTGGCAGTCTGCCGCAAGCACGAGCCCGGCCAGTGCCTTCTCCCGCGCAAGGCGCGCTACGTAGGCCGCTGGTGCCTCGCCGGGCCCACACTCTTCGGGTACTGCGGTGGGGCACTGAATGAAGCGCACACCGATCTGCGCCAGCAACTGGGCACGGCGCGGGGAGCCGGAGGCGAGCAGGAGTGGTTTGTCGGCGGCGGTATTCGGCACTGCAATCTTTATTGTTGGTGAATCAGCGTCGGATTATAGCGGCATCGATCGAAAAATGATCGCCCGTTTACCGGACTTAACCCTGAATATGACAGGGATTCCGGTTGACTGAAGCGTCATAGCGACCGCTCAGCGCACCTGCAGCCTGCCGGCCATGTGGTCGAGCCAGGGGATTGTCAGCGGCCACAGCAGGGCCGTAGTCAGCGCGGGCCAAAGGAACATCAGGCCCGGGACTGGCTTGCCGGCCAGATTATGCACCCAGTTGCCCACCACCTGCTGGATACCCACCAGCACAAACACCCACAACAGCTGCTGCGCAGGATTGAAAGCCCGCGTACGCTGATAGGTGAGCAGGCTGAAATAGGCCAGCACTGCCAGTGCGAGGGCGTGGGTGCCCAGTGCGGCCCCCGTGACCAGGTCTTCCGCCAGGCCCACCAGCCAGGCAAAACCGACCCCAACACTCTGGGGCATCCGATTGATCCAGAAAATGACCAGCAGGGCAGTGAACGAGGGGCGAAACCAGAGCCAGCCCAGCGGCAGTGGCATGACCGCCAGCAGCAGTGCGACCACCACCGAGGCGACGATAAACCAGCGATTATTCGCTTCCAACGGACTGCTCCTCGCCGGAGAGAACCGCGAGCACAAAGCGACTCCGGTTCATCCGCCCGCGGGGCTGCACCTCCGCCTCAGCGAACGGCCGGCCGGGATCACGTATCACCGAAACCACATCACCCACCGGGTAGCCCGCCGGGAAGCGGCCGCCCAGGCCGGAACTCAACAGCAGGTCACCTTCGCGGATGTCACTGGTGTTGGCCAAGTGACGCAACTTCAGCCGATAGAGATCACCGGTACCCTCGGCTACGGCACGCACACTGTTGCGCAGCACCTGCACAGGCAGGGCATGGCTGGCATCGGTAATCAGCAGGACCCGGCTGCTGGAACCACCCGCCTCAATGACCTGACCCAGCAGGCCGGCGGCATCCATGATTGGCGTACCGGGCACGACCCCGTCATCGCGCCCCTTGTCGATCACCAGCACGTGTTCCAACGGATCGGGAGAAACGCCGATAACCTGGGACACCAGCACCCGTTCGTCGAGCATCTCGGCGGAATTCATCAGCTCCTTGAGCTGGGTGTTCTCTGCTTTCACGGCAGCCAGCGACTGGCTGCGCTGTTCCAGCAGCAGCACCTGACGCTTCAGGCGGCTGTTTTCCTCCAGCAACTCATCGCGGCTGCGCAGCTGATCACCCGCCCAGTCGGTCACTCGCCCGGGAGCGTCAGTCAGCCAGTAGAAGGGAGTCACCAGGGCAGCCGCGCGCTCACGCAGTGGCTGCAGCCAGTCGGTGTACAGGTTGATTACGATGAGCGCAGCCGCCGCCAGCCCCAGCAACAGGATGCGGGACTCAGGCGAGGGACCACGGGTAAACAGCGGCTTAATGGGAAACCCCCATTAATAAATCAGTTTTTATTATCAGTTGGACACCAGGTACAGGCGGCTCTTGTCCATCATGTCAAGCGCCTTGCCGCCTCCGCGGGCGACACAGGTCAGCGGATCGTCGGCAACGATGACCGGCAGGCCAGACTCTTCCATCAACAGGCGATCCAGGTCGCGCAGCAATGCGCCGCCACCGGTCAGTACCATACCGCGCTCGGCGATATCGGAGGCCAGCTCGGGCGGGGACTGCTCCAGAGCGCTCTTCACTGCCTGCACGATGCCGGTCAGGGGCTCCTGCAAGGCCTCGAGGATCTCATCAGAGTTCAGGGTGAAACTGCGCGGCACCCCTTCTGCCAGGTTGCGGCCGCGAACATCGATCTCGCGCACTTCGCTGCCGGCGTAGGCGCAACCGATCTCTTCCTTGATGCGTTCAGCAGTGGCATCACCGATGACACTGCCGTAGTTGCGGCGCACATAGTTGACGATGGCCTCGTCAAAACGGTCGCCACCGATACGCACGGAATCGGAGTAAACCACACCATTCAGGGAGATGATGGCGATCTCGGTGGTACCACCACCGATGTCCACCACCATGGAGCCACTGGCTTCCTCCACCTTCAGCCCGGCACCGATGGCCGCAGCCATCGGCTCTTCAATCAGCCACACTTCGCGGGCTCCGGCACCCAGGGCGGATTCGCGGATCGCCCGGCGCTCCACTTCAGTGGACTGACAGGGCACACACACCAGGACCCGGGGGCTCGGGCGCATCCAGCTGTTCTCGTGCACTTTCTTGATGAAGTGCTGCAGCATTTTCTCAGTCACCTGGAAGTCGGCGATCACACCGTCCTTCAGGGGACGGATGGCCGTGATATTGCCCGGGGTACGCCCCAGCATGCGCTTGGCCTCGACACCGACGGCCTCGACGATCTTCTGCCCATTGTAATGGCGGATGGCCACGACAGAGGGTTCGTCGAGAACCACTCCCCGGTCGCGAACGTAGATCAGCGTGTTGGCCGTTCCCAGGTCGATGGAGAGATCACTGGAGAACATGCCCCGCAAACGTTTAAACATGGAATTCGATTACCTTGTACAAAATTACAGCACCAACTGAAGGTGCAGTAGACGCGGACCCTTGCGCCGTTAAAGCCTAATTAGTCCGCGGGAATTATTCTGAGTTCCGGGACCCCGTGTGGCCCCTGTTGCCCGACCGGGAACGCACCGGGGGCAGAATCGGCAAACTCTAACAACGGCGCGGGTTCAGGGCAAGGATGAATCCCCGCTAAATCCGCCACGTGACGATCGCCCCTCAATGAGCCCATCCCGGCCGGCCGCGGTGAGAATCGGCGTCGACTGTGCTAAATTTGCGACCCCTCTGCCCGGCGCGCCGATCCGGGCAGCAGCAGGATCACCACAACAATCAAGCGAAACGCAAGCTGGAGCCCCCAATGGCCGTGGACGCGCAAACCGTACATCGACTGGCCGAGCTGGCCCGCATCGCCATCTCCGAGGAGACACTGGAGGAAGTGAGCGGCCGACTCGGAGACGTACTCAAGCTGGTTGACCAGTTGCAGACCGTCAACACCGAAGGGGTGGCCCCCATGGCCCACCCCCTGGATGCGACCCAGCGGCTGCGCCCGGACCAGGCCACCGAGACCGACTGCCGCGAGGAGATGCAGGCCATCGCCCCCCAGACCGAGGACGGGCTCTACCTGGTCCCCAAGGTCATCGACTGACCTCACAGCACCCCCGCTGCCCACCCAGAGACAGGAACAACCCGGGAAGTTCATGCACCAGTTAACCATTGCCGAGATCATCAAGGGGCTGCGCGAGAAACAGTTCTCCAGCGTCGAAATCACCCGCCACCTGCTGGAACGCATCCAGCAGCAGGATGCCCGTTACAACAGCTTTATCACCGTCACTGCAGAGCAGGCCCTGGCGCAGGCCACTGCCGCAGACGAGCGCCTGGCTGCTGGCAAGGCTCCGGCCCTGTGCGGGGTGCCCATTGCCCACAAGGATATTTTCTGTACCCGCGGTGTGCGCACCAGTTGCGGCTCGCGCATGCTGGACAACTTCGTGCCGCCCTACGACGCCGCCGTGGTGGAGGGCTTTGAACGCGCCGGTGCCGTGAGCCTGGGCAAGACCAATATGGATGAGTTCGCCATGGGCTCGTCCAACGAGAGCAGTTTTTACGGCCCGGTGAAGAACCCCTGGGATACCAGCCGGGTACCGGGTGGCTCCTCCGGCGGTTCCGCCGCCGCAGTGGCAGCCCTGCTCTGCCCTGGCGCCACCGCCACCGATACCGGTGGCTCCATCCGCCAGCCGGCTGCGCTCACCAATACGACCGGTGTCAAACCCACCTACGGGCGCGTATCGCGCTGGGGCATGGTTGCGTTCGCATCGAGCCTGGACCAGGGCGGTCCCATCGCGCGCACGGCGGAAGATGCCGCGCTGATGCTGTCGGTAATGGCCGACGTCGACCCGCGCGATTCCACCAACCTGCAGCGTCCGGCCGAGGACTTCACCCGGGACCTGGGCCAGTCCATCTCGGGACTGAAAATCGGGGTTCCCAAAGAGTACTTTGGCGAGGGCCTCGACAGTGCGACCGGCGAGCGGGTGCAGGAAGCCCTGCGGGAATACGAAAAGCTCGGGGCACAGCTGGTGGAAATCAGCCTGCCCCACACCCACCTGGCCGTGCCCGCCTACTATGTCATCGCGCCGGCGGAGGCCTCCGCCAACCTGTCCCGTTTCGACGGCGTTCGCTACGGCTACCGCTGTGAAAACCCCGCGGATCTGCGCGATCTCTACATGCGCTCCCGCGGCGAGGGCTTCGGCGAGGAAGTGCAGCGGCGCATCCTGGTCGGCACCTACGCCCTGTCCGCCGGCTATTACGATGCCTACTACAACAAAGCGCAGCAGGTGCGCCGACTGATCAAGCAGGACTTCGTCCAGGCCTTCGGGCAAGTGGACGTGATCATGGGCCCCACTGCCCCCAGCCCCGCTTTCGCGCTGGGCGCCAAACAGGCGGACCCGGTCAGCATGTACCTGGAGGACATCTACACCATCGCCATCAACCTGGCCGGCGTGCCGGCCATGTCGCTGCCCTGTGGCACCGTCGATGGCCTGCCCGTGGGCCTGCAGATCATCGGCAATTATCTCGACGAGGCGCGCATGCTGAACGTCGCCCACCAGTACCAGCGGGCCACCGACTGGCACAAAGCCAGCGCAGTATAAGGAGGCGATCAGATGGAATGGGAAATCGTTATCGGGCTGGAAGTGCACGTGCAGCTCTCCACCCAGTCAAAGCTCTTCTCCGGTGCCAGCACCCGCTTCGGTGCGCCCCCCAATACCCAGGCCTGCGCCATCGACCTGGCCATGCCGGGCACACTGCCGGTGCCGAACGAGCAAGCGTTCCGCTATGCGGTCATGTTCGGGCTGGCCATGAATGCTGAAATCAGCAAGCGCTCGGTGTTCGAGCGCAAGAATTACTTCTACCCGGACCTGCCCAAGGGCTACCAGACCACCCAGCTGGCGGAGCCGATCGTCGGCGCCGGTGAGATCGAAATCCACCTCGAGGATGGCAGCAGCAAGAGTGTCCGCTTGCACCATGCTCACCTCGAAGAGGATGCTGGCAAGTCTCTGCATGAAGACTTTCAGGGTATGTCCGGTATCGACCTCAATCGCGCCGGCACGCCGCTGATCGAAATCGTCTCCGAGCCGGATATGCGCAGTGCTGCCGAGGCGGTGGCCTACCTGAGAAAAATTCACAGCATCGTCACCTACCTGGGCATTTCCGATGGCGACATGTCCCAGGGATCCATGCGCTGCGATGCCAATGTATCGGTGCGACTGAAAGGCGAGGAGAAGCTCGGCACCCGCACCGAACTCAAAAATATCAACTCATTCCGCTTCGTCGAACGCGCCATCAAAGTAGAGGCACAACGGCAGATCGACCTGATCGAGGACGGCGGCCAGGTGGTACAGGAAACCCGCCTCTACGACGCCGACAAGAACGAGACACGTTCCATGCGCAGCAAGGAGGTGGCCAACGACTACCGCTATTTCCCCTGCCCGGACCTGCTGCCAGTCGAGCTGGATGACGACTATATCGAGGCCATCCGCAGGGAACTGCCGGAACTCCCGGACGCCAAGAGTGCCCGCTTAGCCGGCGAATACGGCCTCTCTGTCTACGATGCCGACCAGCTGACCCAGGAGCGCGCCAGCGCGGACTTTTTCGAGGCTGCCACAAGGCAATGCGGGCAGCCGAAACTGGTGGCCAACTGGATGATGGGCGAGCTCGCAGCTCTTCTGAATCGGAAGGAAATCGGCATCGAGCAGTCGCCAGTCAGTGCTACGCAACTGGCCGGGCTGATTGAACGCATTGTCGACAATACTATTTCCAGCAAGATCGCCAAGCAGGTCTTCGAGGCCATCGCCAATGGCGAGGGGGATGCCGATACGGTGATCGAGCAGCGGGGGCTGAAGCAGGTCTCCGACACCGGCGCCATCGAGCAGATGGTGGACGAAGTGATCGCCAACAGCACCGCCCAGGTGGAAAACTACCGCAACGCAGACGAAGCCAAGCGCCCCAAGATGATGGGTTATTTCGTTGGCCAGATCATGAAGGCTTCCAAAGGCCAGGCCAACCCGCAGGTAATCAACAAGATTCTCAAGGACAAGCTGGACGCGCTGCTCTGATCGCAACGCCGTGGAAGGTGCATCAAAAGGAGAAAGTTTTGAGCCTGAAGAAAGACAAACAGAAAGTTCTCGGTGAGACTTTCGACGAAGAGCGCATTGCCGGCTTCCTGGCCGGTGAGGCTCCCGAGGGGCAGGATCGTGATTTCTACCTGCTGGAACGGGCTTACCGGGGCATGAGAGCGGAAGACTTTGCTACTTTCGTGCAACTGTTCCTGGCCCGGGGTGGCGACCTCAACGCCCGTAACAGCGAGGGGCAAACCCTGCTGGATCGCCTCCTTGAACATCGCCAGAGCAGCGACTACGCCGAAGTGCTGCGCACCGCCGCCGGGTCGTAAGGCGAAAACCTTGACCACCTCTGCCCACTGAGGAAAACCGATGACATCCAATCCAACCCACGGCCTGGATGCCCTTGTCAGAGGCGCCCGGCTGCTCACCCGCCGGGAGCTTCGACCATTCATCATCATTCCACTGCTGATCAACCTGGTGCTGTTTATCGCGTTGTCGGCGCTGATGCTGTCCCAGATCAGCGGGCTGGCGGACTATCTGAGCAGCCTGCTCTCCCACTCACCGGTCAATACCGAGAATATGTCCTGGTGGCGGGCGATCATGGCCAAGGGTGCTGCCTGGGCCGCCGATGCCTTTCAGTGGCTGGCCTGGCTGATTGCCATCGCCGTCGTGGTGCTGTTCCTGTTTGTCTACGGCTATGCCTTCGGCATCATCACCAACATCATCGCGGCACCGTTCAACGGCTTTCTCGCCGAGAAGGTCGAGGAACTGCTTACCGGTCGCGCACCGCCCCCTGAGCCGCTGCTCTCCATGGTCTGGCGCACTATCGGCCGCGAGTTACGCAAGCTGATGTATTTCATCGGCTGGGGCATCGTGATCTTCATCATTGCCATGCTCACCAGCTGGACGGTTTTCATTCCCGCCGTGCTCGGCGGACTCTGGGGCGCCTGGTGCATGGCCATCCAGTATGTGGATTATCCGCTCGACAACCACCAGCGCCCGTTTGCGGAACTGAAAAGTGTGCTGCGCCGCCGCAAGTTCACCTCTCTGGGATTCGGCGGAGCAGTGATGCTGGCAAAGATGGTGCCGGTGCTGAATATCTTCGTGATGCCAGCCGCCGTAGCGGGTGGTACGGTACTGTGGGTCGAGCGTCTGCGCCGGGAGGGAGATCCCGGCACAGACAGGGCGCTCGAGCAGGGATCGCAGGGTTAGAAGTGTTGCCGGCCTGGCCTGTGCCAGGCTGGCGAGACCTGAAACCAGACTCAAAATGCCCGCCCCGGGCCTCACCGCCGCATTCACAGGAATGGGATCCCGGAGGCCCGGCACGCTGGCGCAGGCTAAAGCCGCATCTCTTACACCGCCACCATTTGCCCCTCACCTACTGAGAAGGTGCTGTTGAAAAAGTATCGCGCTCAACCGGAACCCAAACGGTCGAGAAGCTCAGGCACCAGTTGCTCCGAGCCAAACGCACTCAGGTGATCGTCGTCCCGGTACAGGGGCCGGCCATCTGCCTGAATCTGGCAGCGGGGATGGCACAGGTCCGGCACCAGGCTCTCCCGCTGAATCTGGAACGCTTCCACCAGGGAGCCCAATATTTCATTGGTGCGCTGATTGCGTGCCTGCACCTCTTCCAGAGTCGGAGCAGCCTGCAACTGGGCACCCACGAATTCTGAGCTCACAATCGCCATCGGTACCGAGAACGCGATCTCGGGAATACTCTCGACGATCAGCACTTCCCTTCCGGTGGCGCGAATCCGCGACACGGTTTCGGCAAGCCCCTGTGCCACCAGGCCGGCGTTGTCCCGGCCCGGGTCGTCACTCGCGGTCAGGGGTTCCTGCTGGCCGGCCAGCCCGAGCACAGCGGGCGGACCACTCTCACCGGGCGAACGACTGCCCTCCACCACCAGCGCCCAGCGCGCCACCAGGATCACCGTGCTGATATCCTCGCGGCCTTCCAGCATCTCGATCACCTGCGCGTTGAAACGGTCGCAATCCTGTGCCGATCCCATCTCTACCCGCACCACGCCCATTAGCGGCGCGCAGGCAGACTTCACCGCCGCCAACCCCCGATGGCCTCGCTCCCGCAGCCAGAGCTGGAAGCCCGGCAGGAAGGCGCCAGCATGGGAATCGCCCCACAGCAGGTAATCCATATTGTTCCCCTGACCGTCGTCAGCGCCGAATTCGCACAGCCCCTCCTCTGGCAGCCGATCCATACAGCGACGCTCTTCCGGGGCGCGTTTGATGGCTTCGCGATAGGTGGTGAACAGATCCTCCGGCAGCCGCTCCGGGACCCCTTTGTTTACGTTGACCACCAGCGCGAGGGCGACAGTCAGCGTGGCGAGCGCGCCGCAGGTGCGCACCAGGACACGGCGGGACATGCCGGTGGGAGCGGGCTTCCGGAACGGCGCCTCGACGAAACGCCAGCTGAGCCAGGCCAGCACCAGCGACAACGCGATGGCCTGTAGCGCCAGTTCCAGCGGCAACTCGGCACTGCCGTGCAGCAGGCGGAACAACACCAGGACCGGCCAGTGCCACAGGTACAGCGAATAGGAGACCAGCCCTACCCACACGAAAGGCGACCAGGCCACAAGGCGCCCGGTGACGGTCGATCCATGGCCGCCAGCCCAGATCAGTGCGGCGGCACCGACACAGGGGAGCAGCGCAGCCAGCCCCGGAAAAGGCGTGGCCGAATCGTAGGCTACGACCGCGACGAGGATCATCGCCAGTCCAGCGGCGGCGGCCAGCTCGGCCTGCCAGCGCTGCCGCGGGGCCGCAAACGCCCCCAGAGCCAGTAGTGCCCCCAGGCCCAGCTCCCACATCCGCGTCGGAGTGAGGAAGTAATTGGCCAGTGGCTGGCTTTTTGTCGCCCAGATCGAGAGCAACAGGGACAGGACGGACAGGCCGGCCACCCCCATCAGCACGGATCGCCGGCCGCGGGCCGCGAGCAGGCAAAGGAGCAATGGAAAGCCCAGGTAGAACTGCTCCTCTACCGACAGTGACCAGGTGTGCAACAACGGCTGCCACTCTGCGTCTGAACCGAAATAGTCGCCGGTGCTCTGCCAGAACCAGAAGTTGGAGACGAAGAACAGGGCCGCGAGCACCGATTGCGCCAGCTCCTTGAACGGCTCCGGGGGCAGCACAAACCAGCCGACGCCCAGACAGGCGAGAAATACTGCAAACAACGCCGGCAGGATGCGCCGGGCCCGGCGCTCATAGAAATTCGCCAGGGAAAAGCGGTCCTCACCAATCTCCCGCATCAGGATCCCGGTGATGAGAAATCCCGAGATAACGAAGAACACATCCACGCCGACGAACCCGCCGGAAAAACCCGGCAGCCCCGCGTGTGCAAAAAGAACCGGAAGTACCGCAAAGGCACGTAGGCCGTCGATGTCCCGACGGTAAGCAAGACTACTCACAGAAGATAACCAGAGACTGACTGTTTACATTAGATAAGACTTGTAACTGGCCACTCCCTGGCGCGCTGGCAGAGGCCCGCGCAATTCCCGCCCCGGCACCGGGCCGGGCAAATATTCGATATAACTGTGGTCGGCCATGCTCAGCGTCCGTCGCGCTTGCGCCGCCGTAGCCGCGCCCACCAGCCCTTCCCCTCCGGCCACACCGCAGCGGTTTGACCGAGACACTCTTTCAGCGCCGCAAGCTCGCGCCCTGTCTTTGATTCTGGCCCCGCAGCTTCAACAACCCGATTCAGGGGCTCGATCACCAGGGCATCCCGCAGCGCCCGCGGATCCTGCAGGCCGACCTTGAAAAAGTCCGGTTCCCATTCCGCCAGGTCACTCAGCAACAGATGATCATTGCCGGTCTCCGGATAACTGGTGAAGTCATCGCTGAACCCAAGTCCCGAGGGGTGGGACAGAAATTCCCGATCCAGCGCGCGATTAGACTCGGCAAAGTGGCTGAAGAAGTCCACGGCCCGCTCCCGCGCGGGTTTCAACCGGCTCTTATCCTGCTTCATCCATGGCTTGAGCTTTTTCAGTTGCCGCGGCTCCAGTCCCAGCTCGATCAGCCGGTGGCTCAGCAGGAATTCCTTGCGCGACACAGATTCGTTGATGCGACAGGGATCCAGGTCGGTACTCAAGCCGAGCAGGGAGGCAAAATCGGTAACGATATCCCTGCCCTCCAGGTCGGCCGCATTGAAGCGCCGGACCCGCAGGGACTCCTTACCGAAACTATCCGCCCACAGACGGAGCTTGGCACAGTAGTCGTAGTAGGTTCTGACATCGTCAGTCAGAGCGGGAAGGGCTCCGCTTTCATGACCGAGCAACTTGCTCGACGAACTGCGGTCACGCTCGCAGCCCCTGGCCGCCTGCTGCTTGAAGGATATGGCCTGTCGGTCCTGCCGGCGCAGGTAAACAATGACAATCGTGCGCTCGAAGTGCTGCCGGCAGAGCCTGCAGACCTCTTCCACCTGTCTGGCCTCGTGCAGGAAACTCAGGTGTTCGGCAGAGACGATGACCCGGTCCGAGCGACTCGAGGCCAGCAGCTCGGCAAAGCGGTCATTGAGAGAAAATGAGAGCTGGCCATCAGTCTTGCGCACATCAATGGCACCGGACGAGTTGCCTTTCTTGCCCAGAGAAATGAACTCAAAACCTTCTGCCGCCAGCTGCGCGCGGGCGCGGCTCAGCGCCAGCTGCAGGGAGGTTGAGCCGGTCTTGTGAAAACCGATGTGCAGATAGAGCGTGCGCATGGAATCTAGCACCGATTATTATCGGGAACAGGCCATCGTTCCATGATACCCGAATGACGATGAAAAACGCGGACTCAGCCCGCGTTTTCCGCTAGCGGCGGGGTCGGCGACCACCGCCCCCGCTGCCGCCGCGACGACCGCCACGGCTGTCGCTGCTGCGTTTGACTTTCACCTTCGGGGGCTCCTCGAGCAGGGCCTCCGGGGGCTGCTCGCATTTCAGCTTCTGACCGAGCAACGCCTCAATAGGTTCCAGCCGCATGGCATCGTCCTCACAGGCAAAACTGATCGATGTGCCCGTTTTGCCGGCGCGGCCGGTGCGACCGATGCGGTGCACGTAGTCCTCGGGCTCTTCGGGCAGGGTGAAATTCACCACGTGGCTGATGCCATCGATATGGATGCCGCGGCCCGCCACATCGGTGGCCACCAGCACACGGGTCTTGCCGGTCTTGAAATCTTCCAGGGTGCGCACGCGCTTGTTCTGCGCGATCTCACCGGAAAGCAGGCCCGCGGAAATGCCATGTGCCAGCAGGTGCTCGTGCAAGCGGCGACACTGGTCACGGCGGTTGGCGAACACGATCAGGCTCTCTACTTCTTCGCGCTGGAGAATGTTGTACAGCAGGGTGTACTTCTCGTCGCTCGCTGCCAGGTAGACATGCTGCTCGACGGAATCGGTGGCCACACGCTCGGGTTCGATCTCGACGATCACCGGCTCGTCGGTCCACTGCTCCACCAGGGAGTCCACTTCCGGGGTAAAGGTGGCGGAGAAGAACATGGTCTGGCGGTGGCTCTTGCGCGGTGTCTGCCGAACAATGTTGCGGACCTGGGGAATAAAGCCCATATCCAGCATACGGTCGGCCTCATCGATCACCAGAATCTCCACCTGATCCAGGTAACAGTCCCGGTTGCCGGCGAAATCCAGCAGCCGGCCCGGCGTGGCTACCAGGATGTCGACGAACCGCTCGTGCAGGTTGCGCTGCTGCTTGGCGTAATCCATGCCGCCCACCAGGGTGTGGATCTCCAGGTCGGTGTATTTGCACAGCGCCTTGGCATCGTCGGCAATCTGCATCACCAGCTCGCGGGTCGGTGCGATGACCAGGGAGCGGGCCTCGCCCGCATAGCGCTCGCCCTCGATCGGGTGCTTGAGCAAGTCGTCGATGATGGTGATCAGGAATGCCGCAGTCTTGCCGGTACCGGTCTGGGCCTTACCCACCAGATCGTGGCCATTGAGGGTGTGCGGAAGGGATTGGCCCTGGATGGGGGAGGCGTACTGGAAACCCAGGTCCTGGATGGCACGCATCAGCTCATCCGGCAGGCCCAGATCGTGGAAACGGACCTTGCCCTCCTGTTCGGGCACCGGGAAATCCTTCAGTGACCAGGGCTTGCTGTCGCGGGAACCGGTTTTGCGGTCGCCACGGCCCGAACGCCGCTCGCGGGTCTTTTCGCCAGAGGCGGCCGCCTTGGCGGACTGTTCGGATTTTGCCTTCCTGGTATCGTTCGGCGCCTTGCTGCCACCACGGGCGCCGCGGCCGGAACGCTTCTTGTCCCCGCCGGTACGGTCATTCCCGCCCTGACCACGCGGGTCTTCACTGCCCTTGTCCTGTGTCACGGGGTCGGCGGATTTACGTTCTTCTGTCGCCGGAGATGAACGGCGAAACAACTTTCCTATCAAGAGTAATACTCGCTTGGATGGTCAAATAATCGGCGAGTATATCATCTATATGGCTTGACTACTTCACTTGCCGTGCCTTTGGCCAAGCGCCCGACAAAGCCAGTAATCCAGACTCACCCAGCGGCCGCCCCCGGTACAGAGCAGCGCCAGCAACATGACAAAGTAGGTGGCGGCGAATTCGATGCCGTTTTTGAGCACAGTGAAGCTGCCAGCCTCTGTCAGCCAGGCGTAGTTGCCATGGGCCTGAAACAGCTCCCTGGCCTTGTCGCGACGCACCGCGGCCTCCTCGATAAGATCCCTGCGCCACTCCCAGGGCATGGTGAGGGTCTCCTCCGGGAGGGCATGCCACCCGTACTGCCAGTGTGCGGTGGCGGCCGCCACCGCCATCACGAACATCAACGGCATAGCGACGAGGCGCACCCCCAGCCCGACCAGCAGGGCGGCGCCGCCCAGCAGCTCCGTCAAACCCGCCAGCCAGGCCATCAGGTACGGGGCCGGCAGGCCCAGCCCCCAGTCGGGATTGCCGAACCAGGCCGCCACGTCATCGATTTTGCCGAGCTTGTTCATGCCGGCGAGGAGCAGGATCGGGGCCAGGAATATCCGTAGTGCCAGGGGCCCGAGCCAGTCGAATCCGGCCACCGCCCGCAGGAACCGGCAGTAAAACGCGTTGATGCCGCGCAGTGCCTTATTCATAATCCAGCCTCTTTTCACCGTATCGTGCGCCAAGTGGTGCATTAGTCGGCCAGTCAGCCGCCCTCTTACACCAGCTACGGAAAGATAGCCCCGGCGCAACCCCATGTTCAGGTTCTACCCCCGCGCATCCGCCACCGAACTGCGACATCTGGCCCATCTGGGCGGGCCGCTGGTGGTCAGCAACCTCGCTGTGGTCAGTATGGGTGTCACGGATACCCTGGTCGCCGGACGCGCCGGCGAGGTGGATCTGGCTGGCCTGGCGCTGGGCTCCAGCATCTGGGCAGTCTGTGCAGTCACCCTGATCGGGCTGCTGGCCGCGGTCTCGCCACTGGTCGCCCACCTGCGCGGCGCCCGGGATGAGCCGGGCTGCGCCCGACAGCTGCAACAGGCCCAGTGGATTGCGCTGATCGGCGGCCTGGCGGTGATCGGCCTGCTGCTGGCGGTGCCCTGGTGGGGCCGCTGGATTGATACCGAGGAACCGGTACGCCAGGTCATGCAACAGTACCTGCTGGCGCTGGCCACCGGCACGCTGCCCTTCGCCCTGGGCACCGCGCTGCGCGGCTATTGTGAGGGGATGGGACAGGTGCGGCCGGTGATGCGCATTTACCTGGCGGCCGCGGTCCTCAATATCCCCCTCGATATCCTCCTCGTGTTCGGTGCCGGCCCAATTCCCGCCATGGGTGGTGCCGGCTGCGGCTGGGCTACCAGCCTGGTGAGCTGGGCCATTGCCGGAGCCCTGTTCTGGCACGCCAATCGCGACCCCGCCTACCGCAAGCTGCGGCTCAGTCTGTTGCCACCGCGGCCGGACTGGCCGACACAGCGCCACCTGTTGGCCGTCGGCCTGCCCATCTGTATCGGCGCCGCCAGCGAGGTGACCTTTTTTGCCAGCCTGGCGATACTGCTGGCACCCTACGGTGCCACCATCGTGGCGGCGCACCAGATCGGCATGAACGTGGGCACCATCTTCTACCTGGTGGCCCTGGCGCTGGCACAGGCACTCAGTATCCGCACGGCCCAGTTAATGGGCCAGCAGCGCCCGCGTCGCGCCCGCTTTGCCAGCACTGTCGGCGTCAGCAGCGGCATCCTCTATGCAGCCGCGGCCGGCGTACTGCTGATCACACTGCGCTACCCGTTTGTGATGGCCTATACCAGCAACACGGACATCATCGCCGTTGCCACCAACCTGCTCCTGTTATGCGCGGCCTTCCAGATCGTGGACGTCGCCCAGGCCATGGCCTGGGGAGCACTGCGCGGCTACAAGGACACCCGTGTACCCATGGTCATGCAGATCTTCTCTTACTGGCTGGTAGGGCTCACCAGTGCCTACTGGCTGGGGGAAAACCTTTGGGGCGTCTACGGCTACTGGACCGGCATCTGCATCGGCCTCGGCGTCGCCTCGGTATTGCTGGGACTGCGACTGTGGCGCACCAGCGGCATTGCCATCGCCAGTCAACGGACAAAATGACTGGGCGGCAGCCCACAGTTTCGGCAGACTTTGGCCGGACAGGGGAACACTTTCGCTATACTCGCGCTCCAAGCGTCAGCCGGCGAACAAAACGGCGCCCACATGACCGCCTCGTCATCGCCGACAGAGCAACAACGAACCGGAGTTTTTCGATGCAATTGCGCTCGCGCATGAGCCCCATAGTCCTCGCCCAGGCCCTCGCCGCCGCCCTCTCCCTGACGGCCGGCCCGGCCTGGAGTACCGAGGAGGCAGACAATCCCGAAGGCAACGAGGTGCAGTCCGAGCTGCCTAAAGCGCAGGAGCAGCCGTCGGAACAGGAGCAACCGCTGGAAAAGGCGGAAAGCATTTCCCTCGACCAGCCGATCGAGTCGCCGGCGCAGGAGCCCGCCCCCGAGGATCCGACGGCAGCGACCAGTGAAGAGATCGCTCCGGCGGAAGCTGCCGGGGCCAAACCCCTGCGCCTGCTGGGCGCCGAAGTGCCGCCGGCCACCTCGACCCGGCTGGCCTGGTCACCGAGCCAGCACTTCGAGGGCGTTTACAGCTCCACTGCGGTACTGGTCGTCAATGGTGCCGAGCCGGGGCCGACCCTGTGCCTGACCGCCGCCGTGCACGGCGATGAGCTGAACGGCATCGAGACCGTCCGCAGGGTGCTCTACAACCTCGACCCGAACACCCTGAAGGGCGCCGTGATCGGGGTACCGATCGTAAACCTGCAGGGCTTCCACCGCGGCTCCCGCTACCTGACCGACCGGCGGGACCTGAACCGGCACTTCCCCGGCGACCCCAACGGCTCCTCGGCCTCGCGGATTGCCCACTCGTTCTTTCACGAGATCATCGTCCACTGCAATGCAGTGGTGGACCTGCACACCGGCTCGTTTTATCGCACCAACCTGCCCCAGTTGCGTGGTGACCTGACCAACCCGAAAGTGGTCAAGCTCACCAAGGGCTTCGGCTCCACCGTGGTACTGCACAGTGACGGCGCCAAAGGCACGCTGCGTCGGGCTGCGGTCAATGCGGGCATCCCCACGGTGACCCTGGAGGCCGGCGCGCCGATGGTCCTCGACGAGACATCAGTCAGCCACAGCGTGAAGGGAATCCGTACCCTGCTGCACCAGCTGGATATGGTGGCCAAATTCCGCCTGTGGGGGGATCCGGAGCCGGTCTACTACAACTCCACCTGGCAGCGCGCAACCACCGGCGGCATGATTTTCAGCAAGGTGAAACTCGGGCAGTTCGTGCGCAAGGGCGACCTGCTGGGCACTGTCACCAACCCGATTACCAATGTGCGCACCGAGATCCGCTCCGAGCACAACGGGCGCATCCTGGGCATGGCACTGAACCAGGTGGTGCAACCGGGCTTTGCCGCCTATCACATCGGGATTCAGGCGCCGCAGGAACAGATCAGCGCACCGGAGGAAGTCACGGCAGAGCTGTCACCGGAAGCAGAAAGTGACCGGGCCAGTGATGCAGCCGGCAAGGAACAGCCGGGCGACGCGGTGAGCGAGGACGGCGAGCCACTGGAGGACGAGTCGGCGACGGAAACACCGACCTCGGAAGCCATGCCCACCGATGCCGGTGATGAACCGGAAGAGCACGCCGATCCGGATACCGAAGACAAATAGGTGCCAAGGCCGGGGGCATCCCTCCACCGGGATTCCTCAGTGGTGCCTCAGTGATCCCTTAGCGATCAGAGATGCGGTCGACGATCTCTACCTGACGTCCCTGCAGCGGCTCCGGCTGCAGGGTGATATGGTCGATATCGAAGCGCTGTATCAGGGTCTGCCGCAGCCGGTCCAGCACCCCCGGCCAGGCCTGCAGGTCATCCACCACGATATGGGCCGACAGGGAGATAGTGCTGCTGTCCAGCCGCCAGATATGGAGGTCGTGAACGGAGCGAACCCCTTCGACCGCGGCCAGTGTCTTGCCCACCACCGGCAGGCTCAACTCCCGCGGCACGCGCTCCATCAGCACATCAATGGAATCCCGCAACAGGCGCAGGCTGGAAACCAGGATCAGGCCACAGATCAACAGTGACAGGATCGGGTCGATCGGCGTCCAGCCGGTGAAGTAGATGATCGCCCCCGCCGCCAGAGCCGCTACCGACCCCAGCAGGTCCCCCATGACGTGCAGCAGCGCGCCGCGGATATTGAGCGTCTGCTCGCCGCGATGAAGCACCCAGGCCACGGCCAGGTTCACCACCAGGCCGATGGCGGCAATCACCATCACCACCCCGCCCTGCACCGGTTGTGGGGTACGCAGCCGGTCGATTGCCGCGACGCCGATGGCAATAATGATCAGCAGCATGAACAGGGCGTTCACCACCGCCGCCAGCACCTCGGCACGGCCCCAACCAAAGGACAACTCCCGATCCGCGGGCTTTTGTGCCAGCAGCGCTGCCACTGCCCCCAGGGCCAGAGCCAGGGCATCGGTGGCCATATGGCCCGCATCCCCCATCAGCGCCAGCGAACCCGACAGCCAGCCGCCGACTGCCTCCACCAGGGCAAAGGCAAAGGTGATGACGAGCCCCCAGACCAGGGGACGGAGATGGCCACTGCCGTGGCGATGGTGGACGTGTTCGTGCATGCTCCCTGCCGCTTTCCTGTGACCTAAGGTCCTGCGGGTCCCGTCAGAACCGGCACCAATTTAACACTGGCTGCGCCCCAGGGTCAGCCGCTCGCGGCCACCGTAATCCCGGCGGCTCTCGATCGACACCAGTCCCGCGTCGGCAAAGATCGCGCGCACGGCTGCCGCCTGCTGCCAGCCGTGCTCCACCAGCAAACAGCCGCCGGGCGCCAGGAAGGCGGGGGCGGTGGCAGCAATCACCTCGATATCGGCCAGCCCCTCGCGATCGGCCACCAGTGCCGAACGGGGTTCAAAGCGCACATCCCCCTGCCCCAGGTGCGGGTCGGCTGCATCGATGTAGGGTGGATTGCTGACGATCAGATCAAAGGACTGCGGCGGTATCTGCGCAAACCAGTCGCTCTCGATGACCCGCACATTGTCGAGGCCGAGACTGACGCGGTTGCGCTCCGCCAGCGCCAGCGCGTCGGGGGATTTCTCCGCTGCCAGCACCTGCCAGGCCGGGCGCTCCGAGGCCAGCGCCAGGGCGATGGCGCCGGTACCGGTACCGAGATCCAGGACTCGCTGCGGTGTTACCGGGCACAACGCCAGAGCCGTCTCCACCAGCAGCTCGGTATCCGGGCGGGGAATCAGGGTGGAGGCGTCCACCTGGAGCGACAGGGACCAGAACTCCCGCTCGCCGGTGAGGTGGGCGACCGGCTCTCCGGCGGCCCGCCGTCGCAGCAGCTCATCGAATTGAACCTGCTCACTTTGCGACAGCTCATACTCGGGCCAGGTATAGAGCCAGGTACGCGGGCGCTCCAGCACATGGGCGAGCAGCACCTCCAGGTCGAGGCGGGCCGAATCACTGTCGGGCAATTCCCCGCCGCGACGGAGGTTCTGCTGTACCGTGATCAAGAGCGGTCCCCTGCCGGTGCAACCCAGGCGGATAACACGATCAGCCCTGGCCCAGGGCCGCGAGCTGGTCCGCCTGGTGCTCGGTGCGCAGCGGATCGATCACCTCCTCGAGGGCGCCCTGCATGATTTCATCGAGCTTGTAGAGCGTCAGCCCGATGCGGTGATCGGTCACGCGGCCCTGAGGGTAGTTGTAAGTGCGGATACGCTCGGAGCGGTCGCCACTGCCGACCAGGTTGCGGCGCGCGTCGGAAATTTCCTTCGCCGCGGCGGCCTCCTGTTCGCTGGACAGTTTCGCCTGCAGTAGCGCCATGGCCTTGGCCCGGTTCTTGTGCTGGGAGCGCTCGTCCTGGCACTCCACCACGATACCCGTGGGAATATGGGTGAGGCGCACCGCCGAGTCGGTCTTGTTCACATGCTGGCCACCGGCACCGGAGGCGCGATAGGTATCGATGCGCAGGTCCGCCTTGTTGATGTCCACCGCCTCGCGCTCATCGGGCTCCGGCATCACCGCTACCGTGCAGGCGGAGGTGTGGATACGGCCCTGGGACTCGGTCTCCGGCACCCGCTGTACCCGGTGGGCACCAGACTCGAACTTGAGCTTGGCATAGACATCCTCACCTGCGACCCGGGTGATGATCTCCTTGTAACCGCCGTGCTCCCCGGGGTTCTCACTGATGATCTCCACCCGCCAACCCTGACGCTCGGCATAGCGGGAGTACATGCGGAACAGGTCGCCGGAAAAGATCGCCGCCTCGTCACCACCGGTGCCGGCGCGAATTTCCAGGAAAACGTTCTTGCGGTCGTTGGGGTCCCTGGGCAGCAGCAATGTCTGCAGCTCCCGCTCCAGCGGTTCCACCTGCGCCTCGGCCGCGGAGATTTCCTCCCTGGCCATTTCACGCATTTCCGGGTCGCTCTCCTCGAGCATCTCGCGGGCCGCAGTCATATCCTCCTGCAGCTGACGATAGCGGTTGTAGCACTTAACCACTTCTTCCAGCTCGGCGTATTCACGGGACAGGTCGCGGAACTGCTCCTGGTCGCTGATGATCTCGGCGTCCCCCAGCAGGGCAGACACCTCTTCATGGCGGTCCACGAGATGTTCCAGCTTGTTGCGTACCGACTCTTTCATTCGCTCTGTTTTCTCAATAGTGACCCGGCCATGCCGGGCGCGGCGCCGTCGGCGCCTGTCAGTCCTGCGACTCGCGATCGCCGCTCTCGGGATCGAGGCCGACGATCTCGCGGGCCAGGCGCAGGCGCTCCGCGTCGCCCTCGGCGGTCACCCGCCTGAGGCTGACGGTGGGGGCGTGTATCAATTTGTTGGTCAGGGAACGGGCCAGCTGCTCCAGCAGGCGCCGGGGGTCGCCACCCTTGTCGAGCTGCTGCAGGGCCCGCGCCAGCTCGGCCTCACCGATGGACTGGGCGCGCTGGCGGAAGTTGCGGATGGTATCCACGGCCTCGAGTGCGCGGTGCTGGCGCATGAATTCCGCCGCCGCCTGCTCGACGATTTCATGGGCGGCCTCGGCAGCCTTTTCCCGCGAGCGACGTCCCTCGTCAATCACGCCGCGCAGGTCATCCACCGTGTAGAGGTAGACATCGTCCAGCTGGTTCACCTGCGGCTCGATATCCCGCGGCACGGCGATATCCACCATGAACATGGGACTGTGCCGGCGGGCCTTGAGCGCCGTTTCGACCGCACCCTTGCCGAGGATCGGCAGCTGGCTGGCAGTGGAACTGATGACGATGTCCGCACGCGCCAGGTAATCGGGAATATCTGCCAGCAGGATCGGCTCGGCACCGAAATCCGCCGCCAGCTGCTCGGCGCGGTTCAGGGTACGGTTGGCCACGATCAGCTTGCTGACCCCCTGCTCCCGCAGGTGCCGGGCAACCAGCTCGATGGTCTCGCCGGCCCCGATCAGTAATGCCGTCTGCTTGCCCAGATCAGTGAAAATCCGCGACGCCAGCGACACCGCCGCATAGGCCACGGAGACCGGATTCTCGCCTATCGCTGTCTCCGTGCGCACGCGCTTGGCGACGGCAAACACCTGCTGGAACACACTGTGCAGCAGGCTGCCTACCGCACCGGATTCCCGCGCCACTGCGTAGGCGGACTTGATCTGGCCGAGGATCTGCGGCTCCCCCAATACCAGGGAATCCAGGCCACAGGCGACCCGCATCATGTGGCGCACCGCCTCTTCACCGCTGTAGCTGTAGGAACAGCCGGCCAGCTGCTCCAGCGGCACCCGGTGGTAGTCGGCGAGCCAGCGCAACAGGCGTTCGCGGGTCACCTCGCCGTAGATCTCGGTGCGGTTGCAGGTGGAAAGGATCGCCAGCTCGGGACACTGCAGTGCCTGACGCGCATCGCCCAGGGCGCCGGACATGGTTTCCGGGGCAAATGCCACCCGCTCGCGCACCTCGATCGGTGCACTGTCATGGTTGATACCCAGGGCGAGGATTGGCATAGGCTCCCGTCGATATTACTGGCAGTCTCGGAATCAGGCCGGGAGGCGCGCGATTGCGGGACTCCGGGGGGCGCATTTTCCCGGCGGACCGCCCGCCTTGCAAGCGGCGCCGCGGAGAACCGGCCATCCGGATGCGCACGCTGTGGCAGCTCCGACCTCCCCGGCGGGGCCTCAGCGGCAAAATCGCGTCTAGAATTACAGAGCGGCTCCGCACGGGCAAAGGAGAGGCGCCAGACGCCAGCCCCACAGCCATAAACCTGCCCGCGGCCCTGTCTTCACATCGCACCGGGAAAGGTGCGGCCATAAAGAACGGACACCCCTATGCGACCTGCTCTACCCGTCCACCACTCCCGGCACTTGCCACGCCTGACCGCAGCCATTGTGCTCCTCGGCGGCCTGCTGGCCTCCTCCTGCGCCCAGCAGCAACCGGATACCGGGACGGCCCCGACCGCCACAGAAGCGCCTGCCGGCATTCCCGAGGCCAGCGCGCAAGATCGCGGCGATGGCGAGACAGCCAGGGCCCCGACTCCGCAGCCTCCGGCGCCGGCCGTACCCACCAGCCCCGCGCGCCCCTTCCCGGTCGAGACCCTGTATACCCTGCTGGTGGCCGAAGTGGCGGGCAACCGCGAGCAGTTCGACGTAGCCCTGGCCAATTATTATCACCAGGCGCAGAGCACGCGGGATGCGGGGGTTGCGGCCCGCGCCACCCGTATCGCCCGCTTCCTCAATGCCCGCCGCGCAGCACTGCGCTCCGCGCAGCTGTGGGCCGAGCTGGAACCGGATGAGGCGGAGGCCCAGCTCACTGCCACCGCCGAGCTGACCCTGGCCGGGGAACTGGATCAGGCCCTCGTCCACGCGGAAAAGGCCATGGAGCTGGGCGGGGATGCACCCCTGCAGTCACTCGCCGCCACCGCCGTGTCCAACCCGGAACTGGTCAAGCGCATCACACCGGAGTTCCGGCGCCTGGCCGAGAAAGCCCCCGACAATGGCGAGGCGGCTCTGGCACTGGCGATGATGCTGCGCGCCGCCGGGAACTACCCGGAAGCACTGGCCATCGTCCGCCGGGTGGAAGAACAGCACCCGCAGCTGCTGGACGCCCCGCTGCTGAAGTCCCACCTGCTGGTGGACATGAAGCGGGAGGACGATGCCGTCGCCCTGCTGGAACAGATGGTGGCCACCTACCCCCGCGAAACGCGAATCCGGCTGCAGTATGCCCGCCTGCTGGTGAACAGGGACCTGGATCAGGCGCAGGAACAGTTCACCACCCTGGTCCAGCAACGCCCGGCCGATGGCAACCTGATCCTGTCCCTGGCCCTGATCCGCATGGAGAGCGAGGACTTCGCTGCTGCCGAGCCGCTGCTGCAGCGCCTGCTGGAACTGGAGCAGCATGAGTCTGCCGCCCATTTCTATCTGGGCACCATCGCCCAGCAAGCCCGCGACCCACTCCGTGCCGCGGCACACTACCGTCAGGTGGAACCGGGTAACGATTACATGCAGGCCATTACCCGCGGCACAGAGTTGCTCGCCGCTGTGGGCAAACCCGGGGAAAACCAGCAGTGGTTCACCCAATTGCGCCAGCGGCACCCGGACCAGTCAGAGCACTTTTACGTGATGGAGGCGAACCTGCTGCGCAAGTATGACCAGCCCGCCCAGGCCCTGACTTTGCTCGACCAGGCCCTGGGGCAGCATCCGGACAGCGGCCGCCTTATCTATGTGCAGTCACTCATTCACGAGCAGCTAGGCAATACTGCGGCCTTCGAGCAGGGGGTGCGCCAGTTACTGGCCCGCGACCCGGACAACGCCACGCTGCTCAATGCGCTCGGTTACAAGCTGCTCGATGACGACAGCCGCCTGCAGGAAGCCCTGGAACTCATTACCCGAGCACTCGAACTGAAGCCGGATGACCCCGCCATCATCGACAGCATGGGCTGGGTGCAGTACCGTCTCGGCAATCACGCCGAGGCCGTGCGCTACCTCGAGCAGGCACTGGAAAAATTGCCAGACCACGAAATTGCCGCCCACCTCGGCGAGGTCCTGTGGATGCAGGGTAACCGTGAGCGTGCCATGCAGGTCTGGCAACAGGGACTCGAGATCAACCCCGAGAGTGAGATCATCCCGGCGGCCATCGACAGGCTCAAGGACAAGAACCCCATGGAGCAACATGTTTCCGATCACTGACCGCCCCGTGTTCGTCCACCGGCCCGCAGCCGGGTTTCACCGCCCCGTATTGCGGCTACTCGGCCTTTGTCTGCTGGCTCTGCTCTCGGCCTGCACCAGCCAGACCCGGCAACCACCCGTGGCTCCCGAGCAGCCAGTCATGCAACTGCAGCAGTGGACCATCAAGGGCAAACTGGGTGTCCGCTCCCCCAATGACAACGGCAGTGCCAATCTCACCTGGCTACAGCAGTCACAGCCCAACTACCGCATCCACCTGAGCGGCCCACTCGGCGCCGGCGCCACCGTGATCAGCGGCTCACCGGGGGGAGTCAGCCTGCAACGTGGCGACGAGCCCACCACCCATGCCGCCAACCCCTCCCAGCTGACCGCAATGACCCTGGGCTGGCCGCTGCCGGTGGACGAGATGTTTTACTGGGTTCGGGGCTTACCCGCGCCAGGCCAGGCATCCGGCGAACGGCGTAACACGCAGGGGCTGCTGCAGTCACTGCAACAGGCCGGCTGGCAGCTGAATTTCAGCGGCTACCAGAATGTCGGTGCCTATGTACTGCCCACACGCATCAAGGCGGAAACCCGCCAGGCCAGCGGCCCGGTCAGGGTGACCCTGGTGATCAAGGAGTGGCTGCTCTGACCCTGCCGGCTTTCCCGGCCAATAACAGGAAGGGCGCCCGTGCCGTGCGCCGACCGCTGCGGGCCGCTATCATTGCGGCCCAACCACGTCGCCGCAGAAGCGTTGAAGCATGCCCCTGGAATTACCCGCCCCTGCCAAACTGAACCTGTTCCTGCGCATTCTTGGCCGCCGCCCCGATGGTTATCACGAACTGCAGACCCTGTTTCAGCTGCTCGATTTCGGCGATTCGCTCCAGTTTGAACTTCGCGATGATAGTGAGCTGTCTGTCGAAGCGCCCGGGCTGGATGTGCCGCAGCAGGACAACCTGATTTTCCGCGCGGCCAGATTGCTCCAGGACATTAGCGGCACACAAAGGGGCGCTCATATTCGCCTGGAAAAGAAACTCCCCGCGGGCGGCGGTATCGGCGGCGGCAGCAGCGATGCGGCCACCGCGCTGCTGGGCCTGAACCATCTGTGGCAATGCCACCTGTCCCTCAGCGAGCTCGCATCCCTGGGACGACAGCTGGGCGCGGATGTGCCGGTGTTCGTCGCCGGCCACACGGCTCTGGCAGAGGGTATCGGCGAGCACCTGGTCCCGGTGCAGACCGGGCCCCGTCACTACCTGATACTGGTTCCCGAATGCCATGTCAGCACCGCGGCGATATTCCGCCACCCGCGTTTGACAAGAGATTCCCCGGCAATTAAATTAGCGCACCTTCGCGACAGGGTGCTGGACAGCGAATGGCTGCGAAAGCACGCTGGCAATGATTGCCAGCCGCTGGTCGAGGAGCTCTACCCGGAGATCCGGGTCGCTCGGGAGTGGCTGCAGCAGCATGCCGACGCACAGCTGACCGGCACCGGCGCCTGCGTTTTTGCCGCCTTCCACTCTGAAGCGGAAGCGCAAAGAGTCTTCGAGCAGAGGCCAGCGGGATGGCGCGGCTTCATCGCCGCAGGCGTCGACAGATCGCCAACCCACAAGGCGCTCGCGAAAACCATTTCCGCCAGCCGGGAGTGAAACAAAGAATTTACTGGGGTGTAGCCAAGCGGTAAGGCAGCGGGTTTTGATCCCGTCATGCGTAGGTTCGAATCCTACCACCCCAGCCATATTTCGCTGACTGCGTTAATGCAGATCGGATCTCCGCAACTCGACAGGTTCGAGCCGACAAACTTGCGAAGCGAGTTTGGGCGCCGGAGTAGAAGTAAACGGACGGCGGGGCGCAGCCCCGAGCACGAAGTGCGAGTCCACCGGCCGGGGCCGCCGGAGACCAGCGAGCCGCTAGGCGACGCTAATCCTACCACCCCAGCCATTTTTCTCGTCCCCACCCTCTCCCGGGTAAGGGAAACGATCCAGCCCAATCGGGCCGGAAGCGGCCATCACTGGGCCGCAACAGATTATGAACCGGGTAATTACCCGCCCCCTTCGCGGCCGCCTGTGCCGCCACAGCAAAAGGTGACGCAATCGCGCGCTACAAGCTTACTCACAGACAGGCATCTACACTTTTCACGTCCCCAGGAACTCAACAGAACCAAAGGTATTCGCAGTGGCTGACTTAATGGTCTTTACCGGCAACGCCAACCCGGAACTGGCGCAGAAGATTGTTGACCACATGGCAATCCCGCTCGGCGAGGCGGTGGTCAAGCGCTTCTCCGACGGCGAAATTGCCGTGGAAATCACCGATAACGTCCGCGGCCGCGACGTGTTCGTGGTGCAGTCCACCTGCCAGCCCACCAATCGCAACCTGATGGAACTGATCCTGCTCGTTGATGCCCTGCGCCGCGCCTCCGCCGGCCGCATTACAGCCGTGGTGCCCTATTTCGGCTACGCCCGCCAGGATCGCCGCGTAAGGTCCCAGCGTGTACCCATTTCCGCCAAGGTGGTGGCGGACATGATGGTGAGCGTGGGGATCGACCGCGTACTGACCGTCGACCTGCACGCCGAGCAGATCCAGGGCTTCTTCGATGTACCGGTGGACAACGTCTACGGCTCCTCCGTACTGCTGGACGATATCGAGCGCCAGAGCTACGAGAACCTGGTGGTAGTGTCCCCTGATATCGGTGGCGTGGTGCGCGCCCGCGCCGTGGCCAAGAGCCTGGACTGCGACCTGGCGATCATCGACAAGCGGCGCCCGGCCGCCAACGTGGCGGAAGTCATGAATATCATCGGTGAAGTCAGTGGTCGCACTTGCCTGCTGGTGGACGACATGGTCGATACTGCCGGCACCCTGTGCAATGCCGCCAACGCGCTGAAGGAACACGGCGCCATGAAGGTAGTGGCCTACTGTACCCACCCGGTCCTGTCCGGCAACGCCATCGACAATCTCAACAACTCCGTGCTGGATGAACTGGTGGTCACCGACTCCATCCCGCTCGGCGACAAGATGGAGCAGGCTCCCAAGATCCGCCAGCTCACCCTGTCCGCCATGCTGGCAGAGTCCGTGCGCCGGATCAGCAACGAGGAATCCCTGTCAGCGATGTTCCGCTGATCCCCGGTGACCGGCCGCCTGCCGGTCGCTCCTGCCGGCTGACCCGCTGCAGATTTTGTAGCGCTTTGCCGGCGATTCCCTTAGAATACGCGCCCGCCCGGCACTGCCGGGCGTTTACTATTGGGTAATCGGAACCCCGTTGCCCGATTTACAGCAATGCCAGAGTGGTCCGGTCGCAGGTCACTCTGGGCAGACAACCCGAGGTTTACCCCATGTCTGATTTCAAACTGAACGCCAACGTCCGCAGCGACGAAGGGAAAGGTGCGAGCCGCCGCCTGCGTCGTGAGGAAGGCCGAGTACCTGCCGTCGTATACGGTGGCAAGGCCAAGCCGGCTTCCATCTCCCTGCTGAGCAAGGAGATGTTCAAGGCGCTGGAAGATGAAACCTTCTTCTCCTCCGTCCTGACCCTCGATATCGAAGGCAAAGAAGAGAAAGTGATCCTGCGTGATCTGCAGCGTCACCCGGCCAAGCAGCAGCTGCTGCACGCTGACTTTCAGCGCGTATCCGCCAACACCAAAGTACACCTGAAAGTGCCGGTGCACTTCCTGAACGAAGACAAGTGCAAGGGCGTGAAAGCCGGCGGTATCGTTTCCCACACCCTGACCGAGCTGGAAATCAGCGCCCCGGCCTCCAAGCTGCCCGAATTCATTGAGGTAGACCTGGCGGACCTGGAGCTCGACGGCACCGTACACATCTCCGACATCAAGCTGCCGGCCGGCGTTGAGTCTGTGGACCTGGCCCACGGTGCAGACCACGACCTGGTCGTAGCCTCCGTTCACAAGCCGCGCGGCGCCATCGAAGCCGAAGCGGAAGGTGAAGAAGGCGAAGCTGCTGAAGGCGGCGAAGAGTAAGGGTCAATATTTTGGCCAAGGCACCGGATACACCGATCCAGCTGATCGTGGGCCTGGGCAACCCCGGCCCCGAATACGACCGGACTCGCCACAACGCCGGTGCCGACTTTGTCACCGAGCTGGCGCGCCGCCACGGCGCCCAGCTCGCGTCCGACAGCAAGTACCGCGGCCTTACCGGCCGGGTACGGATCGGTGGCCAGGATGTGCGCCTGCTGATCCCCACCACCTACATGAATCGCAGCGGCCAGGCAGTTGCCCCGCTGGCGAACTTTTTCAAGATTCCCGCCGAAGCCATTCTCGTGGCTCACGACGAACTCGACCTGCCCCCGGGCACCGCACGGCTGAAGGCCAGCGGCGGCCATGGCGGTCACAACGGCCTGCGGGACATCATCTCCGCGCTCGGCAACAACCGGGATTTCATGCGGCTCCGGCTCGGCATCGGGCACCCAGGCAGCGCCCGCGAAGTCGTCAACTTCGTACTGCAGCGCGCCCCCCGCAACGAGCAGGAACAACTGGCTGAAGCGATCGACCGCGCTGTCGACGTGATGCCCATCGCTGCTGAAGGCGACTGGGGCGCAGCCATGAAAACACTGCACACAGCGGCGACCGCGGCCAAGTAAGCCTGCGGCGCCACGACGGTGCACCCCGAATCAACCGGCGCCAGAGCGCCACTCGCAACGGAAAGAACACCATGGGTTTTACTTGCGGAATCGTCGGCCTGCCCAATGTGGGCAAATCCACCCTGTTCAACGCCCTGACCAAGGCAGGCATCGATGCAGAGAACTTCCCGTTCTGTACCATCGAGCCCAATGCCGGCGTGGTACCGGTGCCGGATCCCCGTCTCGACAAGCTGGCTGAAATCGTCAAGCCGCAGAAAGTGATCCCCACCACCATGGAGTTCACCGATATTGCCGGCCTGGTGGCCGGGGCCTCCAAGGGCGAGGGCCTGGGCAACAAGTTCCTGGCCAACATCCGTGAGACCGATGCCATCGCCCACGTGGTGCGCTGCTTCGAGGATGACAACGTGATCCACGTGGCCAACAAGGTACACCCGGTTGCCGACATCGAGGTGATCAATACCGAACTGGCCCTGGCCGACCTGGATACCGTGGAAAAGGCCCTGCAGCGCTACACCCGCGCCGCCAAGGGACAGGACAAGCACGCCATCAAGATGAAGGCGCTGCTGGAAAAGATCCAGCCGCACCTGGACGAGGCCAAACCGCTGCGCTCATTCGGCCTCAGCGAAGACGAACTGGCGGCCCTGCGCGAACTGAGCCTGCTCACCATCAAACCCACCATGTACATCGCCAACGTCGATGAAGACGGGTTCGAGAACAACCCGCACCTGGATGCGGTGGCCGCCATCGCCGCCGAGGAAAACGCGGTGCTGGTACCCATCTGCAACAAGCTCGAGTCAGAAATCGCCGAGCTGGACGATGAGGAAAAGCAGGAATTCCTGGAGGAGCTGGGCATGGAAGAGCCGGGCCTGAACCGGGTGATCCGCGCCGGCTACCAGTTGCTGGGCCTGCACACCTATTTCACTGCCGGCGTCAAGGAAGTACGCGCCTGGACCATTCCGCTGGGTGCCACTGCACCGCAGGCCGCCGGCAAGATCCACACGGATTTTGAGAAGGGCTTTATCCGCGCCGAAGTCGTGAGCTATGCCGACTTCGTCGCCAACAATGGCGAGGCCGGTGCCAAGGAAGCGGGCAAATGGCGCCTCGAGGGCAAGGAATACGTAGTGGCAGACGGCGATGTGATTCACTTCCGCTTCAACGTCTGATCCCGCTTCGATGGCACCCTGCGCCCCTCATCCGAGGGGCGCGACCACCCCGCCCCAACCCACAGATCGTCACCATGCATCCTTCCAACTGGAAAATCGGCCTGCCGCTGGCCCTGGTCACCGCATTCATGTGGGCACTGCTTCCCATTGCCCTCAAGGGGCTGCTGGACTCCATGAGCGCCAGCACCGCTACCTGGTACCGCTTTGTCGGCGCTGCTGTGCTGGCCGGCACTTACTATGGATGGACCCGCCAGCTGAACCTGCGCCAGCTGTTCGAGCGGGGCATGCTGCCGCTGACCATCATCGCCGTGGTTGGCCTGCTGACGAATTACCTGACCTACGCGTCCGGCCTGCACTTCATCACCGCCGGCGCCGCGCAGATCGTCATCCAGCTGGCGCCCCTGCTGCTGTTGACCTCCAGCGTTATCTGGCTGGGTGAGCACTTCTCGTCACGGCAATGGCTCGGGGTCGCCATGGTGGTGGCCGGCCTGCCGTTATTCTTCAACCAGCGGCTGACGGAACTGGTCAGTGGTGCCAACAACAGCTACCTGCTGGGGCTCGGCCTGATCGTGGTGGCGGCAGTGGGCTGGGCCGTGTACGGTTTTTTCCAGAAGAAGATTCTTGGCCGGGCCAAGCCCCAGGATCTGCTGGTGCTGATTTATATCGCCGGCACCCTGTGTTTCCTGCCCATGGCGGATCCGCTTTCGGCCCTGGAGCTCGACTGGCTCGGCTGGGGCCTGCTGGTCTTCCTGACCGCCAATACCCTGATCGCCTACGGTGCCTTCACCAAGGCCCTTGCCCACTGGGAGGCCTCCCGGGTCAGCGCTACCCTGGCTCTGGTGCCCCTGCTCACCCTGGGCATGGGAACACTGATCGGTGCTGCGTGGCCGGGCTATATTGAAGTGGAGCCGATGAACTGGATCAGCTGGCTGGGCGCCGCAGCAGTGGCCAGCGGCTCACTGTTTGCGGCCATCGGCAGGGGGCGCTAGCAGCGCGCGATGGCGCGTGCGGACAATTGCGCTAACTCACTGAAAATTCAGCAAAAAAGGGGGTTGACAGCCCCATCCCGGAGTCCCATAATTCGCGCCCTCGGTTAGCCGAGAACGTCAGTGGCAAGGTAGCTCAGCTGGTTAGAGCGCAGCACTCATAATGCTGAGGTCGGGAGTTCAAGTCTCCCCCTTGCTACCATTTTCCTCCTGCGAGAGGCTTCTCGCAGCGCCTTTACTGGGGTGTAGCCAAGCGGTAAGGCAGCGGGTTTTGATCCCGTCATGCGTAGGTTCGAATCCTACCACCCCAGCCATTTTCTTCCCTGACCCAGAAGCTCCCCTTAAAGCTATTCAGTGAAATGAAACTGAAGGGATCAGCGAGCCCGACAGGGCGACGCTCATCCTACCACCCCAGTCATTTTCCTCCCTGATCCAGAAGCTCCCCCTTAAAGCTATTCAGTGAAATGAAACTGAAGGGATCAGCGAGTCTGACGGGGCGATGCTCAACCGGCACCCCCAGCCATTTCCTTATGTGCCACGGCTAAGCCAGCAGAGCCCGAGCAGCCGACCAGCGGAAACCAGTCAGCCCACGATGGACAGAGACGGAGAATTGGGAGCAGGACCCGGGGAAGATCCGGACCTCGGCCAGCCTCAGGTTGCCTGAGGCTGGACACCATTCAGGGAGGTCGCGGGAGCTGCTTGCGGACGCGGCCGCCGCCGGCCGATGGCCCGCAGCCATTCGAAGCCCAGCAGCCCCAGCAGCACCGCAGCAGCAACGAGCACGGCACCAGCCGGGCCGATGGCCTGCCACTCCACGTAACAGGTCCACAGCAGCTGCACGACACAGAGGCAGGCGACGACCAGCAATGTGGGCTTGCGACCGATCAGGGCCACCACAAATACCCCCAGGGGCGCCCCCAGGGCCACTACCGGTGCCGCCGCCATCCAGTTGCCAAATACCTGAGGATGCCAGTCCCCGGAAAGGCTCTTCACCGCCACACCAATCACAGAGCTGAACGCCATGATGACCACCGAGGTGGGGATCGCGACTTTCAGATCCACACGGCACATCAGCACCAGTACTGCGTAGATCAGCATATCGATGCCCACCCCCGTGGTCGCCACCGCGGACACACCGGCGGCGGCACCGAGCCACAGGCCAAGGCGAAAGTCCCGCCGTGGCTCACTGTGGGGGCAGGCATTGTGGGCGGTGATTTCATTGAGGCGGTACAGGTGCAGGATGCCGAAACTTCCCCAGAGCACCGCAAAGACCAGCTTGATCCAGAGATCCGGCATCGCCGGGGCCACAAAAAGGATGCCGAGAGGGGTACCGAACAGGGAGCCGAGCATGGCGCCCCGCAGCATTGGCCAGGCCAGTGTCTGCCGACGGGCCAGAATAAACAGGCTGGCGCTCACCATACCGATGGACTGCACCGCAAAACTGAAATCCCGGCCAAGGCTGGCGGGCATATCGAACAGCAGCACCAGCACGGGAAACCCGACAGTGCCGCCGCCCATAGGGGTGGACCCGGCGGCGTAGCTGCCGATAGCCATCGACAACGCCATGGGCCAGTGGGCTTTAGCCAACGCCCAGTAATCCAGCCCGAAGGCCAGTAGCAGCCACGCGGCGTAGAACACCACAAGGCCGGCCAACCAGAGTCGCAGGTGCTTGAGCACGGCCATCAGCTCACCTCGACCATCCGCGCGCGGGCGTCGGATGCAGGGTGCACAGGAAAGCCTGTCGCCACATGACCGCAAAAAAGGAGTAAATACTGTGCACTGTGGCCTCGCCGACACCGATGATGGCCTCTTTAGGGCTCTCGGTTACGTGTATGAGAGAACTCTTCGCACAGAGGCTGAAGCTGTGCTTCAGGTGAATGGCGGTCGGCCAGCCAGCGGTGACACCGCCCATCATCAGGACATGCCCGATGCGACCGGATGTCACCGCATTGGCCATCAGCCGGTTTGCACGCCGCTTCAGGCGGCTGCAGTGGCCTGCATCTTGGCCAGCTTGGAAAGCTGGTGCAGAGAGCCCAGCTGCGCGTACAGAGCCGGCAGGAAGCCGCGCTTGCGGAAATCGGCGAAGTCTTCCTCACCGAGCTCATTCAGCTTCTTCTCGTCGACGATGTACAGACCGTTCAGGTTGATCTTCTCTTCGCCCGCATTGACGGTGACGGACTGAGCGGTCAACAGCTCCTTATCAACCAGAACATTAACGAAGGCCTTGGTCATCTGGTCACTTTCGAGGAAGTTCACCAGAGTTTCTTTCTTGGCCTTCAGGTAATCGGATTCCTCACCCTCAGCGGTGAACAGGGGGTTGCCCTCTTCTTCGCTCACCAGCGAGCTGTTCTCGATGATACCCACCATCAGCTGATCTTTGTTCTCGCCCGCGGGCGCCAGCACGAAGGGGTGGTTACGGACACTGCCGGGCACGAAAGTACCCTGCCACTTGTCACCATCGACAAACAGGTTCTCACCGACTTTCAGGCCCAGCAGTGCGACTGACTGGAACTGGCCGGTTTCAGAATTCTTGACAAAAACGATCGGGTACTCGGCTCCCAGGCGGGTGAACTCGTGGGCCGTCACAGGCACCATGTGCGCGTTCTTCACGTGCTCAAAGCTGCCCAGTTCACGGATTTTCAGCTTGCCGTGGGCCTCTTTGTGCAGAGGAGCGATCTTGGGAGTCTGTTCAGTGGTCATACAACACCATTACGTTCGTTGGTTATTCTGTTAATTTGGCCGCCCCAGTATATTTTTCAAACGGAAAAAGGGAAGCAAAAACTTCCCTTTTTCCTCTGGTTCAGGGCCCGGCCAGCTTACCTCAGAACCTGGCGGACACGCCAAGATTGACCCGGCGAGCGGTTTCGTACTCGTTCAGCGGAAAACCGGCAGTGAAACCAGATCCGGACGTCGGTTCAGCGTTGTTCCCCGGCCGGGCTGACTCTTTGCCCTGCAGGTTGTTCACATCCAGTTTCACACCCACCGGGTCCATCGCCTGCCAGACGACACTGAAGTCCAGGCTGCCGAAGTCGCCGTGCGGGTGGTTACCGTAAGATCCTGCTCGCGGAGCATGGACTCGCTGCGCCAGCTGTAGGCCAGGCGCGCAGGGGAGATGCCATTCCCGTAGTCGCCAGCAGCCAGTCAGGTCGTAGACGTTGTCGGAGCGCTGGCGCCGCAACTGGGCTCACGAGGGCATTGTGAAAACCAGCCCAGCGAAGACCAGTCCAATACAAGTTATCGCTCTCCTTCTTCCAACTGGAAGACCGGAGAAGTGAGGATTGGTGGAAGCTGTGTCCGCCCGTTCAGAGTGGTGAGGAAAAGAGGCAGGAAATAGAGGGATTTTACCCCGCGAATCAGCCACCGCGCCCGATGGGGCGCGGTGGCTGCAGGTTATTCGATTTCCTTGATACGCATGGCGTTGGTCTGGCCGCCCACATTCAGGCGGTCGCCCTGGGTGATCAGGATCCGCTGGCCCTTCTTCAGCTCCATGCGCGATCCCACCACTTCGACAATGGACTCGCTCAGGTGGCCCAGCGGAATCTCCGCCGGGTCGAAGTCCACCACCGGCTCGACGCCACGCAGCAGCACCAGCTGGCGGGCAACCGCTGGATGGCGGGTCAGGGCATAGATCGGCAGGTGGGTGGTGGCGCGGGACATCATCCGCGGCGTGCGGCCGGACTCGGTCAATGCCACCACCGCCACCAGGTTTTCCACCCGCGCGGCAACATCCACGGCCGCCTGGGCGATGACGGTATCGATTCGATCGGACGCCCTGCTCTGGCCGGCGGGACGATTGACGCTACCCAGGTAGCGCTCAGCGCCCACGATCACCTCACTCATGGCTTCCACAGCAGCCACCGGGAAATCCCCTGCAGCGGTTTCCGCCGACAGCATCACCGCATCGGTGCCGTCCAGCACCGCGTTGGCCACGTCCATCACTTCCGCCCGGGTCGGGGTCGGGCTGGTGATCATGGATTCCATCATCTGGGTGGCCGTAATGACGCCGCGATTGAGGGCATTGGCGCGGTTGATCAGCTTCTTCTGCACACCGACCAGGGACGGGTCTCCGATCTCCACACCGAGGTCGCCGCGGGCCACCATGATCGCGTCTGAGGCGAGGATGATTTCATCCATCTGCTCGTCGGACGCGACGGCCTCCGCCCGCTCGACCTTGGCGACGATGGCCGCTTTGCTGCCCTCGGCTTCCATGGCACGGCGCGCGGTTTCCAGATCTTCCGCGCTGCGGGGAAAGCTCACGGCGAGGAAATCGACATCCAGCTCAGCGGCCAGCTTGATATCCCGGTAGTCCTTCTCCGTCAGTGCCGGAGCCGAGAGCCCCCCTCCGAGCAGGTTGATGCCCTTGTTGTTGGACAGTTTGCCGCCCTGCAGGACACGGCAGTAGAGCTTCTGCGGAGTAGTCCCCGTCACCTCGAGGCGGATCTTGCCGTCGTCGAGCAGAAGGATGTCGCCGGCTTCGCAATCGCTGATCAGGGTCGGATAGTCCACACCGACGCGGTGAACGTCACCGGCATCTGCCGGGCAGTCCGCATCCAGGGTGAACTCGCTGTTGTTCTCCAGCCAGATACTGCCCTCAGCAAAACGGGCAATACGGATCTTCGGCCCCTGCAGGTCACCGAGGACGGCCACCAGTTTGTTTTGCGCGGTTGCCGCCTCACGTACCGCTTCCACTCGGCGCCGGTGGTCTTCGGCGGAGCCGTGGGAAAAGTTCAGGCGGACAATGTTCACCCCCGCACGAATCATCTCTTCGATGACACGGGGCTTGTCAGTGCCGGGGCCGAGGGTGGCGACAATTTTGGTATGGCGGATCATAGACAGGCAATTACTTCTCAGTTGTGTTCAGGGCGCACGCGGCGCCCACACGGGCGGACACTCCACCCAGTTCGCTTTCTTTCGCTGTTGCTCAGGCGGTTTCTGCAACCGGCTCCTGCAACTGCAGCGCTTCGGCCATGGACAGGCTGGTATCCAGCATACGATGGGAGAAGCCCCACTCATTGTCGTACCAGGCCATGACCTTGACCAGATTACCGTTGACGCGGGTGTGGTTCGCATCAAAATGGCTGGAAGCCGTGGTGTGGTTGAAGTCCACGGACACCAGCGGCTGGTCACAGTAGGTGAGCACACCGCGGCTGTTGGTCGCCGCCTCTTTCATGATGGCGTTCACCTCCTCAACGGTAGTGTCGCGCCCGGCAACAAACTGGCAATCCACCAGGGAAACATTGCTCACCGGCACGCGGACGGCCATGCCGTCCAGGCGCCCCTTCAGTTCCGGCAACACCAGGCCGACCGCGGCAGCTGCACCGGTCTTGGTGGGAATCATATTATCGGCGGCGGCACGGGCGCGGTAGATGTCCGCGTGCACCGCATCCTGGGTGTTCTGGTCGTTGGTATAGGCGTGCACCGTGGTCATGAAGCCGCGCTCGAGACCGAGTGCGCGGTGCAGGGCCTTGGCCACCGGCGCCAGGCAATTGGTGGTACAGGATGCATTGGAAACTACCTTGTGTTCCGCCGTGAGCTTATCGTCGTTCACGCCGTAAACCACAGTCAGGTCGGCGTCCTTGGATGGGGCAGAAATCAGCACTGCCTTGGCACCGGCCTGCATGTGAGCAGACGCACTTTCTTTGGTAGTGAAACGCCCGGTGCACTCCAATACCAGATCCACCTCCAGCTCGGCCCAGGGCAGCTGTGCCGGGTCGCGCTCCTGGCACACACGGACGCGGTCACCACCGATCAGGAGGTCATTCCCCTCCACCGACACCGGCGTATTGAAGCGACCGTGAATGGTGTCAAAGCGGGTCAGGTGGGCATTGGACTCCACCGGGGCCAGGTCATTGATGGCCACCAGCTGCACCCGATCGTTGTAGCCGGACTCGTAAATCGCACGGGTGACGTTGCGGCCGATGCGGCCGTAGCCGTTGATAGCAATTTTCAGTTTCATTGGGTTTGCCTCAAATTTTTTAACGTTATTCGTCGCTGCTGCGGTCGGCTACTGCACCCGGCTCGCGGCATCATTCAGAGCGCCGAGGCCTCTCTGGCCAACCGGGTGATCTCTTCCCAGCGCTGCTCTTTCACCAGCTTTGACGACGCCATCCAGGAACCGCCGGCACAGATCACATTTGGCAACGCCAGGTAATCTTTTGCGTTGCCCGGCCCGATGCCGCCGGTGGGACAGAACTGCACCTGAGACAGGGGGCCGGCCAGGGACTTGAGCATGGGTACACCACCGGCAGCCTCTGCCGGGAAAAACTTCTGGTAGCGGTAACCGCGCTCCAGCAGACGCATCACCTCCGAGGCGGTTGCGGCACCCGGCAACAACGGCACCTGATGATCCTCTGCCGCATCCAGAAGCGCTTCTGTCGCCCCCGGGCTGACCATGAATGTCGCGCCCGCATCGACCGATCTCTGTAGGTCTGCAGCATTCAGCACAGTACCGGTACCCACATGGGCGTCCGGCAGGTGCTTTGCGATTTCCTCCACTGCTTTCAGCGCCGCATCGGTGCGCAGGGTCACCTCCAGCACATTCAGGCCGCCCTCAACCAGGGACTGCGCCAGCGGCAGTGCATCCTCGACTCTGTTGATCACCAGCACCGGTACGATGCCGGCCTGCGCAAGCACTTCGGCAAGCTGTTTCTGCATGATTGATTTCCAGTTGTTGCGGGGCGCTTCCCGCCCTCATTCGTTATTTCAGTTCGGCCTGACCATCCTGGCGTCAGGGTGCCCAGTAAACGGTTACCGCCTTGAGCCCCTGCTTGAGAATGCTGCGAATCGGCATTTCCAGTTCGTCGCTGCCCAGAAGGGCCTGTCGGTAAACCTTGAGTTTTTCCTCGCCGGTGATCAGCAGCTTGATATCCCGCGCCTGCAGGATGGCGGCAAGGGTCAGCGTCATCCGCTCGGTGTGACTACCGGTTACCTCGGTCTGTTGAGCGATAATGGCCTTGCACAGCTGGCTACCACTGGCGTCCAGGGCCGCTTCCAGTCCCTCGGCGTGGGGAAACAATGAGGCGGTGTGGCCATCGCTGCCCATCCCCAGGATGCAGACGTCGAATGGACGCGGAAGCTCGCTGTAGGCCCGTTCGCAGTCCGCCTCACCTTCCGCCGCCGATGCGTGCGGAGTTTTCATACCGAGGAAAGGCGCCTCTGCAGCAACATTTTGCAGCAGGCTCTTTTCGATAAACGCGTGGTTGCTGCCGCTCTCGTTTTTTTCTACCCAGCGCTCATCCACCAGCGCCACGGTGATATCTGACCACGGCAGAGGGCGTTTGGAGAGCTCCCGGTAAACCGGTTCCGGCGTGCTGCCGCCGGACACCAGGAAACTGGCCTGGCCATTTTCCCTGATGCCCTGCTGCAACTTGCTGGCACAGTCATTGGTCAATGCCTGTACCAGCCGCTCCCGGTTGGGGAAAAACTTTTCCTCAATCATCATGGCGTTCGCCTCGATTTCGCAGTTATTGGACGTTGCGTCAGCAGATTACCTGGCGTTGACCCACTCGCGGCCATCCAGCCGCATCAGGTCATCGGCCGCCTGCGGCCCCCAGCTACCGGCCCGATACAGGCAGGGCTGGTCGCCGGTTGCGCGCCAGTGCTCGATAATCGGGTCGACCCACGCCCAGGCTGCAGCCACCTCGTCGCGGTGAATGAACAGCGCCGGATTGTTGGCCGCCGCATCCAGCATCAGCCGCTTGTAGGCATCACTGCGGATGCTGTCGTAGGTCTCGGACAGGGTCAGGTTCAGCTCAACCGGTTTCAGCTCCATCTCGAGGCTGTCCATTTTCTTGGCCATCAACAGCAGCTTGATGCTCTCTTCCGGCTGCAGGCGGATGACAAGGCGGTTAGGGACTGCCTTACCGGCGGACCTGTCGTAGACGTTGTGGGAAACCTTTTTGTACTGGATCACAATCTCCGCGCAGCGCTTGCCCATCCGCTTGCCGGTACGGAGATAGAAAGGCACACCCGCCCAGCGCCAGTTGTCGATGTGGGCCCGGATGGCGACGAAAGTCTCGGTATTACTGGACGCCTGGTCCAGCTCCTCCAGGTAACCGGGCACCAGCTGGTCGCCGATACCGCCAGCGACGTACTGACCGCGCACGATGTTTTCATCCACCTCGACACCGACAAGGGGGCGCAGCGCCTCCAGCACCTTGATCTTTTCAGCGCGGATATTCTTGGCCGACATGCTGTTGGGGGATTCCATCGCGATCAGGCACAACAGCTGCAACAGGTGGTTCTGCACCATGTCCCGCAGCGCACCCGCTTCGTTATAGAAGCCGGCGCGCCCCTCGAGACCGACCGTCTCGGAAATGCTGATTTGGATATGGTCGATGGTCTGCGCATCCCACAGGTGCTCGAACAGCACATTGCTGAACCGCAGCGCAAGCAGGTTCTGGACGGTTTCCTTACCCAGGTAGTGATCGATCCGGAAGATATCCTTTTCCGGAAAGTAAGTGGCAATCTTGCTGTTGATCTCGTCTGAGGTCTTGGCGTTATAACCGAGGGGTTTTTCCACCACGACGCGGGACTGCTCGTGAATCAGGCCCTTGACCGACAGATTTTCACAACAGGCGCCGAACACTGCCGGCGGAATGGCCAGGTAGAAAATCCGCGCGCGTTCATTGTCGCCGCCCAGCAGGTCACCGAGGTGATCCCACTGTTCGTCGGCAACGGCAATATCCAGGGCCACTGCACGCAGGCGCTGCTGGAATTCGTCCCAACCCTCTTCGGTGTATTCACCATCGCGCAAATGCGTTTGCAGAGCCTTCCGGGCAGTTTCCAGATAGGCATCCGCATCTTCCTGGCGACGGCATACTGGAAAGATACGTGAACTTTCCTCGAGACTGCCCTCCAGGTGAGCCCGGTAAAGTGCCGGAATCAGTTTGCGCAGGGCGAGATCGCCACCGCCACCAAACAAAACCATATCGAAGGGATTGACCATAAATACTCTCTGTCCTTTTTCGACGCCCGGCGCCGTGCAGTCATTAACAGGGCTCTTCGTGTCCCGTAACCGACTCAGTAAAGAATACTGGCCCCACTCTCCGCACCGGTGGCGAGGCTGCGCAGGTTCTTGAACAGCTCGCGCCCCATACCGCGGGAGTGCGCGCTCAGGTCCACTTCCACCGCCGGCCGCGCGGCCAGTTCCGCATCATCCACATGTACCACCAGCTTGCCCGCCTTGGCATCCAGCTCGATAACGTCGCCATCGCGCACCCGGGCGATTGCACCGCCCTCGACCGCTTCCGGTGACATGTGGATCGCAGCCGGTACCTTGCCGGATGCGCCGGACATGCGGCCGTCCGTCACCAGCGCCACCTTATAGCCGCGATCCTGGAGAACGCCGAGGGTGGGAGTGAGTTTGTGCAGTTCCGGCATGCCAATGGCCTGCGGTCCCTGGAAACGCACCACGGCGACAAAATCTTTCTCCAGCTCGCCGGCCTTGAACCGTTCCAGCAAATCGTCCTGGCTCTCGAACACCACAGCCGGTGCCTTGATGTAGAGCTGGTCAGACTTGAGTGCGGATACCTTGATTACACTGCGCCCCAGGTTGCCGTCGAGCAGCTGCAGGCCGCCGTGCTGGGAGAAAGGGTCACTGGCCGGGCGCAGGATGCTGGCGTCGCCCGTCTCCTCAAGGGTGGGCCGCCACACCACCGAGGCCTTGTCTTCACTCAGGAACGGATCGTGGCAGTAAGGCTTGAGCCCGGATTCGCCGAGCACGGTGTGGACGTCGTTGTGCAGCAGGCCGGCATCCAGCAGCTCCCGAATCAGGAACTGCATACCGCCGGCAGCGGCAAAGTGGTTGATATCCGCCGTGCCATTCGGGTAGACGTGACACATCAGCGGCACCACGTCGGACAGCTCCGCCATATCCTGCCAGGTAATCTGGATACCGGCCGCACGGGCCATGGCGATCAGGTGCAGGGTGTGATTGGTGGAACCGCCGGTGGCAAGCAAGCCGACGATGCCGTTGACGAAGGCCTTTTCGGTGAGGATTTTCGCAATCGGTGTGTACTGGCTGGGCTCGGTGATCTGCACCAGCTGTTTCACGGCGGCATCGTTCAGCGCCTGGCGCAACTCAGTACCGGGGTTCACGAAGGAGCTGCCCGGCAATTGCAAACCCATGATTTCCACCAGCATCTGGTTGCTGTTGGCAGTGCCGTAGAAAGTACAGGTACCCGGGCTGTGGTAGGAGGCACTCTCTGCTTCCAGCAGCTCCTTGCGGCCCACCTTGCCCTCTGCATACAGTTGCCGCACCCGCGCCTTTTCCGCATTGGACAGGCCGGTGGGCATGGGGCCTGCGGGCACGAACATCGCCGGCAGGTGTCCGAACGCCAGCGCGCCGATCACCAGGCCCGGGACGATCTTGTCACAGATCCCGAGATAAAAAGCTCCCTCGAATACATCGTGGGAGAGAGCGATTGCGGTCGACATGGCGATCACATCGCGGGAGAAAAGACTGAGTTCCATTCCGGCGCGCCCCTGGGTCACGCCGTCACACATGGCGGGCACACCACCAGCCACCTGGGCCGAGGCGCCGTTGCTGATCGCCGCCTTCTTGATCAAATCCGGATAGGCACCATAGGGCTGATGCGCCGACAACATATCGTTGTAGGCATTGACGATAGCCAGGTTGGGCCCGCGCCCGGAGGCGATCAGGTCCTTGTCGCGCTCGCTGCAGGCAGCAATCGCATGGGCAAGGTTGCCACAGGAGAGATGACTGCTGGCTCGCCCGCTGACATGGGCGCGCTCTACCTGGGCGAGGTACTCGCCGCGGGTCTCCTCACTGCGCTCGACGATGCGTTGCGTAACTGCTTGAACCTTGCTGTGGACCATAACCCTTTTACTCTTTTGCTTATCCGGTGGTTTCCGCCTCGGCGGCACCGGCAGTGACCCGCCGGCAGTATTCGATCAGACGGGCTGTGGGGCATCCTCGCTGCGCAGATCACCACTCTCCAGCTTTGGTTGTAGTGCCGCGGCGAGGCCTTCACCCAGTTCCAAGCCCCACTGGCCGAAGAAATAAATCTGCAGAATCACGCCCTGACTAAAAATATTGTGCTGATACAGGACGATCAGAGCACCCAAGAGTCGCGATTCCAGTTTTTATAAGAATCCTGTTGCTTGGCCGATTACCCGGGTGAACCTTGAACGGCGCCAGAGCCGGAACCACCGCCGGGCCCTGTGCAGACACTGGTAAAAGGTACGCTGACCGTTGATTCCCAGCTGACCCCAGATCAAGGGGCCCAGATGCGGGCCGTCGACACCGAGATCGACCACATCGGTAATCGGCTGGCGGGTGCAGCCTGTCAGGGCGACATTATGTAGTAAATTTACAAACCCTTTCAAGCGATCCAGCTCGACATCTGCGGCGGCTGCCCCCAGCTCCCCTGCCCGACTGACATCCGGCGCCACGCTCCCTCGCGGCGCCGGGTTGAAAACGGGCGAACCTCGGTGCGATTGATGGCGGCACCAGCAAAGAGACGCCCCGCCAGCGCACCACACCGACCTCCCTGTCCAGCTGTAATAAATTTACAAAAATCTCGTCATCGATCCGGTTTTTGACGTAGTCGAGCAGGAATGACGGCAGCTCCAGGGAGTAGCACGCGGTGCGCGTTGGTTGCCCGACAGCGAGCTAACGCTTGAAAACACATTGACAACGCTGTCATTATGGCTTGAGAGTCCCATACTGCGACAACGCTGTCAATCTGGGCCTGTAGTAAAGTTTCAGGACCTGATAATCCGCCTGCCCCTCTGCCGCGGCGGCGCATCCAGGTAGCTTTTGCTGCTAAACTGCGCCTCTCGGCCTGCGGGGGAAGCGATGCGGGACCGGACAGAACAAGGACAAGGACCAGCGCCCTTCATGAAAGTCACCATCAATGATGTCGCCGCACAGGCCGGCGTCTCCATCAAGACCGTGTCCCGGGTCATCAACAATGAACCCTCAGTGCGCCCGACCACCAAGAAGAAGGTCATGGATGCGGTCAAGGCTCTCAACTACCAGCCGAACCTTGCGGCACGCAACCTGGCGGGCACCCGCTCCTACACCATTGCCTTCATTTACGACAATCCCAACGCCTACTACGTCATCGACATGCAAAACGGCATTCTCGATGCCTGCAAGGCACGGGGCTATGAACTGCTGATCCACCCGAGCAACTCCAAGTCGCCCAATGTGTACAAGGAGCTGGAGGATTTGGTGGATCATTCCAAGGTGGCGGGACTGGTACTCACCCCACCCTTCTCGGAAACGCCGGACGTCATCGAGTCCATCAAAAAGCTCGGGGTCGACTATGTGCGTATCGTCTCCGCCGAGGCCGCCGAGAAGGATGAAGACAACTGCATCCAGGTGGATGACAGCAGTGCCGCCTACGAGCTGACCAGACACCTGCTGGAGCACGGCCACAAGCGCATCGGCTTTCTGTGCGGTGGTGAGGAACATGTCTCCACCCATGGTCGCCTGGAAGGCTACCGGCGAGCACTGAGAGACGCCGGACTCGAGGTGGATGAAAAACTGGTACTCAAAGGGGAGTACTCTTTCGACTCCGGTGTCCAGGGAGCCAAGAAACTGCTGGAATCCGCGCAACCACCCACCGCGATTTTTGCCAGCAACGACGAAATGGCGGCGGGCGCCCTTTTCGCTGCGCGCCTGATGAACATCGACATTCCGTCCCAGCTCTCCATTGTCGGCTTCGAGGACAGCCCCTTCTCCCGCCAGACATGGCCGAAGCTGACGACCGCACATCAGCCCAACAATGAGATTGCCAAATGTGCAGCTGCCCTGGTGCTGAGCAAGGCACGCAGCAAGGGCGCCACCGAGACCGGGTCAGCCAGCAAAGAGGCCGGTATCCAGCGCAAGTTCACCCCATCCCTGGTAGTGCGCGATTCCAGCGGCCCGGCTCCGGAATAACCCCCACCCCGGCGGGGCACTCCCGCCGACTGCCTCCCTCTATCCCCACTCAACAACCCAAACCATCCGCATAAAAAGCCCGGGCACAAAAAAGCCCTCACGCGGAGGGCAAGATGACGAGAACCAACGAGAGAACAGAGAGCTTACAAAACTTCCGGAATCACCCCTGGATCACCAGTGCAGCGGCCGGAGACTTAACTCCAGCTGCGCATCTTGTGGCCCTTGAGGGCATAGAACAGGATGAACAGGTAGCAAGGCAGCGCGACCCAGTAGCCGACCTGGGTGCTCTCCGCCACATGGGCGAGCTTGCCGAAGGCCAGCGGAATAATCGCGCCGCCGGCAATACCCATGATCAGCAGTGCGGACCCCTGTGCGGTGAAGCGGCCCAGACCTTCCAGGGCCAGCGGCCAGATGGCAGGCCAGACCAGTGCGTGCGCGAGCCCCATCAGGGCAACGAAGGCCACGGTATTTGGTACCACCGGCACGCCGGTCCAGCCCCACAGGACGTCGGCAATCGCGGTGCTCTCCGCTGAGCCGTACAAAGCTCCAAAAACACACAGGCTGCCGGCGATGGCTGAGCCCAGCAGCGCCTGCTGCTGGCTGATAAAGCGCGGGATGCCGAACACACCGATCAGGTAACCGATCACCATGAATACCATGGTGTAGGAAGTGAGCGAGGCGTAATTGGCAAGGCCGAGTCGCTCACCGTAGAGACCGATGGTGTCACCGGCGATCACCTCCACACCGACGTAGGCAAACAGCGCCAGTGCACCCAGAACCACCTGCGGATACTGTAGGATGCCGGACTTCTCCTCGCTCTTGTCACTGGCCTCCTCCTCGATGTCCGGCAGACCGGACAGCTTGACCAGCCCGACCAGCAGGAACAGCAGTGCAGCCATGTAGATATACGGCATGATCAGGCGATTGGAGACTTCCTCCAGCCTGGCTGCGCGCTCAGCGTCATCCAGCTGGCTGATAGCCTCGGTATTGAAGTCCGCCAGACCGGACAGCACCAGCGCGGTGAACACGATCGGGGCCAGCACCCCGGCGCCCTTGTTGATAATGCCCATCACCGCAATACGGGTAGCAGCACTTTCTGGCGGACCCACCTTCACCACGTAGGGGTTGGATGCCGTCTGCAGGATGGTCAGGCCGGCACCGAGGCCGAACAGGGCCAGCAGGAACACCGGATAGCTGCCCGTCTGTGCCGCCGGTATAAAGATCAGCGAAGCCACACCCATGATGCCGAGGCCGATCGCCATACCATCGCGGTAGCCGGTACGGCGCAGGATGTAGGACATGGGCAGGGCCATTACCGTGTAGGCAATGTAGAAGGCAAAGGTCACGAACAGTGCCTGGAATTCGTTCAGCTCACAGAGGACTTTCAGGAACGGAATCAGGGATCCATTCAACCAGGTCACAAATCCGAAAATAAAAAACAGCATACCGATAATGGCCATCGGCAGCAGGCTGCTTCTCGTTCTCGATTCACTTTGTTGCAGAACTGCAGTTTCCATAGGAGCACCTTTATTATCGTTATCGTGGTCTTCGCCACGGTCTAAAAACCGGCAAGTGAAAGACTCAGGCAGTAAACACTTCCCGGCCGGAAATCCAGGTCTTCTGAACCCGGAGTTCCTCATCCAGTAAAATCAGGTCGGCGCGGCCGCCTTCCTGAATGCGCCCGCCCGAATCACCCAGGAATTGCGCCGGGTACAGGGAGGCCATGCGCAGCGCCTCGAACAGCTCGACATCGCACCAGCGATGGATATTCCGCACTGCAGAAATCATATCCAGATGCGATCCCGCCAGCTCACCGGTGGTGGAAGTGAGCTTGTCCCCTTCCCTTGTCACCACCCGATCGAACAGCGGGAAGCTGGTCTCATCGCTGCCGACCAGCGACATGGCATCAGTGACCAGCATGATCTTGCCCCTTGGCTTGGCCTTGATGGCCAGCCGCATGGCTTCGGCACTTACATGGTGGCCGTCGGCAATCAGCCCGCACCAGGCCTGGTCACTGATCAGCGCCGTCCCCACCATACCCGGCTCGCGGGAATGCAGCGGCGACATGGCGTTATAAAGGTGGGTGAAACCGGTGGCACCGGCCTCCAGGGCCGCCGCGGCGGTCGCACCATCGGCATTCGAGTGCCCGAGGCAGACCCGCACCCCCAGATCCACCAGCTTGCGGATATCGGCAACAGAGACATTTTCCGGGGCCAGGGTCACCATCTTGATGCCGAGGTCCTCACGGGCGTAGATGGCCAGCTCCTCATCGGTGAGCGGACGGATAAACCGCTCTTCGTGGGTGCCCTTCTTGGGAGCACTGAGGTGCGGCCCCTCGAAGTGCACACCCAGCACGCCGGGCACCGACTCCTTGATTCCCGCACTGACGGCATCTGCCGCCCGCTGCATGACGGCCACCTCATCGGTGATCAGGGTTGGCATAAAGCCCGTGGTGCCGAACTGCGCGTGCGCGCTGCTCATTTTTCCCAGCGCATTGACGCTGGGATCGTTGTTGAACAGCGCCCCGCCACCACCATTGACCTGCACATCCACCAGCCCCGGCGCCACCAGTCCGTGCAGGCGTTGCGCATCCGCGGGCGCCTCATCTCCCAGCGAGGCGATGGTGCCATCGTCGGCGAGGGCAATGGTCACGTTCGTGCGAACATTCTCCCCATCAAAAAGCTGTTCGGCGATCAGGGTGCGGGCCACGACTCTCTTCCTTGCCGGTTCTCAGACGGTCTGGGTGACTTTCTTGAGGCCGGCCGGCTCGTCCGGGTTGATCCCCCGGCTCACCGCCACATGGGCCACATCGATATAAAAGCGCTGTAACAGAGCCAGCGGTGCCACGCGCGGGTGTACCCCCTTGCTCGGCACATGCAGGTTCACCAGGGTGCCGCCACGGCGGATGATGTCGGCGATCTGCTCACTATGGGCTTCGAAACTTTCGTCCTCGATAGGCACATTCACCACGGTGAGCTTCTGTTCTACCAGAGTCACCGGTCCGTGCAGAAATTCCGCGCTGGAGAAAGATTCGGCGTGGATGTTGCAAACCTCTTTCAGTTTCAATGCCAGCTCGCGGGTAATGCCGTAACCCGGGCCACGGCCGAGTACCACCAGGTTTTTTACTGCCGCCAGGTCTTCCGGGCGCAGCTGCACATCGGATTCCACCGCCTCGCGCAGTGTCTCGGGCAACGCATTTACCGCACTGAGCAGCTGCTCATCCCGGGTCCAGTTCGCCACCAACTGCAGCACGGCGGACAATGTGGCCAGGTAACTCTTGGTGGCCGCAACCGCCTTTTCCGGCCCAGCTTTCAGGGGCACCATCAGGTCGACGATCTCGCCGATGGGGGCGGACTCGTCGTTGACCAGAGCCACCACGTAGGCGCCGGCCTCCTTGGCCATGCGGGCCTGGGCGAGAATGTCCGGACTGCGGCCGGACTGGGAAATCACCAGCACCAGCGCACCCTCGAGCTTCAGCTTGCGGCCATACACACTGGAGACGGACGGCGCGGCGGCAAAGGTCGGCGTACCGGTCTCGATCTCGATCAGGTACTTGGCAAAAACGCCGGCGTGGTCGGACGAGCCGCGTCCAACGATCATGACAAAGCGCGGCGGCTCGCGGCGCAGTCGCTCACCCAGCTCCGCCATGACAGCGGCGTTGTTCTGCAGTTGTTCCGCGATTCGCTCCGGTGCCTCGCGGGCTTCAGATTCCATCACCGTGGTAACCATCGTCTTTTCCACCTGTGTTACCTCAGCCGTATTTGCTGCACTCATATCACTCTCAATCGTTATCCGTTAACCAAACAGGGCGCTGCTGCCCGACTTCTTGGCAGCGTCCTTCGCGTTGCCGGCCTCGCGGGCCAGAGACTGTTCGGCGAAATACACACAGCCGATCTCCGGCGGGTCCTGCGGATCCGTCAGGCGCTCTACCACATGAGGAGCCAGCCAGGGACGCAGGCGCGGGGCGAGACCACCGATCATCGAGAGTCGTGGCGGTTTCTGTTCCAGCAACTTGTCCGCCAGATCGCTGATATAGGACGCGCCGTCGCGAACAATGGCAACCGCTACCGGGTCGCCCGACTCGGCGCACTCGATCACCGGTACGGCCATTCGTGCGTAATGACTGGAGGATTTGCCACCAATCTTCTCGAATACTTCATTGGCATCGGTGGCATCCAGGGCCTGCAACAATGCCCCTTTCAGGCGGGAGTCCTCGGCGAGACCATCGAGCGCCATCAGCAGGTACTTGATCGCCTCCATGCCCATCCAGGCGCCACTGCCCTTGTCCCCGTGGGGGAAACCGTGGCCGCCCACGAGCAGGCTGCGACCGTTCACCCAGGAGTAACCACAGGAACCGGTACCGGCAATGATCACCGCACCGTCCCCGCCGCGATGCGCGCCAAGACAGGCGGAGTGCTGATCCGTTGTGAGGTACATTTTCTTGAAGGGGTGCGCCCAGGAATCCATCTCGTGGTACAGGCGCGGCATATTGACGCCCGCAAGGCCCACACCCGCCACCAGATCACCGAGAGTTTCCGGCGGCAGCCCGGCATCGGCCAGGGCCAGTGCGGCAGAGCGCACGATGGAGTCGATTGTCTGGGCGTAACCGTGAAGAGGGTTGGCAGGGCCGGCCACTCCGGTGCCGAGTACACGATGGGCGGCATCTACAACAGAGGCGCGACACTTGCTGCCGCCACCATCGATGCCAATGTAAAGGGTATCCCTGTCTCTCAAAGCAACCATCTGAACCGGCCTCTAAGATTTTCTATTGTTATGTGTCCGTGCCGGGCTTCCCAACATTTCCCCCGGGGGAAGCGCGGCTGACGCATTGAGGGCGCCAGTGCGAATATACGGGAATACTACAGGAGGGATGACAGCGTTGTCATCCCGTTTCTTAGAAAAAGCCCGCAGAAAAACGCATGGCGCCCGATCCTTGCACAGAATTCGTACAAACCCGGAGCAATCCCCTGCAGTATAGCGGCTCGCCGTCGAGCGATTGACCGCCGGAAATCTATCACCGCTCCTGCGACAACCGCCTTTCGCCCTCCCGCTCAAACAACCCGCGATTGCACAATAACTACCATCACTACATAAGACCCTCCTGCAATGAAGCACACGCCAGCCGGTCGGCAACCGCTGGGCCATCACAGGCACGGCAAATCGGAACCGGAGCAGGACAGCCTCGCACTAAAGGAACCGGGCGGCCTTGCAAATTTTATCGGGGAGTCAAAGCAGTCCCCGAAGCTGACGCAGGAAAAATTCCCCGGTCGCAAGTCTAAGGAAAAACAGTTGGGTGGAGGTCTGGATCGACAGCAGCGTCGTAGAGAGTCAATAAGCGAAAGAAAGAGGTCGGCTCACGACTGAACCCGGCCGCCTCGCCGACGTCTATATTTGTGAGGAACGGACAGTAATTTATTGGCGCGCCGCTCATCATTGGCTGAAAGAGACGATAAGCAGAGCGTTCACGCCAGGCAGGGCAAGCTCGATGGCCGCTCAAACCATCCACGACACAACCGGGCGTATTGTTTGCGACATCAGCCGTGCCACGCGGCTCGTGGTGGCCCTGTTCTGCCTTCTGACGCTCACCAGCTGCTCCAGTATCCAGTTTGCCTACAACCAGCTGGATACCTGGCTGCGCTGGCGGCTGGACGACTATGTGGATCTTAATGGCGGCCAGAAAAACCAACTCACCACGTCACTGGAAAGCTTTCACCGCTGGCATCGCCAGACCCAGCTGCCGCGCTACGCAGAATTCCTCGATGAACTGGCCTACGAAGCCTCCAATGGCGACCTCGAATCGGTTTCCCTCCCCGCAATCGAAGAGGACCTGAGCCAGTTCTGGGACACCAGCAGTAACCAGCTCTACCGCCAACTCCTGCCACTGGCCGCCCAGTTGACGCCGGCACAGATTGACGAGCTGGAGCAGTCGATGCTGGAAAAACGCATGGAGTCGCTGGAAAAGTGGCAGCGTTCACCAGAGAAGGTTCGCGAGCGCCGCAACAAGCGTATCCGCAAGCAGAGCCAGCGTTGGCTCGGCTCAGTCAATGGGCGACAGGAACAGCTCATTGCCGCGTTCGTCGACCAGGTTGCCTACAACCCCCTGCTCCGCGACCAGCAACGCCAGATATGGCAGGCCCGCTTTATCTCGGTACTGCGGGAGAAACCCGAAGGCTATCAGCAGCACCTGCTGGACTTGATGCATAACCCGGAACAACTCTGGTCGGAGGATTATCGCCGCATGCAGGCAGAACGCCGGGAGCAGGCCATGAGGCTGAGCCGCGAGCTGCTGGCCAGCACCACCCCCGAACAACGCCGCCATCTGACCGAGACCCTGCGCGACTATGCCAGTGATTTCCGCACCCTGGCCCAGCGCTGAGTACAGCTCCTCCTGACTTTCCTGACCTCCAGCTGCTTTTCCCGTTATCCGCTGGCGAGTCTCCACGGCGGCTGATAAGCTCGCCGCTTCCATTTAGCCAAGCGAGGAAAACCCGTGCGTATCGACTCCGCCACCCGAGATCAGTTACAGGCGTGGGAAAAAGAATTGGGCGCGCAATACCAGCGCATCTGCCAACACGAGCTCAACCTGGACATCACCCGCGGTAAACCTTCCGCGGATCAGCTGAGCCTGTCCGATAAACTCGACGGCAGCCTGAATGGTGATTACCGCGCAGGCGACGGAACCGATACACGCAACTACGGTGGCCTGGAGGGCCTGATCTGCGCCCGCGAAATGGGCGCCGATATCCTCCAGGTGCCGACCAACGAGGTTATCGCTGGCGGTAACAGTTCCCTGACCCTGATGTACCACGCCGTCCTCACCGGCTACCTGTTCGGCTTTGCCGGCAATACACCCTGGCGTGACATGAAGGCGCCCAAGTTCCTGTGCCCGGTTCCCGGCTATGACCGCCACTTTGCCATCTGTGAACAGCTGGGCATTGGCATGGTCAACGTTCCCATGACCGCCACCGGTCCGGACATGGGCGCTGCGGAGCGCCTGGTTGAGGAGGACCAGGAAATCATCGGCATGTGGTGTGTGCCGAAGTTCTCCAACCCCACCGGCGTCACCTACGATCAGGAGACCGTCGAGCGACTGTCTCGCCTTGGCCGGATTGCCAATCCCGGTTTCCGCATTTTCTGGGACAACGCCTACGCCATCCACGATCTCGGACAGCAGGTCAACCTGCCAAACATCCGTACGGCAACAGTCGAGAACGACACTGTAGACTCAGTGCTGCAGTTTGCGTCCACTTCCAAGGTCACCCATGCGGGCTCCGGGGTCGCTTATGTCAGTGCCAGCCCGGCCAACCTGGCCTCACTCAAGCAGCAGATGCAGGCCATGACCATCGGCCCGGACAAGGTGAACCAGCTGCGCCACTCGCGCCTGTTCCCCGAGTTCTCCATGCTGAAGGACCATATGAAAAAGCATGCCGGGATCCTGCAGCCGAAGTTCGCCTGTGTGCTCAAGCACCTGGACGACGCCTTTGGCGATTCCGATCTCGGTACGTGGGAAGAGCCCAGGGGGGGTTACTTCGTGTCCTTTGACACCCGCCCGGGCTGCGCCAGGGCCGTCGTAGAGCTGGCGGCAGGCGCCGGCGTGAAACTGACCCCGGCCGGAGCCACCTTCCCCTACGGCAAGGACCCGGAAGACTGCAATATCCGCATTGCACCGAGCTTCCCGCCGCTGGAAGAGCTGGACACGGCCATGTCTGTCTTCGTGCTCTGTGTGAAACTGGCTAGCGTGCGCAAAGCGCTGGAAGCCTAGCCACCCTGGGACCCGGTGGCTCCAGACCACCGGTTCCGGGTTTTCGAAAACGCACAAAGCCATCCCCGTAGCTCTGTCGGTGCCGTCCCCGGCACCGACAATTCACACTACCCGTCCTCTCCCTCTCCCTCTCCCTCTCTTACCAGCACAACATTTGCGTTGCTAAAATCACAGATCACGCTGTCCACCTGGCGCAAAGAGATGTTCAAGCTCGATACCCCGCGACTGGTCCTTCGCGAGATGACAGAAGACGACGCCCCGCTGATGCTCGCGGTACTGAACGACCCGGACTTCCTGCGCAACGTGGGCGATCGCGGTGTGCGTACCGAGGACGATGCGCGCCGCTATATCGTCGATGGCCCCATTGCTGCCTACAAACGCCAGAATTTCGGCATGTACAAGGTGGAGTTGAAAGATGGTTCGCCCATCGGCCTGTGTGGACTGGTCAAGCGCGACGGCCTGGATGACGTGGATATCGGCTTCGCCCTGCTGCCGGATTACCGCAGCCAGGGCTACGCGCTGGAAGCAGCCGAGGCAGTGATGCAGTTCGCCCGGGAGAGTGTCGGTCTCCGACGGATAGTGGCCATTGCCCAGCCGGCCAACCTGCCGTCCGTGCAACTGCTGGAAAAGCTCGGCATGCAGCAGGAGCGCAAGCTCAGGCTGCCCAACGACGACGAGGAGCTGTTACTGATGGCCTGGGATTCCGATAGATCCACCAGTAGCTGAGCGGATGCAAAGCAGCCCCGCAACTGCAGGGCCACAACGATTACTGATCAGGACTGGCGATCAATCCAGACTTTGCCAGTCAATGTGCGCTGGCCTCGCCCGCCCCTTTCGGGAAGCGGATATTGGCTACCATCTCCTGCACATGCTTCGGGGCATCGCCGGTCACCTTTGCCACGCCGATGGCAACGGCAAAGTTGAGTAGCATCCCCAGTGTGCCGATCCCCTCAGGGGAGATACCGAACCACCAGCTTTCCGGCACATTCGCCGCCGGATTAATGAACTTGAAGTAGATGATGTAGGCAGCCGTAAAGGTGATACCGGCAATCATCCCTGCGATGGCCCCTTCCTTGTTCATTCGCTTGCTGAAGATCCCCAGGATAATCGCCGGGAAGAACGATGAAGCCGCAAGCCCGAAGGCGAATGCCACCACTTGCGCCACGAAACCCGGCGGATTGATACCGAGGTAACCGGCGATACAGATGGCCACTGCTGAGGCAATCCGCGCATAGCGCAGCTCCTGCTTGTCACTGATGTGGGGCATCAGGTTGCGCTTCAGCAGATCGTGGGAGATCGATGTAGAGATCACCAGCAGCAGGCCCGCGGACGTGGATAGTGCGGCTGCGATGCCGCCAGCTGCCACCAGCGCGATCACCCATGCCGGCAGGCCGGCAATTTCCGGGTTCGCCAGTACCATGATATCCCGGTCGATGGTCATCTCATTGCGCTCGTCCCCGGAGTAGAACATCCGGCCGTCATCATTCTTGTCCTCCCAGGAAATCAGGCCGGTATTTTCCCAGTTGCTGATCCAGCCCGGTGCTTCTTCGTAGGCAATACCCTCCGCATCCGGGCCGTTGATGGTGTCGATCATGTTCACGCGCGCAAAGCTGGCGATCGCCGGTGCCGTGGTATAGAGCAGCGCGATGAACAGCAGCGCCCAGCCAGCCGATTTGCGCGCATCACGTACCTTCGGCACTGTGAAAAAGCGCACGATCACGTGCGGCAGGCCTGCGGTCCCCACCATCAGTGCGGCGGTGATGAAGAACACATCAATGGTGCTCTTGGTCCCCGAGGTATATTCCGCAAAGCCCAGTTCCGTCGACAGACCATCAAGCTTGTCCAGCAGGTAAGTACCGGAGCCATCCGCTGATAGAGAGCCATCAGCCGATAGAAAGCCATCATTCAACTCGCTACCAAAACCGATCTGCGGGATCACGTGACCGGTCATCATGATGGAGATAAAAATGGCCGGCACCAGGTAGGCACAGATCAGGACGCAATACTGGGCTACCTGGGTATAGGTAATGCCCTTCATGCCACCCAGCACTGCGTAGAAAAACACGATGGCCATGCCGATGACAACGCCCGCGGTGATATCCACTTCCAGGAAGCGCGAGAAGACCACACCGACACCACGCATCTGGCCCGCCACATAGGTAAAGCAGACAAAGACTGCACAGATCACTGCAACGGTACGGGCGGTATTGGAGTAGTAGCGGTCACCGATGAACGCCGGCACGGTGAACTTGCCAAACTTGCGCAGATAGGGTGCCAGGCAAAGGGCAAGCAGCACGTAGCCGCCGGTCCAGCCCATCAGATACACAGCGCCATCGTAGCCCATGAAACTGATCAGCCCAGCCATGGAGATGAAGGACGCTGCCGACATCCAGTCCGCTGCAGTCGCCATCCCATTCGCCACCGGATTGACGCCACCACTGGCGACATAGAAGTCGTGAGTGGAGCCCGCACGGGACCAGATGGCGATACCGATGTACAGCGCGAAGGTGAGCAGGACGATGATGATGGTAAGGGTTTGAATATCCATGAGCGGCTCCTACTGCGTGAACTCTTCTTCGAGGGCTTCCTCGAATTCTTCCGGCTCTTCGTGATCCTCGTGCACGTTGTACTTGCGGTCGAGCTTGTTCATCTTGACCACGTACACGACGATCAAAGCCAGGAACACATAAATGGAGCCTTGCTGGGCGAACCAGAAGCCAAGTTTGAAGCCACCCAGGCGGATGGTATTCAGCTCCTCTACAAACAGGATGCCAGCCCCGAATGAGACCGCGAACCAGATGCTGAGCAGGGTCAGCATCATGCGCAGGTTTTCTTTCCAGTATTGATCCGCGTGTTTCTCACTTTCGAAACTCATCAATTGTCTCCCATACCAATCCGTTATTGTTATTGCTGGAGACAAATTTGACGAAAAGCCGCAGGCACTGCAAGCGACTTTTCCATATTGGGGAGGTAGGACAGGACGCAGGGTGAGATGCCCCCCAACAATGCATGCCTAAAGTTTCGACAGGGGGACAATTTTCAGCCCTGGCAGTACGAATACCGGGATTCACACGCCATGACATGACTTTCTCTTGTGGCCCCAAACATGCCGTTGACACGGTGCATCCCTGAACTATTTTCTGGTTAGCCCAGATAATCCGTTGTCACCTGCTGAACGAGACCATGCCATGATCATCGCCACCGATATGCCCGAGGTCGCCAAGTGCGTCATCAGTCACTGTGCCTATAACGCTGACGAGTCCTGTCACGCGCGGGCCATCACCATTGGGGATGGCCCTGACCCCGATTGCGACACCTATTTTGACAGCTCCAAGCATACCGAGAGCGACCGCACCGCGGGCGTCGGCGCCTGCAAGATGGAAGACTGCGCCCACAACGACGACTTCGAGTGCACTGCAGATGCCATCCAGGTAGGCCAGAACGGCAACGCCGTCAATTGCCTCACCTATTCCACTGCCCACTGAATCCGCCTCCCTCCGAGCAAAAAAAAGCGCCCGTCATGGGCGCTGATTGCTTCTCCTTACTGTTATTGTTTTCTCCCTTACTCTCCTCCCTGAGACTCGTTGCAGATGCTCTCCCTGTTATTTTGTGAACTGCCGGTGAGCCGACATCAATGAGTGACCCTGCTCACGGGTTTGCGCCGTATTTCTGGCGACAGGGTCAGAACACGATCGGCCCGGATCTCATTTTCCTCGAAGAAACCAAGGTCCAGCTCCCCGGAAACGCTGACAAAGTCACCAGCATCGATCTGCTGGTAGCCCTCATCATCGAGGGGGTTATAACCGAGACCGATGGTATCGATCCGCATCTCACGCACCCCGGTATCCAGGGTGAACTCTCGACCTTCGATCGCCTTCACCCGGCCTGTCAGGCTGACCTCCTGGCCTTCGGTACGGGGGAAGGCGAAATAGCTGCCAACATAGATGTTGTTGATGTCTTCCTCATCCAGGGCACTGGCAAAGAAAGTGCTGTTGAGGCTGTCCACATGCACACTGGCGGCCTCGATCGAGCGGATCTCGTAGAGGTCATCGTCAATGCGTCCGTATACGATCACCTCCTGCCCGTCCAGTAGGGCCTGCCCCTCCTGGTACCAGTCCCAGTCGTCCATCTCTACTGTGATGACCCCCTCGCCAAAGTCGAGCGCAAAACGATCTGCCTGCGCGCTAACCACCGTACCAGTGACACTGATCCAGCTGTCATCGGCCTTGTCGTAGGGATCCTCCGCCACCGCTGCCGAGGACAACACCAGCCCGGCAGCGCCCACAGCCATACCTCCAAGGGCAGTGCGGATGCTCTTTGCCAGATTGTGTGTCTCGTGCGGAATCATAAAACCTCCTTTTCTGATGTTTCCGGTGCGTTCATCAATAGAACTGCGACCGAAAAAATGGTTTTAAAGGGCGTATTGATTCGATCTCGGCATAGATCTGCGCTGCTCATAACCTTGAGCAATGTGGAAACTTGCGCCGAATGCCGGCGCAGCGACGTGATTTTCAACTGGCTCCGATTCCCTGCTGGCGGGCTGGACTAGGCTTGAAGGAGCGAGAAAAAGACAGCGAGGCCCCAGATGATCATCGCCACCGATATGCCGGAAGTCGCCAAATGCGCCATTTCCCAATGCGCCTATAACACCGACAGTAACTGCCATGCCCGTGCCATTACCATCGGCCATGGGGACGTTCCCGGTTGTGACACCTATTTCCAGAACAGCAAACACACCCGCAGCAATCGCTCCGCCGGGGTCGGCGCCTGCAAGGTCTCTGCCTGCAATCACAATGAGGATTTCGAGTGCTGTGCGGACAGCATTGATGTGGGTGAACAGGGTGGCGAGGTCAAGTGCATGACCTGCACCTGTCACTGATCCTGCTACAGTAAAAACGAAACAGGGCCGGGGGATTTCCACCGGCCCTGTGCTTTTGGTGTTGTGCGTCCTGCCACCAAGGGTCGCAGTTCTGCGTCAGGCTTTCACTGACATCACTGGCCTCCTCTACGCATTCCCACCGATATCAGGCTGGGAGGGTTTGAAAGTTCCTCCCGTTCCGGCAGGCGCAGCCCTGTCGGACTCCGGCGCCTCCCACACCACCGGCCCCGCCGCCGCGTGGCTCTCGATCCACGGACGGTAGCGCAGCTCCAGTAGCTTGCGCTTGATTTTCATCGTGGGTGTCAGCATCTCGTTCTGCGGCGTCCACTCCTCCGCGGTAATGTAAATGGCTTCAATCCGTTCATGGGCCTGCAGTTGGGCGTTGGCCCGCTCGAGGGTTTTCCCCAGTTGCCCGGTCACCGCCGACCTGTCCATGCTCTGAGCCAGCTCGGACAGCGCAGCCAGCATTACCGGCTGGCTCATACCGTGTCCCAGTACACAAACCTGGCCCAGCAGAGCCTCGCTGCCAAACAGGCCCTCCAGCTTGGGCGGCTGCACGAAACGGCCCTTGCTTGTCTTGAAGGTGTCGGCGATGCGCCCGGTGACATGCAGCAGCCCTTCGTCGTCGATGAAGCCGGCATCACCCGTGTGGTAGTAGCCGTCCCGCAGCACTTCGGCGGTTTTTTCCGGCTCCCGGTAATAGCCCTTCATCAGCGCGCGGCTTTTGAACAGGATCTCGCCCTCATCGGAGATCTTCACCTCACACTCCCAGAACGGCTTGCCCACGGTGCCGGGCACAGGCTTATCCCCCATATGGGTAATACAGCCATAGATAAAGTTCTCGGTCATGCCATAACCATCGGTCACCATCATGCCCAGCTGGTGATACCAGCGCAGCAGATCAGTGGAAATGGGGGAGGCTCCGGTGACCAGCATGCGCGCCTGGTCGAGGCCGAGCCCGCGCTGGATCTTGCGCTGTAGCCAGCGCCGCAGACCGGGCACCTTCAGCAGGAATTGCTGCACGGATGGTGGCAGTTTCGCATCGATCCCTTCCTTGAACTTGCCCCACAGGCGCGGCACTGAGAAAAACATGGTGGGGCGAGCCCGCTTGAGGTCTTCAAGGAAGGTATCCAGTGATTCGGGAAAATGCACCGGCGTGCCCGAATAGAGGCTGTGAAACTCAATCACGATGCGCTCGGCCGCATGCGCCAGCGGAAGGTAGGAAAAGAAGCGGTCGCGCTCATCATAACCAAACCCGCGCACCATGTTCGGCACCGCGAAACTGATGGCGGACCAGGTGTGCATCACGCCCTTGGGGTGACCGGTCGTGCCGGAGGTGTACATGATGGTGAACACCTCGTCCTCGCCAAACAGAGGGCTCTCGGCGTATGGGCGATGGGTCTCCAGCAGCTCATCCATGGTGATGTCGCAGTCGATCTCACAGCGCTGGATGGCTACCGTCGGCAATTGCCGGGCGACCTCGGTGAGTGCGCTGTTGTCATCACTGGCGCCACAGAACAGCAGCTTGCTGTCCGAGTGCTCGAGGACGTAACGCATGGAACTGGCAGACTGCCCGGGATAGAGGGGCACGCTCACCATTCCGGCGAGCATGATGCCGATGTCGACGATGATCCAGTCAGCGCAGTTCTTGGCGTGCATCGCAATGCGGTCGCCGGGCTCGAATCGCTCGCGCAGGAAACTGGCAATACGCCGCGCGCGATCCATGACCTCACTCCAGGTGTATTCCCGCCATTCGCGGTTCCACATCTGCCGCAGGTAAACCTCCCCGCCCTGTTCCCGCTCCCGCTGGTAAAGGAGTTCCAGCGGCTGCTTGCCAGCCACAAGCTGGTATTTCTGCTCTGGAGTCATGGTGGTGTGCCTCGCGTTCGCCCTGGTGATCGGTTTCCATTCGCCGCGGAACTGCTGTGAGCGCATAAACAGAGTACTCGTTCCATGAATGTGTGGACCAGCTACAGTGCGTCTTTTGGCGCAAAACCCCACTCCTGCGCGCAGTTCAGAATGACCAGTTACATCACCAGGGTCAGATCGAGAAGCACCGTTTACGCTAGCCCAGGAAGCTCTCACTATCACCGCACGCAAGATCTGCTTGCTGCACGCTCTTTCTGAAGAGACAGCGCTTCAAAACAGGCTTGAAAGCGCAAAAACGCGGTTCCGAAATATGCCTTCATTCTTTTTGGTTGTGAGGCTCAGGCGGTGGCGTTAAATTCATTCTTGACCTACCGGATCCAAACAACGGCTTCCCAATCAGCCTAATTCCGAACCACTCCGCCGCATTCAGCCACCGATCACAAACCAGCCATAGCCGGGCTTGGTAATTTCATTGCGCGTGCCCGAGGAACGGGGCATGCAAACTCAATTTGAGGAAACACAACATGTATAAGAATAAGTATTACCGGGGACTCACCCTCCCCGCAGCGATGTTGATGGCTTCGACAGCCTTTGGCCAGCAGTGCCAGAGCCCGAGCCCGGTCTGGGAAGACAATTTCGATGGCACCGCACTGGATACCAGTAAATGGGAACCCATGATCGGCGATGGCTGTAGCTACGGTATCTGTGGCTGGGGCAACAGCGAGCTTCAGTACTATCAGGCTGAAAATGCCACTGTCGCCAATGGCTTACTGACGATTACCGCGAGGAAAGAGCGTGTGCGGGGCTCGGCCTACACCTCCGCGCGCCTGCGTACCGCCAATATGCCCAATGGCGGAGAATGGACAAACGGCCGCTTTGAGGCGCGTATCAAGATCCCTGATGGCACGGGCATGTGGCCAGCATTCTGGATGCTGCCCACCGATCCGGCGGAAGGTTGGCCGATCAGTGGTGAGATCGACATTATGGAGTCCACCGGCCAGGCGGATGAGTATGTCTCTGGCACCATTCACTACGGCGAGCCCTACCCCAATAACTCCTTTACCGGTAATCGCCTGTTGAGCCAGCCAGAGCCCTGGTCCGCGGACTTTCACGTTTACGCGGTGGAGTGGGAACCCAACGAGATGCGTTGGTACGTGGACGACCAGCTGTACGCCACACTGACGCCCGACGACATCACCGATGCGTCTTACTGGACGTTTGAAAATTACCAGTACCACTTCCTGCTGAATGTGGCGGTGGGCGGCACTCTCGGCGGGGTCGTGGACGACTCCATGCTACCGCAGACCATGCAGGTGGATTACGTGCGCGTCTACGACCATGGCCAGCCGAGCCTTGTCGGTGACCGCATCGTGGATAACGGGGAAACCACCAGCTATTCCGTCACTGGCGCCATCGGTGCCAGCGCCACCTTCAACTGGAACGTGCCCGCAGACGCGACGCTGGTCTCCGGCACAGGCAGCGATACTATCAGCGTGCAGTGGGGCAACTCCGGTGGAGAGTTGACCGTCAGTGTTACCGATAGCTGTGGTAACCGTAACCTGGCCCTGCCGGTCCATGTGGGACCCAAACTGGTGCAGGAAAGTGTTCTGGACGACTTCGATGGCAACCGCAACCTGGGCTACACCGTCTTCGATGGCACCTTTGTACAGGATGCAGTCAACCCAGCTCCGGACGCCACCAACAGCTCTGCCACAGTGGCCATGTACACGCGCAACGCCACGGCCCAATATGACGTGATCATCGCTGATACGACTGCCATTCCGGACGCAGCACCGTTCCTGACCGGCGACAAGGCGTTCTACATGGATGTATTCACCAACGCGGTCCCGGGCACACAGATCCTGGTGCAACTGGAAGACAGCTCCAGTACCACTGCTACCAACTATCCCACTGGCCGGCACTCCAAGTATGCGGCTTATGTCGGCGAGGGAAGTGGCTGGCAACGGCTGAAGTTCGAGCTCGACGACCGTATCGATGGCGGCACGCCCGACAACGCGGTAGATAGCCTCGTGGTCCTGTTTGACCCCAACACCCTCAATGGTGACACCTATTACTGGGATAACTTCGATATCTACGGTCTCGAGGGCGGAACTGGCAATCAGGCCCCGACCGCCAGCACCAGCCACAGCTGTACAGACCTGAGCTGTAACTTCGACGGCAGCGCCAGTTCCGACAGTGATGGCTCCATCAGCAGCTACGCCTGGGATTTTGGTGACGGCAGCAACGGCTCCGGCGCTACTGCCAGCCATACTTATGCTGCGTCGGGCACTTACACCGTGACACTGACCGTGACGGACAATGAGGGGGCTACTGGAGAGAGTTCCTTCGATGTGACCGTCAATGACAGCGCCGCTGCCACCACCATGTACGTATCCAGTGTGGTCACCGGCACCCAGTCGGCAGGTCGCGGCCAGAAGTACGCCACCGCAACTGTGACGGTCCTGGACAACCTGGGCCGCGGCATGAGTGGCGTGACTGTGACCGGCAACTTCAGTGGCAGCATCACCGAGAGCGGCGCCAGCGCAGTCACCGATGCCAACGGCATGGCGACCGTGAGCAGCTCGGCGACTGCGGGCGGTAACCTGTCTGTTGGCTTCTGTGTCTCCGACCTGAGCGGCGGTGGCCTGAGCCATGACACCGGCGCCAGCACCGGGTTGTGCCAATAAAGGGGTATTGCGCGGAATGTTTCCGTTAATACCCGCAGCGACAATCCAGCTCTGATTTATCCAGCGGGCCCTGCTCGGTACTTGGCCGGACAGGGCCTGTTATCACCTGCTCTTAAGAAGAGCTGGTTATCGACCTTTTCATGCTGAAGCACCGGTTGTTATTGCGGGAACCAAGCTACTGTAAAAAAGCGCGGGTGGGGCAATTGAGGCAACAGCGCTCCGCGTCATGCCCGGCTGACTATATTTTTGAGCGGAAGTGTCTGTTCAGGTGGTTAATCTGGCGGGCAGGTAATTCAAGCCAGGGAGTGAAATGCAAGTCGGCGTATTGCCAGCTACATTCGTTGCGAAACCAGTAACTTTCTCCGGGGCTGGTAATTCTTCAACAACGCTATGGCAAACCGGAGAGGATTTCCAGGCTTCGGGACATCCAACCGGCTAGTAGCCTGGCTTGAGGGCCACTGTTTTCAGCTCATCCTGCACCCGCTTCCGAAACCAAGCGGGCCCGACCCAGGTGTAGATCACCAGACCCAGCCAGGCATAGCTGACCAGTGACGCCAAGTCACCATGTCCGGTGTCTTCCAGCACTTGCGAGCTTAACTGAAACAGCAGGTAACCAATTACCAGCAGCAACATGGTGCGGCTTCCACTACCGGACACAAGCCAGGAGTTGAGCCGAAACCATAGTCCAAAAAAAGGATTCTGCCGCGCCTTGATCGATGACAATAAGTAAAGGGCCCGCTCATCATTGGCGTCCTGCTGCAGGGCCCAGATGGCATGGTCATAAGCCTCATCGACCGCGCCCTGCTGGAGGAGGATCTGCCCCATCAAAACGAGTGATTCCTGATGCTGCGGCTCGGCCTCCAGGGCCAACTGCACAAAATGCCCGGCTTCCTTTCTCTTTCCACCACTGAGGTGCCAACACGCCATTTCGGCGAGGGTGTCCGCATCCTCCGGGTCCAGCTCCAGAGCGCGCTCCAGGCTTTGAAGCGCTTCTGCTCGTCGATTCAGCTGGGACAGGCTCTGCCCCAGGGCCAGGTGAGCCGCAGCAAACTCCGGGTCCAGTTCCAGCGCCCGACCGTAACTATCCACGGCTTCTCGCCATTGCATTTTCGCCGCCAAGACCAGGCCCAGAGCGTAATGTGCGAAAGGCTCTTCTGGCTCCAATGCCAGGCCGGCCTGGGCCTCATGCAGGGCTGCTACCAGCCGCCTTGCCCCAATCAAGCCGATCCCGAGATAACTGTGAACGTATCCATTGTTCGGGTCGAGAGTCAGCGCCTCCCGCAGGGATTCAATTGCCGCTCCCACATCACCGTACGAAAACTGGCGCCGCGCCTTTTCAACCAGGCGGTCAATTTCATTGCTCAGTGGATCCATTGTGCGACCCCATTCATCACGGTATTAATCACAGCCACCTGAAGCTTACCGCCTGCTAAATAGCCTAAGCCGAGGATGAGTAAAGGGAGAGCATTGATTGTCTTGCCACCAAAATACTCATACAGCTCAAATGCTGTACTCTGCCGCTGAAAGAGGTAGTAGCTGGGCAACAGCGCCACCGCAACCAACAGGATCCGCGTGTAATGATGGGACAGCCCTTCCACCAATCCGCTATTAACCAGAATGAGCATCAGGAAGAAAAGTGCAAAATAACCAACTGCACCGAGTATGACCACGACGGACTCACGCACACGGGTCGGGCTACCCAGGGCAAAACTGTTGAATACCGCCCAAATCCAGCTAAAGAAGACCCCGCCGAGAATGAAACCAAGCAGCGGCCACAGGGGGTTTACAGCCAGTCGTGACAGCAATCCCGGACGCGGCTCATCGATAATCTGATATGAGGTCAAGGCACCTCTTCCCATGCCGGTCATCGCTTACTTACCATGCTTTTTCAGGAATTCGAGCACATCATTGTACTGGCCTGACTCATTCGCGTAGCGCGCATAATTTCTCGCTGTTGTCAGCCATTCGACGGTCGTGGGCTTGACCTGCTTGAGTGCTTCCAGCAGATATTCATTACCAAGCGCCTGTTCATTTCCCGACTCGATCGAGGCATCAATAACTTCATCGATTGCGGTTTCAACCAGATTGGCCAGATCCGCACCTGAAAAGCCCGGAGTCAACCGTGCCACCCTGCTGACGTCGACAGTTTCGCCGCCGGGCCTGCCGTCCAGCAGGCCGCGCAAAATCTCAATTCGCGCTTCGGAATCCGGCGGCGGCACGAACTGAACGCGATCGAACCGACCCGGCCGCCGAAACGCCGGATCCAACGCCCAAGGCACGTTGGTTGCCGCCAGTACCAGTACGCCATGATTATCCTGGGCAAAGCCATCCAGCTCAGCGAGAAACTGGCTGACCAGCTTCGATGAGGTCGCTTCCCGTGTGTGTTCACGCTTAGTCGCGAGTGCTTCTACCTCATCAAAAAAGATCACTGCGGGGCTGTTGCGACGGGCCTGTTCGAACACTGCGTGCAACTTGCTCTCGGACTCTCCAATGTACATGTCGAGGATGTCAGAAATCACTACATTGAAAAAGGTCGCTTTGCATTCCCCAGCGGTTGCCCGTGCGAGCATGGTCTTGCCACAGCCCGGCGGCCCATACAGCAATATGCCGCCACCAACTTTTTTACGAAAACGGGAAAACAATGATGGCTTCTGGTAGGGCAAGATGATTTTTTTGTGAATCTGCTTCTTTACATCCTTAAGACCACCGATATCCAAAAACTTGATAGCCTCTTGCTCGGGCTGCAATATGCGATTCAGCTCGCTCGTATTGGTATCATCATTTGAGATAACCCGAAGCTTTGGTCCTTTTCCGGTATCGATGCTTCGGGCATTCAATTGCTTCGCCAGCTCTGCGTCCTCCAGGGTTGCATTTTCCCGGATGACATCGGCATAGAGCGACTTGGCCTCATCCAGCTTTCCCAGCGTCAAAAGCACGCGCGATCGCTCCAACGTGACCCTGGCGTCAGTGGAAATGAGGAAATCCAGTGCACGCGTTGCAGAATTATTTCTTTGCAGAACCCCTGCAGCCAGTAGCTGCTCTTGCGCAGACAACTGTTCCCCGGACAATGGTTCCAGGTAGCGCGCCGCCGCTTCGATTTCGCCTGCACTGGCCAGGGCACGCACTAATGACAGTCGCAAGGGAATGTTGTCCGGTGAAGACAACAGTGCGGCTTCCAAACCGTGGATCAGGGTTTCATCCATCTTTTGGCTCCAGCATGTCATTGGATTTATTGAGCTTATTGGCTGATTCCCGGGTGCGCAGGAATCTCCATACGGCACAGCCCAACATATAAGAGACAAATATGGCCAGGAAAATGACAAGGGCCGTGAGGGAAGACGGTGAAGTGGGGTGGCCGGTCACATAGACAAGAAATCCGGCGATGAAGATGGCATGCAGGCAATCCATGCCAGACAAATAGTTACGCATTTATTCTTCTACTGTGTGAGACAGGAGTGCAATCCACCCCCTTTTGATAAGCACACGTTGCACGAAGAATACTGCGTTTCGCGCCAGACATTCACAGAAGCCAACAATCTAGCACAGTTTATTTGAGCTGTCCTGCGGCGAAAAGTTGCTCACAAAACAGCCCGATTTTCGCGCCCCCCCCCGCTATTGAGGGTTACGCAGGGAACAATGCTTATTTACAGATAGCGAACGCAGAGCTTACCCCCCCCGATGACACCAAAAGATAAGCATACACCCCTGAAATACAGGGAGCGCAGGGGGATTAGATTGCCCAGGCAAAGGGACGGGGCCCGTCCCCGGGCCACCAAGTCAAGCTCAAATTTTTTCGAAGCTGAGGCCGAAGTCGTAGGGAAACAAGGGGTCATACTGCTCGTCGCCCACATTGATGGGGATCTGCTTGAGATCTTTCGGCCAGGTGACCGGTAGCTTGCCAGTGGGTGCGTAATCGCCGAACAAGACATCCGCCACGCCGTTGCCTTCGGTGCCCGGCAGCCATGCGGCAACAAAAGCTTCCCACTGCGGCAGTTGGTCAGCGATCAGCAGCGGGCGCCCGGAAACCAGAACTACCACGGTCGGAACACCGCTCGCCTCCACTTTATCCAGCACCGCCAGTTGCTCATCGCTGAGGGTCAGCGGCTTGCACAATTCGCACGGAGCTTCGCGATAGTCACCCATACCCTCAGCGTAGGGCTGTTCGCCCACGACAACGATGGCCACATCGTGGCCTGCGGCACCCTCGCCGTCGGCACTGTAGGTTACTGAGCCGCCGGCGACTTCCTTGATGCCCTGCAGAATCGTGGTGCCCTCGGTGATCTCACCGGCCTTGCCCTGCCACTCGATGGTCCAGCCCCCGGACTGCAGGCCGATGTCATCGGCATGGGCCCCCGCCACAAAGACTTTCGCATCCTTCGCGATCGGCAGCAGCTCGCCATCATTTTTCAGTACCACCTGGGATTCACGCACGGCCTGACGAGCCAGCGCGCGATGGTCCTGGTGACCGAGCAATTCACCCGCGCCGGGCTCGCTCGCCAGTGGCGGCATCGGGTTCTCGAACAAGCCGGCTGCAAGCTTGGTTTTCAGGATACGGCTGACGGCATCATCGATGCGCTCCATGGAGACCTCCCCCGCCTCCACCGCCGCGGTGAGGTCGGTAATGAACTGTTGCCATTTTTCCGGCTCCATCACCATATCCACACCCGCATTGATGGCACGAGCGACCCGTTCGCGATTGGTCTCTGCGGGAATTTCCTTAAGCGCTTCCCAGTCCGAGATGGTGAAACCGTCGAAACCGAACTCCCCCTTCAGGACGTCGTTGATCAACTCACCGTGCTCGTGCATCTTGGTGCCGTTGACGGTGCTGTAGGAAATCATCACGGTCCCCACACCCGCTTCCAGTGCCGGCTTATAGGGCGCGATATGGAGCTCACGCAGCTCCTCCATGGAGATCTGGGTATCACCGCGGTCCATGGCATAGTTGGCGTCTCCGGTGCCGTAGGCGGTACCACCGTCACCCACCCAGTGCTTGGCGGTGGCGACGATCTTGTTCTCTGCGATGGTGTCGCCATTCATGTGGCCGCCCTGCAGGCCATCCACCAGCGGTGCGGCGAATTCGGCTACCAGCGCCGGATCTTCACTGAAGCACTCGTAAGAACGGCCCCAGCGTTCATCGCGGGTCACACAGAGCGTGGGAGCGAATGTCCAGGACACCCCGGTCGCCGCCACTTCACGGGCAGTGGCTTCGCCAATTTTCTGTGCCAGTTGCGGATTGCGGGTAGCACCGAGGCCGATGTTGTGGGGAAAAATAGTCGCACCGACCACATTGCTGTGGCCATGTACCGCGTCACTGCCATAGATAATGGGAATTCCCATACGGGTCGACGTGGCCGCCTCCTGGTAGGCACCGATCATCTGCACCCAGTCCTCGCGGGTATTTTTGCCGGGGAAGGAGCCACCACCATTCAGGATCGATCCGAGGTGATGTTTTTTCACATCCCCGGGCGTCGCGTGACGACGCTCGGCCTGGGTCATCTGGCCAATCTTTTCGGCGAGGGTCATTTCACTCAGCAGTTGCTCTACGCGGCTATCAATATTGGGGGCGATATCCTGCGACGCCAGTTGCTCCTCACCACTGGCCACAGGCTTGCTGCCTGCCTGTTGGGACTGCTGGCCGGACTGGTCGCCGGAACAGCCAGCCAGTGCCACCAGCAGCGCCAGGGTACTGGCGCGGGCGATGGAAGTATCGTTGTTTTTCATTTTCTCTCCTCGGCTGTGCGGGCCAGGCGTGCCCTGCCCGTCCTTATTTTCAGCTTCTTAAACCACAATGCCCGGGCTGGTGCCCGGGCATTGGAAAAGGTCAGTCGATGATCACCGCTACAGGGCTCACCCCTCGCAGCGAATCGCGGCCTCGTCTGCGGCCTTCGGCACGTACTTGACGTTGGCGACTGCCAGCGATAGCTGACCTTCGGTGCTCAGTGCCAGCGCGTTGGAAACGCGGCTGAAGTCAGCACCCTTGTAGACGAAACACTGCAGGTCGATGGAAAGCTTCGACCACTTGCCGGTCTCCAGGGCTTGCAGGGCATTCTGCAACGGCAGCTCAGCAGAGCAGTCGTCGCCGCAGGCGATGCTGGCACTGACCGGCTGCTGCGGCTTGCTATCCACGCGGATATCAAAAGACAGCGCGGCGCCCTCTTTCAGGTAGCGGCTCAGGTCCTGCGGTTTTTCGGCTGCCAGCAGCACGCTGCCAGCACGGAGGCCCTTCCAGTCGATCTTGCGGGCGTCTTCCTGGGACTCCATGTCGATGGATGCCACGGTGATATTGGCATCTTCACCACTGGTGGCACGGTTACCGGTCACGGCCACCGGAGCCTGGCCGCTCTCTTCGATCTGCAACTGCCAGGGCGCGCGCGGCCGCGATACCAGCATCCACGCGTCTTCCAGGGCGCCGTCCGTGTAAGTCTCACCATCCTCTGTCAGCTGGTTGCTCACCAGGGACTCCTGCCCGGACTGCAGACCGTAGCCGAGCTGGAACAGCGGCTCATAGTCGTCGTGGTAGGGGTTGAGAACCGTCTGGTGCACGTAATGCGGCCAGCTGAATGGCAGGGTACCGGTAAAGTCGTAGCGCACCTCACCATCGGCGTCGGTGAACAGCACATCTGCAACACCAGCACCCTCGGAGCCGGGCAACCAGGCAGCAACAAACGCATCAGACGCGTTCATTTCCTTGTTCACCCACAGCGGACGGCCTGACAGGAAAACACTGACGACCGGCACTCCGGCGGCATGCAGCTTTTTCAGCAGTGCCAGGTCTGTTTTGGTGGTCTGCTGGTATTCCAGGCTTGATAGGTCACCATGCCACTCGGCATAGGGCTCCTCGCCAAATACCACGATGGCGACATCGGGCTTCTGGCCGTTGGCAAAGCTGTCTGCGCCGAATTCGCCCTGCTCATTCAGTACGGCCTCACCGCCGGAGGATTTCACCACTTCGGCGATCCCCTCGTAGATAGAGGTCGCACCGGGGAAATCTGCCCGGGTGTTACCAGTACCCTGCCAGGAAATCGTCCAGCCACCGGTCTGCTTCGACAGGTTGTCGGCACCATCACCGGCAACCAGTACATTCTGCTGAGGCTTCAGGGGCAGCAGGTTGCCATTGTTTTTCAGCAAGACGAGGGACTTGCGCACCGCCTCCCGTGCCAGCGCACGGTGGTCGTCATTGCCAAGGATGCCGTCCTTACCCGCCAGCGGACGCTCGTGCTCGAACAGCCCGGCACGGATTTTGACGCGGAGGATACGGCGCACGGCATCATCGATGCGGGCCATGGGAATTTCACCATTCTGCGCCTGCGCCAGAGTGTTTTTGTACAGTTCTTTCCAGTCCGACGGCACCATGAACATATCGAGGCCGGCATTAATGGCCGCGGCACAACTGTCCACGGTGCACCCGGGCACGAACTGGTGGCCGTTCCAGTCTCCCACCACGAAGCCGTCAAAGCCCAGGCGCTCTTTCAGCACATCAGTCAGCAGGTATTTGTGGCCGTGCAGGCGATCACCGTTCCAGCTGTTAAAGGAAGCCATTACGGTCTGCACACCTGCGGGCAGCGCACCAAAGTAGCCAGCCGCGTGCACTTCGGCGAGCTCTTTTTCCGGCACCAGGTTATCGCCGCGGTCGATACCGCGCGTGGTACCGCCGTCACCGACGAAGTGCTTGGCAGTAGCTACGAGGTTTTCACCGCGCAGAAAGTCCTCGTCTGCCTTTTCACCCTGCAGGCCTTTCACCATGGCCTCGGCATAGGCTTCCACAACAGCGGGATCTTCTGAGTAGCTCTCATAGGTGCGGCCCCAGCGATCATCGCGTACCACCGCCACGGTCGGGGCAAAGGTCCAGTCGACACCGGTCACCGCCACTTCCCGCGCGGTTGCCTCGCCGATACGACGGATCAGCTCCGGGTCGCGGGCAGCGCCCAGGCCGATGTTGTGCGGATACAGCGTGGCCCCGACGATGTTGTTGTGCCCGTGTACCGCATCACTGCCCCAGATAATGGGTATCGCAACACCGCCGTCGGAGGTGTCCATGGAAGCGGCAAAAAATGCCTCCGAGAGCGCCAGCCAGTCCTGGGGCGTGGCCAGCTTATTGTTGTCCGGGTAGCTGCCACCACCGTTCAGCACGGAGCCCAGGTGGTAATTCTTCACATCCTCCGGAGTAACGTATTTGATTTCGGCCTGGATCATCTGGCCGACTTTTTCCTCCAGGGACATCTGTGCCATCAGCTCAGTGATGCGCGCCTCGAGTCCGGGATCCTCTGCCAGTGCCGGCTTCAGTTCCGGCCAGACGGAGAGATCTCCAGTTGCCGATGTCACTTCCCCGGCATCACCACCGGTCTGCGTTGATACGGCAACGCTGGGAGCTTGCTGTTCGCCCTCGCAACCGGCGATGAGCGCACCGCACAGCAACGCAGCGAGGGTATATTTCTTGCTTAGTGGCATAGAGGTTCTCCTTATATTTATCCGTCGAGGCGCAGGAAGGCAGCTGCACCACTGAGAGCGGGGAAGGGGTGGCTGACAAGAAACACCGGCAGGTGCTCCAGGTAACCGGACATTACGCCCTTCGACCGCAGTCGCTGTTCAAAATCACTGTCGCGCAGCAGGGCTTCTATACGGGGCAGGATACCGCCACCGAGATAGACTCCGCCACGTGCGCCAATGGTAAGAGCCACGTCTCCGCAAAAACTGCCAAGCAGAGCGCAGAACACCAGGACCGCATCGCGAGCCAGAGTGCACTCGCCTGCAAGCGCCGCAGCAGAGATGGCCGCCGGGTTTTCCATTACGGCCTCAACACCGCACAGGGTGGCAAGCCCCCGATAGATATTCTGGAGTCCGCGGCCACTGAGCAGGTCCTCGGCCGAGAGGTGACTGCGCTCGCGACGCAGGACCCGGAACAAGCCAAACTCCTCTTCCGTGGCCGGCGCGATCGCCGCATGCCCGCCCTCGCCGGGGAGAGCACGCCAGCCATCACCGCTTCTCAACAACCCGCAGACACCGAGACCGGTACCGGGGCCAATCACCACTCTGGGCGCACTCCTGTCCCAGGCGCCGCTCGCGGCACCGAGGCGGTCTACACGGGTGAGATGCTGGGAATCCAGCTGCGCACAACTCAGGGCAAGAGCGGCAAAATCATTGATCACTTCGAACCGGCGATAGCCGAGCTGCTCACCTACGTGACTCTTGGAGAAGCGCCAGGACAGGTTGGTCACCGCCACCACGTCATCTTCGGTGGGGCCGGCGATGGCCACGCAGGCTTCCCGTACAGACCTCCGACGATCTCCGGGGACAGAATCCAGATAAGCGGTCAGAGCCGCTTCGATGGTCGGGTAATCGGCACACTCAAAGGTACGAATTTCATCGACCTCAATTTTTGCATTCGCGCCTCCGGATGCCAGGCCAAAGCGGGCATTCGTGCCACCGATGTCGGCAACCAGCTGCCACTCTCCCTCTTGCGGGCGCATCATTACCTGCTTATGCATGGGTTACCCAATTCCGCTGTAGATCACGTTTCCCACCGATGCTGAAGCAGGCAGGCGATACAGATAGGCGCGGGAAACGCGCTCGGGAATGTTTCCGGACACCATTATTGTTGTTGCACCTCACGCAAAACAGAGGGCCATATAAGGTGCACCGATTGCCGTGGAGCGACAAGGTCAAGTCGCCGGGATGGACTTTATTCTGGTTGAAGCGGCACCAATAGAGGGCGGGTATCAGAGCTTACTGCGCATTAATGGTGAAAAAGCACCGTAGTAGACGATATAGCAGTAACACAACAGCGGCACGAGGAATGACAGCTGAATACCTGCGTAGTCCGCCAGCATCCCCTGGAGCAGCGGCACCACAGCACCGCCAACGATCGCCATGCACAGCACACCCGAACCCTGGCTGGTATCACGCCCCAGGCCACCGAGCGCGAGGCTGAAAATGGTCGGGAACATGATCGAGTTGCACAGCCCGACAGCGAGAATCGCCCAGACAGCCTGCATGCCCGAACTCGCCATGGCCACCGCGATCAGGATCGTGGCAAAGAAACCACAGACGGCCAGCATGAGGCCCGCGCGCACGTAACGCAGTAACAACGCTCCGGCAAAGCGCCCGACCATCGCGCCAGCCCAGTAATAGGAAACGTAACGGGCGGCCACCGCCGCCTCCATCCCCGCCACCGAGCTTTCACCGAAAAAGTTGACCAGGAAGCTGCCTATGGCCACCTCGGCACCGACGTAGACAAAGATACCCACGGCACCCAGGGTCAGCCGGGGGTAGCGTAACACTGAAAAAGCGCCGCCTTTCTCCTCTACCGCCTTGTCGGCCACCTGCTGCTCATGAATGACTGGCAACCGGACCCAGGAAAAGAAAGCCACCATCACTAGTAGCACGACTGCCAGCCAGAAATATGGCACCTCGACCAAAGCGGCCTCCTGTGCACGGAATGCGGCCATGCCGGATTCCGTGGAAAGGTCCAGTCCCGAGGAAGCAGCAGAGAAGATAATCAGGCCTCCGAAGGCCGGCGCGAGGGTTGTACCCAGGGAGTTGAATGCCTGGGTCATGTTCAGGCGGCTGGGCCCGCTATCGCTGCGCCCGAGCGCAATGACAAAAGGGTTGGCAGAAACCTGCAGAATGGTGATACCGGCAGCGAGGACAAACAGGCCAAGCAGGAAAATTTCGTAGACCTGCATCCTGGCAGCTGGGATAAACACCAGACATCCAGCGCAGGCGATCAGCAAACCCAGAACCAGCCCCAGCTGATAGCCGACGCGCTTCAGTAGAGCACCCGCCGGGACCGACACAATCAGGTAGGCCGCAAAAAAACTGAACTGAACAAAGATCGCCTTGGTATAACTGAGCTCAAAGACGTTCTTGAGATGAGGGACCAGGATATCGTTGAGGCTTGTAATGAAGCCCCAGATAAAGAACAGGGAAGACAGAAGGATCAGACTGGTACGCGTACTGACGGCGGGCGCAGCACTTGCGTCGACAGCTGAATATGCCGCTTCGGTGGCCATTGGCCGCTCTGCCCCGGATACTAACTCTTTCATCAAAAATCCGCCGATCCAACCGCAGGCCCACCCACGAAAGGGGAACTCCTGTTGTCTATCCGGCCTGACCGTTGGCCATGCATGAATGATTAAACCTGCTTGGTAGGGAAACAACCTGCGCTTCGCTCGCCGCACGAGCTCCACGCAGGGTCCTGTGAGACGCCTTGTTTCACCATAACGCTACCGGAAGGTCTTATTCCGGAAAGGGCAATGTACCATAGAGCGCAACAATCCCGGGAACCCTTCTTCCCCTCGCCCGCGACGACCGGGACTGATGGCACGGCAGGGCGGATGACCGGCGGTATCTGATGGGCCTTGACCAGATCTGGCGACAGCGGCACGCCCCCCGACCAACTTGCCCGAGACAGACCGGACCAAAGGCGAGACAAGGCGGACCAGTAGTCGCCAACGGTACTGGCCGGGGATACCCCCAGCGGTTAGTATCTGCTCAGCACCGCAGCACGGAATGGCTGCGCATAAAGCGTTGATGCACTCGTACAATAACGACTTTCCATGGTACTGATTCCCCAGCAACAGCCCGGCCAGGTTGCGGCATTGAATTCGCAACGCTGGTTCTGGAAGTTACAGCTTGTCAGTTGGCTGGGTATCCTTGTGACCACCTTCCTGTCGCTGACTTTTTGGCACTCGTCGGTCGAGTGGCCTCAGTTCGAGCCAGGCAACACCCTATTTCAGTGCAGCATTGGCTTCCTCCTCTCCTTGCTGCTCAAGCCGATCTTCGACGTGGCCTGGGAAACCCCAATCGCGTTGCGCACCTTCATCTATCTAATAGCTGTCGGGGTGATCTCGGGAATCTGGACCCTGGTGCGAATGGAAACCTACATTCGCCTTACCGGAGAACACTCTCTCTGGGCAGAGTTCGGCGGCTGGTACTATGCCTCCCTGTTTGTGTTTCTGTTCTGGAGCGCTCTCTATTGCGGGGTAAAATATTTCCTTTTACTGCAAAATGAGCACGAAAAAGTACTAGAAGTGGCAGCCTTCCACGAGCGAGAGCAGATTCGCCGCCTGCATGCGGAAGCCGTCGCCAAGGAGGCGCAGCTAAAGATGCTGCGCTACCAGCTCAACCCTCACTTCCTGTTCAACACCCTCAATTCCATCAACGCCCTGATACGCTTCGAGCAGGCCGCAGAGGCCCGTGACATGGTGGTACGCCTCAGTCAGTTTCTTCGCCACTCACTGACCGAGGACCCGGTCAACAAGGTCAGCCTCGACCAGGAGATCGGGGCGGTTTTACTGTATCTGGATATCGAAAAGACTCGTTTTGCTGATCGCCTGAAGGTGAAGCTGGACATCGAGGAGCAGACGCGCAGGGCACTGGTGCCAAGCATGCTGTTACAACCCCTGGCTGAGAATGCGGTGAAATATGCCATCGCCCTCAGTGAATCTGGTGGCACAATCAGAATCCGTGCCAGGCGGGAGGGCGAGCAATTATCATTACAGATCTGTGACTCCGGTAACCCCGAGGGTCGGGCAGATCCAGATGCTAACGAACCCGTATCGACTGGTGTCGGGCTCTCCAACGTCCGCGACCGCCTCAGTACCCTCTACGCCGACGAATACAGCCTTACCCAGTCCCGCAAGGAAAGCGGCGGGATGATGATACACATCCGCTTCCCGTTCGAATCGCGTGAGACCAAAAAAAATAACACTACGACGGAGGTAATCGCATGAGCCATTTGAGAGCTGTTCTGGTGGACGATGAACCGCTGGCACTGCGACTGCTACAGTCGATGCTGGAGGAAACCTCCGGAATTGATGTCGTAGCCACCTGCCGCAACGGTCGCGAGGCCCTCAGCGCGGTCGCCCGACACACACCAGATATACTCTTTCTGGACATCCAGATGCCGGGGATGAACGGTTTTGAGGTCGTTCGTCGACTCCAGGGAGACACGATCCCGCTGGTAATCTTTGCCACTGCCTATGACCATTACGCTATCGAAGCCTTCGAGGTCCATGCGGTCGACTATGTGCTAAAGCCCCTGGAGACAGACCGCCTGGAAGTGGCAATCCAGCGCGCGCGGGAACGGCTGCTCCAACGAAATGCCGGAAGCAGCGATGAACCCAACGCTGAAAAAGGTCGATTAATGGCCTCGTTGGACTCACTGGATAGCCCGGCGGAGCGCATCGGTAATGAGGGCCCGGGGAAGCTGGCGATCAAGGATCGCGGCCGCATCATCATGCTCAACCAGGCTGATGTGGAATGGATCGATGCCGCGGGTGACTACATGTGCGTCCACGCCGGTGGCGATACCCATATCATGCGCAGCACCATGAAGGAGCTGCAGCAACAGCTGTGCAACAGCACCTTCAAGCGTGTCCACCGGTCTACTCTGGTCAATCTGGACTACATCGATCAGATCAAGGTGCTCACCAAAGGCGAATACCTTCTGACTCTGGCAAGTGGCGCCGAGGTCAAGGTCAGCCGAAACTATCGCCAGCCAATCAAGGATTACCTGGATGCCAGCCGCGGCACCGCCGCGTCCTGACCCCTTGCCGGGGCGATCCCCCGCCCCTTCCCCCCTTCGCAGTTTCTCCAGACAAAAAAACCCGGCAGTAAACTGCCGGGTCAAAACAAGGGAGAAAAGCCAACTCAGCTTTCTTTTACCCGGTGTCCGCGAACACCGTAGAAGAGAATATATAGGTAGCACAGGATCGGCAGTGCGAAAGCCAACTGGATACCGACCTGGTCGGCCAGCAGCCCCTGCAGTACCGGCACCACCGCGCCCCCGACAATCGCCAGACAGAGGATTCCGGAGCCCTGGCTGGTCAAGCCTCCGAGGCGGGCCAGCGCCAGGCTGAAAATCGTCGGGAACATGACCGAGTTACACAGGCCCACAGACAGAACTGCCCACATCGCGACACTGCCAGTGCCGAAGATGGTCAGGGCCAGCAGAGCACAGGCGCCCAACGAGCAGGCCGCCAACACCTTTCCGGCCGGCACATACTGCATCACCACCGCTCCGATAAAGCGTCCGACCATTGCCCCACCCCAGTATAAGGAGACGTAGAAGGCCGCCTGCTTTTCAGTAATACCGGCGATGCTGCCCTCGGAGAGGAAGTTCACCAGGAAGCTACCAATGGAAACTTCCGCACCGACGTAGACAAAGATCGCAATCGCACCCAACAGCAGGTGAGAGTGCTGCAAGGCGCTGCCCTTCTGGTCTGCAGTGAGATCAGAGGCGGAGTCGAGATGACTATCGATCGTCGGCAACTTCAACTTGGCAAAGATAATTGCGAGTACAGCCAGGGCCGAAGCCAGAATCAGGTAGGGCAATTCAACAGCCGAGGCATGCTCTGCCGCAGTCATCTGCTCACCGGCCACACTCGCGACCGACAGAATGAGGAAAGCACCAAAGAAAGGCGCTACCGTGGTGCCCAGCGAGTTGAATGCCTGAGTCATGGTGAGGCGGCTTGCAGCCGTGCTCTCCGAGCCCAGCGCGGTGACATAGGGGTTGGCAGACACCTGCAGCACGGTAATACCTGCCGCCAGTACGAACAGCGCGAACAGGAAAACACCGTAGACCTGCAGTCGCGCCGCCGGGATAAACAGCAGGCAGCCGACAACGGCAATCGCCAGACCAACGACGATGCCTCGCTGGTAGCCGATTCTGCCAACCAGCTTGCCCGCAGGGAGTGAAACAAGGAAGTACGCACCGAAGAAGCAGAACTGCACCAGCATGGCCTGGGCATAATTCAGGTCAAAGACCGCCTTCAGGTGTGGAATCAGGATGTCATTCAGGCAGGTAATAAACCCCCACATGAAGAACAGAGATGTCAGCGCCACCAGCGCAAACCGCTGGCCGGCCTGGTGCCCGGGCGTAGCGTCAATCGCTCCCGCCGGGATATTGGTTCCCATCGTCGCCATATTCTTGTCCTAAAACATCATCTTTATTATCGGTGTCCCCGCCGGCTGGATCTCTCACTCCAACCCCGAACCCGCAAGGTCTCAGCGTGGAGTTTTAACACAGCCCAAGCACCACATCAGGGCATTTTCGATAAGGGGGTTCAAAATGGGGGCAACCGGGACCAAGTAAAAAAGAGAGGAGAAAACACCGGGCGCGACCTGCTGGTCCGCCCGGTGTCAGGGATCGAAATCACATCATTCCTGACGCCTGACGTGACAGCAGAAGGTCCAGATATTCATTGTGGTCCTTCAGGCGAGCCAAGTCATTGTCGACCCCACCCTTGATATGACTGATGAAGTCCCGCAATTCCTGCTCAGGCATGGTATCGACGAGGGGGTGATATCGTTCAGGGAGCAGACCCTGGCCAATCATCACCTGCTGCCATGAGTCGACGAACAGCTCACCCCCCTCGCGGAAGACGTGACCAGTCTCGCGAAACATGTCGATCTTCGCGGCCAGAGTATCGGGGATACTCATGCGGCGGCAGTGGCGCCAGAACTCGGTATCGGTCCGATCAGTTACCTTATAGTGCAGGATGATAAAGTCCCGAATGCGCTCCATATCGAACTCAGCCTGACGGTTGAATTCGTCCACCTCTACCTCGCGGATTTCCGACTGGGGGAAGAATCGCAGGAACCGCACGATGTTCTGCTGGATCAGGTGGATACTGGTGGACTCCAGCGGCTCGAGGAACCCACTGGACAGGCCAACTGCCAGACAGTTCTTGTGCCACTGCTTGCGACGCCGCCCCGTCTGGAACTTGATCTGCAAAGGATCCGTCAGACACTGCCCCTCAACGTTATCCAAAAGCTGCTGACGGGCCGAATCGTCACTCTGGTAGCGACTGGCATAGACAAGCCCGTTGCCAACCCGGTGCTGCAGGGGAATGCGCCACTGCCATGCACTTTCCCGCGCGATGGACCGCGTGTAGGGGACCGGCGGTTCCACGGCTTCTGTTTGCACCGCAACCGCGCTGTCACAGGGGAGCCAATGGGACCAGGATTCGAAACCGGTGTGCAATGCCTTCTCGATCAACAGCGCGCGCATGCCTGTACAGTCGATAAAGAAGTCACCGTCCAGCTCTTGGCCGGAGTCGAGCCGCAGAGACTGGATATAGCCACTGTCCGGGTGCTGCTGCACCTGCTCGATCTTGCCTTCCACCCTCTTCACACCAAAGCCTTCACTGAACTTGCGCAGGTAGGCAGCGTAACGGGTAGCATCGATATGGAAGGCGTAATTCAGACCATTTTTGGGCAGATGGGTGAACTTGTGTGCCTCTGCGGCACGACGCTCCAGGCAGTATTCACCGAAATCCCCGGCAAAGCCCAGCTCCTTTGCACGCAACCAGAAATGCTGGAATCCACAGGCCCAGCAATCCTTACCGGTAACGCCGAAGGCATGCATATAATCCTTGCCGACATCACGCCAGTTTTCGAACTGAATGCCAAGCTTATAAGTGCCCTGGGTAGCCGCGAGAAATTCTGCCTCATCGATGCCCAGCAACCGGTGGAAGAATACCAGGGTGGGAATGGTCGCCTCACCGACACCGATAGTGCCGATGGACTCTGACTCCACCAGAGTGATATCCAGGTTTTTACCCATCAGTTTGGAAATAGCCGCTGCGGTCATCCAGCCAGCGGTGCCGCCCCCGGCGATCACGATCTTCTTGATTGGTTGACTCATAACTACCTCGTTATTGTTTTACGCCAGCAAAGTGCCAAGCCACGGACACCAATTTTCCAGGCCGCTCAGGGCATGCGCTGTAATTTCTCAATCAGTAATTTCTTCAGTCGCCCCACCATACCGCGATCAAGGCTGCTCAGGGGGCCGCGACGCTCAGCGGGGATATGGGCGGCCGCCTCTTCACGATTGACTACAAAGTGATTGAACACTTCACCCCACGCCTTGCGCTGTGCCGGTGGCAACCCCCCGATACTCATCAACGCGTGCAGCATGGCGTCGTGCGGCAGCCCGGTCCAGCCCGGGGTGCTGCGCCACCAGTAATTCACCAGCACATTGAGGTCATCCAGGCCTTCAACCTGGTGCCACCACATGCTGGGGATGTACAGTAAATCCCCGGGCACCATCTCGGCAACGGAAGCTGCTGCCAGGGCCTCGCGAAACCGTGGATAACGCTCGTAGTCCGGCGCATAGAAATCCACCATGCTGATGGCCTGTCCCCCCGGGTTGAAATCCAGTGGCCCCGGGTACAGGTTGCCAACCTGCTCCGGAGGGAACAAGGTAAAGCGCCGGCGTCCCGCCACTACGCATGCGAGGTTTTCGGGCAAGTCGAAATGGGCCGCGATTCGGGTGCGGTTCCCAAACCATATACAGACCAGGGGCTGGATGCCGGGCAGTGGAAAATCGTTTTCAGCCCGAATCCCCGGTAAGTGCTGCTCTACCGCAGTAGAGCCCACATAGCAGGTTTTATCTTGCGACCCGCCGGACTCCAGCATTCGTAGGGTCTCCAGCAGCTGGCCGGTAGTACGCGTGAAGTTGAAGCCATCCATCGCCTCGTTGTAAAAGATGCGGCCTCCGGCACTGGCCCCAGCACGAAAAACCACAAGTTGCCGCTTTTGGTCGTAGGGGGCCAGATAATCTCCCAGGCCACCCCTCTGCCCCGCTTGCACCATAGGCCAGCTCGCGGCCGCACCTTTCATCAGCAGTGGAGTGGTACGGCCGGTGACCAAATCAGCCACCTCTTCCGGTGCTACCGATTCCAGTGTCTCGACTGCGGGAATGAAGTCGGGGTAATTCATTGAACCCTCCCCGCGGACTGCCCTCTGGCTATCAGTTGCTCGATAAGCTGACGGTTGCCAGGCAGGCCCTGGCGGAACTTTTCCAGCTGCTGCTGGACTTCCATTTGCAGGGTTCGTATACGTCCTGATTGCCGATCAGCGCGAGGAGCGCGGACAAAATCGCAGGGGTGGCCCATACCGTTCAACACATAACGGTAACTGGCCGGCGGGAAAAGGGGCTGCGCCTGCGGAAAGTCCTGGCGCGCGGGCGATCGATGCTGCCAGAGAAGCAGGTTTTCCTGCAGGGATTCCGGTATCGAAACCGCTTCGCGGTGTGCCAGCCAATACTCTGAATCATTGCGTTCAGAAAGCACGTAGTGCAGCTTCAGGAATTCAACAATATTCTCCCAGTGGGAAAGCATTTGCCGGTTAAAGCGCTTCGCGGACAGATCCATATGCTGGTTCCCGGCAGGCAGTAAATCACGAATCAGGCCGGCAGACTGTTCGATCAGCGCCAGTGCAGAGGCTTCCAGGGGCTCAATAAAACCTGCTGCCATGCCAACGGCGACGCAATTACCCTTCCAGAAAACTGACCGGTGCCCGGGAACGAAACGTAGCTGCCTGATAGAAAGATCCTGTGCGTTCCGCACACCCTCCATCTCTGCGAGATAGTGGCGGAAATCCGCTTCCGCAGCCTCATCGTCGATAAAGTCACTCGCATAAACGTACCCCATGCCACGGCGAGTGGGGAGACCGATGTCCCAGATCCACCCACTCGATCGTGCAGTTGAGCGGGTGACCGATGCGACCGGCGCATCAGGCGTTTCGTAGGGCAACTGGACAGCCAGCGCCCGGTCATTGAACAGAACATGCGACTGGTCTACCCAGCTCACACCCAGGTGCTTGCCGATAATCAGACCGGCACTGCCGGAGCAGTCGACAAAAATGTCAGCCTGCAGGCGCTGGCCGTCACGAGTGAGCAGAGCAGAGATATGACCGTCGACACCATCCTCCACCTGTTCGACATCTGCCCGCAGATGGCGAACTCCGAGCTGGGACACACTGTGATCCCGCAGGCACTCACCGAACTTAGCAGCATCGAAGTGATAGCCGTAGTTAAGCACCCCGGCATAATCCGGCGTTGCAAGCTGCTTGGGAGCGAGACTGGCATCGCAAATAGCCGCCTGCGGAGTCACCGCATAGGCGTACTCCAATGATGAGGTTGAGGAGGCGAGATCGCACTCGAAGTAGCCGTGTGGCAGAGAGAAGGGATGGTAATACCGGCTTTCCTGATCGGCAGTATGCCAGCAGGAAAACAGGGACCCCTGCTTGAAGGAGGCGTCACACTCAGTGAAGAGGCGCTTTTCTGGTAAACCGATACGCCGGAGCGTCTCCCGCATTGATGGCCAGGTACCCTCGCCAACACCTACTGTTGGTACGTTCGGGGATTCCACCAGCGTGATTTCACAGCCGCCACCCTGGGCTCGGCCATGTTCTGCCGCCAGTATTGCCGCAGTCAGCCAGCCGGCAGCACCTCCGCCCAATATGAGAATGGATAATGGAGCTTGTTGCATTGCTGAGCCTCACCGCTTTAAGAACCTCCAAAAATACAATGGCGCGATTAATCGCGCCATTGTATTTGTGCCATCGGTGCCCCCAACATCAGAACACCGATGTCACTGCTTCAGTCAGGCTAACGCCTTAGAAGCTATAACGCACACCCAGGTTATACCGGGCCCCGTTCTGGAAGGCGGCAATCAACATATTCTCGTGACGACCGTGTGCACGGGTAGTCTCGTTAGTCACGTTGATACCTTCCATGAATACCGAGAAATTGTCCTGGATATCGTAGCTCGCGCTGATATCCCACTGACCGTATGCCTCGGTATAAATCGGGTTACGCTCACCGGCACCATCAAAAGAGCTGGTGAGGAACTTGTCACGCCAGTTATAGGCAACCCGCGCCTGGATGCCGTTCTTATCGTAGAAGCCCACGAGGTTGAACGAGTCACTCAGACCGAACAGTACAAACTGGTTTTCAACACCTTCGCCTTTGTTGGTATTGGTGTTGTCGTAGTTCACATCACCGTCAACAGTGGTGTAGTTCACTTGGCCACCGAAACCGGAGTCACCGAAGACATGCTGAAGGGCCACTTCAAAGCCGTGGATCTCAGCCGTCTTTTCGTTCACCGGAGTAATCAGGGTGAATACTGCCGACGGATCGCCCTCTGCGGCGTCACCAACCACCGGTGCACCATACAGTGACTCCATGTAGGCCCTCACCTGCGCCGGATCGTCAGTACCCAGAGCCGCTACAGCAGCATCATAACGAGGTCCCTGCGCAGGGTGAGCCAGATCGAACAGGGTCTGCTCTACAGACGTGGTACCGATGAAGTTCTCCACATCTTTGTTGTAGAAACCTACAGACAGGTAGCTGCTCTCCCCGTAGTACCACTCACCCGACAGGTCGAAGTTGGTGGACTCGTAGGGCAGCAGTCCCGGGTTACCCAGGTTACCGGTACCGCCGTTGAAACGCAGCAACTGGTTAATGGTGGCACCGCCCTGCAGATTGTCGTAGGTCGGGCGGGTCATGGTCTTGCTGAAGGACGCACGCGCAACCACATCTTCCGTCAGCGAAATATCGAAGTCGATATTGGGCAGCAGGTTATCGTAGGCGCCCTTGAAGTTAATCGGCTGTGAGCCATTGGCCACTGCCACAAACTCGTTGTCACCCGCCCACTCGATGCGATCGTAGATCGGCAGAGTACCGGGGTTGGTCACCTCGGTATCTTCGTAGCGCAGACCAACAGCCAGGTGCATCGGCATGGCCGCGTCTTCCCAGGCAAAGTTCACCTGCGAGTAGGCCGCCATCTGCTCTTCGTACAGCGTGCGGTCAACCTGCCAGTCACTGCTGGCACACAGTACCGTGCCACAGGGGCTGATGGTCTCGCCGTTGGCTGCCGCGATGGCAGAGATGGCATCGATCATGCCCTGGAAGTCGGCAGCGTAGTAGTACGGTGTCATGTCCGAGCTGCTGGCACTGCCAAACTCGTCCAGCGCACTGGCCATGCTCTCACGTACGAACAGGCTGTCATCATAGTCAGCCGGGCTACCGTAACCGCCCCAGGTGTCGCGCTGGGCATTAGCGAAGGCTGAGCGGTTGGCAGAATCGGTGTAACCGACACCAAAGTCGATACTCTTGACCGGTCCAGCCTCAACCTCAAAGGTACCGTCGAAGCGGGTCTGCTCGATCTCGTGTTTCATGTAGCTGTTGCGGAAGCTGGTACCGGAAGTCAGCATCTGAGCCGGGTCAAAACCCTGCCCATTGATAAAGTCGAAGCTGACGGTAGGAACGTCGGTGCTGTAGTCCACAGTGGTGGCAGCGCGGTTGTACTGCACACCGGCAATGGTGTTATTGGTGCCGCGGCCATCCTTCGCGCCGTTTTCGGCGGTGGAATTATGGTAATCAAATTCCAGGCTCAGCTTGTCGGTCGGATTCCAGGCCAGGTTCAGACCTACAGATTTGTTCTCGTTGACGGAGCCCCATGCACCGGCATTGAAGGTTACGTCAGCACCAGTGGCATCGGTGTATACGATCGGAGCAACCACGCCGCCATTCCCGGAGCCCTGTGTAAAGGAGCCAGAAACAGGAACACCGTTAAACCATGCACCCATGGCATTGGACTGCTGCTCTACGTCCTGCTCGGCGTAAGTGTAATCGAGGGTAGCCTCGAAATCGTCACGGGGAGCCCACTGCAGGGTCAACTGCGCGTTGGTGCGCTCGCGCTGCACTTCGTTGAATGCAAAGCCGACACCACGCGGTACGGAGTAAATATCCCCTTCCTGCGGAGCGTTTTCGAAGTTGGGGTTATCGGGCATGATTGAACCCCAATCGCCCTGGCCACCCGGGATGGTGTACCAACCAGACGGGGTCTCAGCACCAGCGGAGCCACTGTGGCGCTCGGAGAAAGAAGTGGCAACGGACACACCGATCGTGTCATCAGCAAACTTGGTGCTGAAGATACCGGAAAATTCCGGAGTCAGGCTGTCGCCCTCAGTGGTGGATGTATCGTGAATGGTCTTGGCACTCAGGTTGAGCACCATGTCATCCTGCTCGAGCGGGCGGGCGGTACGGATGTTGATGACGGAGCCGATACCACCACTGGTCAGCTTGGCCTGGCCAGTTTTGTAAATTTCGACACCGCTCACACCCTCTGCAGCCAGGTTGGCGAAGTCATAGGAGCGGGAAGCGGACGCTGAGGTAGCCTCGATGTTCGCTGCGGGCATCTGGCGCCCATTCAAAGTCACGACGTTGTAGTCGGGACCGAAGCCACGGACGGTTACCCGGCTGCCTTCACCGTTGCGCCGATCAATGGAGACACCGGTAATACGCTGCAGAGATTCCGCCAGGTTCGTATCCGGCATCTTGCCGATATCTTCAGCAGAGATGGCATCAACCACGCCCTGCGCATCGCGCTTGATATCCATCGCGCGATCCAAGCTAGCGCGGATACCAGTTACAGTGATCTCTTCAAGAGCAGCATCTTCCTGCGCCTGCAGAACAGCAGGAGACATCATGCTGGCACCCATCGCCAACGAGATCGTGACTGCCAGTCGATCCTTGCGGAATGTTTTGTTCTTCATCAACACTTCCCCGAGTCTTTAAGATTATTGTGTCGTGTTTATGGTTCTCTCTTAGCTGCGAAGCTCGGTTGCTCATGCGGACAAGAAACCACCTCACCCGCTGTAGCCCGGTCTCGGCACTCCTACCCGGCTACCCGGTCAACCGCCGCCGCACCATCAGGGTGCACTTCAGCGACTCTTCGCACTGTTATGGCATATTGCCGGGTTGGCCAGCTACTGCAATTGACTCTGAGGGCAAACAGGATATGGCGGATTAAAAGTGCGGCGACAGGGATTTCGGCGATTCAGGACCCCACCACCCCCGCTCCCCAGCAAACAAAAAAGGCCTGCATTCATGCAGGCCTTTGCATCGAGATCCCCTGGCTACCCGGCTTCCCTAGAGCTCCGGAACCATTCTTAACTGACTTTCTCCCCATGCGCCTGCTTGTCGGCGTGGTAGGAAGAGCGCACCAGCGGGCCGCAGGCGGCGTGCTTGAAGCCGATCTGTTCGGCGTAGCGGCGGTACTCCTCGAACTCGTCGGGGTGCACGTAGCGCTGTACCGGCAGGTGTTCCTTACTCGGCTGCAGGTACTGGCCGATGGTGAGCATGTCGATGTCGTGCTCGCGCATGTCATCCAGCACGGCGAAGATCTCTTCTTTCTCCTCACCGAGACCCACCATCAGGCCGGACTTGGTCAGCACGTCCGGGCGGCGCTTCTTGTATTCCTGCAGCAGTTTCAGGGACCACTTGTAGTTGGCGCCGGGACGGGACTCCCGGTACAGGCGCGGCACGGTTTCCAGGTTGTGGTTGAACACGTCCGGGGCCTCTGCCTCGAGGATGTCCAGTGCCACGTCCATGCGGCCGCGGAAGTCCGGTGTCAGGATTTCCACCTGCAGGTTGGGAGAGTGCTCGCGGGCGATGCGAATACAGTCGGCAAAGTGCTGGGCACCGCCATCGCGCAGGTCATCGCGGTCAACGGAGGTGATCACCACATAGCGCAGCCCCATGGCGGCGATGGCTTCGGCCAGGTGCTGCGGCTCCTGCGGATCCAGCGGGTTCGGCTTGCCGTGGCCCACATCGCAGAAGGGGCAGCGACGGGTACAGATCTCACCCATGATCATGAAGGTGGCCGTGCCGCCACTGAAGCACTCGCCCAGGTTCGGGCAGCTGGCTTCCTCGCACACGGTGGCGAGCTTCTGGGAACGCAGGATGCTCTTGATGCGGTCCACTTCTTTGGAAGCCGGCACCTTGACGCGAATCCAGTCCGGCTTGCGCAGGACCTGGTCGCTGGCGATCACCTTGACCGGGATACGCTCCACCTTGTCAGCATCGCGGAGCTTTTCGCCCTGCTGCAGGCGACGGGTGCGTTTTACCGGTACCAGATCGGGCTGGTCAGGTGTGGAATTGTCAGCCATTGGTCGTTTCCTGTTCCTGCTCGGCGCGCGCACGCGCAAAAATTGTTTCATCGACGGGATGCCATTCGGCGGCATCCAGTGACAGCGCCTTCACCAGCTCGATGACAAAAACCTCGGCCACTTCACTCCAGGAAGGCACCGGGGCGACCAGTTCCGCCATCTGCACCATCTGCATACCTGCGTAGCCGCAGGGGTTGATGCGCAGGAAAGGCCCCAGGTCCATGTCGATGTTGATGGCAATACCGTGGAAGCTGCAGCCACGGCGGACGCGAAGGCCGATGGAGGCAATCTTGTTGCCCGCCCGCGGGCCCTCGGTCAGGTAGACGCCCGGCGCGTCGGCGCGGGGGGCGGCGGCGACACCGTAACTGGCCAGCATGGCCACGGTCGCGTTCTCCAGCGCCGTGACCAGGTCTCGGACGCCGGTTTTCGCGCGACGCAGGTCCAGCAGCGGGTAGACCACCAACTGGCCGGGGCCGTGGTAGGTCACCTGGCCACCGCGGTCCACCTGCACTACCGGGATATCGCCGGTATTCAGCAGGTGTTCGGCCTTGCCGGCCTGCCCCTGGGTAAATACCGGTTCGTGCTCCACGCACCAGATCTCATCGGGGCTGTTATCGTCGCGATGGTCGGTATAGCCGGACATGGCCCGCCACACCGTCTCGTAATCGCGCCGCCCCAGGTTTCGGATGATTGCCACTCAGAGCACCATATGGATGGATGGATGGGCCTTCAGCTCTTCGAACAGGGCCTTCAGCTGGTCTTCACCGGTGGCGACGATAAAGAAGGTCACCGAGGTGAAGTTGCCGTTGCGGCTGTCCCGCAGGGTGATGCGCTCCTCGTCGAGGCCGGGCGCATGACGGCGCATAACCTCCAGCACGAATTCATGTGTGGCGTCATCAGCGTCGCGAACCACCTTGACCGGGTAGTCTTCACAGGGAAATTCGATTTTTGGGGGTTCTTGCTTGGGGTCTTGGCTCATACCGCTCTCCAGGGCCGCGCAAGTGACAGTAGCCCGGAACGGGCGGCGCAACCGGGCGGGGATTATACCGTGGTGAGCGAATAGTGGACAGTGACCACCGGGGAGAGCGGCCCGCGATACCGGCAGGCTGGCCAAAGGGATCCGGTATGAGAGGAAGGCCCCGCCGACCTGTTCGGCGGAGCCAGTGACTCTAGAGTAGAGCCGGAATCAACTAAAGAAGCCCATCACGAAGCGCTTGATGGCATCCCACAGGCGCTTGAAGAAGCCCGCTTCCTCGACCGACTCCGCGGTGACGGCCTTGACCTCGGCGACGGTCTTACCATCCAGGGTCACCACCACCTTGCCGACCGGCTGGCCTTTCTCCAGCGGGGCCTCCAGCTCGCCGTCGATGATCAGGTCGGCCTTGATATTGTCCTCACCGCCGCGGGGGATGGTGACGAACACATCTTCCTGCACCGCGATACCCACTTCAGGCTGCTTGCCGCCCCAAACGCGCTCAGTCTGCAGCACGTCATCGGAGCCGTAGACTTTATGGGTCTGGTAGTAGCGGAAGCCGTAAGCCAGCAGCTTCTGGCTCTCGGCTGCACGCTTTTCATCGCTGTCGGTGCCGAGCACAACCGAAATCAGGCGCATGCCGCGCTTCTGTGCTGAAGCCACCAGGCAGTAGCCCGCCTCTTCGGTATGGCCGGTCTTGATGCCGTCCACGGCGTTATCCCGCCACAGCAACCGGTTGCGGTTGGGCTGGTTGATACCGGCGAAACTGAAATACTTCTCGGAATAGAGGTTATAGTGCTCCGGGTGGTCCATGATGACGGCGCGCGCCAATGTGGCCAGGTCCCGGGCTGTGGTCATATGCCCCTCGGCGGGCCAGCCGGTGGCGTTCTTGAACGTGGTGTCGCGCATGCCCAGCAGCTCCGCCTGCTGGTTCATGACTTCGGCAAATACATCCTCGCTGCCAGAGACAAACTCGGCCAGGGCAATACTGGCATCGTTACCAGACTGGATGATGACCCCGCGCAGCAGGTCGATCACCGGCACTTTCTCGCCCACCTTCACGAACATCTTGGAGCCGCCCTTGCGCCAAGCCTTCTCCGAGATCAGCACCTCGTCAGTTTCCTTGATAGTGCCTTTCTCAATTTCTTCGGAGACGATATAGGCGGTCATCATTTTGGTGAGACTGGCCGGCGGTACCTGCTGGTCGGCATTCTCCTCCACCAGGACCTGCCCGGTATGGGCGTCCATCAGCAGGTAGGCAGTCGCGGCCAACTGCGGCGGGGCCGGAATCAGGGATTGATCGGTTTGGGCAGTAGCGACGCTGGACAGCAGCAACAGGCAAGCTAGTAGGCGTTTGATCATGGGTTGTTGTCTCTTTATTCCTCGTGTTCGTCGATTCCTGAGCGCAAAGTTTGGGGGCCGGCTTTGCCAACCGGCGGCTTGCCCGTCAGTCGTACACGACCATCGGGGTACCGAGACGATTCTGCTCTACTGTCTCACGCGCGGCCACAAGCGCCCGTTGCTGCGCCAGGGGCCCGATTCTCACGCGATACAGCGTTTTTGTTCCGTTGAACACCGGACTGACCGATACAGGATAGTCGACCACTGAAGCGATCTGCCCCCGCACCAGATCCGCCTGTGAAGGGTCGCTGAATGCACCGACCTGGAGAAAGGTGTTCGAAGGCAGTTTGAAACTGGCATCCTCGGCCAGGGCCTCCCTGGCGGAGACATCTTTTTGCGCCACCAGGGTCTGGGTGGCCGGCGGCAGGGATTCCGGGTCCAGCGCCACCACTTCCACCCGGGCTACGCCTTTATCGATATAGCCCAGCTTCTGGGCGGCGGTGTAGCTCAGATCGATGATACGCCCCGACACAAAGGGCCCGCGGTCATTGACCCGTACGACCACGCTGCGGCCGTTGTCCAGGTTGGTGACTTTGGCATAGCTGGGCAGTGGCAGCGTCTTGTGGGCAGCTGACATGGCGTACATATTGTAGATCTCGCCATTGGCGGTGCGCCGACCGTGAAATTTGGTGCCGTACCAGGAAGCATGCCCCTCCTCCCGGTAGCCCTTGACGCCTTTCCGCACTGTGTATTTGACACCATTGACCGTGTAGGGGGACTTGTTGCCCGCCTTGCCGATGGGCTCCCGCACCGGCGTGGGGTCCGGCGTAGCCTGCATATCCACCGGCACCGCCGGACCGCTGTCCTTCACTTCGTCCCGGATGACAGGCTTGCTGGGTTGTCCGCTACAGGCGGCCAGAAACAGAGCGGCTGCAGCGGCAGCCAGTCGCTTATTGTTTTTCAGCATGAGATCCCCCGATGGGTGGCGAAACCGCCCGCGCACCCCAACCGTTCTTATCTGGTAATTGCTTTTAAATTCGGATTTTTGATGGATGGCAGCCCGGATGGTTCCCGGGGCTGCCGACCCTGAATTATATTTTTCCCGCCAGGCGGGGCGTTCAGGAGCGCCCGCCGCGCGCCTTGACGATCTCCTGCGCGAGGTCATACACCGCCATCGCGTACAGGCGGCTGCGATTGTAACTCGTTATCACGGAGAAATTCTTGAGGCCTATCCAGAATTGCTTGCCCTGCTCCGTCTGCAGTGAAAAAACATTGGCAGTCATTTCAGGATCCACCTGGGCGGTGGTGGAAAACCCCTTCTCCTCCAGCTGTCCCACAGTCCACTGGGGCTTGAGGGAATCGTTGACGATGGTCATATCGGCATTGGGGCGCGGGGTAGCCAGCACCACCACCGGGTCCAGCGGCAACCAGCCGTGCTTGGCCAGGTAATTGGCCACGCTGCCGATGGCATCCTCGGTGTCCTCCCAGATATCCACCTTGCCATCCGCGTTGAAATCCACCGCGTAAGCGCGATAACTGGAGGGCATGAACTGGCCGAAACCCATGGCGCCGGCGTAGGAGCCCTTCAGTTCGGTCGGTTTAAAGCCCTGGTCGCGGGCCAGCAGCAGGAAGTTTTCCAGCTCCTTGGTGAAGAACTCAGAGCGACGGGGGTAGTTGAAGGCCAGGGTCGCCAGCGCATCCAGCACCCGGTAGCCACCCATGTTGCCGCCGTAACGGGTTTCGACCCCGATAATGGCGACGATCAGCTCGGCGGGCACGCCATACTTCTGCTCCGCCTCGGTCAGCGCCTTTTTGTTCTTGTCCCAGAAATCGACGCCACCGGCGATACCCTGCGGGGTCACGAACAGTTTGCGGTACTCGTACCAGGGTTTGGCTTTTTCAGCAGGACGCTGGATGGCCTTGAGAATGGAGTCCTTGCGCTTGGCCTCTCGCATCAGGGCCACCATCTCATCACGATCAAAGCCGTGCTTGGTGACCATATACTCGACGAAGGCCTGGGCCTCCGCGTTATCACCGTGGCCCGGTTCCTGCGCACAGGCGGAGAGTATGATCCCCAGCCCCATCAAAATTCCCGCGGTCCACTTCAAAACTGCCACTCCTGTTCTCATAAAGCGTCTCTACGTCCAAGTACTTCAAAGTTTTGTGCGCCACGCGGGGTCTAGTGGCTCTATTATGGGCTCTAGAAAGTCACACGGCGCTGCTCTGTGCCAATGGCCATAAGGATACCGAAACCCGCCATCAGGGTAATGGCGGAGGTCCCACCATGGCTTACCAACGGCAGGGGCACCCCCACCACCGGCAGGAGCCCGGTGACCATTCCGATATTCACAAACACATAGACAAAGAAAGTCAGCGTAATACTCCCCGCCAATAGCCGCCCGAACACATGCTGGGCCATGAAACTAATATAGATGCCTCGTGCAATGATCAGCACGTAGAGCAGGAGCAGCAGCAGCGCACCGCGCATACCCCACTCCTCCGAGAGTACTGCAATGATGAAGTCGGTGTGGCTCTCGGGCAGGAAGTCCAGCTGCGACTGGGTCCCCTGCATATACCCCTTGCCATAAACGCCGCCGGAACCGATCGCCGCCTTGGACTGGAAGATATTCCAGCCTGCACCTAGCCGGTCGGCGTCGGGATCGAACAGGGTCATGATGCGCTGCTTCTGGTAATCCCGCAGCCCCCACTGCCAGATAGGCCAGGCCGAAGCCACCAGTGCCACCGCTGCGCCGCCGATCATCTTCCAGCTGAGCCCCGCCAGGTAGAGCGCGAAGAGGCCCGAGGCGGCAATCAGGATGGAGGTACCCAGGTCCGGCTGGCGCACAATCAGCGCCGCCGGTATCGCCACGATCACCAGCGCGCCAAGAACAGTAATAAAGGACGGGGGCAGAGTGCGGCGATGGAGGAAAGCCGCCACCGACATGGGCACTGCCAGTTTCAGGGCTTCCGAGGGCTGGAAGCGGAAGCCGCCGATCTCCAGCCAGCGCTGGGCCCCCTTGGCCCCGACGCCCACAAACAGCACCGCCACCAGCATGCCGCAGCCGGCCACATACAACCACGGCGACCAGCGCCGGTACATGTCCAGCGGCACGTTGGCAGCCACGAACATGGCAACAAAAGCGATACAGAGAAATACCGCCTGACGGCGCACGTAGTGGGTCTCCCCACCTGAGGCGCTGTAGAGCACAGTCAGGCCCACACCGCAGAGGAGGATCAGCAGCGTCAGCAGCGGCACATCGATATGCCAGCGACGGGAGAAGCTGGCCGGACGGCTGAGGCTGCCACCGGTATCCGGCAGGCGATGCATGTAATCACGGCTAGCCACGGATACCTCCATTTTCTGGCTGGACTGGCCCGGGCAGGACACTGGCAGTGTCCTCGAACGGCCGCGAAAGCCAGTCGAAGAATACCTCGCGGGCCACCGGCGCGGCGACACCGCCGCCGGTTTCGCCGTTCTCCACCAGCACCGCCACAGCGATCTGCGGGTCGTCGACCGGCGCAAAGGCCACGAACAGGGCGTGGTCCCGGTGGCGCTCTTTCAACGCTTCGGAGTCGTACTCCTCGCCCTGGGCGATGCCCACCACCTGGGCAGTACCGGTCTTGCCGGCGACACGGAAGTCGAGGTCAGCACCCGCTTTTTTGCCGGTGCCGTGGGTGTCGTAAACCACCGACTCCATACCTTCGAAAATCAGGTCCCAGTGCTCCGGCCTGGCTTCGATGTGGTGCAGCACTTCCGGCGGCTGCTCCACACCGTCGATGGCCATGACCACCTGGGGCTTGTAATGGGTGCCGCGGTTGGCAATGGTGGCGGTCATGACCGCCAGCTGCAGCGGTGTGGCCAGCACGAAACCCTGGCCCAGTACGGCATTGAGGTTATCCCCGGGGAACCAGGGCATGCCCCGGGCGCCGCGCTTCCATGCCCGCGAGGGGAACAGGCCCGGCCGCTCTACCGGCAGGTCGATGCCGGTTCTGGCACCGAGCCCGAAGCGGGTGGCCATATCGTGCATGCCGTCGATGTTCCAGCGGTGTGCCATGTCATAGAAGTAGACATCACAGCTCTCGGTCAACGCCTGGATCAGATCCACTTTCTTGCCGTGACCCCAGCGCTTCCAGTCCCGGTAGAGGCGGGTATCGTTTGGCAGCTTGTACCAACCGGGATCCCTGACCTTGGTCTGGCGGTCGATCACCCCGGCCGCCAGACCCCCGAGGCCCATCAGCGGTTTGAGAGTCGAACCGGGCGGATACTGTCCCTGAATGGCGCGGTTGAACAGCGGCACGTCGATGGAGTCCCGCAGCGCCTTGTAGTCCTTGACGCTGATGCCGGTCACGAACAGGTTGGGATCGAAAGACGGCTTGCTGACGAACGCCAGCACCCCGCCGGTCTTCACGTCGATGGCCACCACCGAGCCGCGATTTTCCCCCAGAGCCTCGCTAGCCACCTGCTGCAGGCGGGCATCCAGGTGCAGGGTCAACTCGGAACCGGGCTGGGGGTCTTGCCGTTCCAGCACCCGCAGGACGCGGCCGCGAGCGTTGGTCTCCACATTCTCGAAACCGACCTCGCCCAGCAGCACATCCTCGTAGGACTTCTCCAGTCCTACCTTGCCGATACTCTGGGTACCGCGGTAGCGCCGCACGTCTTCTTCGGAGAAATCCTCCAGTTCCCGCTCACTGATCCGGCCTACATAGCCAACGCTATGGGCGAACAGGTCGGTCTGCGGGTAGTAGCGCACCAGTTCCGCCTCTACCGAGACCCCCGGCAGGCGGAATTCGTTGACGCTGATGCGGGCAATCTCTTCTTCCGTGAGCCGGTAGCGCAGAGGAACCGGCTCGAAGGGCCGGCGGCGCTGCAGGCGCTGGTGGAATTTCTTTACATCGGCGTCATCCAGCTGCACCAGCCTGCCGATGAGCTCCAGCGTGCCGTCCATGTCGCGGATCCGCTCATGGACGATGGAGAGGGTGTAACTGGGGCGGTTGTCGGCCAGCAGGGCGCCATTGCGGTCATAGATCAGGCCGCGAGTGGGCGGGACCGGGCGCACCTGAATGCGGTTTTCGTCGGACTGGGTGCGGTAGTCATCGTAATTGACCACCTGCAGGTTATAGAAACGCGCCACCAGCACGCCCAGCAGCACCACCACTGCGGCAAGCGCCACCAGCATGCGGTTGCGAAACAGCCGCTGCTCGATGAGAGGGTCTTTAAGGTGCAGGTCGTGGGCCATCAGTCACTTGGGGTGGCGCGAAAATTGACCACGAAGTGTACACTTCGGCGGCGATTTGATGAATGCAAACAGTGAAAATTAATGAGGATTCGCGAATCACGCCGCATTTACTGACCTGGTCGCGGCTCTCGGGTCATCAGACCGCACAGACACCCCGGTGTTCCATTCCCAACTGCCCCTTCCTGCTCCGGCGCGCAGGATGGGGACCAGAAGCCGATGCTCGGTCACTTATGGTAGGGATGACCCGCGAGCAGGGTCCAGGCCCGGTAGAGTTGCTCCGCCAACACCACCCGCACCAGCGGATGGGGCAGGGTCAGCGGCGACAGGGACCAGCGCTGGCGGGCCCTGGCCAGACAGTCCGGCGCCAGCCCGTCGGGTCCGCCGATCAACAGGGCGACGTTGTCCCCCTGCATCTGCCAGCCTTCGAGCTGCTGAGACAACTGCTCTGTACTCCAGGGTTTGCCCTTTACATCCAGCGCGACCACGTGATCGCGGGGAGACAGGGCCGCGAGCATCGCCTCCCCCTCCTTCTGGCGCGCCTTTTCTACCAGCGCCGGGGCATTCTTCTGGCCCCGCTGGCCGAGGGGAATCTCCACCATTTCCAGGCTGATTTCCCGGGGCAGGCGCTTGGCGTACTCGTTGTAGCCCTCCTGAACCCAGCCGGGCATGCGCCCGCCGGCGGCGAGGATTCGGATTTTCATGGGATTCTCATGGGATATTCACACGGCCGGAGCACGACCCGATCATCAACCGGCGGGGCTGCGCCCTACTCTTCCCGGTCCTCGCGGCTCGCCGGGGTCATGGACCAGAGCTTCTCGAGATCATAGAAGCTGCGTACATCGGCCTGCATCACGTGCACCACGACATCGCCGTAGTCCACCAGCACCCACTCGCCCTGCTCCATGCCCTCGACCCCGATCGGGCGGACACCGGCCTGTTTGACCTCGTCGACCACATTGTTGGCCAGGGACTTCACCTGCCGGTTGGAGGTACCGGTGCAGATGATGAGCGTGTCCATCACATCACTCAGCTCAGACACGTCCATGCAGACGATGTCCTTTCCCTTCAGGTCCTCCAGTGCCTCTGTGGCGATTTTCTTGATATCTGTCATAACACCTTGTTTAGCAGCCTTCAGCGGCTGTCCGATAGAGTTGTTTGTCTTCAATATATTGCAGGACCGCGTCCGGCAGCAGGAAACGCGGGGACTGTCCCCGCCCGATCAGCTGGCGAATACGGGTCGCGGAGATAGGGAGCAGGGTCTGCTCGCGCACCACGATCCGCCCCGCGGGGGAATCCCGCAGGCACTGCGGCTCCCCCCTGTGTTGGTTCAGCAGGTCTGCCACGTCGCCTTCCGCGGGCAAATGCCAGCCGGGCCGGGCCACCACCACCAGGTGTGCCAGCTCCAGCAATCGCTGCCAGCGGTGCCAGGTCGGCAGGGTGAGCAGGGAGTCCAGTCCCATGCAGAAACAGAGGGAGACCGATTCCCCCAGCTCCGCCCTCAGTTCTTCCAGTGTATCCACCGTAAAGGTGTCGCCGCCCCTCCGCAGCTCGCGGTCATCCAGCGCCAGCTCCGGGCAATCCCGGATTGCCAGTGCCAGCATCTCCCGGCGGTGCCGGGACGAGACCCCCGGCGTCTGCCGGTGGCGGGGCTGGTGACTGGGCAGCAGCCGCATCTCACTGAAACCCAGCGTCTCTTTCAGCTCCAGCGCCATGCGCAGGTGGCCGAAGTGCACCGGATCGAAGGTGCCGCCGAACAGGGCGATGGTTTCTCTCTCGCTATTCATCTGCTTCAAGACACTGTCTCAGCCGCCTGAGGACAGCACCAGGCTGTCAGGTGGGCTTCCAGCCGGGACCGTATGAGGCATGGATGCCGATTACGAGCGTACAGGAAAGTATTCACCGCGTGTCCCGGCTGGAAGCCCACCTGGCAGCGCCAGAATCCCGCTTAGATCCGGTATTCCGCTGCAGATCCAATGCCAGCGGCCTGAGTAGACCACCCGGCCCCTCTTCAAAGCTCAAAGCAACTATTGGCGGATATGCCCATTCCCCAGCACGATCCACTTCTGCGAGGTCAGTCCCTCCAGGCCCACCGGTCCGCGGGCGTGGATCTTGTCCGTGCTGATACCGATTTCCGCTCCCAGCCCGTATTCGAAGCCGTCTGCAAAACGCGTGGAGGCGTTCACCATCACCGAGCTGGAATCCACCTCGGCGAGGAAGCGCCGCGCGCGGCTGTAATCCTCAGTGACGATGGACTCCGTATGGCCCGAACCGTAGCGGGCGATGTGGTCCATGGCGGCATCCATATTCGCCACCACCCGGATCGCCAGCACCGGCGCCAAGTATTCCTCACTCCAGTCCGCCTCGGTGGCCTGCTCGCAGTTGGAGAGGATGCGCAGTGTACGCGCACAGCCGCGAAGCTCAACCTCTCTTTCCCGATAGGCCGCCGCCAGGCGCGGCAGGATCTCATCGGCGATGCCTTCGGCCACCAGCAGGGTCTCCATGGCGTTACAGACACCATAGCGGTGGGTCTTGGCATTGAGGGCGATATTGAAGGCCTTTTCCCGGTCGGCCCGGTCGTCCAGGTACACATGACAGACGCCATGCAGATGCTTGATCACCGGCACCCGCGCATCGCGGCTGACCCGCTCGATCAGGCCGGTGCCGCCCCGGGGCACGATTACATCCACATATTCCGGCATCGCAATCAGCGCACCGACGGCGGCGCGGTCGGTGGTGTCCACCACCTGAACCACGGTTTGCGGCAGGCCCGCCTCTTCCAGCCCCGCGGCGATGCAGGCGGCAATGGCCCCATTGGAGTGCAGTGCTTCGCTGCCGCCGCGCAGGATGGTGGCATTGCCGGATTTCAGGCACAGGCTGGCGGCATCGATGGTCACATTGGGGCGGGACTCGTAAATGATGCCCACAACGCCCAGAGGCACGCGCATCTTGCCGACCTGGATGCCGCTTGGGCGGAAATTGAGGTCGTCGATCTCGCCGACGGGATCCGGCAGCTCCGCCACCTGATTCAGGCCCTGAATCATGCTGTCGATACGCTCATCGTTGAGCTCCAGGCGATCGAGCAGCGCCGCATCCAGGCCGTTTGCCCTGCCGGCCTCCAGATCTTTCTGGTTGGCCTCCAACACCGCCTCGCGGCGCCGGTCCAGTTCGCGACCGATGGCCTTCAGTGCCCCATTCTTGGTGGCAGTATCCGCTCGCGCGATCGTGCGAGCCGCCTCACGGGCGCGACGCCCCATGGTCTCGATTTTTTCCCGGGTGGACTGGTGATCGGCGGTATCCGCGGCGCTGGTACTAGTCACGAATGCTCTCCATGCTGGGCAATTGGCCGCGCAGTATAACGCAGAGCCCCGGGCGCGTCGGGCATGGCGGGGAAATCCGGCAAGTCTGCAGCTCGCGCCCTCCCCGCATTCTCAGCAACTACTGTTTTGCCCATCGGTCGAGGCTGGCTGCGATAGTGGCCAGCCGCTCGAGCGGGTCCTCGGTAGAGAGCAGCTCGATACGAATCTTGTCGTCCAGCGGCAGCAGCTGCGCCAGCTGCCAGGAGAGTGCATCGGCGCTTTCCACCGGCTCGAAGCGCAGTGAAAGCATGGCCGCATGCTCTTTCAGTTCATCGAGTACCGCCAACAGGCCGTCACACTCCGCGGGCACCGGTCGCGACGATTCCTCCGGCAACCATTGCACCTCGGCCATCATCAGCCCATCTTCACTGCGACTGGTGCTTTCAATACGGAATCGACGCTGGCCCTGCACCATGATGTGCAGTAGGCCCTCCTCGCCCTGGCTCCAGTCGACGATCTTGACAAAGACTCCGACCGGCCAGACATCCGAACGCCCCACCTCAGCGCCGGTGCGGATCAATACGACTCCGAAGCCGCCGTCCGCCTTCAGGCTGTCCGCGACGAGCCGCAGGTAACGCTGCTCAAAAATGCGCAGCGGCAGGGAGACACCGGGAAACAGCGCAACCCGCAGCGGGAAAATGGGGATCTGGGACACAGGGCTTCTCGCATCCGGACATTACCCACAAAGATAACATCTATGACCCACCACCCCCGGCAAATCCACAGAAAAAAGGATTTTGTGCCAGCTAGTCTATGCTCAATGGAGACGATTTCCGGGAGAGTCCCATGCGCTGGCAAAAGGGTCGCAGAAGTGAAAATGTCGAGGACCGCCGTGGTCAATCCGGCGGCGGTGGGTTTGGCGGGCTGGGGAACCTGCTCGCGCTCGCACCATTCCTGCTGCGCAGTAAGAAAGGCTGGCTGATCCTCGCCGCCATTGCTGCCTTCTATTTCTTTTTCGGCAACGGCAACCTGTTCCAGAGCGCCCCACCACAAACGCAGGTTCCCGATACTGCCAGCGGCCAGCCTGCGCAGCCGAGTGATGTGGTGGCAGACTTTGTCTCCGTGGTACTCGCGGACACCGAGGACACCTGGAAAAAGGTCTTTGCCACCGCCGGCGCTCAGTATACGCCGCCAAAGCTGGTGCTCTACGACGACATGATCCGTTCCGCCTGTGGCCTGAACAGTGCGGCCGTCGGCCCGTTTTACTGCCCCGGCGACAGCAAGGTCTACCTGGATCTTGGCTTCCTCAATGAACTCAAACGTCTCGGCGCTCCCGGCGACTTCGCCTTTGCCTACGTGATTGCCCACGAAGTCGGGCACCACGTGCAGAACCTGCTCGGCACTTCACAGAAGGTGCAGCAGGCGCGTATGCAGTCGGATAAAGTCACCGCCAACCGGCTGTCCGTCATGCTGGAGCTACAGGCAGATTGCTTCGCTGGCGTCTGGGCTTTCTATGCCCATCGGGACCGGCAACTGCTGGAGCCTGGAGATATCGAGGAGGGCATCAACGCCGCGGCATCCGTCGGTGACGACCGCCTGCAGCGGCAGTCCGGCCGCGCGGTATCTCCCGATGCCTTTACCCACGGCAGCGCCGAGCAACGCGCCTACTGGTTTCGCCGCGGTTTCGAGAGCGGTGACGTCAACCAGTGCAATACCTTTGCCGCCCTCTCTGGCCAGTAAAGCGACAGCCGGCAAAGGGCAGTTGAATTTCGGGAAACCAAACCCCAGCTTTTAAATTCGCCGACCAATTCGACGGAGACAAACCATGCCAAGAGCGACAGCACGCCATATCCTGGTGGAGAGCGAAGACAAGTGTCAGGAACTGAAAAAGAAAATCGAGGATGGTGCCGACTTCGGCATCATTGCCCAGGAACACTCCAAGTGCCCGTCGGGGCGCAATGGCGGTGACCTCGGCGAGTTCAGCCAGGGTCAAATGGTGCCGGAATTCGACAAGGTGGTGTTCTCCGGGGAACTCAACAAGGTACACGGACCGATCAAGACCCAGTTCGGTTATCACCTGCTGGAGATCACCAGCCGCAGCGACTGAAACCAGCTCCCTTTTGTTCACCGACTCGCAGACGACCTGATCTGGGGTCCGGCAATACCGCACTTCGGAACAATTCCGGGTGATTCGACGGGCGCGGCAACTCTGACACAGCCGGTGGTGTTGCGCCCAGGCCCGTTACCCCGCTTACTACCCCGCCTTCGATCAGTGCGCCGACCCCATTCCGCCAAGCCCTGTAAACCAGCCGTAGGATTGCGAGTGGCGCCGAGTATTACCCCGTATTCCACCCCGGCCCGGCGTCTGGATTTTTTCGACGGCACGAATTTCATCGACTGGAGCGGAAGCGGCGCATTTTTCGACCCCACAGCCCGCAATTTTTTATCAAATTCCGACAAATGGAGACAAAATCATTCTGCGAGTACTAGCCCTGTGGGAATTTATCACTTAGACTCGAAGAGTCCTCCGTTTGGGTATCTGGAGGCTTGACCGATGTATCAAGTCTTGGATTAAAAAATGACAGCGATGTCAATTTGAGGCATCCAGGGCACAAGGAGAGAGCCTTGGCATTAGTGTCAGCTTTGACACTTGGGGTGCGCCGGGGCGTCAGGAAATCGCATAACGATAAGACCGGGAAAAACCTATGTCATCAAACGTCTTTCAGAAAAAACTTCTGGCAAGCGGAATCGCCCTGGCCCTGGCCGGAGCGGCCGCCCCTCTGGCATTCGCTCAGGAAGAAGAGAAAAAAGAAAAGCAGTCCACCCAGATCGAAGAGGTCGAGGTAGTGGGCTTCAAGGCATCCCTGGAAAGAGCCATCGACGCCAAGCGCTACGCCACCATGGTGATGGACAGCATCACCTCCGAGGATATCGGCAAGTTCCCCGACAAGAACATCGGTGATGCACTGATGCGTATTCCGGGTGTCGGCATTGAACGTCGCTTCGGCGAAGCGGACGGCGTCAGCATCCGCGGCCTGGACCCGGCCCTCAGCCTGACCTACCTCAACGGCCAGGCCATCTCCACCGCCCAGTGGTTCGAGGGCTACCGCCCGACCCGCGGCTTCCGTTCCGACATGCTGGCCGCCGAGCTGGTCTCCGCACTGGAAGTCTACAAGTCGCCGCGCGCCGACCTTCCGGAAGGCTCTGTGGGCGGTATCGTCAATATCAAGACCGCCCGCCCACTGGATCTGGCCAGCGGCACCGCCCGCGGCTCGCTGGAATACCAGTACTCCGAGAACGCCGAGCGCTGGGACCCGGCCTACTCCGGTCTCTACAGCTGGAAGTCCGACGACGAAAAGTTCGGTGTACTGGTCAGCGCCTCTCACCAGGAGCGCTTTACCACCTATGACGCCATGGAAAACTATTACGGTGCTGGCGTAGCAGGCAAGAATGTCGACCCTGCGGGCGACTTTACCAACGCCACCTGGGGTGCCGGCCACGCCATCTTCCAGCAGGAGCGTGAACGCACCGCTTACAACTTTACTGCGCAGTACCAGCCCACCGAGCAGCTGGATATCGTTGCCAACTACCTGAACTTCGAGCTGTCAGCGGACAACGTCAACTCCAACTACCTGGTGGTTCCCGGCCGTACCGACGACATCAGCAATGTCACTGCTTCCAAGGAATTCCCGGCCGGTAACGGTATCCTGAAGCACGATTCCATCCTCGGTAATGTTTCCGGCGAAGCTGGCGATGACTACTGGTTTGGCCCGGACTCCTTCTTCCGTAACACCAATCCGGAAGCGCAGGCGTTCGACCTGGACGTGACCTATACCCACGACTTGTTTGAAGCCCACGCCCAGGTTGGCCACACCGAAGCGGCTGGCGACATCATCGTCATCGGTTACTTCGGTAAGATCAACGCAGCCAATGCCGATGTTGCCGGCCTGACCGGTGATGAAGTGCTCACCCTCGACCTGACCGGCAACAAACTGGGTGTCGACTTCCAGGGCTTTGATCCGAGCAACCCGGCCAACTACCCGCTGGAAATCCGCGAGAACAACCCACACATCGAGGATTCCGACGAGGAGACCTATGCTCAGTTTGACCTGACGGTGCCCATCGACAACGGTGGTTACATCACTTCCGTGAAGACCGGCCTGAAGTACCAGGATCACACCAACGAGCGTCACCTGTACAACTTCACTGCACAGATCCCGGCCAGCCTGGCCCTGGGTAATGCCACCTATGCCGACCTCCCGGTGAACACCGGCTGCGGACAGTATGAGGAAACTGCCAAGGGCAATACGCTGACCTGCCTGCCAACCCTGGACCTGGAAGGCATTCGCAGCCTGTCCGCCAGCCTCACCCCGGGCAATACCCGTGAACGCGAGAGCCTGTCTGACTTCTATGAGATCAACGAAGACAAGCTGGCTCTCTACGCCATGGCGGAGTTCGAGTACGACAAGCTGAGCGGTAACTTCGGTGTCCGCTATGTGGACTACGAACTGGAGTCCGTTGCCAACCAGGAGGCCAATGGCGAGTGGCTGCTCGGCGTTCCGACATCCAACGATTACAGCGAGATCCTGCCGAGCCTGAACGTGGTTTATCAGCTCCAGGATGACCTGCTCCTCCGTGGCGCTGTAGCTCGCGTGATGTCTCTGCCGAACTACCAGGACCTGCGCAACACCTTCAGCTATAACAGCACCACCCTGACCGGCTCTGCTGGTAACCCGAACCTGGACCCGTGGCTGGCCAACCAGTTTGACCTGGGCGTGGAGTGGTATTTTGCTGACGGCGCCCTGGCCAGCGCTACTTACTTCCGCAAGGATATCGAGTCCTTCCTGTTCTCCATCTCTGAGCTCGAGACCCTCGACATCATTGATGAGAACACCGGCGATACCGTTACCCGCCAGCTGGAAGTATCCCGTACCCGTAACGGTGGTGAGGCCAGCGTCCAGGGTCTGGAACTGCAGCTGCAGACGGAAATTGCCTATGGCTTCGGTGTCAGCACCAACTACACCTTCACCGATGCTGAGGTTGTCGACAATAACGGCGTTTCCGGCCTGAACCTGCCGGGTAATTCCGAGGACATGTGGAACGTCACCGGTTACTGGGAAAATGACCGTTACAGCGCCCGCCTGATGGCCAACCACCGCGGCGAGTTCTTCAACGGTATCCGTATCGGCACCGCCTCCGAGACAGAAGCGTTCACATCCATCGATGTGGCCTTCTCCGCAGACGTGACCGACAACGTGACCCTGAGCCTGCAGGGCGTCAACCTGACTGGTGAGCTGTACCGTACCAAGAACTCCCAGGACAACTGGGACGGTATCTTCCAGCTGATCAACGATGGTGGTACCCGCTGGTTCATGAACGCTTCTGTGAAGTTCTAAGAAGCGCTCACCGGCCTCCTCCCGGAGGCCGGACTCCAGCCATAAAAAAAACCGGCCTCGGCCGGTTTTTTTTATGGCTGGGGGTTGTCCTCAGATACTCTGAAAACGGAAATCCTTCAGCTGATCCAGCAGGCGGCGGTTGGTTACCAGCTGTGACGGCACTTCCCTGCGCATACGCCCGATGCGGGCAAAGTTTTCCTTCGCATACTCGAGATGCGGCAGGCGCGCAGAATTGTCATATTGATAATTTCCATAGCCCATGCCATAGAGAATGAATTCATAACTCTCGCGCACGAAAGGCTCCAGGTTGCTTGGCAGGTCAAAGCGACTCGGCGGGTAGTATTGCCAGAAATCCAGATACTCTTTCAGTGACTCCGGTGCCGTCTCCGGACGGGTGTTCTCGATCCAGAAATCCGAATCCGTGCGACCGGTCAGGTAATAGTGCAACTTGATAAAGTCGACCACGCTGTTCCAGCGACCAATAAAGGAGTCGTTGTATTTCTTCTCCAGTCGCTCGAGCATCTCCCGGTTGCGCGGGAACAGTTCCCCGAGCATATTGCAGGCGGCTTCCACCAGGAAAATCGCACTCGCCTCCAGTGGCTCGAGAAACGCCGCCGCCAGCCCAACGGCAACAGAGTTCTTGTGAAAGACCTTTTCCCGGTATCCGAGTCGCATCTTGATGTACTTGGCATCGAGCTTTTCCGAGGCCGGCCCCAGATAGCACCGCAGCTGCTTCTCCGCCTCTTCATCGGAAATAAAATCGTCGCTGTAAACATGGCCGGTTCCGCGTCGTGTCTGCAGGCCGATATCCCAGATCCATCCTGCCTGCTGCGCTGTGGACAGGGTCGGGCTGGCGATGGGAGCATCAGGTCGTTCGTACGGCATCTGGATGGCGATGGCACTGTTCACGAACAGTTTGTCCTTCACCGAACGGAACGGAATACCATAGGTACGATCAATCAGCAGGCCGGTAAACCCGCTGCAGTCGACAAAGAAATCTCCTTCGATATCACCGGCCTCACGAGTGGAGAGAGAGGCAATATGTCCATCCTCATACAAATTGGCCTGCTCGATGTGAGCCGAGACATGCCGGACACCAAGCTCTTCTGTGGCGACTCTCGCCAGCATCTTCGCAAACTTGCCCGCATCCAGGTGATAAGCGTAATTCAGCAGCCCTTCGTAGGCCGGTGTCGCCATGGTCTTGGGGGCGAAATGTCCGCGGCAGGCTTCAGGTTGGACGGAAATCGCATCGGCGTATGGCAGGCCCAGTTCTGATTTCAGATGATGCCAGTAGGGGCCTGGCGAGGTCCGCCACTGCGTATGCGGCAACTCGAACGAGTGGTAGTAGGAGGCATCGGAACCATCCGCATTCAGTCGGTGCCAGTTGACGAACTGTGTCCCCTGCTTGAAAGAGACATCACATTCGCGAATGAAATCAGTCTCATCGATACCGATGCGCTTCAGGGTATTACGCATGGTGGGCCAGGTACCCTCACCGACGCCGATGGTAGGCGTATCCGGCGACTCTACCAGCGTGATGCTGATCTGAGGATCCTCCAGGATATTGAGCTGCCTGGCCAGGGAGGCCGCCACCAACCAGCCGGCCGTACCGCCGCCAACGATGACTACCTTTTTAATTGTGTCCAAAACTGCCCCCAGAGCGGCGTTGTACCAGCATCGAACTGGTGGTGTAATTTATTCTTATACGCGGGCAATACCACAATAAAGCCCAATTGAGTCGTTTAGTTTGCCACCGTTCGCCAGTAGTGGGAACCGCAGTTCCGGGGGAAGTCGAGTTGAAAAAGCCATATTCTGTATTGATTGTCGGCGGCGGCACCGCCGGCTGGATGGCCGCAAACCTGATGGCCCACCGTTGGCGCGACAGTGAGGTTGCCATCACCCTGCTGGAATCGGACACGATTGGCACCATCGGTGTCGGCGAGGGCAGTACGCCCTACCTGAAGGGCTTCTTCAAATCGCTGGGGATTGCCGAATCCGAATGGATGCCGGCCTGCAACGCCACCTACAAATGCGGCATCCGTTTTCCCCGCTGGTCCACGGTGCCCGGCTATGAGTCCTACTACCACCCGTTTTTCTCACCGCTGGACCGTGAAATTGGCCAGGTCTTTTTCCGCAATACCGGGCAGCGGCGCGGCGGGCTGGATGTACCTGCGAACCCCACTGACTTTTTCCACGCGCCTTATCTTTCATCGAACGCCCGCGCCCCGCACCCCGAAAAACCACTCCCGTTCGAACTGGATTACGGCTACCACTTCGATGCCGGACTGCTGGGACGATTCCTGCGTGACACGGCCAAAGCTGCCGGAGTGCAACATGTCATCGATACCGTTTCCGCCGTCGAGCGAAACGCCGAGCGTATCGACGCGGTAGTCACGGAAAAACACGGGCGTGTCGCAGCGGACTTGTTTGTCGACTGCTCCGGCTTCCGCGCGTTACTTCTAAGCGGTGCGCCCGGCTACCGGTTCCGCGACTTCAGCAGCACCCTGTTCAATAACGCGGCGGTCACGGTGCAAATGGAGCGCGACCAGTCCCAGCCACTGTTGTCCGAAACCATCTCGGAGGGTCTTTCCAGCGGCTGGATGTGGCGCATCCCACTGCAGAACCGGACCGGTTGCGGCTATGTGTACAGCGACCACTTTGTTGCGGCGAATGACGCGGAAGCAGAACTCCGCAAGACGCTGCGCCTGCCGGAGTCGGCGCGGGTCAATCACCTGAAGATGAAGGTGGGCCGGGTGGAACAGCACTGGCACGGCAACTGTCTTGGCGTCGGTCTGTCACAGGGATTTATTGAGCCGCTTGAGGCCACCGCACTAATGCTGGTCCAGTTCACCATCGAGCACTTTCTGGACGCGTTCCGGTTCAGCGAGCCGGAAGCCGCTGGCGAGCAGAAGAGAACCGGTTTCAACGAGCGCATCAACCAGCTCTTCGACGGCGTGCTGGACTACGTGGCCGGACACTACCGGCTCAATACCCGCGAGGATACCGCCTACTGGCGCACGGCACGGGAGGACGCGATCATCTCCGATCGGCTGCAGGCATTGCTGGATTGTTGGGACAACAACGGCGACGTGGATGGCCTGCTGGAGCAGGCCGGTGCGGAACTGGTGTATTCCAGAGCCAGCTGGTACTCGCTGCTGGCGGGTATGGGACGTTTTCCTGTCAGCCTGCGTCCGGCAGACGCGGCAGTGCAGCAGGAATGGGAGGATGTGCGGCGTTTCTGCACCGGCAACCAGGCCCGCTTCCGGCAGCATCAGGCGCAACTGGACATGCTGACCCGTACGGACCACGAGCCGGCGTAACCTTTACCCGGTCCGCCGGTCTCCTGTCTCGGCCGCGGTTTCTGGCCCCGGACCAGCCAACCCGGGTCAGGCCCCTGCGAGGCCCTCCCCTGCCAGTTCAGGCTTTCCCGGCGCCTCCGGAGTACGCAGCGGCTTGAAGATCAGCAGCAACAGCGGCAGCAGGGTCAGGGAACCCAGCAGCGCCGCTGACATCGCCAGCGCCGTCAGCAGGCCGAAGTAAATCGACGGCACGAACTTTGACAGCGCCAGGATCGAAAAGCCGGCGATGATGGTGATGGCGGTATAAAACATGGCCCGGCCGATGGTGGCATGGCTGCGGTGCATGGTCGCCAGGTAGTCGCCGTCCTTCGCAAACTCACTGCGGAAGCGGTAGAGGTAGTGGATCGCGTGGTCCACACCAATACCCACGGTAATGGCGGCGATGGTGATCGTCATCATGTCCAGCGGAATGCCAGCCAGCCCCATGCCGCCCAGTACTACAGCCGCAGCGAGCATGTTCGGGATCAGGGCAATGATCGCGATGGACAGCGAGCGGAACAGAACCAGGAACATCAGCAGGATGCCGACAAACACTGCACCCAGGGTCAGGATCTGTGACTTGAACAGGCTCTGCAACATGTTGTTGTAAAGCACCAGCAGGCCAGTCTGGCGGATGTTCTCCGGCGCTATCCCCATCTCGTCGTGGGCATAATCGTATATGCGCTGGATCAACTCGTCCCGACGCAGGTTCGGGTCCGTCTCCATGGCACGCAGGGTAATGCGGGCCTGGCTGTGCTCAAGAGAGAGGTAGGGCTCGACCAGTACATCCTCGATTTCCGGTGGCAGGCTCGTACGGGCCACGGCCAGCTCGAAATCATTCAGCGGGCCGCCATTCAGGTCTCGCGCCACCTTGTACAGGGTTGCCAGCGACTGCACTTTGCCAATTTCCGGCTGCCGCTCGAGAAAGTCGTGCAGCTGCTCGATCTTGGACAGGCCGGCCACGCTGAACCAGTAACTGGGCTCTACCGACTCGGATTCGGCAGCAAAGGGATCGTCCACGGCAAAGGGATCTTCCGCGGCAAATGCATCCTCCTCCCCGGCCGATTCCTCCGCATCCATGGCAAACGGGTCTTCCTCACCTTCGAATGCCGGGGTTTCCACCTCAGGCTTGTCGAGGATGATGTCCAGCGTCACGGTGCCACCAAGGCGACGATCAATCACCAGCATGCCCTGGTAGATCTCGGTGGAGCTGTCGAAGTAATCGATAAAGCGGTTCTCGACCTTGAGCTGAGTCGCACCGACCCCGCCCAGCACAGCAGCGACAGCGGCCACCGCCAGCACGATGGCACGACGGTGCTCGGCAAAGCGGGAAAACAGCAGCGTGAACGCGTGGGAGTTGTCTTGGCTGATGCCCTCGGTGCGCTTGGGCAGCAGCATCAGGACCGCCGGGATGATCAGGAACGACAGCACCAGCGCCAGACTCACGCCCATGGTCATCATCCAGCCGAAATCGATCACCGGGCGAATGCCACTGACCACCAGTGACGCAAATGCCACGATGGTGGTGAGCGCCGTGTACAGGCACGGCTTGGCCATAAAGCGCACGGCCTCCAGGGCGAGCTGACGCCGATCCCAGCCCGGATTCTGCGCTGCCAGTTCCCGGTATCGCACCGACAGGTGGATGGTGATGGCCAGGGTGATGATCAGCAGCAGGGCGACAAAATTGGCCGAGATCACGGTCAGGCGCCAGTCGAGCCAGCTGAGAAGCCCGAGCATGATCACAGCGGTCACGATACAGGTACTCAGCGGTAGCAGCACCCAGCGCACCTGACGGAAGATGATCAGCAGGGTGACGATGATAAACAGCAGGATGCCCGCACCGAAGACCACCAGGTCGCTCTTGATGAAGGCGATCATGTCGGCAGTGATCATGGAGACACCACCAAGGAACAGTTCCGCCTCGCTTTCATAGGACGCGAGGATGCCGCGCACTACCTCCACCCGCTCACGGGACGCCAGGTCCTGCTCGGTGCGATGCTGCAGGTATTCCGCGCTCACCTCTTCGAGACGGGCCGCTTCGGCCTCGCTCAGGCCCTCACTGTCGCGCTGGCGGCGCAGGGCATCCCGCTCCCGCACCAGCTCCAGACCGCGACGATCCAGCTCCAGGTTCATGAGCAGCGCCGTGGTCTGCCCGTCCGGGCTCAGGATCAGGTCGCGATAAATGGGGCTGGCCAGGAATTCCTGCCGGGCCTGGCTCTTGTCTGTGCCGGGTGTGGAAAGGGTACGGATGCCATCCGCCAGCTCGGAAATCTCCGGCTTGGGGCTATAGAGTAACGGCACATCGAGAATTGTCTGCACGCTCTCGACGCCCTGCACCTGGGCCAGCTCGTTGCGCAGCTGGCGCAGGGTACTCAGGGAGGCATCATCGAACAGGTCACCCTGCTTCGAGCGGTAAGTCACCACCAGGAAGTCACCGCTGGCATAGCGCTCGGAAATCTCGCGGTAGTAGTCCAGCGCCTCGTCCGCTTCCAGGGTCAGGGAGTCGGCAGAGGCATCGATCTTGAACCGCGGCAGGCCGAACGCGGCGGCGATGGTGAGCAGCGCCACGAATACCAGCACACCTTTCGGGTGACGGGTGATCAGGTTCTCGTAGGTGGTCTTGAAAGCAGACAGCATAGTGGTTCGCTAAAGTTAGGAATTCTTGTTACCGGCCCGCTGTTCCCGCGGGTGGCGGAGGTGCGGCGCCCAGGCCGCATTGGTCTCAATTCAGTTGCCAGGTCAGGGCCTGTCCAGATGCCCCAGCTCGCGGTCCGGGAACAACAGATCCCGCAGGCGGCGTTTTAGTTCCTTTGCGGATGGAAATCCACCATCGCGTTTTCGTTCCCAGAGCAAAGTGCCGTCGGCGACAATCTCGAACGCCCCGCCGGTCACCGGCTCCAGGGTGACGCCCTGCAGGTCTTCGGCGAAGGTGTGCAGCAGCTCCTGAGCCATCCAGGTCGCCCGCAACATCCAGTTGCACTGGCTGCAGTAGCGGATTGTGACCGAGGGCTTCATGGTCGCGGCATCTCACCAACCGAACCCGCCTCTCCCCAGCGGGGCAGCAGGGCCTGCTGGAGGCCCAGTTGATCCAGCAACCGTGCCACCACGAAATCCACCAGGTCTTCCACGGTGCGGGGGCGCTGGTAAAACCCGGGGCTGGCGGGCAGCACCACCGCACCCATACGGGTCAGTTTGAGCATGTTCTCCAGGTGGATCTCCGAGTAAGGCGCCTCGCGGGGCACCAGAATCAGCTGGCGCCGCTCCTTCAGGGCCACATCTGCGGCACGCTCGATCAGGTTGTTGGAGGCACCGCAGGCGATGGCAGACAGGGTGCCGCCACTCGCCGGGCAGATCACCATGCTGGCCGGGCTGCCGGTGCCGGAGGCCACCGGAGAAAACCAGTCTCGCTTTCCGAACAGCTTCAACTGCCCCGGCCTGGCGCCGAAGCGATCCGCCAGGAAGGCCTCAATCGCCTCGTCGCCGTCATTTTCCGGCAACTGGCAATCGGTCTCCGTATTGATGACCACCTGGGCCGCGTCAGAGAGCAGCAGCCACACCCGCACATCGGCCGCCAGCAGGCTCTGCAATAGCCGCAGGCCGTACTGGGCTCCCGAGGCGCCAGTCATGGCAAGGGTCACGGTGTTGGAAAATCCGGCTTCGGCCAATGTTGTCTCTACCCGGGCTTGCCCAGCCCTCAACTGAACGCCCCGACGCACTGCGGGACGTCAAAAAACTGGCGACGGCCGCGCTCAAGCGCCAGACGGGTCGCGTTTCTGTTCCAGCACCGCCAGCAGCCGCTGGTGAATGCCGCCGAAGCCGCCGTTACTCATCACCACGATATGGGTGCCCGGCCCGGCCAGATTGACCGCGGATTCTACCCCAGCCTCGATATTGTCGAAAATCTTTGCCGGCACCGTGGAGTGGTGCACCACATCACCGAGGGACCAGTTCATGCCCTCCGGCTGGTACCAGAGCACCAGGTCAGCCCCGGCACAGGCCCGGGCCAGGTGGTTCTGGTGGATACCCATACGCATGGTGTTGGAGCGCGGTTCAATCAGGGCGATGATCTTGTCCTGCCCCACCCGGGCGCGCAGGCCGTTGAGGGTGGACTCGATGGCGGTAGGATGATGGGCGAAGTCGTCATAGACGCGCACGCCCCCGACTTCGCCCAGGCACTCCATGCGCCGCTTGACGCCCTCGAAGCAGGCCAGGGCCTCGGCTGCCACTGCCGGCTCCACCCCCACATGGCGTGCCGCGGCCATGGCTGCGAGGCCGTTTCTGACGTTGTGCAGCCCGGTGTGCTGCCACTGCACGCGGGCGATCTCAGCGCCGCGGAACTGCACCGCAAACGCACCGCCATCGGCAGCCACATCCACCGCACACCAGTCACCCAGGCGCACATCGTCTTCCGCCTCGGTGGAGAATCGCTGTACCTCGGTCCAGCAGCCCTGTTCCAGCACCTGCTCAACGTTGTCCTCGGCCGCCGAAACGATCAGGCCGTTGCCGGGCACGGTGCGCACCAGGTGGTGGAACTGCCGCTGGATCGCCGCCAGATCGGGAAAGATATCCGCGTGGTCGAACTCGAGATTGTTGATGATCAGGGTCCGCGGGCGGTAGTGGACAAACTTGGATCGCTTGTCGAAGAAGGCAGTATCGTACTCGTCCGCCTCCACCACGAAGAACGGCGTCTCCCCCAGGCGGGCCGAGACGTCAAAATTGCGCGGCACGCCACCGATCAGGAAGCCGGGCTTCATCCCGGCATGCTCGAGAATCCAGGCCAGCATGCTGGCGGTGGTGGTCTTGCCGTGGGTCCCCGAAACCGCCAGCACCCAGCGGCCCCCGAGGAAGTGGTCACACAGCCACTGGGCACCGGAGGTATAGGGCAGCCCACGATCCAGTACCGCCTCGACGGCCGGATTACCCCGCGACAGGGCGTTGCCGATGATCACCAGGTCCGGGGCCGGCTCCAGCTGAGCCGGGTCGTAACCCTCGGTGAGCGCAATACCCGCCAGCTCCAACTGGGTGCTCATGGGCGGGTAGACGTTGGCGTCGCTGCCCGTGACCTTGTGGCCCTCGGCCACCGCCAGTTGCGCCAGGCTGCCCATAAAGGTGCCGCAGATACCTAAAATATGAATATGCATAGGGATTCGAATGCTCCTCTCGATAGGCGCAAGCTTATCACGGGGTGACATCCCGGGCCCGATGGAAGACTGGACTAAAAGGCAGCAGCGGGGCCGGCACGCCCACAATCTGTGCATTTACGCCCCGATTCCTATAGACTCCGCCCCCGAAATTGCCGGCCTCAGCCCCCGGGTGGTAGTAGGATCCGCCGCCAATCGCCAGCAACCAATTTGCGCGCCCCAACTGTCAGCGAGCCCCAGGGTTCGCGCCAGCGGTTGGGGCGCGACGGTTTACGGGGGCGGGACACTGCCGCGAACCGCTCTCTGATTTACAGGATGCCCATGTCGAAGAAGAACGCCTTTTACGCTCAATCCGGTGGCGTTACCGCCGTTATCAATGCCTCCGCCTGCGGTGTAATCGAAGCCGCACGTGAACACAGCGATAAGATCGGTCATGTTTACGCTGGGTTGAATGGCATTCTCGGCGCCCTGCACGAAGAGCTGATCGACGTCAGCGAGGAGAGCGTCGAGACCATCGCCGCCCTGCGCCACACCCCGTCCGGCGCCTTCGGCTCCTGCCGCTACAAGCTGAAGAGCCTGGAAGAGAACCGCGCGGAATACGAGCGCCTCATCGAGGTATTCAAGGCCCACGACATCGGTTACTTCTTTTATAACGGCGGCGGCGATTCCGCCGATACCTGCCTGAAGGTGTCCCAGCTGTCCGAGACCATGGGCTACCCGATCCAGGCGATCCACATTCCCAAGACCGTGGATAACGACCTGCCCCACACTGACAACTGCCCGGGCTTCGGTTCCGTGGCCAAGTACGTGGCGGTCTCCACCATGGAAGCGGCTCTGGATGTGGCCTCCATGTGCGCCACCTCCACCAAAGTGTTCATCCTTGAGGTGATGGGCCGTCACGCCGGCTGGATTGCCGCTGCGGGTGCCCTCGCCCAACAGCAGGAAGGCGACGCCCCCCACATCATCCTGTTCCCGGAAGTGGCCTTCGACAGGGAGAAGTTCCTGAAGAAAGTGCAGGACACCGTGGACGAGAAGGGCTACTGCGTGATCGTGGCCTCCGAGGGCGCCCAGTACGCTGACGGTACCTTCCTGGCCGACGCCGGCACCACTGACGCCTTTGGCCACAAGCAGCTGGGTGGCGTGGCGCCGACCCTGGCCAACATGATCAAGTCCGAACTGGGCCTGAAATACCACTGGGCACTGGCGGACTACCTGCAGCGCGCTGCCCGCCACATCGCTTCCGCCACCGACGTCTCCCAGGCCTATGCCGTCGGACGCGCAGCGGTGGAGATGGCCCTCGAGGGCAAGAACGCCATCATGCCCTGCATCGTCCGCGACCAGGGTCCGGAATACGGCTGGTCCGTCGGTGAGGCGCCGCTGTCAGAAGTGGCCAACGTGGAAAAGATGATGCCGAAGGAGTACATCAGCGAAGACGGCTTCGGCATCACCCAAGCCGGCCGCGACTATCTGCTGCCGCTGATTCAGGGCGAGGATTACCCACCGTTCAAGAACGGTGTGCCGCAGTATGCGAAGCTGAAGAAAGTACTGGTGGAGAAGAAGCTGGAGGAGACTTTCAAGTCCTAGCCTGCCCTCCTCTCCTGTTTCAGCCCCTCGGGAATTGTCGTTCACCGGACTGCACTTTCCGGGAAGGGGCCGATATCGGGTATCGCTTTGTGAGACCTTCACCGCCATGGATGGCGGTGCAGAGCCCCCAGGGATGGGTTCACGGCGTGTCTCACAAAGCGAGACCCGTTAGCGGCACCGCCAACCGAAATATTCAAGCGCACGGCCCCAACACCCCACCACTTTCTGTGGGTTACTGTTGCTGCCTCAACCCTCCTGCCCCACTCGCTCCGCCAGAATCTCCCCGGCGATACGAAACGATTTCAGCCGCGCGGCGTGATCGTACATGGCCCCGGTTACGATCAGCTCATCCACCCGGGTGCGCGCCAGGAAACCGTCGATCCAGGCCGCCACGCTGTCCCGACCGCCCACCGCAGTCTCTGCCAGGGCCTGGGCTATCTGCATCCGCTCCGACGGAGATCCAACTGCTTCCGGGTCGTCTACTGGCGGTTTCAGCTGCCCCGGCGTACCACGCCGCAGCGCCACAAACTGCTGTTCGATCGACGTCATCAGCCGCCGCCCCTCCGCGTCCATATCGGCCGCAAACACATTGATCGCAGCCGCTGCATAGGGCCTGTCCAGGTAGGCCGATGGCTCGAAACGCTCGCGGTAAATATGTAGCGCCTGGTCCAGCATGGCCGGGGCGAAATGGGAGGCGAAGGCAAACGGCAGCCCCAGCGCCGCCGCCAGCTGCGCACTGTAGAGACTCGATCCCAGTAGCCACACCGGTACCCGCAGACCGGCACCGGGCACCGCCCGCACCTTCTGCCCGGGCTGTTCCGGTTCCAGTAAGTGCAGCAGCTCCTGCACATCTTCGGGAAAATGATCGGCCGCGGTGGTGGGATCGCGCCGCAGCGCCATCATGGTGGCGCCGTCGGTGCCGGGCGCCCGCCCCAGGCCCAGGTCCACCCGCTCGGGATACACGGCGGCCAGTGTTCCAAACTGCTCCGCGATCACCAGCGGCGAGTGATTGGGCAACATCACGCCGCCGGCTGCCACGCGGATTTTCTCGGTGCCTGCGGCGATGTAGCCCAGCGCCACGGCCGTCGCCGCGCTGGCTACGCCGGGCATATTGTGATGCTCGGCCATCCAGAAACGTCGATAACCGAGCTTTTCCGCGTGCCGGGCCAGATCGAGGGAATTGCGCAGGGCGAGCCCCGCATCACCACCCTCGGTGATTGGGGACAGGTCGAGCAGGGAATAGGCTTGCAAGGTACCTCCACTGAACACTGCTGGAGTCAACGCGACGCGTTAGGTTACTGCTTTGGGTATTCCCGACTCAAACTGCGCGATCCGGGCAAAGCGGGAGTATCTCAAGAGGCTCCCCATACTTCCTCGAGCCGCTGGTCCCGTCCACACCGATACCGATAGTATTTGTACCGCACCGGATTGCGCTGGTAGTAATCCTGGTGATAATCCTCGGCCGGATAGAAAGTGGCCTCTGGTACTACCTGCGTCGCCACCGGTTTTCCCAGCTGCTGAGCTACCTGCTGCTTGCTCGCTTCCGCCAGCTGTTTCTCTTCTGCATTGCCGTAAAAAATGGCACTGCGATACTGGTCGCCGCGGTCACAGAACTGTCCACCCCCATCCAGGGGATCCACATTTTTCCAGAATACGTCCAGCAACTGGGCGTAACTGATCTTGTCGGCATCGTAGGTGACCTGCACTACTTCGGCATGGCCGGTGCCACCGCCGGATACCTGTTCATAGGTAGGGTTGGCCACTTTGCCACCACTGTAGCCGGAGGTGGTTTTGAGCACGCCGTCGAGCTTGTCGTAGGGTGGTTCCATACACCAGAAACAACCGCCGGCAAACACGGCGGTCTGGATATTTCCCCGGGCCTCCTGGGCATTCACCAGCACGGCCATGGATAACAGCCCCGCTATGGTGAGCAACCCCACTGCGATTAACCTGCGCATATCGACTCCTGTCCACACTTTCTCTGTCTGTCGTTATACGACGGAAAATCTTACAGGTTCAGTGCACCACTACAGGCGCGGGAAAAGAGTTCCCGATAGGCGGCGGCATCAAACGAAATCGGGTTACTGCCGGCGGAGGGATCTACCGCCGCCATCTCTCCCACCCGCTCAGCCTGGGCATCGTCGATACCGATCTCCTCGAGGGTGTGCGGAATACCGATGGTGTCCCGCAGCGCCAGCACCCAGTCCAGAACAGCATCCAGCCCGCTCCCGGGCAGATCCAGATAGCGGGCCAGCCGCACCATCGGCTCGGCAATGACTTCGCGGTTGGCCTGCAGCACGTACGGCATCAGGACCGCATTGATGGTGCCGTGGTGGGTGTCGTAGAGGGCGCCGATCGGATGGGCCAGCGCGTGCATGGCACCGAGGCCGCGCTGGAAAGCCGTGGCGCCCATGCTCGATGCCACCAGCATCTGCTGGCGCGCCTCGAGATCAGCGCCATCGGCCACTGCACGCGGCAGGTATTCCTTGACCAGGCGGATACCCTCCAGCGCGATGCCCTCGGCCATGGGATGAAAGGCGGGCGCACAGAAGGCCTCGAGATTGTGGGAAAGCGCATCCATGCCGGTGGCAGCGGTGAGGGCCGGGGGCAGACCCACCGTCAACTCCGGATCCAGGATCACGGTAGCGGGCAGCATTTTCGGGTGGAAAATGATGCGCTTGAGCTGCGCGTCCTCGTCAGTAATGACGGACGAGCGCCCCACTTCCGAACCGGTACCGGCGGTCGTCGGCACCGCTATCACGGGTACCATGCCGGACTCATCCACGCGGGTAAAATTGTCCCCCACATCTTCGAAATCCCAGATCGGTCGGCGCTGACCGACCATCAGCGCCATCGCCTTGCCGGCATCCAGTGCCGAACCGCCACCCATGGCAATGACACCGTCGTGCCAGCCAGAGCGCAGTGCCTCCACCCCGGCCGCGACGTTCTTGCCGTTGGGGTTGCCCTTGATGCTGCTGAACAGCCCCGCTTTCAGGCCATTGGCCTCGCAGAGTGTCAGCACCTTTTCCACCATCGGCAAGCCCGCCAGCCCCGGATCGGTAACCACCAGCGGGGCGTGGATACCGAGTTCCCCGCAGACCTGCGCCAACTCCCCAATGCGCCCCGGGCCGACGCGAATCGCGGTGGGATAATTCCAGTTGTTGTGAAAGCGCTGCGTATCCATAGGCTTGACCGGACGGCTCAGGGCCGCTTTTTCAGGTGAAAGGATTTTGGGCGGGTCAGGTGTTCGTACCCCACCGAAGAGAGCGTGCAACCGCGACCGGACTTTTTGACCCCGGTCCACGCGAGGGCCGGGTCGAGATAGTCGCAGCGGTTCAGGAACACCGTGCCGGTTTGCAGGCGATCGCCGATCGCTTTTGCGGCCTCAAGATCTGTGCTGTAGATGGCAGCAGTCAGGCCGAAGTCGCTGTCGTTCATCAGAGCAATCGCCTCATCGTCATCCCGTACCGGCTGCACCCCCAGTACCGGGCCAAAAGACTCTTCCCGCATGACCCGCATCTCGTGGTTCACTTCTGTCAGCAGCTGTGGCGCCAGGTAGGGGGTGCCGGGCCGGTCGGCGGGGAAAGTGACGGGATCGATATGGGCGCGGGCACCGGCGGACAGCGCCTCGTCTACCTGCCCGCGCACAAAATCCGCGGCGGCCGTGCGCACCAGCGGGCCCAGCGTCGTGTCCGGGTCGTCCGGGCGACCCAGCCGGTACTCGCCGATCAGCGCCGCCGCCCGCTCGACCACCGCATCGAACAAACGCTCGTGCACGTACAGGCGTTCGATACCACAGCAGGACTGCCCGGAATTGAAAAAGGCTCCATCCACCGCACTGGCAACGGACGCTCCCAGCTCCGCATCCTCGCGGATGTAGGCCGGATCCTTGCCGCCCAGCTCCAGCCCCACATGAATAAACCGCCCGGCAGCCACCCGTTCCACCATGGCGCCACCGGGCACCGAGCCGGTGAAAGCCACATGGTCCACTTCCGGCGCACTGATCAGACGCTCGGTATTACCGTGACTCAGGTGCAGGTACTGGAGAACCCCGGTGGGCAGCCCCGCTTCAGCAAATACTTCCACCATCCGCTCGGCGCACAGCGGTGTCTGCGCCGAGTGCTTGAGCAGCACCACATTGCCGGCCAGAAGCGAGGGCACCACGGCATTGACCGCCGTCAGGTAGGGGTAATTCCACGGGGCAATGACGAAGGAAATACCCAGCGGTTCACGGCGGATAAAGCGCTCGAACCCCTCTTTTTCCGGCAGGCGGATATCGGCCAGGGCCGCTTCGGCGATGTCCGCCATGGTATTGGCACGCTCGGCAAAGCCGAGGATCTCACCGCTGGCAAAGCGGATTGGCCGCCCCATCATCCAGGTGAGTTCAGGACCCAGCTGCTCCTTGCGCTCGGTGAATATCTCCACGGCCTTGCGCACCAGCGCGATCCGGTCCGCCACCGGCGTGTTTCGCCAGAATGGCTGCGCACGGGCGGCAGCATCCAGAACGGCTCGTATTTCCGACTCGCTGGCCAGCGGGCGCTCCACGTACAGGGAGCCATCCACCGGCGACAGGCATTGCAATGTGCTCATAGGCTGGCGCCCCGACGCCGGTCAGATAATCTCGAAGTAGCGATCCAGCTCCCAGTCGCTCACATGACGGCGATACTCCCGCTCCTCCCATTCGCGGCTCGCAGCAAAGTGATCGACGAAGGCACCACCAAAAAGTTCTCGCGCCGCATCCGAAGCCCGCAGCTTCTGGGCCGACTCCCACAGCGTTCGCGGCAGCGCCGCTTCGGGCGGCTGTTCCAGCGCATAGGCATTGCCCTCTACCGGATCCGCCGGCTCCCATTGCTGCAGTACACCGTAGAGACCGGAGCCGAGAGCTGCCGCCAGCGCCAAGTAGGGATTGGCATCGGCCGCACCGAGGCGATATTCCACCCGCTGGGACTTGTCACTGCCGGGGATGACCCGCAGCGCCGCCGTGCGGTTTTCGATACCCCAGGTGGCGTCGGTTGGTGCCCAGAATCCAGGGATCAAGCGACGGTAGCTGTTGACCGTGGGCGCCATCATGGCGAGAAACTCCGGCATGAGCCGCTGCTGACCGGCAACAAAGTGACGCTGCACCGCGCTCATATTCTGCGGGTGCTCCGGATCGAAAAAGGCCGAATGGCCGCTGTCCCGGTCGCGCAGGGACAGGTGAATATGCCCGCTCTGGCCCGGGTAATCGCCGGACCACTTGGCCATAAAGGTGGCCATCAGGCCATTGCGCTGCGCCAACACCTTGATGAACGTCTTGAACAGGGCCGCCTTGTCCGCTGCCGCCGCCGCGCCATCGACACTGATCGCCGCCTCGAGGACGCCGGGCCCGGTCTCCGTGTGCAGCCCCTCGATGGGGAAGTCCATGCGCTCCCCCAGGCTGAGGATCTGCCGATACAGTTCCGCGTGCACGGAGTTGCGGATCATGGAGTAGCCGAACCAGTCAGGCGTGAACGGCTTCAGGTCGCGGAAGCCCTTCTCGCGGGCGGTGTCCGGGGTTTCATCGAACAGGAAGAATTCGTATTCCAGCGCACCGTAGGGTTCGAAGCCGGCGGCCTGGCAGCGCTCGATCACCCGCCGCAGCGTCGCCCGCGGGCAGACCGCCTCCGCGTGCAGGTCGAACTCGGCCAGGAACAGCAGCATGCCGTCCTCGAACGGAACCTCGCGGCAGGTCTCCGGCAGGATGCGCACTGGTGCGTCCGGGTAGCCGGTATGCCAGCCGGTGTACTGGGCGTTGTCGTAGAGCTGGTCTTTCACATCCCAGCCCAGCACCACATCGCAGAAGGAGAAGCCGTGTTCCAGGGCGGAGAAGAACTTGTCACGGCTCATGTATTTGCCGCGCATGACGCCGTCGTTGTCGAACAGCCCCACTTTCACATGTGTGAGTTTGCGTTCCTCGACGATGGCACGGGCGTCGCTGGCGGTGTGGATGGATCGCGGATCGAGCATGGCCGTCGCAGCCTCTTTTGTTGTTATCGACCCGATACAGGATAGACGCGCCTCCCCGCTGCCATGCGCGCATGGGCACCAAAAGCCAACAACGAGCCGCCAAAACCCCCGTTTCTCCGGCGAAATGGCACCGGGAATGCGACTTTCCGGGGCCGGGCACAGGGTTTATAATCCGCGCTCCCAAATTTTCGATCACATCCAGTCAGGACCAGCAATGAGCTTCGACAAGATCCCCGCAGGTAAGGACCTGCCGAACGACATCAACGTCATCATCGAGATTCCGGCCAACCACGACCCGATCAAGTACGAGGTAGACAAGGACTCCGACGCGGTATTTGTAGACCGTTTCGTCGCCACCCCCATGTTCTACCCGGCCAACTACGGCTACGTGCCGCAGACCCTGTCCGAAGACGGTGACCCCCTGGACGTACTGGTTGTAGCCCCCTACCCGGTGATGGTCGGTTCCGTGATCCGCTCCCGCGTGATCGGCGTGCTGAACATGACTGACGAATCCGGCGTCGACGCCAAGCTGCTGGCCGTGCCGCACACCAAGCTGACCAAGCTGTATGACCACGTGCAGGAAATCGGCGACCTGCCGGAGCTGCTGATCAAGCAGATCGAGCACTACTTCGAGAACTACAAGGCTCTGGAAGCAGGCAAGTGGGTGAAGGTAGACGGCTGGGCGGATGCCGAGGCGGCACGCAAGGAAGTCATGGCTTCCCGCGAGCGCTACCTGAAAGAGGAAGGCTGATCTAATAACCCTCAGCCAACTCATAAAAAAACCGGCCAGTGGCCGGTTTTTTTATAGGTGCCGGTTTCGTCGTCAATACGCCGGGACCGCAGTCAGTCCAGCTGCCAGTCCGGGACCGTGACTGCCGCTGCGGGGGCACGATCACGCTCGGCGTCTTCCACCAGGTTGCCCTCGGCAGGCTTCAGACTGAGGTGGTTCACTTCTACTGCCACGGCTTCTTTTTTCTGCCGCTCGTGGTCCTTCACCAGGTTGCCCTCCATGGGCGCCAAGGACCAGGCAGGAGCCGGAACCGATGGCTCCTGATCGACCGCTGCGGGCTCTGACTGCGGCGCCGGTGCCGCTGCCTGAGAGACGTCCTGCCGGGGAATTGAGGGCCGGGCAGGCTGTTCGCCCTCCGCGCGCACTGTCGCCTGGGCACCAATTTTCGCCAGCGTTGCCTGCAATTGAAGGGCCTGGGCCTCTGCCAGGTTCTTCTTGATCGCCAGCGGACGGCCGCTGAAGAGCTTTTCGATGGTATCCGGCCCGGCCTTGAACAGGCGGGCCATATTGGCCTGCACATCGGCGACGGTGAATCCCGGCTCCAGGTCACCGCGAAAGATCACACTATAACGAAGCTCCGACATGGGCTCTCCTCTCCTTACCCCGGGGGCAGCTTTTTTATTCGGTTGTTCTGTTGCTTGCGGCTGCTTTTCACGCTGGATCGAACTGGCGCTCACCCGCGCTCATCACCTTCGCCTTCGCGTTCGGGGGCATCCAGCGTCTGGTCCATGGTGTAAGCCGGTGCGGCGGCGGTGAGGCCGCCAACCTGCCGGGCCGGCACACCCGCGACCGTGCTGTGCTCCGGTACATCCGACAGCACCAGACTGCCCGCGGCCACCTTCACGCCGGTGCCGACCCGCACCGGACCGAGAATCTTGGCCCCGGCCCCGATCATCACGCCACGGCCGATCTTCGGGTGTCGGTCGCCGCCGCCACTACCGCTACCCCCCAGGGTAACCGAGTGCAGGATCGAGACATCATCATCCACCACACAGGTCTCACCGACAACCAGGCCGGTGGCGTGGTCGATCATGATACCGCAACCAAAGCGCGCGGCCGGGTGAATATCCACCGCAAACTGCTCCGACACGCGGCTCTGGAAATAGAGCGCCAGTGTGTGCCGGCCCTGCCGCCAGAGCCAGTGGGCGATACGGTGCGACTGCAGCGCATGGAAGCCCTTGAAGTAGAGGAACGGTGTGATGTACTGGTCGCAGGCCGGGTCGCGGTCGTACCAGGCACAGATATCCGCGCGCATGCAGAGCCCGATCGCCGGGTCCTCCGCCAGTGCTGCAGCGATCACCTCCTGCAACGCAGTGGCAGTCAGGGCGTTGTGATCCAGCACCGAAGCCAGCTGGTAGGCCAGGGCATCGTTGAGGGATTTGTGCCGCAGGATCGTATTGTGGAAATAACTCGCCAGCACCGGCTCGCCCGCGGCCGCCTCGCTGGCCTCGTTCCGCATGGCATTCCAGATATCCCGTTGCTCGATATCGCCGTTGATAAGCGTTCCTCGCTCTAAGTGTTCTCTTGTGGATAGCATCGCTCAGGCACCCGGACAAAGCGTTCGAAGATCGCGTCCATGTCCTCGCAGACGGTTTCCCCGAGTGCCAGGTCACTTTTGTGCACCAGATCCCGGAGCCGCGCCGCCGTCAGAAAATCCTGCAATTCCCTGGCTGCCGGCGCATAACTCAGGTGCCAGCGTTCCGGTGCGATGCCACCGCGATCTTCCGCATAGGGCCGAAACAGCCCGTAACTCTCGCCGGCGGCAATGCGCTTGTCCAGCCAGCAGTGAAAGGGTCCGAAGATGCCCTCATCGCAGACCTCCTGCGGGGTCAGCTGCGGCTGGTAATTATCCGACATGGCTGCGCGATCAACGACATCGAAATCCGTTCCCCAGTGATGGCGGGAGCCACCGGGGAGGGCCGACCAGCGGAGAATGGCATAGACAATCTCGCGGTCAGAGAGCGCCCCGGTATCGAGCGGTTCCCCGCTGCTGTCCAGCAGCGGTCGTTCACCGCGGGCCTTGCGATTCCAGATGGTGCGCTGGCGGTCAAAATTGCGGAAGCCGGATACCACCTGCGGATCGAAACCCGCATCGCGTGCGTCGGCACTGAGACGCTGAAAGGCCACCAGGGCCTCCGGATGCATCAGCTGACCGGAGTGCGGCTCCACGATTACGTGATCATCGCTGAGGCCAAACAGCATACGTTCTATGGGTGCGGTCAACATCAGCGGGCTCCGGACTTGCCAGGGACTCGGTAATCTCTATGCTTCATTACACGGTTCAACGGCAATTACTGTAACAAATCGAGCGTGCGGGCGCCGCGCAAACCTGCCTTTTCCGGGAGCGCAAATCGATTTGAGAATGGTTTTTAATTGCGGAACCGATGCAGTTTCAGCCTTTCCTACAAGTGTGCTATGTTGGCCCGCCGGACACAGGAAGTTGCCGGGCAGAACCGGGCCACCGGTTGCCAGCTGGAAACAGGATAGGGATATCACGCATGCACCCAAGTCAGTCAGAACTGCTGCAACTCAAGAATCTCGGCCTCGCCTCAGTCAATATCCTCCATTCCGTGGGCATCCGCTCCCGCGACGACCTGCGCCGCATTGGCCCGGTCGAGGCGTTCATCAGCATCCGCAGCCGTGGAATCAATGCCTCAAGAGTCCTTCTGTACGCCCTTCAGGGGGCCCTGATGGACGTACACTGGAACGAGCTGGACCCGGACCTGAAAGCCCGCCTGGCAGACGAGGCGGACCAGCACCTGTCCGCCATGGGGCGACGCTGACCGGTACAGAAAATCCGTGCGCGCCATCTTGAAACCGCGCCGGGCGGCCCTATCTAGACTTTCTCTGATAGAACACTGCATGGAGAGTGCCGATGTTGCGCATTGGTCTGTTTCTGTTGACCAACCTGGCCGTACTGGTCCTGGTTGGAATCGTCTTCAACCTGCTGGGCGTACCGGGCATTCTGGCCGCCAACGGCGTCGACCTGAACATGTCCGCGCTGCTGCTGATGTGCGCCATTTTCGGCTTTGGTGGTGCGCTCATCTCGCTGTTCCTGTCCAAGACCATCGCCCGCATGAGCACCCGTACCCAGGTGATCACTCAGCCGCAAAACGCAGACGAGAAATGGCTGGTGGATACCGTGCGCGACCTGGCCGACAAGGCGGGTATCGGCATGCCGGACGTGGGCATCTTCCCCATGCCCCAGGCCAATGCCTTCGCCACCGGCTGGAACCGCAACAGTGCCCTGGTCGCCGTCAGTGCCGGCCTGCTGGAACGCTTCCCCCGCGAGGAGGCCCGGGCGGTCATCGGCCACGAGATCGGCCACGTGGCGAACGGCGACATGGTCACCCTGGCGCTGATTCAGGGCGTGCTGAATACTTTCGTCATGTTCTTCGCGCGCCTGGTCGGATTCTTTGTCGACCGGGTACTGCTGAAGAATGAGCAGGGACTCGGCATCGGCTACTTCATCACTTCCATCATCATGGACATGATCTTCGGCGTGCTGGCGATGATGGTGGTGGCCTGGTTCAGTCGCCGCCGCGAATACCGCGCTGACGCCGCCGGTGCGCACCTGGCGAGCCGCGACGGCATGGCCGCCGCCCTGGCACGGATCAAGGCAGAGTCCGAGGTAGGTCGCGAGGAACCGTTGCCGAGCAACATGAAGGCCTTTGGCATCTATGGCAACATGGGCGCACTGCTCGCCAGCCATCCGCCGCTGGAGGATCGCATCCTCGCCCTGCAGAATCCCCGCGGCTGATTCCGGCCCCAATCCTGGCGCCAGTGCGATTCCCCTCGCACTGGCGCTGGCCACACAGGCTGGCACCGGGTGCTTTGCACTCGCTCAGTTAACGAAGCTGACCTGTCCGAACATGAAGAAACTATCACTCCTCCTCTCCCTGCCCTTGCTCTTCATGGCCCTGCTTGTGCCCGGATTTGCTGCGGCCCAGGCGGCGCTGCTGCCGGAGTTTTCCACCGACGACGAACGCAACACCATGGAGGTGTTCAACTTCGCCAGTCCGTCGGTGGTCTACGTCACCAATGAGACTCTGGTGCGGGATCGCTGGAGCCTGCGCCTGCAGAGCGTGCCCCGCGGCGCCGGCAGCGGCTTTATCTGGGACGACCTGGGCCATGTGGTCACCAACTTCCATGTCATCGAGGGAGCCCGCAAAGTCACCATCACCCTGCAGGACCGCAGCGAATGGCCGGCAGTACTGGTGGGTACGGCACCGGAAAAAGACCTGGCGGTACTGCGCATCGAGGCGCCGCGGGAGCTATTGAAACCGCTGGTGGCGGGCAGCTCCCGCAACCTGGCAGTGGGCCGCAAAGTACTGGCCATCGGCAATCCCTTCGGCCTGGACACCACACTGACTACCGGGGTTGTGAGCGCAGTCGGCCGGGAGATTCAGGCGGCCAATAATCGCACCATCCGCAATGTCATCCAGACCGATGCGGCCATCAATCCGGGTAACTCCGGCGGGCCGCTGCTGGACAGCCGCGGCCGGCTGATCGGGGTCAATACCGCCATCTACAGCCCCAGCGGCGCGAGTGTCGGTATCGGCTTCGCCATCCCGGTGGACACGGTGAAAAAGATCGTTCCCGAACTGATCGCCCACGGGCGCCTGGTGCGACCGGTGCTGGGGATCGAATCGGCTCCGGACCAGTGGGCCAGCCGCTACGGTTTCGAGGGCGTGGCGGTGCTGCGCACGGCACCGGGCATGCCCGCAGAGCAGGCCGGGCTGCGCGGTATCTACCGTTCCCCCAACGGTGGCTGGCAGCTGGGTGACGTGATCGTGGGTATCGGGCGCCAGCCGGTGCGCAATTACGACGACCTGATGAATGCGCTGGAAAACCACCGCGCCGGGGACCGGGTCGACCTCAGCTTCCTGCGTGACGGGCAAATGCTGGAGACATCCATTACACTCGCCGCTCCGGAATAAATGCGCGCCGCCAGGCCGGCGCTGACAGACACCGATTCCCGAGCAGACGCAGTTATGAAGAGATATTTCCTTTGCCGCTATGACGAGATGACAGAGGGCCAGTCCAGGGGCTTTTCACTGGGCGATACCGCCGCCGGCACGGACAATGTGTTCGCGGTGATGAAGGACGGCGAAGTCTATGCCTACCGGAACACCTGCCCGCACCGGGGTATTAACCTCGACTGGCAGGAGAACCAGTTCCTGGATCCGGACGGCGAACTGATCCAGTGCGCCTCCCATGGCGCGCTGTTCCTGATCGAGTCCGGCGAGTGCATTGCCGGCCCCTGTGCCGGCGATGCACTGACACCAGTGCCCATCGAGCACAGCCCCGAGGGTCTGTACGTCCTGCTCGCCGAGTAAGGCTCCGCGCGACTCAGGTGCCGCCGATAAACGGCAGCGCCTTCTCCAGGCGGATTTCACCGGCACTGATGGCTGCCCGGTAGGCGACCACCTCGACACCCGCGGCAACTGCCTCATCCAGGGCCGCGGCGTAGCCGGGATCAATCTCCCGCGCCGCTTCGACGGTCTCGATGGCGGAGTGCTGGACACAGTAGAACAGCACTGCCCGCACCCCGACCTCCGCCAGTTTCTGCAGTTCCCGCAGGTGCTTGGCGCCCCGCGCACTAACCGCATCCGGGAACAGGCCGCGCACCCCCTCGGCGAGGGTTACGTTCTTGACCTCCACGTAGCAGTCACCCTGTTCCCCGCTCAGCAGCAGGTCGATGCGGCTGCTTTCCTCTCCGTAGCGGACCTCCCGGCGCAACGACTCGTAGCCCTGAAGTTCACGGACAACACCTTCGGCAATCGCCTCCTCCACCAGCGCGTTGGCGCGCCCGGTATTGACGCCGGCGAGGGCAGCTTCCGGCGTCGTCGTCACCTCCAGGGTGTGGCGGTATTTTCTTTTCGGGTTTGCGGAGTCCGAGTACCAGCAGGGCGTGGATTCCGCCCAGCAATTTTTCATGGAACCGGTATTCGGGCAGTGAATGGTCAATAATTCACCGGAGACGGTCTCGATATCGGCGAGAAAACGCTTGTAGCGGCGCAACAGGGTCCCCTGTTGCAGCGGAGGATTAAACTTCACAGATCGGCCTTAGTGGATAATTTAAGCGCCAAAACATACCAGACAACATTTTGTGGCGCGAACCGCGGAGATTTGGTAGCTTCCACGCTCTCGGTGACCAGGGGGTTTGGCGCCGAGGGAGGGAATAGCCTTCTGCGCTTCAGGCCAAAAATGGTCAGAACTTGCGCACTCCGGTTGAAACCGGTCTAGGCTAGTGTGCTGATTCACATGCTTTGAATCACATACATTGATTTTGGTGGTAGCGGCCCCATATCCGGGGGCCCGATTAGTAAAGAGAGGCAACGACTATGCCCAAAACTGCTGCGAGCACCGAATCTCTGCACGGCTTGGAGCCCTATAAAGAGAAGAAGGGCGAAGAGTACATGAATGAGAAGCAGCAGGAGCATTTCCGCAACTTGCTGTTGGCCTGGAAGGCCGAGCTGATGGCGGAAGTGGACCGCACCGTTTCCCACATGAAAGATGAGGCAGCCAACTTCCCCGACCCGGCAGACCGGGCCAGCCAGGAAGAAGAGTTCAGCCTCGAGCTGCGCACCCGCGATCGCGAGCGCAAGCTGATCAAGAAAATCGATGCGACTCTCGAGCTGATCGACAACGACGATTACGGTTACTGCGAGGCCTGCGGCGTCGAAATCGGCATCCGTCGACTGGAAGCCCGCCCCACCGCCACCCTGTGTGTCGACTGCAAGACCCTGGCGGAAATCAAAGAAAAGCAGATCTCTGGCTAACCCCAGGCAGGGAGTCACCAGCATCGGGCGATACCAGCATCGCCCGGCGCGACTCCCCGGTGCGACTCTCCGCATCGCCCATGACCTCAAAGTACACCAATCGCTATATCGGCCGCTTCGCGCCCTCCCCCACCGGGCCACTGCATTTCGGTTCTCTGGTGTGCGCCCTCGGCAGCTACCTGGACGCTGTTTCCCATGGCGGCCACTGGCTGGTGCGAATGGAAGACCTGGATCCGCCGCGGGAAGAACCCGGTGCCGCGGGTCGCATTCTCCAATCCCTCGAAGCCCATGGCCTTCACTGGCACGGACCACTGGAGTGGCAGAGCCGCCGCCATGGACTTTACGACCGGATCCTCGACGAGCTCGCCGAGCGCGGCCTTCTGTACCCGTGCCAGTGTTCGCGGGCACAGATCCGCAAACAGGGCGGCCATGCCAATGACAGCTGCCGCCACACCCCCAGAGAAGAACTGCAGGCCGACCTGCCGAGCGCCCTGCGCCTGCACTGTGCCGGTGGCGAAGAAACGTTCGACGATATCTGGCAGGGACACCAGCAACAGCAGGTCCTCGAAGACACCATCCTCAAGCGCCGCGACGGTCTTTTTGCCTACCAGCTGGCGGTGGTGGTAGACGATATCGACCAGGGGGTGACACACGTCGTGCGAGGCGCTGACCTGCTGGAAACCACCGGTGCGCAGCAGCGCCTGTTTCGGCTGCTGGGTGCTGAGCCGCCCATGTTTGGCCACCTGCCCCTGGTGATGGGGCCGGCCGGCCAGAAACTCAGCAAGCAGAATCACGCCGCGGCCATCGACGACCAGTGCCCGGCGGAGAACCTTTGCGCAGCGCTGGGCTTCCTCGGTTTCCACGTTCCACCGGAACTCGGGGGGGAGTCCCCTGCCGCCATCCTGCACTGGGCTGCCTCCCGCTGGCAGCGCCGGCAGGTAGATCGCCGGAACCGGCAATTGCAGTGATCAGGCGCTGCCGTTACCATCCCGGCGCCGCAACAACTGTTGACTGGCGCGACCTTCACCTGGAACTGTTTCACTATCGCGCTGGTGCACCGTGGAACCCGACCGGGCCCCGAGCGACCCTATGAGCAACCGCACCCTACTGATTCTGCTGTTACTGGTGGGCTATGTGTTCTCCCCCACCGTCTTCACCTGGATGATCAATCCCGATGGCGCCTGGTACCGGCCTTTTATTCTCTGGTTCGCCCTGATCCTGCTGGCGATCCTGGTGCAGATGCGGCGGAAGAACGATGAGCTTTGACATCGTCCACATTGCCCTCATCGGCGTCGCCTATATCGCCGCGCTGTTCTTTGTTGCTTTCGCCACGTCCAAGGGCTGGTTGCCGTCGCGCTGGGTGCGGCACCCGCTGGTCTTTGTGCTCTCCCTCGGCGTGTCCCTGTCCGCCTGGACTTTCTATGGCATCGTCGACCTCGCCTGGCAATACGGCTACGGGGTTCTCGCCTATTACCTGGGCACCGGCGCCATGTTCCTGTTCGCACCCGTTGCACTGGAACCCCTGGCACGACTGGCGCAGCGCTACCAGCTGACCTCTCCGGCGGACCTGCTGGTATTCCGCTATCACAGCCGCCAGGCGGGCACCCTGGCCACCCTGTTCATGCTGCTCGGCCTGCTACCGCTGATTGCACTGCAGATCCAGGCGGTGGCGGAGACCCTGGCGCTGCTGTCCCGTGACAGCGTCGCCGCGCTGGGTCTGCCCGAGGCCGGTATCAACAGCAAGAACCTGATCGCCTTCTTTTACTGTGTACTGCTGGCGGTCTTTACCAGCATGTACGGAGCCACCCGCAAACGTCGCGCCGGGCTGGCCAGCGCCATGGCGCTGGAATCCGTGGTCAAACTGGCGGCGCTGCTGGGTGTCGGCGGCTATGCGATATACGGGGTGTTCGGTGGCCTTGGCGGGCTCGACCAGTGGCTGCGGGAAAATGCCGACATGCAGCAGCTGCTTTATGCCCCCATCCAGCAGGGATCGTCCCACACCCTGCTGCTGGTGTTTATCGCCACAGCCGTGGCGATGCCGCATATTTTTTACCTGAGCATCGCCGAGCAGCCCGCCTCCCGGAACCTGCGGGTGGCGAGCTGGGGCTTCCCGCTGTTCCTGCTGCTGATGGCACTGCCGATATTCCCCATCATGTGGGCCGGCTTTGCGCTGGATGTGGCAGAGCCGGTGCAGTACTTTGCCTTGGCCGTCCCCCGCGCCAGTGGCTCGGCGCTACTGACCACCCTCGCCTTCATTGGCGGCCTCTCGGCCGCCACCGGCGCGCTGGTCATGATGACACTGGCACTGTCCACCATGGTGATGAACCACTGGCTGCTGCCGGGTACCCGCTGGCACTCGGAAGACAACATGTACCGGCAGCTGGTGTGGCTGCGCCGCGCCCTGGTGGCGGCGCTATTCCTGGCTGGATTCGCCTTCTACCTGCTGCTCAACAACCGCCTGTCACTCTCCGACCTGGCCCTGCTGGCGTTTATTGCCTCCCTGCAGTTCCTGCCTGGCATCTTCGCGGTGATCCACTGGCCACCGGGCAACCGGCGCGGTTTCATCACCGGCCTGGTGGCGGGGATGCTGGTGTGGGCCGTCGGCCTGCTGCTGCCTTCCGTCCTCGGCGCCAGCGGCTTCACCCTGCCCGGCACGGACATCAATATCCCGCTCGGCATGACCATCTGGACCCAGGTCACCACGGTATCGCTGGCCATCAACGTGCTCCTGTTCATCGGCATCTCGCTGACCACCGAAACCAGCAGCCTGGAGCAGTACGCCGCCGACCTGTGCAGTGACGACAGCCTGAGCCAGGCCCTGCGCCTGCAACTGGATGTAACCTCGGCAGCGGACTTCCGCCTGCGCCTGTCCGAGAGCCTCGGCGCAACCACCGCCAGCCAGGAGGTAAACCGCGCCCTGCGCCAGCTGAACCTGCCCGCGGACGAACGGCGCCCGCTGGCCCTGCGCCAGCTGCGCGACAAACTGGAAGCCAACCTGTCCGGACTGCTGGGGCGGGTGCTGGCGGGCCAGATCATCGACCGCCATTTCCCGTTCAAGGACAGCGGCCAGCCAGCGCACAAGGATATCCACCTGATCGAATCGCGCCTCAGCCGCTACAAGAACCAGCTGACCGGTTTGGCCGCCGAATTGAACAATCTGCGCCTGTACCACCGACAGATGCTGGAGGAACTGCCCATGGCTGCCTGTTCCCTCGGCCGTGATGGCGAGATCCTGCTGTGGAATTACGCCATGCAGGATGTCACCGGCATCGCCGCCAGCGAGGTCATCGGCTCCAAGCTGGACTATCTCGCAGAGCCCTGGCGCGGGCTGCTGACGGAATTTGCCGGATCAACGGAAGACAGCCTGTTCAAGCGTCAGGTGAGCATCGGCGGCAACAGCCACTGGCTCAACCTGCACAAGACCCGCATGAAGAGCACCCGCGGCAGCAAGGCCCGCAACGAGCGCGGCGACGCCCAGATGCTGTTGATCGAAGACATTACCGAGACACAAATCCTCGAGCAGGAGCTCATCCACAGTGAGCGCCTCGCCTCGGTGGGCCGCCTCGCAGCCGGTGTGGCCCACGAAGTGGGCAACCCGGTGACCGGCATCGCCTGCCTGGCGCAGAACCTCCACTTCGAGTCCGAATCGTCAGAGGTGCACGATACCGCTGACCAGATCCTCAGCCAGACCCAGCGCATCAGCCGTATCGTGCACTCGCTGGTGAACTTCTCCCACTCTGGCAGCCAGGAGAGTGAGCGGGCACCGGTGGACCTTTACTCCTGCGTCGAAGAAGCGGTACAGCTGCTCTCCCTGCAGCGGGACAAGACCCAGGTGACATTCACCAACGCAGTACCCGAAGACCTGATTGCCCCCGGGGACAACCAGCGCCTGATCCAGGTCTTTATCAACCTGCTCAGCAACGCCCGAGACGCCAGCCCGGATGGCGGCAACATCCAGATCGATGGCTACGTGCGGGCCGGCTGCGCCTGTGTTGCGGTCACTGACGACGGCCCCGGCATCTCGCCGCAGCACCGGGAGCGGATCCTGGAGCCATTCTTTACCACCAAGGAACCCGGCGAGGGCACCGGGCTGGGGCTGGCCATGGTCTACAGCATCGTGGAGGAACATGGCGGCCAGCTGGAGCTGGTCAGCCCAGCGAATCCGGCCACCGGTCGCGGCGCCCGCTTTATCGTGCAACTGCCAGTGTGACCCGCGGGTCTACGAGACACCATGCGAGGTTGAGGGCCGTCAGGTGACCCGGACCAGGCGTTCATCACCGCCATATGGGTTGCATCGAAACGCGTAGCAGGTAAAACTAGGCGTTCATTGAGCATTTTGTAACCAGGCGTAACACATGAGCCACATCCTGATCGTTGAAGATGAAGCCATTATCCGCACGGCGTTGCGCAAGCTGCTTGAGCGGCACCGCTACCGTGTGAGTGAGGCCGGCTCTGTGCGCGAGGCGACCAACAAGTATCGCCTCAATGATATGGACCTGATCATCTCCGACCTGCGCCTGCCCGGCGCGCCGGGCACCGACCTGCTGAAACTCGCAGGGGATGTGCCGGTTCTGATCATGACCAGTTATGCCAGCCTGCGCTCCGCTGTGGACTCCATGCGCATGGGCGCGGCGGACTACATCGCCAAGCCTTTCGATCACGACGAGATGATCGCCACCGTGCGGCGCGTGATCGGCAAGGCCGAACAGAGCCGCGCCCAGGCGCCAGCAGCTCGCGACAACGGGCGCGCTATTGCCGGTATGATCGGTGACAGCCCTGTCATGCGTGATCTGTACGCCCGCATCAACAAAGTGGCGCCCACCGATGCCACGGTGCTGGTACACGGTGAAACCGGCACCGGTAAGGAGCTGGTCGCCAGGGCCATTCACGAGCAGAGCCGGCGCGCCGGCAAGCCGCTGATCTCGGTCAACTGTGCCGCCATTCCGGAGACGCTGATCGAGGCAGAGCTGTTCGGCCACGAGAAAGGTGCCTTTACCGGTGCCCAGACTGCCCGGGAAGGCCTGGTGGCCGCCGCCGACGGTGGCACCCTGTTTCTTGACGAAATCGGCGAATTACCACTGGAAGCCCAGGCCCGCCTCCTGCGGGTGCTGCAGGAGGGGGAAGTGCGCCCGATTGGTGCAGTGGAGTCCCGCAAGGTGGATGTGCGCCTGGTGGCAGCGACCCACCGCAACCTGCGCCAGCTGGCCAGTGAACACAAGTTCCGTGAAGACCTGTATTACCGCATCAATGTGGTGCAGATGACATTGCCCCCGCTCCGTGAGCGCGGCAAGGATGTCCTGGCGATTGCAGAGCACCTGCTGCAGAAGTTCTGCGCCCGGGTCGAGCGCCCGACTCTCAAGCTGTCGCCGGAGGCTATCCAGGCGGTGACCACCTACACCTGGCCCGGCAACGTGCGTGAACTGGAAAACGCCATCCAGCGTGCCGTCATCCTCACCGACGACGACAGCAACGAGATTGACCACCGCACCCTGGATATTGACCTGGACCTGGTACCGGTCGACGAAGCAGACCCGGAGCGCCGCCCGCGCAGCCTGCACACGGATCCGCGCGAGGATCTCTCCCTGGAGGACTACTTCGCCCGCTTCGTACTGGAGCACCAGGACACCATGAGCGAGACCGAGCTGGCCAAGAAGCTCGGGGTCAGCCGCAAATGCCTGTGGGAACGCCGCCAGAAACTGGGCATACCGCGCAAGAAGAAGAGTCGCTCCACTGAGGAGGCCTGAGGCCTCCGCGCACTTCCGGCACCGCACCTCGCAGCCCAGTCATGGCGCCGGCAGCCCCTGCCGGTGCTTGCTCCCCACGCCACCAGAACCGGGCTTGAGCCCCACCAGGGTTTTCAGCCCCTCATCCCATGCAGGCTGCGAACGTAACCGCCCCACCTGTCATACCTTGCAAGAAACAACACTGTTACCTCGACAGAGGGGGAACCCAAAGTGTTACCCGGGTCTCATACCGAGTAACAACTAGCGCGCTATCCGTAACGTACGCAACTTGCTATTTGGCGCCTTACAATTCTTTAAAATTCTAACTTATTGATTTTAAAGGCTTTTTAAAAGTTGGCACGCTAAGTGCTTTATCTCTAGTGCAAACAAGAAAAACAGCCAAGAATAAAAATAAATGGCAACTTAAGCCCTAATAACATTCAACAATAAGCGGGCGCACCACAATAAGAATAAAAATGACGGCACGGTCGAAAATAAAAGCAAACAGAGACCAAGCCGAGAAGAAGAATAACAATAAAAAATAACAATAAGAGCAAGAAGACAACAAGAATAACAAGCGCGTTACAAACTGACTGATTTGTACCTGGGAGAGGGTGTTTGCTAGAAGCAAATTGAGAGCGCAAGGAAGCCGCTGCCTTCATCCAAATAAGAATAATTCCCTCCCTTCCTTCTTTCCTGCTGGCATTGCCAGGCACCACAAACTGTCAAAACCTGACTCCCGCCGAAGCTGTGGTAGAATCCGCCCTCATTGGGATCCCCACGCCACATCGCGCTGGCAGCAGTCAAGACAGACAGCCGTATGCTCAACTCCCTGATCAGTACCATCAAACGCTGGCGCAAGCCATCTGAACCGCATGGCCCCCAGATCGTGCCGCGCGGTGACCACAATATTTCCCGCAAAGAAATCAGCCGTGCCGCGCTCACCGTGATGAAGCGGCTGCAGGATGCCGGCTTCGAGGCCTATATCGTCGGTGGCGGTGTTCGCGACCTGATGCTGGGCGGGCACCCGAAAGATTTTGATGTGGCGACCAACGCCACCCCCGAAGAGGCCAAAGAGCTCTTCCGTGGTGCACGTATCGTCGGTCGCCGCTTTCGCATCCTCCATGCCAGGATCGGGCGGGAGATCATTGAAGTCACCACATTCCGCGGCCACCACAGCGAGGGCGAGGAGCACGAAGCCCAGCAGTCGGAGCACGGCATGCTGCTGCGCGACAATGTCTATGGCGACCTAGCCAGTGACGCTGCGCGCCGGGACTTCACGGTCAATGCGCTCTACTACACCACCAAGGGCTTCGAGGTCCACGACTATACCGGCGGGGTACCGGACATCCGGCAGCGCCTGATCCGCATGATCGGCGACCCGGCCACACGCTACAAGGAAGACCCGGTGCGGATGCTGCGGGCAGTCCGCTTCGCCGCCAAGCTGGATTTCGAGATCGAGAAGCACACCGCTGCGCCCCTCAAGGAACTTGCGCCGCTACTGCGTAACATTGCCCCGGCACGACTGTTCGACGAAGTCCTGAAACTGCTGATGGCCGGCCACGGAGAGCGCACCTTTGAACTGCTGCGCGAGTATCACCTGTGGGAGCACCTGTTCCCCGGCAATTCCGCCGCCCTGCAGGACCCCACAGCACTGGAGCTGACCCGCCTTGCACTGCGCAATACGGACCAGCGGATTCGGGAAGATAAACGCGTCACGCCCGCTTTCCTCTATGGCGCCCTGCTTTGGCCGGCGGTACGTGCCGAACAGCAGCACCTGCAGGATCACGGCACGCCACCGGTACCGGCCCTGGCCCAGTCGGCACAAAAGGTCGTCAGTGCCCAACTGACCCACACAGCCATCCCCAAGCGTTTCTCCATCCCCATGCGGGAAATCTGGGACATGCAGCTGCGCCTGCCACAGCGCAATGGCAATCGGGCCCAACGCCTCAGCGAACATCCCCGCTTCCGCGCCGCCTATGACTTCCTGCTGCTGCGAGAGCAGTGCGGTGAGATCGAGCCCGGCCTGGGCCAGTGGTGGACGGACTTCCAGGCAGCAGACGAGCAGGGCCGTGCGGAATTGGTGCGCAAGGTGCAGCGCAGTGGCGGCGGGGGCCGGCGCGGTCGCGGTTCCCGCGGCGGCAGACGCCGGCGCCCACGGCAGAGCCCGGAGTAAGCATCGTGACTGACGGCGTCTTCATCGGCCTCGGCAGCAACCTCGACACCCCCGAGCAACAGCTGCGCACTGCCATCGGGGCAATGGGCGAATTGCCGCATACGCGGGTCCTGCGCAGCTCCAGCTTCTATCTGAGTGCACCGGTCGGCCCCGGCGACCAACCCGACTATATCAATGCGGTCGCAGAGCTGGAGACAACCCTGGAGCCGGAGGCGCTGCTCGATGCGCTACAGACCATCGAAGCGGCGCACGGCCGAGAGCGCTCGGTGCGCTGGGGCGCCCGCACCCTCGACCTGGACATCCTACTGTTTGGGCGAGAGGTCACCGACTCTGAACGCCTTCAGGTACCGCACCCGCGTATCGGTGAGCGCAATTTCGTACTGGTGCCCCTGGCCGAGCTGGCCCCGGCGCTCACACTGCCTACCGGTGAATCCCTGCAGGAACTGCTGAAACACTGCCCACGGAACCGCCTGCAAAAACTGGGATGACTCACCGGCAGCAGGCGTGGACAATGGAAACCTTAACGCCTCCGCCGACAAACGGACGGGGCGAGCGGTAACAATAAGAGCAAGGAGTAACCGCCAGTGTCACCAGAGCACAGCGATACGCTGCTACAGGAACTGAATCTCGCAGAGCACGAGCTGCCCCGGTTTATCGCCGTCGAGGGCAACATCGGCGTGGGCAAGACCACACTGGCGAAGAAACTCGCCGCCACCTTCAATTACGACACGCTGCTGGAATTGCCGGAGGAAAACCCCTTCCTCGAGCGCTTCTACCGCGATGGCAAGAGTTCCGCGCTGCCCACACAGCTGCATTTCCTGCTGCAGCGCTCCCAGCAGATTCAGGCGTTACGGCAGGACGACCTGTTCAAGCCCGTGCGCGTTTCCGACTTTCTGATCGAGAAAGACCAGCTTTTTGCCGAGGTCACCCTCGATGCCGATGAGCTCGCCCTGTACCGTCAGGTATATCACCACCTGACGCTACGCGCGCCGAAGCCCGATCTGGTGATCTATTTGCAGGCGCCACTCAATGTGCTTCAGGAACGAATACGCAACCGCGGTATTGCCGCCGAAAAGTCGATCAGCAATGACTATCTCGCCCTGCTGAACGAGGCCTATACCAACTTCTTTCACTACTATGACGAGGCGCCGCTTCTGATCGTCAACAGCGAGGATATCGACATCGTCGACCGCCCCGAAGATTACCGGCAACTGGTGGAATACATGCTCACCATCACCAGCGGCCGCCACTACTACAACCCCGGAATCTGATCGCCATGCCGTATAAACCGAGCGAACTCAGCAAACCCGTCACCGTACAGACCCTGCGCAAGATGAAAACGGACGGTGAGAAGTTCATCACCGTCGCCCTCTACGACGCCCCTATGGCGGCGATGGCGCAGCGCACCGGTGTGGAAGCAGTTCTGGTCGGCGATTCCCTGGGTATGACGGTGCTTGGCTATGACAGCACCATCCCGGTCACCATGGAACAGATGATCTACCACGTAGAGGCGGTGGCACGGGGTAACAAAAAATCCCTGATCATGGGCGATATGCCTTTCATGACCTACGCTACGCCGGAGCAGGCGCTCACCAACGCGACCCGCATCATGCAGGCCGGCGCCCATATGGTGAAGATCGAGGGCGGCGCCTGGTTGGCGGAGACCGTAAAGATTCTTACCGACCGCGGTATCCCCGTCTGTGCCCACCTGGGGCTGACACCGCAGTCGGTACACAAACTGGGCGGCTTCCGCGTCCAGGGTCGCGATGAGGACAGTGCGGGCCAGATTCTCAGCGATGCCGCGGAGCTTGATGAGGCCGGCGCCGACCTGCTGGTACTCGAATGTGTCCCGGCACCACTGGCCAAGCGAATTACCGACAGTGTTTCCATGCCGACCATCGGCATCGGTGCGGGCCGCGACACCGACGCACAGGTGCTGGTGATCAACGATATCCTCGGCCTCACCGAGAAGCCGCCGAAGTTCTCGAAAAACTTTCTTGTCGAGGCCGGTGATATTCCCGGCGCGCTGCACAAGTACGCCGCCGATGTGAAAAATGGCCTCTTCCCCGAAGACAGCCATACGTTTTCCTGAGCCCGAGACCTGTCGAATACGAGGTACGAAATGGAATTCGACCGACTCTTCCCAGGCTGGCGTGTAGACGGCCGGGTCCACATCCCCGAGGGCTGGGCCCAGGGCCGTGCCACCTTCGGCGGCCTGATCGCTGCCATGCTGCATGAACCCATGTCTGCGCGGGTCACCGGCGAGGCCAGCCTGCGCACCATCACCTTTTCTTTCATCGCACCGGCGGAGCCGGGAGACCTCGAGATCAGCACCGCCGTGCTGCGGGCGGGCAAGTCGGTGACCCAGGTAGAGGGAAAAGCACTGCAGGCTGGTCAGCCCGTGCTGGCAGCGCTGGCCAGCTTTGGTTGCAGCCGGGAATCTTCGGCACACGCCGAACTGGCGCCGGCGCCACAGTTCCCGCCACCGGGTCAGTGCCCCGCCCTGCCGGATATCCCCGGCCTGGTGCCTGAATTTACCGGTCATTTCGACTATCGCATCGCCCGCGGCGCCATGCCTTTTTCCGGCAGCCAGATGCGTGAACTGGGGGGCTGGGTCCGCTTTCGACATGAAGAGAGCGGCGACAGTCCGGCAGACATTGGTCACCTGCTGGCGCTGATCGACGCCTGGCCACCGGCAGTGCTGCCAATGCTGTCCCGACCCGCACCTGCCAGTTCGCTGACCTGGACCATCGAGTTCATGGAGCCACTGCCGGAAAAGCCAGCCACGGAATGGTGGCAATACCTGGCGGAAGTGGAACAGGCGGCTGACGGCTACGGGGTAATCGGAGCCAGGCTCTGGGATAGCGAAGGCCGGCTCTGTGCGTTTACCCGACAAACGGTGACGGTATTTGGTTGATGGGGCTGACAACCGCACTTCCCCTGACCGGTGGTCGCTGGGCGGACTGGCGGACTACAGCCACTTGCGCCAGCGGAACACCAGAATCTGCAGCACCACGGCAACCACCAGGATGCCAGTGAACAGCAAAAAGGCATTGGGGTTGTCAGACCCCGGGATACCGCCCACGTTGATCCCCAGCAGCCCGGTCAGAAAACCCAGCGGCAGGAAGATCGCGGCCACCACCGAGAGCACGTACATGCGGCTGTTGAGCTGTTCCGAGTTGCGGCTCAGTAGCTCTTCCTGGGTAACGGCCGCCCGCTCCCGCACCGCATCGATATCCTCGATATGCCGCTGCAGGCGATCACTGACTTCGCGCAGGCGGATACGACAGCCCTCATCAAACCAGTCCACCTTCTCCACCAGCAGCCGCGACAGAGCCTCCCGCTGCGGAGCCAGGTAGCGGCGCAGGGTGATGGTCTGTTTGCGCAGTTGCGCCAGCTCTGTGCGCAGGCCCCGCGTATCCGTGCCTAGTAGCCGGTCTTCCAGTTCGTCGATCGTATTCTCGAACCCTTCCACGGTATCGCTCATACGCCAGACCAGGAGATCGGTCAGGGACACAAGCAAGTCGTCGGTCCCGTGGGGGCCCCGCCCTGCCTCCAGCGACTGCAGCAGGTCGCCCACTGACAGCAGGCGGCGCTTGCGGGTACTGATGATGCGATGTTCATCCACCCACAGGCGGATGGACACCATATCCTCCGGTTGCGACTGCGGATTCAGGTTGACCCCGCGCAGGGCAATCAACAACCCCTCGCCGAGCGGCAGCGTGCGCGGGCGGGTCTCCTCTGTCAGCAACGCCTCCGCCACCAGCGGATCCAGATCGCCCTGCTGCTCCAGCCAGTGTCTGACCGGTGCCTGGCTGTAGTCGAAATGCAGCCACAAGGCGCCCTGGGAGGGCTCCCATTGTTCGACCCCGGACCAGTCCATATAGCGCCCGCCGCCTTGACCGTCGAGGAGATAGGCATGAATCAAACCGGATTCCGCCGGTGTCTGTGCCTGATGGTTATCCTGCATCCCCGTTCCCCTCGTCACTGGTGCAATCAGTGGTTTGCGACCCAAACAGAATCAAGATCTGCTCAGCTGCAATCTGGCCGTGCGACGCTCACCGGGCGACAGATGCCAACGATTGGCAAAGGCGTTGCCGTGTTCGACACAGACAAATTCCCGGTAGTGATCGCCCACATCGGCCAGGGTGGCGGCCAGCGCCTGCCCCGGGTTCCAGGTAATGACCGTATCGCAGTTTTCACTGCTCGTTTCGATCGGGTCGGCTGTTTCTATAAGCTGACGGGAGGGCGCATTTTCGAATACCCGATCCACCTCGGCGGGAAAAGTCTGCCGGCCATCCAGTCTGGCCCGGGCCAGACCGCGGGTATTGTCCAGATACTCCCCACCCTCGAGCCCCGACACTTCGATAGCCCTCACATCGTCGACGGTGAAATAGGTATGCCATGCCCAGCCATAGTCGGCGGCAGCCGCTCCAAGGTGGTGCAGCTCCAGCTCAAGCCGCAAATCCTTGCCAAGGATCATGGTGTAGCGGCACTCGAAATCAGACGCGAACAGAGCGTCGGCGCTGTGCCGATAAGTAAATACAAGCTTCACCTCACCACCCGGCAATACCCCGGCATGTTCAAGCTGCCACGGCCGGCTGCGCACCAGACCGTGCTTGGGCCTGTTCCCGTCCGGGTGAATCCCAAACCATGGCAGGCACAATGGAATCCCGCCTCGAACGGCTTTCCCGGGCTGGAAGTCCGCCAGAGGGCTCAGCCAGAGCATCGCTTGCCCACCATGCCCCTGGAATTCCAGCAGCTGCGCGCCCTGCTCTGCAATGACAGCGCGGCAGAGCGATGTCTCGACGACGATCAGTGAAAGACCGGGCTTGCCATACAGGGCACCACTGTCGATGTGCTGGATCGCATCCGCATACACGCTTTCAGTCATTCCTTTTCTCCACCTTACTTAAATGGGCCAGTGATGCCGCATTGGCCTCCCACTGCTGGCCATCGAATGGCTCGATACGGATCCCTGCCGGCACCTTATCGAGGCAGCGCAAGTTGATACTGTAACCATCCGGGTTTGAACGGGGCACGTAGAAAGACTTCACACCACAGTGGCGACAGAAGGAATGTCTGGCCACACCGGTATTAAACGTATAACTGCTCAGGTCATCTTCTCCCTGAAGCAGGTCGAAGTTCTCCTGCGCAACGATCAGATGCTGAAAGCCGAGCATCCGGCAAATAGAACAGTTGCACTCATAGGCCACAGGCGCTGCGCCCGCGTCAGTTTCAATGGTTGCGAGGAAGCGCACGGCTCCGCAGTGGCAGCCGCCCCGGAGAGGCCATTCAGTTCGATTCATCACGCGCTTTCCCATCAGCCAGACCGAACAGGGGCCGCCCCCAGAGCAAGGTCATGACAGCCAGCGCCAACAGCAGATGGAACCAGTTCATGCGTGCCAGTCCCAGTAGTTTGGAAGGCCCGGTGCCAACCACCGTGGAGGCGATGATCACCAGTACCGGGCCCAGGGCCAGTAACAGCGCCTCCCCCCGGCCGAGACGGTGTCCGCGTAAACGCGCCAGTAATGCCACCGCCAGCCAGCCGGCAAGGCCGATGCTGGACCAGAGGGAGGTGACCGCTGCGGCCGGCATCAAACCCGACTCCATCGCGCCCAGTGCCGAGCCAACCAGCAGCACCAGCGCCACGTACGCAGGAGCACGGCTCTGCCGGCCAAAACCCGGGGCGAAATAGGTCCACAACAGCGATATCCCGATACTGGGAAAAGTGAGCAAGCCGGACAGGCGCGACAGCGCCCGGTGCAGTTCTGTCACCTGCGGATCGACGCCGTAACGGTAGGCACCGACAAATGCCGCCAGTGCGAGGCAGAGGCAACCGGCAACGACCAGCAACGCAGGTGACTGGGAGCGCTCCCGGGCCAGATACCAGTATTGATTCGCAACCAGTAGCGCTGCGAGCGCCAGCAGGACTTCCGCCAGCCAGTAACTGCTGCCCAAGGAGGCCTCCCTGTCGTCAGGATCAGTTTCTTATTGGATTGAGCACGATGATAACTGAAGTGAACAGGAGGTCACAGCCGGGGCTTTTTACGGGTTTGAGGAGACCAAAAAAAGAAATGCCCCGGAGGTCCGGGGCATTCTGTTGGGAGGCAGATTTAGCATCCGCCAATCAAGAGTCGCCCCCCTGATAGAGGGGCGAGGGCCATCAGAAGTCCATACCGACAGACAGCTGAACACGGCGCGGTGCGTAGTAGCTGCGCGGCTCACCGTAGTCAGCGGCAACCGCGTACGGCTGGATGTTGAAACCAGTCTGGTTGTCAAACAGGTTGAACAGATCCGCACGGAACTTCAGCGTGTAGTCCTGGTAAACATTCCAGTTCTGGGTGTAGCTCAGGTCCATCTGCCAGTGGCTCGGGCTGCGACGGCTGCCCGCTTTCTCGGCGTAACGGTTGGTTCCGGAGGAATAACCGTAGATGGATCCATCCCAGGTTTCCCAGGGCTGACCAGACTGATACACCAGGTAGGCACCAACGTTGGCATTCCAGTCCAGGGTGTAACGGCCGAACATCTTCAGCAGGTGCGGCTTGTCACCGGCCAGTGTACCTTCCTTGTTATCCCAGATCTGACGACCTTTACCATCCGCCACGTAAGAGGAACCAATAAAGGTGTTGGCGTCATTGGTGTAAGTGGTGTTGTCCTGGTCGAAGTTACCGGAGTAACGGCTGCGCGTGTAGGACGCGTTCAGGTAGGTGCGCTCACCTTCCCAGGAAGCCTCCATGCTGAACTCCCAGTACTTGGTGTAGGCATCATCCAGCTCGGCGATCACGTAAGTGGAACCGCTACCGATCTGATCCAGCATTTCGGACAGGTTATCGATATAGGGACCCTTGGCCGCGATATCATCCGGTACACACTGATCCAGGTCCGGGCCGTAACAACCGTATTCGCGCGACCAGTTCCAGGTGTCCTCCCAGAAGTGGGAGCCCTCGCGGTAGCGGACGTGAGAGCGCAGGCTGATGCCATTGTCGAACTCTTTAGTCGTACCCAGGGTGAGTTCGTCTACACGACGCGGATCCAGGTCATCGGCAAACAGCTTACCGGAGGAGCCTTCACGGGGCTCAGAGCTGATGAAGTTGCCATTCTGGTCCCAGTAGACGTCCAGTGTCGCACGGCTGTTGCGATCCCAGGACGCTGCACGGGCCAGGGAGCTGGCGGCCGGGTTGTACTGGGCAAAGTTGGCAAACACAGTGTCCTGGCCGTTGTATGCCCAGCTAACGCCGAGACGCGGCTGGATCATATCCTTCCAGTCCACCTTGTACATTTCGTACTTGTTGCCCGGCGCCTCTACGTAGCCCGACAGGGTATCGGCTTCACGCAGACCCTGACCATACAGGGTGTCCTGGCTGATCAGGAAGCCCACATCAAAGACGAAGTCGCCCCAGCTGATGGAGTCATTGATCTCGAAGTTCTGCGTCTCGGTGTAGGAACGAATCGAAGGTACACGGGTACCGTCTTCGGAAATCAGGCTCATCTGTTCGGTGCGGCCGATAAACCAGGCATTGTCCGGGGCGTTGGCATCTTCAGCGCCGTTGATCACGCTGATGGAGCCCCAGCCATTGGACAGGCGCGCCAGATCTTCTTCACCCTCGGACCACTGGTAACCGATGTGGAACTCGTGGGTGGTTGAGCCCCACTCCAGGGTGTGGTCCAGTGCCATCTCGAAGCTGGTGCGGTAGAAGTTCTGGACGTTGACCAGAGAGTAGGCACCAACACCACCACTGCCGATACGCTCGCCCGCGTCATTCACGTAGCCATACTGATCGATGAACGGCTGTACGAAATCGTTCCAGGCCTGATCATCGGTGCGGGTATTGGGCACATTGAAGTAGCCCATCTGGTCCAGGTTGGCCAGGTCCAGAGACTGTCCGTAAGCGGGGGTTACACCCAGCATGTTGTCCGGCAGGCTCGCAGTTTCCAGGGCGTAATCGCTGAGCTGGAAGGTGAACGTGGTGTCGTCGTTGATCAGCCAGGAGCCATCCACGGTCAGGATATCCTGCCCGGATTCAGAGCCTACGGAGACGGAATCTGCCTCGTTATAAGAAACAGAAGCACCCTCGCCCACTCGCTCGGATGTGCGGTAGCCAACGTTGAGCAGCACTTCGTCGATCGGAGCCCAGGTCAGCTTGCCGTAGTACTCGTCGCGCTCGCTCACATAGTCCTTGGCCGGACCGTAAGCGGTTTCCTTGCTCTGCTGCTCAGCACGGGGACCGTAATACGAGCCATAGAAGAACAGCTGGTCCTCGATGATCGGACCACCCATGTTGGCAGTCATCCAGCTCTGGTCCAGCTGGGAACGAGTGCCCGCCTCGGTCTCGCCACGCATTCCCTTGTTCTGGAACTTGTACTCGACACTACCGGTATATTCGTTGGTGCCGGCCTTACTCTTGGAGTTGACGGTGATACCACCAGAACGGTTGAAGCCAACCGCACGGGAACCGCCACGCTCTACGGAGAACTGCTCAACGTCCTGGCTGGACGGTTCGGCGGAGAGAGTACCGAACATCGGCAGGGTTACGTTTACACCGTCAAACTTGTAGACGTTGTCCTGACCACTACCACCGGCACTGGGGCCACGCACGGAGTTCTGGGTGTACTGGACACCGGGGGCCAGCTTGATCAGGTCACGGTAGTCCTGACCGATCGGCAGTCCTTTGATGACGTCTGCGCCGATGGCATCGGACAGAGAGGAGTTACCACCCACGGTAATCACCTGACCAGTTACCACCACCTGCTCGAGCTCACCCTGCACCTCTGGTGACAGGTTCACATCCACCACAGTCATCTGATCCAGCAGTACCTCTGCCTGTACAGTGCGGGTAGTGCCATCATCAGCAGTGAATGTCAGGTTGTAGAGACCCGGAATGAGAGCCGGCAGTTTGAATTCACCGTCAGCATCAGTGGTTGCGGTACGGGACCGCGGCATCACCTTACTGGTAGCCTTTACGGTTACGCCGGCGCCTTCGACACCTTTATCGAGGAATACCTGGCCCTCAATAGTGCCGACCTGCTGTGCCATTACGGTGGCGGAGAAGAGTGTACCTGCGGCAACGACAGCAGCACGGGTGAGCGAGCCCACGCCGGCGACTGATTTGCTCAGTTTCTTTTGTTGGAACATGAGAAAGTCTCCCAGACAGTTTTTGTATTTATCCTGCTGGAGCGAATACCTCTCGCCCCCAATACTTGGCCCAGCTAGCGTCGATGGCTGTAGTCGCCTGTACTGACATGGGTTCCCGACCCCATTGTCGAGCCTGTACCCCTCTCTCAGGCTCTGTCACCACAAGCAAAATACTTTATGTGCTGGATTATTTTTATAAGGAATATCTTATTCCTCGCCAGCATTGTGCGAAAAAAATTCCCGCGCGGCGAGAGCTAGATCATAAAAATTTCAAAAAAATATCACCGAAATACATAAATGTCAGGAGCAGCTGAACAGAAAACAACCAAAAGGTTATTTCCGGACAAGCTTTGTAACGATTTGTCGCCTTATCCCGAGGATTTTTGCGCGAGATATTCGCGCCATTCAGGCCTCTCAGGAATAATTCCGCGGTTGAAATGCATGCATGTTGATCACATACCAACCAATACGCCCATTTTCCATCCGCATTAAGCCGGTGCATTGCGCGTTAGACGACAGGAATTACGCGCCATCTCAGTGCACACGGAATAAATCCCTGATCACCGCCTGGCTACATGAGGCCAACCCGGACGATGGTATCCCCGCCACCCTCACAGTAACCATCCCCGGATATAAAAAAACCCGGCAATGCCGGGTTTTTTCGAAGCGCGGCGAATTTCGTCGCACTCCTGGATCGGGTCGGGGAAGTTACTCCTCGCCGGAGGACTTCTCTTCCGCCTGCTCGGCCTGATCCGCTTTCGCTTCCTTGATGGACAGCTTGATGCGGCCACGCTGGTCGACGTCCAGTACCTTCACGAACACCTTCTGGCCTTCGCTCAGGTAATCGGTCACCGCGTTGACCCGCTCTTCAGCGATCTGGGAGATATGCACCAGACCGTCTTTGCCCGGCAGGAAGTTCACGAATGCACCGAAGTCGACGATACGCACGACGGTACCCTCGTAGATGGCACCGATCTCGGCTTCCGCAGTGATCTCCTCGATGCGGGTTACCGCCGCTTCCAGGCTCTCACCGTCCTCACCGAAGACCTTCACAGTGCCGTCGTCCTCGATATCGATGGACGCACCGGTTTCTTCAGTAATGGAACGGATGGTCGCACCGCCCTTGCCGATCACGTCGCGGATCTTGTCCGGGTGGATCTTCAGGGTAGCGTAGCGCGGGGCGTTCTCGTTCACGGTTGCGCGGGACTCACCGATGACCTTGTTCATCTCTGCGAGGATATGCAAGCGCGCGTGCAGAGCCTGCTCCAGCGCAGTTTCCATGATCTCTTCGGTAATACCCTCGATCTTGATATCCATCTGCAGCGCGGTCACACCGGAGGCGGTACCCGCTACTTTGAAGTCCATGTCGCCGAGGTGATCTTCGTCACCCAGGATATCGGTCAGGACCGCGTATCCGTCCTCTTCCTTCACCAGGCCCATGGCGATACCGGCAACCGGCGCCTTCAGCGGCACACCGGCATCCATCAGCGCCAGGCTGGAACCACAGACGGAAGCCATGGAGCTGGAACCGTTGGATTCAGTGATCTCGGAAACCACACGCAGGGTGTACGGGAAGCTCTCCGGATCCGGCAGTACAGCGGCAATACCGCGACGCGCCAGACGGCCGTGGCCGATCTCACGACGACCGGTAGCGCCGACACGACCCGCCTCACCCACAGAGTAGGGAGGGAAGTTGTAGTGCAGCATGAAGTAGTCTTTGCGCTCACCTTCCAGGGCGTCAATGATCTGCGCATCGCGGGTCGCACCGAGGGTGGAAACGACCAGCGCCTGGGTTTCACCACGGGTAAACAGTGCGGAACCGTGGCCTTTCGGCAGCACGCCAACTTCTACGCTGATCGGGCGCACGGTCTTGGTGTCGCGACCATCAATACGGGGCTCACCACGAACCACAGCGCCACGAACGGTTTTCTTTTCCAGCTTGCCGAAGTAGCTCTTGACGGTACCTTCGTCCACTTCTTCGGTAGCCAGCGCTTCAGCGGCTTCGTTGCGCAGCTCGCTCAGGCGAGTGGTACGCTTCTGCTTGTCGGTGATCTTGTAGGCTTCAGCCACTTTGGCGCCGAACTGGCTTTCCAGGGCGGACTTCAGCTCTTCGTTGACCGCTTCCGGCTGCCAGTCCCAGGTGGGCTTGCCCGCTTCGGCTTTCAGCTCTTCACAGACTTTAACGACCGCCTGCATTTCCTGGTGGGCGAACAGTACCGCGCCCAGCATGATGTCTTCCGGCAGCTCCTTGGCCTCGGATTCCACCATCAGAACCGCGTCCTTGGTGCCGGCTACGACCATGTCCAGCTCGGAGTTCTTCAGCGCGCTGTAAGTCGGGTTCAGCAGGTAGCCGTCTTCCTGGGTGTAGCCCACGCGCGCAGCGCCGATCGGGCCACCGAACGGGATACCGGACACGGACAGTGCCGCAGAAGTGCCGATCATGCCGGCGATATCCGGATCCACATCCTTCTCGGCGGACAGCACAGTGATCATCACCTGAACTTCGTTCATGAAGCCATTGGGGAACAGCGGGCGGATCGGGCGATCGATCAGACGGGAAGTCAGGGTTTCTTTTTCGGAAGGACGGCCTTCACGCTTGAAGAAGCCGCCGGGAATTTTGCCGGCCGCATAGGCCTTTTCCTGATAATGCACGGACAGCGGGAAGAAGCCCTGATCCGGCTTGGCTTCCTTGGCACCGACAACGGTACACAGCACCACGGTTTCACCCATGGTCACCAGCGCCGCACCAGTGGCCTGGCGTGCGATACGGCCAGTCTCGATGGTGACTTGCTGATTTCCGTACTGGAAAGTTTTGCTTACTGGATTCACTAGTATTTTCCTATTTCCTCACGGTTACTGGCCCATTCCAGCAACCCCTACAGTATTCCCGCAGGCACGTTTGTACTTCTCTTGATCAACGAACCTGAGGGTGACGCCGAAGCGCCTTTACCGGCCGAAGCCGGTGATGCGGCTGGAAAGGTTTGATGACTGCGGTCGCTGCCCGACCTCTGTTCCCATCATCCGTGGCAGCGAGCCCATCACTTTCCAGGCTGCAATTAGAAGAATGCCCGCCAGAGGCGGGCATTCAGGAGTCTTAGCGACGCAGGCCGAGCTTGGCGATCAGCTGTGCGTAACGGTTCAGATCCTTTTTCTTCAGGTAGTCCAGCAGCTTGCGACGCTGGTTTACCATGCGGATCAGGCCACGACGGGAGTGGTGATCCTGCTTGTGCGCAGAGAAGTGGCTCTGCAGCTTGTTGATGTTGGCAGTCAGCAGGGCTACCTGGACTTCCGGAGAACCGGTATCGCCTTCAGACTGGCCGTGCTCTTTCAGGATGGCTGCTTTCTCATTTGCAGACAGTGCCATAACGAATTACCTCGTCGTAATATGCTTTGAAGATTCGGCTGGCCCGTGCATATTTACAGACCAGCTAACGCTTTATTTCCCGGCCGAGGACGGCCGGGACGTACCTTGCATCACACCAGTGGTGCAAGGTACGCGGAGCAATTTCGGACATGTGCCGAAATTGCGTATTGAAAAAAGGCAGGGAATGCCTTTTTCAATAATCCATGACAGCAGCCGTCCCGGCTAATTTAAATCGTCGCCCTGCCCGGAGCGGCGCAGATGCGCGGATCTGCTTGCCCCGGGCGGGCTCGCGCCGGCAGTTGCCGGCGGGCGGCAAATCCATGTGCCACCTCCCTTCGATCAACATCAGTTGACCGCATGGTCAGCTTAGCTGCCGCTTACCAGACGCCGGGGGGCGACCCGCCCGTCGTCAGTAATCTCTCCTACGCCCAGAAATTCACCACTTTCCAGGAAGAGGCGCACCATATCACCTTCTTGGCCGATACGGTAGACCTGCAAATCCATCACCGGTTGGCCCTGACGCACATAGTAACCGGAGTCCTCCGGCAGGGTCAGCTTGGGCAGCCCGGAGGCCGGGGCGTCCATCGGCAGCAGGTGATGGTCCAGCACTTCCGCCCGGTCCTCTCCGCGCTCAGCGGTCAGCTCATCCAGTGTCAGCGCGTCTGCCTCGACGAAGGGGCCTGCGGCGCTGCGGTGCAGCTTCTCCACATACGCACCGACGCCAAGGGCGGCGCCCAGGTCTTCTGCCAGGCTGCGCACGTAGGTGCCCTTGGTGCAGTGAATCTCCACTTCCGCCCGCGGTTGGCGGCCGGGAGTAAAGCTCAGCAACTCGTATTCGTAGATCTCGACCTCACGGGCCTCACGCTCCACCTCGACGCCCTGGCGCGCCAGCTTATAGAGGGGCTGGCCCTTGTGCTTGAGGGCGGAGTACATGGACGGCACCTGGCTGATCCGGCCGCGGAACTGCGCCATGGCCTCGAGCACGGCGTCCTCGGTCAGGTCAGAGGCATCGCTGGTCGCGATCACATTGCCATCGGCGTCGCCGCTGTCCGTAGCCATGCCAAAGCAGAAGGTGCTGCGGTAGCGCTTGTCCGCGTCCAGCAGGTACTGGGAGAACTTGGTCGCCTCGCCAAAACAGATCGGCAGCACGCCGGTGGCAAGGGGATCCAGTGCCCCGGTATGGCCGGCGCGGTTGGCGAAAAACAGTCGTTTGGCTTTCTGCAGGGCGTCGTTGGCAGTGATGCCGGAGGGCTTGTTGAGCAACAGCACCCCGTTCACCGGCCGGCCCCATTTCGGTCTGCGGCCCATGCTTACTCTTTGTCGTCGCCGTCGTCGCTGGACTGGTGGGAACGATCCGCCTTGACCGCCTTGTCGATCAGGGCTGACAGTTTCTGGCCGCGTACGGATGTCTCGTCATAGCGGAATTGCAGACGGGGCACGCTGCGCATCTGGATGGCACGGGCCAGCTGGCTGCGCAGGAAGCCCGCGGCACGGTTGAGCACTTCCATGGAAGTGTTGATCTTGGCCGGATCGTCTTCACCGACCAGGGTGACAAACACCTTGGCCGAAGTCAGGTCCCGGCTGACTTCCACGTCGTTGACATTGACCATGCCGACGCGGGGGTCGCGCACTTCCATCTGGATAAGCTGAGCCAGCTCACGGCGCATGGCGTCGGCTACACGGTCGGCGCGGTGGAATTCTCTTGCCATCTGTTACCTGTATCGAATGGCGGTTGGCAATCGCGCCGCGGCCGGGGGCCGCAGCGCGACGATGATTGACCCGAGTTTAGAGTTCGCGGGCAACCTTGACGATATCGTAGACCTCAATCTGGTCTCCGGGCTTGACGTCGTTGTAGTCCTTCACGCCAATACCACATTCCATGCCGTTGCGGACTTCCTGCACGTCATCCTTGAAGCGACGCAGGGACTCCAGTTCGCCCTGGTAGATCACCACGTTGTCGCGCAGAACACGGATCGGCTTGTTGCGGTACACGGTGCCCTCGGTGACCATACAGCCAGCAATGGCGCCGAACTTCGGCGAGCGGAACACGTCGCGCACTTCGGCGATACCGACGATCTCCTCGCGCACTTCCGGTTCCAGCATGCCAGACAGTGCCTGCTTCACTTCGTCCAGCAGGTTGTAGATCACGCTGTAGTAGCGGATTTCCACACTCTCAGTCTCAGCCAGCTTGCGTGCAGCGACATCAGCACGGGTGTTGAAGCCCATGACAATGGCACCGGAAGTCAGGGCCAGGTTGATGTCGTTCTCGGCAATACCGCCGACACCACTGGACACCACATTGACCGATACCTCTTCGTTGCCGATATCGGCCAGCGCGGACAGGATCGCTTCCAGGGAACCGCGCACGTCGGCCTTGATGACCACCGGCAGTACCTTGCGCTCACCGGCTTCCATATCGGCAAACATGTTCTCGAGCTTGGCCGCCTGCTGGCGCTGCATACGCTCGCGGCGCTCTTTCTCGGCGCGCTGCTCGGCCACTTCACGGGCCTTGCGCTCGTCGGCGACAACCATGAACTCGTCACCGGCATTCGGGGTGCTGTCCAGACCCAGCAACTCCACCGGAGTGGAGGGGCCAGCTTCCTTGACGCTTTTGCCCAGCTCGTTGGTCATGGCCCGCACGCGGCCGTAGCTCTGACCGGCCAGGACGATATCGCCACGCTTCAGCTCACCGCTCTGGACCAGCAGGGTTGCAACCACGCCGCGGCCTTTTTCCAGGCGCGCTTCGATCACCACGCCGCGAGCCGGCACACCGACTTCGGCCTTGAGCTCGAGCATTTCCGCCTGCAGGGAGACGGCCTCCAGCAGTTCATCGATGCCCTGGCCGGTATGGGCAGACACTTCGATGAACTGAGTGTCACCGCCCCAGTCCTCGGGGATCACTTCTTTGGCGGCCAGTTCGTTCTTCACACGATCCGGGTCAGCCGCTTCCTTATCGCACTTGTTGATCGCCACGACCAGCGGTACACCGGCGGCCTTGGCGTGCTGGATGGCTTCCTCGGTCTGCGGCATCACGCCATCGTCTGCTGCAACAACCAGGATCACCACGTCGGTGGCCTGGGCACCGCGGGCGCGCATGGCGGTAAACGCGGCGTGACCCGGGGTATCCAGGAAGGCGACCTCGCCCTGGCTGGTTTTCACACGGTAGGCCCCGATGTGCTGGGTAATACCACCAGCCTCACCTGAGGCCACCTTGGTCTCGCGGATGTAATCCAGCAGGGAGGTCTTACCGTGGTCGACGTGGCCCATCACGGTCACCACCGGCGCACGGGATACTTCCTCACCCTTCACCTGCTGCACCTGAGCTACCAGGCTCTCTTCCAGCTCGTTCTCGGAGCGCAGCACGACTTTGTGCCCCAGCTCCTCGACGATCAGGCTGGCGGTGTCGCGGTCGATACTCTGGTTGATGGTGACCATCTCGCCCATTTTCATCAGGCGCTTGATCAGCTCACCAGCCTTCATGTTCAGCTGCTTGGCCAGTTCGCCTACGGTGATGGTTTCGCCTATCTGTACTTCGTACACCTGCTTTCCTGTCGGCTTCTTGAAGCCGTGTGTGTTCTTGATTTTCAGCGTAGGACGAGACAGGGAGCGCGTACTGCGTTTTTCGGCTTCATCATCCTCAAACGCCTCCAGCGCCTGCTCATAGAGCGCGGTCTTGCTGGACTTCTTGGGGCCACCCTTGGGTGCCTTGCGCCCACGGCGCTTGCGTGGCTCTTCGTCATCTTCCTTCTCGACGGAAATCGTTTCCATCTTGCGACGCAGGGAGGGCTTCTCTGCCGCAGCCTTCTTGGCCTTCTCTTCGCGCTCCTCTTCGGCGCGCTTGCGCTCCTCTTCGAGGCGGGCCTTCTTCTCCTGAAGCTCCTTCTCGTCTTCCTCATCCTGCTTCTTGCGACGCTCCATGGCGGCAATGCGCATGGCTTCGATGTCGTCGACGTAGGTGGAGCGCGCGGGGGCAGCTGGCTGCTCTGGGGCAGCTGCTTCGTCGGCCTTTTCTTCGGCGGGCGCCTCGGCAGCAGTTGCCTCAGGTTCTTCCGCCTGCTGCGCAGCCTCGGCTGCGGCCTTGGCTTCGGCTTCCTCACGAGCGGCCCTGGCTTCGGCTTCGGCGCGAGCACGCTCGGCCTCGGCCTGCTCGGCACGGGCCTTCTCCAGCTCGGCCTGCTCGGCGAGCGCACGGTCCAGTTCAGCCTGGGTGGGCTCCGGGGCCGCGGTCTCCGAATCGGGGCGCTTCACGTAAGTCCGCTTCTTGCGCACTTCCACGTTCACGGTTTTACGGCCGGTGCCAGAGCCGGTTTTCAGCGTGGTCGTGGTCTTGCGCTTGAGGGTGATCTTGCGCGGAGCAGCACTCTTCTCCCCGTGACTGCTTTTCAGGAAGTTGAGCAGGACCTGTTTCTCTTCATCCGACACCACCGCATCTGCAGAGGTATGGGGCAAACCCGCTTCCTTCATCTGCTTGAGCAGACGCTCCTCGGTGGCACCAACCGATTTGGCGAGTTCGCTAACTGTTACTTCGGCCATTCTCTCTCCTAAAAGTCACTTGGTCGGAGGTAATTATCTATTTCATTGGCGCATCTCTGCGCTTATGCCTGTTCGCCGGCATCGTCTGCAAACCAGGGCTCGCGCGCTTTCATGATCAGCGCAGCGGCACGCTCCTGGTCGACACCGTCGATTTCCAGCAGGTCATCGACCGCCTGTTCGGCGAGGTCTTCCATGGAGGCGATTCCACGGCTGGCCAGCTGGTAGGCCAGCTGCCGATCCATGCCTTCCATGTTCAGCAGGTCTTCCTGCGGTTCTGAGGCATCCAGCTGCTCCTCGGAGGCCAGCGCCTGGGTCAGCAGGGCATCCTTGGCGCGGGCGCGGAGTTCTTCGGCGATTTCTTCGTCGAAGCCTTCGATGCCCAGCATTTCTTCCAGCGGTACGTAGGCCACTTCCTCAAGCGTGGTAAAGCCTTCGTCCACCAGCACGCCAGCGACATCTTCATCGATATCCAGGCGCTCCATAAAGGTTTCCATGATGGTGCTGGACTCGGCTTCCTGCTTGCTCTGCCACTCGTCGATACTCATCACGTTGATCTGCCACTGAGTCAGCTCGGACGCGAGGCGCACGTTCTGGCCGCTGCGGCCGATGGCCATGGCGAGGTTCTCTTCCGCCACGGCGACGTCCATGGAGCCGGCATCCTCGTCGACAACGATGGACTCAATCTCCGCCGGGGCCATGGCGTTGATGACAAACTGGGCCGGGTTATCGTCCCACAGCACGATATCGACACGCTCACCGGACAGCTCGTTGGAAACCGCCTGCACGCGCGCACCGCGCATACCCACACAGGCACCCACCGGATCGATACGACCGTCGTTGGTGGTCACGGCAATCTTGGCGCGCAGGCCCGGATCGCGGGCAGCGCCCTTGATCTCGATGACTTCTTCGGCGATTTCCGGCACTTCAATGCGGAACAGCTCGATCAGCATCTCCGGACAGGAGCGGCTAAGCATCAATTGCGGACCGCGGGCCTCCGGCTGGATCTCCAGCAGAATGGCGCGCACACGGTCACCCATGCGGAAAATTTCACGGCCGACCAGCTGGTCGCGAGGCAGCCGCGCCTCGGCATTGTTGCCCAGGTCTACGGCGATAAAGTCACGTGTCACCTTCTTGACGGTGCCGCTCACCAGATCGCCAACGCGATCGCGATACTCGTCGACCACCTTGGCGCGCTCGGCTTCACGCACCTTCTGCACGATGACCTGCTTGGCGGTCTGGGCAGCAATGCGGCCGAACTCGACGTTCTCCACCTGCTCGCGATAGACGTCGCCGGCCTTCAGGTCGGCATCCTTCTCGTGCGCCTCTTCGAGGGTGAACTGGGTACCCAGCTCTGCCAGGGTGTCGTCGTCCACGACTTCCCAGCTGCGGAAGGTCTCGTAGTCACCGGTGCGGCGATCGATGATCACCTCGATGGTGGAATCCTCGTCGTAGCGCTTCTTGGTGGCTGTTGCCAAAGCCGCCTCGATCGCCTGGAAAATAATTTCCCGGTCAACGCCCTTCTCGTTGGAAACCGCCTCGGCTACCAGCAAGATCTCTTTGTTCATGCAGCTGCCTCTTTCAAAAACGCTACTAAAGCTGTTTCAACCGCGCCTAAGCCGGCTGTCACTTGAACTGTGGAATGATGTTCGCCCGCTCGATACTGTCGATGGGCAAAAGATATTCATTTTCGTCGTCGATGCGCAGGACCACTTCCTCACCTTCCACACCGGCGAGCAGGCCGCGCCACTTGCGCTGCCCCTCCAGCGGCATGCGCAGGCGCACTTCGATCTGGTGACCGACAAAGCGCTGGTACTGGTCGAGGCGGTACAGGGGGCGGTCCATTCCCGGCGAGGACACCTCCAGGGTGTACTTGCCGGTGATCGGATCTTCCACGTCCATCACCGCACTCACCTGACGGCTGACCTTCTCGCAGTCCTCCACCGTCACGCCGTCCTCGCCGTCGATGTAGATCCGCAGCAACGCGTTGCGACCGTGGGTCTGGTATTCGATCCCCCACAGCTCACAACCCAGCGAGGCCACTACGGGCGCCAGGAGTTCTTCCAGCTGTTCGCGCTTGCTCGTCATTTCCGTCACCACAAACAAAAAATGGGCTGGGAAGCCCGCACCACGGTCCGAATGACAAACCGCGGCGCCTACTTCCGGCCCATTCGGAAACCGTATCCTGCAGATACGAAAAAGCCCCTGACAGGGGCTTCTAACGCGCACCTGCGCCTGTACGCAGATGCAGAATTTGGTAGCGGGGGCAGGATTTGAACCTACGACCTTCGGGTTATGAGCCCGACGAGCTACCAGGCTGCTCCACCCCGCATCAACTCTCTGGGTAGCGAAATCTGGTTGCCTTCGCTCCCCTGCAGTGGGTTGCCCCAACTGCTCAAGAGGCTGCGCATTCTAGGGGGCTGGTCCGATTCAGTCAAGCCATGCCTGGCATTTAATTTAACACCAGCCCCGCGACCCAGCCTTAATTATAGAAACAAACCCGCGCATCGCACGCAGTATTCGCCGGCGCCTCCCGCTCGCCAGGGCTGGATATGAGGGAGCGAAACCCGGCTAGTGTTAACAGTCATCATTTTCAGCAGGCACTCTAGCCCCTGACACCCGATTACAAGGCATGTCGCGCCACCAACTCGCTGAACTGACCGAGGAGCCGCAGGAACTGAATCGGGTAAAGGAGGCCGGACCTGAATATGGTAGCCGCGGCCGGATTGGAACTGCCGACCTTCGCCCGGCTATGCCGACCAGAGGTAAAAAGGGAGACCGACTCGTCGGGCATCTAGCTTTGAACCACTGGCGGAAGAATTTGGTAGCGGGGGCCGGATATACACCGACGACCTTCGAGCGGCTGCGCCCAACTCAGGTGGAGAGCGAGCCCGACTTGTCGGGCCCTGCCTACGGAGTCGCAGGTCTTGAATTTGGTAGCGGGGGCCGGATTTGAACCGACGACCTTCGGGTTATGAGCCCGACGAGCTACCAGGCTGCTCCACCCCGCATCAACTCTGCCAACGAGCCCTGGTAAAGCATCGCTGACTGGCGCCGGATAACCGTGCACCGAAGAGGCTGCGCATTCTAGGGATGCCGCAGTCCGAAGTCCAGAGCGCATCGCAATTTTTTCTCCCCCACTAATTCCCGATCAGTGGAAGCCCCTTAGACATTCTCACATTAGGTGAGAGGCATAAAAAAACCGCTGGAATACCAGCGGTTTTTCCCTACCGAAACCCGGAAGTTTCAGGCCGCGCAAATGCGCTGCAGCTGATAAGCGACCGGCCCGAGGGCTTCCTGCATGGCGAGCTTCAGCCCTTCCAGGTACTCCCGCTGGGTCCCCCACCAGTTCACACCTACTGAACGGCCCCGGTAGACCGTGCTCTCGGCAGACACCCGGTTGGTCACAGAGAGTACCACCACGGCAGATTTTGAGGACGCAAGCTTGTGCACGTACGCACGCTTGACCACAACCTGCAGCTCACTTTCACTCTGGGCTTCGGTAATTTCCGGGCCCACACCCTGGAGCACCTCCAATGCCAAAGAGCGAACGACCTGGTTACCGATATCGGTGAGTGGCGCCGACTTGACGCTCTCATCAGTGACCGAGATCGTGGCCGGGCACTCACGGCTCTTCGCACTGATCCCATCGTCCGCAGACAGCAGCGGCAGGGGTCCCTCTCCAATCACCGTGTTGCTCACTTTCGTGGCACAGCCGGCAGTCGCCGACAGCGCCACGAACAACAAAGCCAGCGCTCCATTTCTGCTCATCAGAACACATTGCCAAAGGTGGTATAGACAGGCGCATCACGATGCTTGGACAACAACATGCCATTTGGCTGGCGGGTTATGACCATGCCATCGTCGAGCTCTTCAAGCACTTGCGGAACCTTAGCGTGCTTGCGCTTTTCACCCTCAGCCAGTTCTGGCAGTGGGTATTCGCCAATCAGGTCCTTGATCACCATGCTGGCCAGCAGTGACGGCGCAGCCTGGACTTCCTGGCGTAACAGAGCGCCGTCATTTGCGAGCCAGACACTGCCATTGGGATTATAGCCGGGCACAGAGAGAGTCTTCTTATCGAGCTTGGACAGGGCCTTGTTCTTGTACTTCTGGTTGCGAGCCCTGGTATTTTTGCCCACATCTTCACCCGTCGGGTAACGCTCCTCGAGGGCCAGACGCTCTGCCTCTTTTTCACTCTCGGTCAGGCGACGGATGCTGCCGTTGTGTGGGTATGACTGCACGGTAGCCGTATTACTGTAGATCGGCTTGGACTTGGACTTGCCACTATTGCGGACTGCGTCCCGGTCATACAGCGCGTAAGCCGCAACGAATTCAACCACCTCGGTGCCAGGCTTGAGGCTATAGTGAGTGTCGACCATCAGGACGAGGTCTTCATCGGCACCCAGGACATATTCTTCCGGCTTTTTCCCCGACTCCAGCTGCTCCATGACCGGGTTGATCTCGGCAACCCAATCGATGCGCGCAGAGTTTTCGGCCAGCTGGTTATAAACCAAGGAACGCACGTCCAGATCCAGCAGCGCGTTGCGGAAAGGTTCCACCATCTGCTCGGCCTCCTGGGCGCGGGAATTATTCACTGAGGCGTCGACGGCAGAGCCTACCAGTGCCCCCACAAGGCCAAACTGTGCCCCGGCAGAGCTGCCACTATTGGAGGGGACAAACTCCTTGACCATTTCCTCCTGCGAGACCTGGGAAACCAATCGCATGGACTGCTTTCCCTGCACCACCTTCGAATCAAAATTTTCATAAGGTGCTAGAGAGCAAGCGGTAGTCAGCAGAGCTGCCGCCACAATTAGAATTTTTTTGAACATGAAAAGTCCCCAAATGAAGCTTATTGCTATTAATTTCGGGGAATCTTACCAGAGTGAATTTTAAAGGAAGCCGATAAAAATACAGTTAAGTCACGTAGCCCCAAACACCCAGCGCACAAACAGCGCATTACGCCTGATTGTCGGATGGCGGGCCCGGGAGCAGAAAGTATGGCTGTGAAATAGAAATGATCACAGAATCGCCAGAACGGCATCAGCCAACAGTGCCCCGCCATGTTGTGGAGGCACCGTTTAACTACTATCAATTTGCTTTCCGAATGTTCAACCCGATCGCACCATCCCTGGTGCGATCGGACCGGATTCAAAGCTTGCCGATCACGTTCAGGAAAACACCCTGGCTATCGTAGTCGAGCTGGGTCAGGTCATCAGAGAAGTCAGTGAAGTTGTAGCCGACGCCCACTTTCAGGTGACGCCCCATCTGACGGTAGAGGCCCAGCAGTGCGCCACTGCGCTGGTCCTGTGCATCGGGCAGGTCGAGCAGGCGGCCTTCGATCAGCAGATCCCACTTGTTGACGAAGTGCCAGTCGGCACGCAGTACATACAGGTTGGCGCGACTGTCAAAGAACTCAGGATCCTGGCGATCCTGACTCAGCTGGCCGAGGCGGTAGGCGTACTTGGCGCCCAGTGTCCATTGGCGGCTGATATCGTAACTGGTGTCCACCGAGAAGATATGACTCTTCTGGATGAACTCCGCCGCGGTGTTCTCGACCGTGACCTGCCCCTGAGTGGGAACGTTGTAGAAGTAGGTGTACTTCAACAGCGTATTCCAGCGATCGTTGTCCACAGGCCGGTAGGCATAGCCCATCACCGCCTCGGTGAACTTGCCGTCGTAGAACTGCCCCTGAGAGCTCTGGCTGTCGGAGTAATTGAGCTTACCCACAAGGCGCCAGTCCGGGCTGATCTGGTAGCTGGCGGTATTTTTCAGCAGCCAGGTCTTGCGCTCATTCTCCAGTACCGTGTCCTGGCCTTCCACCGGATTTTCCATGGTGTCGGTACGGTACTCGACTGCCGATGCAAGGCGGATATCACCGTCGCTGAAGCCCATATTCAGGCCAATGGCGCGGCGATCCGTCTGCGCACCGGTGCGCGGGTCTTCCAGGGTGCCGGCCTCAACGGAGGTGCCATAGTTCCAGCGCTCACTCGGCGCCAGATCCATACCCAGGGCGTGGGTCAGGCCAGTGGAGACATCACCATGGCTGTAGCGCTCCTCTCCGTAAATGCTGAGGCTGTCCGAGTAGCGGCTGCGGAAACCGCTGGCCATATTGCCCTTGCGCGCACGGACGCCAGTATCGGTGCGTTCGTTGTCGAGGGTGTAATTCAGGTAGATATTGGTGCGATCGGAAATCAGGTAGTCAGTACCCACTCGCGCCGCAGTCCCGGTATCACCACCGGACAGTTCGCTGTCCAGGGTCAGCCGTTCGCTCACACGATAGGCACCGCCGAAACCAACCCGGTTGTTTTCATCCCGGTTGCCGTCCACTTCCAGGGTGCGTTGCACGAAGCCGAAGGCACGCCAGTCCGCGCCGGAATCGTAGGCCGCCTCGACCGCCATATCGGTGCGATCCCCCTGGGTCTGGGTGACCGGCACCACCGGTGACAGGTCCTCGCGGGTATCCGCCCGTGCACCAGTGGTCACTCGCCAGCGATCATTGACCTGGTAACCCACTGCCAGATCGAGGGCGGAGGTCTGCAGGCCCTGATCCTGTTCCTTACTGTCCGCTTTCAGGCTCACGTTCACACGGCTGCCAATGGGCACACTGACACTGGCGCCAGTCTGGGTCGTATCGCCATTGACCAGTTGCCCGGGCGCGGAGAAGCCTGCCTCGCGCTCCTGGCGATAGAAAGTACCGGAACCCCGGCCACCCTCGAAGAAATCGCTCAGCTGCAGGCTGCCCTCCACCTTGGAAGCATTCGCCTTTGCCTGCGGGTCGATCGGGTCATCGGCGTTGAAACTGAATCCACCATCGAGAGAGGAAAGGCTGTCGAGATTGTTGCCCTCGCTTGTAGCGGATTCCAGCTTCAGCCAGCTGCCCGCACTTTTACGGAAGGTCAGGTCGACCCCGTTCAGTGAGCTTTCATTGCCTTCTTCATCCTGCTGCGTTCCGCTCACACCGAGTTTGACGTAGTCGCCGATCCAGTAGTGCGCCCGGCCGCCGAGCGCCAGGGTGTCCATTTCGTCAAAGCCGGGGGTATATTCGTAGCGCGTCACCAGATACTGTGGGTGGCCGCTGTAAGCACCGTCCTGGATCAGCAGGTTGTCGTTGGCGATGGCGGAGAGCGGCCGGTTCAACAGGATCCGGCCCTGAATGTAGTCCACGTCGTAGTCGATTACCGGGGTGAGGTTCTTCACTCCCAGTACCAGGCCGGAATCCTTGTCCCGTACCTCGATGCGCACGCGCTCGGAGCCCGCGAGGATATCCTGGTGGCGCATAAAGTAGAGGGAACCACCGGTACCACGGAATTCGTCGCGACCGGCAACAGTGCCCGGCTCGGCACTGAAGCCGTCGATGGCAAAGCGCTTCTCGCCGAAGCTGGTCACATCATCGGTTTCATAATGGGCCGTCGCACCGTAGAGCGCGCGGTCGATGTGGGCCAGTTCGTTGTCGGTATAGCTGGCCTTGAAGTTACCCCACAGGCCGTAATCGTCGTACTTGGACAGCTTGACGTAAAACTTACCGGACGTCGGCGCGTCTTCCACCACGGTCGAGTCGTCACCGAACGTCGGATAGTAAAGATCACTGTCCAGGCGGCGGAACAGCGCATCCGGGGTTTTCTCGAGGAAGTTGGAGAAGAGCTCATCTACCGGCCCCTCTTCCGTATCGGCGCTGGCGGAGAGTCGCCAGCCATCACCGAAACCGCCGCTGGTGTAGAAGGCCAGGCGGCCATCGTAGCTCACCGAATTGTCGTAGTGGGTCTCATCCCCGGTCACCAGTGCCGCAGGGCCATTGGTATCGTCGACACCGATGGTGAAATCCGCCATGCCAACAGTAAACCATTCATCGTTGGCAAAGCGCAGGTCGCGCAGGAACAGCTCGCCGTTGCCCTCCGGATCGAGCACGGCCACCTCGACGGTATGCAGGCCACGGGTGAAGATCTGCTCGGCTACGAAATCACCATTCTCGCTGACCGGCACCGGCTGGCCGGCGAGCCAGACGGTGTGGTCTTCGGGAATCTGCGCACCATTGACACGCACGGTGTTGCCGTCGAGGGGAATGTTCTGGCTGGCGAGGCGGTTCTCACCATAGCCGACCAGCAGTTCGCGCTCGGTGACCTCTTCGTTGGCAGGGGAGTCGAGGCGATCTACCAGCCACAGCGCCTGCGGCCGCGTCTCATCGTAGCGACCGTCTTCGTCGTAGACGCGCAGTACGTACTGCAGTTTTTTCAGCGGTGCCTCAAACTCTTCAAACTCGGCATTCCAGCTGCCATCGCCGTTTTCATCCAGTGGTACCACCGCCAGCGGTGTATCGCGCAGGGATTGCTCTTCTTCGAACAGGCGCACTTCAGCCCGCTGGATAAAATTCGGGTAATTGGAGTAGCTGCGGAACTGCACGCGGCTGTCGTCGACAACCGTTCCCGGATCATCCTGATAGCGCACGGTAGTGGGCCAGGCGCTCACGTTCAGGCGCGGCGTCATAGTCTTGTTGTCGAAGCGGAACTGGATGTTTGCCTGCTCCAGCGCCACATCCGTACAGCGCTGCAGGTCAGCGGAGTTCTTGTAGGGATCGTATTCCGGGCTGCCATCCACGGTGATACGCATCAGGTTGAGCGCGTAGGGGTTGTTGGCCAGTGCCTCGCGGTCGATCCGCTCGATCTCGAGCCGGTCCTGCTCCGACAGGATCGCCAGCTCATCGTAGACCACCTGCACTTCCACCCGCGCACCGTCCAGCTCGACAAACCCGGTGGACACCACATCGTCAGACTGTACGAAACCGCGCCCTTCGAACTCCACCTGTTCCCCGGTGAGGTTCAGGGTCTGTTGCACCTGCTCCATCGCCCGGCGTGCGCGGGCGCGCGACAGCCCGACGTCGTCACCGTAAACCATGGCTTCGCGGCGCTCCATGCGCTCGTTGTCGCTGTAGCCGACAAAGCTCAGGCGGACATTGGCCTTGTCTGCCACCTCCGCCATGATGCTGCGCATGCGAGTGAGTTCGGATGGCGGAATCACCGGATCGCCATTCTCAAAACGAATCGGGGCCAGTGGCCCGGTGGGGGACTCGTGGACGACGGTGATGGTTTCCGCTGCCGCCGTTTCAGGGCAGGCCTGCACACCATCTTGCGCGGTTTCCAGCGGATCGTCGTACCAGAACTCCACTTCCACCCGCCGGTTCAGGCTGCGCCCCTTGGCGGTATCGTTGGCGACCATGGGCATGGTGCTGCCCTTGCCGCTGTAGGTCACCATTGTCTCCGGCAGGCCGAGGCTGTCGCGCACAGCCAGCGCCACACGACGCGCCTCGGCAAGCGACAGGGACATGTGGTCGCTATACAGCCCCGCCGGCCCTTCCGGCAGTGGCAAGCTGTCGGTATGGCCGACAAAGTGCACCACCAGGTTGTTCTTGTCTGCCAGCTGTGCGCGCACCTCACGGATACGCCGGATAAACGCCTCCGGCAGGTCCACCTGGCCCGGCTGCCAGCGCAGCGGGGTCACCAGGTTTTTCAGTCGCGCCCGCTGTTCACTGCCTGCGGTGTAGGTCAGGCGGCACACGGTTTCCTGGCGACAGACCTTGACCCGGTTCAGCTGCAGGGCCTGGGCACGGGCCATCTCCGCCCGGGCATCCTGATCCAGCTCGTCATAGGTGATCTGCACCTGGACGCGGCGATTCATGGCGCGGCCCTGGCTGGTGATATTTTCCACCAGCGGCTCCTCGTCACCGCGCCCCTCGAAAGACACGGCCTCTTCCGGCAGATCCAGCGCCAGCTGGAAAAATTCCGCCACATGCCGGGCGCGGGCGCGGGTGAACTCTTGCTTGTCGAGATATTGAGCCAGTTGCTGCGGCGTCATCGCCGCGCTGTCAGTGTGGCCGATGAACTTCAGGCGCAGGTTGTGCTTGCCGGAGAGCTCCGCCAGTTTTTCCCGCAACAGCTCGACCCGGGCTTCCTCAACCCCATCATCCACCGCCTCGAACGGCATCGGATCGATGATGTTGTCCTCCACCACCGGCTCCATTGCCTCGGTGAACAAGCTCGCATCCTGCACCCACTGATTGCGGGGCTGGCCGAGCAGCATGGTTTCGGTGTTGCTGCCAACCGGCTGCTCATCGTAGTCCACCGGTGGTTCTTCCACCTCCGGTGAGAGCCCCGGTATCTGCCGCCACACTTCCCACCAGCCGGCGTCCCCTGCCTGCAGGTTCACCTCCTGGGCGATACTGGCCGAGGTCACCGACAGTGTCAGCAGGCTGATGGCAGCGCAGAGGGCCTTTGGCCGTGCGCGCAGTTTTGCTGTGGCGGCGGGCCGCGCTTTCTGAGGAATCAACATCACTTCCATCCCCCCCGGCTCGGCGGCGCTCCGCGCCGCCAGAACACCTCGGTCTCAATCGTCAGTTCATAGTCGCCGTAATCGCGCGCCCACTCATCGGCTATGCGGGCCTTCATGACCTGCAGGCGACGCTCCACCAGGTCCGGATCTTCGTTCTCGGCCAGATAGGAGAGACGCAGCACCGACGGGGCCTCCTGCAGTTTTTCCAGCAACAGCTCCGTGCGGGAATGCCACTGGGGCCGCATTTCTGTGCGCTCCGGCTCGAACACGCCCTCGGCCATGTCCAGACGTACCACCCGGTGCAGACTGGAGCCGAAGTTGACCTTGATCATCTTGCCTCGTGTGGCACGGACCACCCGCGGGTTTTCGCTGGTAAGGCGATAACCACTGGGCAGGCTGCGGTCATCCAGCTTCAGCACAAAGTTGGAACCGCGATTCTGATCCGGCACCACCGCACAGGTGATGTGGAAGCGACCGTGGGCATCGGTGGTGGCATTCAGGCCGGTGGCGGTAACCACTCGCGCCCCGGGCACCCCGCCCTCGCCGGCATCCTGGTAGCCATTCATGTTTTTATCGTCGTAGACCTTGCCGATCACATCGGTACAGTCGAACGTTGGATCCGGGATGACACGCACGGTGGCAAAGGCCTCACCGGAAACCACCTGGCCCGAAAGTCCATTGAACAGCTGTGCCCGGTTGACATACTCACCCTCGCCGACACCCGAACTGACTACCAGCAACAGCTTGGCAGTGCGGGTCTGCTGGGGATCGATGCGCAGGCCGGACCAGCGCAGTTGCAGTCCCTCTACCTCGGGCTCGATCGCAACACCGTCCACACGGGCAGATCCGGGAACGTATTTGAATCCAGCCGGGAAGAAATCCACCAACTCCAGGTCCGTCAGCGGCACACCGAGGGTATTGCTGAAGGTGATGGTGTACGGCACCAGCTGGCTGCGGGTGACGTTCAGCATCGACGACGTCTTGGTAATCGACAGCGCACCATCCAGCTGCGGGTCCACCGCGATATGGTTGTTGAACAGCTGACTCTCGCCCGGTACCCGGTTGTCATCCAGTCGCAGGCGCAGGTAGTAGTTGGTGGCCGGGCTCTGCGCATCGATATCGATCGGCGGAGCGCCAGGTGCCGGCTGGGCCTCGCAGTGCTCGGTGGTCGCCGGTACAGCGTCGCCGGCACTACCCAGGCAGGCGGCGACATCGAAGCCCGCCGTCTCGGCATTGGTCTGCGGCGGGATGATCGCAGATTCACCGGCGACATAGTTACCTCCGGGAAGCTCTACCTGGATCAGGTAGTCACTGCCCGCCGGACAACCGGCGCCGGAGAAGTTGATGTCAAACTTGTAGAAACCACCGGTCTGGGTGACCTGGCCCTGCTGTCTCGGGTCATCGAAGCAGCTGTCCGGTAGTGCCACTCCACTGGAAGCGCGCAGCATGGTCAGCGTAGCGCCGGCCACCGGACCGCGGACGACGGAGTCGTACACAACACCGTTGGGGGTCAGTGGCAGGTTCAGGTCCTGCAGGTTCGCACCGGAGCCAACATAGATTTCCGTAATCTGCTGTGGACCATTGGTGAAGTCGGAATCCGTATTACCCAGTGACGCAGTATTCACGCCCGCGCCCGGTGCAACGTATCTCAGCTCATAGCTGGCACCGCCGGTCATGTTTGTCAGCAAGCCATCGAACTGGAAGTAACCGTTCTCGTCACTCTGAGCCGTCTCGACCAGGTTGCCGTTGAAGTAGAGTTCAACCGTCCAGTTCTGCAGCAGTTGCTCGTTCGTGTCAGGCTGGGTATTCAAGTTCACATCCCGCCACAGGTAACCGGCCAGGTTGGCAATCCCCGGCGTACCGCCCACATCGATGGAAACACTGGCCTGCGTACTCGAGGGCGGATCATTCCATTCCACCATGGCGGTGTTCACTACCGTGGTGCCGATCGCGAGATCCGCTCCCAGCCGGGCCTGGAATCGCAGCGTGGCCGTATCTTCCGGCTGCAGCTCCCCGAACACTGCTGAATAGTCGGCGGAAATGACCGAGCCATTCACGGTAATGCCGTCAGACTGGCCGTTAAGCCTGGCCGAGTCGGCCACGTAAGTGAGCGCTCCATCACCAGCAACCAGCAGGTCGTCAGTGATGACTACATTGCTTGCCGGCACCGCACTGATATTGGTTACGGTGACCAGGTATTCCAGCGTTGCTCCGGCCTCTGCAGCCCCATTCACCACCGACACTTCCTTGACGATGGCCAGCTGCTGGGCATCGCCGACAACCACCTCGGTGGGCTGCGCGCCGTTGGCCGGGTTGCCATCGGCATCGGTCAGTACCAGCGGCAATTCCGCGCTATCGACGCTGCCCTGGTTGCTGATCACCGTACCGGTCGCCGTGCCGGCATCCACAGTCACGTCGAAGACGATGGTTGCAGTGCGGCCGGAACTGATGACGCCTTCGAGGGCACCTGGCAACGGCGGCGTCAGGTCTTCCGAGGAAATCGGCAGCCCGGTGGCAATGCGCGCGTCACCACCGCCATTGTCACTGACGGCGATGCCATTGAGGGTCGTCGAGCCAGCCACATAAGTGGTGTTGGCCGGGATCAGGTCTGTCAGCGACGCTTCGGTGGCATCCACACCGCCGAGGTTATCAACCACGATGGTGTAGCGCAGGGTATCACCCGGATCGACGATACCCGCACTGAGGTTGTCCACCTGAATTACAACGTCTTTCCTCGCCACCAGTAACGGGACCTCACCGACGATATCGATGGTGGGGTCATTCGCTGCGTCAGTGGCGGGATCATCCGAGGGTGCCTCTTCGAAGGCGCCACTACCGGCACCGTCCCCGCTGAGGAAACCCTGGTTGGAAATCAGCGTGCCCTCGCTGACATCATTCACTGTCACTTCGAAACTAATGACGGCCTGGTTGTCACCGCTCGTGGTGGGGTCGGCGAGCAGGACGCCCGCGTCGGCACCAGGCGAGCTAATGGTCAGCCCGGCTGATAGCGGGCTGCCGCCGTTGACATCAGTAACCGCCGCGCCATTCAGCGTGGTGGAATTGGCAACATAAGTCGTGTTGGCCGGCACCTGGTCGCGCAGCACGGCCGCGACCGCATCCTCACCACCGATATTCCGCACGGTCAGGGTGTAACGCAGGGTATCCCCCGGCAACAACATGGCAGCGTCGCCAGTCAGGTCTTCCGAGGTCTTGTCGATATCGAACAGGGGCCCGGAATCGATCAGCGTCTCGGTGGGGTCTTCGGCACCACCCAGGGCAGGGTCATCGCTGGATCCGAACACGACGCCACCGACACTCAGCTGTGCCTGATTAAGCACCACGGTGCCACTGGTAATTACCGGGACCAGGGTCCCCTCGAACTCGATTGTGAGCGTGTCGCCGGGCTGGCCCGCCGCAGCAATGGCCAGGTCGTTGACTTCGAGCAAGCCGCTGCCTCGGGTACCGCCATTGCCGAGCACACTTTCAGTTGCGCCGCTGGGCAGCGTCACGATCGCTAGCGAATCGGCCTCGAACATCGCCGTGGCGTTCAGGCGATCGAGCTCGTCAATCAGTGTGAAACCATTCAGCGGCACATCGCTGGTGTTCTGGATTTCGATGGTATAGCGCAGGCGATCACCGGGGCTGGCGGTTGCTCCAGACTCTCCGGTGGTCACATTGAACACGGTCTTGCGTGTCTCCAGCGTTGCCGCCTCGACGATAAACTCATGGTTGTCCTCGTGGTCGACAACCCCTGGCGTACCATCGGTGAGCTGACGCTGGTAAGCGAATCGCTCGGTGGAAGCAGAATCCGCGCTGAACCACTCGGTTGCACCGGCGATGTTGATCAGCGTGCTGCCGTGAATATTGTCCTCGTCCAGAGCCACCTGGTAGGTAACGCTGAGGCTCTCACCTGGCGCCAGTTCGTCGTCAGTCTGCAGTGTCATCACAAACTGACAGGTGGGGTCCCCATCGGTGAAGCTCACCGCAAAGTCTGCCGGAGCCAGGGTGACCGTGGAGCTGTCGGCCTTCTGGATGACTGCCGACTGAACCGTCGGGGCCATATCACACATGCCACCCGGAGCGGCGTTGGGCAGCCAGTCCGTAAGGGTCACATTCCAGGCACTGGCCTCACCGGTGTTAGCCACCGTCAGGACGAAGTTGTCCGGGGTGCCGACTTTCAGCGAGGCGGGGCCGGTCTTTTCTACTACCAGTTCAGGATGGACGATGGTGACAGGATTGGCATCAGCCCCGGTGGTTGTATCGTCACCAACCAGTCCGAAACCATTGTCAAAGCCATACCAGGCCCGGTTGACGAACGGCTCGGTGCGATTGCGGTTGTTGTCGGTATTCAGCACCGCGACCGTGACCAGCACTTCCGCCTGACTGCCGGCGGCAATGTCGATGCCATTGCTGCTATCGATCAACACCAGGTTGTCCGCGGTGCCGGTATTGGTCAGGGGACTACCGTTGAAGGTGGCCGAGACAAAGGCCAGGTCGACACCGGTGGCGGCCAGGTTATCGGTGATACGCACATCCTGCAGCGCCACATCTGCCGGCGTTTCCGGCACGGTAATGGTGTACGTCAGTTGTCCGCCAATGGCGACGGTGTCCTGCGAGGTCGCCTTGCTGAGCACTCCGGGCATTGCTGCCGTCAGATCAAACGTGGCGACCTCAGAGGGCCCGTACTCTTCGCGCCAGTCTGCCGGGCTGTTGACGGGTGGCTGGTCGTTGTCGAACGAGTAGTAGCGCGAAACCTGTGCGCTGTTGGTCAGCGTGACACCAGCCGGCAGGTCATTATCGCCCGTCACTTCGTAAACGATGCGCAGTGTCTCGCCCGGCTCGATCACAGCGTTATTCGCAGTGTCGAAGTCCCAGGTCACCGTGCCGGAATTCACGGCATCATCCACCGGGGTTACAGAGACGGTGGAACCGGCATTCACCAGCGTTGCGCTGACGGGGGTGACACCATTCTGGCGCAGGCCTACCGGCAGGGTATCCACCAACACCGTGTCGTAAGCCGGTGCATTGCCGTTGTTGGTGATATCCACCGTATAAGTGGCCGTCTCGCCAGCGGCGATCTCGGCATCACCTCCGACCGCAGTCACACCTGACTTGGACACAGCCAGCAAGGGCTGCAGTGCGGTGACTGTCGCGCTGGCAGTGAGCGGTGCCGCGGCGACACCGCCAACCTCGTAATTCAGGCTGACGGCGTTGGTCAGGGACTGTGAGGTCGGCTGCTGGCTGAGACTATCCCCGTTCTGCACCCGTGCCCGGTAGACGATGGTGAGGAAGTCATTGCTCGTGTCGCCATCCACCGGGTTGGTCACCTGGTCAATGGTCCAGGTCACCGTCCGCAGGTCGGCACTGACATCCGGCACAGGCATGGTTGCCGGCGGCGCACCGAAGTAGTCAGCGCTCACCATCTCCACGAAGGCCAGGCCCTGCGGCAGGCTGTCGGTGAGCACCAGGTTATTGTGGGTACCCTCGACCAGTGCCAGCTGCACTTCGTACTCGACCGTATCGCCCACGCGCAGACTGCCGTTACCGTTCCAGCTGTCACCCACAACTGCTTTGGTCAGGTCGATGTTGTAATCGACACTCAGACCACTGGTTGCACCGCTGCAGTAGCTATTCGGTGCCGTAATATTCGGGCAGCCGGCACCGGTACGCTCGCGATTGCCGCTGGTGAAGTCACCGCTCAGGGAGGTCCAGTCGGCGAGCGCGCTGTTGACGATATCCTCGGAGGTGACGATATCGACATTCACGCGGTAAGTGATCACCAACACACTGCCGGCGGGAATCACCAGCGAGCCATCACCATTATCCCGCCCCCAGGTCAGGGTATTCCCGCTCTCGGAAGGCGCACTGTTGAAGCTCGCTACAGCCGAACCATCGATGGTGGCACTGGCGGAACCATCGATATAACTCAGCTCCGCCGGCAATGTATCGGCGACATTGGTATCAAAAGCGGTGGAGGTGCCGTTGTTGGTAATGGTCAGGGTGTATTCGAGCTCATCACCACTTGCCGCCGGCTGACCAGGATCAGTGAGATTGACAACATCTTTCACCATCGCAAGGTCCGGCTCGACAATGGTGATATCCGCCGGGCTGCTGGTGCCGCCGTCGGCAGCAACACCACCTTCCAGATACGAGTAAGACGCCGTATTGCCGACCGGTGTTCCACTGGCATTGACATTCTGCGTATTGGCTACCCAGGTCGTCAGGGTAATCACCGCCTGCTGGCCGGCGGGGATAGTACCGACATCCCAGCTCAGTTCCTGGCCGTTCTGGCTGGGGGAAATACCCAGCGCCGAACCATTGAGATCAACAGAGGCGTCAACATACTGCAGGGCCGGATCGAGTATGTCAGTAACGGTAACGCCGTTCAGTTCCGCATTGACCGGTGTACCGGGCACGGTGATGGTATAGACCACTTCCTCGCCGATGGTGGCCTCTGATTTGGAAGCAGCTTTTGTGGGCAGAGAAGCCTGGAAATCATTGATCAGCCACACCGAGTCGGTTGCGGTACTCGTGTAATGCTGACCTGCGTTGGCTGGTAACGACCAATAGTCAGTCAGTCCCGCCTCATTGCTCCAGCTAGTATTGGCACTGACATCACTGCGCAGACCGATGCTGTAAGTGACGGTGACACACTGGCCTGGAGCCACCACTGCTTGCGCAGTGTCCAGAAGGGCAATACTCAAGCTGCCGCCATTACCTGCCGGCGGGGTGTAGGCGTAGTCGGTGCCCGCTGACAGAGTGATCGAGTCAATCTGCACCACCGGGTCAGAGAGCGTGGTTTCATCAAACTGCGAGGCCAGCGTATCGCTGATGACCACTCCATAGGCCGGAGCAGCCGGATCAACTGCGTTACAGCTTTGCAGAGTGAAATCCATGACAGTGCCGGCCAGACTCACCTGATAAGGATCTGCCTGTTCACCACTACCACCACTGATATCGGTGCCTGTGCCGCTTTTCAGAAGATCAGACATCAGCGGCTGGTTGACAGTGACATCCACTTGGCCAGCAATAGGATTAGCGGCCCCGACGACGTAACTCAGCTCAGCGGTATTGGTAACCACAGTGGTGTTAGTGTGTGCCAGTGTGTCCGGATCATTGGCAACAACCACGGACACCACTTCAATGACCAGCTCATCGTTGTCAGAAACTGTATCCGGCGTATTGGTAATGTCACCCAGATTCCAGACCAAAGCACCACGGTCACCCGCAGCTGGTTCCGACACTGGTGTAAAGTTTATATTGCTTCCGAACTCGTAATTGGAGCTGACCAGCTCGAGTCCAGTCGGCAAGGTATCTGTCACCGTGACGCCGGCAGTCTGACCTTCGTTCAGGCTCAGGGTCAGTGCATAGGTGACGGTGTCACCAATACGCAACTCACCGTCCACCCCAGTGCTCAGCATGCCGCCATCGTCCCAGGAGTCGGCCTGAACAGATTTGGTGAAACCGGAGTTATCGACAACGTCCAGTGGCGAGCTGCTCAACTCGACAAAGTAATCATTGAGCGCAGCAGTATCTGGCGCACCGCTGCCGGTACGCTCACCGACCATAACGTTATCAAGTGAAGTCCAGTCCGCCAGCACGCTGTTGACCAGCTGGGGAACAGCGCTATCGAGAGTGTCTACCTGCACTCGATACACAAGCGTCAGAGTCTCACCAACCGGTATATCCAGAATGTCGTCGCTATTGATCCGCCCCCAGCTCAGCTGATTCCCGTTTACGCCAGGCTCGACATTAGTTGTACTACCACTCAGGGTGATTTCTGCTGTGTTGGCCACATAGCTCACGCCACTGGGCAACGTATCGACTATGGCAACATCGTAAGCGGGTGAGGTTCCCGTGTTGGGCAGAGTGACGGTGTACTCCAGAATATCGCCGCCCTGCGCTGTCGTCCCGCCGCGAGTGATATTTTCTACAGTTTTGGTGGCCGTGCCTGCCGTAATCGACGGCTCAACCACCCGCATTTCGGCAGCGGTATCTGCGGTGCCGCCACCATCGCTCTGGGCCCCTCCCTGGGTACGGCTGTAGGTGTAGCTGGCAGTATTATTGAAAGTAACACCGTCTTGGTTGGCGAGATCATTTCTGACCTGCACTTTCAGTGTTACGACGGCCTGCTGCCCGGCTGGAATATCCAATCCAGTACCCGCTTCCTGCAGATCCAGGCTGTTGTCTGCACCGTTATCGCTGTCCAGCAACGTATAGGTGGTTCCATTGACGTCGGCCGTAGCGCTGACAAAGCTCAGGTTATCCGGGAGATTGTCGAGGATATGAACATCATAAAGGTCGGCCGATACAGCGGTAGCAGGCACGGTCAGCGTGTAGTCAAACTCCTCGCCAATCGCCACTTCCGTGTCCGCGGGACTGGCTTTATCCAATGCCGGCGGGATGACCACTGTGACCGAAGTCGGATCCTGATCGTTAATATCGGTAGGGTCTGAAACACCATTGGTAAAGGGGTCATCACTGGGATAGCGGCCAGAGCTATCGGCATCGTAGGAAATGCCACTAGCAGTCAAAAATGCCTGGTTATCGATCACCTGGCCGTTGACCAGCCCTGCACTGGCCACATCGACCTCAAACACTATCTCGAGCGTATTACCCTGATTCAGGACCGGAGCAGAGAGGCTCAAAGTATTGCCAGTAAAACCACAAGGGGATACTGGGGAACCAGCGATTTGACAGCTCACCAGACTCGGCGAAGTCAGACCGAACTGAAGGGCATCGGTGATATCAATGTTGGTGATATCTTCTTCGACGTTGAAGAGTCGCAGGGTGTAACGGAGCCTGTCGCCCGGGGCCACGGTAGCTGCGGGAAACTCCGAGGTCGTGAGATTTTCAACAGTCTTTTCAAAGTAATAACCGGTGAGAGCCACCGATACCGTAGCCACATCTTCATGTGACCCAAGGTAGTCAAAAGGAGGACCCGCTGTGATATCCGACAAATTCCTTAAGATTTCGACACTACCTGGTTCCGTATTAGGCGCGTTCCACCACTCGGTTATACCAGCAATGTTATAAAGCTCACCGCTAGCGCCGCCCGAAATATCGAAGCTGGGGTCCAGACGGGTTTCGAATGTAACGATCAAGTGCTCGCCTGGAGCAATTGGGCCGGCAGCTTCGGTTAATCTGACTTCAAAACTGCAACGATCGGCCGGATTACCAGTATTGGGGATCAAGACGGGTGGGTCGTAATCCACACCTTCCGACAGGGTCCGCAACAATCCATACCCGGAATCCCGCACTTCGACATTTACCGTACCGGTTGGGTCAAGCTCGCAGAGCCCCACTCCGGAGTTATCACTGGTATCCTCTGGCAGCTTGTCCTTGACTACAACATTCCAGGCGTCCCAGCCGCCCACGTTCTCCACATCCAGCACATAGGGAATATTTTCCAGACTCACCGCTGTAGCCGTGGTGGTCTTGGTCATGACCAGGTCCGGGGCGGCGATAGTCATGGGCTGAGACTGGCCACGCTCCCCCGGCAGCGGATTAAAGAACTGGTCCGCCACTCCATCGCCATCGGTATCAACGTTGCGGGCGAACTCCCATTCGGCGGTATTCTGGAACACTGTGCCCGGCACATTGCCAGCCACATCGTCCAGCACCACGGTAATCTCGACGATTACTTGCTCACCGGCACTGATATCCGGCAAGGTGAAATCGAGATACTTATCAGTACCGTTATTGATGACCGTGATCGGGGTATTGGAACCCTTCCAGTATGCATTGATGTCCACCAGCGTCATCTCCGCATTGGTGGCTGCAGCACTCAGGTCATCCCACACATGGATACTACCGAGAGGATTGGGGGAACCGAGCTCCGGATTCACTACCGCTTCACAGACCGGCTGGGTCGGATTGATTTCACAATAATCACTGAATACCGGCGCATACATGACCGGAATGGTGAGGGTATAAGTAAAGGGAATGCCTACCGTGGCCGTGGCTGAAGGTGAGGTTTTGTTGATTTTCTCAACCGGGACAAAGAATTCCTGACAGCTCTCGCCGACCCGGGGAAAGTCGGTACCGTTTACTGCCCAGATGGCCACGCCGTCCATGTTGCCGCAGGACATCTGGCCGGTGGAGTACACATTATCGAAGATAACGAGACTGCCTTCAGGCAGCCCCGGATAACTGATATTCCAGGTGAAAGGATTGGACGGCGTAAAGTTCCGGATCGTACAGGGGACATCGATGGCCATCTGGCCAAAGCTCGGCAGATCACTGGGGAGATTCTCACCATCGATCAGGTGCGCACCATCGGCACGCTCAGGATCCAGCGGCCATTTCGAGCAGGCATCGTAGTCAGCAGCCCATGCGGCTTGCCCCAGTACCAGTAACAACATGGCTGCAACCAGACGAAGGCATTTCACGCCCAGCGTCGAGCCAGAGCTGCGGATAAGGCTTGCGTGCCCTTCCTGTACAGATTTCAGTCCAATTACTTCCGACATCATCGTCACTTATCAGCCGCCATTCCGGTTTGGGATTCCTGCCTGCAAGTGGGCATGGATACTGAGTGCGGGCAGACACTGCCGCTGGCGGCACTTTAACGGGATGGCGGGAAATGGGCCGTGAAGCAGGTCATAAATACTCTGCTCAGGAGGGATTTTTTTGAGGGCTGCCAAGCAGTTCTCGGGGAAACTTGAGGAAGTTTCTTAAGAAAGGTCGCCCAGGGCCAAAAAAACAGCAGTTTCAGCCTGGCAGGTCGACAATCGACCCCGACCGGGGCGCCCCCCCGGTCGGTTCTGCCACACCACTCAGGCGGCGGGCAGGAAGTCGATCGGGTACAGGATCGTGATGGTCGGCACGCCGGCCTTCGGCCCGAAATTGAACCGCTTTACCCGGGCGACAATATTGCTGTTGAGTGCCGGCGAATCCATATCGGTGGACTCAACCTTTGCCATGGAGACCGCACCGTCTGGCTCGATGGTGATCTTCAGCACCATGCGCCCCTGCAGGGCCGGGTTGTTGCGCAGCTCGCGGTTGTAGATTCGGTAGAGCGCGGCCTTGTAGCGGTCGAAAACGATCTGGATCTCCTCGTCGGTCCGGGAAGGACCGACACCATCGCTGAGCGGCCGCTCCTCGCCGGCGAAATCACCCTCACTGCCGATACCGCTGGAAACCCGGGTGAATGCGACACCATCCAGCGCTGTGCCGGTGCCACCGACATTGCGGCTCAGTTCAGCAGTATTGATACCGCCACTGCCGGCCTTGGCCTGCGCCGTGATCAGGGAACGCTGGCTGCGATTTTCCCTCTTGCCCGCAGTACTGAGCTGGGTGCGCTCACCGAGGCGGTTGTCGAGATCATCCTGGATCAGGTCCTGGAAGTTGTCCTTGAATGCCAGCACCCCGGCCCGCTGCGCCCTTGTCCGCTCAGGCTTGTTCTCAGCCTTGGTCGGTTTCGGCTCCTCCTTGGCCACTTCCTGCTTCGGCTCGGGCGTTTTCTCGTCCTTCTGCTTCGGCTTCTCCGGCTCGGGGGGTGGCTTGGGCTTGGCCTTCTTCTCGATCACCAGCTTGGCCAGGCGCTCCGGAATTTCCACCACCTCGTCTTCCGGCTCCGGAACCTGCCAGAGCGGCACCAGGTAGCCAAGCATCAGGGCAAACAACAGTGAGGCAAAGAGACAGAGCCGGTAGCGACGCTCATCTTCGCCATTCTTGTGCCAGGGCATGACCGAGATACGACCATCGCTCAACTCGAGGTCACGGGTGACCTCAAACTCGTACTGGGCCTCCTCCGCTTCACGGCGGAGCATATCTGCGCGCTCATCGAGTCCGAAAAGGTCCTCTTCGCAGTCTTCGATCTGCTCATGAACGCGCCGGCGCTGCTCCTGCAGCAATTCGACGCGCGCATTGTGCTTGCCCACCGAACGATGTATGCGCTCGATCACACGTTCGGAATTATCTTCCCGGTAGCTCTCTGCCCAGAAAAGCTCTCCGGCCTTCATGTCTTCCAGCTGGCCCAGGCGCTCGGAGATCTCACTCAGCAGGTCATACTTGACCTGCTCCTCTTCCAGGGCCGCGAGTTGCGCATCGATCTGCGACTGCTCCTCCTCGAGCAGTCCGATGCGGCGGCGAACGATCTCCAGCTCGTCCTGTACGGCGCGCTGTTGTAGCTGAAAATTAGTCACAGACTTCTACTAACCCTGAGATGCTTTCTGAATGACAGCCAGCGAGACCTTGGTGTAACCGGCATCGGTACAGCTCGACATCACCTTTTTCAGCAAGCTGAATGGAATGGTGCGGTCGGCAAGAATGTTGACCTCAGGCGGTACGATTGGGGCCTCGCCGTCGGCGACCTGCCCTTCGACGCCCTCAACGCCTTCAACGCCTTCGACACTCTCGACTTCCCCGGCCCGGCTTCCCGCCTCAAGCTTCCTGTTGGCCTCCGCCAGCAGAATGGCCCTGTCCATCTCCGCCAGCATGGCCTGCTTGATGGCCTCGACCACCGTCTCTTCACTGCCCAGCACTTCGCTGGTGGCAATGATCGGCTTGGCCTCAATCAGGATCTCCTCGTCGGTCACCATGAGCGTCACTGTTTCACGCGGCCTGGATTCCACTACGGAGTCAGGGAGGGTGATGACCTTGGGTGGATCGAGGGCCTCATTACTGGACGTGTTGGTGAGCAGGAAGAACACCAGGATCGTAAACACGTCCATCAGAGAGGTCAGGTTCATCCCCGGTGTCTTGCGGCGGCGACTACGCGCCATGCGCTTCATGCGTCGGCTTTCATGTCTCACGGCGCATCTCCTAGTGATATATCCGGGAATAGCTCAACCCGCTCCACTGCCTCTGGGTCTTCGGGGTCGGCATCCTCGGGTCGCACCTCGGCACCGCGCACAGCATCCATGACACCCACCAGATGCTCGTAAGCCACCTCCGGCTCCATCAGGATGATCGAATCGGTTTTGTCCGGATAGCTGGCCTTAACCTCAAGCAAAAACTGGCGCAGCTTGTCCAGATCGTAGACCTCTTCGGTAGAACGGAGCTCAAGGGTTTCCTCTACTTCCTCCGAAACGCCGGCCTCGGCCAGTGTCTCACCATCCTCTTGCGGCTCGCCGCCATCCAGGTTGGGGAACCGGGCGATGACCTTCTCACCGTCACTGATTTCCAGCGTGTCTTTGCGCACCACGACCTCAACGGTCACGGTGGGATCGTCGGGCGCTCCGCCGCCGGCGCCGGAGGGCATGTCCAGCTCCAGAATCGTGACGCGGGAGAACACTGCAGAAACCAGCAGGAACGGCACCAGTACCACCATCAGGTTGAGGAAGGCGGTAATGTCGAGCTCCGGGGCCTCTTTACTTCTTCCGTGGCGACGCCTTCTCATCACGCGTTTTCCAGTGCTTGCTCGCCCTTTTTCGCTTCAGCAGTGGCGCCACTGGCCTCCACCTGCAACGCTTCTGCACCCTCGTCGGCTTTTGTACCGTCGACGGATTTACCGGCTTTTTGGTCAGCTTCCACGTCACGACGACGGCGAGTGGAGATCGAGATGATATTCAACGCCTTCACTGACACCATCTCCAGGCTGTCGACAATCTCACCGGTCAGGGAGTTGAGCAGTGCGTGGATGATCAGCAGGGCAATACCCACCATCAGGCCGAATGCGGTGGTATTCATCGCCACGGAAATACTGGCCGACAACAGGTCCGCCTTCTCGGCCGGGTTGGCGCTGGCAACTGCAGTAAAAGCCTCGATCAGGCCCATGATGGTCCCCAGCAGGCCGAGCAGTGTGGCGATATTGGAGAACAGGGCGACGTACGGCGTGCGCTTCTCGAGCTGCGGAATGATTTCCATCATGCTCTCTTCCATCGCAATCTCGATATCCTCACGGCGACGCACAGCACCCTGGCGGGCGAGGCCCATGGCCAGCAGCTTGCTCACACCAGAGTTGTCTTGTTTGACCAGGTTGCGGGCGCGGTCGAAATCACCGGAATTGAGTACCGGCTGCAGCTTGTCCCACATGGCGCGGTTGGTGTGGCGCTCGTACACCAGGCGGATATAACGCTCGATGGCAACCGCCGCTCCCAGTGCGAACACCACGAGAATGGGGTACATGAAGGCACCACCAGTCTGGAAAAAAGCGATCACGCTGTTGAAGAAATCCATTACTAACCCTCTTAGAAAAACTGCAGTTGCTGCGCGTCAATTAAAAATCTTTGTCCACCCGGCGTCCCGGGAGGTTGTACGTAAACGTCTCAATCCTCGGAGAGGCTCATGCGATAAAACTCCAGCTCACGGGTAAACACCTCTTTATCCAGCGGCTGCAAATCATCGTTCATCAGGCTCGAAACCAGTTCACTCTCCACACCCACTTCGGAGCTCTTCCAGGGAACGATGTACAGGGACTTGGGCGCTTCCTTGTTGCCGATGATCGAGATACCGGACAGCTCCTTGACACCGCCATCGACTTTCTTGCCAGCCTTGTCAGTAGCCCCCTCATCCTGCGCCATTGCGACTGCCGGAGGGAGGACAACAAGACCAAGAGACACAATGAAGATGCCCGACACCAACCCCATGAACGAACTGCCGATCGAAATGCTCATTGAATCCTCCGCTTCAGGCCTGCGACCCAGATCGGGACTTCCTCATCGCCCGGCTGCAACTGCAGATAACGCTCGAATTGTGCCAGAGCGCATTGCGGATCTTGCAGATAGAGATCACACAATATGCCAAAGTTTTTCATCAGCGGTGCGTATTGGGGGTTCTGCCGCTGCGCACTGATAAACAGTTCACGGGCCTCATCGAAACGCCCCTGCCGACGATAGAGCACCGCCAGCTCGTTGGCTGCAACGGGGTGATTGGGGAACACCTCGAGCGCCCGCAACAGGTTTTCCTCCGCATGCTTTTCATCGCCAGACTTGTAATACGCCATGCCGAGGTTGATATAGGGTGCAGGCAGGCGCTGCTCGCGCTGTACCACCTCCTGAAGCAGCCCGATGGCCTCCGGGTACCGCTCACCGCGCAGAAGCTCCAGCGCCCGGTCGAAGTCCCGCTCGACCGAACCCGACACCCTGACGCTGGACGGATCCACGATGCGCCCGCCCGTCTTTTGTGGTGCCCCGGAGCAGGCCGCCAGAACGGTGGCGAGCAGCACCAGCGATACCAGCCTATTCAGGATTGAGGGAACTGACTCCATGATCGACCTTTATTCTTGTCTCTATTCTGCCCCTGCCAGACGGACAGGGGCTGAAATGCCTGCTCAGCCTTTTTCCGCCGGTGCCTCGACGGCTTCCGGCTCAGGCTCCTGCCGCGGGACAATGGACGGCATATATTCGCCCACATCCTCGACCCGCGCATAGCGCGCCGGTACCAGACCCGCCAGTTTGGTGATGCTGTCTTCGACCCAGCGGTTATAAATCCCCATGCCCAACAGCTCGATATTCTTTTCGTGGACGGAGATGGCCCGCTCTTCAAACGGGAAAATCTGTTCCTCAAGCGCCAGCTCGTACTCTTCCAGCTCCAGCGGGGAGAGGTTGGTAGGCCGTTCGGAATCCCTCAAGGCTCGGCTGAAGTGGAGATAGATCTCGGCCAGGTAGAAAGTCGCCGCGGCCGTCACATCGGCCACCTGGTAATCGATCAGGCCGGTATAGGCATCGATCGCGGCCTTCATGCGGGTCCGCTTCAAGTCCAGATTCTGCTTGATCGGGGCCACCAGAGGAATCGCCGTGAAGGCGTCGAACCTGGGCTCGGCCAACAGCAGCGCCGCATTACCGGCCAGGTAGCGGGTGCGGTCCGTCCGCTGAGCTCCGCCCTCCCGTTCGATACGAACCATCCGTTCCAGCTGCGCAAGGTACTGCGACTGTGATCCGGTATCGCTGTGAAGATCAGCAATACGCTGATGAGTTTCCATGGCTGGCTCGAGCGGGCTGGGGAAGAGCTGCACATACCGCTGTAGTACCGCAAGGGCCTTGTCGCTGCGCTCGGCAGCTTTATAGAGATCCGCCGCCTGCGTCAGCGCCTCACGGCGCACATCATCGTCCTCGGATTCCCGTTCGATCCGCTCGAATTCCCCGGCAGCCAGCAACAGTTCGCCGCTTTCCTGGTAGACGACAGCAAGCTTCTTGGTGACTTCTTTGATCAGCTTGTGTTCCGGAAAATGCTGACGGAAGCCATTCAGCACGGCAGCCGCCTGCGTCCAGTTCTCCAGGATAATGAGAGCCGCTGCCGCGTCGTACTCAGCCGTGGCCAGCAACTTGGCTCCGGGTGCCGCTTTACGGATGCGCAGGAAGTGCTCCGCTGCCAGCTGATAGTTCTCTTGCTGACGAGCCAGGTCACCCTGCTGGTAGATGGATGCTGCCAGGTTGTCCACCAGGTCCCCTTTGTCCCCGGCATCCGGGGCCGTCAGGGCGAGGGCTTGGCCGTAGGCTTTTTCCGCTTCGGGATAAGTGCCAGTGTCGAAGGAGCCATGGGCTACCAGGATCCATGCCGAACGGCGGATGCCCTGCTCCGCTTGGGGGAAACGCTGCAGCAGAAGCTGCCCGCTGGCAATGGTCTGCTCATAGTCACGCAGCCCGTAGAGGTCTTCCACGGCACCGACCATGACCTGCGGCGCCTTTTCGTGTTGCTGGAAGCTTTCGGCAAACTGTAGTGAAGAGCGGATGATTTCCCGCTGAACCGGAGTACGCCTGGCTGCAGAAGCATCCGTCAGGTTTTTGCTGAGGTGCTCTCGGTAAGCGTAGACAGCAGCGTAGCCGGCCTCACCAGAGTTCTTGTGCTCCGGATAATCATACGCCGTACGCTCATACTCCTTCCCCGCACCGAGGAAGTCCTGGTTTTCCAGCAGGAGCCCGGCAAACTGGTAATTGATTTCCGGGGCGCGGGGCTGGCCAGAGAAAGACTCGAGGTAGGCGCGATACCAGTGAACCGCCTCGCCGTAGTGCTCCGCTTTTTTGTCTTTGAGGCGTTTGTCCTGGTAGGCCGCATGGTAGTGGCTGGCCAGGTCGATCAGGTTCGCCTGCAGGAAATCCACCACCTCACCATACTCATTGATATCGAACACATTCCAGTATTCGGCATCCAGGGCATAGGTATTGGCGAACGCCTTTTTGGATTCCAGAACCAGTCGGGGGAAGCCACCCTTCTGGTAGATTTCGATCACCCGGATGGAGAAATCCGGGGATACGCGGTGCAACGGATTGCGATCGACAAACGTGTCATACGCCTCTGCAGCATCCTGGTAGCGCCGCTTATCCAGGTAATATTCGCCCAGATGACTGTAAACGTGCGACTCGTATCCGCGCCCACCTTTGCGGTTGAAGTAATCGACGATAGCCTCAGCCCCTCCCAGGTAGGAGAAGCTCAGGCTGATGACCCGGAAAGTATCCTCTACATGCTTTTTCTCGACCTTGTTGGTCTGCTGGTCCAGGTCATAACCCTCGGACAGTTTGTAGTCGAGCATGGCGACATAGTCATCGAGAGCCAGCTCGTACATATCCTGTTTGAAAAGGGCCCAGCCGCGCTTGTACAGCGCGAGCTCATGGAAACTGGAGGCCGCACCGATCTCAATGACCTTACCGTAGGCCTCCTCCGCATCCAGGTATTTCTTACGGGTAAAGTAATACTCCCCGAGGCGGAAATAGGCTTCATCCAAATGGCGTGAGCCGGGATATTTGGCCACCAGCTGCCGCAAGACATTCACGGCCTCCTCCACCTGCCCCGTCTCCTCGTAGGCACGGGACAACTGGTACATGACCTGGTCGTTGCGATCATAGAGCGGGTATTTGGCCAGCAGCTCGCGGTAGAGCTGTATCGCCTCGCGGGCGTTGGCTGCCAGCACGGCCTCGGAATCCCCCGGGGTCTGCACCGGGGTCGCGTCGGCTTCGATCTCCACGGTACCACTGGCTCGCTGCTCGAAATCGCGGTCTGACTCCCGTAAACCAGCCTCCACGACTGCCGTATCCCGCCCGGTGCCGGCCGAGGTCAACGGGACGCTGTTCTGCGGTGCGGACAGCCGAGTCGAACCGGCCTGCCCGCTGCGAGAGATTGCCACATCCGCACCATCAGAGTGCTCGCCGAGCTCATCAGCTGCGACTCTCCCACGGACATTGCCATCCAGTGATGCAGCTTCCGCCTGGTGGGCCTGTTTAATTTTAAGGTCAGCAATGCGCCGCATGGCCTCGGGCGTCAGGGCACTCTCTGGTGTTTCCTGCAGGTATTGCTGGTAGCTGGCGAGGGCCTTCTCCAGGCTACCGTCGATATGCTCTTCCCTGATGTCGAGCTCGACCTTCTGCAGGCTGCCGATGATATTTGTATCACTGACTGCACAGCCCTGTAGCAGCAGGCCAAGTGCAGCGGCAGTCAAAAGTGAGTTGCCGCGACTCCCACGCGCACGGATCGCAGTGGCCAGCGGAGAAATCTGAGCGGGCTTCACTGTGCGGCCTCCTGTGATGGTGCGCTTTCGGCTGAAGAGTCCAACTCAGGTGGGCTATCCTGCGGCAGGGGCTCACCATCAACAGGCTCGGCGTCTTCCGGCCCCGACTGCCCCCCGTCGTCGATAATGACCTCTGCAGCCTTTTGCAGCGCCTCGATCTTGCGCTGATCTTCCCGCTGCTCCTGCAGCTCGTTGGCACGGTCATAACTGTCTGCAAGCGCGAAGCGCGCCTTGATCTGGTAATTCTCGAGCTGCGCACGGCGCCGGTCCAGCTCGTCGATCGCGAGGGTCTCCAGCATGTTCCCCTGCCGCGCCATGAGCATATCCAGGCGGTCCTGGCTCTGACGCAGGCGTGCGCGGAGGTTGCGAATGGTGTCGTTATAGCCGGTGTAGCTGTGGGTCGCGGCCTGGCGGCTGCGAACATAGGAATGATAGGCCTTCTGCAGCTTCTCAATTTCCACATTCAGCTGTTCCAGGTGCTTGTAAGCCTCGGTCAGGCGCGCGTCATACTCTGTAGCCAGGCGGAACTCCAGCACCCCCTCGAGGCGCTCGAGCCGCCGCAGGGATTCCTCACCCACCACCTGGTTTCTGGCCCGCAAGCGCAACTGCTTCAGTTCTGCCAGCACCTCCTGCTCTTCGGCCGTAGCCAGGTAGTCGGGGCGCCGGGTCACGAGCATCTGCTCGATCCGTGCGGCAAATTTGTCGCGCTCCTCGGTACGCATCTGAATGCGCGCATCCAGCTGGCGAAACTTCTGGTCCAGGCCGGGCAACAGCGGTTCATAGTAATCGCGGCGCTGGCCAATGATGTCCTCATAAGCCACCAGACTCTCGAGCCAGCTTTCATTACGCTCGTGTAAATCGTTCAGGTCGCGGTAATTACGCAGGAATTCCTGATAGTCATTGGAGGCCATGAGATCGAGCAGGTAATGGGTCTCCGGCGCACCCGGGATGTCCCTCAGGGTTACTACCCAGTTCTTTACCTGATCAGCCTCCTTGCGACGCAGGGCCTCCAGGAACTTGCCCTCGCGAATACTCACAATAGAGTCGGTCAGCTTGTCGATTTCGGCACCAAACTTGTCCAGGGCAAAACCGTAGTTCACGGCCGCAGTGCTGTGGACATCGAGCTTGCCATAGGCAAATGGCACAGCCAGCATCGACTCCTGCACCGCTTCATTGGTGCTCTGGCGGGACTGCAGCAGCTTCCAGGGCACCAGCGCCCTATCGTACCGACCGGCCCGGGCTTCGACCCACCCGGCACCCAGAAGCGCGCGGTTGGAGAATGGCCCTTCGAGCTGTACACGATCGAAGTAGGGGCGTGCCAGCTCCAGCTCGCCCGCATCCATCAGGTAAGTACCCAGCAGCAGGTTGGTCTTGTCGTACAAGCCCTGCTGCGCGGGATCAGCACTGCGGCGCTTGCCCAGTGCAGTGAGCTCTGCCACCCCGCGCTCGGCATCACCTGACTTCAACAGGGCAATACCGAGGTTAAACTCTACAAAGCCCTCGAGGCGGGGTTCGCCTTTGAGGTCTCGCAGCAGCGCCACCGCTTCTGCAAATCGCCCCAGCTCCATATAAACCCGCGCACGCAGGAACTGCTCTTCCGGACGCACCCGCTCCGGCACCCGCCCCTCGATCATCTCCAGGGCATGCAGGGCATTGCGGGGCTGCTGCTTATGGTAGTGAATCTTTGCCAGGCGGTAGGCGGCTTCATTCTTGACCGGCTGGGGCACGTTACCCTTGAGTACGGCCTCGATTGCACGCCCGGCCTCGAGATGCATGCGATAGGAAAGCTCCAGGTCACCCACTGAGAACTGGGCCTGGCCGAGATGCGCGGAGAAAGGATCCAGCTCCGGCTGGTCCAGCCGGCGATACTGATTTAACTCGGTATCCAGCTGCACAATGGCATCGAAGAACTGGTCCTGGTGCGCCTCGTACATGGCCGCACCGAAAAACAGGTCTTTAACCCCCTCATCCTTGCGATCCAGCGCCGCGGCGCAGGGGGCAGCCAGGGCTCCGGAAACCGCCAGGGGAAGAAGCGAGCGCAACAAAACACGAGCGGATCGACCTACCACCGCGGGCGCCACAACCAGCCTCTCAAACATGGTTACCAGTCCTTGAAGCTGATTGCGGACTCTTCTCCGGCGATTTTTATCTCGACGAACGCGGGGCCTACCCGCTTTTCAACAGTGTGGGTTGCTGTTGCCCGCAGCTCCCGGCCTGATTGCGATTTACCGAGGAAGCTCACCTGCAGAGGATGCTCTCCAGACTGCACATTAGCGGTATACAGCTTCTGCACGCCTCCTTTGCGCAGGGCCTCAAGCTCACGGAAGGTGTAGAGATGATGGGCAACCACCTCGTTGTTGAGCCTCAACTCAACGGCCTCAAGATCAAAGCGGCTGTTTTCAGGCAGGGAAACAAAGAAGGCTGCCTGCGTATTGGAGGGATAGAGCAGCTTTTCCTCGAGCTGGGTGAGCTCCGCGGTGAGCTCGATGACATCCTTCTTGGCATCCTGGATCTGCTCATCCAGGCCACGGATCTCATCTCGGCTGACTGACTGCGCAAACACAAGCGACGCCGACAGCATCAGAAAAGTTAACTGCAGAATTCGGAACATTGTTTCTACCTCTTGCCCTACTTCTAGCGGTGGACGTCGGGGAACTGCGGCAGCGTCGGCCGCTGAAAACTTGCAAAGGGGACTGTGTGAGGGTGGATTGTATTTCAATCCAGTCGGCGCCAGATGTGAGGCAGGTCATATCTCCAGAATCCCGTGCGAGGGCAGCCGGGAAGTTCACAGAGAGTTATCCGGACCGATTCGCTGGCAGTGACAGCGGAGTCACGCAAAAGCAAAATGCGGCCGCAAATCGGCCGAACGTAAGAATTTGTGCTGGCACTTAAATTTCAGGCAAAAAAAAGGCACTCTGATCAGAGTGCCTCGTGTTTGGTGCCCAGGGCGGGACTTGAACCCGCACGCACTAGGTGCACTACCCCCTCAAGATAGCGTGTCTACCAATTCCACCACCTGGGCTGAAAACTGTATTTACTGCTGCTCACCCTCTTTGGGCTCAGCATCTTCCATCTGCGGAATTTCATCCGCTGCCGGCTCGTCAGCAGCCGGCATTTCATCCAGTTCCGGCACGTCACTTTCCAGTGCCGGAAGGTCCTCTGCAGGGCCCGACTGCTCAACAGCCGCCGGAGCCTGCGGCAGATCCGCATCGACATCGCTACCAGCGCCCTGCTTGGCCAGCACGGCAAGACCAAGGCTGGTCACGAAGAATACGGTTGCCATGATAGCAGTCAGACGGGAAAAGAAATTACCACTGCCCTGGCTGCCAAATACGGTCTGGGAAGCACCTGCGCCAAAAGAGGCACCGGCTTCTGCGCCCTTGCCCTGCTGAAGCAGGATCAACCCGATGATACTCAGGGCTGTCAGGACGTGAAAAATTAAAACCAATTTTTCCATTTTCAGGAAACTCACTGTCTGGGCCAGAGCCCGTTTTCTGTATTCTCTCAGCACGCCACCTTGGTGGCAATGCATTTTGCGCCAACGCCGATCAGGCGGCGCGGCAGATTCCGGCAAACTCCCCGGCATCCAGGGAGGCTCCACCTACAAGCGCACCATCGATATCCGGTTGCGCAAACAGGGAGGCCGCATTGGCAGACTTCACACTGCCCCCGTAAAGGATCTGCGCCTGCTCACCGGCTGCGCCAAGGCGCTTGCGGATGAACTCGTGCACTTCCTGCGCCTGCTCGGGCGTGGCGGTTTTGCCGGTGCCAATCGCCCACACGGGCTCATAGGCCACTACGGCTCCATGCCAGCAGTCCTCGCCGGCCAGCTCACTCACGGCATTCAGCTGGCTGCCGATCACTTCCAGCGCCCGCGATGCCTCGCGCTCCTCGAGCGTCTCACCAACACAGAGTATTGGCATCAGCCCTGCCTGCCTGACGGCGACATACTTGCGGGCCACCAGCTCGCTGCTCTCGCCATAAAGGCTGCGACGCTCGGAGTGCCCGACAATCACGTAGCGGGCATCGAAGTCCTTCAGCATTGCGGCACTTACCTCACCGGTAAATGCACCCGCATCACGCTCGCTGACATTCTGCGCCCCCAGGGCCACCCCCTGATGTCCCACCTGTTTCAGCAGGTCTGCCACCACCGACAGATAGGGAAACGGCGGACAGAAGGCCACATCGGCACTGACCCCACTGAGGTCAAGGGCCTTGAAAAACTCTCCGGCGAACTCGCGGCTGCCGTTCATTTTCCAGTTGGCTGCTACCAGCGTTTTACGCATGTGTGCTCCTTCGAGGGGCGCAAATCTTAGCGATATTGCCGCCAACATACAACACAAAATCGAAAAGTTTCTGCCGTCCTGGCCGCGGGTATCGGGCGCCCGGCAAAGCCCGCCCCGCCAGGCGCCGCGGGCCGGTTTCAGCTGTTGCCAACACGCTCCACGACCCGGGCGATATCCCCGGCCAGCTGCTCCACCTCGCCGCGCTCAACCCCTTCCACCATCACCCGGATGAGGGGTTCTGTGCCGGAGGGACGCAGCAATACACGTCCCCGATCGCCCAGCTGGGATTCAGCCTGGGTTACCGCACCGCGCACGTCATCGTGATCGAGCACACCATCGCGGTGCGCCAGCCGCACGTTGATCATGTGCTGCGGCAGCATCTTCATCCGCCCGCGCAGCGCCTCCAGCGGTTCACCGAACTCCTCCAGCGCCCGCAGGACCTGCAGGGCCGAGATGATTCCGTCACCGGTGGTAGTCGCATCTGCACAGATGATGTGCCCGGAAGACTCACCTCCGAGACTCCAGCCATTGGCCTGCATTTTCTCCAGCACGTAGCGATCACCCACTTTGGCCCGCTCGAAGGGGATGGAGAGGTCCTTGAGAGCCAGCTCGAAACCGTAGTTACTCATCTGGGTGCCGACCACGCCACTGCAGCCACCCAGGAACTGCTGCCGGTGCAGGGCGATGAGGAACAGCAGTTCATCCCCATCCACCAGCTCACCATTGCGATCCACAAACAGGACCCGATCGCCATCGCCGTCAAAGGCGATGCCCAGGTCTGCGCCCTGCTCCACGACTGCCTGCTGCAGTTTGGCCGGCTTGGTGGAGCCGCAGTCCAGGTTGATGTTCTGCCCGTCCGGACTGGTGCCGATCGCGATCACTTCGGCTCCCAGCTCCCGGAACACCTTCGGCGCGATGTGGTAGGTGGCGCCATTGGAGCAATCGAGCACGATCTTGAGGTCGTCGAGCTCGAATCCCCAGGGAGTCGAAGCCTTGCAGAACTCGATGTAACGGGCGGCGGCATCGTCGATGCGCCAGGCCTTGCCCAGGTTTTCCGCAGTGGTCATCGGCAGCTCCAGCGCCGCCTCGATATCCAGCTCCACCTGGTCTGGCAGCTTGCTGCCGGCAGCGCTGAAGAACTTGATACCGTTATCCTGGAAGGGGTTATGGGAGGCACTGATCACAATCCCCGCCTGGGCGTGGAAGGTTCTGGTCAAGTAGGCGATCGCCGGGGTGGGCATGGGACCCAGCAGGCCGACATCGACACCGGCATTGATCAGGCCGGCCTGCAGCGCAGCCTCGAACATATAGCCGGATATCCGGGTGTCCTTACCGATCAGGATACTGGGCCGATGCCCGCCCTTGCTGGCCGCCTGCTCCGCCAGAACCTTGCCGGCGGCATAGCCCAGACGCAACATGAAGTCCGGGGTGATTACGCCCTTACCAACATGGCCGCGGATACCGTCGGTGCCGAAATACTTTCTCGCCATGACTCAATTGTTCCCTATACAACTTGTTATTTGTGTCCTGCCCACGGGCAGCTAATCCCTGTTACCGCAAACTCGCGCAGGCGGGTTCAGGCGCGATCCACCAGCTGCCAGAGCGCCAATACATCGGCCGTCGCCGCCACATCGTGTACCCGGAGGATGCGCGCTCCTCGCTGGGCCGCCAGCAGGGCCAGCGCCAGGCTCCCCGGCAGGCGCTCGTCCACTTCACGCCCCAGCAGGCGCCCGATCATTGACTTCCTCGACAACCCCGCGAGCAGCGGGATATCCGCCGGTGCCAGCTCATCCTGGCGGCGCAGGAGTTCCAGATTGTGCTCGTCCGTCTTGCCGAAGCCATAGCCGGGGTCAAAGATCACTCGCTGTCGCGGGATTCCGGCCTCTTCACAGCACTGCAACCTGTCCAGCAGGAAGGCCGACACTTCGGCAACCACATCCTCATAGCGGGGATTGGCCTGCATGGTGCCCGGCTGCCCCTGCATGTGCATCAGGCACACCGGCAGGCCACTGGCCGCCGCCGCTTCCAGCGCACCGGGGCGCTGCAGCGCGCGGACGTCATTGATCAGGCCCGCGCCGGCCTCGGCGGCCGCACGCATGACCTCCGGAGTGCTGGTATCGACAGAGATGATGACATCCAGCTCCCGGGCAATCGCCTCCACCACCGGCACCACCCGCCGGTACTCCTGCTCCCCGGTCACGGCGGCTGCGCCGGGCCGGGTGGATTCTCCGCCGATGTCGATGATGGCAGCACCCTCAGCGACCATCTGCCGAGCGCGCTCGACTGCCACATCCAGGTCCAGCTCACCCTCGCGGTAGTAACGGCCGCCATCGGAGAAAGAGTCGGGCGTCGTATTCAGCACACCCATGATCCGCGGGCGCGACAGATCCAGGACGCGGTTGCCACAGGTCAGTTTCATAGTCCCTCAAAACAAAAAACGGAAGGCCGGAAAGCCCGCTTTTGCGCCGACTTTCCAGCCTCCCGCAGTCATCCGAAAACGCTCAGTGGCCTTTCAGGGGCCCGCCAACCGGATTACCCTCATCAGACCCGGCGGACTCATCACCCTTTTCCGCCTCTTCGGAGTCGCCATTGCCGCCGGCACCCACATCCGGGTCATGCCAGTCCCGGGGAGGGCGAACCTTGCGACGCGCCATCAGGTCATCGACCTGTTCGGCGTCCAGCGTCTCGTATTCCATCAGTGCATCTTTCATCGCCTCGAGGATATCGCGGTTCTCCTCGAGTAATTTGTGTGCACGGTCGTAGCAGTCATCGATGATACGGCGCACCTCCGCGTCGATCTCGTTGGAGGTTTTGCCGGAAATCGGGTTACCCGCCCCGGGCTGACCGCTCTCGTCCTCACCGTAATGCAGCGGGCCCAGCTTCTCGGACAGGCCCCACTTGGTCACCATGTTGCGAGCGAGCTCCGTCGCCCGCTCGATGTCATTGGAGGCACCGGTGGTCACACCATCGATGCCCAGGGTCATCTCCTCAGCGATACGCCCGCCAAACAGTGAGCACAGCTGGGATTCGATGGCCCGCTTGGAAATGCTGTACTTGTCCTCTTCTGGCAGGAACTGGGTGACACCCAGTGCACGGCCGCGGGGGATGATGGTGACCTTGTGTACCGGATCGTGCTCCGGTACCAAACGACCAATGATCGCGTGGCCCGCCTCGTGATAGGCGGTGTTCACCTTCTCTTTCTCGCTCATGACCATGGATTTGCGCTCGGCGCCCATCATGATCTTGTCGCGGGCGCGCTCGAATTCGTCCATGCCGACCACACGGCGGTTGGCGCGGGCGGCAAACAGCGCGGCCTCATTGACCAGATTGGCCAGGTCGGCACCGGAGAAACCGGGGGTGCCGCGGGCGATAGTCTGCGCGGAAACCTTGTCGTCCAGCGGCACCTTGCGCATGTGCACCTTGAGGATCTGTTCACGACCGCGAATATCCGGCAGGCCGACAAAGACCTGGCGGTCGAAACGCCCCGGACGCAGTAGCGCGTGGTCGAGCACGTCCGGGCGGTTGGTGGCCGCGATTACGATGACACCCTCGTTGCCCTCGAAACCGTCCATTTCCACCAGCAGCTGGTTCAGTGTCTGCTCACGCTCGTCGTGGCCACCGCCCACACCGGCGCCACGGTGACGACCGACGGCGTCGATCTCGTCAATAAAGATGATGCACGGCGCCTGCTTCTTGGCCTGGTCGAACATGTCCCGCACCCGGGACGCGCCCACGCCGACAAACATCTCAACAAAGTCGGAACCGGAGATCGAGAAGAACGGCACCTTGGCCTCGCCAGCAATGGCCTTGGCGAGCAGTGTCTTACCGGTGCCGGGAGGACCCGCCATCAGTACACCGCGGGGAATGTTGCCGCCCAGGCGCTGGAACTTGGTCGGGTCGCGCAGGAACTCAACCAGCTCCTGCACATCCTCTTTGGCCTCATCCACGCCGGCCACATCGGCAAAGGTGGTCTTGATCTGGTCTTCACCCAGCAGGCGCGCCTTGCTCTTGCCGAATGCCATTGGGCCCGAGCGCCCGCCGGCACCACCCTGCATCTGTCGCATGAAGAACATGAAGACAGCGATGATGATCAGAATCGGGAAGCTGGCCACCAGCAGCTGCTGCCAGAGACTGGCCTCTTCCGGCTCGCGACCCACGAACTGCACATTGCTGCGCACCAGCTCGTTGGTGAGCTCGTCGTCAATGATCTGCGGCTGAATGGTCTTGAAGCGGCTGCCGTCGGCCTTCTCACCGGTAATGGTGAGGCCGTCCACGACCACGCTCTTCACCTGCCCGGACTGCACATCCTGGACAAACTGGGAATAACTGAGGGCCTCATCCCGGGTCTGCGGTTTGAAGTTCTGAAAGACCATCAGCAGCACCGCCGCGATGACCAACCACAGCACCAGATTCTTCGCCATATCGTTCAAAGGGATCACCCTCTCTGCCTTGCCAATCCTGCCGCCTGCCCCTTTGGAGACATGGCGCACGGTTTGTCCCGAACCGGGGTCCGAGACTGCAACCTTTACGGCTGCCTACTTTACTTGGATGCCGCCCGAGGACACTCAGTTCCTGCGGCTTCTGCACTTACTACCGCAGCCCACGGCCAACCCGACCATTATAGGTAGGGCCCGCCGCTCGCGCGGCTCGCTTTACGGGAGCAGCTTAAACCATCGTCGGCCACCCGGTCACCAATGACCGGGGCGGCACAAACCTGAACCGGGGTGGAAAGCGGGCTTATTCGCCCCTGAAGCCCCGCGCCACCACATAGACCTCGCGGGAACGGGGCCTGGATGCACCAGGCTTACGGGTGACGACACTGCTGTAGGAACCGCGCAAGTCGCGGATCAAGTCGTCGAATCCCTCGCCCTGGAAAACCTTGGCCACAAAAGCGCCACCGGGTTTCAGCACCTGGCGCGCCATATCCACGGCCAGCTCCACCAGGTACATGGAGGCGGGCTGGTCCACATCTCGCACCCCACTCATATTGGGGGCCATATCGGAAATCACAAGGTCCGCCCGCTCGTCACCGAGCCGTGCCAGCAACTCATTCAGCACGGATTCCTCGGTGAAGTCCCCCTGAACGAAGTCCACCCCGGCGATGGGATCCATGGGCAGGATGTCGGAAGCCAGAACGTGACCTTTGTGACCAACCAGTTCAGCAGCCACCTGGGACCACCCCCCCGGTGCAGCACCCAGGTCCACCACGGTCATACCGGGTTTGAACAGGCGATCCTTCTTCTGCAGCTCCTGAAGCTTGTAGCTGGCACGGGAGCGGTATCCCTCTTTCTGGGACTGCTTGACGTAGTGATCGTTGAAATGCTCGCGCAGCCAGCGATGGCTGCTTTTGGATCGGCCCATCAGTTACAATGCGTCCTAATAACACAACAGCTTTCGCGTGAGCGGCCCAGGGCCGCGGCCGGGCCATTGATCTGGGGGCCGGTCGCGGCCCTGGGCCGCTTACGCTATGAATATCCACAACGTGGGAACGGAGTATTGTATGCCTTTAACAGCTGACCGCAAAAAAGCACTGCGCACCGTCGGTCACGGCCTCAAGCCGGTGGTCACCGTCGCCGGCAAGGGGCTCAGTGAAGGGGTGCTCGAGGAGCTGAACCGCGCCCTCGAAGATCACGAACTGATCAAGGTCAAGTTGATGGTGGCTGACCGGGAGCTTCGCCACCAGATCATCGGGGAATTGTGCGAGAAAAGTGGCGCCGAACTGGTCCAGGAGATCGGCAAGATCGCCCTGATCTATCGCGCGGCAGAGAAGCCCAACGCCCGCCTGTCCAACCTGCTGCGCTGACGGCAAGGCTCAGCTGTCGCTGCCAGCCTCCGTAGACCTTGCTTCACGCACACAACGTGCCCGCGTCAGGGGCCAGAACGGCCCCTCTGGCAGGCGCTTGAGCCAGCACCCCTGATCCCCAACCAGCAACTGGAAACGCACCGGCACCGCCAGGCTCCGTCCGGCCAATGGGCGCTGCTGCAGATCCCGCGGCACATTCTGCTCCACCACCAGGATGCTGGTGTCGGTAAGCACTTCCTCACCTAACGTGACCGGAACACCGCCCAGCGCCTCACTCACCACCTGAGTCAGCTCAGTACGAACCGCCCCCGTGACCTCCTCCAGCACCGCCGGCTCCAATGGCCCCGGCAGCGCTTGAGCGCTACAACCTGCCAGCAGGAGCACAGACAGGTAGCGGACTTTTCCCAACAGCTGGCGGCCCGGCGCAATCATCAGCGCCAGCCCTCATATTCCAGTATCCGGTTCTCCTGCCAGGCGGGCTTGAGCACGCGTGCATCCCGTTCCTGCCCACCCGCGCGCAACCCGCCGGCATCGCTGCGGTAACTGCTGGCACTGGCCAGAGTCCCCCCACAACTGCCGGTATTGATGAAATTCAGTGCCGCCGACAGCCGCCACTCGGCCGGATCACCGAGATCGCGACTGAAGTCGTCGGCCACCCCACAGCCGACCACGCCCGTAGGACCAGTGCCGCCCGGCGTAAAACCGGCGGGATAGTCACCGAAGCCCTTGTCATTCAGGCCCTGGAACTGGATGGAGAAATACGTAGTGCCGCAGTTATCGGTGGGATAGAAACCGTAGGGTTTGCCGCAGGTGGTACCGCCCACCTGTACCACTTCCAGGTCGACCCCCCGCAGGCTGTTGATGATCGACTCACTGGCGGAGCAGGTGCTGGCTCCGGTCAGCACGAATACCCGCGGCAGGTTGAGTGCCGGCAGGGGCTGTTCACTGGGCAGGTCGCTGAAACCGAGGGTGGTATCGAAAAAAGGCATCGGCTGCAGCGGCTGGCCGGTGACCGGATTGGTTTCCGGGTACTTGTCATTGAACACCAGGGTTTCGAAGATCCGGCCCGCGGTGGGCACATCCCCGGCGATCATGTAGGCCAACTGGCTGGCGATGGCGAGCAGGCCGCCACCGTTGTAGCGCAGGTCCAGCACCAGCTCATCGATCCCCTCGGCAGCGAGCGTCTCCACCGCACTCTTCAGCTCGCTTTCCGCCGTGGCAATATGGTCGGTAAACAGCAGGTAACCCACCCGGCGGCCCATAGCCGCATCGATTACCCGCACATACTGGACGGGATCCGTGGCCAGGGCGCGGGCGGTATAGGTGACAGTCTCGCGGGAACCATTGGCATATTCGAAGGTGAAGGTGTGTTGTTCACCCACACTGTCCGGGAAAAACGCAGCGTTCAGTGTATCGACGCTGGCCTGATCGTTGGCCCAGATCACGTCGACACCATCCACCGATACCACGCGGGTGCCACGTGCCGGCAGGCCGACACTGTTCTCCCGATCCCAGTAAGCCACCGCCACATCACGGGGCGGGCGCCCATCGATGATAGCCCACTGCAGGCCATAGCCTACTGCGACCCCGGACTGGGTCTGGGACAGCCACTGGTCCGTGGGCAGGGAAAAATGGAAATTGTCTTTGGGTGCGCCGGTCTCGGTCAGCTCCTCAGTCACCAGCAGGTCGAAATATTCCAGCACCCCGTATCCGGCCGGATCCCGGTCCTCCACCTCGTCGTACCAGAGGTAGAGCTCATTGGTCCACGAGCGCAGCCAGTTTTTCTCATCCAGCGCAGTTCCGAGCACGTCATCATAGGGAAGCCCTGTGCGCGGGTTGGTACCACTGCGGGGCGCTTCACAGCTGGCGGCAAAGGTTTCCGAGGACAGGAACACGCCTTCTTGCCAGCCAGTGGAACCGCCACCGACAGGATCTGTGGCAGGCTGATTCCTGGCCGAGGAGCCCCCGCCTCCCCCACCACAAGCGCCGAGCAGGAGGGAAAGTGTAAGAACACAAAACGGACGGGAAACCGGAAGTAAACCCCTCATAGACAGGCCCTGATTTTTATTGCTTTGGGATTGCAGGAGGAGAGAGTAACAAAGGCGTCGCCGCTGCGCACCGGCGACGCCAGGGGTGAACCTGAAGATGAGAATCAGGTCCGGGTCAGGCCACGGCCTCCCGTGGGGAGCGGGTCTTGGCGCTGTCACCGAGCTTTGCCAGCACACTCTGCAGGCTCTCTTTGGCATCGCCAAACAGCATGCGGGCATTCTCCTTGTAGAACAGCGGATTGGCCACACCAGCGTAACCCGAGGCCATGGAGCGCTTCAGTATCACCACCTTGTCCGCCTTCCAAACTTCGAGCACCGGCATGCCGGCAATGGGAGACCCGGGCTTCTCCACCGCGTCAGGGTTGACCGTATCGTTGGCGCCGATCACCAGCACCATATCGGTTTCCGGGAAATCGCCATTGATTTCCTCCATCTCGAGCACAATGTCGTAGGGCACGTTGGCCTCGGCCAGCAGCACATTCATATGGCCGGGCAGGCGCCCCGCCACCGGGTGAATACCGAAGCGCACCGTCTTGCCCATTTTGCGCAGGCGGTCGGTGAGGTCACTGACCGCCTGCTGGGCGTGAGCCACCGCCATACCGAAACCCGGCACGATGATAATGCTTTTGGCCTGTTCCAGGTCTGCTGCGAGTTCGTCGAAGTTTGTTGCCAGTGCCTCGCCCTCCATCTCGCCCTCAGCCACCTCACCGCCATCAGAACCGAAACCGCCTAGAATCACACTGATGAAAGAACGGTTCATGCCCCGACACATGATGTAACTGAGGATCGCACCGGAGGAGCCCACCAGCGCACCGACGACGATGAGCAGGTCGTTGCTCAGCATGAAGCCCGTCGCTGCTGCCGCCCAGCCTGAGTAGCTGTTGAGCATGGAGATCACCACCGGCATATCCGCCCCGCCAATGGCAGCGATCAGGTGGATACCCAGCAACAGTGCAATCGAGGTCATCACCAGCAGGTTGATGACGGTACCCGCACTCAGGTCGGCGGGGATAAACAGGGCACCGAGCACGATACATCCAATCACCGCCGCCAGGTTGAGCCAGTGGCGGGCGGGCAGCATCAGCGGTTTACCCGAAATCAGCCCCTGCAACTTGCCGAAGGCCACCAGCGAACCGGTGAGGGTAATGGCACCAATAAAGATTCCCAGGTAGATCTCCGTGTTGTGCACAATGTGCTCAGCCCCGGTCAGCGACAGGCGCGGATCCAGGAAACCGCCCCAGCCGATCAGCACTGCAGCGAGGCCGACAAAACTGTGCAACAGGGCCACCATCTGCGGCATCTGCGTCATGGCTACCCGCCGCGCCAGCGCCAGGCCGATGACCGCGCCTGTCACCATCGCAATCCCGACCATCCAGTAGGCGCCGGCAGCGATGCCGGCAATGGTGGCAGTAATGGCAACCGCCATCCCCACCATGCCGTAGACATTGCCGCGCCGGGCCGTCTCATGGCTGGACAGACCACCGAGGCTCAGGATGAACATCACCGCCGAGAACAGGTAGGCCATTGCAATCATTCCGTTCATCACTTCTCTCCTGTTACCGGCGGAACATTTTCAGCATGCGGTAGGTCACGAAGAACCCACCGAAGATATTGATACTGGCGACCAGCACCGCGACGAATGCCAGCACCGTGACCAGTGCCGAGCCGGTGGAACCGACCTGCAGAAGTGCCCCGACGATGACGATGCCCGAAATCGCGTTGGTCACACTCATCAGTGGGGTATGCAGGGCATGAGTGACATTCCAGATCACCTGCCAGCCGACAAAGATGGCCAGTACGAAAACGGTAAAGTGGGCGACAAAATCCGGCGGCGCCACCCGGCCCAGCCACAACGTCAGGCCGCCAGCAATCAGCCAGAAGGCAACGATGGAGAGTGCCGATTTTTTCTTTGGTGGAGCCTCTTCCTTGACCTGCGGCTGCTCTGCTTTGGAAGCAGGCGGTTTCGGCTGGGCAGAAATTTTCGGCGCGGGGGGAGGCCAGGTGATCTCACCATTGCGCACCACGGTTGCCCCGCGGACCGCCTCATCGTCAAAGTCGATGGCAATGTTGCCGTCCTTCTCCGGGGTCAGGTCCGTCAGCAAATGCGTCAGGTTGGTGGCATACAGGCTCGACGACTGGGTGGCAGCACGGCTCGGCAGGTTGGTGTAACCGATAACGGTTACCCCGCTCTCGATCACCTTTTCATCAGCCACGGTATAGTCACAGTTGCCCCCCATCTCCGCCGCCAGGTCGACGACCACCGAGCCCTCTTTCATGCTGTCGACCATATCCGCCAGCCACAGCTTGGGCGCGGGCTTGCCGGGAATCAGCGCCGTAGTAATGACGATATCCACCTCTTTGGCCTGCTCGCGGAACAGGGCCATTTCAGCCTCGATAAACTCCTTGGACATCTCCTTGGCGTAACCACCGCTGCCCGAGCCTTCCTCCTCCATTTCCACCGTGAGGAATTCCGCTCCCATGGATTCGACCTGCTCACGCACTTCCGCCCGGGTATCAAAGGCGCGAACAATAGCCCCCATGCTTTTGGCGGTGCCGATGGCGGACAGGCCGGCGACGCCGGCGCCGATCACGAGCACCTTGGCCGGCGGAATCTTGCCGGCAGCAGTAATCTGGCCGGTAAAAAAACGACCGAAGTTATGGGCCGCCTCGATGACCGCGCGATAGCCGGCGATATTGGCCATGGAGCTGAGCGCATCCATCTTCTGTGCACGGGAGATACGGGGAATCGACTCGACTGCCAGCGCATTGATTTTCTTTTCGGCCAGTTTTTTCAACAGCGTTTCGTTCTGTGCGGGCTTGAGGAAGGCAATCAGGGTCGCGCCTTGCGGAATCAGATCGAGTTCCTCATCGGTGGGAGACTGGACTTTCAGCACCACCCCGGCGTCTTTCAGACATTGCGCCGCATCCTTGCAGATTTCGGCACCGCTATTGATATAGGCATCATCGGTAAAACTGGCCCCCTCGCCGGCACCTTTCTGCACCCGCACAGAAAAACCCAGATCCCGCAAACGACGGACGCTATCCGGCGTGGCGGCCACCCGGTTTTCCCCGACAGCCGTTTCTTTTGGAATGGCTATGATCACCGCAACACTCCTTCCTGACTCGCTATTGTTATGCTGCACCCTGCACTGAATACAGCTGGGGCTCCCTGCGGTAAGCAAAATCAGTGCGCCTACGCACGTGGATCGACTTGAGTCTATCCGCAGCGCTTATTGATTAAAAGTAAATAACCGCATAGCTGGCATAAAGAAACCTTATGAAGAATTTTGCGCCATAAAACCCGCAAAGTCGGAAAGCCGCGACGCATGGCAAAGTCCTTAGCCTCAATTCCCCAAAATGATCACGGTTGATAATCTCCCTGCCTGCACAAGCAACTGCCTTCCCTGCCCGCCCTTCCTCATTGCAGTCCACTCCCGATGTGATAGCTTTTCCCTCCACAGCTAAATTCGCCATCATCACCGAGGACTTATTATTGAACCCGATTATCTCGGTCTCCAATCTCTCCAAAACCTACAGCGGCGGATTCACTGCACTGCGGGAAGTCAATCTCGACATCCATCAGGGAGAAATCTTTGCCCTGCTCGGCCCCAACGGCGCGGGCAAGACCACATTGATCAGCATTGTCTGCGGCATCGTCAATGCCACCGCGGGCACAGTCAAAGCAGACGGTCACGATGTGGTGCAGGACTATCGCGCCGCGCGGGAAAAGATCGGACTGGTACCACAGGAGCTCTGCACAGACTCCTTCGAAAGTGTCCTGGCCACGGTCAAATTCAGTCGAGGATTGTTTGGCAAGGCCCCGGACCCCGCATATATCGAGCGGCTCCTGCGCCAGCTGTCCCTCTGGGAAAAAAGAGACAGTCGCATCATGACACTGTCCGGCGGCATGAAACGCCGACTGATGATTGCCAAGGCACTGTCTCACGAGCCGAAAATCCTGTTCCTGGACGAACCCACTGCAGGCGTCGACGTGGAGCTGCGCAAGGATATGTGGTCTATGGTCAGGCAGTTACGGGAGTCAGGGGTCACCGTCATTCTTACCACCCATTACATCGAAGAAGCCGAAGAGATGGCCGACCGGGTAGGCGTGATCAACCATGGCCGCATCATCCTGGTGGAGGAAAAGAACACCCTGATCAAGAAGATGGGCAGCAAGGAGCTGCTGTTGCAGCTATCGGAACCAATCAAAGAGATACCCGGGCCTCTCGCCGACCTGCCCCTTGAACTGACTGGTGACGGATATCAGCTGCTCTATCGGTTTGACATACAGGAGGGTGACACCGGCATCACCAACCTGTTGCGAAGACTCGACCAGGCGGCAATCGACTTCCGCGATCTGCAGACCCGAGAGAGCTCCCTGGAGGACATCTTCGTCGGGCTGGTACGCGGCGCCCGGCAAGGAATCGATGGCGACACTGGTGATGGAGAAAGGCGATGAACTGGTATGGCATCCGCGCCATCTACAAATTCGAGATGGCCCGCACCTGGCGCACCCTGATGCAGAGCATCGCCTCACCGGTGCTTTCCACATCACTGTATTTTGTCGTCTTTGGGGCTGCCATCGGCTCCCGGATGGGAGAGATCGAGGGGGTTTCCTACGGCGCTTTCATCATACCCGGCCTGATCATGTTGTCGCTTCTCAGCGAGAGCATTTCCAACGCCTCTTTCGGGATTTTCTTCCCGAAATTTTCCGGCACCATTTATGAAGTGTTGTCGGCACCGGTATCGGCCTTCGAGATTGTGACGGGATATGTGGGTGCAGCAGCTACCAAGTCACTGGTTCTCGGATTACTGATCCTGCTGACCGCACGCTTTTTTGTCGACTACCAGATACTGCATCCGTTCTGGATGCTGGGCTTCCTGGTGTTGACTGCGGTGACCTTCAGCATGTTCGGCTTCATCATCGGTATCTGGGCCGATGATTTCCAGAAACTGCAGGTCATCCCCCTGATGGTGGTCACCCCACTCACCTTCCTCGGCGGAGCCTTCTATTCCATCAATATGCTGCCGGAATTCTGGCAGAAGGTGACCCTGTTCAACCCGGTGGTATACCTGATCAGTGGCTTCCGCTGGTCTTTCTTTGGTATTGCCGACGTCAATGTCGGCGTCAGCCTGGCGATGATTTTCCTGTTCTTGCTGCTGTGCCTGGCGGGAATCTGGTGGATATTCCGCACCGGCTACCGCATCAAGACCTGAGATCCGAGAGCTACCCGGGAGGCTTACGCCTCCACAGAGTGACGATAAAACCATCAAATATTCTAATCAGGCCCAGTGGCGACAGAGCACCAGGACCGACATTTCGAAAATGCATGAATACATCCATGCAGCTCCGTCGGGCACGTCCTGTACCCGACGGTTTCGAAATCTCAACCCTGGCGCTATGTCTTACATTCGGCCTGTGAAGCTTTGTCAGCAGCCTGCGGGGAGCTAACTCCGCCTACTTCATTTACTGTCCCGCCGTCAGCGAGTCATACACGATCCCGGTCCACAGGTCCGGCTTCATGAAACCCTGACCATAGTTGTCATCGTACTCCCGGGTCGGCCTGGCAGCGATGGCCTGCTCTTTGCTCAAACCCTCATCGATCAGTAGCTGAATCTTATCCCGCAGGTGCACCAGCAGGTCCCGCTGCTCCTGCAGTTCTGCCTTGTTGCTCAGTGGCCCGTGGCCGGGAATGATCGCAGTCTTGTCATCGGCCAGTTCCAGTACGCGGTCCATGACCGCCACCAGCCCGTCGACACTGCCACCGGAGGACAGATCGATGAAGGGGTAGCTACCGTTGAAGAAGGTATCTCCCATGTGAATCACGTTGGCGTCTTTGAAGAGCACAATCGAGTCACCATCGGTGTGGGCTGGACCGGTGTACTGAACGCGCACGGTGTCGCCATTCCAGTGGAAAGTGGTGGCATCGGTAAAGGTGATCACTGGCAGTGCAGCCTCCGGCGAAGGGGGTACGGTACGGCCGAAGATCTCCATGAACTGTTCGCTGCTCATCCGCTCCCGCACATTTTCATGGGCGACCACCAACGCACCGGCCCTGCCGAAGTTTTCGTTACCACCGGTGTGATCCCCATGCCAGTGGGTGTTGATGACGAACCGCAGCGGACGATCAGTGACTTCGGTTACTGCTGCGCGGATCTTTTCCGTCAGCGGTGCATACTGGTCGTCCACCATGAAGACGCCGTCTTCACCGCTGAAGAGCGCAATGTTGCCGCCGGCACCCTGCAACATGAACAGGTTGTCACGTACGGCTTGGGTCTTGATCTCTACTTTGGCAAACCGATCCTCGGCCACAGCAGGCAGGGCCAGCAGGCAGCATAGCCAGGCGACTGATCGAAAAGGCTTTTTCATCGTTCACTCCTGTCGATGGTTCTGGTTGTTATCAGGTGCTCGTATCGGTGGACGCACTGTCGGCTGGCAACGCGCGATCACGGACTGATTTCAGCCGGTCGGTGCGATTGGTCACGATGCCATCCACACCAAGACGCAGGTAGTATTCCATGTCCTCAGTAGCGTCCACGGTCCAGACCGACACATGCAGGCCTATACGATGGGCGGCCCGGATCAGACGAGTGGAAAAGACCGGAATACCGTAATAGCGGGTGGGGAGTTGCATGGTCTGGTAGGCGGGCCGCAACCAGCGTTCCAGCCGGAGTAGCTGCGCCAGGAAGAACAGCAGCGCCTCCGGCAGTGTGGCCCCTGTCGCCACGTCCGGGCAGAGCCTGCGGAATTCCCGGATCACCCCCAGGTGGAAAGACGATACCACCAGGCTCGACACCTTGCCGACCCGGCGCACACTTTGCGCCAGGGCGACCGCGGCTGCCGGGTCCCGGTCCTTGAGTTCCAGGATCATGGGCATGTCCGGGAAGGCTGCGAAGACTTCATCGATGGTGGCAACAGGGACCGTCGTGTCGCGATACGGAAAGGTGCTGCCGTCATGTGTCCAGCGGCTGGCCATATTCAGCGACCGCAAAGATTCCAGGGTGTGCTGCCGGATCAGGCCACTGCCGTCACTGACACGATCCAGCAGCGGATCGTGATTCAGCACCAAATGGCCGTCTGCGGTCAGGTTGAGGTCGATCTCCAGTGCATCTGCACCCAGCGCGGTCATCTCCCGGAGGTAGAGCATTGTGTTACCGGGATAGAGACCCTGCCCGCGCTCATCGCCATGGGCAATGACCAGCGGCGGCGCCGGCAGCCTCAGCGCCGAGGATGGCGCCGGCCGGGCCACCGCGAAACGCCACAGTGCGAGCACCAGTACCAGGAAGAATGCCCACCAGATCATGATTTGCCGACCACCATCGCGGGCACACCCGAACGGCTGTGGCTCAACGCCCCGACTCCGCTCCCCCGGCCGCACTCTCAGCCACCTGCCGACGCCGGAAAATCACTTTGTGCTCCATCCACAGCGGCAGGAAAATCACGATGTCGTACAGGTGCACGAGCACAGCACCGCTACGCAAAACCACCGCGCCCATTACCCGCAAGGTTAGGGACACAACGCGCAGCAGCAGGACACCACAGAGGCCGAGCACTGCGCGCAGCGCGTTGAGGAAACTCTCCAGTGGAACAGCGCTGAATACCAGCGCCATCGGCAACACCAGCGCCAGACCCGCGCGTATAGTGACGGCGACCCAGCTCGCCACTGCCGTACCTTCGGGAATGGCCGGGCCCGCAGACAGCCCGGAACCACTGGCCGCCAGGATTGCCCCGAGAATACCGAGGGTGCACAACAAGCCAAACAGCAGCCAGAACAACCGCGCCCGCAGGTTGTCTGCCAGCGCACCGATGGCGGGAAACATCCTGGTGATGCGCACTGCCTCAAGGATAAAGACACCCAGGGCCAGCTGCAGTGCGACCAGTACCACTGCAGCGGATGACGCCAGCGGGAAGCCCGTCGGTTCGGCGCCGAGCAGCGCCTGCAGCGGTGTCGACAGGAGATGGGTATTCAACATCGCCGCGCCGGCGGCGATCCCCAGCATCAGTGAAGACACCAGGAACTGCCCCAGGGCGGAAAAGGCCAGCCGGCGGCTCTCCTGCTCGCCGCCGCGGAGCAACTCCTCATAGCGCTGCATATGGCCGTCCACCGCCTGCGCCCGCTGGATAACCGATTCCACATTGCGATTGACCCGGCCGAGGGCGGTGAGAATGCTGCGCCAGCCGGGCATCATGCGCTTGAGCAACTGGTGGCGCTCCCGGGCCGACTCACGGTAGGCCTCCAGCGCCTTGGACTCCGCCTTGCGCATGGAGCTGTGGATGATCTCCAGCACATCGCGCACCACCGGGTCCTCCTTGGCGGGGATTTCCGCGACGGCGCGAATGGCCTTGGGCCAGTTGGTGGGTTCCGGCGGCACCTCGGCGCTGCGGACATAATCCTCGTCGACGGCAGTGAGCTGCTCACACAGTTTCCGGTGCAATGCCGGGTAGCGGGAAAGCTCGCGCTTGACGGTAGACTCGACCCGGGTGAACTCACGGTCAATCTGCCACTCCAGGGCCTCCCGGGCACGGGCGAGCAGGACCTCGCGGTTGCGCCGCTGCAGGCGCTGCTCCGCCGCAGACACCGAACTGGCCGCCAGGCGCAGGACCTGGTGAACCACCCGCGACAACGCCAGCAGCCCCTGATGCACCGGTCCGCGGGCGGCGAAAAGGGCGAGCAGCGCGAGAAGAAACCACAGCCAGAGCGGCAGGCTTTCGAAAAGTCCGTTCACCGGCATGCCTCCTGATCGATTGAAAGACTCCCATCCTAACAGCACTGGCGGTGACATTCGCCCCCGTTACCCGCGACACCGCGGCCATTCAGCATATTGGCGGCTCTCAGTTTCGGGGCCCTTGCGGTGCCAGACAGCGATTCCGGCATGCTGACGCCCAAAGGGAAAGCTGGAGCTACGACGAGCCACCAGACGAACCACTACAGGGACGGCCGGTCTGCTCGGGTCCCGGGGGGTACACCGGGAGTCAGCCGGGAGGGCCCCTGAAAGCAAACGCGGGCTAGTCGAGACGTTTACTGAACCGCAGGATTGCCAGAGTCATCATCACCCCGATAAACACGATCAGGGCCAGAACATCGGGCCACAGCTCCGTCAGTTCCGCTCCCCGCAACATCACACCCCGTATCAGGCGGACAAAATGTGTGAGCGGCAATAGCTCCGCAATCCACTGCGCCGGTTCCGGCATACCCTCGAACGGGAACACGAAGCCGGACAGGAGGATTGAGGGAACAAAGACAAAGAATGTCATCTGCATGGCCTGGAACTGTGATTTCGCCCGGGTAGAGATCAGCAACCCGAGGGTCAGGTTGGCCAGGATGAGCAGAATCGCAGCCAGGTACACATCCAGCAGGCTGCCCCGGATCGGCACGCCGAAGAGCCACATGCCACACAGCAACACCAGACTGGTCTGGATCAGGCCAATAAAGCCATAGGGCAACACTTTCCCGGTCATCAGCTCAGCACCACTGACCGGTGTCGCAATAAGTAATTCCATATTCCCGCGCTCGTGCTCCCGCACGATGGCAATGGCGGTGAACATGACCATGGTCATGGTGAGGATGATGCCAATCAGCCCCGGTACAATATTGATCGCCGACACCCGCTGCGGATTGTAAAAGCTGACCACGGAAAAAGGGCTCTCGGGCAGCGGAACAGAATTCAACTGCCGCTCCCGGTCAACCCGCACAACCGGCATCTGGGCGAGCTGTCTGGCCGCACTCTGCACCACCGTATCACTACCATCTACCAGCACCTGTACCGCGGATTCCCCTGTCGCCAGGCGTCGCTCAAAGTCCTGCGGAATGACCACGCCAACCTGGATTTCCCCGCGACGCAACAAGTCCATTACCTGCTCTGGGGTTCGCGCATCACTGACCGGGTGGATGATATCCGTCGCCAGCATGTCCATCAGCAGCTGTCGCGAGCCGCTGGTGCCGGCCTGGTCGACAATTGCGGCTGGGAGATGGCGCAGGTTCATGTTGATGGCGTAGCCAAACAGCACCAGCTGCAGAATGGGAATCACCACTATCATTGCCAGCGTGACCCGGTCGCGGCGCACCTGGCGCAGCTCCTTGATCAGGACTGCCCACATGCGATGCCAGTTCACGACACGGCCTCGGGCTTTTGCGCCGGCTTGCTGGTCACCGCAACAAAGACATCCTCGAGGCTTGGCGCCGTCGGCTCTATTTGCGCTTCCAGCCCCGCCCCCTCGAGCGACTGTTGCCACTGCTGCAGATCCACACCTGAATCGTCACAGAGCACCCGCAGGTTCATGCCAATTTGCGCGGCACTGATGACCCCCGCGATCTGTAAAAGCTTTTGACGTACTCGGCGGGGTTCTTGCGCGTGCACCTCAAAGGTACGCCCCTCCAGACCACCGGTAAGTTCTGCCGGGCTGCCGTCGGCCACCAGGCGGCCGTGATCGAGCACAGCCAGACGGTGGCACCGCTCCGCCTCGTCCATGTAGTGCGAGGAAACCAGGATGGTCGTGCCCTCATCCGCCAGTTCGAACAACTTTTCCCAGAAATCCCGCCTCGATTCCGGATCCACCGCACTGGTAGGCTCATCGAGAAAAAGCAGCTCAGGCTGGTGAAGCACACTACCGGCGAGCGCCAACCGCTGACGCTGGCCACCACTCAAAGTACCGGCCAGCTGTCGCTGCCGCTCCTCAAGCTGATACTCCTGGAGTAACTGCTCCACCCGTTTACGGCTATTGCGACTTTCAAGCCCATGGATGGCCGCGAGAAATTCGAGGTTTTCCCGCACAGTGAGGTCGCTGAACAGGGAAAATTGCTGGGTCATATAACCGATATGGTAACGGAGCTGCTCCGCCTGCTCGGGAATGCGCAGTCCGAGCACCTCGATGTCCCCGGCAGTGGGGGTCAGCAGTCCACATAACATACGGATTGCCGTGGATTTGCCGGAGCCATTCGGACCGAGAAAGCCATAGACCTGTCGCCGCTTCACGGTAAGGTCGAGGCTGTCGACAGCACGAAGGCTGCCAAAACACTTGGTGAGCCCGCTGGCCTGGATCGCTACCTCATCACCGGGCATCGTCGCCCCCGGCTGTGGGCGCTGTGGACGGGACGACATTAGCGCTGGCGTCGGGGAACCTCGCCTGCAGTGGCAGTCCCGAGGGCAGGTCTACAGCAGCCTTATCCAGCTGGATTTCGGCCAGGAAGCTGAGCCGGGAGACGTCCTCGCCAGTCAATGCGTAGTAGGGCGTGAAGCTCGGTTCACTGCGAATCATTCTTACCCGCCCCGGGTAATCTCTATCATCCCCCTCGATTGTGACGGATGCGGCATCGCCAACCTGTATGCCAGCTCGCATGGGCTGTGGAATATAGACCCGGGCGTAGGGAGCTTCGCCGACCAGCATAGTGATCAAGGGCCCGCCAATCGGTGCCTCATCACCGAGCTTGAACGGGATGCTGTCGACAAGCCCGGGCCGTGGTGCATGCAACACCAGTTTATCCAGTAACGCTTGCTGGACTTGTTGTTCCGACCTGGCCCTTTCCAGCGCCGCCTGAGCCTGGTCGATGCGTTCCGAACGGGTGCCTCGCTCGAGCTCGAGGAGCAAAGCCTCTGCGGCAGCTACCTGGGCGCGGGCACTTTCGGCGGCGGCCCTGGCACTGTCTAGATCATCTCTGGAAACGAAGTGCTGCCTGGCCAACTCGGCAAGGCGCCGATAACGGGCTTCCGCATCCCTGAGCTGGCTGCGGACCCGCTGCAAGTCCGCCCTGGCCCGATCAATTTCCTCCGAGCGAGGCCCCTCACGCAATTCGAGCAACAGCGCTTGCTGCCGCTCCGCTTCTGCGCCCGCGGCGTCCCTACGCGCCCTGACCGAACTGTCATCGAGCACCATCAATATCTGGCCAGCGCTGACACGATCCCCTTCCCGGACTTTGATCTCGACAATTTTCTCTGCCACCGGGGCCGGTAGCGCTATCCGATCCCACTCGAGCGTTCCCAGTACGCGCGGCGGCTCTGGTTCACAGCCGGACAGGAACACCACGGTGATGACTGTCAGCGCAAGCTGCACAGGAGCGGGTAGCCTGGAGATCAGGGCCTTGACAGGCAGCGCACGCATCAAGGGCTGGCACCCTGAACAAGGAAAGGATGAGGGAGAAATCGACTGGTCGCTGCTATCCCCGCAGCATCGCTGTCACCGCCCCGTTCAGGCGGATTGAGACCGGCACATTCCCTGGCCATTGACGGGCTCGACTTTTGGGATGAATGCTCCAAATTAATGAAGATAACGGCCGGGTTCAAGTTTTGGCGTGGCGAGTATCCCCGGGCCCGAGGCAGAAATAAAAAAGGTGGCCCAATGGCCACCTTCTTATTTCCAGGAACCTGCCCGCTCAGAGGTGCTCCACGGAATCAATTTCATACTCCACCGCACCGGAAGGCGTATGCACTTCCACAACATCGCCCACTTCCTTGCCGATCAGTGCCCGGGCAATGGGTGAATTCACCGAAATCTTTTTCTGTTTCACGTCGGATTCATCGTCACCAACGATCTTGTAGGTGACTTCCTCATCCGTTTCCATATGAATGATGGTGACGGTGGTACCGAAGATCACCTTGTCACTGGGCTCGATGGCCTTTACATCGATGACCTGAGCGTGCGACAGCTTGGCCTCGATCTCCTGAATGCGGCCCTCGATAAAGCCCTGCTTTTCACGGGCGGCATGGTACTCGGCGTTCTCCTTCAGGTCCCCGTGCTCACGGGCCTCAGCGATCGCCTGCACGACAGCGGGGCGTTCGACTTTCTTCAGTTTTTCCAGTTCGGCGCGCAGTGCCTCGGCGCCTTCAACAGTCATTGGTACCCGGTTCAAGGTGGGCCTCCAGTTTTTATAACGACAGAACCAGAACCCCCGAAAGTTCGGGGGTCCGGCTGCGATTGTTGTGTTCAGAGTTGCCGACCGTGCCTGCAAAGGGGCAGCACGGTCCGGGCCAGTGCCGTTACTCCGGCAGCTTGACCACGCGCTGGTGCAAATCCTGCAGGCGGCGCACCTTCAGCGGCTCGCCCAGCTGCATGGCCAGCGCCATCGCCTTGGCTGCCGCCAGTGTGGTGGTGTAGCAAACCTGATGATTTTCTGCACTGCGACGGATATCAGCGGAATCGCGAATGGCCTGACGCCCTTCCGTCGTGTTGACCACCAGCGCGATCTCGTCGTTCTTGATCATGTCGACGATATGCGGGCGACCCTCGCTCATCTTGTTGACGGTTGTAACGGCAATGCCGTTATCTTGCAACACCTGGGCCGTGCCGCGGGTCGCCACCAGCTCGAAACCGAGGGTCGACAGGTCGCGTGCGACGGAAACCACCGCATCCTTATCGAAGTCGCGCACGGAGATGAACACCTTGCCCGACTCCGGCAGTGTATCACCGGCGGCCAGCAGGCCCTTGTCGAATGCCTCGGCAAAGGTAGCGCCAACGCCCATCACCTCACCGGTGGATTTCATTTCGGGGCCGAGGATCGGATCCACTTTCGGGAACTTGTTGAACGGGAATACTGACTCCTTGACGGAGAAGTAATCCGGCACGATCTCATCGGTGAACCCCTGCTCCGCCAGGCTGATACCGGCCTGGCAGCGGGCCGCCACCTTGGCCAGCGAAGTGCCGATGCACTTGGATACGAACGGCACGGTACGGGAGGCACGGGGGTTGACCTCGATCACGTAAATCTCGCCGTCCTGGTACGCCAGCTGGGTGTTCATCAGGCCTACCACACCCAGTTCGCGGGCCATCGCCTTCACCTGCTCGCGCATCTGGTCCTGCACGTCCGCCGGCAGGCTGTAGGGCGGCAGCGAACAGGCGGAGTCACCGGAGTGCACGCCGGCCTGTTCGATATGCTGCATGATGGCACCGATCACCACGTCCTGGCCGTCGGAAACCGCATCGATATCCACTTCGATGGCCGCGTTGAGGAAGTTGTCCAGCAGCACCGGCGCCTCTTCAGACACCTGCACCGCCTCCTTCATGTAGTTCAGCAGTTCGTCTTCCTTGTAGACGATTTCCATTGCACGGCCGCCCAGTACGTAGGAAGGGCGCACCACCAGCGGGTAACCCACTTCCTTGGCTGCCTGCACCGCTTCAGTAATGGAGCGCACAATGGCGTTCTTGGGCTGCTTGAGGCCAAGGCGCATGATCATCTGCTGGAAGCGCTCGCGGTCTTCCGCACGATCGATCTGCTCCGGCGTGGTGCCGATAATCGGCACGCCCTCGGCGGCCAGGTAACGCGCCAGGTTCAGCGGTGTCTGGCCACCGAACTGGACGATCACCCCGGTGGGCTTTTCCTTGCGCACGATTTCCAGCACATCCTCGAGAGTTACCGGCTCGAAATACAGCCGGTCGGAGGTGTCATAGTCGGTGGAAACCGTCTCCGGGTTACAGTTGACCATGATGGTCTCGTAACCGTCATCGCGCATGGCGAGTGCCGCGTGCACACAGCAGTAGTCGAATTCGATGCCCTGGCCGATGCGATTGGGACCGCCACCGAGCACCATGATCTTTTTCTTGTCGGAAGGATTGGCCTCGCACTCCTCGTCATAAGTGGAGTACATGTAAGCCGTGCTGGTGGCAAATTCTGCCGCACAGGTGTCCACCCGTTTGTAGGACGGGTACACGCCCAGCTTCTGGCGGAATTCGCGCACGGTTTTCTGGCTCACACCCAGCAGGTCCGCCAGGCGCTTGTCGGAGAAACCCTTGCGCTTCAGGTAACGCATATGCTCGGCGGTCAGCGCCGAGGTCGGCAGGGATTTGAGGGGCTCCTCGATCTTGATCAGCTCTTCGATCTGCACCAGGAACCAGGGATCGATGGCGGACAGCTCATACACTTCCTCGACGCTCATTCCCATACGGAAGGCATCGCCCACATACCAGATGCGCTCGGCACCGGCCACGGACAGCTCGCGGCGCAGGCGCTCCTTGGCCCCGTCCTCCTCCGGGTCGATCTTGCTCTCCAGGCCAAAGCTGCCCACTTCCAGGCCGCGCAGGGCCTTTTGCAGGGACTCCTGGAAAGTACGGCCGATGGCCATCACTTCACCCACGGATTTCATCTGGGTGGTCAGGCGGGCGTCTGCCTCACCGAACTTCTCGAAGGTGAAACGCGGAATCTTGGTGACCACGTAATCGATGGAGGGCTCGAAAGAGGCCGGCGTCGCACCGCCAGTGATCTCGTTCTGCAGCTCATCGAGGGTGTAACCCACTGCCAGCTTCGCAGCCACCTTGGCGATCGGGAAGCCGGTGGCCTTGGAGGCCAGCGCCGACGAGCGGGATACCCGCGGGTTCATCTCGATGACGACCATGCGGCCGGTCTTCGGGCACACACCGAACTGCACGTTGGAGCCGCCGGTCTCGACGCCAATCTCGCGCAGCACCGCGATCGAGGCGTTACGCATCAGCTGGTATTCCTTGTCGGTCAGCGTCTGCGCCGGGGCCACGGTGATGGAGTCACCGGTGTGCACCCCCATCGGGTCGAAGTTCTCGATCGAGCATACGATGATGCAGTTGTCGTTCTTATCGCGAACCACCTCCATCTCGTACTCTTTCCAGCCGAGCAGGGATTCGTCGATCAGCAGTTCATTGGTGGGCGAGAGATCGAGTCCGCGCTTGCAGATCTCCTCGAATTCCGGCCAGTTGTAGGCCACACCGCCGCCAGAGCCACCCATGGTGAAGGACGGGCGGATGATCACCGGGAAGCCGAACTCTTCCGGGACTTTCTTCGCTTCTTCCATGGAGTGCACGATCTTGGCACGCGGGGTCTCGAGACCGATGGACTTCATCGCCTTGTCGAACAGGTCGCGGTCCTCGGCCTTCTCGATGGCTTGCTTGTCGGCACCGATCAGCTCCACGCCGTATTTTTCCAGCACGCCGTGCTTGTCCAGTGCCAGGGCGCAATTCAGCGCGGTCTGGCCACCCATGGTGGGCAGGATGGCGTCCGGGCGTTCCTGCTCGATGATCTTGGCTACGGTCTTCCACTCCACCGGCTCGATGTAAGTGGCATCGGCCATGGCCGGGTCGGTCATGATGGTGGCCGGGTTGGAGTTCACCAGGATGACCCGGTACCCCTCTTCCCGCAGCGCCTTACAGGCCTGGGCACCGGAGTAATCGAACTCACAAGCCTGGCCGATCACGATGGGACCGGCGCCGATAATCAGAATGCTTTGGATGTCTGTGCGTTTTGGCATCTTTCTTCCGCTTCACGCCGGCCTGGAACCGGTCGTTTTAAAGTTGTCTCTCGGGCGTCTTGCTGTGGTGTCGCTCAGCGGCGTTCCGCCATCAGGTCGATGAACTGATCGAACAGCGGCGCCATGTCGTGCGGGCCCGGGCTCGCTTCCGGGTGCCCCTGGAAGCTGAACGCCGGCTTGTCCTTCACGCGGATGCCCTGGTTGGTCTTGTCGAACAGGGACACGTGAGTCACTTCCACATTGTCCGGCAGGGAGCCCTCGTCGATGGCAAAGCCATGGTTCTGCGCGGTAATCATCACGCGACCACTCTGCAGGCACTGCACCGGGTGATTGCCACCGTGGTGACCGAATTTCATCTTCGCAGTGCGGGCGCCCACAGCCAGGCCCAGCAGCTGGTGCCCCAGGCAGATACCGTAGATCGGCATTTCAGCGTCCAGCAGCTCACGGATAGCCGCGATGGCGTAATCGCAGGGCTCGGGATCACCCGGGCCGTTGGACAGGAAGACTCCGTCCGGCTTCATGGCCAGCACTTCAGAGGCGGGAGTTTCCGCCGCTACCACGGTGATCTCACAGCCACGGTCCACCAGCATGCGCAGGATGTTGCGCTTTACCCCGAAATCGTAGGCCACAACCTTGTAGGGCTGGGCTGCCGGCGCCGGCTTGTGGCCCTCACCCAGCGCCCAGGAGCCCTCGTTCCACGGGTACGATTTCTTGGTCGAGACCACTTTTGCCAGATCCATACCCTTGAGGCCGGCGAATTCCCGCGCCTTGGCCAGCGCCGCGTCGCGATCGATATCCTCACCGGCAACGATGCAGCCACTCTGGGCACCGCCGTCGCGCAGCAACCGGGTCAGGCGGCGGGTGTCGATATCGGCAATGCCGACAATGTTGCGCGCCTTGAGGTATTCCTCCAGTGACTGCTCGTTGCGGAAGCTGCTGGCCACCAGCGGCAGATCCCGGATTACCAGGCCCGCCGCCCAGATTTCCCCGCACTCCTCGTCCTCGGCATTGGTGCCGGTATTACCAATATGCGGATAAGTCAGGGTGACGATCTGACGGGCATAGGAGGGATCGGTCAGGATCTCCTGATAACCGGTCATCGATGTGTTGAACACCACTTCACCGGTGGAGCTGCCGTGGGCGCCAATGGCGCGCCCGTGGAATTCACTGCCGTCGGCGAGGACCAGCAGGGCCGGGGTGGTGCGGGGTATCAGGGACTCCGGCGTGGGGTCAGTTTTAATCAACGTGATCTCCAATCTTCAGGACTGCTTCCGGGCGGGACGGTTCGGGGACGCCACAGGGCTGCGCTGGCGCAGGGACTGCTCGTATCGCCCCTATAAAAAAGCGAGATGAAACTTCCGCTTCATCTCGCTTTTTGGAATTCTTCACACGCGGCTCTCACACTGTGGCCGGCACGTGCCGCCGGCGATGACGGGGCCGCCACTACACAGACAGACCTCGCTGTGGGACATGCCCAAACCGGGCGCAGATTCTACGGCAAACAGACCGCTAGCGCCAGTGCAAAAAAACGCCAATTCCGGCTCGCGCATTGCGGAAACTGCGGCCACACGGTCAGGGCCAACTCCCTTACGGCTCAGGGCGCGAGCCGGGTGAGCCGAAAAAGGCTGCTGCCGGTTTTCAGCTCAGCCCGCTCCAGCATGGTCTTGTTGAGGCGCAGGGCCACATTGGAGCCGCTGCCGGAAAACTCCACCATGCCCCCCGTCGCTGCAAATCGCGGACTGTCGCTCATGGTCAGCACCGGGAAGAATTGCAAGGCGCCAATGATCTCCAGCTGGTCCGCCCTCGGCAGGGCGAGCATCAGCAATAACTGGCAATCCCGCGCCCGCCTCAATTCCCCGTGCGCGAGCGTCTCCACAGAGGCCCGCCTCCCATCGATACTCTGGTGCTTGAGCCGGGCCCAAAGGGGCTCGCGGATCTGGTCGTCGCCGACAATGCATACCCGAAAGGGGGCTCCGGTGCCGTTGAAGGCCTCGATGGGCCACTGGATATGGTGGGCGAAATGGATGATGTAATTGACCATGACCAGGCGGCCGGCCTCTGTCTCGGACAGTCGCGGCGAGGCGCTGGCATTTCCCGCAAACAGTATCACCACCACGCAAGCGCCCACCAATGCGGCCCTGCGTAAAGAGTGAATCCCGGAATACAGCCTGCTACTTTTCATGCCAGCGAATCCGTGCGTTTCGCGATCAACGAAGTGAATCAGAGGGAAACCCTGATCCCCATTGCCGCCCATCCATGGCGGCCAGAGTCCGAATAGGCGGCGGTGGCGGGTGGGGGAGTGCTGCCACCACCGCACCCGTCACGCCCTGGAGACACGCGCAGTCGAATGCGCAGTCTCCCAACTTGAGGGTAGTCTCGGCCCCGACCCTTTGCCAAAGCCGGGCTGCCCGGCAAAGCTGCGGGCTGTCAGTCTTCCGGCGACGAACCGCCAGTATCAGTGGCCTGCAGGCTACTGCTGTTGGCGGAAATGGGCGGGCGCCACTTCAAACCTTTCTCGATGGAGACAATCATGGCGCCGGCGATATCCTTGCGGGTGGCGCTTTCGATGCCCTCCAGGCCGGGGGACGAATTCACCTCGAGCAGCAGCGGCCCTTTCTTCGAGCGGATGATATCCACACCGGCCACCTTGAGGCCCAGCACCTTGGCCGCCTTTACCGCCAGGCGCTTCTCCTCAGCGGTAACCTTGACCACCGATGCCGTGCCGCCCTGGTGGATATTGGCGCGGAACTCGCCCGGGGCCGCCTCACGCTGGATCGCTGCCACCACCTTGCCGTCGATCACGAACAGGCGCAGATCCCGCCCCTGGGCCTCGCGGATAAACTCCTGTACCAGCAGGTTGGCCTTGAGGGACTTGAAGGCATTGATCACCGACTCGGCCGCCTTGCGGGTCTCGGCCAGCACCACCCCGCGCCCCTGGGTACCTTCCAGCAGCTTCACAATCAGAGGGGCGCCACCCACCATGTCGATCAGCTCGTTGGTATCCACCGGCGAGTTGGCAAAGCCGGAGGTAGGAATATTCAGGCCGCTCTGCTGCAACAGCTGCAGGGAGAACAGTTTGTCCCGTGACTGGCTGATAGCCGCGGAGCCATTGAGAGCGAAGACTCCCAGGCTCTCGAAGTGCCGTGTGAGCGCGCAGCCGTAGAACGTCTGGCTGGGGCGGATGCGGGGAATGACCGCATCCAGGTTATTGAGGATGCGCCCATCGCGGTAATGGACTTCCGGATCCGAGGGATCCAGTTTCATATAGCACTGGCGGATATCCAGGAAGCTCATGCGATGGCCGCGTTCGGCGCCCGCCTCCATGATGCGCTGGTTGCTGTACAAATCCGGGTTGGAGGCCAGCAGGCCGATGCGCAGGCCGGTGCCGGCGATATGGTGCTCGTCCCGGTAGTACTCCTCCAGCTCACTGGGGCGAACGTCACCGAGACAGAAACTCTCGGAAGGGTCCACCAACATGCGCCCGAGCATCGCTTCGCGCCCCAGCAGCATCCGGTAGCCCATGCTGTCACGGTTGGTGAGGGTCAGCTCAATATCCCAGACGCTGCCGCCAATGGAGAGGGATGTGCGGATCACCGGACGCTTTTCCGCTTCGCCGGAAGAACTGCGCACCATGCGCTTGTCCAGCAGCTTCGCCTCACAGCGCACCGAGGGCCGCCGCAAGTGCTGCAGCGGGTGCGCCTCGAAGCTCACCCAGGGCTCGCCATCCCGTTTGAATGTCTGGATGTTGTAGGCGTGCAGGCTGGAGGTCTTGGCTCCGGAATCCACCCGCGCTTTGATGGCAGGAATTCCCAGAGCGGGGAAGCTGCACCACTCCTCACTGCCGACAATCAATTTTTTTTCCAAACTCACTGACTCCTTGAACTGGAAAACGCTGCGCACTGTGCAGCAGAAAGCATACTGTTGAGATTACAGACCCAGCACATCGCGCATATCGTAGTGGCCGGGAGCGCGCTGGTCGGCACCCTCGCCTGCCAGCCACAGTGCCGCACGCACGGCGCCGCGGGCAAAAGAAAGGCGGCTGCTGGCGCGGTGGCTGATTTCCACCCGCTCACCGTCAGCGAGGAACATCACCGTGTGATCGCCCACCACATCGCCGCCGCGCACAGTGGCAAAACCGATGGTGTCCCGGTCCCGGGCACCGGTCTGCCCTTCACGACCGTACACGGCCACCTGCGACAGATCGCGCCCCAGGGTATCGGCAACCACTTCACCCATGCTCAGTGCAGTACCGGAAGGGGCGTCCACTTTATGGCGATGGTGGGCCTCGACGATTTCGATATCCGCATCCTGCCCCATGACCCGCGCAGCGGTTTCCAACAGATTGAAACAGAGATTCACACCGGTGGAAAAATTGCTGGCCAGGCAGAGGGGGATCTGTTCTGCCGCCTGCAGCAGCTGCGCTTTTTCTCCGCTGCTGAAACCGGTGGTGCCGATGACGATCGGCTTGCCATGTCCGGCACAGAAAGTGGCGTTGGCCAGTGTGGCCACAGGGGCAGAAAAATCGATCAGCACATCGAAGTCCGCGCCCTCCAACCCGCCGACGATCGGCAGCCCGCAATTGCCAAGGCCGGCCACCTCGCCGGCATCGGCACCGACCAGGCTGGATTCCGGCCGTACCACGGCAGCGGAGAGTTGCGCCCGATCCGACTGCGCCAGCGCCTCAGCCAATGCTCTTCCCATCCGGCCACCAAACCCGGTGACTGCAACCTTCACTGCCATGGGACCTCCCCTCCTTGCATAAAGCGGCGGATTCTACCGCGCAGCACCGGTACCTGTCCCTGCGCTAGCGAAAAGATAACAGAGCCGCACCGTCCAACCACGGGATCGGGCAATAGATGGCGGCTATTTTCTCCAACGGCTCGGCGATCACGTTTCCCGCCCTAACCACAGGCCTGGCTTCGGAACCTCCTGGAGATTGGATAATGCCGCCTCACACAGTCTCACAGGTAATAAGCGCACGGGCGATCCTGCCGCCCAGTTGGGCGCTGCTCACGTCATCCGGCTTTCCTTTACCGGCTGTGTACGCGACGAAGGGCCGGGGCCGGACTTCTGAAAAAAATATGACGATATCACCGACGGGGTGAGCCTGCGCCTGGAACTGACGCCGGGGCAGGAAGAGAACGCACTGCCGATCCTGGAGCGGAATTTCCAGCGCCAGAAAGAAATGCTGAAGCCCTGTGGTTGCCTTACTGGACGCTTGCCACACCTTTGTCAGCAGTAAGTGGAGGAGATCAATGCCAGGATGCTCGCCATCTGCGCCGGGACCGGGTTGCGTTGGTACCGTTACTGACACCGGGCCAGCTCGAGCCCCTGAAGGAAATCCAGCGGGAGCATCATCGGGAGTTTCGCCGACGACTGGAGAAAAAGGGCGGGGCCGCTCTGGAGGAGCATACAGATGGCGAAGTAAGGGAGAGGGTTGACGGCGCTGCCGGGGCTGCGCCGCAAACGAATCACAGCTTCATATCACCGAAGAAGTTTTTCACCCCTTCAAACCAGCCGGTCTGGCGGGGAGAATTTTTCTTTTCACTCAGGGTACCGGCAAATTCCTGCAGCAGCTCCTTCTGCTTGCCCGTCAGGTTGACCGGGGTCTCGACCACGACCCGGCAAAGCAGGTCACCGGGCGCACCACCGCGCACCGGAGTCACGCCCTTGCCGCGCAGGCGGAACAGCTTGCCGGTCTGGGACTCGGCCGGGATCTTCAATTTTACCTTGCCATCCAGGGTCGGCACTTCCAGCTCGCCGCCGAGGGCCGCAGTGACAAAGCTGATCGGCACCTCGCAGTAAAGGTTGCGCCCGTCGCGCTGGAACAGCTCGTGCTCCTTCACCACCACCTGGACATACAGATCTCCGGGCGGTCCGCCATCCGGCCCCGCCTCGCCCTCGCCAGACAGGCGAATGCGGTCACCGGTATCCACACCCGGCGGCACTTTCACGGACAGGGTCTTGGTCTCCTCCACACGCCCGGCGCCGTGACAGCTACTGCAGGGATCGCTGATGATAGTGCCGCGCCCGCGACAGTTGGGACAGGTCTGCTGGACGGAGAAAAAGCCCTGCTGTATGCGCACCTGGCCGACACCGCCACAGGTGCCACAGGTTTGCGGCTTGGAACCGGGCTTGGCCCCAGAACCGTCACAGGTGCCACAGCCAACCAGAGTGGGCACACGGATCTTGACGGTGGTGCCGCGCACTGCGTCCTCCAGGTCCAGTTCCAGGTCGTAACGCAGGTCAGAACCCCGTGCCGGGCCGCCCCGACGGCCACCACCGCCGCCAAAGATGTCGCCGAACACGTCGCCGAAAATATCGGAGAAACCGCCGAAGCCACCGGCTCCGCCGCCCATCTGTCCCTCGACGCCCTCGTGGCCGAACTGGTCGTAAGCGGCTTTCTTCTGCGGATCGGACAGCACCTCGTAGGCCTCGTTGGCCTCCTTGAACTTGGCCTCCGCCTCTTTGTCATCGGGATTGCGGTCCGGGTGATATTTCATCGCCACCCGGCGGTAGGCTTTTTTCAGCTCTTTCTCGTCCGCACTTTTGCTGACACCGAGAATTTCGTAGTAATCGCGCTTCGACATAAATCTGTTTCTCTGGACCGGCCAGCTTGCCGGTCAGGCTGTCTTTGTTCTCTTTCTCCCGAACCCAAACACGCCGCTCTCCCGTCGGCGATATCGCCCACTACCGGTTCACCGGCCGCAAACGACAGGGGCGCGGCGGCCCCTTTCGGTAAACCGCCGCGCCCCGCGAAGGACTTTCAGCCCGCTGGTTCGCGGCTTACTTGTCCTCTTTCTTGTCGTCCTTCACTTCTTCGAACTCAGCATCCACGGCGTCGTCGCCACCGGACTGCTGGCCCTGCTCGCCGCCGGCTGCGCCCTCGGCACCCTGCGCCGCCTGCGCCTGCTCGGCGTACATCTTCTGGGCCACCGGGCCGGAGGCCTCGGTCAGCTTGGTGGTGGCCGCTTCCATGGCCGCCTTGTCGTTGCCCTTCACGGCTTCTTCCGCCTCAGACAGCGCCGCCTCGATCGCAGACTTCTCATCGGCGGTGACTTTGTCACCGGCCTCCTCGAGGGTCTTCTTGGTAGCAGAAATCAGGCTGTCGAGGGTGTTGCGCGCTGTGACCAGCTCCTCGAACTGCTTGTCTGCCTCGGCATTGGCCTCGGCATCCTGCACCATCTTTTCGATCTCTTCATCGGACAGGCCGGAGGAGGCCTTGATCACGATGGACTGCTCCTTGCCGGTGGCTTTGTCCTTGGCGTGTACATGCAGGATGCCGTTGGCATCGATATCGAAGGTCACTTCGATCTGCGGCATGCCGCGCGGTGCCGGCGGGATATCCGCCAGGTCGAAGCGGCCCAGGGACTTGTTCTGTGCCGCCTGCTTGCGCTCACCCTGCACCACATGGATGGTCACGGCCCCCTGGTTGTCCTCGGCGGTGGAGAATACCTGCGACTTCTTGGTCGGAATAGTGGTGTTCTTGTCGATCAGCGGCGTGGCCACACCACCCATGGTCTCGATACCCAGGGTCAGGGGGGTCACATCCAGCAGCAGCACGTCCTTCACGTCGCCAGACAGCACTGCACCCTGAATCGCAGCGCCCATGGCTACGGCTTCGTCCGGGTTCACGTCCTTGCGCGGCTCCTTGCCGAAGAACTCGGTCACTTTCTGCTGCACCAGCGGCATGCGGGTCTGGCCGCCGACCAGGATCACCTCGTCCACACCGGAAGCGGACAGGTCCGCGTCGGCGAGGGCGGTCTTGACCGGCTCCAGGGAGCGGGTCACCAGGTCTTCCACCAGGCTCTCCAGCTTGGCGCGGGTCAGCTTCACCACCAGGTGCTTGGGACCGGTGGCGTCTGCTGTGATGTACGGCAGGTTCACCTCGGTCTGCTGGCTGGAGGACAGCTCGATCTTGGCCTTCTCGGCCTCATCCTTCAGGCGCTGCATGGCCAGGGGATCGCCCTTGAGGTCGATGCCCTGCTCTTTCTTGAACTGCTCGGCCAGGTAGTCGATCAGGCGCAGGTCGAAATCCTCACCACCGAGGAAGGTGTCACCGTTGGTGGACAGCACCTCAAACTGCTTCTCACCGTCGACGTCGGCAATCTCGATGATGGAGATATCAAAGGTACCGCCACCCAGGTCGTAGACTGCGATGGTGCGGTCACCGCCCTTCTTGTCCATGCCGTAAGCCAGCGCAGCCGCAGTCGGCTCGTTGATGATGCGCTTTACGTCCAGGCCGGCGATACGGCCGGCATCCTTGGTGGCCTGGCGCTGGGAGTCGTTGAAGTAGGCCGGCACGGTGATGACCGCGGCATCGACCTTATCACCGAGGAAGTCCTCAGCGGTCTTTTTCATCTTCTTCAGCACTTCGGCGGAGATCTGCGGCGGCGCCTTCTTGTCGCCCCTCACTTCCACCCAGGCATCGCCGTTGTCGGCTTCGATGATCTGGTAGGGCACCATCTTGATGTCCTTCTGCACCACGTCATCCTTGAACTTGCGGCCGATCAGGCGCTTGACCGCGTACAGGGTGTTCTGCGGGTTGGTCACCGCCTGGCGCTTTGCAGACTGGCCCACCAGGATCTCGTTGTCATCGGTGAAGGCAACGATGGACGGCGTGGTGCGGTTACCCTCGGCGTTCTCGATCACGCGCGCCTTATCGCCTTCCAGAACCGCCACACAGCTGTTGGTGGTACCCAGGTCGATGCCGATAATTTTTCCCATCAGTAAGTCCTCTAGTCTCTGCGCGCGGCCCTGTGCCGGGGCCTGTGCGCGTTTGTATTCGGTGTTGCCAGCTATATTGGTGCCGGCCTTACGATTTCAAGGGGCTTTCTTCAGCTCCGCCCCAAATTCCCTTATGGGGCTTTGCTGACAACGACCATCGCCGGGCGCACCAGCCGGCCGTGCAGGCGGTAACCTTTCTGGAACACTTCCAGCACGGTGTTGGGCTCCACGTCGCCGTTCGGCACCTGGGTCATGGCCTGATGCAGCTCCGGGTCAAAGGGCTCGCCGGTCGGGTCCACCGCCTCGACACCGTTCTTGGCCAGGCTGTCCAGGAAAGATTTGCGGGTAAGTTCGATGCCCTCGATGACGGCCTTGTTGGCCTCGTCACCACTGTCGATGCTGGCCAGTGCGCGCTCCAGGTTATCCACTACCGGCAGCAGGTCCTGCAGCAGCTTTTCGGTCGCATACTTGCGTGCACGGTCGATATCCTGCTCCGCCCGCCGCCGGGCATTCTGGGCCTCGGCCTGGGCGCGCAATACCGTATCCCTCTGGATGCCGATCTGCTCCTGCAGGCTGATGACTTGTGCTTTCAATGCCTCGGCACTGTGGGCCTCTTCGTGCAGGGCCTCCTCGGCCTCGTGCTGCTCCTCGGAGGAGGGGACTTCCATCTCCACCTCGGGCCTGTGCTCTTCAGGCTCGCTGTGCTGGTCGCTCAGGGCTTCGTGGTGCTCGGCCCCGCTGTCCATATTCTGCTTTTCTTCGCTGCGCTCTCTGGCCACTGCTGTACTCCGTCGCGTCGGGTGTCAAATAAATCGCGTGGTGTTCGGTCCGTTCCTCGCCGCCGGACGCCTGTCCCACGGCAAATCTCGGCAAGTGCAGGGCTATATGGGGCCTAAGCCCTATTCTTCAAGTGGATTTTCACGTGAGAGTAATGTCCCGCTGCCCCTCTGGCGAACAGGCATCCATTACTGTATAAATAACCACTGATTCACCCAGTGCCGGACCCGCCCCGGCGACCCAATAAGAACGGCCAAAGAAGCGATTCCTATGTTGCTGCACCTGTCGATCAGTCAGTTCACCCTGGTGGACCAGCTGGAGCTGGAATTCGGCCCGGGCACCAGCGCCCTGACCGGTGAGACCGGCGCCGGCAAGTCCATCACGCTCGACGCCCTGGGCCTGGCCCTCGGCGACCGCGGCAGTGCCGACCTGGTCCGGGCCGGCGCCAACCGCGCCGACATCCACGCCACCTTTGATATCGCTGACCACCCGGAAGCGTCCGCCTGGCTGGAAGAGCAGGAGATGGACGCCGGCCGCGAAGTGATCCTGCGCCGCACCATCAGCGCCGACGGGCGCTCCCGCGCCTATATCAATGGGCAGCCGGTGACCCTGCTGCAGCTGCGCGCCCTGGGCGAGCAGCTGATCGATATCCACAGCCAGCACGAACACCAGTCGCTGCTGAAAAAGGAAACCCATCGCCGCCTTCTCGATGAGTACGCCGAAGCGCAGGCGCTGGCGGCGGAAACCCGCATCCATTTCAAGACCTGGCAGGACCGCTACCGCCGCTACCGCGCCCTGGCAGAGAGTGTCGAGGAGACCGAAGCCCGCCGGGAACTGCTGCAGTACCAGCTGGAAGAGCTGGAACAACTGGACCTGAAACCGGATGAAATAGAGTCCCTCGAGAGCGAGCAGCGCCAGCTGGCCAACGCCGGCGAGATCCTCAGTGGCAGCTATCAGCTGGCCGCAATGCTGTCCGGTGGCGAGGGCGATATCGCCGAACAACTGCACCGGGCACTGCAACTGCTCACAGCCATGCCGGAACAGTCCCCCGCACTGGCCGAGGTGGGTCAGATGCTCGACAGTGCGCGCATCCAGGTCGACGAGGCTGCCGGCACCCTGTCCCGCCATATCGACGGTTTCGAAATGGACCCCGAGCGGCTCGCCGAGGTGGAGGAGCGCCTCAGCGCCATCTACCAGACTGCACGCAAGCACCGGGTCCAGCCCGAACAACTGCCGGAACTGCAGGCACAGCTGCAGGCGGAACTGGACGAGATCGGCGCACCGGATGCCCTCGACAAGATGGCGGCTGAGTGCGAGACCCTGGAATCCAGCTATCGGGAGGTGGCCGCGCGCCTCAGCCAGTTACGGGCGAAGGCGGCCCTGCAGCTCGCGGAAGCCGTCAACAGGCAGCTGGCCGCGCTGGCCATGCCCCACGCGCGCATCGAGCTGGCCCTGCAGCCACTGGAGAAACCCGCTGCCAGTGGCCTGGAGGAAGTGGAGATCCTGATCGCCACCAACCCCGGCCAACCGCCGCGGGCTCTGGGCAAGATTGCCTCGGGTGGCGAACTGTCACGAGTCAGCCTGGCCATTCAGGTAGTGACCGCGCAGACCTCCCGCACCCCCACCCTGGTGTTCGATGAGGTGGACGTGGGTATCGGCGGCGCCACCGGCGATGTGGTCGGACGCCTGCTGCGGCAGCTCGGAGAGTCCCGCGACGGCCGCACTGGCCAGGTCATCTGTGTGACCCACCTGGCACAGGTGGCGGCACGGGCGCACCGCCAGTACCTGGTGGAGAAGCATGCCGACGGCGACAGCGCATTTGTGTCCCTGCGGGAACTGGAAGACGCTGAACGCCGTGTGGAAATTGCCCGCATGCTGGGGGGCGAACCCACCGAGCAGTCCCTCGCCCATGCCGGTGAGATGCTGGAGCGGGCCTGAAAATCTGACCAGAGGGCCACGCAAAGCATGGGTCGACGGCCTAAAATGACCGATATCGGCGCAGCAAGTCACCTTATACTGCGCCGCCTGAGGTTATTCGGGCCCGACTCATGCAAAGAACCATATTCAACACCCCACTGATCACCCCCCTGTTGCGCCAGGGCGCCCGCCTGCTGCTCAAGCTGCACGGCTGGCGCGTCGTCAACGACGAAAATGCGCAACAACTGAAGAAATATGTCCTGCTGGGTGCACCGCACACCACCAACTGGGACGGCTACTACTTCATCCTCGTTGCGCTGAAGCTGAAACTGGTGCCGCAGTGGATGGGAAAGGACAACCTGTTCAAATTCCCCCTCGGCGGCATCATGCGCTGGTTCGGCGGCATTGCCGTTGACCGCAGCAAGGCCAACAACCTGGTGGAGGGCACCATCAACGCTTTCAATCGCAATGAATCGCTGATTGTGGCGGTGCCACCGGAGGGCACCCGCGGCCATGCCGAGCGCTGGAAAACCGGCTTCTACCACATTGCCCGGGGCGCCGGGGTACCGGTGGTGTGCGGCTTCATCAACTTCCCCAAGAAGGAAGTAGGGCTCGGCCCGGTATTCCAGATGGGGGAAGACCTGGAGGCCGAACTGAAACGCTTCCGGGATTTCTATGCCGACAAGATCGGCAAGTACCCGGAGCTTTACACGCCGCCGATCTGACCCACCCGGCATACCGGATTGACATCAAAAAGCGCGCATAAAAAAAAGACGGGCCCCGGCCCGTCTTTTTTGTTTTTACCTGCGGTGAAATCGATCAGCCCAGTTCGGCCATCACTTCATCAGGGATATCCGCATTGGTGTAGACGTTCTGGACGTCGTCCAGGTCCTCGAGCATGTCCACCAACGCCAGTACTTTTTCCGCGCCGTCCCTGTCCATGGGCACAGTGGTGGCGGGAATCATGGCGATTTCGGCATTGTCCGGCTTGAATCCCGCCGCGGTCAGCGCGTCCTTGACCGCCATATACTCCTGGAATTCGGTGGTGACTTCGATACTGCCGTCATCGTTGGTCTCGATATCCTCGGCACCAGCCTCCAGGGCCGCCTCCATCAGGGTGTCTTCATCCACGCCCGGCTCGTAATACATCTGCCCCTTGCGCGAGAACAGATAGGCCACGGAGCCGTCGGTACCCAGGTTGCCGCCGCGCTTGGTAAAAGCGTGCCGGACCTCGGCCACGGTACGGTTGCGGTTGTCAGTCAGGCACTCCACCAGCACGGCCACACCACCCGCGCCATAACCTTCGTAGGTCACCGCCTCGTAGTTATCACCCTCAGCGTTACCGGCACCGCGGGCAATAGCCTTCTCGATGGTGTCCTTTTTCATATTGGCCGCAAGCGCCTTGTCGATGGTGGCGCGCAGCGTCGGGTTGTCTTCCGGGTTGGGACCCGATTTCGCGGCCACGGTCAGCTCGCGGATGATCTTGGTAAATACCTTGCCGCGCTTGGCATCCTGGGCCGCCTTGCGGTGTTTGATATTGGCCCATTTACTGTGTCCGGCCATCAGAACTCTCCGGTTGAATCAGTTATGGCTTGAGTGACTGGCGCCTCCAGAAGGCTGGCGGCGCAGTGACATTCAGCTGACCTGCTCTTCTTTGAGGCGCAGGCGAATATTCAGCTCGCGCAGCTGGCGGGAGTCCACGGTGCCGGGGGCATCGGTCATCACGCAGGCGGCGCTCTGGGTTTTCGGGAAGGCGATGACATCGCGAATCGAATCGCTGCCGGTCATCAACATCACCAGGCGGTCGAGGCCAAATGCCAGGCCGCCATGGGGCGGCGCACCATACTTGAGCGCATCGAGCAGGAAGCCGAATTTTTCCCGCTGCTCGTCGGCATCGATGCCGAGAATGCGGAACACGACCTGCTGCATGGCCTGGTCGTGGATGCGCACGGAACCGCCGCCGAGCTCGGTGCCGTTCAGCACCATATCGTAGGCGCGTGACAGGGCGCCCAACGGATTCTGTTCCAGCTCTTCAGGCGAGCAGGAAGGGGCCGTGAACGGATGGTGCAGCGCGGTGAGGCTGCCATCGTCGTCTTCCTCGAACATCGGGAAAGCCACAACCCACAGCGGCGCCCATTCGCTGGTATACAGGTTCAGGTCCTCACCCAGCTTGCAGCGCAGCGCGCCCAGGGACTCGGAAACCACCTTGTGGGAATCCGCCCCGAAGAAGATCAGGTCGCCGGTCTCGGCTTCCAGGCGCTCGAGAATCGCCGCGCGCACTTCCAGCGGCAGGAACTTCACGATCGGTGACTGCAGCCCGTTTTCCAGGTCGGAACGGTCGTTGACCTTGATATAGGCCAGGCCCTTGGCACCGTAGATGCCGACAAACTTGCCGTAGTCATCGATCTGCTTGCGGGTGAGCTTGTCGTTGCCGCCGGTTACCTTGATGGCGGCCACGCGCCCTTTCGGGTCATTGGCCGGACCGGAGAACACCTTGAAGTCCACCTCGGTCATCAGGTCCTTGATCTCCACCAGCTCCAGCGGGATTCGCAGGTCAGGCTTGTCAGAACCGTAGCGCAGCATCGCCTGGTAATGGGACATGCGCGGGAACTCGCCCAGGTCCACGTCCAGTAGCTCCTGGAACAGGCTGCGCACCATGCCCTCGGTAATGGACATGATGTCCTCTTCATCGAGGAAGGAGGTCTCGATATCGATCTGGGTGAATTCCGGCTGGCGATCCGCCCGCAGGTCTTCATCACGGAAACACTTGGCAATCTGGTAGTAGCGGTCGAAGCCGGACACCATCAACAGCTGCTTGAACAGCTGCGGCGACTGCGGGAGCGCGAAGAACTTGCCGTCGTGGGTGCGGCTCGGCACCAGGTAATCGCGGGCGCCCTCGGGTGTGGCGCGGGTCAGGATCGGGGTTTCGATATCCAGGAACCCCATGCCGTCCAGGTAGTTGCGGATGGCGGTGGTCAGCTTCGAGCGGAAACGCAGGTTGCGCTGCATCTCATCGCGACGCAGGTCCAGGTAGCGGTACTTGAGCCGCACGTCCTCGCCCACGTTGGTATGTTCATCCAGCTGGAAAGGCGGCGTCTCGGCGACATTGAGAATCTCCAGCTCATTGCCGTAAACCTCCACCTCACCGGTATCCATGTTCGGGTTGACGGTGGCCTCGGAGCGGGCGCGCACCCGGCCCTTGACCTTCAGCACATACTCGGTGCGCACGCGGTCGGCCTGTTCGAAATGCTCAGCGGCGTCGGGGTCAAAGACCACCTGCACGATACCGTCGCGGTCGCGCAGGTCGATGAAGATGACTCCGCCGTGGTCGCGGCGGCGGTCCACCCAGCCGCACAGGGTTACTTCGCGGCCGATGTCCGCAGAACGAAGGGCGCCACAGTAGTCGCTGCGCATGGATAACATTCCCGTTGTCTTGTGTTGTCTCTGGGCCGGTGAACGCCGGCCCGGTTTGAATGCCGCCGGGACTCAGCCCGCTGCGGCGGTGCCCCCGGACGGCTTGTCCGAGCTGGACTGGGCCTTGGCCCCGTCACCGGCCAGGTTTTTCTTGCTGCCGGTTTTGAAATCGGTCTCGTACCAGCCGCCGCCCTTGAGGCGGAAACCGGCAGCCGAGATCTTCTTCTGCAGGTCGGCCTTCTGGCAGGCCGGACAATCGGTCAGTGGTGCATCACTGATGCGCTGCAGAGCCTCCAGTTGGTGACCACAGGCTCTGCACTGGTATTCATAGATCGGCATGGATCGGTACCTGGTGCTTTGAGGGGCGCAGATTATACATGAGCGCTCTGGCGGGAAGAAGCTGGCCCGCGCGCTGCGGAGGAGTCATTGCCTGAACCCCGGAAAAGAGCACGAAGATTCTCCCCGGCCTGTCATATCGTGAAAAAAAGCACTATTTTTCCCGGTTTTTCTCGTGCGAGAGAAAAAAAACTGGATATACTCACCCCATACCCACACGGCTTTTGACCCCTGCCGGGGCGGAACCGGTGAGGTAAAGAACACATTTTCACCGGATAGACACCACCAATAGAGAAGGAAGCTACCATGGCCGCACGCAAGAAAGCCGCAGCTAAGAAAGCCCCCGCCAAGAAGACGGCAGCCAAAAAGGCTCCCGCCAAGAAGACCGCAGCCAAGGCTGCAGCGAAGCCGCGCAAGGTCACTGCGATCAAGGAGAAGTACACCAAGACGCAGATCCTGAACGAGATCGCCGAGAACACCGAGCTGAGCCGCAAACAGGTCCAGTCCGTCCTCGACGAGCTGTCCAACGTGATCGAGGGTCACATCAAGAAGCGCGCAGTCGGTGAGTTCGCCCTGCCCGGCCTGATGAAGATCACCACCGTGAAGAAGCCGGCCAAGAAGGCCCGCAAGGGGATCAACCCCTTCACCGGCGAAGAGACCGTGTTCAAGGCCAAGCCCGCCAGCATCCAGGTAAAGGTACGGCCGCTGAAGAAGCTGAAGGAAATGGCCGAAAACTGATTCCGGCAATCTCCCCAGCACGAAAACCCCGCCCCGGCGGGGTTTTCTGTTTCTGGCCGGGCACTTCCGGCTCCCCGGCCCTACCATCTCGCAGCCCCACCAGCGTAAAATGTGCGGCCCCATCAACAAGACAAACCGAAGAGTCCTATGCGCGCATCCCGCTACCTGATTGCCACCCAGAAAGAAACACCGAACGATGCCGTGGTCATCAGCCACCAGCTGATGCTGCGCGCCGGCATGATCCGGCGGCTGGCCTCCGGCCTCTATACCTGGCTCCCCACCGGGCTGCGGGTGCTGCGCAAGGTGGAGCGCATCGTGCGCGAGGAAATGGACCGGGCTGGCGCCCTGGAAGTACTGATGCCGGTAGTGCAGCCGGCCGAGCTGTGGGAGGAATCCGGCCGCTGGCAGCAGTATGGTCCGGAACTGCTGCGGATCGAGGATCGCCACCAGAACCCCTTCTGCCTGGGCCCCACCCATGAAGAGGTCATCACCGACCTGATCCGCAACGAGATCAACAGCTACAAGCAACTGCCGGCCAATTTCTATCAGATCCAGACCAAGTTCCGCGACGAGATTCGCCCCCGCTTCGGCGTGATGCGCGCGCGGGAGTTCACCATGAAGGATGCCTACTCCTTCCATCTGGATGGGGACTCGCTGCAGGAGACCTACGATGTGATGCACGATGCCTACTGCCGCATCTTCGATCGCATCGGCCTGGACTACCGCCCGGTACTGGCGGACACCGGCTCCATCGGTGGATCCAGCTCCCACGAGTTCCACGTACTGGCCGCCAGCGGTGAGGACGACATCGCCTTCTCTACCGAGAGCCGCTACGCCGCCAACGTGGAGCTGGCAGAAGCCGTGGCTCCCGCCGGTGAGCGCGCAACTCCCGCAAAGGCGATGGAGGAAGTACACACACCGGGCCAGAAAACCATTGCCGACGTCAGCGCCTTCCTGAAGTCTGACCCGGCCCACTCCGTAAAAACCCTGATCGTGCTCGGCGAGGCCGAAGAGGGAGAGCAGGCTCCGCTGGTGGCACTAGTGCTGCGCGGCGACCACGAGCTGAACGAGCTCAAGGCGGAAAAACTCGAGGGCGTGGCCAGCCCGCTGGCATTCGCTCCGGAAGCCCGTATCGCCCAAGAACTGGGCTGCGGTATCGGCTCTCTTGGACCGGTCAACCTGAAGATCGAAACCATTGTCGACCGCGCGGCCGCCCAACTGGCGGACTTTACCTGCGGAGCCAACAAGGACGACTACCACCTGACCGGGGTCAACTGGGGCCGCGATGCGGAGCCCGGACGCGTGGAGGATATCCGCAACGTGGTCGCCGGTGATCCGAGCCCGGACGGCCAGGGCACCCTGGAGATCAAGCGCGGCATCGAGGTCGGCCATATCTTCCAGCTGGGCGACAAGTACAGCCGGGCCATGAATGCCACGGTGCTGGACGAGAACGGCAAGGAACAGGTGATGGCCATGGGCTGTTACGGGATCGGGGTCTCCCGCATCGTTGCCGCCGCCATCGAACAGAACCACGATGATGCCGGCATCATCTGGCCGGAGGCGATCGCCCCGTTCCAGCTGGCAATCGTGCCGATCAACATGCACAAGAGCGACCTGGTCCGCGAGAAATGCGAGCACCTCTACGACGCCCTGCGTACCGAGGGTATCGATGTGCTGCTGATGGACGAGCCGAAGGCCCGCCTTGGCGCCATGCTGGCGGATGTTGAGCTGATGGGTGTTCCGCACCGGATCGTGGTCGGTGACCGCGGTCTGGAACGCGGCGTGGTGGAGTACAAGGGCCGCCGCGATGCCGAGAGCCAGGATTTCGCCGAGTCCCAGCTGCTGGAAATCCTGCTGGAGAAACTCGCCGGCTGAGCCCGCTGGCGCTGTGCGGGCGATGGGGTAAGATAACCCGGAGCCCGCTTTGCCACAGACCGTGAAGAAAATGATAAGAATCTGCTTAACCCTGCTGCTCGCGCTCGCCTGGGCCCCGGCACAAGCGCAGATGCAGATCCCCCAGATTGATCCGGAGCAGCGCCGCGCCCTGCGTGCGGCCATCCACCAGGCCCACAGCTTTTCCGACCGCTTCGATGCGGAAGTCTGGCTGATGGCCAAGTCCCAGCCCCTTGCCCGCTATATCAAGGATCCCGACGAGCGTATGCGCGTGCTGAAGGCCGTGCACCGGGAGGCCACATTGGCAGGGCTGCAGCCGGAGATCGTGCTCGCCGTCATCCAGATCGAGAGCGCCTTCGACCCCTATGCCGTCAGCCGCGTCGGCGCCCAGGGCATGATGCAGGTAATGCCGTTCTGGAAAAACGAGATCGGCAGCCCGGACGACAACCTGATCGACATGGACACCAACCTGCGCTACGGCTGCACCATCCTCAAGCACTATATCGGCAAGGCCAAGGGCAACCTGGCCAACGCCCTGGCTTATTACAACGGCAGTTACGGCCGCCATACCTACAGCAGCAAGGTGCTGGACGCCTGGGCGGACCGGTGGAGGTAAGCGGTGCATAGCAGCTATGTGTTTTTCACCGGCAGTGCCTGCGGCCTCCTGCTACTCGCGGCCGCGAGGCTGCTGATCAGCTATCGCCACCAGCCGGCCGGGCGCTGGCTGATCCTGATGCTGGCAGGGGTGCTCTGTTATCTGCTGTGGCCGCTGCTGTCGCTGGAGCACCCACTGGCCCGACTGCTGTTCGACCTGCCCACCATCCTGGTGCCGGCCGCGTTCTGGCTGTTCGCCCACCAGCTCTGCAGCGAGGGAGACGCCTTCCCGCGCTGGGGATGGCCCCTGATCGCACTGTCGGTTGCAGTGCCAGTAGCGGCCAACCACCTGGAATTTGCCACCGCGCCGGCGCTGCACGAGTCCCTCTACGTGCTGGCGCAACCGCTCAAGCTCGGGCTGATCGCAGCGGGCATGCTGGAGTTGTTCCGCCACTTCCAGTCCGACCTGGTGGAAGCCCGGCGCCGCCTGCGTGCGGCTCTGCTGATCACCGTGGGTGGTTACATGCTGGTCGTGGTGAGCGCAGAGTTCCTGTTCACCTACTGGCCGATACCTACCGGTATTCCCACCCTGCACGCCCTGCTTGCCACCCTGCTGTCCTTTGCCGCCTGCCTGTGGTTGCTGGCGCTCTCACCGGAAGCCCTCGGGGAATCCCTGCCGCCGGCGCCAGAGGCGCGCGAACCCGAAGCGGAGGAAGCCCCGGCACAACCGCCCCCCAGCCTCGACGGACCGCAGCGTCAGCTGCTGCAACAATTACAGTCCCACATGGAGAATGGTGGCTACCGCCATACCGGCCTCACCATCCGTGAACTGGCCGAACAGCTGGGTGCCCGCGAGCATGTACTGCGCAGCCTGATCAACCGCCACTTGGGTTACCGCAATTTCAACGAGTACCTGAACGAGTTCCGTATCGACGAGGCCAGTGCCCGCCTGGCGGACCCGCAGCAGGCGCACCTGCCGATACTGACCATCGCTCTGGATATTGGCTACCGTTCGCTGAGCCCCTTCAATGCCGCCTTCAAGCGGCGCCACCAGTGCACCCCCACGGAATTCCGACGCGGGCAGCTGCCGGCCTGATCCCACCAGTTTTCAGAATCCGTCAGCTGTTTTGCGGATTCCGGAAGCACTTTCCTTGCGTTTGATCCAGACTGGACCCACGGATTTGAAGCTAGCGTCGGGCACCTGCCGGCGGACAGCAGCCAATAACAAGAACACGAGGGACAAACCATGGAATTCCTGCTGGAGATGGGCCAGGACTGGGTGCGGCACTTTCAGAGCGACCTGTTCCGCTACCTGCTGGCCACCACCACCGTCAGCCTGCTGGTGGGTGTTGTGTTCCGACGCTGGATGGACCGCCGGCGCATCCAGAAACGCCGTGCCGGCTGGCGCGATATCCGCCGTGAGGTCAGTTTCTCCATGCTCACCTTGGGGGTCTTCTCCACCATCGGCCTGATCACCGGAGTCCTGTATGACTGGGGCTGGCTACAGCTGTACCGGGACTGGGGCGACTATCCCCTGTGGTGGAATATCGCCAGCCTGCCGGTGGTGATTCTGGTCCACGATGCCTACTTCTACTGGACCCACCGCACCATGCACCACCCGAAGCTATTCCGGCACTTCCACCGCCTGCATCACCTGTCCCGGACCCCCACCCCCTGGGCTGCTTACAGTTTCTCCGTGGGCGAAGCCGCCCTGATGGCCATCTTCTCCCCGCTGATCACCATCCTGCTGCCGCTGCATGTGCTGGTGTGGCTGTCCTTTATCTTCGTGATGATCTTCCGCAATGCCATGCTCCACGCCGGCTGTGAATTCCATCCCCGCGGCTGGGTGGACGGGCCTCTCGACGTCCTGACAACCACCACCCACCACGACCTGCACCACCAGAAATTCCAGGGCAACTACGGCTTCTATTTCACCTTCTGGGATCGATTGATGGGGACCGAATTCAAGAACTACAAAGAGGAGTTTCGCAGGGCGGCATCTGGAGGCACCGGGACAAATAGCGAAGAACAGGGCCTACAATCGATGACCTGAATACAGCAAAAGACTGACAGACGGTACCGCGGGAACCTGGGAAATCCAGAAAGGAAGACAAACAGCAGAAGGAATCCCGCGCCAACTGGGTCTGAAAGTGAGAATTCCCCAGCAGCCTCTAATCGAAATGTATCTATTATGGTGACTCGCCCGCTGCCGAAGCCGAAAGAATCCTCACCCCGGCAGTGAAGCCGGCATGCTCTGTGCTCCTGGCGAATCCTCCCATGGAATTTCAAAGGAATGGCAAGGAGTCACTATGGAGTGGGAATTTCTGTCTGAGCTGGCCCAGCCATGGCTGACACAGTACGAAAGGATGCTCTTTCGCTATGTTCTGGCGGCCACCCTGGTGAGTCTGTTTGTCTCCCTCTTGTTTCGCGGCTGGATGAACAAGCGCCGGCTGCAAAAACGACGCGCCACCTGGCGAGACATCCGTCGGGAAGTGAGTTTCTCGCTACTCACCATGGGAATTGGCGCCACCATCGGCCTCGGCACGATAGCCCTCAACCGCGCCGGTTACCTGCATCTCTATTGGGAGTGGACTGACTATCCACTCTGGTGGAACATCATCAGTCTGCCCGTCCTCATTCTCCTGCATGACACTTACTTCTACTGGGTGCACCGGGCCATACACCATCCCAGACTATTCCGGCACTTCCATCGGGTACACCACCTGTCTCTCAGCCCCACTCCCTGGGCGGCCTACAGTTTCTCCGTCGGTGAGGGTTTGCTGATGGTGCTATTCACCCCCCTGTCGCTGGTCTTGTTGCCGATCCATATCTGGATCGGGATCGCTTTCAGTTTCATCCAGATCTTCCGCAACACCATGCTGCACGCCAGCTGTGAATTCCACCCTCGAGGCTGGGTCGACGGCCCGCTGGATTTCCTGACCACCACAACCCACCACAACCTGCACCACCAGAAATTCCAGGGTAACTACGGTTTCTACTTCACCTTCTGGGATCGGCTGATGGGCACAGAGTTTAAGAATTACAAAGACGAATTCCGCCGGGTCACGGCTGGCGCAGTGGAGAACGATGAAGGAGCAAAAGGCGCTGAGGTGACACCCTGAAACCGTATTGCGGCTGATCGGCAAAAAACCGCAACCTTTGCGCGGCCCGTGTCACGGTGCCGCGCTTTTTTATTTAGGCCGGAGCATGGCCCTGTTTCCGTTCCTGAAGGTAACAGGCCGTGCCCCAGAGGATAAGCAGGACCTCGGTAGCGAAGAAGAGCCCGTTGCGCCAGTCAAACCCGCTGTGCGCCAGCATGCCCACCAGCCGCCCGCCGCCAAAGCCGGCATAGGCCATCACGATGAGCAGGAAGGCAACCCGGCGATGGCGCCGGAACACCACGGCAAGGCCGATCGCCACACCGATCATCACCATCAACCCCCCGAAAGTCGCGAGGAACTCCGGCATGGCTGCCGGTGCGTCCAGGGAGAAATCGATCGTGTTGGTAAATGCGACGGGATTGGCAAACGCTGACACACCGATGATGGCGAAGATCAGCGCATTCAGAACCAGATAAACTGTCCCACTGTGTCTCACTGCCAGCTCTCCCAATCCATTGATTTGACGGCTTTTCCCAAGCCCACTCTTCCTTCGCAGTGTAGAGCAGCCACAACCATAGGCCTGGAGGTTGAGAATTACGCTTCCTCCGGCACTTTGGATGCCAACCTCGCACACTCCCGCTTCTGCACAACTAACATTCAAGCAGCTTAAACCGTGATCAGGCCAGGGGCATTGGCCATTGCATTCATTATTTGCTCTTCGCGGTCTTTCGAAGCGCCCTTACCTGGCAGAATCATTTCTGGAGAACCCAATGGAATCGCGCATGCGCAACTTCACACCCGTCCTGCTAGCCCTGATGGCTGCACTTACTGCCTGTGGCGGTGACCGGGAGCCGGCAGAAGGGGCACAGTCGGGCAGCTCAGGAGAACAGATCATCGGGGAAGAGTTCGGTTCCCGGGACGCCCCGGTGGATGATACGGACAACGAATCCAATCCCTATGCGGCTTCAGAGTCGGGTAATGAAGGCAACAGAGATACCGCTGGGGCCTCTGGCACTGGCGCCAGGGGTGACTATCCGACGACTGCCTATTTTGGCGACACACACGTGCATACCGGCTGGTCCGCCGACGCCGGCATGGACGGCGCCACCCTCACACCCGACGATGCTTACCGCTTCGCCCTGGGGCAGGAAGTGGAGTCCAACAGCGGACTCAAGGCAAAGCTGCACCGCCCCTATGACTGGTTCATGGTCACCGATCATTCCGACGGCATGGGGGTCATCAATGAAATCGTCGCCGGCAATCCGGAGATGCTGAAAAACGACACCATCAAGAAATGGAGTGAAGCACTCAACTCTGGTGACCCAAAGCAAGCCAGCGCCGCCAAGAGTGAGCTGATCACCATGCAGTCCGAGGAGCGACTACCCAAGGAAGTCATGGACCCCAAGTGGATGAAGTCCGCCTGGGAAAAGACCATCGAAGCGGCGGAAAAGTATTACAAGCCCGGCGAGTTCTCTACCTTTATTGCCTTCGAGTGGACCGTCAATGCCGACGGAGGCAATAACCTGCACCGCAATGTGATCTTTCGCGATGGCGCCGACCGCATTGGTGACCTGCTACCCCTGACCACCTTTGAGACCCAGGACCCGATGAAACTGTGGCAGTGGATGCAGGCCTACGAGCAGAAAACTGGCGGACAGGTGCTGGCGATTCCCCACAATGGCAATCTGTCCAATGGGCGCATGTTCGAGGAACAGCAGTTCGACGGCTCGCCCATGACCAGCGAATGGGCGCAAATGCGGGCGAAGTATGAGCCCCTGCTTGAGGTGACCCAGATCAAGGGCCAGAGTGAGTCTCACCCGAGCCTGTCGCCTGAGGACGAATTCGCCAACTGGGACCTGTGGGATCGCGGCAATCTGATCCTGGTGCCCAAGCCGGAGGGTGCCATCAAGACTGAGTACTGGCGCGAGGCACTGAAGTCCGGGATGCGGCTGCAGGACAAACTGGGCACCAACCCGTTCCAGTATGGCGCCAACGCTGCCACCGATACCCATACCGGTCTTTCCACCGCTGAAGAGGACAACTTCTTTGGCAAGTTCAAGACCCTGGAGCCTTCCAACAAGACCCGCTGGAACTACCCGCTGATCGAGGGCAAGAGTGGTGACTTCACCGGCTGGGAGCAGGCAGCTTCGGGCATCATGGGCGTGTGGGCGAAGGAAAACACCCGCGAAGCTATCTGGGATGCGATGAAGCGCAAGGAGACCTTTGCCACCACCGGTCCGCGGATGACCCTGCGCTTCTTCGGGGGCTTTGATTTTAGCGAGCTGGACGCCAGGGGTGACATTGCGGCTGTCGGCTACAAAAAAGGTGTACCGATGGGTAGCTCGCTGAGCGCAGCCAAGGAAGGGCAGCCGATAACCTTCCTGGTAGCCGCCATGAAGGATCCCGAGGGTGCCAACCTGGACCGGGTGCAGATCATCAAGGGTTGGGTAGACGGCAATGGCAAGGCGCACGAGAAAATCTACAACGTGACCTGGTCTGGCGATCGAACTAAAGATGGTGAGGGGGAAATCCAGAAAGTCGGCAATTCCGTCAACCTGGAAACCGCTGAATACAGCAACGATATCGGCGCTGCGCAGCTGGTGGGCCACTTCGTGGATGAGGAATTCAACCCCGACCATAAAGCTGTCTATTACGTGCGGGTACTGGAAATACCAACGCCTCGCTGGACCCTTTACGACAAAGTGCGTTTCGACGTGGAAATGGACAAGGACGTTCCGCTGACCCACCAGGAGCGCGGTTTTTCCTCGCCAATCTGGTATACACCCTGAAAGCAAACGGTTGGACAGCAAACCCTGGAGCGGAGGCTTTAACCAATGAGGGGATCAAAACTTTTTTCGCGGATCGTCCTCTCCCGCAAACACGAAAATGTTTGCCCTGGCGTTCTGGGACTGACACTGCTGACCCTATCCTCAGCGGCTTTGAGTACAGAGGGTGGCATCGGTTATTACGTGCCCGGCACGGTAGCAACGCTGATCGATCGCGCACCGCTACAGGCCGGGGTGGTGGTGGAGCCCATCTATCTTAACTACAGCGGTGATTTCAGTATCAGCGCCGATATCCCCATTGCCGGGCTCGTCGCAACCGGCGTTGATGTCGACCTGGATGCGGTGGTTGTCGGCGGGATTTATACCTTTGAGACACCAGTGCTCGGGGGAAAATACAGTGCAGGATTATTTACATCCTGGGCAGATGTCACCGTAACCGGCACCATAGAAAGCGACCTTGGCAATTTCCGTCGTCGCGATTCCACCTCGGGCCTGAGCGATACTAGCCTGGTTCCAGCCATGCTTGCCTGGCAGTGCGAAAACTGGCAATACAATGCCCTGCTGACTGTCTATGCCCCGACCGGGGACTATGACGTAGGGCGGCTCGCCAACCCCGGACTCAACTACTGGGCGGTGGACCCCACCTTTTCCGTTGCCTATAGCAACCAGGAATCCGGTTTCAATGCCTCCCTGTTTGCCGGGCTGACCTATAACTGGGAAAATCCGGATACCGATTACAAGAGTGGCTCGCTCTTTCACCTGGATGGCAGCCTGCAGCAGATGCTTCCTGCGGGCGAAGGCTTCGTCACCCTTGGACTCAACGCTTTCTGGCTGAATCAGATCAGTGATGATGACAATCCTGGACCAGGCCTTTTTATTCAGGAATTCAGGCAGCGGTCCTCGGGCATCGGCCCTGTAGTCGGTTATGTGCTGCCCATGGGAAAGGAAAACCTGCTGGTGGAATTCAGGTGGCTTCCTGAGCTGGACACCAAGAACACGCCAGAAGGTGATTACTTCTGGCTCAAACTGGTCTATCAGTTTGATATCTAACCTCGCAGACACGATATGACAGCGGGAGGCTGTTTGCAGGCATTGCGAAGGCCGCAAGCACTTATCCCTCTGCTAGATTGATAGCCAGTATCGCTCCCTAATCGAGTGAGATTCGGTCTCTCTCGGTGCGGAATACAAAATCACAGGGCAGTCACATTGGCATTTGATTTCGGGAATCAATAAAAAAGCCGCTCCCTCCGCTCGCCTACAGGTATACCCTGAGGCGACTCCACGGATAGGATAAGAGATAACACAGGGAACAGGATTTTAACCATGAGCCACTCGGTTTTGCGCGAACCTTTGCTGCACTTTACCCTGATCGGTGCGCTGCTGTTCGGTATCAGCACCTTCTTCACCGACGACGATACCAGGCGAGACGAAATTGTCGTGACGCAGAGCCGCATCGACCACCTGGCCGCAGTGTTCGAACGGCGCTGGCAACGGCCGCCCACCGAACAGGAACTGAGCGGGCTGGTGGACAACTTCGTACGCGAGGAAGTCCTCTACCGGGAGGCCATCAATCTGGGACTGGATCGGGACGATACAGTGATCCGCCGGCGCCTGCGCATGAAAATGGAATTCCTGGCCAGGGACCTGATCGATGCCATCGAGCCCGGAGAGCAAGTCCTGCGTGACTATTTTTCCGCAAATGCCGAGCGCTACCGGCAACCGGCGCAGATCAACCTCCGCCAGATCTATTTCAACCGCGGTGCGCACGATAACCCCGAGGCAGCCATCGAGACCGCAAGAGCACTGTTGTCGGAAGGGGTGTCCGCGAGTGAGCTCGGTGACAGCAGCCTGCTGCAGAGGCACCTTGAGGGGCAAACCACAGATCAGCTGGACCGCCTGTTCGGCGAGGGGTTTGCCAGCCAGCTCGAAACACTGCCCCGCGGCGAGTGGGCCGGACCGGTCGAGTCGGCCTATGGCCTGCACCTGGTGCTGCTGGAGTCGGTGAGAAGCGAGCAGCCGGCGGACTTCGAAGACGTGGCCTCTATCGTGCTGCGCGACTGGCAGAGCGAGGAACAGAAAAAAATCCTGGAAGCGCAGTACGACAGCTATCGCAGCGCCTATGAACTGCGGGTTGAGGGCAAACTGGAGCGGGCCAGTGAGGAGGTGGCCCTGCAATGAACCGCCTGTCGCCACTCCATATCACCCTTATTTTTGCAGTACTCAGCCTGCTGCTGGCCTTTCAGGCCAAGTCCCATGAGTTGCGGCCGGCCTACCTGCAGATCCAGCAGACTGCGGAAGAGGTTTTCTCGGTGTCCTGGCGGGTACCGGCCCGGGGCGACCTGCGCCTGTCCATGAATGTGCGGTTCGGCGACAGCGTGTCTGCCGTGACACCGCCCCGGGGCACGTTTGCCAATGGGTTTTACACCGAAACCTGGCAGGTGAGCCACAGTGCCGCGCTGGCCGACGTCCCTGTGGCGATCGACGGCCTCGAGCAAACGATGACGGACGCACTGGTACATATCCGCTGGCAGGATGGCCGCGAGCAGGTGACGAGACTGCTTCCGGACAGGACAAAACTGGTCATCGATGCGAAAGGGAGCAGCGGACAGATAGCCGGCACCTACTTCGTGCTCGGCGTCGAACATATCCTGCTCGGCATCGACCACCTACTGTTCGTGCTGGCACTGGTTCTGCTGGTCAGTGGCGTGCAGCAACTGGTGTGGACCATCACCGCCTTTACAGTGGCCCACAGCCTGACGCTGGCCGCTGCAGTGCTCGGGTGGGTATCGGTACCCCAGGCACCGGTGGAGGCTGTCATCGCGCTGAGCATCGTATTCGTGGCCAGCGAGATCCTGCAAAAACATCGCGGGCGCTCGACCCTGGCCATCCGCAAGCCGTGGCTAGTGGCATTCGGCTTCGGCTTACTGCACGGGCTGGGTTTTGCCGGTGCCCTGTCGGAGATCGGTGTACCGCAGCATGCCATCCCCCTCTCTCTGGCGCTGTTCAATATCGGTGTGGAGGCGGGCCAGCTGGCCTTTATCGGCGCCCTCGCCCTCCTCTGGTGGCTGCTGCAGCAAGTGCCCCCATCGCCATGGTGGGGCGCCCGCCACAACGGTGCTGATACCGCCGTGGTCGCCTGGCCGATTGCTTACCTGGTCGGTGGGCTGGCAGCCTGGTGGTTGATCGACCGCAGCCTTTCGATGGTACTGACCTGAGAAAACAGGCGGGAGAGCGGTCCGGGCGGGCCATCATCCGCCCGGGAGGAAGACAGTGTTCAATCCTGGAACAGCAGTTCCAGTGGGTAGCCGCCAAAAGGCTTGGTTTTCTCGATCACCAGGTGGGAAGTCATGCGCGAGATCGCGGCTTCTTCGTTGGCCAGCAGCTGCTCGGAAACCTGGTTGAAGTCTGCCGCGTCCGGGCAGACGAAGCGCAACATGTAATCGAACTCGCCGGACATTTTCACGCACGAGACGATCTGTGGAATCTCATTGATGGCACGGCGAAAGCTTTCACTGGTGCGGGCGTCCTGACGCTTCAGGGCGACGTTCACGTAAAACTCGGCATGGCGCACCTTGTCCAGGTTCACCTCCGCGTGGAACTCGCGAATGTAACGCTCGCTGGTCAGACGCTTTACCCGCGCCAGACAGGCGCTCTCCGAGAGACCGATCTGCTCGCTCAGATTGAGGTTGCTGATGCGAGCGTTGGTCTGCAGGGCCTGCAGTATCTTCAGGTTATGCCGGTCGATTTTCACGGTGCTGTTTCTTCTACTACAGAAAAAGGCAAGGATAACGGCAATCGACGGATGTCGAAACAGGGGCCCGCGGCTCTTTGACGGCGGGCCCCTCTGCTGCCAACCCGAAAAGGGGTAACCCCGATCAGCCAGCCTGGCGATTGTCGCTGGTGACGAAGTGTTCGATGCGGTCCAGTGCTCGACGCAGGTCTGCCTCGTCGGCGGCCAGGGTGAGCCGCACATGGTTCACTGCACTCGGGCCGAAGGGGGCACCCGGCAGTACGGACACACGTTCGGCATCCAGCAGAGCGGAGGCGAAGGCTTCACCGGATTCCGCCACCCGGGATACATCCACCATCACGAACATGCCTGCGTCCGGAGCGTAGCAGCTCAGGCCGGGCATATTGCCGATGCGTTCTACGATCAGCTCGCGGCGCTTTTCATAGGCGGAGCGCATCTGCTCCACGAAGTAACCGTCGAACTCCAGCGCGAACGCCGCCGCTTCCTGGATGAACTGTGGGCAGCCGAACATGGTTGCCCCGGCCCACTGGGCCAGGCGTTCCACCAGTGCCCCCTGGGCGACGGCCCAGCCGAGGCGCCAGCCGCTCATGGCGTGGGACTTGCTCAGGCCATCGATCACCACCACGTTGTCCAGGTGCTCCGCCGCCGTGCGCAGGGAAGTGTGACGGCGGGCGAAAGTGATCATGGAGTACATTTCGTCGCTGACCAGCCACACATTGCGCTCGCGGCAATAGGCCGCCAGTTCCCGCAGCTGCTCCGGAGTGGCCATGGCGCCGGTAGGATTCACCGGAGTGTTGATCATCACCACGCGGGTGTCTTTGCCGATCGCGGACTTGATGGACTCCACATCAAAGGCGAAGTTGTTGTCCGCCGGGCAGGCCACCCGCTTCACCTCCAGGCGCAGCGCATCACAGATGGGCACGTAGCCGATGTACATCGGCTCCGGGATGACGATTTCCTCACCCGGATTCAGCAGGCAGGCCAGTACCGAGTAGATGGCATTGGTGCCGCCGGGGAAGACCACCACGTCATCGGGGCTGCAGGGATGGGGGGATACCTTGCTCTCGATGGTGGCGATGGCGCGGCGCAAAACCGGCTCGCCGGCGTCGGGGGAATAATGGGTACGGCCAACGCCCAGGCGCGCACGGGTGTAGTCGAGGATGGGCTCGGGAGTATCGAAGTTGGGGTCGCCCACACACAGGAAGATCACGTCCTCACCCTTGTCGGCCAGCTCGTGGGCACGCGTGCTGACCGCCCAGACATCGGCGTCGGCTCGGTTGAGGGCATCACTCGGCAGGCTGAACTTTGGCTTGAACATCTTCACTATCCAGTTGTTATCGATACTGCGTAACTTAACAACCGCGCGGGTAATTAATGCCCGATCTCAGCGTGAATTTCGCATTCCCGTGGCATTTTCTTTAGCCATACCGCAGAAAATTCTGCGCCACCGGCAAGCCGACCAGCCCCGCCGGCACGGTCGCGCCGGTGGGCCACTCGCCCGGCGAAATCAGAACCGGTAACTGAAATTCAGTCCCCCCAGGGTATCCTCCGGGCGCATCAACAAGGTGCCGCTCACCTGCAACTGATCGGTGAGATTGAGCCCCACCATGGCACCGCCACCATTCTGGAAGTAGCCGGAGTTACGACTGTCGTAGGCCGCCAGGTTGGCATTGTTGCCGCGTATGGACTTGATACCGATATTCACATCCTGCACGTCATCACCGTCATTGGCTTCCACCCAGACTTCACCGAACCAGCGCCATTCCGCCTCTTCCGGGGCGTTATAGAAGAAACCCGCGCGATAGCGCCAGTATTCCCGGTTGATGCCGCCTACCCGCAATCCGAAAGGATCGACGGTCTCGCCATTGATGGCGCTGATATAGGTCAGGTCGTGGTTGGCCCGCTCGGTAAAGCGGTCGGAATCCACGTCGGTCCAGGCCAGGGACACGAACGGGCCGATCTGGCAGGGCAGCGCCGGCGCGGTGTCGAAACCGCCGCGCACAAACACACTGCTGGCGTCGCCCTCGGTGCTGGCCTGGATCTGGGTCGTATAGGGTCCGATATGAATGTGGCGGTTCACATCGTCGTAATCGATGTCGCTGTAGGTAAGACCACCGTCCACAAACCAGCGCTCATCATGCCAGCGGGCCAGCCAGCTGAAGTTGAGGTTATCCGCTTCCAGTGACCAGTCCCGTGGCCGGTAATCAGAGCTGCTGTAGGACATCGCCAGCGCCCACTCAAAGTTATCGGTGGCGTTGAAGCTGAGACCGAAGAACGCATCCCAGGCACTGTCGTTGTAATTGGGCGCCGGACCGCCGCCCAGCTCGGTGGTGTTCCAGGCCGCACTGAAAAAGACCGTGGTAGTGGGCTCGCGGAAGCGCTGGGACAACAGGTGCTGGTCGATATTGGACTGGTGCGCGCGGGTGTTCTGATAGCCCAGGTCCGGTAGCAGGGCAAAGCCCACCGGTGCGCTCAGTACCGAGTAGTAGTAATCCCCCAGCGCTTCCTGTGTTGCCAGGGTCGGGTGGACACCGTCATTGAAATACAAGCGGTCTGCGTTCGGGGCACTGCCCACCTCGCTGAACACCGGATCCGGGTTGGCGCAGGTGCCCGCGGCATAGCAGGTCGCCGCCTGGTCGATATCGGCAAAACCGAACAAAGCTGGTCTCTCCAGCGCCAGCGTCCCGAAGCCCTCGGTGTCCAGAATCAATACATTGCCGACAAACAGCATCTGGCCGCGCAATTCCTCATTGAACAGGGCTGTGCCGCTGTTGGCCGCTGAAACCGCCGCTGGCCCCAGGTCGTTCATCAACGGTGTATTACCCACGCGTGGCGCGTTCGAAACCACCACATATTTTGCCCCGGCAGCACGCAGTTCCTCGGCAGCGGTCACGAGGAAAGTGGCGGCGCGCTCCATGGACGCGGGACTGATGGTACCGGCGATGGTGTTGGCAATGATGTCGTTGCCACCGCCCTGGAGAAAATACAGGGTGTCGCTGGTCACGCTGTTGCGCTGCAGGAACCCCTGCCCCAGTGCGTTGGGCACTCCGGTGAGGCCGATACCGTTATTGGGGTCGTCCACCAGCGCTTGAAGCGCCGCGGGGTCGCCGAAGCTGGAGACCGCGGCGATCAGTTCCGCCGGCGGCAGGAAGGGACTCTCCCCCGCCGCCGGATCACAGATACCATCTTCACCGCAGCGGCTGGAGTCCGGCAGGATGGTGGTGAGCCTGTTGTGATCGGCCAATGTCGTATCGGGAAAGAGACTGCGGAAGCGCTGCGGGCCCACCACGTCCAGTAGAACATCCGCCGTCCGATTACCCCCCACTGCCCAGTTGCTGCCATTGGTCAGCACTGAACCGGTAATCTGCGCCACCAGCTCTTCCACGCTGCCCGCCGCGGGATAGCAGGGCACCGCGCCACCAAAATCGGGACCGAGCCCGAAGCAGGACGGCGTCAGCGGTTCGAGCCCAAAGCGCTGGGCGGTAAAGCTGATGGCCGGCTGGCGAGGGGTTTCACCGTCGGGATCGTCACTGGTAAAAATACCCGCATTGCCGCTGTCGGAGAGAGAGTCCCCGAAGACGACGACATTGCGGTAAAGCCCGGTGGTGACACTCTCGTCAGCGAAACTCGCCGACGCGCCAGCCAGCGCCACCGCCAGGCTGATGGCTCTTGCCGTGAACGCCATAATGCACTCCTTTGCACAGGTCGCGATGGGGCAAGTATAGACACCGACCGAAACGCAATTTTCGCTGTCACTAGCGGCGGCAACAGCATCCTGCAAGGAATAACAAACACGCCGACGGCACACCCGTCACTTCAGGTCGGCAAAGACCTCAATGGCTTTCTTGCGGGTTTCCTTGACGTCACAAATGGGCGGCGGATACCCCTCCATTGGCGGTGGGCTGTGCACTTCTTTGTCGCTGAGCTTTTTTAGCTGCGGCAGAAAATGACGAATAAATTCGCCATGGCGATCAAATTTCTCGGACTGGCTGTAGGGATTGAAAACACGAAAATACGGCACGGCGTCGGTGCCGGTGGACGCAGCCCATTGCCAACCGCCGTTGTTGGAGGCGAAATCGCCATCGATCAGCTGGTTCATGAAATAGCGTTCGCCCCAGCGCCAGTCGATCAGCAGGTTCTTGGTCAGGAAGGAGGCCACCACCATGCGCAGGCGGTTGTGCATCCATCCGGTCTGCTCCAGCTGCAGCATCGCGGCATCGACGATGGGCACTCCGGTCTTGCCCTTGCACCAGCGACGAAACGCCAGCTCGTCACCGGACCAGGGCACGCCCTCGGTTTCCGACTTGAACGGCTTGTGTTTGCACAGGCGGGGATAAGCCACGATCAGATGGGTGTAGAACTCCCGCCAGATCAGTTCGCCGAGCCAGCAGTCGACCCCCTCACTGCCGCCCTTCCAGCGCCCGCGGTTGCACTCGAGCGCCATGTGGGCACACTGGCGCACCGAAAGGGCGCCGGCATTCAGGTAGGGCGACAGGCGCGATGTACCATCGATCCCCGGGTAATCCCGCTCTTCTTCGTAGGCGTCGATCTGCTCCTCAAAGGCGTCGAGCCTTTTCAGAGCGGCCTTCTCGCCCGGCTCCCAGCCGAGCAGTTTGCCATCCTGATCAGCGACCGCGCTGTATCCCGCCACGGTTTTCGGAATCGTCTGGCGGAGGTTCTCCTCACCCTTGATCTGCAACCAGCTGGGCCAGTCCACGGTGTCGCGCTTGCGTGGTGCGGGCAACGGCGAGAAGTCACCGCCGCCACACTGCTCGATAAATGCACGCTTGAAGGGCGTGAAGACCTTGTAGGCATCGCCGCTATTGGTCTTGATCGCGCCCGGGGAGACCAGCGTGCGGTCGGTGCTGTACTCGATGGGAATCCCGATCTCTTTCAGGGCCTTGCGCACCCCCTCGTCCCGGTGCTGCTCGTTGACCGGATACTCCGCATTGGCGAATACCGCCGCCACCTCGAGTTTGCCGGCGATCTGTGCCATGGCCTCGGGCACCTGCTCGAAGCGTTTCAGTTCGAGGAAATAAAGCGGGATATTGCGCTCGGCAAGCGCCGCCTGCAATTCGCGCAGGCAGGCGAGGCGGAAGGCTACCAGGTTGTCACCCTCGTCATGGCTCTGCCAGGTCTCCGGACAGGCGATGAAAACACCCGCGACCGAATGGCAGGCCTGCACAGCCCGATGCAACGCCGTGTTGTCATGGACGCGGAGGTCCGTGCGGAACCAGACCAGTCCGCGCTCGTGCTCGAACCTGTCACTCATGAGAATTGCTCCCGCAGTTGTGCCAGTACCTCACCCGTGCTGCCATTCAGCAACCCGGTCTGGCCATGCTGTGCAAGCCTGCGCAGGTCCCGTTGCTGCAGTTCGACAAAGCCGCCGGCGAACCAGAGCGGCACCCGCAGCCCCTTGCGCGCCCGTTCCAGCCCGCTGCCAAGGATGGCCATCGGCAGTGCATGATGGCTGTAACAGACCACGCCATCGAGGTGCAGATTCTTCTCGGCAAAGGCCAGCTCGCCGAGCTCCGCCTCGGGTGCAAGCCCGAAAACCTCGAACCCCATATCCGTCAGCGCCGCTTCGAACAGCTGGGCAAACACCCCCTGCTCGCTCCCGGGGAAAGTGAGCAGCAACAGCCGCCCCAGGGACGGGCCACGCTTGCGACCGCGCCGCCCGGCGCGCAGGTTCACTGCCAGCAGTTCGCCCAGCTGGCGCCAGAACAGGGCCTGGCCGATGCTGTTACCGTAGCGATGCTGGCGGCTCAATTTGCGGTGCAGTGGCGCCAGCCAGCGATCCAGCAGCAGTGGCAGGGGGTAGGCGGAAAGCAGCTGCTCCAGATGGCGCTCCAGTTCAGCCGTTTTCAGGTGTTCCACCAGCGACTGGGTATCCGCCACCAGCTGTGTCCAGCTGTCCTCCGCCGGTGCGGGCTCATCCGGTTTTTCCAGTAGCGGCCTGACCTTGCCAATGGCGACACCGCGGGCCAGCCAGGACTGGATATCCCGGATCCTGACCACATCGCACTCGCTGTAGAGCCGGTGGCCCTTGCCGGTGCGCCCCGGAATCAACAGGCCGTAACGGCGCTCCCAGGCGCGCAGGGTCACCGGGTTCACCCCGGTGCGCTGGGCCACCTCTCCGATGGTCAGGCTGGGCGCGGCCGCCGGGGCTTCGGCGCGGTTGTCTGTGGGCTTCTCTGTCACTGCCGGTGTCGGTGTTTCTGTATCAGACACGGTATCTCTTCTCCGGGGAACATCTGCTGCGGACTAGTGAAAGTCGCACAGCCCCATCTCGGCTGGCTCCGCGGCCAGCAGCATCTGGTTGTGAATGAAACTGTGGGGGGTACGGGGCAGGTAATGACGCAGCAGCGTCAATACTGCCGAGGCCGGCTTCAGTCCCCGCCGGTACTCGTCAATCAGCTGGGTGAGCTCCGCCTTTTCCTCTTTACTCAGATAGCCCTTCAGGTGCCCCTGACTGTGCATCAGGGCATTGGTCTTGTCCTTGCGGCTGGCCATGTGGGACAGGATCTCCATCATCCGCCCGCGCACCTCCAGCGCCAGCTCCCCCTGTTCGCGCCCTTTCGAGTTGGCCAGCACCTGGCCCAGGTCGCGGGTCTTCTGCTGGTGATGGGCCAGCAGCAGGTACTTGTAGGCGGTGAAGAACTCGATCAGGCGGGCCGGTTGCGGATCTTCCTCGACGTAACGGAACCAGGCATCGTAGGCAAACACCCGGGTCAGAAAATTCTCGCGAATATCGTTGTTGTTGAGCCGCCCCACTTCCTCCATGGGCATGTCCGGGAAGCGATCCCGCAGGCGCTCGGCGTAGACACCCATACCGTCGCTGTCGTGGCCGTGCCCGTTGGGCAGGTAGCGGCGGATCCCCTTGAGGCCACAGCTGGGGGAGTTCTGCATAAAGATGTACCCACGCACCCCCTGCAGCTCCGGCACGACACTGTCGGCGTAATTCCGCAGGGGCTCGGTGACATCGAGTGTCGGGTCATCCACCCCCAGCACCCGTATCTCCGCCTCCGGGGACGGATCGCTCTTCACCAGCCGGATGGGCTGCCGCGGCACGCCCATGCCGATGGCGACCTCCGGGCAAAGCGGCACATACTCGAACACCCGCCCGAGCAATTCAGTACAGACCTTGCTGTGTTTGTGGCCGCCGTTATAGCGCACGGCGTCACCCATGGCGCACTGACTGATGCCCACGGGGATCTTGCCGGTCAGCAACTCGATTTTCATCGCACTTGTACACCCTGAAAAACCTGTACAAGTTTTATAACCCCGAATCCCGAGTTGTACAAGAATAAATTTTGTATAGGTAAGAGCCCCCTCCCTCTTGCCAGCGTTGCCAATGGTCTTCTGTAGCACCGGTGCGCCACTGGAATGTCCCCGAGGAGACAGTGACCCGGGCCGCGCTTGCGCCACGATGCCCCACCGCTACAATGCCAGACCTCCTGAGAGTCACGGACAAATCCATGATCCCAGCACTACGTGAAGTCGATCCGGTTCAGGCCTTGTACCTGCAGTTCCTGCAGGCCCTGCGTGACGCGGGTTTTCGCGGCGACCTGAGCCCCACCTATGCAAACCGCACGGTGCTGGCCACAGATAACTCCATTTACCAGGTGCTGCCGCAGGCGGTGGTCTACCCCCGCGACAACCATGACCTGCAGCTGCTGGCGCAACTCGCGGATAGGGAAGAGTTCCACCAGGTAGTGCTGTCGCCCCGCGGTGGCGGCACCGGCACCAATGGTCAGTCCCTGACCGACGGCCTGGTGGTGGACATTTCCCGGCATATGAACCGGATTCTCGAGATCAATGCAGAGGAGCGCTGGGTGCGGGTGCAGGCTGGCGTGGTGAAAGACCAGCTCAACGCCGCGCTCAAGCCGCACGGGCTCTTCTTTGCCCCGGAACTTTCCACCAGCAATCGCGCCACCATCGGCGGCATGATCAACACCGACGCCTCCGGCCAGGGATCCTGCGTCTACGGCAAGACCCGCGACCACGTGCTGGAACTGTCCACCGTGCTGCTCGGCGGAGAGCTGTGGCACTCCGCGCCGGTCAGCGACGACAAACTGGCCCAAATCGCTGAGCGAGATGGTCGCGCCGGCCGTGTGCACCGGGTCTGTGACGAGATTGCCCGGGACAAGGCCGAGCTGATCGAACAACGCTTCCCCAAGCTCAACCGCTGCCTGACCGGCTATGACCTGGCCCATCTGCGTGAAGGTGACGGAAGGAACGCAGGGAACGCCGCGCAATTCAACCTGAACAGTGTGCTCTGCGGCTCCGAAGGCACCCTCGGCTTTATCGCCGAGGCCAGGCTCAATGTGTTGCCAATCCCCAAATGCGTCGCACTAGTGAACCTCAAATACGACAACTTCCAGGATGCCCTGCGGGACGCCAAGGACCTGATGGCCGCCGGCCCCACGTCTATCGAGACGGTGGACAGCAAGGTACTGCAGCTGGCCATGGCGGATATCGTCTGGCACAGCGTCAGTGAGTTTTTCCCCGCCGATGAGCGCCCGGTGCGCGGCATCAACCTGGTGGAGTACACGGCAGATTCCGAGCAGGTTCTGGAAGAGGCCCTGCGTGGCTTTACCGACCTGATCGACAGCGCCGTCGGCCAGCCGGGCAAGAGCTTCGGCTACTCCATTGCCCGCGGGCACGACGAGGTCAACCGCATCTGGGCCATGCGCAAGCGGGCGGTTGGCCTGCTGGGCAATGCCGAGGGGGAAAAGCGTCCCATCCCGTTCGTGGAAGACACCTGCGTACCGCCGGAGCATCTGGCGGACTTCATCGCCGAGTTCCGCGCGGTGCTCGATGAGGCAGGTCTGGAATACGGCATGTTCGGCCATGTCGACGCCGGCGTTCTGCACGTGCGCCCGGCCATCGATATGAAGGATCCGGCGCAGGCGGCCATGATCCGGCCCATTACCGACAAGGTGGTGGCGCTGACGCAGAAGTACAAAGGCCTGCTGTGGGGCGAACACGGCAAGGGGGTACGCTCGGAATACGCGCCGGAATTCTTCGGCGAGCTGTACGCTGAACTGCAAAAGGTCAAGGCGGCCTTCGACCCCCGCAACCAGCTGAACCCCGGCAAGATCGCCACCCCCAGTCGCGCCTCCGGGCTACTCAAGGTGGATGCTGTGCCCACCCGTGGCGAGCGGGACCGGCAGATCCCGGTGCAGGTCTGGGACGGTTACAGCGAGGGGGTGCACTGCAATGGTAACGGTGCCTGTTTCAACTGGGACCCGGATTCCGCCATGTGCCCCTCCTACAAGGCCACCCGGGAGCGGATCCATTCCCCGAAGGGGCGCGCCTCGCTGATGCGGGAGTGGCTGCGACTGCTCAGCGCCCAGGGCGTGGACGCGGTGGAAGCCAGCCGCAAATTCCGCGAGCGTTCCTTCTTTGTGGGCCTGCCCGGCCGGATCAAGAATTCTCTCGCCCGGGCGCGGGGCGAATACGACTTCAACCACGAAGTGAACGAGGCCATGCAGGGCTGCCTCGGCTGCAAGTCCTGCGTCGGCCAGTGTCCCATCAAGGTGGACGTGCCGGAGTTTCGCGCCAAGTTCCTGGAGCTTTACTACAGCCGCTACCTGCGGCCACTGAAGGATTACTTTGTTGGCGCCCTTGAGTTCATCGTGCCACACCTGTCGCGGGCGCCGCAGCTGTACAACTGGCCGCTGAAGTTTGCGCCGACACGCTGGCTCCTCGAGCGGGGGCTCGGGCTGGCGGACAGCCCGGCACTGTCGCGCAAAAGCCTGCGCGAAGAGATGGAGGAGATGGGGGTTCCCCTGGCCCGCCCCGCCACCATCGCGGCCCTGGGTCCGGGACAGCGCAATCGCGCGGTCATCATCGTGCAGGATGCATTCACCAGCTACTTCGATGCCCAGGTGGTGGCGGACGCACTGCGACTGCTGAAACAGCTGGATTTCTATCCGCTGGTGGCGCCCTTCCGCGCCAACGGCAAGCCCCTGCACGTGCACGGCTTCCTCGGGCCGTTCCGCCGTGTGGCCCAGGCCAACAGCGAGCTGCTGCAGGAACTGGCCGCCAGCGGGATCCCCCTGGTGGGCATCGACCCCTCAATGACCCTCACCTACCGCTCCGAATACCGCAAGGTGCTCGGTGACGGCGCCCCGGCGGTGCAACTGCTGCAGGAGTGGCTCGTGAGCCAGCGCGATCACCTGGAACGACAGCGGCCGCGGGTCAGCGCCGGCAGCTTCCGCCTGCTGCCCCACTGCAGCGAGCAGACTAACGCCACTGCCTCGCTGAAAGACTGGCAGGCCGTGTTTGCGGCCCTGGGGCTGGAATTGCACACCGAGAGCCTCGGCTGCTGCGGCATGGCCGGTACTTATGGGCACGAGACCGCCAACAAGGAGACGTCCCGCACCATCTTCCAGCAGTCCTGGGCCCCGCGGCTGAATGGCGACAACCAGTCACTACTCGCCAGCGGCTACTCCTGCCGCTGCCAGAGCAAACGCTTTGCGGGTGTAACCCTGCGCCATCCGCTGCAGGGATTGCTGGCACAAATGGCCGATTCGCGGTTTACTGAGTGATGTGTGCCGGGGTGCGGGACAACTGCCCCCCGCCGCATCACCGGCCAGGCCCGGGCGAGCCCCGGGCCAAACCGCTCTGGAAATAATGAGTACCGCGTTGACTGCCATGCCGAACCTCCTCAAGCCCCTGCTTCTCTGTGCCGCCATGCTCGCGCCCGCTGCACTTGCGGCGGAGTCTGCCCCCGATCTGGTGGCAGAGGCAGAGGCCCTTGCTATGGAGGGTGATTACGATGCCGCCCTGCCCCTCTACGAGCAGGCCATCGCCGCCCTCTCGGAAGAGCCAGGTGAGCAGAACAACCTCCGCTACCGCTACGGCATTGTGCTCAGCGCCCTCGGCGGCGAGCTGCGGCCAGACCTCTACCCACTGGCCCGGGCACAATTTGAATCCGTCCTCGATTTCCTCGACAGCGGGGAAACCCTGGCCCACTCACCAGCGCGGGTGCGGTCGGCGCTGGCCCACACCTACCACCAGCAGGCCGCGACGGTGGAAGGCAGCAAGCAGAACGACCTGCTGCGCAACGCCTATTTCCTCTACCGGGATGCTGTTGCCGATCTGGCCGAACTGGAGGAGTGGCACAACCTCGCCATCACCTACTTCAACCTGGGGCAGGTCTGCGAGTGGCAGGGCAACCTGACGGAGGCCGTCGACTGGCTGGAAAAAGCCGTGGCCCTGGATCAGCAGCACGGCTTTGCAGACCTGGAAGAGGACCGGGCCTATCTGCTGGCCCTGCGCGAGCAGCTCAACCCGCCGGCCCGGGCCACCACCACCGCGCTCTGAACCGTCCCGATCTCCCCGAAGACATCGCTGACAAGCGGCGATGACACCGCTGACATCCTCTGATCTCCCAGAAATCTCGGATTTTTCATCCGCGCCGCCCGCACTCACATGCATTTGACCTGGCAGTCGCAAATAATCGGGGGAGAATTTTTTACTTTTGGGACAATGCTTAGAAACCGGATTTCCAGCACAACATCGGCTTTATTAGGAAGACATCGCTGTCATTATCCCCCGATGGTACCGGACTCCATTTCTCCAGTGACCGGACCCGGCTGATCATTTATTAACCAAAACCGTGTTTGAAAGAATCATATTCCCCATCGGCACGGTTATGCGAGATGGCTTGCCATTCTGTGGCTGAAAAACGTGTTCCTGATCGAACCTGAGTCTAAGGGACAGAAAAATTTGATAAGCCGGACATGGCCCGTAATATAGCGACCACTGTTCAAAGAGTGATCAGTTATAGCCAAAAGGACTTGGAACTTCGCAAGCACTTTTTGGCTTGTGACCGTTTGAATCTCGGAGGTATCGGGACATGTTGAAACAGACTCTGCGCAACTGGGTATTTTTTGTAACGGCCGTTCTTGCAGGCTCCCTGAGCCTCAGCGCGTCTGCTGCAGTAGAAAAGACCATGACTGTGGACGCGACTGCCTATAACTCCGTACCCGGCCAGACCGACGACGACCCCTGGGTAGCGGCCTGGAACAACCGCCTGCGCCCCGGTGACAAGGTCATCGCCGTGTCCCGCGACCTGGAAAAGCATGGCCTGACCAACGGCGCCAAGGTAAAGATTGAAGGTCTGCCCGGCACTTACACCGTGCGCGACCGCATGAACAAGCGATTCAAGAACCGCATTGATGTGTGGATGGAAAAAGACATCAAGAAAGCCCGTCAGTGGGGCAAGAAAAAGCTGAAGATCGTCTACAAGCCGGTCAAGTAATCGTCGAAATCAAGGGAACAACCCTAAAAACCGCGGCTGACCGCGGTCTGAATGCCCCGCCTCCGAGCGGGGCTTTTTTTGTCCTGCACCCGTGCGCTACCCTCTAGGGCTCGATCTCGGCGTCGATGCCGGGCAGTTCCACACACTCTTCATGCCCCAGGTGAAAGAGCTCCGGCCGGTACTGTGTACTGTAGTGGTGCTCGAGTCCCTTTTCGCCAAAAAGGATCACATAGGTATCGTGGTTCCATCCCGCGGGCCCGCGATACTCACTGAGCCACAGCAGTGCCGTCTGGCCCTCATAACAGCGGCCGTAAAAAAAGCGTGTCTTCTCCACCACTGCCTTGCTCTGGTAGTCGCGGTACTGGCCTGGATAGGTGTAGCGGGCCGCGGGCTCGGTTATCCGCTCCACAAAGCCACTGCGCGGGGAAATCTTGCGCACATAGAGCGCCGTGTTTTCATCGCAGGCAATGCAGTGGCGACCAGCAATGAGGGCAAAGCCCCGCATTTCCGCCAGCAGGCGGGCCTCTGCCAGTCCTGTCTCCAGCTTTCGCTGGTCCAGCAGGGTGACCGGCACCGACTGTGCCGTTGATAGTGGCAATGACAACACAAGGACAGCCGAAACCTGAACGGCAACACGGGGAAGCAAACAGGGAAGATGGGAGAGTGGGATCATGGATCGCGGAACCGCTCGCTGACGCCAGGTGGTGCCGCCGAAAACACAACTCCTGGTGTTCCCGGACGGCACCGCGATTGGGTCGTGTGCTGTCACACTGTCGCGATTCCCTTCACTTTTTAACCATAGCAGGAATTCGCAGGAGCGCCCGGCCGTTCAGCGCAAACCTGAGGCGACCGCGGGAAGTGGAGGAAGCCAATAAGGCAGATAGAACCGGGGATGAAAGGAAATGGGAGACCAGCCCCGGGGCCACCCGGGGCAATCAGGGAATGCCGGTGAAATGGAGTCTGGAGAGAGCCACAAGACCTGGGAAACGGGGCTTTGCCCCTGCTACCAGCTCTCGTCCTCTTCCTCCTCGACCGGGCCGACGAAGGTCATGATGCCCTCATCACGCAATGCCTCGAGGGCCTCTTCCAAGGCCTCCTCCTCCGTGTCGAAGGGATCCTCCCATACGGTGGAGTTCTCGTCCTCGTCGACAATCTCCAGCAGCCAACCGCCTTCACCGTCCTCATAGATATCGATATGGACGGTGGTATCCCCCTCCTGATAGGTCCGGCTCAGGGGAGACTCTTTGGGAACAAACTCTTCTTCCATGGGAACAGCCTCGCTGTGGGCAGGGGATAAAATTGACGCAACTTTGACAACTTGCGGCCCACTGGTCAATAACAAGTCACTGTCCAATAAATGTACGACAAATCCTCTCCGCTAGGATAAAATGCGCGGCGATTTTCGCCCCCGGCCTCCCGGCCGGGAGACTGTTTGCCCCGGATTTACGCTCCGGCCCGCAAGAGGTAGAACCATGAAACCGATCGTAGTCTGTGCGCTGTACAAGTTTGTCTCCCTGGACGACTTCGAATCCCTGCGCGACCCACTCCTGAACGTGATGCTCGAACACCAGGTCCGCGGCACCCTGCTGCTGGCCAGAGAGGGCATCAACGGTACCGTTGCCGGCTCCCGGGAGGGCATCGATACGCTGCTCACCCACCTGAAATCTGACCGGCGCCTGGCGGAGCTGGATTACAAGGAATCCCACACCGATGAGATGCCCTTCCTGCGCAGCAAGGTAAAACTGAAGCGCGAAATCGTCACCATGGGCGTGGAGGGCATCGACCCCCGTCGCACCGTGGGGACCTACATCAAGCCACAGGACTGGAATGCGCTAATCAGCGACCCGGAAGTGCTGGTGATCGATACCCGCAACGACTACGAATACCAGGTCGGCACCTTCGAGAATGCCGTCAACCCGAAGACCGATTCCTTCCGCGAGTTCCCCGACTACGTAAAGGAGCACCTGGACCCGCAGAAGCACAAAAAAGTGGCCATGTTCTGCACCGGCGGTATCCGCTGCGAGAAGTCCACTGCATTCCTGAAAGAACAGGGCTTCAACGAGGTCTACCACCTGCAGGGCGGCATCCTCAAATACCTCGAGGAAGTGCCGAAGGAAGAAACCCTGTGGAAAGGCGAATGTTTCGTATTCGACGATCGGGTGACCGTGAACCACGATCTCGAGCGCGGCAACTACCAGCAGTGCAACGCCTGTCGCATGCCGGTCACCGAGGAGGAAATGCAGTCGCCGCAATTCGAGCAGGGCGTCAGCTGCCCGCACTGTTACGACAAGGTGTCAGAGGCCGACCGCGCCCGTTACCGCGAGCGGGAGAAGCAGATCCAGCTGGCCAGGCAGCGTGGAGAACAACACATCGGCCAGGACGCCCGGGAAATCACTGCTGCCCGCCGCCGTGAGAAGTACGAACAGCGGCGCCAGCAGGCCGAACTGGATCGGGCACGGGCCTAGGGCTGATCCCGACGGGAATGGGTCGAATCCCGGCCCACTCCCAGCCCAGCTGACAGAAAGCGCCCTCCGGGGCGCTTTCTGTCGTTTATGTCCACATGTATTGCTCCGCATTCCTGCCACAAACGCCCCTCCTGCCCGTCGCAAGCTGTTGCGCCCAGCTGCACAGTGTTAACGTGCCCTCCAGATCGGATACTCAAATAACTTCAATTAACCGATCGCAGTCCCAGCCTGCCCTTCTGCCTTCGCGCAGAACATTCACTAGTACACGCTAGATGCAACCGGTTTCACCCTGGCACGCAGCCAGTGAAATCCTCTTGAAGCCACCCCTCCAGTCTAATGGAGGCACCCGTGGCCCGGCTGAATGGAGATGACTATGCACATGATAAGAAGCACTTTCTCTGCCCTGTGTTTAACCCTGCTGCTGGCACCGGCACACAATGCGCTGGCCGAGCCGAAAAAAAGTGAGCCACAGACCATCGATATCACCACCCGTGAATACACCATCGAAGGGCCGGAAAAGCTCGACCTGGGTTGGCACCGCTTCCGCTTCCGCAACCTCGGCGGCCAGGCCCACTTCGTCGCCTTTTACAAACTGGTCGAAGGCAAAACGATCGAGGACCAGCTCAGGGAGGTCGTGCCGGTATTCGATCCGCTGATGGAGGGCCTGCGCAGCGGTGAACTGACCAAGGCGGACATTGGCCCTTTCATACAGGAGCACATGCCCGCGTGGGGAATGCAGATGACCTGGGCGGGCGGTCCTGGCCTGATGGCACCGGGCAAGACGTCCTATGCCACCATCGAACTGAAGGAGCCGGGCATCTACCTGATGGAGTGTTACGTCAAGGCACCGGACGGCCAGTGGCATACGGCCATGGGCATGCTGCAACAAGTGGAAGTAACCGATAACCAGGGCGGCATTGCCGAGCCCACAGCAGGCAGCCAGGTTTCCGTGCGCAACACGGGCATCGAGGCCCCGGCCAAGATCCCGGCCGGCCGCCAGACGATCCGCGTCAATTTCCTCGAGAATCCCCCCGGCCCCTTCCCCTATGACCTGCACCTGGCCAGGCTGCAAAGCGACACGGATATCGACAAGGTTGCCTACTGGATGGACTGGAGCAATGTGGGCGGACTGAGGGCACCGGCTCCGGTTGAATTCGTCGGGGGCATGGAGCAATTGCCGGCCGGCAACCATGGCTACGTCACTGTCGACCTGGAGCCTGGGCGTTACCTGTGGATCTCCAAAAGTAACGCCAGCGAGATGAACGCTACCTTCCTGGTCGAATGACCATGCGTGGGAGCACGGGCTCCAGAGCGAAGCTCAATGAGGTCGGCGCCGGCCATCGCACACGGCTTGGACGGTGCCCCTTTGCTGCCCCCGGGGATAAATCCACAATCAATTACCTGTCCCTCTACGAGGGGCAGGTAAGTGGGCGCTCACGCATTCGCTGGCTGTGCGTGACTGGGTGTCGATTTCCCCACCAACATCGGCACTCCCCCGGACTCAACCGATCTCGATTTCAGGCCCACCGCCCTCTTCGGCCTTGAGCCAGATTTCTGCCGCTGCCCGGCGGGCGATCTCCCGGTAGCTGTATGCCACCTCGCCGTCCGGCTCGGCAACCACACTGGGCAGGCCGCGGTCGGTGCCCTCGCGGATCGCCATGTCCAGCGGCAGCTGCCCGAGCAGGCCGGTGTCGTAGTCGGCGGCAATCTTCTCGCCACCACCGCTGCCGAAGACCGGCTCGGTGTGGCCGCACTGGCTGCAGGTGTGCAGTGACATATTTTCGACGATACCCAGTACCGGCACCGACACCTTGCGGAACATCTCCACGCCCTTGACGGCATCCAGCAACGCCAGGTCCTGGGGTGTGGTCACGATCACCGCGCCGGCCAGATGGGTCTTCTGCGCCAGGGTCAGCTGGATATCCCCGGTGCCCGGGGGCATATCCACGATCAGGTAGTCCAGCTCCTCGCCTTCGCCACACCACAGGGTCTGGGTGAGGATCTGATTTAAGGCGCCGCTGGCCATGGGTCCGCGCCAGACCGCTGGAGTGTCCTCGGTCAGCAGATAGCCGAGGGACATGGTCTTGAGGCCGTGGGCCTCCACCGGCACGAAGAACTTGTGCTCTTTCACTTCGGGCCGCACACCCTCGGTACCCAGCATGGAAGGCAGGCTGGGACCGTAAATATCTGCGTCCAGCATCCCCACCCGGGCGCCCTCGGCCGCCAGTGCCAGCGCCAGGTTCACGGCGGTAGTGGACTTGCCCACCCCGCCCTTGCCGGACGCCACGGCGACGATATTCTTCACACCGCGCAGGTGCTCCGGCACCTCGCCACCCTCGGTGGCGGGAATCTCGCTGAACAGCTCAAGCTGCAGGTGCGCCCCGCCCAGGGGGCCGCCGCGCAGGGTGGGCATGCAGGCCTCCTGTACCCGCTCGCGCCAGTCCTCCTCCTGGCTCGCGCAGGGGTAGCCCAGGGTGATGCCGACGAACACCGTGTCGTCCTCGTAGCCCACCTCGATATCGGCATCCAGTTCGTCCAGTATCCGCCCCGTGGCCGGGTCGTGCAGGCTGCCCAGGCACTCTGCCAACCGCTCCAGCTCCGCCTGCGCACCCTCCGGCAGGTCGCCGTGGTCATGCTCGTGTTCGCTCACGTCACCATCCCCTGTTCCGCTGTCAGTCAAAATTTGCCCGCATTGTGCGGGATGCCCCGCGCCAGTGCCAGCACCGCCCCGGCGGGTGCCGTGCAGGCCGCATATCTGCTATATTCGCCGGTCTTTTCAGGGGCCGCCCGCGGCGGCCGCAAACCGTCTGTCATGGAAAAATCGATGTCCGAATCGCGCTCCCAAGCCCGCAAAATCCTCGTGACCAGCGCCCTGCCGTACGCCAATGGCTCACTGCACCTGGGTCACATCCTGGAATATATCCAGACCGACATCTGGGCCCGCTTCCAGCGGGCCCGCGGCCACCATTGCCTGTACATGTGTGCCGACGATGCCCACGGCACTGCCATCATGCTGAAGGCCGAGCAACTGGGCCTAACGCCGGAGCAGCACATCGCCAACATGCAGGCGGAGCACGAGCGCGACTTTGCCGACTTCCTCATCGGTGTGGACAACTATCATTCGACACACTCCGATGAAAACCGCGAGCTGTCGGCGATGATCTACAAGCGGCTGCGGGATAACGGCCATATCGCCTCGCGCACCATCACCCAGGCCTTCGACCCCGAAAAGGAGCTGTTCCTCGCCGACCGGTACATCAAGGGTACCTGCCCGCGCTGTAAAACGCCGGACCAGTATGGCGACAACTGCGAGGCCTGCGGCGCCACCTACAGTCCTACCGAACTGATCGACCCGGTGTCCGCCATCTCCGGCGCCACGCCAATCGAGAAGGAATCCGAGCACTTCTTCTTCACCCTGCCGGAGTTCACCGACTTCCTGAAGCAGTGGACCCGCTCCGGCACCCTGCAGGGTGAAGTGGCCAACAAGCTGTCCGAGTGGCTGGATGAGGGACTACAGGAGTGGGATATCTCCCGCGATGCGCCCTACTTCGGTTTCGAGATTCCCGATGCCCCGGGCAAGTACTTCTATGTCTGGCTGGACGCGCCGATCGGCTACATGGCCAGCCTGAAGAATTACTGCGACAAGAACGGTCTGGACTGGCAGGACTACTGGAACAAAGACAGCGACGCCGAGGTTTACCACTTTATCGGTAAGGACATCGTCAACTTCCACGCCCTGTTCTGGCCGGCGATGCTCGACTCCGCTGACTTCCGCACCCCGACCAAGGTATGCGTGCATGGTTTCCTGACCGTCAACGGCAAGAAGATGTCCAAGTCCCGCGGCACTTTCATCAATGCGCGCAACTACCTGGACCACCTGCACCCGGAATACCTGCGCTACTACTTCGCTGCCAAGCTGACCGGTGGCGTGGATGACCTGGATCTGAACCTGGAAGACTTCATCGCCAAGGTGAATTCAGACCTGGTGGGCAAGGTGGTCAACATCGCCTCCCGCACCGCCAAGTTCGTCAGCAAGTCCGGCGGGGTGCTCGCCAGCGAGCTGGCCGACGAAGCCCTGTGGAATCAGTTTGTCGAGGCCGCTCCGCGCATCAGTGAATTCTATGAGAGCCGCGAATACGCCCGCGCCATGCGCGAAATCATGGCCCTGGCCGACGCCGCCAATGCCTGGATCGCCGACAAGGCGCCCTGGTCCCTGGCCAAGGAGGAAGGTAAGGAGGCGGAAGTGCTGGCGATCTGCTCCCAGGGGGTGAACATGTTCCGCGCCCTGATCACCTGGCTGGCGCCGGTGCTGCCGGAAACTGCCGTGAAGGCAGAGGAGTTCCTGGGCACCCAGCTGGACTGGCACGCAGCCACCACGCCCCTGTCCGGCCACACCATCAACAAGTTCAAGCCGCTGATGCAGCGGGTCGAGCAAACCCAGGTGGATGCGATCCTGGAAGCGGCCAAGGAGTCCCTGGCCCAGCTGCAGGCGGAAGCGGCCAAGCCCGCGACCGGCCCGCTCGCTGACGACCCGATTGCTGACGAGATCCAGTTCGATGATTTTGCCAGGGTCGACCTGCGCATCGCCCTGATCGCCAATGCCGAACATGTCGAGGGGGCCGGCAAGCTGCTGAAGCTGACCCTGGATCTCGGCGGCGAGACCCGCCAGGTATTCGCGGGCATCAAGAGCGCCTACAACCCGGAAGACCTGATCGGCAAACACACCGTCATGGTCGCCAACCTGGCCCCGCGCAAGATGCGCTTCGGTGTCTCCGAGGGCATGGTGCTGGCGGCGGGGCCGGGCGGCAAGGACCTGTGGATTCTGGAACCCCATGCCGGCGCCCAGCCGGGTATGCGGGTGATGTAGTTTCTCTGCAGATTTTTTTAGCCGACCACCTATCGCTGGGCAGCACCCTCGGACCAGCGCCAGGCCGAAACGGAAGGCAAAGTGCAGGGACGGGGATTTCGAACCATCGGCGACAGGACGTCGCCGATGGAGCGTACAGGGACGTATTCACAGCGTTTCGAAATCCCCGTCCCTGTACTTTGCCGCCACTACACTGTCTAGACACAAATCTGTCGCTTTCCTGCAGGCTGGTTCGGAACATCAAGTTCGCCTCCTAACCTTTCGCTTGCCGATCGACCAAGAGCGAACCGAAAAGTACGAATAAGAATGAGGCACACACGATGCGCGGTGTTTTTCTCGATGCCCTGACCATGAAACTGGAAGAGCTGGACACGACTGCACTGAAAAGCTGCCTAGAGCAGTGGGAATTTTTCCAAACCACCGCACCGGAGCAGGTGGCCGAGCGCATCGCGGGTGCGGATGTGGTGATTACCAACAAGGTGGTGTTGGAACGTGCGCTGATCGAGAGTGCCGATAATCTCAAACTGATCTGTGTCTGCGCCACCGGCACCAACAATATCGACCTGGAAGCCGCCGCCGAGCGCAATATTCCCGTGCGCAATGTACAGGGTTATGCCGGCGCTTCGGTGCCCCAGCATGCGCTGGCGTTGATCCTTGCCCTGGCCACCCGCCTGCACCAGTACGACCGCGATGTGAAAGAGGGCCGCTGGAGCGCATCGCCGGTATTCTGCATGCTGGATTACCCGGTGATGGAACTGGCCGGCAAGAATCTGGGCATCATCGGCTATGGCGACCTGGGCCGCAGGACCGCCGAGCTGGGCAGGGCGCTTGGCATGCATGTGCTGGTGGCAGAATCTTTCAGCGGCGAAAAGAAACCGGGCCGCATACCGATGAACCAGCTGCTGGCCGAGGCGGACGTGATCAGCCTGCACTGCCCGCTGTCACCGCAGACCGACAAACTGGTGAACCGGGAGTTTCTCGCGGCAATGAAGCCCGGTGCGCTGCTGGTCAACACCGCCCGCGGCGGTTTAGTGGACGAACCCGCCCTCGCCGACGCGCTTCGCAGCGGGCACCTGGGCGGTGCCGGGCTCGATGTCCTCAGTGTAGAGCCACCCCCGGCGGATCATCCCCTTCTGGATGCTGACATCCCCAACCTGATCATCACCCCACACAGTGCCTGGATCAGCCGTGAGAGTCGCCAGCGGCTGCTGAATGGCGTCGTCGCCAATATAAAGGACGTGATGGCCACTCACTGAAGATCCGTTTCCGGCAGCACCTCCCCGGCCGCCGGGTCGCGAGCCTGGGCTCGGTTGCATTGCCAGCCCCACCCCACCTGTTTTTCTGCGAATTCCCGTGCCCGGTCCTCACAGAACCCGGCTTGATACTGTGATCGCCACAAAGTCTGGGTGCCGGAAGGTTTGGTGTAGCGCACTTCGCAGGGCAACCCCGCCGGTGGGTTGACTTGAATTACCTCGATCGTGCGTTCAGTGTTACCCAGCGTGCAGACATAGCGTTCCTGGGCGACGGTTGATGCTGCCCAGAGCAAGATCAGGGAGCCGAGGGAGAGGAATATCTTCATGGCGCTCCTTCCTCAAACGTCAGGACAAGCTCGAGCGTCAGACTGCGGCAGTCGCATCGGGCTGACCTCCACACACAGAGCTTCTCTAAATTCATCTAGGCACTCTAGTGTGGCTTGAGGAAACCCACCCACTGCTGACGGCAATGGACCTTTCGGTCAGACTCGCATCCATTGTCCGATGGCTCTGACTGATCGGACAGCCGATCAACCGACAGCCCGGACCGTACAACATGGTTGTTCGTGGGATCAGCCCGGAGCGACTATAGGATTGCCCCACAGTCAAAAACTGTGGAGGTGATTTTATGGCAAGTGCAAAACCGTCATCCAACTCGTCCAGCCGGGAAAAGCTGCATCAGGCGTACAACCTCGCCGGCGAGGCAGCGGCAGACACGGCATCACACATCAAGGAGCGGGCCGCCAACACGGCCTCCAATGTCAAGGAACGCGCGCGCTCCTCTGTCGAGCGAGGCAAACACCGTGCAACTGACATGGAACACCGCCTGGAAGAATCCATTCAGCGGCACCCGCTGGTCAGCGTCGGCTGTGCCTTTGCCGCCGGTTGGCTGATCTCAAAGATTCTCAAGTAGAGAAGCCGGTAGCACATATAACTCGCATTTAGCCGGCAAGAGGTCTACCCAGACGCGACAGCAGCACATAGGTACCCGATGAAGGACGAGCAAAAGCCCGGAAGAGAGAAAGCGAATCCTGAACCGGCCGCGCAACGACGCGGCCGGCATTCGTATGCCGAGGCCGATCAACCATCGCCAGGAAAGTCTGATGGAGAATCTGCAGAGCAAGAGGCCTCAACTCTGGCCCGCGCAGAGGCTGCACTGACGCTGGTGACACACTGGACCGGCAATCTGCAGACACTGATGCGCCTCGAATTCGAACGCACACTGGCTGCCGGCAAGCGCATCGTTGCCCTGAGCCTGGTCCTACTGCCACTTGCCATCACTTTCCTGCTCAGCACCTGCGCCGGGCTCGGGCTTCTTGCCTATTACTTTTCCCAGTCCATCTATATCGGTTTTATGGCCTTTTTCCTCGCCCAGCTCGCCATTCTTGTTGTCATCCTGTTGTACCAGAACCGACTCCGCTCCCTGTTGGGTTTCACACAAACCCGGGAGCAGGTCATGGAGGCAATCGACGATGTCCGTCAGACATTTAAATAGGCAAATAGAGGACTGCGCCCGGGAAATGGCCCGCCAGCGCCGGGGGGCCCTGGCACTGGTCAGCCAGGAGCAGCAGGCCGTACGCGAACAGGTGGAGGGTATACCCATGCCCGTCCTGCTGGGCATTGCCTTCATCAGTGGCTTTCTTACCGAGCGATTATTTCACTACCCCAACACATCGCAACTGATTCGGCTGGCCATCGCCTACCGGGCACTGTAGGCACTGGTGTGATTCATTCGCTGTAAAGGTTCAGGCGCAGCCTCTCCATCGGAGCCCAAATGCAGGAAAGCCCGGTCATCGGACCGGGCTTTCCTGCAACTCACTGATGATGTGCGTCAGTTTTGCTCCATGGCCACCAGAGCTTTTTCCATCTCCTCCAGGCGACGGTCGACCGTGGTGTAATCACGGTCTTTGCCCCATTCCCGGGAAGCCGCTTTCGCGTAGGCTTTCTTCGCTCCTGCGATATCGCCGTTCAGGCGCTTGTGGAAACCGATACTGCGGTAGACACCTTTCATCGCCGACTTTTCCGCCTTTTCGGTAGGGAAGTCCAGTGCAGCCACCGTGCGAATGTATTGCTCCTCCGAGAGTTTACCGGAGTAGTACAGGACTTCACTCTCCAGGAAAGCGGCCCAGATAGACTGGTTTGCTGCCTGCCAGTCACTGTCAGCGATGATTTTACGAATTTCCTCCAGCCGCTTACCGGCCACATCCTCTTTACCTAGCTCCCGCAGTGCGCTGTATCGCCAGAGCATGACCTCCGCATACCGAAGCGATTTTGGATCGCCCATATCCGCATTTTCGATTTCGGCGAGAAACTTTTTATACTCACCATTATCATAAAGCTTTACGAGGTACTCTTTATCGGTCACCGCGACGGTCATCGGCACTTCGTGAATATCAACGGTGCCAATCTCTACTTTTCCTGGCCCCGCGAGACCGGCTCCCAGAGCGAGGAAACTGGCCTCTTCAGGCACCTGTAATACCATCTCTTTACTCTGCCAATCACTGGTGCCGCGAATGGGCTCCACCCAGGTGCTATCCCAGGCCAGCGTCTTACGCTCATTCTCAAGCTGTTTTTGGGCATTGAAAAAAACAATGACCGACTGTTTGACATCAGTCGGCTTGAAGTCGACTTTCAGCCTGACCCTCTTGCCGAGAAAAGGTGTCGCGTCTATGCGTTTTACAACCAACCCATGCTGATCCATTCCTGCTTTATCGGACCGAATGACCAAAGTTTTATCATCTATTGCGCCGGCACGGGTAAATACGCCCTTTGCATTGGCATCATAAATCCACTGGGAATACTCCTGCTTCCCGTCAAAAGGCACCATTCCTACTTCTTTGTTTTCAGCTGCAGCGGTAGCTGCACCGCAAAGCATCGCACTAACAATTACCGCAGATTTCAGAATATTCATATATTCCTCCCTGGTTTTGCCGCGCTGACTCCGTGTCAGGCAGTATCGGGAGACTACATAAGCAAAAATATTCCAACAAGCTTTAGGCGGCCATATGAAAGGCCGTGTAATAGTGCAGGGAACAGCACGCCAGAAAACCCGGTGCAGTCGTGATTCACCTGACCCAAGTACTCCGCCGCTGTTTTGCTGACAATCTCCCACTTCTCCACTTTTCGTATCATCGGGCGCCAACAGGGAATCCATTGAAGTTTTGGCATGGCTTGTCGCACCGCCTCTCTGTCACTCACTACACTCCGCTCTGCAGTGGTATGACGACCACCGGGGCAATACCGGACAGCCCACCATTTACCCGCCGCACGTTACCCTGAGGTTTTCAGATGGAAGCACCAATCGTCAGAGAGCTTACCGGCAATGCCGCGAGGCAGGATGCTGCGCTTTCCCGCGCACTTCCGCAGGTGGGCAGGGATACGGATTCAGCCCGCAGGATTCTGGAATCCTGGGCAGCGATGCGCAATCGAGATCTACCCACTTCCGTTGATGCCGATCCTGACTTCTACCTGCCATTCCTCAATGCCCGTGAGGGCGAAAACACACCCCATGCAGTGCTGTGGAGCCAGGGTGACCAGTCCATCGGCATCCTGCTAGGCCGCCGCAGTCTCGGCCGCCCGCGACTGTCCATCGGCCCGGTGAAGATCCCCATGCCCAGGCTCCGCAGCCTGGACGTTACCTACGGGGGCCTCGAAGCCGCAACGGAAGAAGTCGCGCGATTGCAGGCGGATTACCTGCTGGCGTTGTTGCAGAGCGGTGCGGTGGACTGTATTTCCGTGCACCACCTGCCGCTGGAGAGCCACATAGGAAAAGTCCTTATGGCCGGGCTGCGGGGAGCCGGGGACGGCAAACCCATTATCAGCGGACAGTGGTTCGCCGAACTGACCGACAGTGATAGACAGCCGCTGGTGACCAATTCGGCCAAGACCCGCAGCTCATTCCGGCGCAAGGATCGCAAACTGGAAAAGTCCTTCGACGGGACAGTGGATATTTGCGAGTACCGGCAGCTCGAGGAAGTGGGCGCCTTTATTGAGTCCGCTGCCAACATCGGTGAGCAGAGCTACCAGGGCAATATCGGGGTGGGAGTGCGGGATAGCCGCCACTGGCATGCGGTCCTCGGCATCCTCGCCGGCAACGGCTATCTGCGTGGATACCTGCTCAAAGTGGGCAATGCTCCGATCGCCTATGCGGTGGGTCCACGGGTCGGTAACACTTTCACCCTGATGGCCACCTCGTTCCTGCCAGAGCATCGCCAGCTGGCCCCGGGAGCCTACCTGATTCGCCGGATGATCGAGCGGCTCCAGGCCGAAGGGGTGCGCTGGCTGGATTTTGGCTTCGGCGATGCGCCCTACAAGGAACTGCACGGCACCTGGCGAAGGGAGACCGCAAACCTGCACCTGTACGGGCACACCCCTGCTGCCCGTGTTGCGCGGGCACTGGACACTGCGGTGAAGTGGAGTGATCGCTCCATTCGCCGGTTGCTGCACGACAGTGGACTTTACGACCGGGCGCGTAAACTCCTGCAACGGGGCGCCGAGCGTCTGCGCTGACCCGCTTGCAGCTGCGGGCCCGTCACTACCAGACCAAAAGCTCATGGCTTTCCGGTCACGGCGGGGTGGATTACAGTAGATGCACGAGGCACCCGCTGTTCCGGAAACCGCCATGACCCAATCAACCAACCCCACCGCGAGACACCCTCACTCGCCCCCCGCGCCATCGGCCAGTCCGCTGTCACCGGATGAGGCTGCGGCACGACTGGCGACGTTTGTCCGCCAGCACCCGCGACTGATGATCCTGACCGGTGCCGGCGTCAGCACCGACTCCGGCATCCCCGATTACCGTGACGAGGACGGTGCCTGGAAGCGAAAACAGCCGGTGCAGCATCAGGATTTCATGAACAACCTGGATACCCGTCGGCGCTACTGGGGTCGCAGCCTGGTGGGCTGGCCGGTGATCCGCAGGTCCAGACCCAACCCGGCCCACCACCATCTGGCGGAGCTCGAACGACGTGAGCTGGCCGAGCTGCTGGTGACCCAGAATGTGGACCGGCTGCACCAGCGCGCTGGCAGCCGGCGGGTCATCGACCTGCACGGCCGCGCCGACCAAATACGCTGTATGACCTGCGATTACCGCTGCGACCGCCAGCTGGTGCATGATCACTGTTTCGAGTTGAACCCCGCGTTCCGCAAGTTCCAGGCAAGTGTGGCCCCGGATGGGGATGCCGACCTGGAGGTAGACTTCAGCGGTTTCCGCGTCTTCGACTGCCCACAGTGCGGCGGCATCCTCAAACCGGACGTGGTGTTCTTTGGTGACAATGTGCCATCGGCAAGAGTACAGACGGCGCTGGAAGGGCTTCGTGCCAGTGAAGGACTCCTGGTAGTGGGGTCGTCCCTGATGGTCTATTCCGGGTTCCGCTTCTGCCGCTACGCTCGGGAATGGAACAAACCCATCGCAGCCCTCAACCTGGGCCGCACCCGGGCCGACGAACTCCTCGACCTCAAGCTTCACGCCCGCATCGGCGAGACCCTGGCCCAGACCCTGGCCCTACTGTAAAAACACGCGGGCTGGGTGTCCGTCACTTCAACTGGCCGGCAAGAAGCGTCCGAAACCGCACTCTCTGCCGAGCTGCGGCTGTAGTTCCCCACCCTGAACCGCCAGGCGACCGTTGATCAATACATGGCTGACGATGCCGGGATTGCGGTTGACCAGGCGCTGCAGGCCAAAGTTTTCCATCTCGGCCCAGTGCACCTGCTCCAGGTCCTGTGCCAGCCCGTTGGGATCGATGACGACCAAATCTGCACGATCACCCTCACGGATCCTGCCCGCGTCGATACCGAACCAGTCAGCCTGATCCCCGGTCAGACGCCAGACAGCCTGTTCCATGGACATGATCGGCTTTCCTTCATCAATCGACTCCTGCACCAGTTTCAGCAACCGCAGGGGCAGGTTGTAGAACGCCATATTGCGGATATGGGCACCGGCGTCGCTGAAGGTGATCAGTGCATGGCGGTCGCGCACCATTTTACGCAATACCTTTTTCCGGTGGTTGGCCACCGTGGTATACCAGCGCAGGCGCGTGCCGTACTTCACCACCAGGTCGAGGAACAGGTCCACCACGTGGATGCCGCGCTCCGCGGCAATCTCGGCGAAGTTCCTGCCCACCAGCGAATCATCCGGGCAGCCAATAATCTGCGCGTCGCCGAAGTCCCGCTGCCAGACCCGCGGACTGAGTTTTTCCCCGTAAAAGCGCCGAAATTCACGCCGATACTGCTCGTCCTGTAGCAGCTGGTTGCGCTCGACGGCATCCTTCAGGTCCAGCGCCATTTCCCCGGCACCGAACTCCTCGAAGAACACCACATCGATTCCATCGGCATAGACGGTGAATGGCGTCGGCAGCACCTGCCAGCGGAAACTGCCGCGCAACGCGTTGGTGACCCGGGAGGTCAGCCTGGTAAGCAGGTTCAGGTAGGCACTGCCTTTCAGGTCCATCTGACTGATCAGAGTGGTCTTCAGCGGGCGCCGCAGCCAGCCTATACATTCGCGCATGTACTGGGTGATCTGCAGTGGCCTGGCGGCATCTGGCGCCCCCTGGTGCACCCGGTTATAGCGACGCACCAGTCTGTTCAGGCGGGACACTTCGCTCCAGTGGGCGTAGGTGCTGGGCAGGCTTCGGGACCAGGCGCGCTCGCCATCCACCTTGTCCCATTTCAGGCACATGGTGGAAAGACCGAGGAAACCGCACTCCAGGGCCTCCTTTAGCAGTGCTTCCATGGCCTGCAGTTCCTGTTCGGAGGGCTGGTCACTGCGATCCGTGGCGCGCGCCAGCCCCATCACACCGGCGCGCAGATCACTGTGGCCGAGCAGGCTGATGACATTGGGGCCGAGAGGTAATGTGGCGAGATGATCGATCCACTGGCGCGGACTGTGCCAGGTCTTTTTCTCGCGCAGGATCGGCAGCACCTTTTCCCTTGGCACTGTCTCCACCCGGGTGAAAATATCCGAGGCATCCTCCGCCGCACTGCATACCATGCTGAGGGAGCAGCTCCCGACCAGCACCGTGGTCACGCCATGACGGACCGACTCGGAGAGGCTGGGGCTCACCAGCAACTCCGCATCGTAATGGGTGTGGGTATCGAGAAAGCCCGGCATGATCCACTGGCCGCGCGCGTCGATGACCTTTTCCGCTTCATGGTGATCGATCGCCTCTTCGGTCACCCGTGCGATGCGACCGTCGCTGATGGCGATATTCCTGACCGACGATGGCCCCCCGGTGCCATCAAAGTAGCGACCGCCCTCCAGCAGGATATCGTATTGCGCCATGGGCCTGTCCCCCTGTTATTTTCCTTTGGCGGAGCCGTTCGAGGCCGATAGTGTCACTGATTTGGTGGTAGCAGAACAGTACTTTACTGCCATCCTGCCTCGGTCAAACGGCGACACCATCGGAAACAGGATCACATGGAGACTATCGGCTGGCGTGCTTGCTGACTCTTAAACGGTCGCCGGCAGGCAAGACACCCCTGGCGTCAGATAGCAGCAAGTTCAGCGACAGCACTGCAGTCCACGCCACAACAAAAAAATATTGGCAGGTTTATCGGCCCGGCAGGAACACTTTCACCCAGAATCTATCAAAAGCGAAAATTGCGACCCAGCAGGAGCCCCTGTATTCGCGCTGGTTTCTGTCCCAGAAGTCGAATGAGCGCTGAACCAGCCCCAGCTGTATCGTTATCAGCTAAAGCCAAGCCTGAAATCCCCGATAGTTCCGGATCTGTCATGGAAAGTCTTTCAGCGACGAGTCCAAACGCCAGCGCAGAGCGCAGTCCCCTTCTGCCGGGGCTTACGCATGCCCCCCGCCTTGCAATGACAACCGAGGGTGCCCGATCCCTTCTCCATGCCTGGGAGAATACAGACCACGGTGGGACACCGCGAAAAGCCGCTGCAGCTGCAGACTTCTACCTGCCATTTCTCCCCGAAATCGACAGAAACAGCACACCGTATGTCGCGTTGTGGGAGAAAGGAGGCGTGCCAGACGGAATCCTGATTGGCCGCCTCGGCAACAGGCGCCCCCTGGTGCGCATTGGCAAGTGGCAGTTTCCCATGCCCAGGCTGCGGACATTGAACATCACCGAGGGAGGACTGGAAGCACGAAGCAGCGAGACCGCGGAACGGCAAGCCGAATACCTGCGCCGACTCCTTGCCGATGGAGATCTTGACTGTATTTCTGTTTTTCGCATCCCCGGGGATACTGAAATCGGCGGCATCCTGGCAAGCGGTCTCAGGAGCCCCGGTGATGGGAACCCCGAGACCATTGGACGCTGGTTTACAGAATTGAACGATCGCAACGGGAGACCGATAGTCTCCTACTCATCCAAGGCCCTCAGGAACTTCCGCCGCAAGGACCGCAAACTGGTCAGCGCCTTTGATGGCGCTGTTGATGTCATTGAGCTTCGCGGTCCAGGGCAGATCAACGGTTTCATCAGTACCGCTGCCAAAATTTGCGCGGCCAGCTATCAGCAATGTATCGGCGTCGGTATACAGGACAACGGTTGGTGGAACAGGATGCTGGGCATTCATGCCGAAAACGGCAACCTCCGCTGTTACCTGCTGGAGGCTGGGGGGGAGCCGATTGCGTATCTGGCCGGACCGGTCGTCGGCGGCACATTTACCATGATGGCCACCTCATTCCTGCCAAAATTCCGGACCCTGGCACCGGGTTGCTATCTACTCCGGCGCGTGATCGAGCGGCTGCAACTGGAAGGCGTGCGCTGGATTGACTATGGGGTAGGCGACTACCGCTACAAAAAACTGCACGGTACCTGGCGCCGGGATGTGGCGACCCTGAACCTCTATGCACCGTCGCCAATTGGCAAAGCGGCGCAGTTTCTGGATACCATCGTCAAGAGACTCAACCGCGCCCTCTACCGAACCCTCGAGCATCGCGGCTGGCTGGAGCGTATCAGGCACCAGCGCCGACAGCTTGGCCAACGCCGCAAAAGCTCTTGAAGCACACCCTCCCTCCTCTCTGACCTCTGAGGTTCATGGCTCGACTGAGACCTCGTGTGAGCGCGCATACAACTACCCCGGGTGCGGTTAATCGTTCATATATTGCTGCCATGAGGTGTAAATGTTGGCAGACAGAGCTACACGAGCTGAAGCACATTTACCAAAATCTGTCCGGCACCAGTCCCAGCCTGATGCAAGGGACACGCAACTGACATCGTGCCAGCCTCACATCCTTTACCGGACCTCTGATGGAAACAACTACGCCGACCCGATCGAGAACGACCACCGCAGTAAAACCTGCCGCCAAGAAAGCGGGACAGGGCCCACTTGTCGAGCTGACTATGAGCGGTGCACAGGCGCTTCTGGACGCCTGGGAACAGGTGGATCACGACGGTGCACCGCGATCTGCCGCAGCCGCTGCCAATTTCTACCTGGATTTTTTGCCGGAAATTCCCGGAGACAATACGCCGCATATTGCATTGTGGGAAAGGGACGGGACACCCGACGGTATCCTGGTGGGGCGTCTGGGAGTCAGGCGTCCCGTGGTACGCATCGGCAAGTGGCAATTTCCGATGCCGCGGCTGCGCACGCTGAATATCACCGAGGGAGGACTCGAGGCGCGGACCACTGCCACCGCTCAGCGCCAGGCTGAATATTTACGCCAGCTGCTCGAGGGCGGCACCATCGACTGTATTTCTGTTTTCCGCGTGCCACTTGACAGCGAACCGGGTCGCATTCTGGCGCAGGGCCTGAGGAAAGCCGGTGATGGCAACCCCGAGCTCATCGGTCACTGGTACACCGAGCTCACTGATCGACAGGGATGCCCGGTGCAGCCCAACTCCGCCAAGACCCGCAGTGCTTTCCGCCGCAAGGATCGCAAACTGTTGCAAACATTCAACGGCAGGGTTGAGGTGCGGGAACTGCGTAGCCGCGACCAGCTTGCCGATTTCATCAGGATCTCCGCCCGGATCGGCGAGGCGAGCTATCAGCAGGGTATCGGCGTCGGTGTGCAGGATAACGCCTGGTGGGCAAGGATTCTGGGCATTCATGCCGACAATGGCAGTCTTCGAGGCTACCTTCTGGAGGCTGATGGAGAAAACATCGCCTACCTGGTTGGCACCCTGATCAGTGGCACTTTCACACTCATAGCCACCTCTTTCCTGCCGCAGTATCGCGCGGTGGGCCCGGGCGCCTTTATGCTTCGCAGGGTGATCGAACGATTACAACAGGACGGGGTGCGCTGGCTCGACTACGGCGTTGGTGATTACAGCTACAAGGAGTTGCATGGCACCTGGAGACGGGAAAATGCCACATTGAACCTCTACGGGACATCACCCGCCGCCAGACTGGCCAGCATCCTGGATACCACGGGCAAGAAAATCAACCGCGCCCTGTACCGCGTGCTGAAGGCTGGCGGCATGCTGGAGCGCCTGAAGCGCCTTCGCCGGCACCTGGCTGAGCGCTCCGGCTCGTCGCAACCGGATCAGCCGCCGCAGCAATAGCGCCATTCAACGCTTCAGCCCTCTTCAGACCCGCCCAGCTTGTCCTGTGTGCGAGTCTGAAAATCACTCGCATTGTGGCGCTCGTGTAACTGCGAACTGGGCTCCCCCCAGGTTCGGTTGACCATGCGCCCACGCTGCACTGCCGGCCGCTCGGCAATCTCATCGGCCCAGCGGATCACATGTTTGTAGGTGTAGGCCTCAATGAACTCGGCGGCATCATAGACCTTGCCTTTCACCAGCGCCCCGTACCAGGGCCAGATAGCCATATCGGCAATGGTGTACTCACTTCCGGCAACAAACTGGTGCTCCGCCAGCTGGCGATCCAGCACATCCAGTTGCCGTTTGATCTCCATGGTGTAACGGTTGATGGGGTACTCATACTTTTCCGGTGCGTAGGCATAGAAATGCCCGAAGCCTCCGCCCAGGAGTGGCGCGGCCCCCATCTGCCAGAACAGCCAGTTCAGAGTTTCGGTACGCTGCTCCGGGGTATGGGGCAGGAAGGCACCGAATTTTTCCGCCAGATAGAGCAGGATGGAACCGGATTCGAATACCCGGATAGGCGGGTGGGTGCTGCGATCCACCATCGCCGGGATCTTGGAATTGGGATTGACCTTGACGAAGCCGCTGCCAAACTGCTCGCCCTCGGTGATGTCGATCAGGTAGGCGTCGTACTCGGCGCCCTCGTGGCCGAGTGCCAGCAGCTCCTCGAGCATCACCGTGACCTTGACCCCATTGGGCGTGGCGAGGGAGTAGAGCTGCAGCGGATGCTTGCCCACCGGCAGGTCCTTTTCATGAGTCGGACCGGCAACGGGCCGGTTGATATTGGCAAACTTGCCTCCGCTCTCTTTGTCCCACTTCCAGACTCTCGGCGGTGTGTAGGTGTCGTCTGACATGAAATAACTCCAAAGTCGGCAACTGTTGGACGTGCTACGTCGGGCACCAGGGAATGGGTCAGTGTAATTTGAAAGGCTGAGCCATGCACAGTCGAGCAGATCGGAATCGCGCGAAGCAGCCGCAACCCCCGACGTCAGCTGCCTGCGAGCGGCATTACAGCCAGGCTGCTGTTCCAGCTAATCCGCAGCAGCAGCATTTTCCAGCCCGATCCCTGCCGCCACACCATCAACAGCCTATGCCCCCCGCTACGCAACATCCTGCGAACGCCGCCCCCACCATCCCACCAGATACTCCCTGACGACATCCAACCATTCCAGCATTACAGTCCCGGTTGGCACCGGCCTGGCATCCCCGTGGATCTTTTTCTTATCCGCTTCCCTTAATCCCGACACCCACCCTCAATTGACATGCACAATCTGTTCGCGGACATCAGACCTCTCTTTTTTTCCTTCACTGCAGTCACCGGGCATCCATGCCTGACAATGGCAACACTTAATTGTCTGCCAGGTCGTCCGTCCGCGCATTGAAACTGTTAATCAAACTCTTTCTATTATCGAGCCATATCCCCCATGTGAAACTCAAAAATTCTGCCTGTAATGGCCTGTAATTTCGTGAAGTATTGAGCACCGACCCGGTATCGATTAAAAAGCTCCCTCACTCGTGCCACGACCAGAAAACTCAGGAATTATTCATGCACTATTTCGAGGGACTGAATCGTGTTCCGGGGCTGCCCAATGGGCGCGCGGCCTACAGTGACCGTATGGCTTATTTAGGCGCCGAGCTGTCCCGACTGGTGTACGAGCCCTTCACTCCCGATGCCAGCCTCACGGCTCTGCTCCATCGGCTCGGCAGAGCGGGCAGCGACAGTGAGCGCAAACAGCTGCTGGGGGAATGGAGTGCGAGACTGCAGAGTAACCACTGCGGCCTGGAGAGCGGCATTCGCCGGACGCTGCTCGAACAGCGTTTTGAGCCCATCAGTTTTTACGATGTAAGCGAGACGCAGGCGTTACTGGCGCAGATGGACCTGGCCGGCCAACCGGTACTGTTATTGTGTTTTCGCGGTACCGAGATGAACGCCTGGGATATCGTCACCGACCTGAAATTTTCCCTCGAGCCCTACAGCGCACAGGGCCGGGTGCACCGAGGTTTTCGCGAGGCTTTCGAGCGAGTGCGGGAGACCATTGAGGCCGACCTCCGCCAGCACAGTAATAAACCGCTGTTTATTTTCGGTCACAGTCTCGGTGGCGCGCTGGCCCTGATCGCGACCCGCGAATTCAATCATCGCGGCAACGGCGCCACCTATACCTACGGCGCCCCCCGCACCGGCGACCGGGACTATTTCAGTCCGGTGAAGACGCCGATCTACCGCCTGGAAATCGGCGGTGACCCGGTGCCACTGGTGCCGTTCGGGCACGGGCTGAGCCCCATCCTCACACTGCTGCGCTTGATCCCCCTCAATGGGACCCTGCAGCTGGCACGCTGGCTGCGTCGCCGCCTGCTGGGATACAGCCATACCGGCTTCCGGGTCTTCATCCGCCACGCGCCCAATGAGCCGGACGAACACGGCCTCGGCTTCCGGGCCATGCAGGTTTCCTTCTCAGGCAATATCTTCTGGCGTGTGCAGCATTGCTGGAGGGCCTGGCTGAGTACCTTCCCTACCCCGAGTGATATTGCCGCCTTTCATTCGATCCGGCTCTACAGCGAAATGCTGCGCGCACATATGTTGCGGCGCAATCTCCGCGACCTGCTGCCGGAGCCCGGGACGCCGCCAACGCAGTATCCGGCCGCACGCAGGGCCGGCGCCGCGGCTCAGGAGTCCGAGCCCGCCTGAAAGCTGTCGCGACCAGCCCATCACAAGGGCCCGTGTTGAACCGCCCCGGTCAGTCGCCGATAATAGCGCCCCGCCCGGACAGGCCCTGTCGGGCCGGGGTGCTAGGCTGTTTCAGGCACCCGTTCCAGGCGCTATTTTTCAGGCAGTGGGGGCCCGCGCGGTGGCGCCGCCAAGCCGCAGGGCCCAAACCGGATCACCTATGACCGAATTCGCCGTCATCCTGCTCAGCACCATCCTCGTCAACAACTATGTGTTGGTGCAGTTCCTCGGCCTGTGCCCGTTCATGGGAGTCTCCAACAAGCTGGAGACAGCGGTCGGCATGGCTGGCGCAACCACCTTCGTGCTGACCCTCGCCTCCATCTGCTCCTACCTGGTCAACACCTACCTGCTGGAGCCCAACGGCATCGAGTACCTGCGCACCATCTCCTTCATCATGGTGATTGCCGTGGTGGTGCAGTTCGCGCGTATGTTCATCGAGAAGACCAGTCCGCTGATGCACCGGGTGCTGGGCGTCTTCCTGCCCCTGATCACCACCAACTGCGCGGTGCTCGGCGTGGCCCTGCAGAACACCATCAAAGCCCACAACTTTGTGCAGTCAACGCTCTATGGTTTCGGCGCCGCCGTGGGCTTTTCCCTCGTGTTGATCCTGTTTTCCGCCATCCGCGAGCGGCTGTTCGCGGCCGATGTGCCCACCCCGTTCCGCGGCGCTGCCATCGGCATGATCACCGCGGGCCTGATGTCCCTGGCCTTTATGGGCTTCAGCGGGCTGGTATAGGGAGGCCGCAATGCTGGAATGGTTCTCTGCAATTTCGACCCCACTGCTGGTCCTCGGCGGCATGGCGCTGGCGTTTGGCGCGCTGCTGGGCTTTGCCGCGGTGCGTTTTCGCGTCGAGGGCGACCCGCTGGTGGAACAGGTGGACGCACTGCTGCCCCAGACCCAGTGCGGCCAGTGCGGCTACCCCGGCTGCCGCCCGTATGCCGAGGCCATCGTCAACGGTGACCAGATCAACAAATGCCCGCCGGGCGGGCAGGCCACCATCAACGAACTGGCCAACCTGCTGGATATGGAGCCCATGCCACTGGATGCCGAGCACGGCGTCGAGGACGTGAAGAAAGTGGCGTTTATCCGCGAGGCGGAGTGCATCGGCTGCACCAAGTGCATCCAGGCCTGCCCGGTGGATGCCATCGTCGGTGCGGCCAAATATATGCACACCGTGATCGTGGACGAGTGCACCGGCTGTGACCTCTGCGTCGAGCCCTGTCCGGTGGACTGCATCGATATGGTGCCGCTGGAAACCTCCCTGCAGGACTGGCACCCGGAAATTCCCGAGGACGGTGTCAAGCTGATCGCCAGCGACCGGCCACAGCGCGGCACTCTGTCCAGTGACGGCTCCCGTGGCGACAAGAATAAGAGGGACGCAGCTTGAGCCCTGAACAGGAAACCAGAACACGGCAGGATCGGCGCCACAGCGCCGAAGAGCGCCGCGCCGCCCGCGAGGCGCAGCTGATCGCCAGCGAGCAACAGCGCGCACTCAAGCCGAACGACTTCCCCGGCGGCATTCACCCGCCGGAGAACAAACACCAGTCCACCGGCGAACCGATCGGCAGCATTCCGCTGGCCGACGATCTGTTCGTGCCACTGGTACAGCATGTAGGCACCACCGCGCTGCCGCTGGTAAAGCTGGGCGAGCGGGTGCTCAAAGGCCAGAAGATCGGTGAGGCAGACGGTCTGATCAGCTGCGCCGTACACGCGCCCAGCTCGGGCACCGTGGTCGCCCTGGAACCCGTCCCCGTCCCCCACCCCTCCGGCATGCCGGTGGACGGGGTCGTCATCCGCACCGATGGCAAGGAGGAGTGGTGCGATCTGCAGCCCTGTGAGGACTTCCGCAAGGTGGCTCCGGTGGACCTGCTCGAGAAGATCCGCGAATGCGGTATCGCCGGCCTCGGCGGCGCCGGCTTCCCCGCTGCAGTCAAGCTCGATCCCCACGGCGGCACCGAGATCGATACTCTGATCATCAACGGTACCGAGTGCGAGCCGTACATCACCGCCGACGATATGACCATGCGCGAGCGCGCGTCGGAAATTATTGCCGGTGTGGAAATCCTCGCCTATATCCTCGACGAACCGGAGCGCGTATTGATCGGCATCGAGGACAACAAGCCGGAAGCCATCGAGGCCATGCGCAAGGCCGCCGAGGGCACCCGCTTCGATATCGTCGTCTACCCGACCAAATATCCGTCCGGTGGTGAAAAGCAGCTGATCCAGATCCTCACCGGCCGCGAAGTGCCCAACAAAGGCCTGCCCGCCAATGTCGGCATTATCTGCCACAACACCGGTACTGCCCGCGCCGTCTACCGTGCAGTGCGCTATGGCGAGCCGCTGATCAGCCGTGTGACCACGGTGGTGGGGGAGGCCCTCGAGCGCCAACGCAATATCGATGTACCCCTCGGCACCCCCATCCGTCATATCCTGAAACACCACGGCGCGCACCGCGGGCTGATGCAACGCATCATCCACGGCGGGCCGATGATGGGCTTCACCCTCGAGGATGACAGCGCACCGGTGATCAAGACCACCACCTGCATCCTGGTGCCCACCAAAGAGGAACTGCCCCCGCCACCACCGGCACAGCCCTGCATTCGCTGTGGTTTCTGCGCCGAGGTCTGCCCGGCCTCCCTGCTGCCGCAACAACTGTACTGGTATGCCCGCGCCGAGGACCGGGAGAAGCTGCAGGCCTACAACCTGTTCGACTGTATCGAGTGTGGCGCCTGCTCCTATGTCTGCCCCAGCAGCATTCCGCTGGTGCAGTACTACCGGGCCGCCAAGGGCGATATCCGCATCGCCGAAGAGGAAAAGGAAAAGTCGGATCGCGCCCGCGAGCGCTTCGAGTTCCGCAAGCTGCGTCTGGAAAAAGCCGAGAAAGAAAAGGAAGAAAAGCGCAAGGCCCGCCGCGAAGCCGCCGAGCAGGCCCGCAGGCAGCGGGAGCAGGAGTCAGACAGCCCGGAGGCCCAGGCCGCCAAGCAGGAAGCCGATGTGGTCGCCGCCGCGCTGGCACGGGTCAAGGCCAAGCAGGCGTCCCCGGAGCAGCAGCTGGCCCGCGCCCAGCGTTCCCTGACCAGCGCCGAACACCGCGTCGAGCGGATGGAGAAAAAGCTCGCGGACGCTCCAGCCGAGCAGCGCGACCAGTTGGCGGCTCAACTGAAGGCGGCGCAGCTCAAGGTAGAGGAAGCGCGGCAGAAACTGGCCAAAGCCGAGGCGGCCGCCAACACCAGCGGCTCACCACCATCGGCGGTGGAAGATGCCGCCGACGTGCAGAGCGGTACCGCAGCGCCGGTGCCGGGGCCGGTGTCAGAAGAGAGAAAGGACAAGGCAAAGCAGGCCATCGAACGGGCCAGGGCTGCTGCGGCCGCCCGCGCCAGTATGAGTGACGCCGACAAGCTCGCGGCGGAGATTGAAGCGATGAAGGCTCGGGTCGCCAAGTCCGAGGCGCGGTTGCAGAAAGCGCGCGACGAGAATGATCCGAATGTGGATGCGTTCGCCACCGCGCTGGAAAAGATGCGGAACAAGCTGGAAGAAAAGATGCGCGAGCAGAACAACGGCGGTGGGGCAGACTGATGAGCCTGATGCGCATGTCCTCCCCCCACGCCCGCGCCGGTGACCGCACCGCCCGGGTGATGCTGCAGGTGGCACTGGCCGCCATTCCCGGCGTGCTGGCGCTGGTGGTGTATTTCGGTATCGGCGTGCTGATCAATATCGCGCTCTGCACCGTCACCGCCCTGCTGTGTGAAGCCGGCGTCATGAAGCTGCGCGGGCGCCCCGTGGCCTTCTACCTGAAAGACTACAGCGCCTTCATTACTGCCCTGCTGCTGGGCATCGCCCTGCCCCCATACTGTGCCTGGTGGCTGCCGGTGGTGGGCAGCGCCGCCGCGATCATCCTCTCCAAGCAGCTCTATGGCGGCATCGGCTACAACCCGTTCAATCCCGCCATGGTGGGCTACGTGGTGCTGCTGATCAGCTTCCCAGTGGAAATGACTCGCTGGGTAGGGCCCGGAGAACTGATCATGGGCTCGCCCAGCATCAGCGAGGCCTTTGCGCTGGTATTCGGCAATTACAGCATCGATGGTTTTACCCGTGCCACGCCACTGGAAATCGTGCGCCTGAACCAGTCGGTGCTGCTTTCACAGCTCTACGAGACGGAGCCGATGCTCGCCCGCGGCAATCTCGCCGGTTTCGGCTGGGAGGCGGTCAACGCCGGCTTCCTGTTGGGCGGCCTCTACCTGCTGTACCGGGGCATCATCACCTGGCATGCGCCGGTGGGCATGCTGGCAACCATACTGCTCTTGTCACTGATGTTTTACGACAGCGGCAGCAGCCTGAGTGAGGGCTCACCCATTCTGCACCTGTTCTCCGGCGCTACGATGCTCGGGGCCTTCTTCATCATTACCGACCCGGTCAGTGGTGCCACCAGCAACAGGGGGCGACTGATCTTCGGTATCGGCGTGGGCCTGATCACCTACGTCATCCGCGCCTGGGGCAGCTACCCCGATGCAGTGGCGTTTGCCGTGCTGCTGATGAACTTCGCTGCGCCGACGATCGACAATTACACCCTGCCGCGCACCTACGGCCACAAGGCACCGCGCAAGGCCACCGACGTGGAGGAGCAGTGATGCTGAAACGCTCCGTCGCCACCAACGCCGTGGTACTGGCCCTGTTTGCCCTGGTCACCGCCGGTACCCTGGCCGTAACGCAGATCACCACCAAGGAACCCATCGAGCGGGCCATCCGCAAAGCGCAGGCCCGCGCCCTGCTGGAAATCATTCCCCTGGATCGCCACAGCAACGACCTGCTGGTGGACACCTACCCGATCCCGAAGAGCTACTGGAACCAGCTGGGGCTGAAGGTGGGCGGTGATATCAATCTGGCCCGCGAGGAAGACGGCACCATCGCCGCAGTCATCATCCCGAGCGTGACCTACGAAGGTTACGGCGGGCCCATCTCCCTGCTGGTCGGTGTCAACCGGGACGGCACCATCGCCGGTGTGCGGGTCACCGAGCACACGGAGACCCCCGGCCTGGGTGACAAGATCGAGATCAAGAAGAGTGACTGGATCACCACCTTCAACGGCAAATCCCTGCAGGACCCGCAGCCGGCGCAGTGGAAAGTGCAGAAAGACGGTGGTGTCTTCGACCAGTTCTCCGGCGCCACCATCACGCCGCGGGCCATCGTCAACCAGGTAAAGACCGTACTCGAGTTTGTCGCCTCCCACAGAGAGCCGCTGTTCTCCGCCCCGGTATCGAAGCGTGCGGTGGAAGTGGAGCAACCTGAGACCGACAACCAGACACAGGAGCAGCAGTAATGGCCACCCCCAGTTACGGTGAGATCACCCGCAACGGACTGTGGGGCAACAACCCGGCCCTGGTGCAGCTGCTGGGCCTCTGCCCGCTGCTGGCGGTAACCGGGACGGTGGTCAACGCCATCGGACTGGGCCTCGCCACCATCGCCGTGCTCACCTGTTCCAATCTCGCGGTGTCACTGGTGCGGCACCAGATGCCGGATACGGTCCGGCTGCCGGCCTCGGTGATGATCATCGCCACTTTCGTCACCTGCACCGAGCTGCTGATGAAAGCGTTCACCTATGAGCTGTACCTGGTGCTGGGTATCTTTATCCCCCTGATCGTCACCAACTGCGCAATCCTGGGCCGCGCCGATGCCTTTGCCAGCAAAAACCCTGTGCTGCCGTCGCTGGTGGACGGCTTCACCATGGGGCTCGGCTTTACCGCGGTGCTGATTACCATCGGCGCGGTGCGGGAGATACTCGGCCAGGGCACCCTGTTTGCGGATATGGACCTGCTGCTGGGCCCGATGGCAGCCGACTGGGGCATCAACGTGCTGGGCGCTGACTACCCGGGCTTCCTGGTTGCAGTGCTGCCCCCGGGGGCATTCCTGGTGACGGGTATGCTGATAGCGGCCAAGAATGCCATCGACGCGAGCATCGAGCGCCGCCGCAGCCAGCAGGTCAAGGTGGTCGCAGGCGCCAAGCGGGTACGCACCACCGGCAAGATCACCTGACCCAAAGCGGCCGCGCCACTGTCAGGGCTTTTGCGCTTGTAGCTGGGCATCGCTGTAATGGCGTGTAATGGATTTGGCGCGTTTCTCTGCCGGGCTCACCTAGCCATACGGTCCCATTCCGCTAGAATAAATCCCCCCTCGTGCAAGGCACAGGAGTGCCATCTGCCGGTGCCGCAATGGCTCAACCAATCCTTACCAACAATAAAAAAACAGGGACCCCCTCATGACTATCGAGACTGCAATGCCAGACCTCGTCTACCAGGGCCGCCCCGCCCAGCGCGCTGACAGCAGGCAGCGGCGCAAGGCCATCCTGGAGGCCACCCTGCGCCTGATCGTGCGGGAGGGCATTCGCGGTATCCGCCACCGGGCCGTGGCCCGCGAGGCCTCGGTGCCCCTGGCCGCGACCACCTACTATTTCAAGGACCTCAACGACCTCATCAGCGACGCCTTCACCTACTTCGTGGAACAGGGCCTGGAGCACACCCGGCGGCTGCGGGAAGACAGCTTTGCCGCCGCCCGGGGCCTGACCGAGGAGGAGCGCAACTCCGATGCCGGCCGCAAGCTGCTGACCCAGCAGCTGACCCGGTTCATTCTCTCCCACGTGCGCTCCCAGGCCGGCAACCGGGACTTCCGCCTGATCGAGCTGGCCTTCCGCAATGAGGCACTGCGCAACGAGCAGCTGACCCGCGCGATCCGCATGGCTCAGCAGGCCGCCGAGAGCATGATCCGGGAGTTCTTCGAATTGCTCGGGCTCGCAGACTCCCAGGCCGCGGCACAGATCACCCACGGCACCATACTGCACCTCGAATACCAGATCCTGTGCGGCGCGGTGGCCATCGACTCGCCACTGCTGGAGCGCACCGTTACCATGATGATCCGGGGCCTGATCCCCTCCACGACGGGCGCGCACCAGCCGCTCATCGAGGCCTGAAGACCACAGTCCGGACCCGTCAGTGCTGGCGGGTTCATCACTCCCCTCAGCTACTCGCCCGCTCCCTGTCAGCCAACGCTCCCGCCATCCGGCTGCGGGGCTAGGCTGAAAAGGTAATTTTGCGCGAAAGCCGCTTCATGCCGTGAACGTCACAGACAAGTACCATTCTCAGCTATTGCCCCTCGTTCTGGTGTCGCTACTGGTGCTGGCGCTGGGCGCCTGTGAGCGGTCTGGTGCCCCTCCCGGGCCTGAGTCCGGAGCGCGGGCCAGTGAGGAAGCATCTGCAGGTAGGCCAACTGGGCCCGCGATCGGTACCGCCGGCGGACGGGAAGTCACGCCGCTGGAACTGTTTGATAATTACACCGAGACCGGCGACCTGCCGGCGATCAGGCAGCGTGGCAAGCTGCGCCTGCTGGTGGACCCGAGCCGCACCGCCGTCCTGCCACGCCAGACCACCCAGCAGGATGTGGAGATCGAACAGGTCCGGCGCATGGCCCGGGAGCTGGGGCTGGAACTGGTGATTCTGCAGGTCGACAGCTTCGACAAGCTGATCGAGCGGCTCGAGGCCGGCGCAGGCGACCTGATTGCAAACAACCTGCTGGTGACCGAGGAGTGGCAGCAACAGGTCGACTTCTCCGAGCCCACCGCGGAGACGAAAGTCGTGCTGGTTTCCGCCGCCGGCACTCCGGACGTCCGTGACGGACAGAAACTGGACGGCCGCACACTGGTGGTGACCCGGGGCACTGCCTTCGAGACGATGGCCGGCGAGTTTGCCCGGCAGCACCCGGGACTCGCGGTGGAAGTCCGCGACACCAACTACATCGACCTGTTAATAGACGTGGCCGACGGCAAGGCCGACTTCACCATCGTCGACCAGCCGGCTCTGGAGCTGGTACAGCAGTTCCGCGACGACCTCAAAGCCAATGTCGCATTTCCGGGAGAGCACCAGCTGGCGTGGGCAATCCGCAAGGGCTCGCCGGAGCTGCTGCAGGCCATCAACGAACAGGTACGACTGCTGCGCCCAATCCGCCCCGGAGGCCGCTCCACGGGTGACCTGGACACCATCCGCAAGCGCGGGGTGCTGCGCGCTGTGACCCGCAACCACCCGGGCACCTACTTCATGTGGCGAGGCCAGATCCTCGGCTTTGAATTCAACCTGCTGGAAAACTTCGCCACTACCCTCGGCGTGCGCCTCGACATCATCGTGGCCGACAGCCGGGAGGATTTCGTGCGATTGTTACGGGACGGCGATGCCGATATTTCTGCCAGCCTGCTGGCGATCAGAATAGACCGCCAGGAGGACGACATGGCCTTCTCTATCCCCTATCTGGAGAGCCCGTCGGGCATCGTCGCCAGGCCCGAAGACAAGCTTTCCAACCTCCAGGAGCTAGCCGGACGCACCATCTGCGTGCGGCCCGGCAGCAGCCAGTTCGAGGCAGCCCAGGAACTCAGGCGGCAGGTGCCCAACCTGAAACTGCAGGAGATCCCCGGCACCCTGGACATCCAGCAGGTCATTGAACAGGTGGCGAACCGGAATTGTGATCTCACCATCGCTGACGAGATTTCCGTCAGGCTGGAACAGGCCTGGCAGGGAGACATCGAATTTGCCCTGCCACTACCCGGGGATACCAACCGTTACGCCTGGATGCTACGCAAATCGAATCCGGAATTACTGGCCGCCATCAATGATTTCTTTGCCGAGCCCAGTACCGATGACAAGCTGCCGGAGCTCATTGAACGCTACTTCAACTCTCCGCAGCAGACCCCACCGGACACAAGGGAGCTCAACCGAAATGGGGAGAGCATCCGTGATGACCCTACGGTGCGCCGCTACGTGGAGAAATAGGCACCCGACTGGTTACCGATCGTCGCGCAGAGGTGCCGGGAGAGTCACTTCCGCCCCGGGCCATGACTACGGTGCGCTGGAGCACGAACAGTCCGCCAGTCGCCAGCGCGCTTCTCAGGTGGCGGTCGCGAACTACCGGCCTGCGACTAGACTTGAATGTATTCGTCAGTCCTAGCAGTTCCGGGAGCCCCAATGCCGCAATGCCTGCGAATCGTCACCAGCCTCCTCTTCCTCTGCCTGCTGACAGCCAGTGGCTGCGGGCGCGAGGGCAATGACGCACCCGCTGCCGACGAGCCCATCAAGCAGCATGCGGATGGAACGGACTCCGGCGCCGAGCGCCAGCGTACCGACCGCAAAGACACCCCCCGCAAGGAAGCCCCCGAAGATCCGAAATCAAGCAAGGCCCCTGGCGAGAAGGAACAACCGGCCGTCGCAGAACCCGTCCCTGATGATGCCAATCGCGAAACCACAGCAGACAGCGAAGAGGCGGGCGTCAAAGAGGAAGATGCAGACACCGAAGAGGCTGAAGACGAGCAAACTGCGGAGGAAGACGAAGCCCGTGACAAGTTTGCCGGCCACGTTGCGGGCCTGGAGGACCCCCGCCCCGAAGCCGCCTGGGCTCCGGATACCACCGGCGAATACCCCATCGGCGCCTTCAACAATTACATCGAGAAAGGCGATCTCGACGCGATCAAAAAACGCGGCAAGTTACGCATCCTGGTAGACATTGCCAATACGGACTCCCTTCACAGGGCCGCCACCCTGCAGGATATCCAGATCGAGCGCGCCAAGCGCAAGGCCAAGTATCTCGGTCTGGAGCCGGTAGTGCTGTATGTGGACAAGTATGAGCAGTTGATCCCGTTGCTCATCGAAGGCAAGGGAGACATCATCGCCAACCATATGGTAATCACGGAAAGTCGGCTGAAACAGATCGATTTCTCCATCCCAGTGGGCAAGACGCGCTACCTGCTTCTGTCCCGCAAGGAGACCCCGGATGTGAAGGAAGGGGAATCCATGAAGGGCAAGACCGTATATGTGACCAAAGGCACACATATGGAAGAGATTGCCAAGCAGAGGGCACCAGACTTCCCCGGTGTGAAGATCAAGGCCGTCGACACTAACTACATCACGCTCGCTGAAGAAGTCTCACGTGGCAAGATCGATTTCACCATAATCCCGGACACCGCCTTCGACCTGATCTCCCAGTACCGGGACAACCTGAAAGACAACTTCACGGGGGATGTGGAGCGGCCGACGGCCTGGGGGATCCGCAGGAACTCACCCCAGCTCAAAGAGGAGCTGGACAGGGCCGTACGCCATTTCGAGCTCACCAAACTCGACGACAGATTCCTCGGCGATCTCGACGGCATCAAGGAGCGCGGCGTACTCCGCGCCGTCTCCCGCAACCATCCCGGCACCTACTTCATGTGGAAGGGACGCGTGATGGGGTACGAGTACGAGATGCTGCAGAAATTCGCCAAGAAACTGGATGTCCGCCTGGAGGTTATCGTCGCGCCTACCCACAAGGAGCTGTTTTCCATGGTGCGGGATGGCAAGGCGGATGTCGCCGCCAAGCTACTATCTGCCACAAGAGCCCGTGATGAGGCCGGCTTGGATTTCGGTCCCACCTATATGAAAGAGTCCGTCTCCATTGTCGGGCGTCCCGACGACAAAATCGAATCACTGAAAGATCTGCGCGGCCGGACACTGCATTTGTTGCGCTCCAGCAGTCAGTTTGAATTGGTCATGGAGCTACTGAAAGAACACCCCGAATACGGGAACCTGGGTGTCGATATCGAACTGGTGCCCGAGGAGCTCACCATTCCGCAGATACTGGACCGTGTCGCCGACGGCGAATACGATCTGACCATCGCCGACGATGCCACAGTGCGCCTGGAGCACCACTGGCGTGACGATATCGTCAATCTCTACGACCTCCAGATCGAGGACAACAATTACGCCTGGATGGTGCGGGAGCAAAGCCCCCAGTTACTCGAAGCCATTACCGAATTTTTCAATGACCCGAAGATTGCCAAATTGCGGGATACGCTGTACCACAAATATTTCGACGAACCCAAGCGCACCCGGGATGAGATCAAGAGTCTGAGCGAAAAAGGGCAGATCTCCCCTTACGATCACCTGGTAAAAAAATATGCCGAACAGTACGACTTTGACTGGCGTCTGATCGTCGCGCAGATGTTTCAGGAGAGCACCTTCAACCCCAAGGCCAAGTCCTGGGTCGGCGCCCGCGGCCTGATGCAGGTGATGCCGGATACCGGCAAGCAGGTGGGCGAGCACAAAAACCTGTTTGACCCGGAAACCAGTGTTCGGGCAGGAATGAAATACCTGGAGTGGCTACACCGCAAGTTCGAGGACAAGGGCATCAGCCCGGAAAACATGATGTGGTTCACCCTCGCCTCTTACAACGCCGGCCTGGGCCACGTTTACGATGCCCAGGACTTGGCCGAGGAAAAGGGCTGGGACCGCAAAGTCTGGTTCGACAATGTGGAAAAGGCCATGCTGTTGCTGTCCGAGAAGAAATACTATTCCAAGGCCCGCTACGGCTATGCCCGTGGGCGCGAGCCCTATGACTATGTGCGCAAGATCTCCCAGCGCTTCCGCACTTATGCCGCGCTGCTGGAAGCCTACCAGCGGCAGCAGGAGGTCGGGCGGATCACCTGCTCCAGCCTGCCGCCCTGGCTCGCCGCCAATCTGGCCGGCTGCCAGCAACTCTCCGCCCAGGCCCTGGCCCGGCACTAACCACAAAAAAAGCCGGCGGGTTGCCCCGCCGGCTTTTTCATTCATCGGTCAACGCACCAAAGCACGTTGTTCAGCTGCAGCTGCCAGGCATGCTCGCCACCCACTCCCGCAGCAGCGCTGTCCCCTCTTCGTGCTCGAGACTGCGACCCAGCTCGGGCATCATCGCCCCCGGGTTGGTGGTCTCGACGCGGAAGTTGAGGATGGACTTCTCCGGCTCTCCGGGCACGATGGCAAATAGGCGGTTGCCACTGCCGGTACCCGCCGCCACCGGCGGCTTGCACAGACCCAGCTTGCGTCGATCCTGTTCCAGGTAATGCAGCATCAGACCGGAGGTATCCGCCGCGCCGGACGGGTTGTGGCAGTGGCCACAGTTGATGTCCAAGTAGCTGCGGGCGCGCTCCTCCAGGGACGCACTGGCATCCTTGAAGTGCACATTTCTCGGGATCGCCTCGAACTCGGGCAGGCCACTCAGGTAACCGATCTGCTGCCAGTGCAACAACTGGTTCTCGCTGCCGCCGGCATAGGCGTAGTCCTTGTTCAGGTGTCGTGCACGGGGACCCAGCGGCTGGATCGCCTTCGCCGTGTGGTTATCCGCATGGCAGCCGGCACACTGGTTGGCATCGGGCACAACGTAGGTAAAGCTGGTGGGCTCACCACTTTCACTGGCCAGCTGCAGACGGGTCGCGTCACCGGCAATTTCCAGCACGGCCTCGGTCTGCTCGGCATTCCAGACATACGGCAGGGCTTGCCAGCCGTCGGCACGTTTGACCAGCACGCGGGTTTCAATCAGGCGGACATTGTCCAGGTCCAGCGCCTCGCCGCGCTTGCCGGCAACGTAATCGCGGCTGTAGTCATCAGTGCGCAGCACCGCCGCCTGCATACCACCGTTTTCCTTCGGGTAGTAGAAAGTCTTGGTGATGACCGTACCCACGGGGTAGTCGAAGTTTTCATCTCCGTACTGGGCAGCAGTGCCCGCAGGCATCCAGACCGTGCGCAGTTTGTGCGCGTAGTCGGTAAACAGGGCCGTATTCAGGTCGTAGGGGATGACGCCGTCATTGAGTGACAGCTCCCCATCGATGGCCTCGACCACATGCCATTCGCTGAGTTTTTCCGGTACAGCATCACGCCCGAAGACAGTGACCTGCTCTCTCGGTGCATCGCAGCCGCCAAGGGCGGCCGCGAACAATGGGGCCAGCACCGCGCCCCATAGTTTCTTACGCATCTTCAGCCTCGAGCTTTGCCATCTTGCTGTCATCAGCGGCAGGCTTGTCAAAATCCAGCACGATCTGCGGCAGTTTTTCCAGCGTGCACTGGTGCGCGGCGATATCAGTGGAAATGTTCTTGAAATCGTTTGAGGCATCGATGTTGATGATGCCGGCATCGCCGTTGTCGATGCAGAGTTTCAGGGATTCCGGCAACTTGCCATCTACGAGCTTCTCCTCGTTGACGACACCATCCCACAGAATATCGGGCAGGCTGCCGCTGAGTCCGAACTTGGCCAGCTTGAGGGCCTTCAGCTCCAGGTGATCGGGAGATTCCCCGCCGCCGGAGAACTGGTTGCCGTAGATGTAGATACCTTCCGGATACGGGTCAAAGGCTTCCTGAGTGGACTTGTCCGAGTAATAGCCAGCGGTGTAGTAGCTGCTGACGATCACGTTGGCCGTGTCGTTATCGGAGATTTCGTTGTTGAAGATCTCTACATAGTCATTGGAGTTGATCACGATACCGGAGCCGGCGGGTACCGCTGCCACCGGCGTGCCTTCATGGCCGAAGTTCTCGGTATTGTTGGCAAACACCTTGTTGTCGTAGACACGGGTGCTGTGACCCGGCTGTGGCAGGTTCGGCATGTTGAAGACGAGAATACCGCCGGTGTTGTTGGTGGCCACGTTGTCGTAAACGTCCGCACCGATGGTGTTCTCGATCTCGATGCCGGCCACGTTGTACTCGGCGCGGTTGTTGCGCACGATCACATTGCGGGACTGTCCCACGTAGATGCCCGCATCGGAAGCGCCGATCGCTACCGTGCCCTCGACCAGGGTGTTCTTGGTCTGTACCGGGTAGATACCGTAGGCACCATTCTCGGTGGCCGGGCCGTTGGTCCACTCCACACGAATATTGCGGATGATGATGTTTTCACCCTCGTTCACCTTCAGCGCATCACCGATGGTGTCCTCGATGGCCAGGTCCTCGATGGTGAAGTCGCTGGCGTTGACCAGCAGGCCTTCGGCGCCCTGGATCTGGTCCTTGAAGGAGAGGATGGTCTTGTCCATGCCCGCGCCGCGAATGGTCACACCGTCCACGTTCAGGGACAGGCTGCGGTTGATCGGGAAGGTGCCCTCGGGCAGCTCGATCACATCGCCGGGCTTGGCGGAAATCAGTTGTTTCAGCAGGTTCTTCTGGAAGTCGGCGGCCTCTGCCTGTTCAGCAACACCGGCCTGCTTGTCAGCTTCCTGAGAACAGCCCGTGGCCAACAGGGCTGCCAGTACCACACCCAGGTACGCAGAGTTTTTCATGAGGTTGTCCTTTATTCGAGTTATCTATCGCGTATTCGAACTGTCTATTTATGTGACCCAGATCGGCGCGGGAGTTCTACCTGCCACCAAACCTGTACGCTTGTACCAGTTTGCAAGCCAAAAAAAATGAGCTGGCTGCCAGCGGGCCGATAGTATCCAATCGGCACACGGCCGGCAAGGCACATGTCTTGCCGCCAACGGCGCTGCGCGGTAGTGTCTTGAGCCAGAACAAGACAGAGAATGAATCCCATGCACACCCGAGCAGCGACTATCGCCATAAGCGCCCTCCTCGGCACTTCCGCAGGCGTCGAGGCCAGGGAGACCCTGGAGGTTTTCATCACTACGCCGGAGGGGCAGCGTTTCCAGGCCCACCAGGAGCTGGGGGCAACCTTCGAGGTATATGACTCGGGTGCGATCTCTGGTCCCAGCACCGTGCAGGAATACAGCGCCATCCGTTGCGACAGCGCATGGGGTGCCATGAAGTACCGGATCCCCCTGGCGAGCGGGCCCGGCTACCGCCTGGAGGCGCACGGGGACAAACTGCGGCTGCGCGTGGTGGAGTACTCGGTGCATAGCGAGGACACCAATATTGCCGCGATGGAAGTGCACTGCATTGATTCCGCGCCGAGACCGATCACGAACGCGCTCGGAGAAGTGACTCTGGAGCGGGGCAGCGAACAGAGACAGAGCTTTCAGCTGGCCGGCGGCTACCTTGTGGAGTTTCGTTACCGACCCAGTGGCAGCGGCGGCACCCTGGCCAGCGAGGGCGAAAAAGTCGGGGCTTCCGGTGCCGCATCACAGCAGGCGGACGCCGGCCTGACGACCAGTGATGAGGGCTGAATCCCGGAGGTGATCTCAGCCTGAAACATCTCTGCCGGTGTTCGCCCGGCAGGCCCGGGGCGAACACCGCGCAACATCAGTGGAATACCGGCGCTTCCACGAAGCTCCAGAACAGTACCGTGCCCACCATGACCATCACGGCAACCACCAGTGATACCGTGACAATGGCACTGGCAAACAGGAAACCGCGCTCCTCGGACACACCCATCACGATTGGGATCCCCAGGTACAGCAGGTATACCGCATAGGCCACCGCCAGCGTTGCCAGCAGGATATCCAGCCAGAGAATGGGATAGAAACCGGCGACACCGGCGAGGAAAATTGGCGTCGCAGTGAAGCCGGCGATCACCATCCCCTTCATGGGGTAGGTTTCGGCACCGTAAGTCTTGGCCATCCAGTGGATAAAGTACCCGATCGCCATCACGGCAATCACCATGGTGCAGTAGAACACTGCCACCAGGGAGAGGGCGCTGTCCCTTGTGATGCGGCGGGTTGCGCCATCACCGATGGACCAGCCAACTTCCGTGGTTCCGATAAACCAGGCCAACGCGGGCAACAATGCCAGCACGATGACATAAGGGATCTGCCGGCGCAGACTCTTTTCCGGCAGACTTCCAATTTGCTGCCACTGCCTGCGCGGCTGTACCAGCAGTCCGAACATATGGCTCAACATCCTGTTTTCCTCACGCTGTGCGAGGAACCCCGGGCGAGACCTGTCAGCTCAAATTGATCTGGATACTGCTTGTCAAAGTGAGGAATACCACTGAGGTCATTCCCGAAGCTCCAGCTTTTTCTTATTTTGCGCTTTCAGCTTGTAACAGCGTGGTCGCGCAAGTCAACGGGATTTCAGGAATTGGCGTTTTTGTTGCCGTGCACGTTTCTGCAGGAAACAGCCGCTTGTGAACGGGTGCTACCAATCAACCCGGATTGCACCAGATAGGCAGCAAAAAGTGTCGGCGGAAAGGTGTAGCCCCTGCCCGCCAACAATACTCAGCCCACTTCGGCGATATCGACGGGCACCATCCACCCGAAGGGATCCTCGGCCCGCCCCTCCTGGATATCGAGCAGCGCACTGCGCAGGCAGCCGGCGACCGGCCCCGGCGCAGTGGCAAGCTCGTAGCGCGCATCGCCGTCACCAAGGACGCTGATCGGACTGATGATTGCAGCAGTACCGCAGGCAAAGGCCTCACTACAGGTGCCGGAGCGCACCAGCGCCAGCAGGTCGTCGATATCGATCTCCCGCTCGTGCACCACATAACCCTGCTCGCGGGCCAGGGCCAGCAGCGTGTCACGGGTTACTCCCTCGAGAATAGAGCCGTTGAGGGCGGGGGTATGCAGCTCGCCGTCCATCACGGCAAAGAAGTTCATGCCCGACAATTCGTCCACGGTGTGACGATTGCCCGGGTTCAACCACAGCGACTGGTCGAAGCCGCGCTTCTTCAGGCGCGCAATGCTCTGCAGGGAGGCTGCATAGTTGCCGCCCACCTTGGCGTCGCCGGTACCACCCACTGCGGCCCTCGCATCATCGCGCTCCACCCATACCCGCATATTGCCGGGGTGATAAGCCTCCGAAGGGCTGGCAATCACATAGAACTCATAGGAAGTGCTGGCAGAAACGGAGAGGTCCGGCTGGGTGCCGATAAGGAACGGGCGCAGGTAAAGAGACTCCCCACTGTTCGCCGGCACCAGGTTGGCACAGTAAGCCGTCACGGTCTTTACCCCGTCCATGAACAGTGCCTCCGGTACCGCTGGCATGCACAGGCGCTCTGCCGAATAGGCCATACGGCGGGCATTGCGCTCGGGCCGGAACAGGCTCACCCCGCCACTGGTGCGATACGCCTTCATGCCCTCGAAACAGGACTGGGCGTAATGCAATACCTTGGCAGCGGGGTCCAGTGACAATGGCGCATAGGGAATCAGCCTGCCCCCACTCCAGACACCATCCTGACAGGTGGCGCGAAACATCACCGGGGCCATCACATTGCCGAAACCCAACTTCTCCGGCAGTTCAAATCCGCGCAGACTTGCCGCCACCGCGGGATCAATGGATACGCTCACCTCGGGCCTCCTCCTTATCTTGTGCGCTGATTATGGGGCCAAGCCGGGCCCACTCCAAATACTTCGACCGCCAGCCCCCTCTATTGCGCAAAATCAGACGGCACTAAACACGATCATTAGGATAGTAATATCGCAATGAACAGAGCTAATCCGGCAGTCACGCAGACAGCCCGACCGCGGCACATGCAAGCCGCGCCCATGAACCCGCTTTTCTAACCACCGCACAAAAATATTGGCGCGTATTTCTTAATATCGATGACCAGTGGCGCACTGCCGGCATCCCCGCTGCTAAACCGATTGAGGGGCGACCACGTAATTGAGTGTGAGGAGAAAAAACGCCGGACAGGCAGCACCCCCATCGCCGACATGGCGCGGCAAAAACGTGCCGTTGGCTATACTGATCTGGCGAGGCGCTGAATAACAGGCAACGGGCGTCTTGACGGGATTCGACGCATTATTCAACCTATCGTCGGACCCGGCTCGGGATCTAAATCACTCCGGGCACTGTCATGGACTGAGAGAACCACACTTCAGGGAGAGAAAATCCGCACGGCATCCGTGCCCAAGCGGAGTAAGTGCTCGACTCCTGGCCGCTGCGGCTGCGGGGACGGGTGAAGCAAAACATGGAACAGAAGTGGTTCAATCGTGACACAGACAGAAATCAGCAAAGACATTGCTATCGGCTTGATGTTTACAGCCACAGCTCTGCTGTGTGGCAACGCCTGCGCGGAAGTCGAAGACACATCCGCGACAGTGTCCAGCGCTCCACCTCCCGCCTACCTCGAAGCGGCATCAAAACCCCTGCACCTCGCCAAGCGGCAGCTGCGGCCCTCTGAGGTCGTCGACAGCTACCGCGAACGCATCGAGGAGATGGAAGCCCAGTACGGCGCCTATGGTGCCGGTATCGACGAGCAGCTTGTCGGCTTGGCCACGGCATTGCAACGCAACGGCGCCCACGAAGAGGCCATCAGCGAATTTCGCCGCGCCATGCTCATCAACCGTGTCAATGAGGGACTCTATTCACTCAACCAGGTCCCCATGATCGAGAACATGATCGAGAGCCAGATCGCACTCAACCAGTGGGAGGATGCCAACGACAACCAGCAGTACCTCTACTGGCTGCATGCGCGCAACTATGGTGAAAATGATCCCCGCATGCTGCCGGTGATCGACAGCCTCAGCCGCTGGCATTTGCAGGCCTACAAAGAGGAAAAGGGTGGCACCCTGTTCGAGCACCTGATCAGTGCCACAGATCTCTACAGCCTGGCGGTCGACATCATCACCAATAATTTCGGTGCCAACGACCTCCGTCTGGTGGAGGCTCTACGCGGCCTCAAGGCCACCAATTATTACCTCGCCACCTACAAGGGCGAGCCCCAGGAACCGGTGGTGGTCAATGCCAACTTCGGCGGCGGTCCGGATATGGACGCAGCCCGCCGCACGAAGCTCGATCACTACAAGCTCAACAGCTTCAGCTCCGGCAAGCAGGCGATCGCCAGGATCGTCGATGTTTACCAGAAAAACCCACAGTCGCCGCCGGCCGCTTCGGCCAAGGCCAAAGTTGAACTCGGCGACTGGTATATGATGTTCAACAAGTGGCACTCGGCCCGCGAAACCTATGGCGAGGCCTACCAGGCGCTGTGGGACAACGGTGCGACCAATCAGGAAATAGACGCGATTTTCGGCCGGCCCGCCGCCCTGCCCGCTCTGCCGATGCTCGAGGAGGACCGGCAGGGGCTCGCGGATGCCTACGTGACCGTGTCTTACGACGTCACCGCCTTTGGCAAAGTACGCAATATCGAGATACTGCATGCGGAGCCCGCGGATGATGTCGGCATGCGCTCCCGGGTTCGCAATGCGCTCAAGCGGGCAAAATTCCGCCCGCGGTTTGAAAACGGCGAACCGGTGGAGACCACCGGCATCGTGCAGCGATTCGTGTTCGACTGACGGGTAAACTTGGCGATTCCTGCGCCCCTCTGAACCGGCAGCCAAACCCAGCAGGGCAAGGCGCTGTCGAAGAAGACAGGACGCATGATCAGCGGGACGCAGGCCGGGCTATGCCCGGCCCTGTGCGCTGTGGAGATCGCCCAATTTTACCCTCGCGGGACTGCCGCCAAACGCTCACGCACGCACACGCATTAGCCCGGGCGGGAACCGGGCCTCAGGAGAGAACAATGACTCTACGGATAGCGGTACCAGGCTCAACGCAGCACACACGCAGCTGGCGCACCCTCGCTTCGGTCATCGTGCTGAGCGCAGTGATCGCCGGCTGCAAAACCCAGCAGACCCAACAACAGCCGCCGGCCCAGCCCCAGCAGCCGTCGTCGAGCTCATCTTCACAATCCCAGTCCCAGTCGCAGCCAAGCCCCAGCAGCCCGTCCTCGAGCCGCAGCCAGAGCCAGCCGCAGACTGCCAGCAGCACCTCCTCCAGCAGCTCCTCGCGCTCTTCGCCCAGCCAGAGCATGCCGAACAGCAGCGACAGCCGCACGAATACCAGCATGCCCACCATCGAGTCCGGCAGCGAAGCGAGCCGCGAAGCGACCACCGCTGCCAGTAGCGGCGAGGAACAGAGCCGGCGCCAGAGCTCTGCGTCCGATTCCATGCCGGATCCGACCGCACGGAATAACCAGCCGTCATCACCGGTATACAGTGAATCGGATCGCCGGCCGGAAGAGAGCAACATGCCCCCGGACCCCTCCACCAACAGTGAGGGGGAGCCACCGGATGAAATCGATTTTTCCGAGGAAGAGCAGACAGCAGCGTCCTCAAGTAACAGTTCCTCCAGCAGCAGCGCCTCGAGCAGCAGTTCCGCGAGCAGCGCTTCCAGTAGTTCTGCCTCGGCGACCAGCTCCGCCAGCAGCGCATCCAGTGCTGCCAGCAGCAGCGCCTCGGGCTCTCCCGCCAGTGGTGGTGGACCCTCTGGCGGCAGCAGCGCCCCCAACGAAGCACCCGCCACTGCCGCAGAGCGTGTGGAACAACTGGAGGGAGAATTTGAGGCCACCATGGCCAGCTATGACGGCATGATCCTGCGGGAGCGGGACTATGTGCGCAATCGGCCCGCCTCCGAAGAGGAGACCGAGGAGATGGACGAACCGCCACCCGGGGAATCCCTCGAGGACCTGATCGAGTCCGCAGAGGCTGAGATCCCGCCCCCGCCCGGCGGTGGTGAGGGGGGTGGCCCGGGCCCGGAGGAGAGCAACTCCAGTGGCCAGGCCACTGGCCCCGGTATGCAGACAGCTGGCCGCAAGGGAGAATTCGACCACAGCGGCAGCACGCCAGTGGTTCCCGCCGACATCCCCAAAGGAGATGACGATGATGTGGTGGCACGCCAGATTCGCGAAGCCGCCATGCGGGAGTCGGATCCGGAGCTCCGCGAGAAGCTCTGGGAGGAATATCGCAAATACAAGAAATCGCAGAAGTAGTCGCGGAGGGAACCCCAATGCAGTCACTGAATGCCACTCTGTTTCACCCCGGCATCGCCCGCTTTCTCGGTCGCAGCCTGGCCCTCGTTGCCGGCCTGGTCCTTTTCGGTTGCACCTCGACCGAGGTACGGACCACGGCCTACACCCCGCTGACCGTGGAGGATTCCGCCATTCCGGAAGGCCGCTTGCTGGATGTGGGTATCGTGCAGTTTGACCCGGGCCTCGAAACCACCGAGGTCAGCGAGGAAGACCTGGTATTTCCCGAACTGCGCCAGGCGGAATCCCGCTATATCGCGGTCACGCTGTCCGAATCCCTGCAGTCGAGCCAGGGCTGGGGGGCCGTGCGCGTTGTGCCCAGCGCGCGTTCCAACATCGATGTCACCGTGACCGGCCGCATCCTGCAGTCCGATGGCGAGACGCTCACCCTCGAGGTCACAGTGGTCGACTCCCGCGGTCAGCGCTGGTTCACCAGGGAATACAGTGAAAAGGCCTCCCACTACGCCTACGACCGCAAACACCCCACCGAGGGCGATGCCTTCCAGGGACTGTACAACCGTATTGCCAACGACATGATGGTCTACCGGCAGCAGCTGTCGGACCAGTATGTGGCCGAGCTTCGCACCATTTCGGAAATGAAGTTTGCCCGCAGTTTCTCGCCGGATGCTTTCTCCCGCTATCTCACCCAGAGCGAGGACGGCATCTACCAGCTCAAGGCATTGCCCGCTGAAGATGACCCGATGCTGCAGCGGGTACGACGTATTCGCGAACGGGACTACCTGTTCGTGGATACCCTGCAGGGTTACTACGGCACCTTCGTCAAGTCCATGGAAGCGCCTTACCAGGAGTGGCGTGCCCTGAGCTTCGAGGAGGTGCAGCAGATGCGCGAGCTCAAGCGCAAGGCACGTAACCACACCATTATGGGCGCAGCGGCGATTGTCGGCGGTATCGCTGCGGCAGGCGCCGGTGGCGGCGCCGCCCGCCAGGCCGCCAATGTGGCGGTTGCCGGCGGCGGTTACCTGGTCAAGAGCGGTTTCGATCGCCGCAGCGAAGCCAAGATGCATATCGAGGCCCTGCAGGAACTGGGCGATTCCATGGAGGCGGAAGTGGAGCCCCAGATCGTCGAGCTGGAGGATCGCACGGTGACGCTGAGCGGCACAGTGGAAAACCAGTACCGCCAGTGGCGCGAACTCCTGAAGGAAATCTACGAAGCGGAAACCGGCGGGCTCGACGGCAGTATCTGATGATGTGCGGCGGTGGGAAACACCGCCGCGCTGCCCGGAACAATAACCACGACTTTGCGGAATCACTATGCAACACCGCGACGAGAACCCGGATGACAAGGGCATCATCAGCCCCGCAGATTTCAGTTTTGGCGGCAGTGTCACACCGGAAGCCAAGCCCGGGCAGAAACAGGACTCGACCAGGGCCGCGCCCCCGGGCCGCGACTATCGGGCACTCACCATCGGCTCGCTGCTGGTCCTGGGCCTGGTCGGGGTTTTCTGGGTGCTGCCCCAGGCGGTCGACAAACCCAAACCCCAGGCCCCCGTGGCTGCGACACCTGTTACCCAGCAATCCCCTGCGGGCAACCGCGAAAAGCCTGTAAAGGCATCACCATTCAGCGATGCCGAGATTGCCCAGCAACGCCGCGAAGTGCAGAAGGTCCTGCAGGACATTCTCGCCCTGCAGGAAGAACTGCGTGAGCGGCACGTCGATACCTGGGCGGCCGAGGAATTCGGCAGCGCGCGAGGCCTGGCTGAGGAGGCCGACACCATCTACCGTCAGCGGAAATTTATGCAGGCACTGGAAAAATACCGCGCCTCCCTGGCCGCCCTGCAGGAAATCCGTGACAGCATTCCCGCGCGTATTGAAAAACATCTGGCAGAGGGCAATGAGGCCCTGGACCGCGGTGATGCCGAGGGGGCCCACAGCGCCTTCGACCTGGTACTCACCATCTCTGATGACCACCCCCGCGGGGTGAAAGGCAAGGCCCGGGCGGAAAAACTGCCAGAAGCCTGGCAGCATTTTTCCCGTGGCAAGCAGGCATTCGCAGAACAGGACCTGGATACCGCCCGCGAGGCGCTGCAACAGTCACTGAAGGTGGACGGGGAAACCCGGCCAGCCAAGGCGCTGTTACCTGAGGTGCTCGCCGCCATCAAGGACCGGGATTACAGCGAAGCCATGTCGGCGGGCTACGCCGCAATCAGTGCCGGGGATTTTTCCGCCGCCCTGGAGGCGTTTCGCAGCGCACAAAAGCTGAAGCCCGGTGAAGAGGATCCGGAAGTGGGCATCCAGCAGGCGAGGAGCGGGCTGACCCAAACCCGCATCGACAGCCTGTTCGCCCGGGCGCGTCAGCAGGAAGCCGCCGAGGAGTGGCACGGTGCGGTGAAGAGCTACGAAAACCTGCTGGAAATCGACAAAAGCCTGGTTTCCGCCATCACCGGCAAAGCGCGCTCACAAGCACGGGCGGAGCTGGACGACCGCCTGAGCGAGTTGCTCAAAGACCCGCTGTCCCTCGGTGGCAGCAAGCAGAACCAGTATGCTCGTTCCGTGTTGAAGGATGCGCGGGCAATCAACGCCGATTCACCCAAACTGCAGGGCCAGATCGAATCACTGGAAACGGCGCTCACCCAGGCAGTGATTCCAGTGGCGGTCAGACTGCAGTCGGACGCCACCACCCATGTCACTATCTACCACGTGGGCAGGCTGGGTAATTTCAGCGAGCGGGAAATCCCCCTCAAGCCGGGACGTTACACCGCAGTGGGAACCCGTGCCGGCTATCGCGATGTGCGGCGTGAATTCACCGTTGTTCCCGGGGAAGAACCACCGGTCGTCGTCATCCAGTGTGCAGAAAAAATAAACAGCGCCAATAACAGCTGAATCGAAGAACCGTCGCCCGGGATTCAGATCAAATAATCCGGGCAACTGCCAATTACCCACTCCGCCGGAAACCGGCAACGGCAGGGGCCCGGAATTATCGCTTGATGAAACTGGACCGAAAGGCGACGCCGGTATCCGCAAAAAGATGTTTTTTGCGCCAAAGGGTCCGACGACCATCATGCCAGGCAGGGTTGCGGGCTAAGCTTGAGTGCACGGAGCGAGGGAGTGCCGGAGCCCTGACCCGGGCGCGGCAGTCGCTGCCGCCATTGCGATAATTCAGATAAGTGCGCAGTAACAGGAAAGCATAAATGACAGCGAAGGAAGCGGTACCTGTCCGTGATGGCGATCGCGCGGACGATGAATTTTCGGTCATCCAGCCCACTGGTTTCTCGCCCGTTCAGGTTGAGGACCGTGCGCGACAGATGCTGTTCTCAACCCGGGCTCTCGTAATTGCCGGTAGCATGCTCTTTGGCCTGCTGGTCCTGGTTTACCTCCTGGTCGCACGTTCACTCATCTTTGAAACCCAGCCTGCCGATGCCGACGTCAAAGTCAGGGGCTTTGCCATTCCCCTGGGTGACGGTCACCTGGTGTTGCCCGGCGATTACGAATACACGGTGACAGCCACAGGCTACCTGCCCAAGAGCGGCAAGGTTTCCGTGTCCGAGGAAAAGAACAGCCGCCATGCGGTCAAGCTGGAACGCCTGCCCGGCCACCTGCAGGTGGTCAGTGATCCGCCGGTTCCGGTGCGCATCCTTGTGGACGGCGCCGAGGTGGCCAGTGAGCAGGGCCTGGCGCAAAACATCCCGGCTGGCCGCAAACGCATTACCGTGCTGACCGATCGCTACCTGCCCTTCACCCGCGAGGTGGACATCGAGGGCCTCGACAATACCCAGCACCTGCAGGTCAAGCTGCGCCCCGCCTGGGCCAATGTACGCATCAGCAGCAATCCCCCGGGTGCCACCGTCACGGTGGGAGGCGAGGTGTTGGGCACCACCCCCATGACCGCCGAACTGATCCAGGGTGACCGGATCGTGGAAATTTCCAAGCCACAGCACAAAACCGCGGAAATACCAGTGGCGGTAACCGCCGGCGTCGACCAGACACTCACCCCGGTGGATCTCGCAGCAGCAGACGGCATCCTGCGCCTCGCCAGCACCCCCGAAGGCGCCAGTGTCACCGTAAACGGTGAATTCCGCGGCCGCACACCGCTGGATGTCGAGTTGGAGCCGGGCTCCACGCACCAGGTGCGGCTGTTCAAGGATGGCTACTCCGCCGTGGAGCGCACCATTGATATCGCCGCCGGCGTCGAGCGGGAAATGACCATCGACCTGTCGGCAGTATTCGGCAAAGTGCGCATCACCAGCAGTCCGGCCAATGCAGAGGTCTACATCGATGGACGCCTCGCCGGCAGCGCCGGTGAAACCTTTACCCTGCCCGCCCGCAGTCACCGTATCGTTGTTCGAAAGAGTGGCTTCGAGGACTACGAAACCACCGTGGTTCCCAGTGCCAAGCTGGAACAGAGTATCCGCGCAGTACTGCTGACCGCAGAGGAAGCCCGCTGGAGCCAGGTGCCGGCCGAATTCACCCATGGTGCCGGCGGTCGCATGGTTCTCATGCGCCCCAACGCGGAATTCACCATGGGCTCCTCCCGGCGCGAGCAGGGCCGGCGCGCCAATGAGGTACTGCGTCAGGTTGCCCTGACACGCCCCTTCTACCTGGGTACCACCGAGGTCACCAACCGCGAGTATCGCCGCTACAAGCGCATGCACTCCTCAAGCCACGTGAACGGTGTCAGCCTCGACAACGACAACCTGCCGGTGGTGAACATCAGCTGGGCCGATGCCGCCATGTTCTGCAACTGGCTCAGCGCCCGCGATGGCCTGAAGCCGGTCTACCGCACTGAGGGAGAGCGCGTTGTCGGCTTTGATGCCAGCGCCAACGGTTACCGGATGCCTACCGAGGCAGAGTGGGCCTGGGCCGCGCGCTACGAAGGTGGCAGCATGAAGAAGTTTCCCTGGGGCGATGAATTACCGGTGCGGAAAAACTCCGGCAACTATGCCGACAACAATGCTGCACAGCTGCTTCCCGCGGTGCTGCGCACTTACAGCGACCGCTATGCCGCCACAGCCCCGGTCGCCAGCTACCAGGCCAATTCCCTGGGCATCTACGACCTGGGCGGCAATGTCTCGGAGTGGGTGCACGACCTCTACACCATCGGTACCGGTCTCTCGCTGCGCAGGGAGGAAAACCCGGTCGGCCCGCAGGATGGGGATTACCATGTGATCCGCGGCTCCAGCTGGCGCCATGCAGGGCTGACGGAACTGCGACTTTCCTACCGGGATTACGGTGCCGAACCGCGCAACGACGTGGGCTTTCGTGTCGCACGCTGGGTCAACTAGGAGACTGTCATGAAGTGCCATTCAAAAGAGCAAAGACATGGCCGCCCCGCGGGCCTGCTGGGGGCGCTCCTGTTCGCGACTTCCATCGCTCTCTCCGGGCTGCCAATCGCCGCAGAGGAAACGACTGAGGGCGAGAAGGATACGCAGGAACCGGTGCAGGTGGCCCAGGTCGGGGAGAAAGCCAGTGAAGGGGAAAGCTCCGGCACGGCTGGCGGCTCGGCGAGCAATAACAACGCGGATGATTACGAGGCCTCGGAGGAAATCTCAGAGGACCTGTCCGTCTCGTTCCCGGTGGATATCTGAGACAGGCGCACAAAGGAACCATCACTACAAGTACAACGAAAAATGAGGTCTGCAGGGGCGAGGCTCATCCCGTCGCCCCGGTAACTGAGCGAGAAGCACTATGAAATTCAAGTCGTCCGATTTTGTCTTCCAGCTATTTGCCCTGCTGGCGGCGGTCATCCTCGTGCACGCCGTGTATGTGGCAGTCATCCGCCCCAACGCCGATGCCCTGATCGAGGAGCAACTGGCGCGGGAGGCCGCCGGTGAAACCTATGTCCAGCAGCGCTCGCTGTATATCGTCATGCGCGATTACGAGCAGGAAGCGTGCTTTGTGCTGATGCTCTGGGCCATGGCCATCATGGGCCTGAAGGCGCAGCGCAGCATGCGCGAGCGCCGCCTCCTGGACAAGGCGCTGCTCAACGTCAGCGAAGGCACCCCGATCCTGCCGGAGGATGCGCGGGACCTGTCGCGGCCGATTCAGGCCCTGCCGGAGGAGGAGCGCAACTACCTGCTGCCCCGGGCCCTGCTCACGGCCCTGCAGCGCTTCGCCTCCACCAAAAACGTGGCCGCGGTCTCGAACTCGGTCAAGGAGGTGTGTGAAACCGAGGGCGACCGCCTGGACTCCGAACTGGCCATGGTGCGGTACATCACCTGGGCCATCCCGTCGATCGGCTTTATCGGCACGGTGCGCGGTATCGGTGAGGCACTCTCGCAGGCACACAAGGCCGTGGAAGGCGATATCGCCGGTGTGACCGTCAGTCTCGGTGTGGCTTTCAACTCTACTTTCATCGCCCTGGTGATCAGCATCGTGATCATGTTCTTCACACACCAGCTGCAGCTGATGCAGGAGCGGCTGGTACTGGATACACAGAATTATTGCGACAACCACCTGCTGCGGTTCCTCAAGGTCAGTTGACAGGTTTCCGCCAGCAAAAAACAGACGTTGCCAAAACAGCACCCCATCCCCGCTTGAAGCCGGGGCTGGAAAGTGAAAAGAGGAATGCCCTATGGGACATGGTGTCCTTGAAATCAATGACTGCGGGCTGCGTGTCTTTACCGGCACCGACGAAATCCTGGAAAGCCCCGGCATCGCCGTCGTGGAGCCCCATAAAATCCTCGTGGGCACCGCCGCGCAGATGCGCGCCCGCTGCCACCCCACCCAGGTCAACAACCAGTTCTGGCGCCGCCTCAGCCTCGAGAGCCTGAAGTCGGAAAATGCCCGCTGCCGTCACCATGCCGATCTGGCCTACTGCCACCTGCAGGAAGTGGCCGATCACTGCGACCTGCCCGAGCAGGTTACCCTCGCCGTGCCCGGCAACTTCAGCCGCGAACAACTCGCCCTGCTGCTGGGCATCATCAAGGAAAGCCCCATCAATGCGGTGGGACTGGTCGATGCGGCCACCGCCTGTATCAGCGCCACTGCACCACGCGGCGTCCATCTGCATGTGGAACTCCAGCGCCAGCAGACGCTGGTGAGTCGCGTTGCGGTCCATGAGCAGGCGTCATTGGATATCGCCGAAACCGTCAACGACGCCGGCCTGCAGAACTTCCAGGACGCCTGGGCCCGGGTATTCACCGATGCCTTCATCATGCAGTGTCGCTTCGATCCACTGCATTCCGCGGATGCGGAACAGCAGCTTTACGACCTGATGCCCCAGTGGATCAACCGCGCCATGCGCGGCGGCGAAGTACTGGCGGAGATGGAAGACCGCACCGCCAAGGTGACCCTGCGCCAACTCCAGGACGCCAGCACTCCGATTCTCTCGCGTGTGCGGGCACTGATCGAAAACCTGTCAGAGTCGTCCAGCGTGGTTTTCGTATCCCATCGCTGGGCAGAAATACCCGGCGGCGCACAGCTCGCCGAGCGCATTCACCTGTTGGCCCACAACTGCATCGCCCAGGCTGTCGCCGGTCGCTGGGAGCAGATTTACAGCCCCTCCGAGGCCCTGCCACTGATCAATGTCCTGGACGCCGCTCCCCCCAGCGAAGTGGTGGTCCAGGTCAACAGTGCCGCCGAGGCAGCGGCAACCCACCTGCTGTTCGGTCACCGGGCACTGGCGGCACAGCAGCCACTGTTCGTCAGCTGGCAGGAAGGCAAGCTCAATATCACCCCCACCCCGCCGGAACATCCTGCCGGGACCGTCACCAGCCATGCCGGTCGCCTCGCCCTGCGGGTGGATGCAGGTGCACGCCTGATGCTCAACGGCCAGGAGATTTCTGCACCGGTCAACCTGACCGCCGGGGACAGGATCGGCGTACCGGACCTGGAAGATGTGATTACAGCAATCAGCGTGGAGCGTTATGGCGCGTAAGAAAAGGCGCTTTTCCGCCTTCAGCCTGTCATTTCTGGACATCATGTCCTGTGGCTTCGGTGCCGTTGCGCTGATCTTCCTGATCATCAAACACGGTACCGACCGGGACATACAGGCGGAAAACCAGGATCTCGCTGCCGAGGTCAACCTGCTTCAGGAAGAAGTGGAGTTCGGCCGCGAGCACCTGGTACTGGCCAGAAATACCCTCGATGTGACCAGTGACGAGCTGGCGGAAGCCCAGGGCCTGGCTCGCCGCATCATGGAACAGATCGAGGATGTGAAAGGCAACATCGCCGAGGTCGACAGCAACAATGATGAGCAGGACATCAAGCGCCTGCAGGAGAAGCTGAAGAAGCTCGAGGAAGCCAAGAAGGAACTGGAAGCCGAGAACAAAAAGCTCGGCAACAACGTGCGCAAATATGTCGGTGATGGGGACCGGCAGTATCTCACCGGATTGCGCCTTGGTGGTGACCGCATCCTGATCCTGCTGGATTCCTCCGCCAGCATGCTGGGCGATGAACTGATCAAGGTGATCCGTGCCCGCAACATGTCCTCACGGGTCAAGCGTGACACCGAAAAATGGCGCCGTGCGGTCAACACGGTTTCCTGGCTCACCGCACAATTCCCGCAGGACAGCCAGTACCAGATCCTTACCTTCAATACCGGTTTCCGTACCGCACTGCCCGGTACCGAGGGGCGCTGGCTGAACGTGGACGACCGCGACCAGATGGACCAGGCCATCAAGGAACTCAATGAGATAGTCCCGGAAGATGGCACCAGCCTTGAGCGGGTCTTCAATGCCATCAACGGCATGAGCCCTCTACCGGACAATATCATCCTCATCACCGACGGCCTGCCCACACAGGGCATGAAGGCCCCGCGGGGCAATACGATTACCGGCAAGCAGCGCCTCGACCTGTTCAAGCGCGCCGTCAAGGCGCTGCCAAAAAATATTCCCGTGAATGTGATCCTTGCTCCCATGGAGGGCGACCCCTACGCCGCCAGTGAGTTCTGGAAACTCGCCATGGAGACCCAGGGTTCCTTCCTGGCACCTTCGAGAGACTGGCCATGAGACGCAACCGAAACAAGCGACAACAGGAAGAGTTCAACATTTCCTTTCTCGATGTCATCTGCTGTGGCTTCGGCGCCATCGTCCTGCTGCTGATGATTGCCAAGACCGTCGAGCCCATCGTACTGGAGGAGGCCGAACTGGACCTGGACGGGCAGGTGGAAGAACTACAGGAGCAGCTGGCGGAAATCCGCGGTGAGACCACCGTGCTCAACCGTGACCTGAACGCCAAGCGCGAGCAACTGGATATCGAACGCGAGCGCATCGCCATCCTGAAGGGCGAGCTGGAGACCCTGCAAGTCCAGTATGCGCGCAAGACCGAGGGTGAGTCGGAAGAGGGCAAAATCCGCGGCGAACTCACGGTCGCGTTGCAGAGCCTCACCGACGAAATGCGGCGCCTGCTGGGGGAAAACTATCAGCGCAAGAACAACGTCATTGGCGGCATCCCGGTCGACAGTGAATACATCCTGTTCATCATCGACACCTCCGGCAGTATGTTCAATTACGGCTGGGATCGCATGATGCAGGAGATGGTGAACACCCTGAACCTGTATCCGAACGTCAAGGGTATTCAGGTGATGAACGACATGGGGGACTACATGTTCTCCAATTACCGCAACAAGTGGATCCCCGACACTCCCGGCCGCCGGGACGCCATCCTGCAACGACTCCGTTCGTGGAACCCGTTCAGTAACTCCAGCCCGGTCGAGGGTATCCAGAAAGCGGTGCGCAGCTTTTACGACCCCAACAAGAAAATCAGTATCTATGTGCTCGGGGATGAATTTACCGGCAAGTCCATCCGCAATGTGATGCTGGCGGTGGATCGCGTCAATGCGCAGCACGGAGAGAGCAAGCGCAATGTGCGTATTCATGCCATCGGCTTCCCGATCCAGTTCTCACGTCCCCCACATCTGCAGACCACAGGTCTACGCTTTGCAGCATTGATGCGGGAATTGACCTACCGCAATGGCGGTACTTTCGTCGGTCTCAACGATTTCCGCTAGCAGAGGGCCCGTCCAGGAGCAGATTATGGCGAACAGAAAGAAAGGATTTCCCTCGGCGATGCGGACAGGCCTCGTAGCGGCAGCACTGTTGCTTGGCGCCTGTTCACATACGGTGAGAGTGGACGGGGAATTCCCGCAACCGGTCGGCCCCCAGCATCCGCTGACCGTGGGCGTCTATCTCAGCGAGGACTTCCGTGAATTCACCCATCACGAGGACAGCGAGGATCGTGAAGAGTGGAATATCAGCACCGGCAGGGCGCAGGAAAATCTCTTCCAGACCGTGCTGGGCTCCATGTTCGCGGAGACCATCCCCCTCGGGCAGTATCCCGCCAATGTGCCCGGTGACGTCGAACTGGTGATCGTACCGGAAATCCGTGAACTGCAGTTCACCATGCCGCGGGAGACACGGGTCAACATCTTCGAGGTGTGGATCAAATACGATATGAATGCCTACGCACCCAATGGTGACTCGGTCGCCAGCTGGGTGATCACTGCCTACGGCAAGACACCAACGGCATTCCTCAAGTCCCGCGAAGCCGCGCTGGCCCAGGCGATCAATGTGGCGCTCAGGGATGCAGGAGCCACTCTCTATACGGGTTTTGCCCGCGTACCCGAGATGCAGGTACTGATCGAGGAAAAACGTCGCGCCCTGGCCCTGGAAAAGATTCCGTCGCCAACAGACAGCGCCAGTGCCACTGACGCGCCGGTGGAGTAACGGGCAGTAAACCGACGGCCGGTGATTGTGCCATCACCCGCTGCCGGCCCCATCGACCCCGGCGCAGGGTTGCCCGGGGCCGACCAATCGACAGGAGGTTGTTGTGGTTAGAGCAATTTTTGGTTTTGCACTGGTGCTGCTGAGCGGCTGCACCACCGTGGTCATCGACGAGTACCGTCGCAGCGATGGGGAGCTGGCCAAGGGGGACAGTGTGGTCATTCTCGGTCGCAGGCACTCCAGCGACTACGAGACCGAACCGGACCTCATCGACTGTGTGGGACGGCAACTGCACGACCCCGACGCCGGTCTGAACATCATTCCCGAGCGCCAGTTTGTCGATGCCATGTACCCATGGTTCGAACCACGCACTGCCCCGATGCACCTGCGCTCCCTGGACCGCATGCTCGAAAACCAGGAGTTGCGTCAGCGTCTCGAGACATATGGCGTGAAGTACATCATCTGGATTGATGGCTCCACGGAAACCACTGCCAGTGCGGGTTCCATCGGCTGCTCCATCGGTACCGGTGGCGCCGGCTGTTTTGGCTTTGGCACCTGGGACAAGGAGTCCGACTACGAGGCATCGGTCTGGGACTTCCGTGACCAGGAGCTGTCCGGCAAGCTGAGCGCGGATGCCAAGGGCACCTCCTATATGCCGGCCATCGTGGTACCCATTCCACTGATTGCACGGGTGCAGACCAACGCCTGCAAGGGTATGGCACTTCAGCTACAGGAGTTTCTGCTGCCCTCGCAAAGCACCAAACAGAAATCCTAGGGAGGCAAAGGATCGATGCATACTTTCAATAAAATACTCATCGCTGCCCTGCTCGCAACGACTACCGGTTGCGCATTCAATCCGGCTACCAACCGGCCGGACCTGGTGCTGATGTCGGAGGAAAAGGAGATCGACATCGGCAAGGAGATGCACGAAAAGCTGGTCGCCAGCACCCCCATTTACCGGGACCCGGTGCTGACCGCCTACGTGGATCATGTCGGGCAGAAGGTTGCCAAGGCCAGTGACAGACCCGACCTCGGCTACACCTTCACCATCATCGACAGCCAGGACATCAATGCCTTCGCCCTTCCCGGCGGTTACGTGTACATCAACCGCGGGCTACTCACCTACCTGCACTCAGAAGCGGAAATGGCGGCCGTGCTGGCCCACGAAGTGGGACACATCACTGCACGCCATGCCGTGCGCCAGAAAACCGCTGCCACCGGCGCCGGTGTCGCATCGGTGCTCTCCGTGCTCGTCACCGGCAGTGGCGTGGTCGGGGATGTTGCCAGCCTTTGGGGGACCGCCGCAGTCAAGGGCTACGGTCGCGAGATGGAACTGGAAGCTGACCGCTTTGGCGCCCAGTACATGTACAACGCGGGCTATGATCCGCAGGCAATGATCAATGTGATCGGCCTGCTCAAGGACCAGGAGACCTTTGCGCGGCGCAAAGCCCGACTCGAGGGCAAGAAGCCGCAAACCTACCATGGTGTTTTCTCCACCCACCCACGCAACGATATCCGCCTGCAGGAAGTGGTTGCGGCAGCCGGCAAGCTGCCCGAGGACAAGAAAATCACTAAGGTGGAATATTATCGCGAGAAGACCGAGGGCCTCGTCTACGGACAGAATGCGCAGCAGACGGAGAAGAACCGCTACAACCACAAGCGACTCGGTTTCTCCCTGCTCTTTCCAGAGGGCTGGACCATAGAAAACCAGCGTTCGGCCATCGTCGGCACTGCGCCGGACAAGAGCGCCACCATTACCATCAAGGTGGATCAGCGCAATGGCAACCAGCCCGCCGATATGGCCCTGCGGGAAGCTTACGACGTGCGCAACCTGGAGCAGGACGAAGTACTCAACCAGTACAGACTCACCGGGCATACCGGCAAGCTCCCCTCCGCCACCACCGAAACCCCCGACCGGGTGGCCGTCATTTACTACGGCAGCCGCCAGTACCTGCTCGAGGGCAAGGTCCAGGGCGAAGCGTCGGATAAGGAAGTCAGGGAGCAATATGACAACCTTTTCCTGAGCAGCATCCGCAGCTTCCGGCCTCTGCGCAAGAGCGATGTCGTCGAGCCCGATATCAAGCGGGTCAAATATGTGCAGGCGAATGAAAAAACCACCTTTGCCTCGCTGGCGCGGCATATGGATATCGGCGACTACGCCGAGGAGCAACTGCGGCTGTTGAACGGCTACTATCCCCGCGGAGAACCCAAGCCCGGCGAGTGGATCAAGATCGTCCAGTAAATCAAGACCCGGGCGACCCCTGTGCCGGGTCGCCTGCAGTCGGGTTTTACTGAGTTACATTTTGTACAGCGAGGTGAAAAACTCTGACGTTTGTCCCGTAGGCATCCAGAGGACAATAAAGCGATAACAATAAGGGAAACAAAAGGAGAGCCCCATGAACGGCCTGATGATGGGAACACCACTCACCCTGACCGGAGTCATGCGCCATGCGCAACAGAACTTCCCGGACAGTGAAATCGTCTCTGTAACCGCAGACAACCCCCTGCACCGCTACCGCTATCGCGATGCCTTTGCGCGGACCGCACAACTGGCCAATGCCCTGAGGGAACTCGGCGCCCGGCCGGGAGACAGGATCGGCACCCTGGCCTGGAATGATTACCGCCACTTCGAGCTCTACTATGCCACCTCCTGCTCGGGTCTGGTCTGCCACACCATCAACCCGCGGCTGTTCGCAGAGCAGGTTGCCTACATCATCCGGCACGCGGAGGATCGGTGGTTGTTCATCGATCCCATGTTCATTCCGCTACTGGAAGCCCTGTCCGATCAACTGGAGTGTGTGAAGGGCTACGTCGTGCTCACCAACAGCGCCAATATGCCCGAGACGAGCCTGCCCAATGTGCTCTGCTACGAAACACTGCTCGAGAGCCAGCCAACCTCCTTCGACTGGCCCGAGCTGGATGAACAGGCAGCCGCTGCGCTCTGTTACACCTCGGGCACCACCGGCAACCCCAAAGGGGTGCTCTATTCCCACCGCGCCATGGTGCTGCACACCTACGGGGTGCTGCTGCCGAACGTGTTCAACCTGCAGCAGCACGAGGCTGTGCTTCCCGTTGTCCCCATGTTCCACGTCAATGCCTGGTCGATCCCCTACGCGGTACCGGCTGTGGGCGCCAAGCTGGTGTTGCCCGGGCCGAAGATGGCGGATGGCGAGACTCTCAGCAGCCTGATGAACAACGAGGGCGTCACCATCGCCGCGGGGGTTCCCACAGTCTGGATGGCGCTGCTCAAGTACCTGCGGGAAAACGACGAGACCCTCACCAGCCTCAACCGGGTGGTGGTCGGCGGCTCCGCCTGCCCCTGGAGCATCATGGAGGAATTCGAGCAGCGACATGGCGTCTACACCCACCACGCCTGGGGCATGACGGAAATGAGCCCACTGGGTACTTACAACAGCCGCATCGCCGAGACCCTGCCAGCCGAGCAGGCGCGGGCCCTGCGCCTCAAGCAGGGGGTCGCCGCCTATGGGGTCGAGATGCGCATCGTCGATGACGAGGGCAGGGAATTGCCCCGGGATGGCGTGGCGTTTGGCGCTCTGCAGGTGCGTGGCCCCTGGGTCTGCGAGCGCTACTTCAAGGCCGAAGAGTCCGCGCTAACAGCCGATGGCTGGTTCGATACCGGCGATGTGGCCACCATTGATCCGCAGGGTTATCTGGGAATTACCGACCGCACCAAGGACGTGATCAAATCCGGCGGAGAGTGGATTTCCTCGATCGAGCTGGAAAACATCGCCGCCGCCCAGCCCGGCGTTGCCGAAGCAGCAGTGATCGGCGTGCCCCACGAAAAGTGGAGTGAGCGCCCACTACTTGTGGTGGTGCCCGCCATTGGCGCGCAGCTCGATCGACAAACCCTGTTGAGTGCCTTCGAGGGCAAAGTGGCCAAGTGGTGGATTCCGGAGGATTGCGTGGTGATCGATGAAATCCCCCACACGGCCACCGGCAAGGTGAGCAAGAAAGACCTGCGCGAGCAGTTCGCCGGTCATCACTGGCCCGAGGAAGCTCCCGCATAACCGCCCGCCCCGATGCCGACCGGGCCCCTGCCCGGTCAGGCATCACCCACCCCGTTCGGTCATCACATTCTGGTAGAAGGGAACCTCGCGTTCCCACCGGAAAACTTATGCTGCCCATCAGAAAAAGAACCCTACTCGCCCTGCTGTCAGTGTTCGCCACAGGTATGCCCGCACCGATTTGCGCAGGCCCGGCTGAGCCACTGGTCATCGCACATAGAGGTGCCTCCGGTTATCTGCCCGAGCACACCCTGGAGGCCAAGGCCCTCGCCTACGGCATGCGACCGGACTACATCGAGCAGGACCTGGTCTTGAGCAAGGACGACCGATTGATTGTGATGCACGACATTACCCTCGATGCGGTCACCGATGTGGCCAAACGATTCCCCGGCAGGGCCCGGGACGATGGACATTTCTACACCATCGACTTCACCCTCGAAGAGCTCAAACAACTGCGGGTGACCGAAGCTTTCGAGCGCAACGGGCAGAGCACCACGCAGAAATACCCCGGTCGTTTCCCCCTGTGGAAATCGAGCTTTCAGCTTTCGACTCTCGAGGAGGAAATAGAAATGATCCAGGGGCTCAATCAAACCCTTGGCTACGACATCGGGATCTACCCGGAAATCAAGAAGCCCTGGTTCCATCATCGCGAGGGCCGGGATATTGCCAGGCGCACGCTGGAAGTCCTGCACAACTATGGCTACAGGGACCGAACGCAGAAAGTCTTTTTGCAATGCTTCGACCCGGAAGAACTACAGCGTATCGACAGCGAACTGATGCCGCAAATGGGCATGGACCTGCCACTGGTGCAACTGGTCGCCGAAAACCGCTGGGGCGAAAAGCAGGTGGAGCAGGAGGGATATCTCATCAATTACAGCTACGACTGGATGCATGAGCCCGGCGGCCTGGACAAAGTGGCGGACTATGCCGATGTGATCGGCCCCTGGGCCGTGATGCTCGTACGCAAGGGTGACAGCGGCCTGCAGGCCAGCCAATTGCGGCTGTCGGCAAAGAGACTCGGGTTGCCCGTGCACCCCTACACGTTTCGCGCCGATACCCTGCCAGAGAACCTGGACGGCATAGGAAGCTTCGATGACCTCCTGTCCCTGTTCATTGGCCAGCTGGCGGTCGAGGGACTGTTCACCGATCATCCCGACCGGGTTCGCACCTACATCACGGATCGACAGTAAAGGCTCACAGCCCCAGCGGCAGAGTCATCGTCTCTCTGATCCTCACTGCGTCAGGCACGCGAAAATCACTCTCATCCCGACCCCGCTTCCCACTCACCCTTCAGGACCGGCCCGGGAGGGTAACCGACCGCCGGCTATACTTGCCCCGCGCGCCGCTTGAGACGTCACCCCATGGAAAACGAACTGCAGTCGCTCCTCCAGTCCACCAAAGCCGTGGTAGAAGTGATCGGCTATGCCATCGAGGTGTTCGGGGTGCTGGTCATGGTGATCGCCACGGTCCACTCTACCGCCCACTTCCTCCGCACCCGCGCCCAGGTGCCCGACGAAGAGGCGTACACCCGCTACCGACAAAGCCTCGGGCGCGGAATCATCCTCGGCCTGGAGTTCCTGATCGCCGGGGATATCGTCAGGACCGTCATCGTTGCCGACAACCTGGAGAATGTCGGCACACTCGCACTGATCGTTTTCATCCGCACATTCCTCAGCATCACCCTGCACCTTGAGGTGGAAGGCCGCTGGCCCTGGCAGGTGCGCCACGGGCAGCGGACGGAGTAAGTGTTCACATTCGGCCTGCGCAAGGAAATCCAACGATCATCGAGACCACTGGGCCGCCTTGCAGCCGGATTCCCGGGGCGGTAACAATAGTCGCACTCAATACACGGGCTCAAAGCCGCAGAACTGCATAGCGGGACCCGCAGCCATTGCCGGAGCAGTAATCACTGCACGCTGCCTTCAAGCCACAGCAGGGGAGAACAACAATGCTGAAAACCACCACCAGCGTCGTCGAGGGGCATGAAGTGCGCGAATACCTGGGTGTCGTTGTCGGCGAGGCAATTCTCGGCGCCAATGTCTTCAAGGATATTTTCGGATCCATTCGCGATATTGTCGGCGGACGCTCAGGCTCTTATGAACAAGAGATGGCACGCGCCAGGGCGCTCGCGTTTGCGGATATGGAGGAAAGCGCCAAGGGTCTTGGCGCCAATGCCATCATCGGCATCGATATTGATTACGAGGTGGTGGGCGCCCAGGGGGCAATGATGATGGTCAGTGTCAGCGGCACCGCCGTGCAGCTGCGCTGAGCCCGTAAGTGCCAACTGGCGCGGCGCGGGGTTTGGTATAGGCTATTAGGACGAGGGGCCGGCCATGGACGCCGGCACAGGGAAACAGGCCAATCTTTTCTGAGGAGATCCCCATGCACTGCCCTGCCTGCAAGGATACCAGCCTGATCACGTCAGAACGCGCCGGAATCGAGGTGGATTATTGCCCGAACTGCCGCGGCATCTGGCTCGATCGCGGCGAACTGGACAAGATCATCGAACGCTCCGCGACCGAGGCACTGGGTCCCGGCGCTGCACATCGTGAGCAGCATGCCCAGCCGGCCCACAAGCAAAAGCGCAACCTGATCACCGAATTGTTCGACTTCTGAATTCCCGGTCGGCCGGCGCTGGCCCCCTGCCCCGTCTTACCGATATATTGTCTCCTGCGAGATAAACACTGGGGGCCGTCATGAACACGGATCGGACACATTTTCTCTCTGAAGTTGAAGCGCGGCTGCTACGGCTGTTCTCTTGCTCCAAGAGTGGTTACCGCATCTCTCCACAGGAGCGTCACCGGCTGGAAGGATTTATGCAGGCTGGGGTCTTTCTTGGCCTCACCGACAACTCCGCACTGGGAGTATTGATGGAGCGGTGTCACCAGACGGTATTCAACAAGAGTATCGCCGAGCGTCGGGCAGAAAACCCCATCAATGCCGGCTACGAACGCATCGATTACAGCCCCTACGAGCAGCCGGCTTACACCAGGCGCCGGAGCTGCCGCCGGCAAAGGGAGGACTCGCAGGAGACCGGTTGAGTCCGGCCCCGCTGCAGCATGGCGTTATTCGAAGCTGGAAAAGTCTGCCGGTCGCTTTTCCATAAAAGCGGTCGCGGCCTCCCTGAACTCCTCAGAACCGAGCCTTTTCTGGAAGTGCAGCGCTTCTTCCTGAATGACCTGTGAACCCGCCTCACGGGTCCCGGCGCGCAACAGGCGCTTGGTCAATCGCACCGCTTCCGGTGCCTTGCTGGCCAGCTCCGCCGCGGTCAGGCGCGCTCGGGTCAGCACTTCATCCGCCGGCAGTGCCGCGTTACAGAGTCCCAGCGCCACCGCCTCCTGTGCATCAAACTTCTTGCTCAGCAACAACAACTCCGACGCACGCGCATGACCCATGATCCGGGGCATGAAAAAGCTGGAGCCGTATTCCGGGCACAGCCCCAGGTCGACGAACGGCATCTTGAACATGGCGTCGTCACCGGCGAAGGCCAGATCGCAGTGCAGCAGCATGGTGGTACCGATGCCCACCGCAGGACCGTTGATGGCGGCCACCACCGGCTTCGGGAAGTTGTACAGGGCCAGCATGAACTGGAAGACCGGTGACTCTTCGTTGGAGGCCGATCCACCGAGAAAGTCCATCAGGTCATTACCACTGGTGAAGATCCCTTCGGCACCGGTGATGATCACCACCCGAACCTTGCCATCGTCTGCAGCGCTGTTCAGCAGTTCGGCCATGGCTGAATACATGGACATAGTCAGCGCATTCTTACGCTCGGGACGATTGATGGTGATCTCCAGCACGCGATCGGTCAGCTGTGCCTGGATTTCCGCACATGAACTCTGCATGGGCCTCTCCGTTCAGGTCATTTGAGCCGCGGCAGCGCAGACAGGGCCGGCCGCCGCCATGAATAGCCCCATGGTAGCGGCTCTACCTGACAATGGCAGTTCCGAATCGCTCAGTTTGGGTGACACCCCTGAACTGCAGCTGAGACCGGGGCCAGCTACAGGGCGAGTCAGCCCGAATTGCAGGTAAAGCACTGGGGCGAATCGTTCGAAACCGTCGGTGCCAGGGACGGCACCGATGGAGCTACACGGACGTATTCATGCGTTTTCGAACGATTCGCCCCAGTGCTTTGCCGCCCCCCTGCCAGCTACTGCTATGGAACTGTCCCACGAACAGAGAAAAGGCGCCCGAAGGCGCCTCAGATCATGAATAAACTCACCTTCACCCTGTGACTGGGGCCGGTGGCGGCAACGTAAAAGAGCGGGCATCTAAGCGGGCATCTAGGGGCGCTGTGAATGCATCCCTGCGCGCTCCGCCGACGATATCCTGTCGCCAACGGTTCGAAATACCCGCCCTGCCGCATTGCCTTGGCTTTTGACTACGATGCCCTGTCAGCGCCCAGAGACGCCCGAAGACACCCCTGAATGAACGTTACTTGCCGACAAAATCCCGCCGCAATGGCTGGCACATGCAGTGCACTCCACCGCCCCCCGGAGTGATCATGGAGATATCCGGGTCGATCACTTCCAGGCCATGGGCGCGGCATTTTTCCGCCAGACCCTTGTTGGCTTTCGGCAACATTACCCGGTCGTTACCCAGGGCTACAACGTTCACGCCCAGCTCCAGTACCTGCGGGAATGGAATATCGATGATCTCGATCTTGCGGTCACGGAACCACTGCACCAGCTCAGGCTCCACTGCGTCGATGCAGATCGCTGCCAGCTTCTCCGCCAGCATGGCTACCATGACGTCAATGTGCAGGAAGAAAGGATCGAACTGGTAACCCTTGACCTCCCAGCCCTCTTTCTCGATCCAGCCCTTCATCTGCTCGAAGCCCTGCGGGCTGGTGCGCTCACCGGAGTAACCGCAGAGAATCACACCCGGTTCCAGCACCATGAAATCACCACCTTCGAGTGAGCCGGCGGTAATGATGTCGTACAGGGGAATATCCAGCTCCATGTACTTCTTCACGATCGGTGCCCATTCGCCCCGGCGCCAGGGGCTGTACATCTGTGTCACGATCGGGCCCCAGGGGGTCATCACCGAGGAATCGCGGCCGTAGATCTGGTACGGCAGCGTGCTGTCCGCCGGAATCAGGTGGGTATTTACACCGGCGTGACGATACGCATCCAGCATCTCTGCATGCTGGGCTGCGGCCACCTTGTGATCGAACTTCATCCCCAGGCGTACCGCCCGGCGGGCACTGGAATTACCGGTGCGCCAGCTGAAGTTGTCCACCGGGCCGATCAGCACGTCCCGCAGCGGGCCGTACTCGGAATCCATACCCCACTTTTCCAGGGGCTTGGTGCCGCCATTCTCTTCGCGGCGGCGCATGACGAATTCACTCATGACTTCACTTCCAATGGTTGCTTGCCCGGCGAGGGTTCGAAGCGCCGGGGCTGTCTTTATGTTTGTCTGAAGCGCGTGGTTCAGGCGATGCCGGCACGATCCAGCATGGCCTGCAGCAGTACATTACAGCCGGCTTCCAGGTGCTCCGCTTCAGCCGACTCCGCCTCGTTGTGGGAGAGCCCACCGGCACAGGGCACGAAGATCATGGAAACAGGAGCCACTCTGGACACATACACCGAATCGTGGCCGGCACCGGACACCATCTTGCGATGGCTGTAGCCGAGGGACTTCACCGCCTTGTCCACCGCAGCAATGCAGTCCTCATTGAACGCCACGGGAGGGGAGTGCCACTCGTCGCGCACCTCGACGGTGGTGCCGGTGGCCTCCTCGACCTCCTTCACCAGTCGGTGCAGACTCTGGTGCAGGTGCTCCAGCCCCTCCGGCTGCGGATGGCGCAGGTCCAGTGCCAGCACTACCTTCTCCGGCACGGTGTTGCGACTGCCGGGCTCTGCACGCAGGTCACCGCAGGTCATGCGCGCGTCCTCGCTGAACGCTTTGACCTCGCCGTAGAGCTTCTGGCATAGCAGCGACAGGGCCTGCACCGGATCGCGGCGATCCTCCATCGGGGTCGGACCCGCGTGACAGGGGGTACCGTGGAAGGTCACATCGTACCAGCGGATGCCCTGCACCCCGGTGACCACCCCGATCACCTGCTCCTGTTTTTCCAGGATCGGGCCCTGTTCGATATGCGCCTCGAAGGCCGCGGTGATCGGCTTTGGCTCGGCGGGCTCGTCGCCCAGGTAACCGATGCGTGCAAGCTCACCGCCGATGGTCTTGCCTTCTTTGTCTGCACGACCGTGACCGTAATCAAGGCTGAATTCGCCTGCCCATACCCCGGAGCCGATCATCGCCGGTGAGAAGCGCGCGCCCTCCTCGTTGGTCCAGACCACGACTTCAACCGGCGCTTTGGTCTGGATCTGGTGCTGGTCCAGCGTACGCAGCACTTCCAGCCCCGCAAGCACGCCGTAAACGCCATCAAACTTGCCCCCGGTGGGCTGGGTATCCAGGTGGGAACCGGTGATCACCGGCGGCAGGTCTTCGCTGCCGGCACGACGGGCAAAGACATTGCCCATGCGATCAACCCGGATCTCACAGCCGATTTCCTGACACCAGCGGACGAACAGGTCACGCCCCTGCTTGTCCTCATCCGTCAGTGCCTGCCGATTGCAGCCACCCGCAGGGGTACCACCGATCTCGGCCATCTCCATCAGGGTGTTCCACAGGCGGGTGCCGTCAATACGCAGTTTTTCTACAGTGTTTTCCATTCGATGGCCTCCGGACCTTATAATGCCGCCAATATTAAGCTGATTTCGGCAATTTTATTTTTGATCCGCACCCCGCAAAGTGCGCATTATTTTGCCGCCGATCAAAATCCAACCAGGTACCGTTTTTTCATGACCGTTACATACAGTTCCTACCTCAAGGTCGATGACCTGCTCAAGTGCCAGCATCCCCTCTCAGAGGGACCGGAGCACGATGAACTGCTGTTCATCATCATTCACCAGAGCTACGAACTGTGGTTCAAGCAGCTCCTGCACGAGCTGGATTTCCTCACTGGCCTTTTCAACCGGGGCGAGCAGAACCGGGCGCTGCATACCCTGAAGCGCGTAGACGCTATTTACCGCACCCTGATCCAGCAGGTAGACATCCTCGAGACCCTGACACCCCTCGAGTTCATGTCGTTCCGCGATCGCCTGTCCACCGCCAGTGGCTTCCAGTCCTATCAGTTCCGCGAGCTGGAATTTCTCTACGGGGCCAAGGACGCGAAGAAACTGGACAACTACCCCGAGGGCTCCGAGCACCACCAGCGGCTGAAGAAACGCCTGGAGAGCCCCACCCTGTGGGACGCCTTCCTCAAGTTCCTCGCCGGAGAGGGGCACGATATCCCGGACAGCGTCCTCAACCGGGATTTCTCCCAGATGGCCGACCCCTCAAAGGCGGTCCAGCGGGTGCTGATTGATATCTACCGTAACGACCCCCTGGTAAGCGAAATCTGCGAGGCGCTGGTGGATATCGATACATCACTGCAGCAGTGGCGCTACCGGCACGTGAAGATGGTAGAAAGAACCATCGGCAGCAAGATGGGTACTGGCGGCTCGACCGGTGTAGGCTATCTGCAGAGCACCCTGTTCCGCCCGGTCTTCCCCGACCTGTGGGCGATTCGCTCAGAGTTCTGAGCCCGGCAAGGGCCGGCCACCTGCCGGTCCCCAACCTGCAGACATAAAAAAAGCCAGCTGCTAGCTGGCTTTTTTGGTTCGCCGGAGCGAGGCGAGGATTACTCCTCGAACGGTACCAGGGATACCTGGATGCCCGGGTTTACCTCTTTGGCGGCGTCAGCGATCTGCACATAAGTGTCCGCGCTGGACTTGTTATGGGCACGCACGATGACGATCGCCTGCGGGTTTTCAGCGAACAGCTGGGCAATACGGGCACGTACCGCGCGGGTGTCGATACGGCTCGGACCCATGTAGATCTCGTCGTTGGCATTGACGGTCAGCAGGATGTTCTGCTTGTCGGGGTCCGGCGGCGTCTGTTCGGTCTGGTCCGGATCCGGCACGTTGACGTCAAGCGCCTTCTCTTTAACAAAGGACGCCGTCACGATAAAGAAGATCAGCATGATGAACACAACGTCCAGCATGGGCGTCAGGTCGATATCGGCTTTTTCCTCTTCTACGGCCTTACCGCGTCGTCTACTCATAAAACACCGTACAGTTGTCTAATTCGAATGGCGCCGGATTGACCGGTCTAATCAGGTGGGCAAGATTGCCGCGAAATTGCCCAGTTTGCAAGCGAAACCTGCCAGACGGAACAATCTTCTTTGAAAATCAATGAGTTAGGAGCACGCCCACGCCAGCCGCTCACTAATTGAGCAGCCGGCGTATGGCCTAGCGCGCTGCCAGATAGCCCGCATAATCCGGCACCGGCCGCTCGAAGTCGGCCCCCATCAGGGTCGACTGGACCATCATATCGGCGCTGGCGGAATTGCAGGCCACCGGGATGTTCCACACTGCGGCGATGCGCAGCAATGCCTTGACGTCCGGGTCATGAGGCATCGGCTCGAAGGGGTCCCAGAAGAATACCAGCAGGTCTATCTGGCCCTCGGCAATCCGGGCGCCCAGCTGCTGGTCACCACCGAGCGGGCCGCTCAATAGCTTCTCCACTCGCAGACCTGTCGCTGCCTCAATACGGGTGCCGGTCGTCCCGGTCCCGAGCAGGCTGTGCTGTGTCAGAAGCGTACGGTGGCGACTGCACCACTCAATCAGGTCACCCTTGCGGTTGTCGTGCGCCACCAGCGCGACACGCTTACTGGCAGGGATGGTTTTGGAGATGAATTGCATGGGTCCCCCGTCTGGCCTCCGACCGGTTGTGATCGCGCCATTGAGACACGTTCCCTGGCCGATGACAAGCGCCCCCGGGGAGGCGGAGCGAGCCGCCCAACTGTAGGGGCGCAACGCACTCTCCGGCGAAAGCGAAGCCGCTGCGTCACGGCCAGGCACGCCCTATAATGGGCCCCACCGGAAAACTCTATATAAAGAAGTAAGGAATCAGACCATGAGTGTTGGAGCCTGGGAACCGGAGCAGCCAAACCCCACACAGCCCGAAATTGATCGCGAGCGCCTGCAGCGTTTCATCGCCTCAGTGGCAACCGGGCAGATTCAGCTGGAAAAGTTGAGCGAAGAGGACCGTACAGCGTCTCAACTGATCCGCTTGCCCGCCCAGCACTGGCTGGAGGAGAGCGAGCACTGGGAGGCGGAGGAAATCTGGCAGTTGATCCGCTTCTTCACGCTGGCCGAGGCACAATTGCCGGGGTGGGATGCCGCTGCGGAGTCCGCGGTAATTCCACTGGCAAGGGCGCTGCGCCGCCGCCAACAGCCACTGTCGAAAGAGCAACTACTCTGGATCCGCCAACACTCGGACAACCGCTACCTCCCTTACGGCCCACTCTGAGGCTCTCCGCCCTTGGCCCGGAGCCCAGAGTCCGGAGCCCGGATAAAGTCTCCGTCGATAGGGACCGGCAGCGCCACCGGAGCTGCCGGTTCTCTTCCGGATTCAATCGCCCAGTCGCGAGACCTGACCAAGAAAAAAATCCCCACTGCCGGGCATGCGGTAATTGGCCGGCAGGTGGCGCCACACTATGTACCCCTCATCATCGAGCAACCAGGCACTGGGCCGGCAGGCCGCAGCACTGGCTGGCCCGCGCATTCCCAGTAAGCGCCCGGTCAACCGCAACCATAACGGTACGCCAGCAGGAGCAATAAAAGCCTCATTTTTCGCATTATGCGCATCCAGCTGCAGGACTTTCGGTTTGTCCTTACCCGGCCACCAATGATGCCAGTGTTCCGGCGCCTCGGTGCTCACCAGCACCAGCTGTACACCAAGCCTGTCCAGACGGGTCTGCAGGCTTGCCAACTGCAATAGCTGGGCGCGGCTGTCTGCACAGAAAGAACCTCTCATGGCCACCAGCAGATATCCGCCCTCCCCGGTCGCAGACTCCCCTTCCCTCTCCTCAACAGGCGCTGCCCCGGTAGTGTCGAGGGGCCAGGATCCACCGCCGGCCAGCAGGAGCGGCGGAAATTTCTGATTCACAGGTGGCATTACCGGATGGCGTAGTGCACTGGCATGGAACAGGTACAGGAGCACCACGAACAGATTGTATATGGCGAGATGAATCGGCAGGCTTTCTTCTCGCGCGCTCAAAATCACGAAGGCGAGCCCCAGCAGAACCAGGACAAATGCTTTTGGCTCCCGCTGCTCTCCGGAAAATTTTTGTGGCTGCCAAAAGCGCAGCAGCATCCATACAGGCAGCGCCCATGCATTGACAGCCACTCCCAGCCATGGAATTTCGCCACCGGAAAAATACGCCCAGAGCGCCCAAAAACCGCATCCCCACAGCCAGATAAATGCTGCGAAGGTAAAAAATCCCTTGATAGTGGTCATATGCTGGTAAAAATGCCCTGAAAAACTTGCAATTCAGTATATAAATAAGCTGCAATTAGCGCGATGTTTTCCAAGCTTCAAGCATTTTCTTTTCATCGCTACAACAATACTTAAATACAGGGATATTTTATGGCTGCAAAAAAGAAGTCTACCGCCAAGAAGGCCGCGGCGAAGGTAAGCCCCATTGCCAAGCTGGAAGCCGAGCTCAGCAAGCTGAAGGATCAGCTGGATAAAACCCGCGAAAAGCAGGAGAAGGACGCTGCCAAGACTGCCGACAAGCTGGCCAAAGATGCGGCCAAGGCTGCTGACAAGGCCAAGAAGGCTGCGGCAAAACTGAAAACTGTTAGGGCCAAAAAGAAAACTCCGGCCCAACAGAATCAGCTGAAGAGCGCCAAGTCGGCTGCTGACGCTGCCAAAAAGGCTGCAGACAATGCCAAGGCCACCGCCAAGGAAGCCAAGGAACAGCTCGCAAGCATCAAGTCTGAAAACCAACTGGCAGCCAAGGTTGCCAAGGCAGTTGCCAAGGAAGAGGCCGCCGTAGCCAAGAAACTGGCCGCGGAAGCCAAGAAGAAAGCCGCCGCAGAGGCCAAGAAGGCCGCCGCTGCAGCCAAGAAGAAAGCTGCTGCAGAGAAGAAAAAAGCCGCCGCAGCTGCCAAGAAAAAGGCTGCTGCAGAGAAGAAGAAAGCAGCCGCAGCCAAAAAGAAGGCGGCAGCTGCCGCCAAAAAGGCCAAGGTGAAAGCCGCAGCAGCGGCCAAAAAAGCCAAGGCGAAGGCAAAAGCCAAGGCCAAGAAGACCACCGCCAAGAAGAAGCCAGGCCGGCCGAAGAAGGCTGCCACCAAGGCGACAACCAAGAAGTCTCCGGGTCGGCCAAAGAAAGCCGCCACCAAGAAGGCAGCCAAGAAGTCTCCCGGCCGCCCGAAGAAAGCTGCAGCCAAAAAGAAGACTGCCGCCCGTCGCGGTCGTCCGCCAAAGGCCAAGTAACGACTGCGCAAAAACAACCAGTGCCTGTCGTGGGCCCCGCCCCTGGCTCTGCCATCAGACCCCGGCTCCCGCCGGGGTTTTTTCATTTTGGCCTCAGGAGGAAGGTGGCCGGTCGGACTCTGGCAGCCATGTCATGCAAGATCTGCAAGGCAGGGAAGTCGTCAGTGCGAATTGAGGCGCAACCCTGCAATACCGTGATCGCGGCCCAACTCCAGTACACAGTCCGCACGCGCGGGCATTTCCCGCAGTAGGTTACGGGTGATGCGCTCGTAGTGCTGCACGAAACGCTCGATCTGATCATCCGACATTCCGCCACCACTGACGCTGCGCAGCTCGTGCTCCTGCTGAGTACGCCATGCCAGCACACACTGCATGTCGGGCACTTTGAGCATTACCAGAGTATCCATCCGGGCGAATAAGTCCCGGTACGACCCAGCCAGCGCACGATTGATGTAATTGCGCCAGATACCTTGCGGATCCTCGTTCCGCTCAAGCGCATTGATGGGTTCATCATTGCCCTGCCAGGGCTGCGCCCCCACGCACCAACCCTCGAATACGAGGATGTCCACAGGGCCATGCTGGCGAACCCATGACTGCCGTGGTGCGCGGTCGTCGATGGACTTGTCGAACCAGGGGATCGGTACGCTTTCCGTGTCACTGCTGGTGCACAGTCGATCAATAGTCTCTATGCCGAGCGGCACATCGTGGGTGCCGGGCACACCCCGGGTTGCGAATAGCGGATGCACAGTGCGGGCAAGCTGCAGGCGTTCGGCGCGGGTGAGGTAGATATCATCGAGGGAAAAACCGGTGCTGCGCAGTCCCATTGCGGACCAGACGAGGTTGAGAAATGCCGTCAACGTCGACTTGCCGGAGCCCTGGCCGCCACATAACCCCACGACAAGGCAGCACTCATCCTTGCGCTGCTCGGCAAGCCAGACGGCAAGGGGTAGCAGATAGGCATCGATAGACAGGTTGAACTCAGGCGGTAACCGCCGCTCGGTGACAAAACCGGCGATTGGCATCGCCAGACTTTGCCGCAGCGCCTCCGCCCGCTCCAGAACGAATCGCGGCCAGGTGGACGTCATTGCACTGTTAGCCATAAGCCGGGGACCGCAAACATTCCGCTGTTCCTGTTCATCCGCTCTCTCCCTGCTGCAATACCCCGGAAGGAATGCACTTTCCGTTCCAGCCCTGAAGGGGCGGGCGGTCAGCCCTCCCCCCACTGGGCGCCGCGAATCCGTGGCGGCAACAGCCCGGTGCACAAATCGCGCAGACGGCTCGGCAATACCAGCATTACCGGCGTCACCACCAGTGTCAGCACGGTGGAGAATGTCAGGCCATAGACGATGGCACTTGCCAGCTTCACCCAGAAGGAAGCAATCACGCCGCCCACCACGACTTCACGCCCGACCATGTCTACACTGACGCCCAGCGCCAGCGGGAACAGGCCAAGAATGGTCGTGGCAGTGGTGAGGAACACCGGCCGCAACCGCTGCGCCGACGCTTTCACTGCGGCGGCTGCCGGCGACAGTGCCGGCTCACTGTTGCGCACGTAATTGTAGGTATCGATGAGGACAATGTTGTTGTTCACCACGATACCCGCCAGCGCCACGATACCTACACCGGTCATGATCACACTGAATGTGCTCTGGGTGATCAACAACCCCAGCATTACCCCCAGGGTCGACATCACTACCGACGACAGGATCAGCAGCGACTGATAGAAGCTGTTGAACTGGGTCACCAGCAGGATGAACATCAGAAACAGCGACAGCAGGAAGGCCACCGCCAGGAAGCTCAGCGACTCATTCTGCTCCTCATCGGCACCGCGGAAAAGCAACTCTACCCCGCTGTCAACAGGGTTGTCCGCCACCCAGGCACGGATCTCCCGTACCTTGTCGTCCGGCAACACGCCTTCCTGGGCATCTGCTTTTACCTGCATACGGGTGATGCCATCGATGCGCTCGATCTTGTCGACCTTCGGATGGGCCTCGGTGCGCACAAAGCTGCTGACAGGCACAGCACCGCCTGGGGTATTCACTTTCAACTGATCCAGTGCGGTGATACCGCGGGCAGTCTCTGGGTAGCGGATGCGGATATCCACTTCCTCGTCACTGTCATCAGGACGATATTCTGCGACCCGCACACCGTTGGTCACCAGCTGCACCGCGCGCCCGACTTCCGTCAGGTCCGCGCCGTAAAGGGCGGCCTTGGCCCGATCCACCTTCACCTCCCACTGGATCCCCGGCAACGGCGCGGTGGTGGTGATGTCCCGCAGGCCCTCGAACTGGTGAGAAAGCGCATGATGCAGCCGGCGAGTCTCCGCCAGCAATGCGTCATAGTCCTGTGAGCGCAGCTCCAGCACGATGTCCTTGCCGATGGGCGGTCCACCCTCGAATTCATCGGCGGTTACCTTGATGCCGGGGAAGTCCGCCGTGCGTGCGCGCAGATCGGCAAAGATCGCGCCGCTGCGACGCTGGCGCTCCTTGGCCGGAATCAGCTCGACCAGAATATTGGCGATCTGGTCCGGTGCCCGGTCGCGATTGCCGGAGAGGCCACTGGAGCCGATCGCGGTGTAGGCAACGCGCACTTCCGGCACCCCCAGCACCGCACGCTCCACCTGGGCCACCAGCTCCCGCTTTTCGGCCACGGAAAGGTTGCCCTGGGCCCGCACCTCGACGTTGCCGTACTGCTCTTCGGTATCGGTAAAGAATTCGACCCCGGCACCAAAGCGGCCGAAGCCGACAAAAATACCGAATAGAAGAACCAGCGTGGAGACAAACGCAAGGATCGGGCGCTGTACGATGGCCTTCAGCAGCCGCGCGTACCAGCCGGTGATTCCGGACAGCGCCGTGGGTTGGCCGCTCTCCAGTTGCTTGAGGTAGTCCTGCGCGGCCACATCCAGGCTGCCCTTGCCGAACAGGGATCCCAGTACCGGCGCAAAGAACAGTGCATACAGCAGAGAGCCCGACAGCACGGCGAACACCGTCACCGGCAGGTAACGCATGAACTCGCCGACCACCCCCGGCCAGAACATGATCGGCAGGAAGGCCGCCAGGGTCGTGCCGGTGGAGGCCAGTACCGGCCAGAACATGCGACGCACCGACAGCGTGTAGGCAACCCGCGCAGACATGCCTTCGGCCATCTTCCGGTCAGCGTACTCGGTGATCACGATGGAACCGTCGATCAGCATGCCGAGGGCCAGCAGCATGCCGAACATCACCATGAAGTTGAACGAGTAGCCCAGGTACCAGGTGATGATGGATCCGAACAGCAGCGAGAATGGGATGCCGAGCCCCACCAGCATACCGGAACGGAAGCCCAGGGCGGCGACGACGATGATCATCACCAGCAGCATGGCGGTGAGAATATTGCCCTGCATCTCGCTGACCATATCGCGGGCGAAATTCGACTGATCGAAGACAAAGTTCAGCTCTACGCCGCGGGGGAGATTATCCCGCTCGGCCAGCACCACTTCGCGCACCGCGTCCGCCAGTTGCACGGAACTGGCGTCATTGCGTTTTTCTACATTGATCGCCAAGCCCTGCCGGCCGTTGACGCTGGTGTAACTGGAGGCATCCTTGAAAGTGCGGCGGATATCCGTCACATCCGAGAGTGTCACCACCCCGTCGCCAGAGGACTTGATGGGGATATCGTAGACATCCCTCGCGGTCTCGATCAGGCCGGGCACTTTCACCGAGAAACGCCCGCTCTCCATTTCCAGCTCGCCTGCAGGAATCAGCAGGTTGTTGCCGGTGATGGCACTGATCAGCTGGTTACTGGTGATCTGGTAGTGCTCGAGGCGCACCGGATCAATGGTAGCCTCCACCACTTCTTCGCGGTTGCCCTGGATATCGGCACTCAGCACCTCGGCAATATTTTCGATCTTCCGCTGCAGGTGCTGCGCACTCTGCAACAGTACCCGCTCACCCAGCTGCTCGCCGGCCAGGGTGACCACGATCGCCGGGAATGGCTGCGCCGCCGCTTCTTCCACGATCGGCTCATCCGCATCCCGTGGCAGTTCCGCCTTGGCCCGGTCGACGGCATTGCGCACTTCATCCACGGCCTCGTCGACATCGATGGCAGCGTCGAACTCCACCACCACATAGGCCAGGGACTCCCGCGCAGTAGCAATGGTCTCCATCACGCCCTCGATGGAGCGGATTTCCTGCTCCAGAGGACGCACCAGCAGGCGCACCCCATCCTCGGGGGAAATGCCCTCGTGCCGGACCTGTACGATCACAAACGGCGGGTTGACCTCCGGATTGGTCTCAATGGTCATCAGGCTGCGGGCAACGATACCCACCAGGACGACCAGCAGCATAAAGCTGATGGTGCTTCGGGCCCGGTCTACGGCTCGCTCGAGGATTCTCATTACAGCTCGTCCCCTTCCGTCGCGGCGGCAGACTCAGCAACGGCAGCACCGGTTTCTCGACCCAGGGACTGGCTCGGGGGAGGCAGATCACCGGCGGCCTCTTCCATCTCCACCTCGACCATCTCGCCCACGGTGACATACTCCTGGCCCACGGTAATCAGTGTTACCGGATCTGGCAGTCCCGTCACCCAGATGCCCGCATCACCATCGCTCACCAGGGTGACGTTGCGGAACTGCACACGGTTTTCCTCATCGAGGATACGCACGCCCAGATCACCGCGGTCATCGAGAGTCAGCAGGGAGGCATTGATCCGGTGGGCACTGACTTCACCGGTGGGGAGCGCGAGCTGGCCACTGAGGCCCCCGCGCAGCGAGCCGCTGTCATTGGCCACTGCCACCTCAACCCGGTAGGCGCGGGTGACCGGGTGAGCCTCCTGGCTCACATAGCGCAACTCCCCCTGCACCCGCTCGCCCCCGCGCAGCTGCGCACTGGCGGGCGCCCCGGGTACCAGCCTGCCGACCTGGGATTCGGGTACTTCACCGACCATCAGTATCGGGTTCAGGTCCAGCAGGGTGGCACATTCCTCGCCCCGACGGATGAAGTCACCCAGCTCCACGGCGCGATGGTTGAGCACGGCATCAAAGGGTGCGCGGATTTCCAGGTTCTCCATCGCCACCTGGGCGCGCTTGAACTCGGCCCGGGCATCCGCCAGGGCAACGGCGCGCTGGGCAATATCCGTCTCGGACTGGAGACCTTTGTCGCGCAGGCGCTGGGCTCCGGCAAAATCCAATTCCGCCTTGCGCAGGGCAGCTTTTGCCTGCTCGAGCCGCTCCGGCCGGTCCTCGGCCTCGATCCGGCAGATGACTTCACCCTGGCGAACAGTGCGGCCCTCTGCCACCGGCAGTGCGGTGATGACCCCATCGAGCTCCGCTTTCAGTTTCACCGTCCGATTGGCCTCCGTATGTCCGTTGACCAGCACCCGGGTGGTATAGGGCTGGGCCTGCAGCCGCCGGGCCTGGACTGCCAGCGACTCCCCGGAGCTGGCCGGAGCACCAGCCTGCCGGTTAGCTGCGCCGTCACCCGAGCCTTTCTCGGGGGCGAGCAAACCGCTGGCCAGCCACAGCAGCGCGATCAGCGCCACGATCGTGGCAATACGGTAGTTTCTCTGTTGCCAAAAGCTCGCAAACACATTCATAGCGGGGAAAAACCTGTCATCGTTCAGTGGGGCATCGCCGTCATCACGCTTTTTACGTGCGGGGACGGACAGCAGATTGTACGGCCGCATTGTGAGCGGCTCTAATGACAATTGCTAACTGAAACCGAAATCAGGAATGGATCAGCCTGTATGACGGGTTGGTCAACCCGCCATGGGAGTGGCTTGTGGGGCGGCCGGGAGGGCAAAGGTGCTCAGGACAGCATGGACTCGAGGAAGTCCGACATGTCTGACTTCTCGTCCACCAGCTGCCCGCTGCCGAATTCCGCGTTCCAGTCCAGCAGGATGCGGGCCAGGGCCCGGGCCTGATCCGCCAGCGCCAGCAACTCTTCACGGCTGTTCTTGGGTCCGGTGTAGAGCTTCAGCTTGCGGTGGCTGTTGGCCAGCTCGTGTGAGGGATACTTGGAGCGGTAGACCTCCAGCTTCCAGCGCAACGAGTGCACCATGTTGCGATAGAAAACCAGCTTGGTCGGCAGGTGCAACAGGGAGAAATCCTCGAGATCTGTAAAGAGGGTGCAGTCCACCCCCAGCACCAGCGTCTCACGACTGGTCGGGGAAGCGACCACATCGGCGCTGCGGGGCTCCGCCAGCAACATGGCCAGGTCCCCGAACAACTCACCCGGCCGGATCATGGCCAGTGGCCGCTCGGTGGGCCCGCCTCCCTGGGGCTCGACTTGCACGTGCAGCTCGCCGCGCAGAAGAAAATACACCCATTGATCCATGTCCCCTGCGGCAAAGAGCTTTTCCCCCGGGGCGAGACTGGTGAGCCGCGACCGCTTCAGCAGTACGTCGTACTGCCACTCGCTGCTGGCACGAATATCACGAAATAAATGAATGACATTTAGAAGTCGATCCACGGCATCCCGCGGATAATTGCTGAGCGGTGTAATTTCCATCCGGTACTTCTATATCTTTATCGTTTGAAACAGCAGCCAAGCAGACATTGACTCCATGTCGGCCAACTGCAAAAGAAGATCCTTGGTCAGGATATTCTAGGTTCAGGATGACGGCTGTGTTCCCCACGCGCCACCATTTTCAGAAAAACGAGACATTCTACCCATTCCAGGGTTGAACTACATTCCAGTTACAGTAGAGTTAAGCAGTATCCAGATTATTCAACCCCAAAATGCGGGGTTTAAAGGACTAAAATCTGGAGGCATACCTCGGGGGAGGGGGCGTGCCAGAATTCTTATCCGCCGGAATATCCCGCCCGGAATAAAAGAAACCCTGAAAACCATGAAACCGATAAAAATTCTCATCGCCCTCATGGTGTTTGCGACGGCTATGACTGCCCAAGCCGCACCTCTACTGAACGGACTCGCACTCGAACAGCAATTCAACAAAGACCGCTACATCGCTGCGGTCTATTCCGACACCCTGGCAGACAGCGCCAGCGTACTCCTGGATAACAACACCACACGCAAGCTGGAAGTCCGCATCATTGCCGACGGCCTGTCCGCCCGTCGCTTCCGCAACCAGTGGATGGAAGGCATCGCCATCAATAACTCCGGCGATATACTCAGCGGCCAGGCAGAGAACATGGTGACTTTCGCCAACCTGTTCAAGGGACGCTTCTACAAAGGTGACCAGCTCAGCGTTGCTTTCGACGGGAACAGTGGCAAAACCACCGTGTCCCTGAACGGCGTAAAACTGGGTCAGATTGCCGACCGCGACTTCTTCAACACCCTGCTGCGCGCCTGGGTTGGCCCGGTCCCGCCGTCCACGGATTTCCGCGACCACCTGCTGGCCAATGGCAACGTGGATTCCGGCCTGCTGGGCACCTACGAGTTGCTTGAGCCCTCGGCTGACCGTGTTGCCCAGGTAACCGCCAGCGCGCAGCCCGAGCCAGAAACACCGGCACAGCCCGAGCCCAGCAAGCCAGCTGTCGCCGCCACTCCTGCAGTTGAGAAGCCCAGACTGGCCGCCGATATCCCACCGCCTTCCCTGGCATCTGTGAGCAATGCGGCCCCGGAGTCCACAGCCAAGCCGGCACCGAGCAAGCCCGCTCCGGCCCAGAAGCGCCCACAACCCAAGGCTGCCCCGGCAGAGCTGGAAGCGGACGAGGAAGACGAGGCGCCGCTGACCGCCGATATGATTTTGGCCAGGCAGATTTACCACTCCATGCTGCTGCGTCACACCTACAAGTTCATCCGCTACCCGAAACGCGCCCAGGAGCGCGGCCAGGAAGGCAGCGTTCGGCTGAATGTCTCGATCGGTGCCAATGGCGAGATCCGCGATATCCAGTCCGTCCAGGAATCCCGCTTCGCCACCCTCAACCGCGAAGCCCGCGAGGCCGTCGAGCGCGCCGGCCCCTACCCGGCCGCACCGCCGCAGCTGGTCAAAGACACCTATCAGTTCACGGTGCCGATCACCTTCCGCCTGCCGGACTGATCAAATTCCAACCAGCCCCCTGTAAAACCCCGCCCCGGCGGGGTTTTTCGTTTCTGCACCGCCAGGCTATCCTGGCCGGTCCGCTCAACGCTCCTGCTGCACCACTTACCGCCCCGCTGTTGCCGATCCGTGTCCGCACGGCGTACTATCCGGGCGGACAATAATTCATCTAACAACGAAGTACCCTTATGAAAAGACTACTGCTACCCCTCGCCATTGCCGGTGCAATCGCCGGTTGCTCCAAGTCTGAAGCGCCGAAAATGGCGGAAGATGCTGGCAAGCCCGCTGTCGAAATGACTGAAACTGCTGCCAAAGTCGAGCTCGGCTCCGGCATCGACCTGTCTGCCATGGACACCTCCGTGCGTCCGCAGGATGATTTCTTCTCGTACGTGAACGGCAGTTGGATGAAGAACACCAAAATTCCCGCAGACAAATCCCGCTGGGGAGTGTTCGACCAACTTCGGGACACCAGTACCGAGCGCGTAAAAGTGCTGATCGAGGAAGCCGGTCAACATGCCGAAACCACCGATGCCAAGAAAATCGGTGCGCTGTACAACAGCTTCATGAATGAGGACAAGATCGAGCAACTCGGCATGCAGGCCCTGGCCGAAGAGCTCGCCAAAGTGGATGCGATCACCGACCTGAAGCAGCTGAGCGCCTATTTTGCTTACGCCGACAGTGTCGGTTACGACGCGCCCTTTGGTGTTTACATCAACCAGGATGTAAAGGACGTTGAGTCCTACACCGCCTACTTCAGCCAGGCTGGCCTCGGGCTTCCGGATCGTGACTACTACTTCGACGACAGTGAGCGCGGCCAGAAGCTACAGCAGGCGTACATGACCTTCCTCGTCAAGATGCAGCAGATCGCTGGCCTCGCCGACGCTGAGGCCATGGCCGAAAGTGTCTATGATCTGGAGAAGCGTCTCGCCGAGCACCAGTGGACCCGCGTCGACAACCGCGATCCGGACAAGACCTACAACAAGAGGACCATGGCTGAGCTGGCCGAGCTGATGCCTTCCATCGACTGGGACACTTACCTGGAAAAAGGCCAGCTGAAGACACTGGACAACGTGATCATCCGCCAGCCGGACTATCTTGCCGCGGCCGACGAGATTATCGCCGAGACCGAGCTGGCCACCTGGAAGCGCTATCTCAAGATCAAGCTGCTGTCCTCCATGGCACCCTACATGCACGACGAGCTCGCCCAGGCAAACTTCGATTTCTACGGCACGGCAGTGCGTGGCATCCAGGAAATGGAACCTCGCTGGAAACGAGCGGTGCAATTCGTCAGCGGTACCGCTGGTGAGCTGGTTGGCAAGCGCTATGTTGAAAAACACTTCCCGCCGGAAGCCAAGGAGCGCATGCTGGAGCTGGTCAATAATCTCAAGGCCGCCTATCGCGACTCCATCGAGTCCCTGACCTGGATGAGCGAGGAGACCCGCAAGCAGGCGCTGCATAAGCTTGACAACTTCACCACCAAGATCGGGTACCCGGACGAGTGGCGCGATTATTCTGCCCTGCAAGTCTCTGCCGACGACCTGGTGGGCAACGTGCTTGCTGGCCGCACTTTTGCCAATGACTACGAGCGCAACAAACTTGGTAAGCCCCTGGACCGCAGTGAATGGTTCATGCCACCCCAGATCGTCAATGCCTACTACAACCCGCCGATGAACGAGATCGTATTCCCGGCCGCGATCCTGCAGCCGCCGTTCTTTGACTTGGAGGCTGATGACGCAGTCAACTACGGCGCCATCGGCGGCGTCATCGGTCACGAAATTGGCCACGGCTTTGATGACAAAGGCTCCAAGTATGATGGCAAGGGCTACCTGAACAACTGGTGGACCGATAGTGACCGCAGCAACTTCGAGCAGCTGACCGGCAAGCTTGTGGCACAGTACGATGCCTTCGAGCCGATTGAAGGCGAGCACATCAATGGCAAGCTGACCCTCGGTGAGAACATCGGCGATCTCTCAGGTCTCGGCATTGCCTACAAGGCCTACAAGATGTCCCTGGAGGGCGATGAAGCCCCGGTGATCGACGGCTTTACCGGCGATCAGCGCCTGTTCATGGGCTGGGCGCAGGTGTGGCGCGGCAAGTTCCGGGAGGATGCACTGAGCACACAGCTGAAGACCGGCCCCCACTCCCCTGGCAAGTACCGGGTGCAGGGTGTAGTGCCGAATATCGACGCTTTCTACTCTGCCTTTGACGTCAAGGAAGGCGACGATATGTACCTGCCGGAAGAAGAGCGCGTAGTGATCTGGTAATTCAAGCCACAATCGTCGCTCAAGGCTGAAAAGCCACAAAAAAGCCCCGCTCGCGGGGCTTTTTTGCTTTCTCAGGCTCAATCAACGTCGACTGATCCAGTCCACGACGATGCGGGCCAGGACCGATCGCCCCACGGCCGCCGCGGACACATCAACGCGCCTGGTTTTTAGTTTTCTTTTTCCTCATTTTCCGCAGGAACCCCCTGGACTCTCGACGAGGCCCAGCTGCCCACTGCCATCTGCATCACCTCAGTCACTTCCCCTCTCTCGGGCTCGGAGCCCGCCTGGCTGTTTTCGGCCTCGGCGTGGAAAAGATAGAGGCGTGACACCAGCTCGGCAAAGGGCAGTGAGGACTCACCATGGCGCTCTCCATGGCCATCCGTGGAAACCTGTACTCCGCCGCCCCAATTCTGGCCGCTGTCGTTATTCGGGTTGAAGAAATAGACCCGCATCGCCCCCTCCTGGTCCAGGGCTACGCGGATGAGGGTAATCGCATGCCACCCCACAAAGGCGCCGTTGCTGTCTGTGATTGCCAATCCGGCGGGCTGCGGGTGGATGATTGGCTGGTTACCGTTGTAGTAGGGGTGATAGCTGCGGTAGAAGCGCGAAATAAAATCCCGGTATGCCGTCAACTGCCCGCTCTCGAGATCCACTGCCAGGTTGAAAGAACGTCCAACCCACCAGCCGTGAAACTCCGGATTGACCCAGCGATGGGGGTCGTCCCCCCGGTCCGCGCAGAGTTGCCCCATGTGGTGATAGATCTTGTCCAGGTGTGGTACCAGCAGCACCGAAACCGGGTCCGTATCCAGCGGCAGCTGCCGCAGGTCGGTGGCCGCGACACCTGCAGAGGAGATCGGCGTGCCCTCGAAATGCATCACCACTTCATCGAAGCGGGCCGCTTGCTGAATCAGGTAAAGCAGGTAATCCGGGTCATTGTAAGCCCACATTGAGATGGCCCGCGCCGACTGGCAGGTGGGATTATTACCCTGGCCAATGCCAAGGGGCTGACCAAGGATTGCCAGCGCTCCCGCCAGCAGGCGGTCAGTGGCCGGGACGGCATTGCCGAAGGCAAAGGTGAGTAACGTTTCACAGTGGGGCGACAGCGGCAGGTCGATCTGGCGCCACAACGCCGGCGCTATGGGCGGTGCATACAGCACACCGCTTTCCAGCATCATCGCCAGACTATAGACACACTGTGCCGTCTGCGGATGAACCGCCCTCCCCACCAGCCGGTGCACCAGCTGCTGATAGCAGCGCAGAACATCGATCCCGGTACTGCTCAGACCCAGCGCATCTGCCAGCAGTTCCTCGCGCCCACTCGCAAGCGCCCAGCGCAGGAACTGCGCATGATAATCAGAGACCAGCCCGACGCCGTGCATATGTTCGGCAAACTGCCGCGCCTCGGCCAGCAAACCGTCGGGCTCCAGTGCAGCCAGGCGCTGCTCAAAAACGTCCAGTCCCGGATCATCGGCACAGGACGAACTGGGTCCGAACAATGCCCGAACCAGCAAGTCCGCCTCCGCTCCGGCGCTCTCACTGGCGTCGTCACCACGGGCGCGCGCCACCGCGATCTGGGTGATCATGGATTTGATACTGTCTACCTGGATGGGACGCTGGGCCAGCATCCGCTGAATTTCCGTCACCAGGCTACCGAGGATATCGGCAAAATCGATCCCGGCAAGCAGCAAACGGAATACCCGATCCACGGCAGGGGCTGAATTGCCGAGCCGCACACGGGACGATTCCGCAGGGCCTGCCAGCAGGTAATCAAGGTTCAGCGCCAGCACCTGGGTGAGAAAGTGGCGCGCCTGCTCACCGGGCACGCCGGCGTGGCAGTGAAGCCCCCGGGCGAGTGCCAGCAGGCGCAACTCGCTGAGCAGTTCAATGGTCACCGTGACCCGGTCACCGCTCTCCAGCGAAGTACGCACAAGGCCCGGCAACAGGGTCTCGGGGTTGTCCCAGGCCGTATCGACGAACAATCCTGCGCGATCATATCGAGCCGCATGCTCGAAGAGCAGCTCGACACCACCCTCCAGTGGAAGCAGACGTGCGGCCGCCTCCAGCGTGGCCGCCTGGTAGCGCTGTTTATTGAAGCGGCGCGCCTGCTCCAGCTGGCTCAGCACATGCTCAAACTTTTCTGCCAGCTTCCCAAGATCCCATTCACTCACGGCTTTTGCCCAGCTTACTGCTCAGTTCATCAGATATAGTAATCCAGTTCTTCCTGAGCTTTCAGCAGGTCTCGCAACCGGTAGGGATCATCGCCGAAGAAATAGACCAGCCCCCAGTGTGTGCCAAAGGCGCTACGCTTGGGCACCTTGTTTTGCATCGGCGACTGCAGCTCGTGAAATTCGAAGTAGGCATCCTGCGCAGTGTCGTCGGGAATCTTGAGTTCGTTGATCACCCGACGCCGGGGATATACGCCGAAGCAGCCCGCGTGCCCCTTGGCATCCACCACTTCCCGGGGGAAAAACTCGGCGATTTCTTCATCGGTGGTCTTGGGATCAAACATCATGACCATGGCCTGGTAGGCATTGAAACCATAGGCGCGTTCGATCAGCTCGAAAGCATTGAAGCCCGGTGGCCGATATGCCACTTCGCCGAAATACATCTTGCCATCACTGGTCACGAAGTACTCCGGGTGAATAAAGCCGAAGTCGATATCAAACGCCTCTATCAGCTTTTCAATTTCCTCTTTCACCCGCGGTCGCCATTTCTCCAGATCCGGGGTCGCAGGTACGAATACCGAGTAACCCAGCGTCACGTACTCGGAGATGTTCATAAACTGAATCTTGCGATCCTTAATGAAGGCCTCAACGGCGAATTCCCAGCCGTCCAGGTGGCTCTCCATCAACACCGGAAATTCATCCTCGGGGATGTTATCCACATCATCGGCCGTGCGCACCACACGATGTCCCAGGCAACCGGCCTTGTCGAAAGCCTTGAGATGGATCGGGTCATTGGGGTCACCATCAAGTTTCAGCAACGCCTGATTGACCCGGGTCAGAAAGCGGATCACGTCGGACTTATCCTGGGCTTCTTCAAAGATACCGACCCGGATTCCGCCGAGCTGCGCACGCCTTTTCATCAACGCCTTGTCACGAAACAGCAGTGCCTGTCCCATCAGACGGGGATTGCCCAGCAAAACGGAATTGATCGCACCCGCCCACTCGACAGTTTCCTCGTACAGCGGGATCGCCACATCCACACCTTCATCTTTCAGGCGCTGGGCAATTTCCATGGAACGCTCGTTAAGACGCTCAAAATTCCATGAAATAAACGGGATGTCATAGCGATTTGCATACTCCTCCGCCCAGGGCGGCGCCACAATGACATAGCGCCGGTCGAAGCGGTCAATCGCATCGATGGCGTTCAGACTCCATCCCAGAATCGCGACATATCCCTTACTGCGGTCATAGTTACCCATGGGAGACTCCCTTTGCTGCATTCAACAAGCAGATGAACAGAATCAGAGCCGCATTCTGGCCCAACCCACGACCATGAACACGGTCCAACTCGTTCGCTATTACCACCCTAACGCAGCAAAATTTCAGTTGAAAGGAATCTGGCGCCTGAATAGACGGCCTCGATGGGTGAGACTAATCTTGTTGCCAGTTGATCCTCCGCGGCCATTGTCTTCGTATCGCCTCTATATACCAGAGAATGTGGAGCTCATTGATTCAAGGGAACCCCATGAACAGCAGTAACGAACGATGCATGGACAACTTTATTGACTGGGTAGAGTCGCGAAACGCCGATGAGCCGGAATTTATCCAAGCAGTGCGCGACCTGGCCTGTGATGTCTATGCGTCCTACTCGGAAAGAAAAGCGTGGCAATCGGCGAAAGTACTCGAACGACTGAGCGAGCCCGACCGAATTATCAGCTTCCGGGTGTGCTGGGAGGATGATCGAGGTGACATCCATGTCAACCGCGGATGGCGCGTCCAGCATTGCGGCGCGATCGGCCCCTACAAGGGGGGTATCCGCTTCCATCCATCGGTCAACACCTCCATTCTGAAATTTCTCGCGTTTGAGCAGACCTTCAAGAGTGCACTGACTGGCCTGCCTATCGGTGGTGGCAAAGGGGGCTCTGATTTTGATCCGCGCGGTCGTTCCGATCGTGAGATCATGCGCTTTTGCCAGGCTTTCATGAATGAACTCTATCGCCATATCGGCGAAAACACTGATGTGCCCGCCGGGGATATCAATGTAGGGCGCCGGGAAATTGGCTACCTGTTCGGTCAGTACCGCCGCCTCGCCAATACATTCAGCGGCGCACTGACCGGTAAGGATATCGAATTCGGCGGTAGCCATGTACGAATGGAGGCCACCGGCTATGGCCTGATTTATTTCCTGCGCTGTATGCTTGCCCGTCGCGATCAGGACCTGGAAACTCAACGTGTCGCGATCTCTGGCTCGGGCAATGTCGCCCTGCACGCCGCTCAGAAAGCCATCGACCTGGGCGCCAGAGTTATCACGCTCTCTTCAAGTAAAGGGGTACTGCATCATTCCGAAGGTATCCCTGGCAAGGAGATCAACCGGGTAATCGAATTGCGCATGGACAGCACGGAATTATTGGAAAAAATCCGTGCCGCTGCCGGTGGGGACTGGCATGAGGGAGAAAAACCTTGGCAGTTCGAGTGTGATATCGCCTTGCCCTGCGCCACCCAGAATGAGCTCGATGGTGAGGATGCAAAGGCGCTGGCGCAGAACCAGTGTCTTATCGTCGCAGAGGGAGCCAACATGCCCTGCACAGAAACCGCCATTGAAATTTTCAAGGACAGGAAAATATTGCATGCACCGGGCAAAGCTTCCAACGCCGGTGGCGTGGCGCTCTCGGGACTGGAGATGGCCCAGAATGCCTCGTTCTCACGCTGGGAGCAGCAGCGCCTTGACGAAAAACTGTTGGAGATTATGCAGGATATTCACAACCAGTGTGTAAAGCATGCCGGTGAGCACGACGGTTATGTGGATTATCACCGTGGTGCCAATATCGCCGCTTTTAACCGCGTTGCCAGTGCGGTATTGGCTCAGGGCATCGGTTGATCCAGCCAACTCACTCAGCAACGGGCGTCCCACTACACAAGCCTGCAGCAACCGCCTGCTGATCCCTGTTGCCGCCCAGCCATCGCCAAACCGCTGAAGGCCTGCCTTTCAGCGCTATCCTGCTCCCTTTATCGCACCGATGCGGTAGAAGCCATTGCGGGGAGATTCCCGTAATATACGAAGCAAATCGATCACAGGGGAGCCCGGAAATGGCCCACCGCAATCAATTCCAGCTGCTCGGCAGCCGTCGATTCCTGCCGTTCTTCACCACACAGTTTCTCGGCGCTTTCAATGACAATGTGTTCAAGAGCGCACTGATGGTGATGATTGCCTTCCGCCTGGCAGCGGATCAGGCAAATACGCTCAACAACCTGGCCGCTGGCCTGTTTATCCTGCCGTTCTTCCTGTTCTCCGCCACCGCCGGCCAGCTCGCCGACAAGTACGACAAAAGCCTGCTGATCCGCCGTATCAAGCTGGCGGAGATCGGCATCGCACTGCTTGGCGTCTACGCGCTTGTCAGCGGCAACAATAACCTGAGCCTGCTGGTGCTGTTCCTGCTGGGCGTGCAGTCGGCATTTTTCGGGCCGATCAAATACGCCATCCTGCCCCAGCACCTGCAGCGCAACGAACTGGTGGGCGGTAATGCGCTGGTGGAGATGGCCACCTTCGTGGCCATTCTCTCCGGCACCATCACAGGCACCATCCTGTTCGGCATCGGTGATAGCGAAAGTGGCGGCACCTGGTGGGTCGGCGGTGTCATCATCGCCGTTTCCATGGCCGGCTACCTGGTCTGCCGTAGCGTGCCGGCTGCACCCGCTCCGGTACCGGATCTACAGATCGACCTGAATCCCATGCGCCAGACGGCGCGTCTGCTGCGGGAGATCGTCAAGACACCGGCCATTTTTTATTCCATTGTCGGCATTTCCTGGTTCTGGCTGCTGGGCGCAGCCTACCTCACCCAGATCCCCAGCTTCAGCAAGAATGTGCTCGCCGGCAGCGAGAGCCTGGTAGCGCTGCTGTTGTGCAGCTTCACCATTGGTGTCGCTATCGGCTCACTGCTGTGCGAGCGGCTCTCCGGTGGCCGCATCGAACTGGGGCTGGTGCCTCTGGGAGCCGCCGGGCTCACCTATGGCGGCGTAATGCTGGCGGTCATTGGTGGTGGACTGGAGCCATTGCAGGAACCGAGCCTCACTGCTTTCTGGCATAGCCCCGGAGCACAGGCCTTCCTCGCACACCTGGTGCTGATCGGCATTTTCGGTGGCTTCTATATCGTGCCACTGTACGCAATGATCCAGGACCGCACAGAAAAAGCCCTGCGCGCACGGGTGATTTCCATCACCAATATCCTCAATGCGCTGTTCATGGTGATCTCGGCAATCCTTGGCATCACCTTCCTGAACCTGCTGAACTTCAGCATCCCGGAATTCTTCCTGGTGATCGCGCTGATGAATGCCGCGGTAGCAGTGTTTGTTTTCAACAAGGTGCCGGAATTCGCCATGCGTTTCCTGGTATGGCTCCTCTCCCACACCATGTATCGGGTCAGGCATGAGGGGCTGGAACAAATTCCCGATGAGGGCCCGGCCATCATTGCCTGCAACCATGTGAGCTACGTGGATGCGTTACTACTGGCCGGGGCGGTACGCCGGCCGATCCGCTTTATCATGTACAAGCCCATCTACGAGATTCCGGTGCTGCATTTCATCTTCCGCACCGGCCGCGCCATCCCCATCTGCTCGAAGCAGAAAGACCCACAGGGTTACACCCGCGCCTTCGAGGAAATCGAGCAAGCGCTGAACGACGGCGACCTGCTGTGCATCTTCCCCGAGGGGCAGCTGACCAGGGATGGCGAGCTCGCGCCTTTCAAGGCGGGTATCGAGAAGATCCTGCAGAAAAATCCAGTGCCGGTGATCCCCATGGCCCTGCGCGGCCTGTGGGGCAGCTTCTTCAGCCACAAGGATGGCAGCGCCTTCAGCACCTGGCCGAAGCGCTTCTGGTCAAGGGTCAGCGTGGTGGCTGGCAAGCCACTGGATGCAGCTTCCGCGCGGGCAGAGGAGCTCGAGCAAGTAGTACTGGGATTGCGAGGTGAGCAGCGCTAGATCACCAGCATAGCCGCAGTTGCCAGGACTCCAGTGACACTACCCCACGGGCTTTCATGCGGGCGCTGGGGGCGACTCGTTATTGTCCTCTGGCCGGAAACTGACCCAGCATGCGAATGACGTTAGTCTGCACTGGCCATAGGATCGTGACCAAGTCGGCCTTGTTCGCCTCTTTTCTTCCCAGGATGATCCGTCACGGGCTGAACAGTGGGCGCAGGACATGCAACTGGAGGGTGTTGCCGTTGAATGCCTCAGGTTAACGGATCGGACTCCCCGGCTCACAGTTCCTCTTCAGGTAGGTCGGGGCGTCAATTACCTATCCCCGGGATTGCCCCTGGTCGGCTTGTCGTATAGCGCGCGCAGCTCTTCCTTGGCCTGCTCCAGCACTGCGCGCTGCTCGTCACTGAGGCTTTTGCCTGCACGATTGATATAGAAGGTGAGCATCGACATGGCAGAGCGGAAAGGGTCTGACTTCCTTCGCCGGCTCTCCTCCGCAGATTGGCTCAGCGATCGGGCAATCTCGCCCGGATCCTGCAGGGTAAAGACCCCCTCTTCAAGGTCGAGTGCGTCGCTTGTCTCCGTGACCTTTTGCGACCACTTGGCCGACTGCGGGCCTGCCCCCTTGCCTTCTCCTGGCACTGCGTCGCCCTACCAGTGCTCTGGCGCACTCAGCGCAGCCGCACAGCCAGCCACCCCGGCCACTTGCTCCAACACACCGGGTTTCAGCTCCAGCGCCATCCACGCTTCAGGGTAGGCCAGGTCATGGGGTGCCTTCACCAGGTGACCAGCGCGGAAACCAAAGCGTGAATAGTAGGCAGGATCTCCCAGCACAAATACCAGTTCAATACCGCCTTTTTGCAAGAGATTGAGCCCTTCCTTTACCAGGGCAGTTCCGATGCCCTGCCCGTGGTAGCGTCGCAACACCGCCAGGGGCGCCAGGATGGAAGCACTAACTGAGCACTCCCCCTCAACATGCACATTGGTAAAGATCACACAGCCAACGGGGTCGCCCGCGCCTTCGGCCACCAGCACCAGACGAGGTTCTGCTGTGACGTCCTGCAGCAAGTCCACTGCCAGCTGCGCCACTGTCGCACCCTCCTCTTCCTCGAAAGCGTCCAGGTGAATGGTGCGAATAAGTTCGCCCTCATTGGGGCCTGCTGTGCGTATCGTGATTGACATTACTCCACCTTGAATCTCAGCGCCTGACTTATTCCAGTGCCTAACTAATTCGCCTGACGCCGGTAGCATGCTTTCTCGGGAGGGTTGAAGGGCAGAGCCGGCGACTGTCAGATCGTCTCTGGACTAAGCCAGTTCAGCCATCTTTTGGCCAACATGTGCCAGAACTTCATTCAGATCATCGGTTGGGCTGAACTCAACGCAGTGCGTATCTGTCTCAAATCTCACTGAATGACCAGGCCGAAGATAGTAGGTCTCACCTGGACCGATCCTTGCAGACTGGCCATCAGAATAATCAACAATGACTTCCCCTTTAAAAACATACCCCCAGTGGGGACACTGACAAGAGTTGTCTTTCAGGCCATTCAATAGCGGCGCAAAGTCTGTACCGGGAGCAAACTGCAGGTGGCTAATGGTCATTCCACCAGCCTCTTCAGCCTGAACTCGCGCGGACGGGATATCCATTACAGTTTTCATTTCAGCTATTTTACAATGCATCTTTCTCACCTTTTTATTGACTCAACAGAGCCATCTTATTGACTTAGCACAGCCATACAAATCTTGCCCCACATGCGATCGCCTCTGTTTAAGAATCCAGCATAATTTTCTGTGTGAATGAGCTGGTGACGGCCGCCCTCCAACAATACTAATCGGACGCCACCTGGGAATCCTTTATTGATTTATCGCCCTTATTAAGACCGTAAAAGAGGGGAAGCAAAGCTGCCATCACTAAAAAATAAAAAAACTGGAGAGATTCACTCTCCGTGATTGCAAGCCCGACAAGGGCCGCACTGAACATCATACTTAAACCGAGGAACCTCGAAGCTGATTTCGGCTTATCTTTTCGGCAGCTCACTGAATCTTATCCTCTTTGATATTATTTGATCCTGCAGTATACATAACACCCAACCAAATAGCGGTCTAAAAATGCGCCACGCACGTATCAATATTGAGAAATTGCGTTCAACCTAAAATTGGCACAAAGGTTATAGGCATCCCCCTCAATGGATTCTCTAGAGTGAGAAAAGAACTCGTCGACACGCCGGGAAGATGATAGCCACACGAGCAAAATCACAGCAAAGCCTCCCTGAGCAATGCTGACCATCCATTGGATTTTCCTGGCCGCACTTTCTATGAACTGCCGAAAAACCAAAAACCAGCAATATCTGGATAGCCATTCCGCAGTAATGGCCTAGCCTACCCCCCCATCTGCATCAAAACCACACCGTGGCAACTCCCCAGCATTCTAGACGCTTGATTGCGTTAAAATAACGCCAAGAAGAGAGGGCTAACTGATGAGCAGAAAGCGCCATTCAGGAGAATTCACGCATCGATGAGGGCTTGCCATCAAAACTGGGCTCGTCATCATCGCGCAGTCGCAAAACATGACCAATGAAATTATTACGATCTAGGAGCCTTATGTCCGCATAACTCTGGAGGCAATAATCAGGAGGCCAGCACCATCACGCCCAAACCAATAAAGCCGGATTGAATACCATTGCCTCGCCGGGTTTAGCGGATGCCGCGCCGGAACCACCAAGGTCCATAGTGCGACCATGGAATGAAACAAAAGATACCGCTTCTGCAATATAGGTTGAGATACAATACATAATGCACAGAATCTGTTTTTGCATCTCAGGCATTATGCTTGTGCAACCTTTATAAAATCCACGAAATCTCACAGCGATAGTGAATGGCATCAGCTTTCTGCAATACAGTATGAGACCAGCAGACGCGACCAAGAGCGAGCTCAAAATAGAACATGACGCAAACCACTGCAGCATACCTCTCCTGACCCCTTCCATCACGTCAAAGCTGAAAAATGAGCACCCACTGAGACCAAAGACATGCGCTACTGATATGGGAAGCATTTGCGACCCCAAGCAACAAAAGCCCTACAGAGCAACTCACATAATGCGTGCGGGGCCAAGGAAAATCATTCTTCAACCAAGCCTAAATTTCGACTGTAGCATTAAGCGCATTTAGCAAAAAAATGAATGCACCCACGGCAACGATACCGCCAACCACTGCGACACTCTTACCCACGGCAACTTCCCTTAACTGCAAGGCAACCACATCATCTATTTCCACTCGGCTTTCCAAGCCAATGATATATACAGAATTCACCTCAGACACAACCAACGCCAATGCGCCGTCTTTCTTGGTAAATACCACTATCTCATCACCAGGCTTTATAATTTCACCTTTTCTTATTTCGTCTCTCAGCTGCTGCGATGACATCTCCACGCCTTCAAATGTGGCACAACCAGAAATCAAGCTCACCGAGAATAAAAGAACTATCAGGACAACTCTCATAGCCCACCCCCTCCGTCAAAAATAAAGCTTCCCCGCCTTACCTTATCGCCATATGGCCCAGCCCCTACTGAGTCCAAGATACAGGGAGGTAACCCTACTGAAATTAGGACTTACCAAACGAACACAGCAGCCACCCTTCAGCCAGCCTGTTCGTGTTGATGCAAGAAAGCTGATAGCCTTCACACACAAGAAAACAGGTTTCCAGCCTTATAAGGGCCTTAAATCTCCTGCCAAATCACTTAGCATCTACTCCGACAACTACAAGTTGCAAGCGACCGATATACAAGGCACACTTGGCAGCCCCTGGTGCAAAAACTCGGTGACGAGAGGGACCAGCATCGACCAGAAGACAAGGCCGCTTCCGTAACCGACAGGTTCACCAGCTTTGGAGGAGCGGCCTGTGCTCAGCACTAAAACCACCCCTCACCCAGCCCAGGTCCTGACGTCACCTTCAGCGGCACCGCCCATAGCTTCCCCTAAAACAGGACAAATCTATGGACACAGAGGCTTCAGAGCTTTGCCCTGGAGCCCATCATACTCAGGCGAACTTGGGGCTCACTCCCCACTGATTTTCCTCTTCACTATCCATCACCAGAAAAACGATCAATACAATGCCGCCGATAACGGGGATGAGTGCGAGAAGCTGCCACCAACCACTTTTCCCTATGTCGTGAAGACGGCGGGCGGTGATACTGATATTGGGGATAAGCAGTGCTAGAGCATAGAGACTGGTGAACAAAAGCGTACCGAATATGGCATCCACGATACTGAAGCCAATATAGAGCACAAAATAAACAAGCACGAACATCCAGTATTCTTTCCGGCGGGCCCGCCCCGTGAAATCAGCATACCTGTTCAGTGCGTCCAGAAAATATTCCATAGGGATCCTTATTCAATATTGTTATTCCGCGAATACTCCAGCAGCGTCAAAAATTCACAGATGCCACTTTCGCTTTACTATTCGATTACCACTGGCCAAGAAAACCCTGATCCAGCAGGAAAATCAAGCCAAAGTTGACACCCCGCTGCCTTATTGCCCCTTGAGCACCTAATCTGCACGGATAATTTGCCATACGCCTGCTGTATCTTTTATTTTTGTGGGCCTGATACCACGGAAGGGGACGCTTCGGACCTGCAGCTTTGGCTGCCCAGCACCGTAGGCGCCTGTACCCAGACACAAAAAACCCCGCACAAGGCGGGGTCCAGTCAGTTAGCAAGCTTCAGCTCTTGCTGGCTTCGCCGGCATCAGTTTTCAGTAGGGACCCGACCCAGGTCGCCCTCCATTTCGGAAGCGAGGAAAGACATCACCACCCAGGCAGCGACGTTCTGCTTGAGGATCTCCGGGTCCACCTTGTCCAGGGTGTCATTGGGCGTGTGGTGGTAGTCGAAGTAGTCGGTACCATCCTGATACAGGCCGAAGGCCGGCACTCCACGGGCGACGAACACGCTGCTGTCGGGACCGCCGGAGGACTGATTGTTGCCACGCTTGATACCGAGCGGGGCCAGCAGTTGCATCATCTGGTCGGCAATGTCGAACTTGGTTTCCGGGAGGCGGGTGTCGAAGCGCCAGATCTTGCCGGCACCGAAATCCGATTCGGATACGGCAATGATGTTGTCCAGCTCGCCCTGATGTCTTTCCACATACTGCTTGGCGCCGACGAGACCGATCTCCTCGGCTCCGTAGAGGATCACCCGCAGGGTGCGGCGTGGGCGCTGGGGCAGCTCGGCGATCATGCGCGCGGTTTCCATGACGATGGCAACGCCAGCGCCGTCATCCAGCGCACCGGTGCCTTCATCCCAGGAATCCAAGTGGGCGCCAATGATCATCACTTCCTCGGGGTTTTCACGGCCGGTGATCTCGCCGATCACGTTGAACGAGGGGCCGTCCTCAAGGCGCTGGTTGTGTACGTCCAGGTTCACCACCACCGGCTGGCCGCGCTCCAGCATGGCTTCCAGCAAATTGGCGTCCGGGGCGGACAGGGCCAGGGCCGGGACCGGATTCTCGACGCCGTCGATGGACATCATGCCGGTGTGGGCGAAGCGGTCGGAATCGGTGCCCACGGAACGGATCATCAGCGCGGCAGCCTCTTTCTCGGCCGCGGCACGCATACCGCGGCTGCGGCCGCCAACGGCCGGGCCATAGCCCTCACCGGTACGGGTACGCTCCATACGCTTGTTGATGAATGCAATCTTGCCGCGGACTTTCTCCGCCGGAGCTTCGATGAGTTCGCTCACATCGCTGAACTCGACGATCTCAGCAGTCAGGCCCTCTTCCGGAGTGCCGACGCTGTAGCCAAGAGAAGAGACCACCAGCGGCTGCGGGAAGGGGGACACCACTCGGGCATGGGCATGGCCGCGGTTCCAGCGCGGCACTTCGATCTGCTCGGTGTAGACCCGGTCAAAGCCCAGCGCTTTCATTTTCTCCTGCGCCCAGGCGACGGCTCGGCGGTCGCCTTCGGAACCTGCCGGCCGCGGACCCACCTCAACGGTGAGAGACTCCACGATGCTGTAGGCATCGGAAGACTCCAGCGCGCGGTCCCGCAGCACCTCGGCCACGGAGAGGTCTTCCTGGGACAGGGGCTTGGCAGCGGCCGTGGTGACGGCAAGCGCGGCGAGGAATCCACTGGTCATGGCCAGCAGGGGTCTGAGTTTCATTGTGGTTACCTTCGGTCTCAAGCGGTTTACAGCGGTTTGTTTTCTTCGTCGATCAGGGCCAAGAGCCGGCGGCGCACATCGTGCAGCCGCTCCAGCCCGGCCCCGGTGAACAGGTAGGGCAGCATGCCGGTGTACTCGTCCTCTTCAATGTCGAGACACTCGAGCCGCAGCGCTTCCAGTTCCGGGTCATGGCGCATGGGGTAGCCCACCAGCACGCGCCACTCGTTATCGTCGGCCTGGCCGGCGATCACATCTTCCAGTCCCTTGAGAAAATCGCGCCGCTCCATGCGAAAGCGCGGGGTGCGCATATGCATCAACGCCCAGATTATCAGGGCGAAGACGAGGAATGAAAGGACGATGGTCAGCAGGATCGTCATCCTTTCAAGCCTCCAGCAGCAGTTTGACTGCGATCGCCACCGTGGCCACGATGATGACCGGGCGCACCAGCGCGGCGCCGCGGGCGATCACCATGTTCGAGCCCAGCCGGGCACCGATGACCTGGGCCACCCCCATGCACAGCGCCAGCCCCAGCAACAGGTGCCCGCCAGCGATGAAGATCACCATGGAGGTGAAATTGGTGGCCAGCACCAGCGGTTTGGTATGGGCCGTGGCCCGCCGCATGTTGTAACCCAGCAGTGCCGCGAAGGCCAGTGCATAGATGGACCCCATGCCCGGGCCGAAAAAACCACCATAGAAGCCGACCCCGCCACCGATCAGCAGATTGAACATGCCATTACCCATGCGCGGCTTGCTGTCCACATCCGCGATTCGCGGTGAAATGGCAAAGTAGATGGCGATCGCAATCAACAGGATGGGCAGCAATGTCTGCAGCTGCTCACCCCCCAACCGGGTCACCGTCCAGGTCCCCAGTGCAGCGCCGACCACCGCAACCAGCAGCCCGGGCCAGAGGGGACGGAAGTCCAGGTGCCCGGAACGGAAATAATTGTGGGTCGATGACAGTGTGCCGAACACGCTCTGGAACTTGTTGGTACCCAGCGCGTCCAGCGGTGGGACACCGGCCCACAATAGAGCCGGCAGGGTGATCATGCCCCCGGCACCGGCGATGGAGCTGATGAACCCCGCCGCGAACCCCACTGCCGTCAGCAGCAGGTAGGTCAGCGGGGTGAGGTCACCAAGCTCCGGCACGATTATTCCGCCGTGCTCTTTTTGTCATCCTCGACCAGGTCGGTCTGGTTTTCCGGCTTGCGCCCCTGGTATTTATGGAAGCGTCTCTGGATTTCACGCATATCCGTTTCCAGGTCACCGGTGGGCTGATACAGGGAGTCCACCACGACACGCTTGTTGGGGAAGTCCCAGGCAATAAGCAGGATCGGTACCTTGGCGGCATAGGCGATGCGCAGAAAGCCGTTCTTCCACTTATGCACCTTTTTACGCGTGCCCTCTGGCGTGATGGCCATCCACATTTTTTCCCGCTCGCGGTAGGCGCGGGCCATCTGCTGGGCCAGACCACCGGGAGCGGAACGGTCGGTGGGCAGACCGCCCAGCCACATGAAAAAACGCTTGAACGGGAAAAAGAAGGCCTCTTTCTTCATCATGAAAGAGACCTGCACCTTCAGCGCCATGATCATCGGCATGGCGATGACAAAATCCCAGTTGGACGTATGTGGGGCCAGCGCCACCATCAGCTTTTTCTCTGCCGGCAGGTTGCCATCGAAGCGCCAGCCCAGCAGCTTGATGATCAACAGACCGATACCACCGGTAACCCGGTTGCCAAAACGGGGAACCTCTGGCGGTAACGCTTTTGGAATTGTGCTCACGTTCTTGTTATCTCGCATGACTGCTTCCGTCAATCCGCGGCAACCTCTCCCTGGCCTCCGTCGGTTCTCACTGTTCGATCAATGTTCCCGGGTGGCGTAGAAGCGGATATCCGGGTTACGCTCCTCCGCCAGGGACAGGTTGACCCGTGTCGGCGCCAGGTAGGTAAGGTGCCCGGATCCATCCAGCGCCAGATTAATGCTGTTCTTGCGCTTGAACTGCTCGAGCTCTTTCGCGCTCTCGCTGTCCACCCAGCGCGCAGTGTTCACGTTGACGTTCTCGTAGATGGCTTCCACCTTGTACTCGTCTTTCAGGCGGTAAGCCACCACTTCGAACTGCAGCACACCCACCGCGCCGACGACGATGTCGTTGTTGTCCAGCGGGAAAAACACCTGGGTGGAACCCTCCTCGGACAGCTGCTGCAGGCCTTTCTGCAGCTGCTTCAGTTTCAGCGGATCCTTCAGGCGGATGCGGCGGAACAGTTCCGGTGCAAAGTTGGGGATACCGGTGAACTTGAGGCTCTCACCCTCGGTGAAGGTATCGCCGATCTGGATGGTGCCGTGGTTGTGCAGGCCGATGATGTCACCGGCAATGGCCTCCTCCACATGGGTACGGTCGCCAGCCATGAAGGTCACCGCATCGGCGATCTTCACATCCTTGCCGATACGCACATGCTTCATCTTCATGCCGCGCCGGTAGGTACCGGAGCAGACGCGCATGAAAGCAATGCGGTCACGGTGCTTCGGATCCATGTTCGCCTGGATCTTGAAGACGAATCCACTGAACTTGTCCTCAGACGGCTCCACGGTGCGCTCGTTGGTTTCACGCGGTTGCGGACCCGGCGCCCACTCGACGAAGCCATCCAGCATTTCACGCACACCAAAGTTGCCGAGTGCGGTACCGAAGAACACCGGCGTCAGCTTGCCGGCCAGGTAGGCTTCCAGATCGAATTCATGAGTAGCGCCGCGCACCAGCTCAATCTCGTCGCGGATATCGTCGGCCTCATCCCCGAGCAGTGCGCTGGCCTCGTCGGAGTCCAGCCCCTTGATCTGCACGTCGTCAGGAATCGTGTGTCCCTGCCCCTGCTTGAACACGTGAATGGTGTCGGTATAGAGGTTGTATACACCCTTGAAGTGCTGTCCGGAACCCAGCGGCCAGTTGATCGGTGCCGCCTGGATATTCAGTACTTCCTCGATCTCGTCCATCACTTCGATGGGGTCACGGATATCCCGGTCCAGCTTGTTGATGAAAGACAGGATCGGCGTGGTGCGCAGGCGACACACGTTCATCAGCTTGATGGTGCGGTCCTCGACACCCTTGGCGCCATCAATCACCATCAGCGCGGAGTCCACTGCAGTCAGTACCCGGTAGGTATCCTCGGAGAAGTCCTCGTGACCGGGCGTATCGAGCAGATTGACCACCCGCTCCTTGTACGGGAACTGCATTACGGAAGAGGTCACGGAGATGCCCCGTTCCTGCTCCATGGTCATCCAGTCCGAGCGGGCGTGGGGCCCTTTTTTGCCCTTGACGGAACCGGCGAGCTGGATGGCGTTTCCGAACAGCAGCAGCTTTTCGGTCACGGTGGTCTTACCGGCATCCGGGTGGGAGATGATGGCGAAGGTACGGCGGCCGCCAATACCCGCCAGGGAAGCGCTTTGGCCCATAATCTTTAAATTCGGTATCTCGGCAGATCTGCACAAAAAACAAGCCGCGCATTATACACGGCGGCGGGCTCAACAGGGCGGCTGTTAGACTGCGGTTTTTTCCCGAACCAAATGCGGGGCAAGAGTCACGATGCACAAACTGAACAGAGGTGGACTATGAGTCGGGAGCGTCTGGAAGCGCTGCGAGAGGAGCTGAAACGCCGGGGAGTCGATGGCTTCCTGGTACCCCGGGGCGACGAGTACCAGAACGAGTACGTACCGCCTTCCGAGGAGCGCCTCGCCTGGCTGACCGGCTTCACCGGTTCCGCCGGCCTCGCCGCCATGGCCAACGACCACGCCGCGCTGTTTGTGGACGGCCGCTATACCATCCAGGCGCAGCAGCAGATTGGCGACCAGCCCCTGGAACAGCAGGACCTGAACCCGAATGCCATTGCCGGCTGGCTGTGTGACAACCTCAAGGCCGGCGACAGTCTCGGCTTTGACCCGCGCCTGCACAGCGAGCCGGGCCTGGCGCCATTGAAGAAGCGCCTCGCCGAACGGGACGTCCGCCTGCAGCCCCTGGAAACCAACCCCATCGATACCATCTGGAGCGACCGCCCCGCCGTGCCGACCGGCCAGGCACGCCCCCATCCGGGGACCTTCACCGGGGAATCCTCGCAGGAGAAGCGCCGGCGTATCGGCGAACTGCTGGATGACAAGCGCGCCGACGCCCTGTGGCTGGCCAACCCCGAGGTATGTGCCTGGCTGTTCAATATCCGTGGCAGCGACATCCCCCACCTGCCGGTGGCCCTGAGCTGCGCCATGCTCTACCGTGACGGCAGCGCCACCCTGTACCTGGCCGAGACCGCGGCCAGCAACGCCCTGCGGGACCACCTGGGCAGCGGCGTAACGCTGGTCCACGACAAAGCCGACTTGTTCGAGGCGGCGCGCCGCCAGCATGTTGCCCGCATCTGGGTGGACCCACTGCTGACCAACTGCTGGACCCTGCAGCAGCTGCGCGCCATGGATCTGGAACTGATCCTCGAGCGGGACCCCATCACCGGCGCGAAGGCCCTCAAGAACCCAGTGGAACTGGCTGGCAGCCGCGCCGCCCATGAGCGCGACGGCGCTGCCCTGTGTGAATTCCTCGCCGCACTCCCGGATGCAGTAGACAACGGCGTCGCCGATGGCAGCTTCGGCGAACTGGAGGCGGTCGCACTGCTGCGCGCCAAGCGCGAACAACGGGAGGGCTTCACCGACGACAGCTTCGACTCCATCTCCGGCTACGGCCCCAATGGCGCCATCGTGCACTACCGGGTCAGCCCCGAGTCCAGCCTGCCCATGAAGCCCGAGGGCATCTACCTGATCGACTCCGGCGGCCAGTACCCGGACGGGACTACCGACGTGACCCGCACCGTGGTCCTGGGGGACTTTCCCGAGCAGGCCCGGGATCATTTCACCCGGGTGCTGAAAGGCCATATCGCCCTCGCCACCCTGCGCTTCCCTGCCGGCACATGCGGTGAGCAGATCGACGCCTTTGCGCGCAAGGCGCTGTGGGACGCGGGCCTGGACTATGCCCACGGTACCGGCCACGGCGTCGGCAGCTTCCTGTCCGTACACGAGGGCCCGCAGCGGATCGGCAAGGTGTGCACCGGCGTGGCGCTGGAGCCGGGCATGATCCTCTCCAACGAGCCCGGTTTTTACCTCACCGGCCAGTACGGCATTCGTATCGAGAACCTGATCTTCGTCAAGGAGAGCGAGCAGCACCCCGGCTTCCTGGAATTTGAGGAGCTCACTCTGGCCCCCATCGAGCGCAAGCTGATCGACAAGCTGCTGCTGACGCCGATGGAGCTGGAGTGGCTCAACAATTACCACCAGCGGGTAAGGGATACGCTGATGCCGCTGGTGGACGACAAGACCCAGGCATGGCTCAAGCAGGCCACAGAAAAACTCTGACAGCAGGGTCCGCTTGTTTGCGACGCCTCCCGGGAGGTCTCAGGCGAGGCCTTCCGCCCGGGAGCCGGTAGGGTTGCCAAAGGCTTGCACCGTGCGCCGCAACCACCACCAGGCCAGCGCACCCACGATCAGGTTCGCCGCCGCCGTGGCCGCGAACAGGCCGGTAATGCCCCACAGCTGGTTACCCACCCATGCCAGCGGCAAATAGATTCCGAGCACGCGCAGGAAGGAAATCATCGTGGCCGGCAACGGTCGGCCGAGTCCATTGAAGGCCGCATTGGCCGACATCACGAAGCCGTAGCCGGCGTAACTGAACGGCACCAGGGTCAGGTAGGCCACGGCCACCGCCAGCACCTGCGGTGAGTCGCTGAAGAGCGCCGCCACCGGCTCCCCGACGAGGTATAACACCAGCGCCAGGCACAAACCGAAGCCGCAGCAAAAGCGCGCCAGCACACTGACGGTCAGGCGCATCCGGCCCGGTTTTTCCGCGCCGGCATTCTGCCCCATAAAGGGCCCCACCACCGACGACAGGGCATAGAAGACGATCAGCGCCAGCGGCTCGATGCGCAGCGCAATGCCCAGACCGGCCACCGCATCGGCGCCGTGCGCCGCAACCAGCGCCACTACCACACCGCCGGCCATGGGGATAATCACATTGGTGGCGATGGCCGGCAGCCCCACCGCCAGCACCGCGCGCCAGGAGGCCAGCAGTTCCGCCAGAACTCTGCTCGGCGGTGCCAGCAGGTGCTCACGCACACCGAGAAAATAGAACGCGGCGAAAAAGCTCAGGCTGCGGGCAATCACCGTGGACAGGGCCGCGCCCTGCAACTCCAGCCGCGGGAAACCCAGCAGGCCGAAGATCAGCAACGGGTCCAGGATCAGGTTGAAGACGGCTACCCCCACCATGATGCGGCCAGTGATGGCGCTGTTGCCGATGCCGCGCAGCGCCGACAGCGCCACCATCGGCACCACGGCAAAAATCGCCCCCAGATACCAGATGACCATGTAATCGGCGATCAGTGGCAGCATTGCCGGCTCCGCACCCAGCAGGCGGAACAGGGGCTCGATGGTAAGCAGGCCGACGGCACTGATCACGAGCGCGATCAGCAGCGCCAGCAGTGCGGCATCGGTGACCAGGCGCCGCACCCGCGCCATGTCACCGGCACCATAGGCCCGCGCCACTGCCGACGAGGTTCCGGCACCGAGACCGATGGCGAAACTGTTGATCACCATCACCACCGGGAAACTGAAGCTCATGGCGGCCAGCGGCGCGCTGCCCAGCTGGGCGACGAAATAGGTATCCACCACATTGAAGGACATGGTGGCGAGGATGCCCCACACCATGGGCAGGGCCAGGCGGCGCAGATGTCCGGCAACCGGGCCTTCGATCAGGGATGGATTTCTTGCGGCTGTGGCCATGGAATATTGTTCGGTCGTTGCGATTGCGTGGATTGCACTGCTCTGGGTGGCCCTGAAAACGGCGAGCGGCTGGCGCCGTCAGTGCAGAGGCAGACTCATGAGCACCGCGTCTTCACGGGCGCCGTCATCTGCCGGGTAATAGCTGCGGCGGACGCCATCTTCGCGGAAGCCGAGGCCCCGGTAAAGGGCCCGCGCTGCCGTATTGCCAGCACGGACTTCCAGCAGGACTGATTCGACATGCTCCGGCAGCTGCCGGCACAGGGCGGACAGCAATGTCCGGGCGATGCCGCGGCGGCGCCACTTCGGCGAGACCACCACATCCAGCACCTCCACTGCATCCGGCAAGGGCATCAGCACACAGCAGGCAATGGCAGTGCCGTCGGCCGCGCTAAGCAGCCAGCAGGAGTGACCGGCACGGACGCTGTCGAGGTACTGGCCCTCGGTCCAAGGATGGGACTGGGCACTGCGGGACAGCGCCGCCAGCGCGGCACAGTCCTGCTCGCCGGCCTGACGCAACTCGGCACCGGGGACCGGGGAAGCAAATACAGGAGTGGAGCTCACCGGGCGCGGGTCTGCTCGGGATACACGGACTGCAACAACTGCCACACCTCGCGCTTGCGCTCCGGCGCCTGTAGCAGTTCAGACAGGCTCGGCATGGACAGCAGGCGAATGCCGTTCCAGTCGGTCACCTGGCCTTCCAGCGGCACCGGGGCACAGAACTCCTGTGCCTGCTGCCCCATCAGCCAGATGGTTTTCACCGGGCGGCGGGCGCTGGCGGCCTCCAGCCAGATGGAGCAGGTATCGCGGGCATCGCTGGCGCTGGCCGCCGCGGCGAAACGGTTTTCCGCCAGCGGCCAGCGCAGGCGGTCCTGGTCCCGGGGGAGGTCGTGCCAGCGCAACGCCCGGGCCATGTTGTTGAACAGGGCTTCCACCGGCAGGGCGGCGCCGGGTTCCCGGCTGTCCACGGCCAGCAACTCGTCACCAAGCCACCAGCAGCTGAGCACGAAGGGCTCTACGCGGGTTTCCGCAGATGCGGGCACCGGCGCAGCGGCCGGTGCTGCCGCCGGCGGACGCGTTTCAGCCACCAGGGATTCCAGCTCCCGCGCCATCTGTGGCGCCTGAGCTGCAGTGGCCGGGGGCTGCGCTGCCGGTACCTCCCGCGCCACCGTGTCGAGGATCTGGTCGGCACTGCGCGGCAGCGGATTGGATGCCGGCTCCGCCGGGGCAGCGGGCAATTGCGCCTGCCTCGGTGCCGGAGCCAGCGGCAGCACATAGCGGGGCACGTAACTGGGTACGCCCAGCGCCTCCAGATATTCCGCGCGGTGTCGCTCGTGCATCAGACGCCCTGTCGCTTGGGCTCACCGCTGGCGAGCAGGTTGAGGGCATCCAGGTAAGCCTGTGCCGAAGCCACCAGGATATCGGTATCCGCACCCACACCGTTAACGAGGCGACCATTGCGCTCCAGGCGCACAGTCACACTGCCCTGGGAATCAGTACCCTGGGTGACCGCATTCACCGAGTAGAGCTTGAGGTCGGCGTTGCTGCTCACCACAGACTCGATGGCCTTGAAGGTGGCGTCCACCGGGCCGCTGCCATCCGCTTCCGCACTGACCTCTTTGCCATCGATCATCAACTGCAACAGCGCCCGCGGGCGGGTGCCACTGCGGCTGTGCACATCGAGGGCGGCCAGCTGATAGTGCTCCACCGGCTCTTCGGCACCGGCAACGATGGACTGCAGATCCTCGTCGAAAATCTCGTGCTTCTTGTCTGCCAGGTCCTTGAAGCGCTGGAAGATGATCTGGAATTCTGCCGGGTCGTCGAAGGTCACTCCCAGCTCTTCGTAGCGGGCCTTGACCGCGGCACGGCCGGAGTGCTTGCCGAGCACCAGGCGGTTCTGGCCCCAGCCCACGTCCTCGGCGCGCATGATCTCGTAGGTTTCGCGATGCTTGAGCACACCGTCCTGGTGGATGCCGGACTCATGGGCAAACGCATTGGCACCGACAATGGCCTTGTTGGGCTGCACCGGGAAGCCGGTGATGGAAGATACCAGGCGCGACGTGGGCACGATGTGGGTGGTGTCGATGCCGGTCTCCACCGGGTACAGATCCTGGCGGGTGCGCACCGCCATGACGATCTCCTCCAGGGAGGCATTGCCCGCGCGCTCGCCGAGGCCGTTGATGGTGCACTCCACTTGGCGCACGCCGTTCATCACTGCCGACAGGGAGTTCGCCACCGCCAGCCCCAGGTCGTTGTGGCAGTGGGTCGAAAAGATGGCCTTGTCGGAATTGGGCACGCTCTCGATCACGCGCCGGAACATGGCACCGTATTCCTCCGGCTCACCGTAACCGACCGTATCGGGAATATTGATGGTGCCGGCGCCGGCGGCAATCACCGCCTCGATGATGCGGTACATGAATTCCGGCTCGGAACGGCTGCCGTCTTCCAGGGAAAACTCGACATCGTCGGTGAACTGCCGTGCGTGCTTCACCGCCGCCACTGCCTGCTCCAGAACCTTCTCCGGCTCCATCTGCAGCTTGTACTTCATGTGGATCGGGGAGGTAGCGATAAAGGTGTGGATTCGGGAGGCGTTGGCCTTCTTCAGCGCCTCACCGGCGCGGATGATGTCCGGGCCGACCGCGCGGGCGAGACTGCACACGCGCGAATCCTTGACGGACTCGGCCACCGCCTGCACAGCCTCAAAGTCGCCCTGACTGGCGATGGCGAAGCCAGCCTCGATCACGTCCACCCGCATGCGCTCCAGCATACGGGCAATGCGGATCTTCTCGTCTTTGGTCATGGAGGCCCCGGGGCTCTGTTCGCCGTCGCGGAGCGTGGTGTCAAAAATGACTAATTTATCTTTATTGGTATTCATCGGTGCTCATCTCCTCGTATAGAGCGAGGCTAAACAGCGCCTTTGCCGCTGTCTACGCGCTGATCAACATACAGTGTGGAATTCTGTCGGAGGGGGTCGAAATAAAATTATCTGCCACAGCGGGATAGTCGCAGCGTGGGCGCGGTAGGGCGGCAGCGAAGCCAGAGTGCGAGCTTGGCAGCGTACATGGGAATAGCAGGTTTCAATCAGTATCCAGGTCGCCGACTATAGACGGAGGAGAACGACAGATCAACGCCCATCCTAAGCAAGGGCTTTTTCAGTCAATTCAAAGCAACACACCCCAAACAAATCGACCCCACCCCGAAACAGTCATCCTAAACCTCAGCGCCTCCCTCAAGTTCCTCGACCAGCTGCCAGAGCCGCTGCCGCAGCGCCGCCAAGTCTTCGCGATCGCGTTCAGCGACCCGCGCCGAACCGCTCAACCACTCGCGGGCGCTGCCCTCCAGTGCGCGCCCGGCGTCAGTCAGTGCGACTTCTGTCACCCGCTCGTCTGTCACACTGCGGCGGCGCCGGACCAGCCCCGCCTGCTCCAGCCGCTTCAGGAGCGGCGTCAGGGTACCGGAATCCAGCAGCAGCTGGCGCCCCAGTGCCCCCACGGTGGCAGGGCCATCCCGCTCCTGGCTCCAGGGCCACAGGGCCAGCATTACCAGGTACTGCGGATAGGTGATGCCCAGTGCCTTCAGCATCGGCTGGTAGGCGCGGGTGACACTACGCGAGGCAGCGTAGAGGGCAAAGCAGAGCTGGTTGCCCAGCGCGAGGGGGTCATCACCCTCGCACGGGGCAACCGGCAGTCGCGGCGATGCCGGCATCAGAGCAGCGCCTCGATCTCGGCCTCCAGCGACTCGGGCTTGTCCTTGGGCGCAAAGCGCTTCACCACCTGTCCGTCGCGACCGATCAGGAACTTGGTGAAATTCCACTTGATGGCTTCAGTGCCCAGCAGGCCCGGCGCCTCTTTTTTAAGGGACTGGAACAACGGGTGGGCGCTGTCCCCGTTCACCTCCACCTTGGAGTAAAGCGGGAAGCTGACCCCATAGTTGAGCTCACAGAAAGACTGGATCTCCTCGTCACTGCCGGGCTCCTGGGCACCGAACTGGTTGCAGGGGAAGCCCAGGACCTCGAAGCCCTGCTCACGGTACTTCTGGTACAAAGCCTCCAGCCCCTTGTACTGCGGAGTGAACCCACACTTACTGGCGGTATTCACAATCAACAGGACTTTGCCGGCATGCTCGCCGAGGGTCGTCTCGCGGCCATCCTGGGTTTTCAGGGTCTTTTCATACAACGCACTCATGACAGCTCTCCTCTCCCTTTAATAACTGCACACAATTTAATTGCGCGCAATTGATTTGGCAACCTCGCCTTTTCGGCGACTTTTACCGCACTCGGAGCCGATATCGCCGGCAGATCGCGGCGCGGGGTTTAAACTGAGAATAATTATCAATAATATTACGGTCTTTATCGTGTCCTTCCCGAGGCCCTGCCCGGGATCACAATGAGCGGAAACCCCATGCGCCTGAATTGCCTGATGCGCCACTGCATATCTCTGACTCTCACCCTGCTGCTTTCCTGCCAGGCCCTGGCCGCCGGAGGCGGGCAACCCGTCACGCCGCAGGAGATGCGGCAGCTGATGCAAGTAGCGGAATACATCGGCGTGGATTACCCGGAAGCGGTGGCGGATGGCAAGATCATCAACGCGGGCGAATACGAGGAGATGGAGGAATTTTCCCAGCTGCTCTCCGATACTTCCGCGCGCCTGGGGCGGTCGCCAGCAGCCGACGCCATCCGCTCGGAGGCCGCGGCACTGCAGGCTGCCATCCAAGCCAAAGCGACGCTGGCAGTCATCAAGGGTCACACCTCGCGACTGCGCCGTGAGCTCCTGGCACTTGCGCCGGCCCTGACGCTACCCCGCAGCCTGCTGGGTGACGAGGCGGTGAGCGCGCTCTACCAAGACAACTGCGCCGCCTGTCATGGGGAGAGCGGCATGGGCGATGGCACGCTGGCGGCCCAACTGGATCCACCGCCGATCAACTTCCACGACCGTGAACGGGCGGAGAACCGCTCCCTGCTCGGACTGTATGACGCTATCAGCGAGGGCCTGGAAGGAACGTCGATGACCGCTTTCCCGCAGCTGTCAGAGCAGCAGCGGTGGTCACTGGCCTTCTATGTCGGCGGCATGGCATTCGAGGGGGCCTCCGATGCCGGCGAGAGCGCCACGCCGATCACCCTGGAGGAACTGGTGATGTACAGTCCCCAGGTCCTGCGGGAGAACAAACCCGCCCTCACCGAAAGTGCCATCGCGGCACTGCGGGCAGACCCGAGCCCGCTGTTCAGGACGCAGTCTGGCGGCGCAACCGGCAGTCCGATCGAACACGCCCGCAACCAGCTGCAAAACTCACTGGTCGCTTACCAGCAGGGGGATTATCCAGCAGCTCGTACCCTGGCGATCAGCGCCTATCTGGATGGCTTTGAGTTGACGGAGAGTGCACTGGACTCTCGTTCACCGGCCCTGCGCCAGTCCATCGAACGGGATCTGCTGGCAATCCGCGGCATGCTGAACCAGGAAAGTGCCCCCGCCGAGGTCCAGGCTCAGGTCGATGCCGTCCTGCAACGGCTCGACGAAGCCGAGCAAACCATCGGCGGTGAAAGCCTGTCAGGCACAGCAGTTTTCCTCGCCAGCCTGCTGATCCTGCTGCGCGAGGGCCTGGAGGCATTGCTGGTGGTCATCGCGCTGACCACCATCCTGATCAAGACCGGACGCAACGATGCGCTGCGCTATGTGCATATGGGCTGGATCGGCGCTTTTGCCACCGGCTTGCTGACCTGGGTCGCCGCCCAGCACCTTGTGACCATCAGCGGCGCCAGCCGCGAGATCATGGAAGGCGTGGCCGCCCTGTTGGCCGCCGCGGTGCTTTTCTATGTGGGGTACTGGATGCACAGCAAGACACAGGCCCAGCACTGGCAGCAATACATCCGCGAGCGCATCAACCAGAGCCTCAGCTCCGGCGCCCTCTGGGGCATTGCGGGCCTGGCCTTTATCGCGGTGTACCGTGAAATTTTTGAAACCATCCTGTTCTATCAGGCCCTGGCGACCCAGACCCATGCCGGTCAGACCTCCACCCTGTGGGGCGGCTTTGCCAGCGCAGTCGCGCTGCTGGCTGTATTCGGCTGGGCCATGGTGCGCTATTCCGCCCGCCTGCCCATCGGCAAGTTCTTCTCGGTCACGACCGTGATCCTGCTTGGCCTGTCCTTCGTTCTTGCCGGCAAGGCCGTTGCGGCGCTGCAGGAGGCCGCCCTGGTTCCGATTACCGCTCTCCCGGTGTCCTTCTCCCTCGACTGGCTCGGCATCTATGCGACCTGGCAGGGTATTGGGCTGCAGCTTGCGATTCTCGTAGCGGCGGGATGGCTGTGGCTCAGCGGGCGGCAACCCGCTGGGGCTACGGCGACAGCGCAGTAGTTACCACAGGACCGCTGCATTCAGGAAGCAGCGGGAATAGCAAACCGCCACAAGCTGCCCGCGCCATGGAGGGGGGCGGGCGTTGCCAGCATTGAGGCGTTAACGGCAGGCACAGGGGACGGGCAAGCCCCGGCGCCAACGGGCGTAACTTAGTTCGCGCCGGTCAGGGCACGGCGCGCAAATGGCATATAGCGCAGCGAGAAAACCCCGACCTGATTGAAGCCCATCTTCCCGTACTGCTCTTCCAGGCGCGCCACCTCCTGCAGCGGCTTCTCCCGGGCACTGAAACTGGCCTGCTCGGGAAGCTGCTCAAAAGCTTCGACGATGACGCCGAGATTATTGCCCGCAATAGGCTCCAGATAGAGCGCCCGCTGACTTTCTGACAGCACCCCGGTCCCGCTACCGTCCTGAACCCACCAATGAAAATCCATGCTGCCCAGCCACCCGGAGTAACCTTCCGGGGACTGCCAGCCAGTAAAGAATGTGGACACTGACCAGGGCAGGCTTGTTCTTGATGCCACTGCGGCATCCCACTTGCTTAGCTGGTCCTTGAGCAGGGCGCGGCGATAATTCGTTGCCCAGTAGCGATCATCAAACTCTGCTGGCAGATACCACCCTCCCACCTTCTTGCCCAGGGGACTTTCGATCACCAAATCCATGAGCCGCAAGTTTTTGACCAGGTAGGCATTGAGGTAGGCTGCAACCTCTGCGTCACTCGCGGTAACCTGCCGGAAAAAATCGGGGTCCGCGTAGAGGCCAAAGACCACCTGGATATCCTTCTCAACAGCCAGGCTCACCAGCGACGCTAGCCAGCCATCACGCCCGCCAAAGTCGGCACTACCATATTGGGACCACTGGATTACCATCCGGTTGAAGCCATGAGACTTTGCCTGATCCATGACTGCGGACCACATCGGCAGGCCCACCCTCGCATCTGAATCCTGGGGCTGATAAAACAGGGTCTTCGCCGTCACCAGCGGCGACGACAGCACGAATAGAATCAGGTTTAGTCCGATGAAGCACCTCATAGAGTCCCCTCCAGTTTGAAGAAGAACCCCTCCTCAGCGAAATCCTCAGGGAAGTTTTTCTGCTGTAGAAACTGCTGGAATTCGAGTTTCAGGGAAAGCCGCCGGCTGAAACTGTCGAAGCCCCGGCCAGTATTGAGAAGATGCACTGCAACACCGAGACCAGCACGGCTACTGGCAAATGTCTCTGCTCCATCTGGCGCTGTCAGGTGGTCGCTGTTCCGATCGTACTGAAGAAAGCCATACGGTTGCACAGATGGCACAGCCGGCCATGGCGTGCCGAACTGGGGGCCGGCCGTATATCGGGCAGTAAACTGGTAATCATGGGATTGCACCCAGTGCCCCATGTCGACATACAGGTCCTGATGCAGCCAGTCACCAACCCCGGCTGGTAACAGGGGGAGAGGAGACGCACCATTGAGCAACGAGGCTGAAACCCTTACCAATGCGTCGGTCTCCGAACGGGTATCACGCCTGGATGAACCTGCGGGAACACCCTGATTGATCCCGGCCGGGTCATAATTCACTTTCTGCTCAAAACTGCGCCGGTTGAGCTCGAGAAAAAGGTTCACGTCATGACTGGCAACAGGCTTCCAGCGCAGCCCGATACCTAGGCTTCGTGAGCGGCTATGAAGACCAACAAAATCAACAGCGTCATCGGAATTGGCCATCAGGCCCCGCCCGTACACAGCCAGTTGACGCCCATGCACTACTGGGGACTCCCCGAGCCTGTACTCATAGGATAAATAACCACCCTGAGTATTGAAGGGATCAAAGTCCATCCCGGCGCCAATCGACCGACCGGCATCAAACCCATGCCATGCCCCAACCGACAGCTGGTATCTCCGACTCAGGTTTTCATGCAGCTGCCGCAGCGCCCCTTCCTTTTCTTGCATGCTCTCAGCTGATACTGCTAGTGGTGGCAACTCCGCATCCACACTTTCAGAAAGCGCCCTGATGTGCTGGACGGCTTCTGCATTTTGGCCTTCAGCTTCGTGCAGGTACACCAGTTGTTCGCGCCACTGGGCCGAGACCGGCGCCTGCTTCAGTGCCTGCTCGAGCTGCTCTGACGAATGGCGATCACCCATTTTTATACCGGCATAGGCCAGATGTGCCTTGTGGTGAGGCGCCAGCCGATCCATCCCTGCCAGCTCTCGCTCATCCCGCCAGGCCTCCTCATCCCTGCCTAGTTGCCGCAACAGCAATGCACGCAGATAGTAATGCTCTGGGTCTTTGCTTGACGCCAGCGTCATTGCCTTCGAGAGACGGGACACGGCCGGCTCCAGTTTACCCACCGCTTCCGCAAGCTTCGCCCCGAGCAACCACCAGTCCTGATCATCTTCCAAAGCAGCGCCCTGCCACCAAACAGCAGCTTGCTGATACTCACCACCCGCAAGCGCCACTCGCGCTGCCGCCTTTTTCAACTCTGGCGCCATCGCTTCCTCTGGAACACGATGCCAGCTTTCCAGTGATCGCCCGTACTCCCCGGCTTTGAAATAGGCAAATGCCAGGGGTACAGCCAGGGATTCGCCGCCATAGTTCTCTGCCTGTCCAAAGTAATGCGCGGCCAGGCCGGGAGCGGTATCGGCGTAGCAGTGGCCAAGAATAACCGAATCGAGCCGCAGGCTATCCCCGGCCAGCTTTTCTGCCAGCGCTCGACAGGAGGCCCCTGTTTTCCAGAGTTCGGCAAAACGGAAAGCGTATGCCTCATCAAAAGTCTGCGCTCGGAGCGCGAGCAGAGTGGACGTGCGAGTATTCGCAGGGACGAGGTGCAAGAGCCCCATAAGCCGCTGATTGAGAAGCTGGGCATTCGCGAAACGGGCAAACGGGAAGTGTGAAAGCAATGTGACACGTGCCAGATTGGGCTGGCTGGCGCGCATATAGAGATAACTGGCCTTATCGACATAGTCGGCGGCTCGGCTCTCGGTCGGCCTGGCCTGGTGCTGGGCCAACTCCGCGTAGATATCAGCCGCCAGGGAATGTTTTCCAGTGTGTTCCAAAGCAAACGCCAGCTTCTCCCCGAGCCCGGGATCAAGGGGCCGGTCAATGGACGATAGGAGATCAACGACCTCATCAAAACGATGTGCCACCATCAGCAGATCAGCAAGAGTGGTCAAGCGACGGCGCTCGAGCTCACCGGAGAATGTGCGGGACTTGAGTGCATCCTCTGCGCCCAGGTTTATGGCCAGCTCCAGCCAGTGTGCCGCATTATCCGTATAGGGACACTCGAGCAGACCCGCCCTTGCCTTATTGGGTTTGCCGGTGGCGATATGAAAGTCCACCAGCGTCTCGCATTTCTCTTCATCGAGTGCCGTGACAAACGATTCCGCCTCCTCGACTCGCCCCGCCTTGATCAGGAAATATGCCAACTGCTTCCGATCCTGCGATAACAGTGAGGACGTTGTTTCAGCAATAGCGTCATAGTGCTTCAGGCCGACTGTATGCTCCCCAGCCGCCATCGCTCTCTGGATCACCGCCAGATGTAACTGTTGGGACTCTTCCGGGAAAGACTCACCCCGAGTCGAGATCAGCGACTCCACAGCCGTCAACTCGTCGAGATTGACGTAAGAGAAACCCAGACGCAGGAACTCATCAGACAGCAGTGGCCGTGCCCGACTAACCAGCTCTAGGGACGTCCGTACTGACAGCCAATCTTTGCGCATCTCGTCGTAGGAGCTCTTGAGCGAATGGACCTCCACAAGATCCTGCTCACCGACAACTTCAAGGACCTGACTCAGAACCAGACTTGCGCTGTCAGCTCCGGATTCCATGAACGACCGGTAGGCCATGGATTCAATCAGCGGCTTACAGCCCTCAGGGATACAGAGGCGTAATGCAGTCCGGATACTTTCGATATCATGGGGATCAAGCAGCTTTTCATAGAGAACCAACAGTTGCTTTCTTGCGGCAGAGGAGGTGCTGGCAAAAGGCTTCAGCAGGTCCGCTGCTTCCTGATAGTGCCCCTGTCGGACCAGCACATCGATGAGTAGTCGCAATGTCGGAAAATGCAATCCGACAATCTCCTTCACCTTGCGAAATTGCTCCTCTGCCCCCGCGAGGTCACCCCGTTTCTCTGACCTGATTCCGCGCTCAACAAACGGGAATATCTTGTATTGCTGGGCCTCATCAAGACCTTTAGCAAAGTCAAAAACTGCAGCCTCTTCGGCGCTCGAAGAGAAGGCAATCGCAAGAAGCAATACAGACGGAAGGATTCTTTTCTTCATGGATCAGTTCCGGCGTCCAATAACCCTTTAAGCACCCTGGGAGATTCGTTCCACGTCCGCATCCTGCGGCTCCGGAAGCAGCTGCGGCACATTGAGGGGGGTTCTTTTTGACAGGCGTGCAGGCAGAGCCTCGATTTCTTCCTCAGCTCTCGTCAAGTCAGCTTGACTCATGATGCCCTTGGTAAGCAGCAGATCTTCTATCCGATGTCGACTATCGGTTAATTCAACCAGTGCCTGGGACATAACCGCCTGGGATACCTTTCCGGTTCTGACCAGATAGTCCTTCAAAAGAACCTGCGTAAGCGGCAGAACCTTATCTTGATGAGTCTGTCGGCTGACCGTGGGCTTCTTTTTTTCAAGTGGTTGACCAAACCAGGTTCTGATTGCCTGGGATACATGTCCTGGTGGAGCGATGCCGTAAGTCACTTTTTTCCCCAACCGTCTGGATATGGTGGCCATCGTCACAGGCGACAGCGCATCCTCCGAAGCCAGGAGAACACTATCCTCGCTGACCGACAGTGGAATGACTGAGAATTTCCAGATCAAGCTTACCGGCATGGATTCCAGCACCAATTCATCGAGCTTCCACCAATCGAAAACAACGGTTTCGACAGAGGCGGTACGAGCTTTCAGTTTCGCCACATCCTCAGACGTGCACTTTCCGGAAAGTATCAATTGCTGGAAGATGCTCAGCCCACAATCAGGTACGCAAACCTCAGTACTCAACCATGCTGCCTGGTAGCCCGGCAGCTGCGCCACCAGGTCCCCGTCGGTCTTCTTGTAGCTCCTAACCACCGGGAAATCGTGTGTCGTCTTGTCCCATGCCACTTTGCGAACGCTGGATGCGGAGGTCACTTGGCGGATGGCGCGCAGACAGGCAAAGAAGTTGATGACATTGCCCCACAGCATTCTTGGCATGGATAGAAAGCCCTGCCAGTACCCGTAGTACTGACTGACGAAGATAAAGCGCTGAGAGAGCCTGTTTGCTAGCAATAAAAGATTGATGGAAACCAGCACAGCCACTGTCGGATCACTAGAGAAATTCGTGAGGAACTTGTAGCCCTCTGGGAAAAGGACCTCGTACACGGCAACCAGAAGAAGGTGGAAAAGAATGATTACGCCAAGAAAACCCAGTAAATTGGTAACTATGCAGCGCCGGTCCCGCATCAGGAAGTAGTTCATCCGCAGGCTTTTCTGCCAGCCGATGGACTTGAACCCCTGGAATGCGATACCAATGATCCAGCGGGATTTCTGGCGGATTGCCGCAGAGAGCTGGTCGGGAAAATACTCCCTGATGCAGACCACACTTCTCTGCCGCCTGCTCCAGCCCCTGTTGTCGCCTGAAGCCGAATCCAGCTCAACAGCAGGACAACGAACGAAGGTCTCTCGGAACCCGAGCTGCTTCAACTGAAAGCCAATGTCATAGTCCTCTGTGAGGCTTTCCGTATTGAACCCGGACTTCTTCCGCTGCCGAAACAGGGCGTCAATGGCCTTGCGGTTAAAACAGGTACCCACACCAGCACTCGGCACCTGGCCACTGATGGCTTCTCGCACCAGCACATCTTTGCCATGGAGCTCGGCGAACTCATCCATGTAATGGCCTGACGTAAACTGATGCCAGGCCCTGGCAAAGGGGTAAACCGGGATCTGTATAAGCCCATAGCGTGGCAAATAGCTATTAAATAATTTGAGCTCCATGGGGTGAATGACATCTTCGGCGTCATGAAGAATGTAGCCGGCAAACTCTACCCTGGCCTGCTGCTCGAATTGGCCGATGGCTTTCAATATGTTGTTCAGGCAGTCGGCCTTGCAGGTCGGACCGGGATTGACGCAGACGACCTTGTGAATATTTGGGTAGAGCGCACAGACGCTATCGACATCATTTTGCGTATCCTGGTCATTTGGATAGGTGCCGATAAAGATGTGATAGTTCTCATAGTCGATATTCTCGGCGATCAGCTGAGCCATCCCCCCGACCACGCCCACTTCCTGCCAGGCTGGAACCATTATTGCCAGTGGCTTTTCCGGTAGTGAGAGTAGCGTTTTGACAGAAGGGACCTTTGAACGTCGTCGCCGTTTCGATCTTTTTTTTAGCTGGCTTTTCCAGTAGTACAAGTCAATGAAAAGGTCATCCAGGCTGCATATCAGGATGGCGCAGGCTACTACTATGAAGACCCACTTGAGGGCATACAGGTAGATAGCGACACTCGTAACTACATCTGTCATCTCAAACCACAGTCAATGATAAGCTGTCTCTCGGGTAGGCTGCTATGCCGGAAAGCCCTGCCCAACCGCCAAACTCGTGCTTAGACCGGACGAACAGATTGCCGTCTGGTTTGGCGTGAATTCTGGTATCGGCTACGACGAGGAATGGTTCATCATGAACAGCCATCGCTCGCGAGGCTTCAGTATCCGGTTGAAACTCCAACGTTTGGCTCACCATTCCTTTACCTCGATCGTTCGCCCCGTAGCCAGCCAGAAAGTCCCGAAATGTTAGTCGTGCCCACCCACCTTCGAGGACAGCTTCGTGAACTTTGTCACATGGTTTTCTTAGTTAGTTAGCTAACAGAATTGGGCGTCTTTTTCTCCGAGCGCTGATTTACACCAGGACCCGCTCAGTCTAAAAAACTACCAACCTGACTAAAGTTCAGCCAGCACAGAAGTTCAGCCGACTTCACTGGTTCGATTTTTCTCGAGTGCCCCCTGCCCCCGATCAGTTGGTGGCCGGCGCAACCAGGCACGTATTCCACAGTAAGGATGTTTCCCATGACTGATCCCGAGGCACGCTTTCCACTTCCACACTTCCTGCTCACACTCTCCTGTCTACTGGGAATTCTATTTGTGGGCGCCAGCGCCGTAGCGGACACACCCCGGCCTCAATTGCTACCAACCGGAAATACTGTACCCATGCCAGGGACACCGACTGAGGCAATGCAGGAGTGTCGCAAGGGCGCAATGGAAAAGTCCTGCAAAGAGAAAAAGGAAAAGGCGAAAAAGAAGGCGCAGAAGATTTTCAAGGAAAAGTTGAAGGAACGTTCTGATTCTTCGGCCGCTTCAGTAAGGTCGGAAAAGTCATTGATGCAGATGATTCTTGCGAACGCGGGTTCGACCACTGCCGGGAGTAGTACCTCAGCTGTACTCCTACAGAGCATCGGATTGTTATCCCCAAAGCCAGAGGTAATCGTTCTCTATGATGGGCCGAGTGGACAAGCCTTTACCAAGCTTGGATCAATCTACGCGATCATGTTAAGTAATCTACTGGGGCACTTTGACGCGGATATAACGATAAAAAACGTCAATGATTACACCCCGAACGAAATAGAATCATTCGACGCCGCTTTTTATCTTGGCAGTTACTTCGACAACCCCTTGCCGGGAAGTTTCCTACAGGATGTCATGGCTACCAGCAAGACAGTCGTCTGGTTTCGCTACAACATCTGGCAACTGGCCTGGAACGCAGAATACAACTTCACTGGCCAGACAGGCCTCAGCTTCTATGGCCTGAGGGGAATGAATGCTTCGCCGACGACCGAAGCCCCTGCTCCAGGATTCTTCGATACGGTGCAGTATAAGGGTGTAGATCTTGTTAAGTATTATGACTACGACGAGAACTCTGGCGCTCTGTATGCGGATCCTGACGCTGGCTGGATGGGTATCGTGGATGCCAACAAAGCCAATGCTGAAGTCAATATCCTCAATAGCGTCTCAAATGAGGTCATGCCTTATGTCAGTCGGTCAGGCAACTTCTGGTATTTTGCAGACTTACCCCTTTCATACATTGGCCCTCGTGATCGCTATCTTGCGCTCTGCGATATTCTGCATGAGGTTCTGGGCATCGATCACCCTGAGTCAAAACAGGCAATGTTGCGCATTGAGGACGTAGCGGCCCTTGTAAACCCTGCCAATATGAAGCGCCTGACAGACTTTTTATCTCGCCGCGACATCCCGTTCACCATCACCGCAGTACCCCTTTACCGGGATCCGGCAGGTATCTACAACAACGGCCAACCTCAGGAAGTCTTCATGGCCGATTCCGAAGCGATGATGGAGTCACTGGAATACGCCATGGCCCGGGGAGCCAAGATTTCCCTTCATGGCTATACCCATCAGTATCGTGAGGAGCCCAACCCCTATAGTGGAATCACCGGCGACGATTTCGAGTTCTGGCATATTCCCAATAATGCGCCGGTCGTCGAGGATTCTGTCGGTTGGGCTGACGTACGGATTCAGCAGGGCTATGCGCACCTGCTCAGCAACGGTTTCATGCCCTACACCTGGACCACACCACACTATCAGGCATCTCCCAGTGCCTACGCGGCAGTAAACAACTACTTTTCCAGCCGCTATGAGCGCTCTATTTATTATTCAGCGATCAGTCCTGATCTTAACCTGCCATCAGGCGACCCGAATCGAGACTTTGCAGCCGGCCAGTTCTTCCCCTATCTGATTCAGCGGGATTACTATGGGGCCCGGATCTACCCAGAAAATCTAGGTAATATCGAGTACGATATCCGGGAAATTGATCCGGCATCATTTATTGATTATTCATGGGAAGAGGTCTATCTCAACGCGGTTTATGCAGGAGTGATCCGAGACGGGGTAGGCTCTTTCTTCTTCCACCCGTTCTGGCTGGAAAGGTCCCTTGGCGTTGACGGGTATACGGACTTCCGCAATCTCGTGCGTGGCATTTCCAACCTGGGCTATGAGTGGATCACGCCTGATCAGCTATGAGGTCAGGGAGTGGATGTTCGAGCAGCCCCGATCGGGTGTCGGGGCCTGGGCTTTCTCTGGTCGCTCAATGCATCACTCGTCTGTAGCGCCCTTTGCTTAAAGGAAAACCTGCACCCTCGGGTTCTGCCTCGACTGTCTGCGCGACCTCAATCGAGTGCCCACTAGCTACTACTAGAAGAGGCGGATTTTGAAGTGCCTATCCACATCACCGAGCTCTCACACCGCCCTATCATTCCGAGCTAACCCCTGAAATTGTCCTTGGCAAAGCCGAACCCCAGCTCAGTCTCTATTTGAGCTCGGGTCCACAACCTCCAATCGTTGCCCGCGAGCCTGTCATCGCGATGTTCAACCACCCCCCTGCATAGACTCGGCCAGGCAAGCACTGCGGGCGCATCTGATTCTGCATAGCGGTAGAACAACTCCGGGGGCGGAAGCATGCGTTCAAGACTGCGAAGCAATGGCTGCCAGCCCTGGGGTAAGATGGCTGCAGCCAGCTTCCACGAGGGTGCCGGCGGTCGACTAGCCTGAGTCATCAGATCCCGGTATCGGGCCTGGGCTGCGCTCAACAGACTATCACTTTCAAAGTGGAGGCAACCTTTTACCTCCCGTTCTGCACAGAGCAGACAGATTCCCTCAGGCAACGACAGGCGGCGACTATCCGCGGCGCTCAGCTGCCAGCCCGGTTCCGACGGATGGCAGCGGCATTGCGGGCACGGCTGCCCACTCTCGTGTGCAGGTAGCCTCAATTTAATGGGGCTGGTGCCGGGTCGCCAGAAGCAAGGACCCTCTGGAAAGTAGCTGTCGCCGCGACTTCGCACGTGATCGAGAAATTCAAAGGAAGCAGCGTTGGCGCCCCGGCCGGCAGTCGCCTGTAGGCAGCCCGGACAAAGACGAAACTTCCCTCTCCCACCAACCTTGTCGAAAGCGCCCCGATTCGTCGCCACCCACGCTGTACTGCATGCGTCTTCGAGCGCACTGGTGCAGGGGAACAGGTGTACGAGGGATGCCTGCTGCGCACGCCGTGAGGTGTCATCCAGTGCACTATTCTCCACCCCGAATACCATCACCGGGTGTCCGCGGTAACACCAGCCCGCGGCATGTCGCTCGAGGTCTCCCAGGCTGACCTGCATACCCTCCTGTAGTTCTCGGGCGAGCAGATCACTTGCTGGTGCTACGGCATCACGCGGAGTGAAATCGTTACTGCCATCATCCAGTTCAGAGCCTGCTGCCATGGCCGCTGCTGCTTTCAGATTTTCTTCGATGGAGGCTTCGTCCTGTTCCAGCACATCGCTGTCCACCATTCCAGCCGGCAGCGTGGAGCTGGGGGCATCCGACCCCGCCCGCAGCCGCGCAAAGGCTTTTCTCCAAAGTGCCACTATAGAGCCTCCTCTAATATTCGATGAATCTGCGCTTCCGAGTTGGTGATTACCCGGAAGGCCACCCGTTTGGACTTTTCCGGATCCTCGGTGCCATCTTTGCGCAATACCGGCCGGGCCGACGAATAACCTACAGCAGCGACCAGTGCCAGCATACCGGGGACTTCCGCTTCTGGCACCAGTCCCTGCACATGGTGCAGCACTTCCCGCGAACGGCTCTGGGATAAACGCAGGTTCTTGAAGTAATTATCCCTGGAGCTGCCGCCGCTGCCCCACTCCGAACTGGTGTGGCCTTCGATATGGATAGCCCGGATTGATCCCAGATATGGTTTCAGCACATGTATATAACGGGGAAAGAAATCCTCCATCACCCACTGCGCCTCCTGGTTCATCTCAGCTTCACCGGTTGGGAACATGGCATCGGCGTTGTTGAATGCGATGATCAACCGATCCTTGTCTATGGTCGCCCCCCAATGCTGCAGGTCTTCCCCAAACTCCATGACCAGACTCTGGTAAATGGCCAGCTGGTTGTCTCGATAAGACTGTGCCAGTGCGCGGATTTTCTCGCGCTCCTCCATCATTGAGCGCATCATGACGATGGAAATACACAGGAACACCATCATCAGCCCGGCCATCAGGTCCGAGACACTGAGCCACTCGCTTTCTTCGCTCCCCTGGTTCCGCCCGACCAGTTTATTCGGCATGCTCCAACTCCCTGCTCCTGACCCGTCGCATCTGCGCAATCAGCTGCTGGAAATCACGGGTGAAGCTGCCACTGACCGTGGCCAGCGCCTCCCCCATGGCTGCAAGTACCTGCTCTACCTGGCGATTCATTTCCCGATCGATTTGCTCGTACTGGCGGCGAATGGAGACATCGGCATGCTGCAGTTCCTGGCGGATCGCGGTGGACAGGGCCTGGATCATTTCCCTGTGCGTACCGGCGATCATCTGAGCAAGCTCTCGCATTGATTGGCGATGCATGTCGGCAGAGCTAGTGACAAGGGACTGCATTACCTGAGGATCGAGTGCCTCCAGCCCCCTGACTGCCTTGACGACGCTTTGCAACTGGTCTGCCAATGCCTTCGCCTGCCCCTGTAACAGCTGCTCAATCGCTGCCAGATTACCATCGACCCGCTGCTGGGCACTGGCAACACCCTGCGCCAGTCGCTCGATACTCTGTGGCAATTTCGGTACCAGAGCCGTTAGTTCCTGTACAGACTCACCCTGGCACTTGAGCAATTTTGCCAACTGAGCGGCCTGCTCTTGTTGATGCACCAGCAACTGATCGATCCCTCTGTACATCTGGGGCAGACCGGCAATACGCTCATGAGCTCGTTCAATCATGGACTGCTGCTCGAGCAGGGCGCTCTGGCTTTCCCTGCATTGCTGGCTGAACTCCGAGACGCGCTCCGCATGTGCCCGGTACTCGGATGCCACAGCCTGCAAAACCGGCTCCAGGTTCTCCAGTTGAGCAGTAAACTTTTGCAGGTTGCTACCAAACTGGGCCTGAAGGCGGACATCAAACTCAGCAACGACCTGAGCGAGCTGCTCGACCACCGCTTCTCCAACGTGGTTGGCATGCTGGTCCAGTACCGAGCGAAGATTGACCAGATTGCGATTCAGATCGTCAATGGTTGCCCCCTCTGTCACAGGGTCCGAGGGCAGCCGCACCATTCGCGTTAACATGCGCAACAGCAGTGATAGGGCCAGGCCAATCACACTGGTAATAAAGGCCGTCTTCAGTCCCGCCATCAGATCCGCAATACTGCGGTCGATATCTTCCAGTGAAAACCCATACAGGCCGATGATGATTCCGATGAAGGTGCCCAGGATCCCCAGAGATGTCAGAAATCCCGGACAATGATCGATAAACTCCCGCCCGCGCCCGGAAAACCGCAACGCAAGTGCGAGCAGGAAAATCCCCAGCATTAAATACAGGAAAGTGTCGGTTACCCTCTCGGGTGTCATTGCAGCGAAAAGCTGATTGAGCAATCCTGACATCGATCAGGCTCCTGTGGTCTTCTTCAATGCCAGCTCATGGAAGATAGCTCCCCCCGGCAGCTTGCCGTGTCCCTGCCCTGCCAACTGCATATGGGGCATTGAGCGGATCAAGCCTGTGAGGCTGGAATAAATCGCCGGTTCACCACTGGCCGGGAACTCCTTCACCAATATTCCCCGGTCCACCTGCACTTCGAATACGGAAGGGCTCTTTGTGCGTGAGGCCCGCTTACAGAACAACAGGTGCAAATGCCCACCCGGCTTGAGTTTCTCCAGCAACAACTCACTCAGGACTCGCACTTCATCCGGGGTATAAAAACTGAACAGATCCCACGTCAGTAATATATCCGCTGGTTCCATACCGGAAAACTTGGCAAAGGCAGCCCGGATCGCCTCAGATCCCGCCTGCCCGCGCCTTTTGTACCACTGAATGGCATTGTGTAAATCCAGTAAGAACAGTTCACCCACCTGCTGCTGCAAGGCGCCCGTATTCCGCCCAGTTCTGGGACCGCAATCGACCACACGGCTCACCGGTGACCTGCGGGCTGATTCCAGGGCCCTATCCAGCGCAGACAGGCGAAGGGCACTACCCACGGTGCTGGAGGAAAAATAGCTCGAGACATCCGGTGCCCCACCAGGTCTCACTTTTCCGGTTGGAGTGCCACTCTCGTATTCAAAGAAGTACTCGAACAGATCACTGCGCATCCCCCTTCGCTTAACCAGGGAATCGCTGAGCCTGAAGCGCCCGAGGCTCCGCATCAGCGTCATAGTCGTGTGGCGCTGATATGGCACCAGAGGATAGTCGGGGTCATCGCTCGTTTCATAAGTGAAGTCCTGAAGCAGCCTGAACCTCGCCGGGCGACTGGGAGCACGGGCACCGGTATAGATCATCGCATGCAGCAGCGTACCCGGCTTCAGGTTCGGACGCAGCAGCTCCAACAAGTGGGCAATAAGTTCGGGGCTCAGAAAGTTCAGTAGATCCCAGCAAAGGATGACGTCAAACTTGATCCTTTCGGGCTTCGGAACCAGGTGCTTTGCCAGGGCAGCTCTCGGATCAGGTGCTCCATCGCTGTCTGCAAAGAACTCGATCAGATCTTCTATATAACAGGGACAGTTCTTTTGCAGAAAAGCCTGAGTGGTACCCACGGCAAGAGGCCCCAGGTCAAGAATGCGGTATCCGGGCTGAATAATCTCCTGATTCAGTGCCGCCAGGCCAAGAGAGTGATGTTGCATACAACTCGTCTCAAAACACCACCATAATGAGGTGGCAGGCCCTGCCCGCCACCTCACCCGGTTAGAGAGAGGAATCAGGCCTCAACTTCTGACTCGGCATCGCTCTCTGCATAGTCCGTGGCCACGGATGCACCGCTATAGTAGCCACTCTGGGCGCTGGAGGCGGTTGTCGCCGGCTTCTCATCGCCTTCACGGGGAGGCAGGCTCGGATGAACGAGCTTTTCCTTGAATGCCGTAATCCGCTCTTTCATTTCTGCATCGGTGTCGACCATATCCATGGAACCACGGAACTTACCGCCATCATCGAGCTGGATACGCGGTGCGATCAGGTTGCCCTTAACAACGGCTGTGCGGCGGATTTCAATCAGCTCCTCTGCCAGAGCATCACCGGTCAGGGCCCCCTCCACAGTAATGTTCTTCGCGTGGATGTTGGCGTTCAGCTCACCACCGGAGCCAATGGAAAGATTGTGGCCCTCCATGATGACGGTACCCTCAATAGTACCCTCAATGTGCAAGCTCTCATTACCGATGAGCTCACCACGGAACTTGATATTTTTTCCGATGACAGACTTGTCGTAGTCATCGCTGACAGAAGAACCGCCTCGCTGTACTGTGCTGCCTTGATCCATAAATCCATCAAGAAAGCTGCTGGAGTTTTCTTCGTTGTTCTGCAGGTCTTCATTATCAGCCATGTTGTTATACTCCTCAGATTGGGGATAGCTGGGTAGATGCCCCATTTGCGGAACCACATACAAATCCAGGGCGGTTATTATTTCGCCATCTGCGCGGCGATCGGGTCGTTTGATGATAAAGGCGTCACACGATTAGCGCATATCGCAAAAGAGCCTTTTTAGTTGCGTTCAACCCGTTTTTTTCTGACTGTGTGATACAGCTCACAAATTGCGAAAACGGCCCCACCAGTACCCACTCGCTACGGGCCGCCGATTTCTGCACATAAAGCCTCGGCCACAGGAGCCGGGCTCTTTTCATAGTATTTTTCCCCTCACAATTTTCTCTACAGTCCATTGCTTGAGGGTATTGAGCCAGACACCTCAAAGCCCCTCCGTTCGCGCCACCCACTAACCTTGAGCTCCTCAGCACGACCGATCAATTTTCCACAGCATCCAAGTTTGTTTTGCTGGAGCAATACCCATCTATCAGTTACTCAGCCGATAGCCTGTGACTAGCCATGTTGCCCACAGAATTACTGGAGGGAATTGTGCATAACCATTGGATAGGACCGCCGGGCGTCGAAACAGCGCGGGCCGCCCCATAGCGCGCAAAAAAACATCTCTGACAGCAGAGGGCACATTTCTCCAGGCGCCAACAGCGACGGCGAGCCACCACATTGCACGACGAACACTCCTCACTGCATACCGGTCATGACAGCCTTCTGCTGCGGCGGAGTTATCCCCGGATCCGAAGCCGAGCGGCGCAAGCACTGATTCCCATTTATCGCCTGATGACCCACTGAACTGGTCCGCCCTGTTACCAACAGAGAGACTGGAAACATCTGTGTATAAGCATTGGAAAGTCATCCCGCGGCCAGGAATGGCATGGTGAGATCGAGATGGTGAAAATTGCGTCAGGGTAACTGGTTGCAAGTCGCAAGGACTGTGCCATTGGGGCAGCGGTTTAGACTACATGTGGATTTGGGTGGCGCATAACCGAGGGGGAAGGGGTAGCCAGAATCACCTTGACACTTTCGCGTAGCGAAAGTAGCGGAACGCCACCCGGGTCATCGGCAGGCTGGAATGAAATGTGCTAACGAGCATGTCATGTCCGCCTTAGGTTTTGGAGGTTTGAAAGGCTCCGTAGACCTACACTGGGTGGTGAGCAGTGCTCGCCATCGCGTGCGTGATACGGCATCCCGACGCCTGCGGCGCCCCTGCCTACGCACCTTCGGTGCATGGGTCCGGGGTCGCGCACGACTCACATGGCAGCGCATACTGCGCTGCGCGGTAGTGGCAGTACTTCACCGTATCCAAAATAAAAAAGGGCCACCCGATTGGGTGGCCCTTTTTTATTAGAAGCCTGTATGCAGTGACGGCTGGCTTTGGCGTCGCTATCCATGGCGGTACTTCAGTATGTTCGCTCCGGCCCCGGCCCGGCCATCCTTGGCCGGTCGCTATGGGACGCGCGAAGCAATACTTCGCAAACGCGCCCCATAGCCCTACTCTCACGATGCTAGGCATTACGCCATCGTCGGGCACTGTAAATAAAAAAAGGGCCACCCGGTTGGGTGGCCCTTTCTTTTATTTAGAAGCCTGACGATGACCTACTCTCACATGGGGAAACCCCACACTACCATCGGCGATGTTGCGTTTCAC
>NZ_JAJSAQ010000003.1:0-428434 GCF_021729075.1 Microbulbifer guangxiensis
CCACACCGGTAACTTGTTCGTGGCAAGTTACGGGCCTCACCTTACCGGATTTTTAGGGAATTAGGTCATACAAGCGGCTGCACCGGATAAATTTCCGCTGTCACCTTTTGTGCATAAAGCCGCACAAAAGCCGCCATCAAAAATTTACCCGGTGAGCCGGGCGTTAAGTGTAAGAGAGAATATGAAGAAATTACTATTAGGAACATTATTATTATCAGCTTTCGTTCAAGCAGAAGAAGAGAGAGTTTCTGTCTATCTGCAGTTCGAAGAGGCATACATGAGTAATGATGTTACAAAGTTTTCTCCTTGGCTCAGTGAAAGCTACAGAATAAGCCAAACGTTGCATGTGCCAGGCATGGGTTCGGATACAAGGTCTGTATCCAAAAATCAATTACTGGCGTCAATGAAGGCGGTTGGAAAACCTAGCTCATTGCCACGCTCCAAATCTGAAGATACAACTATTGAGTCCAGCGATGAAACATCCTTTTGCGGTAGTACTTCTACAATTGGAAAAACAGTAGTTGGTGGTAAAAACTACGAAGAAAAAGAAGTTCGGAAAGTTTGTTTCCAAAAGCAAGGCACTGAATACAAGGCAACATCTCATAACATAGATGTTCATTACCGTGCGCTGTAAACACTTAACAAACGCAGGCAGTATGCTACGGCCCTTCGGGCCTCCGCGGGACGCCCAACGCTATGCACCTTTTGTGCGGGTCGCTGCGCTCCCAATTTCGCACAAAAGGTGCATAGCATTGGTCGCCCCTGTTGCGGGCGTTAGAGTTTTCATGGAGGAAATTTATGAACTCACCGTACTTCAACTTGAGTGGTAAAATAAATCGAAAGTCCTATGTACTTTTCGGCGCAATCGTCCCAATCGTATTTTCAACGATTCTATTTATCACCTTAATTGCTATGTATGACATGGGCCTTGTCTTAGGCGACATTGCTGGTGAAGTTGCTGTTTATTTAATTTACGCTTTGACAGGTTTGGTAGCTTTAGCTCCAGCTGTGAAGAGGTTGCGGGATATAGGTTTAAATGGCTGGCTTGCTGTATCGGTATTTATCCCATACCTCAGCATAATCGCAATGGTGCTGCTAGTTTTTTGGCCTGGAAGACCCGAAGATAGCTCCACAACTACGAGCACTGCCAAACTCTAACAATCACGGGCAGTAAAGCTGCGGCCCTTCGGGCCTCCGCGGGACGGCTTACCTTATGTACGTTTTACGCGGGTCGCTTCGCTCCCATTTTCGCGTAAATCGCGCATAAGGTAAGCCGCCCCTGCCGTGGGCGTTATGGATCTTGAATGACGGCGATGAAAGATAGGCGTTGGCGGAGGAGGGGTCTAAATCGTAAGTTGGCTCCTAGCTCTCCTGGCTTCTTGGAGGCTGTCTTAGGGCGAAAGATATATGCCCAAAGAAAGATGATCGGAACCTCAGTCTTTGGGGTTTTTGTTTGTTTTGTGTTGTATCTCGATGTTGCTGAAAATGGATTGCTGGAAGCAAAAGGTGCAAAAGTAGGAGCTCCGATTGCCCATGCAATAGTTGCCGCGTTTATTTTGATCACTTTCTTTATGATAGTGGCAACTATCAAAGGATTACTCGATGACCGGGATCCATAACAAGCGCCGGCACAAATGCGCGCTTTGCGCTTTGGACTCGCAACAAGTTGCTCGCCTGTGCGGCGGGCGTTATGAATATGAGTAAACGACCCCGCTTGATATATATGGTCGGAATGATCCCTGTTCTCTTCGTGGTGGGCCTTCTGATTTTCCTTACGTTCGATAACCTGCTATCTAGTAGGGCTGTGTATGGCGACAAGTTTGGGAATGCATATGAGGTTGAGGGGATTGCAGCAATTTTAGTGAACCTAGGCATACTTGGGCTTATTGCTTGGCTTGGCTCTTACTTGGCGTTTCTTGTAAAGCGCAGCCCAAAGCTCATGCAGGTTCATCGAGCTCTCGGGGTCGTTAGCGGTATTTTTATAGTGGTTGGGCTGGTCTATGGGCTTTCATAACAAGCGGCAGCAAGCGGATCAAATTTCCGCTCGTTCCTCGCTCCAATTTCCCCGCTGTGCCGGGCGTTATGACTTTTAAGTAGACCTATGGCATCGAAAGGCAAAGGAAGAAGAAAGTTATTCTATGAGAGCCGCTTGTATTATTGGTATATCAAAGATGAGTATTGGCTTAGGATTTACTCAGAAGACAAGCAGTTTATCGTGCATTACGAATTGGCTGGGCCGCATCCAGTATTGGTGGTAATTGGAAGTGAATTTAAAGCTGTTTCTGACGCTGACCGCCCAATGTGGGTGGAAGCGCCCAAATTAGACCTGGAATTTGGACCAAAATTGGTTAAAGAAATAATTTCATGGTCTTTGGATCATCAAGAAGACGTAAAGGCACATTTCGATAGGCCAAAGACTTTTTTGGAAACACTGTGGAGTTTCGAGTAATTCATAACAAGCGGCTGTTATCGCTCCTGCGGAGCTGAGACGGCCTTTACGCCGCTTTGCGGCTCCAAGTTCGCCCCAAAGCCGGGCGTTAGGTTTCAATCGAGAATGAGCAGATCGCAGAGAGAAAAGTCCGAGAAGCGGTTGAAACAGCATGAATTTATTGAAGAGCTTAAGAAAGATCCAGTAGTGCTGCCTGTCCATGTTTTAGAAGATCTACTAGGAACTATTTGTGCTAAATATGGCTGCTGTCTTTCGTCGAAAGATTATTTGAGTATCCTAGAGAATCCACCGGGTGATCCTGATACGTTAGTACGAATGATTATGGAGCTTGATTATGGTGGATCGGAAGATGAGGAAATCTATAACATCCTTTTCAGCTATGTATATAAAACGTACGCCGGAGCTCAGCGGCCCAAAACCTAACAATCACGGGCAGTGAAGCTACGGCCCTTCGGGCCTCGGCGGGACGGCTTACCTTATGCACGTTTTGCGCGGTCGCTTCGCTCCCATTTTCGCGCAAATCGCGCACAAGGTAATCCGCCCCTGCCGTGGGCGTTATGCATCTAAGTGCCATGGATAAACTACTAAAAGAAACTCTAGAGTGTATAGCTTTAGAAAATGAGGAATACGATAAAAGCTACGATTTAGTAGGCCAAATCGTAGAGTCTTGTGGAGAAGACGGCTTAACAAACCGTTTATACAGCGAAATCGACTCAACTGTTCCGTGGAAAGTGGTTGCTGATTTATATAGCATATTAATATGGTCAACATCAGATAATGGAGCAGCTATATCCAGGGAAACTGAAAAATGGATCATTGAGTGTAGTGACGAGCGAAAAATATCGATTGCACTTCATTTGGATACATATCCATTCTTAGATTTAAAAGAGATGGTAGACCAGCTAAATGCGGTAGCTGAAAAGTTTCCTAGGCTAAAAGATAAATGTAATTATTTGATAACATCAAGAATCGAGAGCAATGCATAACAAGTTACTCCAGCTGACGTTTTGGTCTACGCTCCGTTTTGGCGTGGCTTCGCCACTGTACGCCAAAACTCCTCTTCAACCAAAACGCCGCTGAGTAAAGCGTTATACGTTTAAAATTATGAAACATATTTTCGGCGTTTTTGCTTCTTTGTTGTCTCTAGTCGCTCTTGCTGATGGCCAATACGAATATTCTAAATGCTGGGATGCAATGAACGAAAAAGACTATGTAAAGGCAGTGAACTGGTGCACTCTCAGCGCTGAACGCGGCTTTGATGGCGCGTTACTGGCACTAGGTCACCTGCATCTAGCTGGTGAAACTAAGGATTTACACAAAGCTGAGCACTGGTATCTGCGGTATGCTCGCTCAGGCTACGAAGGGTATGGATATGGTTTCGCAATGCTTGGCAGCGTGGCTATGGAGCTTGGAGATAAAGTTAGCGCGTACAAGTGGTACTATCTTTGCTCTAAGTCAGATTATGCTGGCTGCCAAACTGATCTCATAAAGTTGAAGAGCGAGTTAAGTGGCTCGGATATTGATAATGCGACTAAGCAGGCTAAAGAGTGGTCGCTTGCCGAGTAACCTATAACAATCGGCTGTTGTCGCCCCGTTGGGACTGGGACGGCCTTTCCGCGGCTGCGCCGTTGCAAGTCCGCTCCAAAGCCGGGCGTTATAAATTTCTGAGGTAGAGAGAAAATATCGTGCTGGGAAAGCTAAATGCATTGAGTGTTTATGTATCATGGTTGGCAATACTGTCGTTCTTTGCATGGCTTGCGTATGCAAAAATGTATCTGCCAGAAGGCGCGAGCATATTTCCATTGATTTTGATTGTTGGTGTATTCGGAGCATCAGTGCTTACTCATCTGGTTTTAGCATTCTTCGTCCGATGTCCATATTGTAGAAAGTGCTTAACCGTTCAGGGCTTTAATCATCCGCATCCGGCAACCACTGGAGGTTGGGGCAAAGTAGTCGCTGTTTGGTTTAGCGGAGAAGTTCAGTGCATTCATTGTGGTGGCACTGTGAATACACACAATTTATAACAATCGCAGGCAGGATGCTCCGGTCCTTCGGGCCTCCGCGGGACGCCCAACGCTATGCACATTTTGTGCGGTCGCTGCGCTCCCAGTTTCGCACAAAATGTGCATAGCATTGGTCGCCCCTGCTGCGGGCGTTCTGGTTGTAGAAAAATCCTGTAAACCCAGTGTTTTTTGGTAGAGTTGGCGGATCATAAAACGGGATCTCCGCCATGCCCAACTTCAAGCGGTACAACTACAACCAAGACGTGATGGTTGTGGTCAATTTCGAAGAACAGTTGCACCCTGGCACCTTCGAATTTACCCTCCATCACCTCATCGACAACCATATCGATCTCTCCGCCTTCTACGACAAGTACCGGAATGATACCGGCGGCCGCTCGGCCTACGATCCGGCGATTTTGCTCAAGATCATCCTGTTTGCATACTCCAAGGGCATTACTTCCAGCCGCGAGATCCAGTGGCAGTGCGAGCACAACATTATCTTCAAGGCGCTGTCCTGTGACTCGGTGCCGCACAGTATTGCCAGCTTTGTCAGCAGCTATCCCGATGCGATAGAGGCGATATTTGAGCAGGTACTGATGGTCTGTGATCAGCAGGGACTGCTGGGTAATGAGCTGTTTGCGATCGATGGCTGCAAGATGTCTTCGAATGCCAGCAAGGAGCACTCGGGTACCTTCAAGGAACTGGAGGCGAAGCGGACAAAGATCCGCAAGAAGATCCAGCACTGCCTGAAAGAGCATAAGAAGCTCGATGGCCGCAAACCCGCTGAGCGCGAGCGTAAGCAGCGTCTGGCACAGGCCACCGAAACCCTCCAGAAACACTTCGACAAGATCGATCAGTTCCTAAAGACGGCAGCCCCAAGGATGGGGCAAGGCAAACAACCAAAAGAAGTCAAAAGTAATATCACCGACAACGAGTCGGCCAAGATGACCACCAGCAAGGGCACCATCCAGGGCTACAACGGTGTTGCGGCGGTGGACAAGAAGCACCAGATCATTGTCGAGGCCCAGGCATTCGGTGAGGGGCAGGAACACCATACTTTAAAGCCTGTACTTGACGGGCTCACCGTCCGCTATCGCAAAGCCGGGATTTACAACAACATTCTTGCGGAGCAGGTCATCGTTACCGCCGATACCGGGTTCTCCAATGAAGCCAACAACGAGTATCTGAAGGTTGAAGGCATCAATGCCTTTATCCCCGACAATCAGTTTCGCTCCCGGGACAAAGCCTTCGCCAGACAAAAAGAGAAGCACGGCAAGCGCCACCGCGATACGTTGGTTGGCGTGAAGCAGGTAATTCCCGCGAGCGAATTCCAGTTCGACAAGCGTCGGAAGACCTGTGTCTGTCCAGCGGGCAAAGAGCTACTTCTCTATAGAGAGGAGCGAGTGAGCGAGGGCAAGCGTAAACTCTTCTTTGAAGGTCGCCTGACAGACTGCCGTCACTGCCACCTGAAACACCAGTGCATGCGCAACCCCAGTTCTGCCGATACCCGTGATGGACATGGGCGCCAGGTATCCACTACCTGGACCAATGGGCGCACGGCGACCGACTGGATGAAAAAGCGGGTGGATAGTCTCGAGGGCAAGACAATTTACAGCCACAGAATGTCAGTGGTGGAGCCCGTCTTCGGGAACATTGGTACGAACAAGCGCTTGAACCGCTTCTCTCTGCGTGGCAAAGAGAAGGTTCAGGGGCAGTGGCGACTCTTTTGCTTGATACACAACATCGAGAAGTTGATGAGATATGGGGCGATTCACTGATTCACAGAGATATCCACACTCGTCTGCGTGAAAATCAGCACGATGACGTTGAATGAGTGATTATGTAAAATGGATGTGGTTAAATCTTGGTCAGGCAAATCATTAAGAATAGAGCCAGCGAATTATCAGGTGGTAAATCTGTTTTTCTACAGGCTCGTTATGAGTCAATATGGCTAAGTACGTAAGGTTGCGGCCGTTTACGGACATAGACGTCTGTGAATGCGAGCAAATTGATAGGCTACTACTTGTCTATATGCAGACGGATAATCCTATAAATTGCTTCAAGTGCCGGAAAGAAGTAGATCCTGAACGCTTAAACCTTTCCGCGAGAATGGCGGATGATATCGCGAGCTGTTTTAGAGTGTTCGGTGCGCTTTATGAGCTTTGGTTAGATTCTGGTGAATACGAGAACTATGCAAAGGAGAGGTTGCTAGATCGTACTGGCCAAGTAAACCTTACAGGGATGAAGCTTGCTTCAGAGCTTACGAGTAGTTGGCCTACTTACTATTGGTGGTTCTATGATACAGAGGATGGAGAGCCATCATCCTGCCCAAACTGTGGAGAACAACTGAACGAAAATGTGTATTGGGGCACTGGACGTTGTGACGCGTGTCATGTGGTGGTATGAAACTCATAACAAGCAGCGGCAGGGCGACAGCCAACACTACGCACCTTTTGTGTTCCTCGCTGGCGCTCAAACATTAACACAAAAGGCGCTTCGCGCGGGCTGCGCCTGCGCTGGGCGTTATCTCTGAAGAGCGCATTTGGATGAGTTTGCCCAATAAAGGTACACGACCAATAGATATTAGTGGTTCAAAATGCCGCTGGGTTCTAAGTGAAAACGATTCGCTTCCTTATGCAAAGCTAATTGTTCAGGGTTTTGGTGGTGCACTTACAGTAAGAGTTACAAGAGAAGTTGATGGTTTTTACTGGCTTTGGGATGAACCGGGAAATTCGAGCGTAGGGCCAATGACTCCAAGTTGGGTCAAAGAAATCTCGATGATGGCCAAGAAAAATGGCTGGGATCCAGAAGGCGGAGAATCATTTGAGTTCCAGTTAGAAAATAGGGGGCTAATTAGTTGCAGCTAGATTAATCAAAGATAACAAACGGCTGTTATCGCCCCTGCGGGGCTGGGACGGCCTTTCCGCTGCTTCGCAGCTACAAGTCCGCCCCAAAACCGGGCGTTATTGCCTGCCTCCATTGCTGCAGGGCCGAAATATAATGCCTGGTCTCCTATTGGCGGGAGATCCCTCTTGAGTCATTGACTTTCCAGCATCCCGAAATATGCTCAATTGCCAACGATCGAACCAGCCGACTTAAGCCACCGCTACTTATTTCAGGTAGATTTCCAATCGGTCTCTCGCAAGCCACTGAATGTAATGAATTTTTTGGGGCGCGAAGGGCTTGGCTCAGGAAGTAGTGGCCATGCAGATATAAAGCCTATGGCATTTAAATAAACTGTTAGGCTTTAGCGGTACATGGATGTATTTCAATAATCAAAAAAGGAACCCCAGATGGCAACTTCCGTAGATACCTTAGATGCAGGAGAGAATTTTGAACTGGCCACAGCTAATCGACGAATTGTTGCGCGCTGGTTAGACCTGGTAATACTTGGAAACATTGGTTCTTTTTTGCTTGGGTTTTTGTGGGTTCTTTTTGGCGGTGAAATCTCTGATGAGTTTACAGATAGTTTACTGTTCAGTGCGCTTCTAGGCTTTTTCGCTATGATGCTGCTAGATGCACCATGCACAAAAATCTGGGGGCGTACACCAGGAAAAATGTTGCTTGGCCTTCGTGTGATTTCCAGCAACGAGGAAGATATATCTTGGGGTAGGGCATGGAAACGCGCGCTTTTAGTTTGGGTTAGGGGGTTGTCGTTCGGTATACCTTTACTCTTCCTGCTCACGTCAGCAGTAGCCATGAGGAAAGTAGTGAAAACTGGCCTGTCTAGTTGGGACTCCTCTGCATGTACAAAGGTGGTTCGGCGGGTTCCAGCCTAACAAGCACTAGTAGAAGCGCTCCGGCCCTTCGGCTCTCTGCGGGACGACCAGGGCTTGGCACCTTTTGCGCGGTCGCTTTGTTACCATTTCTGCGCAAAATGCGCACAAGGCAAGCTGCACCTGCTGGCGGCTTTAGGCGATGAGAACACAATGAAGCCATTTCGATGGAATATCACAAAGAGAGAGCAGCTGGGTCGCTTGCTCGATATTGATTCAGAGACTGCATATTCTGGCTATCTCGAGCATATTGCTGATTGTGCTTCGCTAATTGTGTCAAGGTCCGCAGGCAAAAAAATAATCTTTGTAGGTCGCTCTCCCGAAAATATTTATGACTATCTATCTGGAGTTTTTCAGGAGACGAGCTTTGAGTAAAATATTGATTTACTCAATATCTCTAATCGTTTCCGAGAAATTGATGATATAGAAAGAGAGATTCCCATAGCCTACCGAGCATTAAAAAGTCATTTTAGTGAGTTGAGAATTTCGCCAGAGCAAATTATTTCTAACCCAAATGGTGTGTGTTTCTCAGACCTCGTAGATTCTGGCGGTACATTTGAGGGATTGTTTGAGTTTCTAAAAAAATGGGCACAAGAAGAGAGGCAGGATCTTCCTTCTATCGTTCGCAAGCTTAGCTTTATAGGGATCACCTGGAGAGCAAAGAATAGTCCTAATACGTGGCGCTGGCAGCAGAAAGCGAATTGGATCGAAAAATACCCGAAGATAACAGTTAAAAATGTATCGGTTCCAGGCAGGCTCTGGGATTATTTGGGTAATCTCCAGTTTAAAGTGGCAAAAACCAATTATCCGGAACGATGGGGCAGTGAAGAAATAATGTCGCCGCCGAGAGAGGAAAGAAACTTAAAGGCGCTTAAGCAGGCCCATCAGATTTACTCGGTTGGTTTAAGTCAAAAGAGAGAATTCGCCGAAAAGCTTTCATTGACCCAAGAGTTTAAAGAAGGTTGGCTCAGGAGCCTGACACAAGAACTAAAGGGAATCGCCTAGCAATATGCGGCGGCCGACGTCATACCTTATGCGTTTTTCGTGCAGTCACTACGCCCCTGGTTTCACGCAAAAAACACACAAGGCAAGCCGCCGCTGCGCACGGCATTAATTGTCCAGAGAAGCATGCTTACGAGATATTGGTTTGAAACGAAGTATGGGTATGGGTTGGGAGTGACGGCATACTCCCTGGGCGACGCTGAAAGAATTTCCAGAGCATCAGGACTTGCTATGAGCTACGAGCCGGATTTCACAAGATTCATAGAGAATGTTGATATCCGAACTCTCGATCAAGGGCATGTAATACCGAATATGGGTGTTTGCGTCGTTCGAGGGATATGGTGGCCTGATATCGGGTGTTTAGTGAAGTCTTAGTGGGGCACTTTTGCAGAATTGGGTGTGACAGTTAACGAGTCAAAGCATGTCGGCGTGCCTTCGACGGCCTCTTTTCGAGGCGCTGGGCGGTAATAATGCGAAATGTTAAGTTTCCACCAAAAGCGCTGAATCAGTGGGTCGACCTGGACTCCAGATAGAAGTAAAAATGGCTCCGATTGGCCTGCAGAAGGTGGTTTCATGATACATGCCATAGTTGCATACCAAAACAGGGCCGCATTGTAGAGATCCCTGGTGAGTTGATTCGTAGTGCATTGGATTTCTATTGCTCAATTGGAGAGGCAGTCAATGGCCCTGGCGGATACTTCGGGTCGGAATTCCACAGTTTTGATGACTGCCTTTTTGGCGGATTTGGATTGGAGGCTCCGTACGAAATTGTATGGAGAAACTCCGAAATTTCTAAGCGGCATCTAGGGAGCGATGTACTATTCTGCTGGGCCAACGAAAAAATGGAGCCAGACAATGAAGAGTGGGCCAGGGAAGTAAGGGAATGCTGGGCAGCTAATAACGAAACATTTTTTAATCTATTGCTAGACGCAATGACAAGCGTATCCCAGAGGTTTTTGGCACGTGGACATGAGATTAAAGTAACGCTGGCCTAGAGTGCGGTGGCCTAGAGTGCCGACGGACTAGAGTGGCGGCTTGAAATCGGCTGTAATCGCCCCTCGGGGCTGGGGCAGCCTTCCGGCCGCATTGCGGCTCCCAGTCCACCCCAAAGAGTGGCGTCAGCTGTTTTGGAGAGTGCGAAGATGAGGATCGGTAATGCAATGGAGTATATTGAGATCGAACCGGAAAGGTCATCATATGCTTCCGAGGTTAAATTGGACGTAACGCTAAATATCAAGGATTTTCGCGGATCCTACGGTGGTGTGTACGTGTCGCAGCAGGAGCTGAATCGTTTTATTGACTCGTTATATGCTTTAGAGGATAGGCGGCAGGGTGCTGCAAGATTTTGCAGCAGAGGTCCAGATGAGCTGTTATTTGAATACCGACAGCCAGATTACGCCGCACATGCTGAGGGCGATCCACAGCTGTTATTTGAGATAAGGTCTACTGATACTATTGGGCATATGGCAATAGAAGCACAGTTGCATCGTTATTACTTTGGCGAGAGCTCTAGTAATCCAGTGTATTTGAAAGGTTGCTTTGATGTCGGACCAGAAGTGATTTCCGAACTGATTCTGTTGTTCCATGAAGCTGAGAAACTAATCAACAGCTGACAAGACAAAGTAAGCCAAGGCGCAATAGCATGCGTGTGTTTGGAAGGTTAGGAGCCCATTATGGATGATGACGTGGTTGTGCCAATGTGGAAGTATCGGCCTCATGCGTTTGTCGGTGGTCCAGTTGACAGATTTACTATTTCCCTAATTTTCGGCAGTGAGGAGCTAGACCCAGCAGTCTTAACTGAAAAATTCGGAATTTCCCCGACAGAGTCACTATGCGTGGGTGAGAAAAGGAGGCGGAAAAGCTCACCAAGTAAGATAGGAGTCTGGGAGTACGAGATTAACGGAGTCCAACCCATAAAGATCAATGACACTCTGCTCGAGTTGATTAAGTTATTTGATCCAGTAAAGGAAAAGATCAGAGAGGTTGCAGGGGAGTACAACGGGAGCATCTCCATTGGGATTTTCCTGGAAGCCTGGAATCGTAGCTGTGGACTTGATAGTGAAGTCTTGGGGTGGCTGTCAGAAGCTGGTCTGCCCCTGGATCTTGATATATATGGCCACCTAGATCTGGATGACTAGGGTTATGAGGGATACCCCTTACGAGCGGCTGTCGCCGTCGGGAACGACTCGGCTGAGTTCGCCTAAGCTACGCTTCAGCCACCCGTAAATCGCCCACCGGACGTAATCACTGGGAGAGGTAAAGCATGAGCCTAAAAAAGCAGGCACTATATGTGCCGTCATGGCACCAGGATTTCATGAAAAAGCAGCCGTTCATTGCATTTCTTTCAGTTTTATTTTTATCTGCCTGCGAAGATAAGCGTAAGAGCGAATTCATCATTGCTGATGTACCCATGATCGTTGGCATGTTTGGAGATTACTATGGCAATCACGTACTGGTTGTTGGTCATATGCACAAGCCGTCACGAGGTGACGTGCTTGAATTGATCCCGTCTAGAGAACATGAAAACCTAAAGCCACCAGCTAATGTGTTGAGGTTGTTACTTTTTCCCGATGAAAAAATCAGGAGTAGCAGTGTGGGCTCTGAAATGCAGGGTTGTATTGGAAAAATGACTTATTTCTCAGGAAGGGTGGATGTTTTTTCGGGTCTCCCGACAATAAAACAAATCCGAGAGGTTTCATATTAAAAGTTCAAAAAGAGTTAAGGCAAGTTTTCCCTGCCGGCGGCATTATTGCTAAATAAGGAAAGTTAAAGCATGCACATAATAATAGTAATACTTACAGCCTTAGCTGGTCTCATTTGGGCGCTGGTACGGTTGCAGGACTCTGGCGTCAATCTTAATTCCTTCAACCCCTTTTTCTGGCTCCGTAGGCATAAGTGGGAAAAGAAGCTTGGCACCAAGCCAATGCACCAGCTTGAAAGACCATTGGAAGCGGCTGGACTTTTGCTTGTTTCGGTGGCAAAAGCAGAGGGGGAAATAACCCGTGAACTGAAGGGCTATGTGGTTAAGCTGTTTAAATCTGAGTTTAAGCTGGATGAGCCTCGTGCTGCAGAATTGTTTAATAGTTCAAGCTATATGTTGAGTGAGGCTGGGATCATGGAGGCTGAAGTAAAGAATATATTGGCGCCTTCAAAACGCTTATTTACAGAGAGCCAGGTTCAGTCCTTATTGCATATGCTCAATGAAGTTGCCTGTGCTGAGGGTGATGTATCCGAGGCTCAAAGGGCAATTATAGCCGCTGTAGAAGCAGAGCTGATTGCGAAGCAGATTCCTTCAGGGCAGTGGGGCTAGATGTAATAGTGAATGAATGGTAACCCCTCAAGCTTTGCTTCACTTTCGTGCTTGTATGCTGAGCTCGAAAATTACTGTCAAGCGGGGTGATTGCATCGCGCGCCATATTCAGGCGTCAATATAAGGAGGCTGGTTATGCTTTGGAGGTCATATTTTTCGGTTTCTGGAAGGATGCCAAGAAGGTGGTTTCTGCTTTTCGGTGTTTTGACCTGGTTTTTAGTGATTCTTTTAGGCGTGAATTATGCGCTGTCGAAATCTGAATCTGTTGTCAACGGCGAAGTGTCGCAAGAAGAAATTTACTGGATTATCTATCTCACTGGTGTTTTAGCATATTTGGCGCTTCTTGCGCCGGCCATAAAGCGATTTCATGACATCGGTTGGTCTGGTTGGTTTTTCTTACTTTTATTTGTTCTAATAATTAAAATCCCAGTAGCACTCCTGTTGGTGTTCATGCCAGGTTCTAAGGGGGATAACGACTATGGAGTTAATCCTCGATATCGGGTGCAAGCTGCTGCGTAATTACCCTGTAGCGCAATCATTGTGCTTCAATCAGAGCATCAGGAGACGCTTGGTGAGAGTGCATTTAAACAAGTCAGGGGAGGCCGGTATGTTAGTGTGCAGACTCCAGCTGTCGCGTTGCGCAAGGCGCCATTGTCTCAATGATGTTTTAGGGGGGCGTGTGGGCGATGCACTGGACGTGCCCGAAAACAGTCAATACAACTCTGCCTACATAAGGAAATAGACATGGATGAGGTGGTCTCAAAGGAAACGGTTCGAAGCGAGTCGGGTGGGTTTCACAGGGAGACGCTAATAGGGATATTTTTTCTTCTGGTATTTCTGTCTCATTTGGCGCTCATTACCGGTTTCGTGGGAGAGGTCGACGCTATCCCAGTCAAACAGCTGGTTCTCATGGGGGTATCATTTTGGGCAGCGATTGGATACCTGTTTGGTCTCGGTTTTTCGCGGGCAGCGGCAATACTATATTTGACGTGGCGTTGTATTACATTTTTGATCGGCTTAGCTATGGTTGGGCCGGTCTCTGGTGTATTAATTGCGTTAGTTGTTTACATCTCCATGCTTTTTGTCGTTTGGCGGAGTCCAGCCAAGATGGGGGATGCCGCGCGGGGTGTATCAGAGGCGCGATTAAAAGGTGTTTCGCTATTGGTCGTCATCTTTAGTTGTGTTTGGGTTGTTCAGACGACATTGGCTGTATTGATGGCCAAATGATGACTGACTACAGATGGTAGGGCGAGGTCTTTTCTTCTGGCCTTACCGGCTTTCAATTAATTGCTTGCTTTGTGCTCTTCTGGCGCGGCTCCTTGTGCTGCAAGTTTGACCTTTATCTCTCTGCAGCAGTGGTAGAAGATGTTCTTCCGTGCACCTCGCCAGCCGCACGTCTTGTGGTCCGCCGGGCCTGGACCTATTTTCCCAAGAGTCCGATTGACGCATAGCCACTTTCAGGCAGATCCTCAACCGCTACCCCTCTCCAATCGTCCCGCGGGCCAGCCATCTCATGGCGATTAAGCCAGTTGACTGATATCTGTGCCCATTTGCTCAACTTGCACCCTTTATAAGCATGCTTATAATACGCGCCCTCATAAAAAGGGGGGCCTATGGGTACCGATAAACAGCCTGAACAGCCGGTCTACGAGTCCGCGGCAGCGATGAGCTTTGAGCTCCACAGCGCTGCGCACCTGCTGCGGCGCAATTTTGACCGGCTGGCCAAAGCCCATGGCCTGAGCCGTTCCCGCTGGCAGGTCCTCTGGCACCTGGCGCGGGAGCAGGGGCAGAAACAGGCGGAGCTGGCCGAGCGGATGGACGTGGCCCCTATCAGCCTGGCGCGGCAGCTGGACAAGCTGCAGGAAGAGGGGCTGGTGGAGCGGCGCCAGGACCCCGCTGACCGGCGCTGCTTCCGTATTTACCTGACCGAGGCGGCCAAGCCGGCGCTGGAAGTCCTGCGCGGACTGGCAAAGGAGACCCGCGCCAGGGCTCTGGAGGGGTTTTCGCTGGCGGAAGTGGAGCAGCTACAGGGGTTGCTGGGCAGACTGCGGGAGAACCTCGCCTGAGGCGGGGTTACCTGACTGAATCATTAGGGGTGAGCAAGTGGTAGAACAACTGGCAACGCTGCCGGCACGCAAGATTGGGTTCTGCGCAGGGATCGTTGTGGCCCTGGCCGTTTTGGCCTGGGCCCTGTTCGGCGGTGGCAGCAGCGTCGAGACTGACAACGCCTACGTGAAGGCAGATAAGGTGTCGCTGTCACCGGAGGTCAGCGGCGTGGTGGCCGAGGTGGCCGTGCGTGCGAACCAGCAGGTGATGAAGGGTGACCTTCTGGTACAGCTGGACGAGACGCCGTACCAGCTGGCAGTGGCAGAAGCCGAGGCGCATCTGGCGCAGGTGCGCAATCAGCTGCTGGCACGGCGGGCAGAGTTCAGCGAATCCGCAGCCGCACTGGAGCAGGCGCGCAAGGATGCGGACTATCACCGCCGCCAGCTGAGCCGCAGCGAGAAACTGGGCCGTGTGGCGCTCTCTGAGGCAGAGCTGGACGACGCGCGCCAGCAGCTGGATCGTGCCTTGGCGCAGATCGCCATCAATACCGAAAAGCTGGCCAGCCTCCGCGCCGAGCTCGGCGGTAACCCGGAGCTGCCGCTGGAAGAGCAGGCGGATTTGAAAGTGGCCCAGGCCAAGCTGGACAAGGCCCGCTACCAGCTGTCCCGCGCGCGCATCGTGGCGCCGATGGATGGCGTCATCGCCAACGATATTCCACAACCCGGTGAGATGGCCCGCGCCGGTGTCGGCCTGATCAGCATGCTGGGCACCGATGGGCTGTGGGTAGAAGCGAATCTCAAGGAGACCGAGCTGGCCAATATCCAGGCCGGTCAACAGGCGGAAGTGGTACTGGATGCCTATCCGGGGTTCCGATGGCAGGCCCAGGTGGATAGTGTCAGCCCGGCCAGTGGCAGCGAGTTCGCGTTGATTCCGCCGCAGAACGCCAGCGGTAACTGGGTGAAGGTGGTACAGCGGGTACCGGTGCGCCTGCGACTGCTGCCGGCGAAGGAAGCGCCCACACTGCGTGCAGGCATGAGTGCCCATGTGCGCATCGATACCAGTGAAGACGCGAAGCTGGTCTCAGCCCGTGCTGCGGGCAGTGTCGATGGCGGCCGGGTGGTATTGTTCTGATGCACGCGGCGCAGCCGGTGAGCCCCGCGCGCCGGCAGATGATTACCGCCAGTATCATGCTGGCCACGGTGATCCAGGTTCTCGACACCACCATCGCCAATGTGGCGCTGCCCCATATGCAGGGCAGCCTCGGTGCCGGCCGTGATCAGATCACCTGGGTGCTGACCTCCTATATCGTCGCCGCGGCGATTATGACCCTGCCGGTAGGCTACCTGTCCCAGCGTTTCGGCCGTCGGCGCCTGTTCCTGTGGTCCGTGGCGGGCTTTACCGTCACCTCCATGCTGTGCGGCCAGGCCGGCAGCCTCAATGAAATGATCCTGTGGCGCGTGTTGCAGGGCGTGTTCGGTGCAGCCCTGGTGCCCCTGTCCCAGGCGACCCTGCTGGATGCCTACCCCCGCGAGCGCCACGCCTCGGCCATGAGCATCTGGGGCATGGGCGTTATGCTCGGGCCCATCCTCGGTCCGACGCTCGGCGGCTGGCTGACTGAATACTACTCCTGGCGCTGGGTGTTCTATATCAACCTGCCGCTGGGGATCTTGTCGTTTGTGGGTATTTACTTATACCTGCCGACCGATGAAACCCGGAAGACGCGCTTCGATGCCCTCGGCTTCGGCCTGATCGCGCTGGCGGTCGGCGCGCTGCAGATGCTCCTGGATCGTGGTGAGCAGGTTCACTGGTTCGAATCCCTCGAGATCCAGCTGTATGCCATTGCCTCGGCGCTGGGGCTGTGGCTGTTCCTGGTGCACTCGTTTACCAGTCGGGAGCCGTTCCTGACGCCGGCGCTGTTCCGGGACCGCAACTATGTCTCCGGACTGGTGTTCATTTTCGTGGTGGGGATCATCCTGCTGGCCACCCTGGCACTGCTGCCTTCCTATCTGCAGCAGTGGAAGGGGTACCCGGTGGTGACTACCGGCCTGGTGCTGATGCCACGCGGCATCGGGGTAATGCTCGGTATGATGCTGGTAGGGCGCCTGTTGCGCCGGGTCGACGGCCGTGTGCTGGTGATCATCGGTATGCTGCTGGTCAGCCTGTCGCTGCAGGTCATGGCGGGCTTCAACCTGCAGGTAAGCCAGTCGACACTGATCTGGACCGGTGCCCTGCAGGGGCTGGGGCTGGGGCTGGTTTTCGTGCCTATCTCCACCCTGGCCTATGCGACCCTGCCCGCCGCTTTGCGCGGCGAGGCGACTGCACTGTTTAGCCTGTCCCGCAACCTGGGGAGCAGTATCGGGGTTTCCATCGTCATGGCTCTGTTGACCCGCAACCTGTGGATCAACCAGCAGCAGCTGGGTGAGCGCCTGGTGCTGCCGGATCACCTGTTGCCCGGGCAGCACCTGGATGCAGAGACCCTGGCGGCGCTGCCGGGTGCGCTGGTGCAGGAGGTATCGCGCCAGGCGGCCGAGATTGCCTATGTGAACGATTTCCAGATGCTGATGTGGGTGAGTCTGGCGGCGATTCCGCTGGTATTCCTGCTCGCGAATCCGGGGGGAGAGGAGGAAGCGGCAGCCTGAGATGGCCGCCGCCGGCAGGGCTATTCAATCGTGTGGATGGGGGCTCGCTTCAGTTGACCCGGTACCAGGTCTGGGTGCGGTAGAAGAAACCCAGGTAGCCGCGCACCATCAGGCGGTCCTTGCCCTCGAGCCAGAACTTGCAGTCGTACACCTTCCCCTTGTTCGGGTCCAGAATCTGGCCGCCTTCGTATACATCACCGTTTTTCACCATGCCGGTGACCACGTCCATGCCCACGATGGGCTGGCCCTTGCGGGGCCCCGGGCACTTGTCGCAGACAGTGTCATCGGGCTTCATCAGCAGATCCACGACCCGCCCGTAATATTTGCCGCCCTTCTGGTAGATCTCGACGATCGACTTGGGTTGCCCTGTCTCATCGTCGATGGTGCGCCATTTGCCCAGTACATCAGCGGCACTGGCCTGTACGGCGAACAGCAGGCAGCAGGCTGCCAGCAGCAGATTTCTCATCATGGTGCATGCCCCTTTAAGGATGTGACCCGGACCTTATACCAGGTCACTGAGTAAAGAAGGAATCTTGTTTTAGTGTAGCCTCTGGCGGCGATTGCATTGTTGCCGGGGAGCGCGCCAGAGGAGGGTGGATGCCTCCCCTCCGATTCGGTCCGGGAGGCCCGCCAGCGCGGGCCGGGGCATCACGGCTGTGAATTCTTCTGCGCCAGGAACTGAATGTTGGTTTCCCGCCTGAGAAGGGAGAGAAACTCATTGAAATCCTCAATTTCGTTTGCCGGCACGAACTGGGCCGGAATCTGCAGCGAGGACCTGACCGTCAGCTTCGAATCGGCAGTTTTCTCCAGCAGTCTCTTCAGAGAGCCATACTTGTGCTCCAGCTCCAGTGTCGCTCCGGGGAAAGAGAGCTTCCAGAGGGTTCCCAGGTCAAAATGAAAACTGGAGTTCACCTTCAGGCCGGGGAAGTCATAGCCGTAGTGAACATTCTCGACCTTCATGCTACGCAGCTCACTGTTCATCCAGGCGTCCTGTTCCTGGTAGGTGAGAGCAGAGTTCTTATCCAGGAACGGGTCGAAAGTCGCCTCGGAGTGAATTTCCAGCTCACTGGTCATGGGCTCGATACCGACGAAGCGGAATTCGGGCTGTGCCCTGTCGGAGACGGTCATCGAGTACTCCTGCCGGGCCCACTGCGCGAGCTCCTCCTCCGATTTCGCGGCCAGCGCATTGCGCATCAGGCCAGCGTACTCACCTGAGTACACACGGGAGTTCTCTTCCCGCTGACCGCCCTTCGAATCGAAGGCAATGGTCGTACTGGATTCCATCCGCCAGCGGTATTTGTGTTTGGGGATGGCAATCGGGCTTGCCTCCTCGATCAGCGGCAGGGCCGCACTGCCCTGAATCCAGGGAGAGATCGTCTCCCAGTCCGTGGAAGCATCAGTGGCATCCATACAGAAGCGCTGCTCTGACGAGGTGCTGCAGACAACCATATGATCGAAATAGGCCAGGGAGGGCATGGCCAGCTTTTCGGGGCGTTTGCGTTCCGTCGCGACCAGAACCGGGATGGGTTTCAGGTCCAGCCGTTCGAGCAGGGCAATCAGCAGAGCAGATTTATCCTTGCAGTCACCGTAGCGGTTCGCGGCGGTCAGGGCGGCCGAGTGGGGAGTGTACTGGTGACCCAGCTCTGACATGGAGTTGTAGCGAATATCCCGGGCGGTGAATTCATGGATGGCCGCGATCTTTTCGCTCAGGGTCTCCTTATCATGGGTGATTTCTTCGAAGAGCCGGTCGAGCGCATCGGAATCCGAGATGGCGGCCCGGACTTTGCGGTTGATGATTCCTGCAATGTCAGACCAGCTCCGGTCACCCTCGGTAACAATGACCGGGTCCTGCTGGTCCAACCAGTAAACGGCGGGATCCTTTTTCAGAGCGGGGATCTTTTCGGCGGAGCAGGTAAACCCGTTGTCATGCTCGACACAGTCAACACTGGCACCACCGTTGTAAAACTGGATGTTGGTGTCGCCGGAGTGAGTGACCTGCAGCTGGTAATCCCGGGTCTCCACCAGCTTCTGGTTGAAGAAAAGGTCTGACCAGGGGATCTCCATGGTGGTTTTGTCGAGGGTGATCTCGTACTCGAGAATACTCATGCCCCCGACTTGCAGGCCCGGTATGGCGATCACGGCGTGTTTGATATCGGAGAAGGTGTTGTAGTTGTCCGGGTCGATGATCTGCAGCGAATCAGGTTGGAACGGGACCGTGGCACCGGAACTGGCCAGAGAGAGCGCGGACTTGAGTCGCAGGGTTTCATTGGCCTGGTTGAAGGACACGATCTCGTTACCCGTACTCTGTATGGAAGAGGCGTTAGGGTAGTACCAGATGGACTGTATCCTCGACGTCACTGTCTCTTTATCAATATGGGTATGATTCCGGTAGTAGATATGGGTCAGTTCATCCGGAAGGGAACTCTGCTCCAGGATTCCCTCGGCGATGGCAATGAGTTCCGGATTGGCCTGGTTTTCCCACAGGACACCGGTGGCCAGTTGCCGCGATTCTGCTGCCAGCGCGCTGGCAGTCAGGCCAGTGCTGAGACCGAGCGCATAAAGAAGGGTGGTCAGGTTGCTTTTTACCATTGTGATCTGAACTCCTTCTCGAATGCCAGAAAGTCGTTGACACCGCGGTGAAAGCTGAGCTTTGCCGCGGAGTACTCCCCGTACAGCTCAAAATAGCCCTGGTCGGTCTCTATGGTTCTACTGAGAATCTGGTAGGGATCGCCGAAGTAATCACCGGTGCATTTGACTGTGGAGTTGACGCCCAGATTGTTGGTCGCGAAGCTGCGGCTTTCGTCGCACTCGGCACCGGTAAGAGAAGCCTGCGCCTGGCTCACACGAAATGAGGAGATATCATCGAGGTCTGAATCAAATCCATGGTGAAACACCAGGATGTAGGTGGCCGTATTGTGTCCCTCGAGTTCAATGATGGCGTCGCCATCGGAATGTGATCCTACCTCAACCTGCTTCCAGCCCCTCGATAAAATGTTGATGGATACCGGGTAGCCATCCTCCATCACCACGTCGCCAATTTTCAGCTCCTTGATGACCTCGCCACCGAACAGCTGCTTCTCAAAACCGATGAATATCAATATGGCAAAAGCCACAGGCATCAGGACGATGACGGTGAGCCATTCAAGAACAGTAAATGAAGACTTGCCCTTTTTGCGCGCAGCCACATCACTGAGTTGCTTGCGAATCCGGTTGACGCGCTGGTGGAGGACGGCGAACAGCACGCAGGAGAGTGCGTAGGCAAACACGAACAGAGCCGGTAAGAAGCCGAACTTGTCGTTGAGGTTGAAGTAGAACGTCAGCGCACACATACCGAGCACCCACAGGGCTGCCCAGGATTTCCATGGGTTGCTGAGTCCGAGGCGCTCTTCTGCTTTTTCCAGTCCGCTGAGCAGTGCCGGGTAGGCAAACAGCTGGGCGAGGAAAACGAATGGGACAAAGACCCACAACCACGGGGTGTAAGTCTGCCTGGTGAGGGATTTCAGTTCCCTGGTGAGGCGGAACAGGTAAAGCGAGAAATATAGGCCGAATGTGCAGAAATATAGTGGTACTTCCCAGGCTATTGATCTTTCAACCCGGGTTTCCACTTCGCTCAGTGGTGATTCAACCTTGGATTCCTCTGGCGAGGCCAGGGCTTCACCCCCGGTCCATTGGTCTGTGCTCATGGCTCCTTGCCCCCTGATTATTGAATTTATTGTCTGGCGCTCTCAGGCCCCCGCCGGTTCAGGTTTGACCAGCAGGTTTCAGTTATAGCACTTATTGTTTTCTCCTGGCCGGGAAATCCACGTCTCGGACTTTTTATGGCGAAGAGATGTGGTTTTTTGTGCCATTTTTTTCAGACACTTAAAGAGATGTTTGCCGGCATTAGCGCTTCGTCATCAAATGGCAAGCAGGTGGCCGGCTGGTAATGGAGTGCCGTTTTCACGAAGAGCAGCTGATCGGCATATGTTTGCCGGACTCCGGCGGTGCTGCCGCCCAGGTTTCGTGATCCGGGTGCTCGTCGAAGGGGGTCTGCAGGAGCGTGAACAGGGTGCGCAACGGTCGGTAGTCGCCATTCTCTGCCTCTTCGATGACCCGCTGTGCCAGGTAATTGCGCAACATGAACTTGGGGTTGGCTGTCAGCATGGCGCGGTTGCGGCTGCGGGAATCGCCGCCGTCACGGGCCAGGCGCTGGTCATAGTGGTTCAGCCACTCTTCGAGGGCACTGTGCTGCGCGGTTGGCAGTAGCTCCTGCAGTGCCGCCGCCGGGCGCTCCCCGCGGTAATGCGCCAGGGCGCGAAAAAACAGGGTGTAATCGGCGCGACCATCGGCGAGCAGTTGCAGCAGGTCGGCACAGAGTTGCTGGTCACCGTCTTCCGGCTGCTGCAGTCCCAGTTTGGCACGCATCCGCGTGGCGTAGGCCTCGACTAATCGTGGCTGGAATTCCTCCAGGCAGTCGCGCAGTGTTTCCGTGCTGACAAAGGCCGACAGTGCATGGGCCAGGGCGTTGAGGTTCCACAGCACTACGCCCGGTTGTTGTTCGAACGCGTAGCGGCCGGTGTGATCCGAGTGATTGCAGATGAACTCGGGCTCGTAGTCGTCGAGAAAACCGTAGGGGCCAAAGTCGAAGGTATCACCGATGATCGACATGTTGTCGGTGTTGAGCACGCCGTGGGCAAATCCCACCGCCTGCCAGGCGGCGACCAGCTCGGCGTTGCGGGCGACGGTGAAGTGCAGCAGGGCTTCGGCCTGTTCCGCCACTGCCAGCTGCTCGGCTTCCGGCAGGAAACGTGTGCAGACATGGCCGATCAGCTTCTGCAGTGCCTCCAGCTGGCGGGTGTAAAAGAAATACTCGAAGTGACCGAAGCGCACATGGCTCTCTGCCACGCGGATCAGCATGGCTCCCGATTCGATGCGTTCGCGGGTCACCGGTTCATCGCTGCCGACGATACACAGTGCGCGGGTCGTGCGGATGCCCAGCCCGTGCAGGGCCTCGCCGGCCAGGTATTCGCGGATGGTGGAGCGCAGCACCGCACGGCCGTCGCCAAAGCGGGAGTAGGGTGTCTTGCCCGCGCCTTTCAGGTGCAGTTCCCAGCTGCGTCCATCGTGATCCAGTTCGCCGAGGAGAAGCGCACGGCCATCGCCCAGTTCCGGGTTGTAGACGCCAAACTGGTGGCCGGTGTATTTCATGGCGAAGGGGCGGCTGCCCGGCAGTAATTGTGCACCGCAGCCAATCTCTGCCCAGGCGGGATTATCCGCCTCACTGACGTCGATACCGAGTTGTGCCAGCACCGCCGGATTGACATGAATCAGTCGGGGATGCTCGAAAGGCGTCGGCGAAGTGGGTGTACCGAAGGCCTCACCGAGACTGGCGTAGTGGTGGCTTAGGGAAACGTTGCTGAGCTTCATATCTTTTCATTGTAGGGGGCGGGGACAGTGGCCGGCCAGCCTGCAGCCTGCCGGGTATCAGGGTGTTTCGAGTTTGAGTGGCTGGGGCTGGTCTTTCCAATGCTCCACCTCCTGATAGAGCAGGTCCTCGATGGCAGGGTGCTGGTCCAGCCACGCTTGGGGAATATGCAGACCGAAACTGCTTTTCTTCGCTTCCAGCTGCCATTCATCGATATCGCGGTCGGTATGGTCCCGGTGGGCAATGCAGGCCAGGCGCAGGCAGAGCAGCAGGTTGGGGTCGGGGCGGAATCCATAATGTTCCCGGGGTGGCTTGATACGGCCGCGCTGGTTATAGATCAGGTGCGCCAGGTGCTCCTGTTCACTCCGGCTGAAGCCGGCCAGGTCGGCATTCTCGACCATATAGGCGCCGAGCTTGCGAAAGGCACTGTGCGACAGGGCGAGGCCGATCTCGTGCAGGTCGGCAGCCCAGCGCAGCCGCTGTACCATGGCACGGGGCGCCTCCCCCAGCACCCGTGAGAGCAGGATCGTGGCGGTATCGCCGACCCGGCGGGCCTGGGCGGTATCGATCTGGCCGCCCTCCACCAGCGCGGCGACGGTGTCGGCGCGGCGATCGCCACCATGCAGGCGCCCGGCCAGATCGTGGACGATGCCCTCGCGGATTGCATAGGGCGATACAGCCATTTCCTTGATGTCCAGCTCACAGAAAATCCCATGTAGCACCGCCAGGCCGGCAGCGAACACAGGGCGACGTTCCTCTTCGAGGCCCTTGAGATCGAGGTCATCCATATGTTTGGCGGAGGCAACCTGCTCTGCCAGGCGGTCGATGGCCTTTCTGTCGATCGGACCCAGCTCGCCGTCGTTCAGCACCCGGGCAACGGACTTGATCGTGCCCGATGCACCCACCACCTCGACGCCATCTGCCATATGCTGCAGGCCCTGCAGTTCCGCCCGCGCGGCGCGGCGAGCGCGCTCGAAATGGTTGGTTTTCTTGTCGCGAATGACGCCGTCCGGGAAGAACCGACGGGCGTAAGACACGCAGCCCATAAACAGGCTGTCCAGTTTGGCGGGTTTTTCTTCCCCGCGCACCAGTTCGGTGGAGCCGCCGCCGATGTCGATCACACAGCGGGCCCGGGGCGGGCCGTCACCGGCGGCGAGCACGCCACTGAAAATCAGCCGCGCCTCCTCGATACCGCTGATGATTTCAATCGGCACCCCGAGGATCTCCTCTGCCCGTTCCAGGAAGCCGTCCGCATTGGCTGCCGCCCGCAGGGTGTTGGTGCCGACTACGCGGACATGGTCGCCGGGCAGCCCGGTCAGTACCGGGCGGAAGCGCACCAGTGCCTCCAGGGCACGCTCCGCCACCGCCGGATCCAGGTTGCGTTGCTCATCCAACCCCGCGGCCAGGCGTACCATGGCCTTGTCGGTATGCAGGCGCACCATACGCTGGTTGCGAAATTCCGCCAGCAGCAGGTGGAAACTGTTTGAGCCGAGATCCAGTGCTGCATAGCGTTCCGTGTCTTGCACCTGTTTCCACCCTGTCATGAAAGATTCATCTGAATGTAGCAATATGCCCTACTATTTAGACCAAAAGCGCCCGGGCCCGTTGCCGGCATTCCGGGCCGGATCCATGCCAAAGCAGTATAACCATGGCCGATAATACGCCCCTGTATCCCAAAGAGCTAAGCTGGCTGTCTTTCAACGAGCGCGTACTGCAGGAGGTCGAGGACGAGTCGGTCCCGATCATCGAGCGCGTGCGCTTCCTCGGTATTTTTTCCAGCAACCTGGATGAGTTTTTCCGCGTGCGCGTGGCTGATGTACGGCGCGTGGCCACCTTTGCCAAAGGTGAGGAAAAAAAGGAGCACTTTGCCGAATTGCTCGACCGTATCAACGAGCGGGTATTGCGACTGCAGCGCCGTTCTTTTGCCGCCTACACCCAGGTGCTGTCCGATCTCGACAAACACCATATCCACCTGGTCAACGAAACCCAGCTGACAGCCCGGCAGCGGCAGTTCGTGGAAAACTATTTCCACAGTGAAGTGCTGCCGGAGCTGGAGCCCTTCTTTATTGATGACCGTGACACCATGCCGCTGCTGAACGAAGCAAGCATTTACTTTGCCATTTACCTGCAGCTGGAAGATGGCGGCGAGCGCTTTGCGGCGATGGAGATTCCCACCGATACACTGCCGCGCTTTATGGTGATACCGCCGCGAGAGGGCAAGCAGGAGAAGGTCTACATCGTTCTCGACAATATCATCCGTGCCTGCCTGGCGGAGGTGTTCCGCAATGTATTGCCGATCGCCAGGGCGGAAGCGTACATGTTCAAGATCAGCCGGGATGCGGAGCTGGAACTGGGCGAGGGGATCACGCAGAACATTGTCGACCGTGTTGCGAAATCCCTGAAGAAGCGTAAGCAGGCGGATCCCGTGCGCATGGCCCACGATGCCGCCATGCCGGAAGTGCTGCTCAACCTGGTCAAGAAAAAGCTCAAAATGGGCCGTTTCGACAGTTATACGCCCGGCGGCCGCTACCATAATTCCAAGGACTTCATGCGTTTCCCGGCGGATTCCGCCAGGCACCGCTACCGGCCGCTGAAGCCGATCCCGACCCTGCCGGAGAGCGAGAGCATCTTCAACCAGCTGCGCGCCGGCGACCAGTTGCTGTATTACCCCTATCACGATTTCCGCGCAATCACCAACTTCCTCATTTCCGCCGCCATCGATCCCGCAGTGCGGGAAATTCGCATCAACCTCTACCGGGTGGCAAAAAACTCCCGTGTGGTGGCGGCCCTGGTCAATGCGGTGCGCAACAACAAGAAAGTGGTGGCGGTTGTGGAGCTGCAGGCCCGCTTCGACGAGCAGGCCAACATCCACTGGTCTAACGAGTTGCAGGATGCGGGAGTGGAGGTGATCTACGGAGTGCCGGGGCTAAAGGTACACTGCAAGCTGATCTCGATCCTGCGGGAGGAAGACGGCGAGGTGCGTTATTACAGCCACTTTGGCACCGGCAATTTCAATGAGAGTACCGCGCGTGTCTACTGTGATTTCAGCCTGCTCACCAGCGATCAGGGGTTGGGCCGCGATGCGTTCAATGTCTTCCAGTTCCTGCAGCAGCCGCACCTGCGCCCGGACTATCAGAATATCGCCGTCTCCCCCTATACCAACCGTCCAGCTCTACTGCAGGCCATCGACCGGGAGATCGAGGCCGCCCGGGACGGTCAGCGCGCTGAATTGTTTTTCAAGTGCAACAACCTGGTGGATGAGGAGGTGGTCGAGCGGCTCTACCAGGCCGGCAGGGCCGGAGTCCAGGTGCGCATCATCGTGCGCAGTATGTGTTCGCTGGTGAGCGATGTGTCCGAAAATATCCGGGTCATCAGTCTGGTGGACAAGTTCCTGGAACACGCGCGGGTCTATATCTTCCACAACCGTGGCGAGGAACAGATCTGGCTGTCGTCAGCCGACCTGATGACCCGTAACCTGGATCACCGGGTAGAGGTGACTTTCCCGCTCACCGATGAGCGCCATCGGCAGACGGTGAAAAAAATCATGGAAACGCAGTGGTGTGACAACCAGAAGGCGCGGGTGCTGGATGCAGACCAGAGCAATACCCGCATTGCTGATTTCTGTGGAAAGGGTGACAAGGGCTGCCGCGCCCAGGATGCCATTTACCGCTACCTCAAGCGCCGGGCTGCAGAACTGGCCCCAGCGCAAACCGAAGAAGTCGGGTGAGCCCTAGCGACTGAACCCCACCAGCTTGCCGCGACTGAACGAGAAGCGGTAGCGCTCTCCCACCTTGAGCTGGCCGCGGCAGCTGGACTGGATGGTGAAGTGCGGATACTGCGGGGTCACTACCCAGGTGCTGAAATCGTTGCCCGGGCCGCGCTCGATCAGCCAGTAGTAGTCGCCCTTGTCACAGGAGTCGGTGGCACGGCAGTCCTGGTGGCCCCAGACGTAGGCATAGACATCAAACTGGGCCGGCAGCCTGCTGGACTCGGCGAAGGCCGGGTCAGCGTTGCGGTCGAAGGTGAATACCTCCTTGAAGCCTAGCTTGCGGAACCCCCGGGCCGGGGTGCCGCAAGTCACTGTCTGCGGCTTGACGTTGATACGGGCGTGGGCGGTGGACTTGCCGGCCGTGCGTACGCTGTCTTCACTGGGCAGGTAGCCGCAACCACTGGTGAAGGCCAACGCTACCAAGCCGACGATCGCTGCGAGACTGCTGAACCGCACTACCTTACTCCTTACCTCGGGTCCCTCTCACTCACTATAGCCCCTAACTGCCTCCTTTGGCCTTGCGGGCGGATTGGCGCTTGAAACGCCATGCGCGCCGGTAGGGGAAGGCGCTTTCGATATGGCCGGCGCGGATGCGCTCCTGCAGGCGCTGCCAGTAGCGGTAGTCGTACAGGTCGCTGTGCTCGTCCTCGAACGCCTTGCGGGCAGTGGGGTTGCCGGAGAAGAACAGGCGAAACTCTTCCGGGAAGACGTCTGCTTCATCTACCGTGTACCAGGGCTGGTCGGAGAGCTCCTGCTCGGCGGTGTGTGCCTCGGGAATCTTGCGGAAGTGACAGTCAGTGAGTGGGCACAGCTCATCGTAGTCGTAGAAAACCACGCGGCCGTGGCGGGTGACGCCGAAGTTCTTCAGCAGCATGTCGCCGGGGAAGATATTCGCCGCGGCCAGCTGCTTGATGGCATTGCCGTATTCCTCCATCGCCTCGCGGGTCTCCTCGTCGCTGGCATGCTGGAGGTAGAGGTTGAGCGGCTCCATGCGCCGCTCCACATACAGGTGCTTGATGATTACCCACTTGTCATCCATCTCCAGCTTGGAGGGTGCCACTTCCTGCAGTTCCTCCAGAAGTTCCGGGCTGAATCGATTGCGATAGAAAATAAAGTTGGAGTATTCCTGGGTATCCGCCATGCGACCGACCCGGTCTGAGCGTGATACGAACTTGTATTTTTCCCGCACGATGGCCTCGGTCACGGTCTTGGGGCGGTCGAACTTGTCCTTGATCACCTTGAAGACCACCGGGTACGAGGGCAGCGTGAATACGCTCATGACCATGCCCTTGATGCCGGGGGCGATGATGAACTTGTCGTTGCTCACCTTCATATGGGCGAGGATATGGCGGTAGAACTCGGTCTTGCCATGCTTGTGGAAGCCAATGGAGTTGTACAGCTCGGAGCGCTCCTTCAGTGGCATGATGGTGGAGAGGAAACGCACGAAGCGCGAGGGAATCGGTGCGTCCACCATGAAGTAAGAGCGGGTAAAGCTGAAGATGATACTGGCGGAATCATTGCTGTGGAGTACTGTGTCGACGAAGACCCCGCCGCGGCCGTTATTCAGGCATGGCAGTAGCAGCGGGATCACTTCGCCGCCGAACATCATCCGCCCGACCAGGTAGGCGGCCTTGTTGCGGTAGAACACCGACTCCAGCATATCCACCCGCAGCTGCTTCTCGTTCTGCAGGGCTGCCAGGGGGCCCTCGCGCAGGACTCTGCAGATATTCTCCACATCCCGCGGCAGGTCTTCCCACGGCACCGAGAAGCCGTAGTCATTGAGGATATCCTCGATCATGTACTCGAGGCCATCGCGACCGCTGTAACTGATGTAGATGCTGTAGTCCCGCAGCGGCTTCTCATCCGGGGCCCGCGAGGACTTCACGAAGATATTGCTGTCGTGAATGTGGGCGTGCCTGAACTGGTTGCAGAACACCGAGTTGAAAAAGGTCTCGGCAATTTCGTAGTTGTTGTGGTTGGCGATCAGCTGGGCGAAAGTGGCGCGGGCTTCGCGCCAGATCGCCAGCTCGGTGGTGTCTTTGCTGGTAACCGAGTGCACCAGTTTCAGGACCTGCATCACCTTGGTCTTGTAGATGTCGATACGCTCTTTGTTGGCGTGATGCACCGCCTGCCAGGAGGCGGTTTCAAAGCGCGCCTTGGCCCCCAGGGTGATGTTCTGGAAATCCGCAAAGTAGGCATCGAAGCCATTGAGGATGGTTTTGGCGATTCTACGGGCGGTCGGTGAGTGATTGGTCATGCACTAGACTTCTGGTTCAGATCCCCATTCACGATTCCCCGGCAACGGCAGTGGGAATCAAGCCGATAGTAGCACGGTGCGCCGGAGCCTCCCTTGAACGATTGGATCAGCAGCTTTGTCTTTTTCTTTGCTGTCATCGACCCGGTCGGCACACTGCCGGTGTTTATCGCTGTGACCTCGCGCCATGCAGATTGGCAGAAACGCAAGATCGCCTTGCTGGCAGTATTGGTGGCCGCCGCCATTCTTCTCTTTTTCCTCATGGCCGGGCAGTACCTGCTGGAGACAATCGGCGTGCCGCTGTCGGCTTTCCAGGTGGCGGGCGGCGTGGTGCTGTTCCTGTTTGCCCTGACCATGATCTTCGGTGAGGGCAAGCCGGAGCAGGAGGTGGGGATCGTCAAGGGCGGCCACGAAACGGCGATCTTTCCTCTCGCGGTGCCGTCCATCGCCTCGCCCGGTGCCATGCTGGCGGCGGTGGTTCTGACCGACAATTACCGCTTCGACCCCATTCACCAGTTCCGCACTGCCACTGCAATGTTCGCGGTGCTGGGCATCGTGCTGTTGCTGTTGCTCACGGCGCAGTGGATCTTCCGCTTTATCGGTGATGCTGGCGCCAGTATCGTCAGCCGGGTGATGGGGCTGATTCTTGCCTCGGTCGCTACCACCAATGTGCTGCTGGGGATCCAGCAGTTCTTCTCGATCTGAGCCACAAGGTCCCGACCCTGCCGGCACTAGCTGCCCACACGCTTGCCATCGGGCCGGTAGATCGCCAGCACGGACGGGCGTGGGGGTAACGCGGGATCATTGTCGGGCCAGCGGTGCATGGGCTTGTCGAAGGTGGAGCGGCCGCCATCCGCCGGGTGTTGTACGGCCACGAACAGGGTGGTGCCGTCCGGGGTGAATTCCGGTCCGCACACTTCCGCGCCCCGCGGGCAGCCGAAGAAGTGTCGTGGCGCCGCGCGCAGTTCCCCCTCGGTGGCCATGGCCCAGAGTCCGTCGTGGAAACCGAAGCTCTCACAGCCATCGGTGGCGATCCACATGTTGCCACCGAGATCGAAGGCCACATTGTCCGGGTTGGCAAACCAGCCGTGGGGGGAGATGGTGCCCGGCAGTTGCTGGCCGTAGGCACCGCGCTCACCGGGATCCTCGGCATTGGGGTTGCCGCCCAGCAGGAAGGTATTCCAGCGGAACTGGTCGCTGACATGATCACGTGCACCGTCGATTCCGGGCGGCACGATTTCGAGCACATGGCCGGTGGCATTCTTGGGCCGCGGGTTGGCGGCATTGGCCACGGCGCGGCGCTTGTTCTTGGTCAGCATCACATAGGTGCAGTCGTTGACCGGGTTGGTCTCCACATCCTCGGGCCGGTCCATGGGCGTGGCGCCGAGCAGGGCGGCGGCACGGCGGGCATCGATCAGTACGTCTGCCTGGTTGTGAAAGCCGTTTTCAGGTTTCAGCGGACCCTGACCGAAAACCAGCGGCAGCCACCGCCCGGAACCGTCCTCGTTGAACTGGCCGGCGAACAGGGTTCCCTCGACCAGCAGGGCGCGGTTGTGGCTGTCTTTGCCCGGCTCGTACCTGTCCCGGGAGACATAACGGTACACGAACTGGTGTTCATCATCGTCGCCGCCATAAGCCACCACGGGCTGCCCGGGTTTGCAGACCAGGGTAAAGCCCTCGTGCTCGAAGCGGCCCAGGCTGGTCAGTTTGCGCGGTTGTGATTGTGGATCGTAGGGATCGTACTCCACCATCCAGCCGAACCGGTTGGGTTCGTGCAGCTCCTGCCCGATATCGAACCGGGGGTCGTGGTCGCCCCAGTTGCGGTTGGCTGGCGAGATATCGAAGACGTGATGATTGAGCGCCTCCACCGGGTCGGCAATATTGTCCGGATCACCCTGGAAAGCGCCGCCGAACCCCTCTTCCGCAATCAGCACCGTGCCCCAGGGGGTCTTGCCGCCGGCACAGTTGCCGACGGTGCCGAGCACGGTCTTGCCGGTCGGGTCCGCGCTCGTCTGCAAGCGCCGGTCACCGGCGGCGGGGCCGACGATCCCCATGGCCGTGGAGAGGGTGATGCGACGGTTGTAGGGGCTGTCCAGTACCGGTTGCCAGCCGGTGCTGGTTTTTTCGATCTCGGTGATGGCATGGCCGCAGGCGGCCTGCTCGATCGCCACATGCTCGGCACTCACGCCGCGGGTGGCTTTGTACCCATCGTCGTAGCCGGGAAACATCAGGTGCGGTTGCGTGTATTCATGGTTTACGCACAGCAGGCCCCGCACACTGTTGTCACTCGCCAGGTGCCGCGCGTTTTCTCCGGGGCCGGCGTTATCGTCCAAAGGCATGAACGCGATGAAGTCATTGTTGTAACCGAAGCGCCGCGCCTGTGAGTGCGCATCCAGGTTCGCCGGGTCGAAAGGGCTGTCGCCGGCATGCAGCGGATCGCCCCACCGTAGCAGGATGTCGGCGCGATATCCGTCCGGCAGGTGGTGGTTGTCATCCAGCCTGTGGGGAATTTCCGCGAAGGTCAGCCCGGCCTGTTCCACGTCCTTACTGCGGCTGCATGCTGTCAACAGGCCGTTGCTGGCGCCTGCTGCGGTCAGGGCGCCAATTGCTTTGAAAAGAGTGCGGCGGGACGGGTCTGGCGGCAGATTTTTCATTTTATCTCCGGCTTCTGCTGTGCCGGTGACGGGGAGCTGCTGGCACAGAGTGGCAACCTGAGACTAGTTTAGCGGAGTCCTGAATCGTGCATCCTGGCCCCCGTGGAGATCAGGCAGTAATGGAAGGGGGCAGCCGGGAGCAATCCCGACCCGCTTCACAATGCTGCTTGGTAATGTGAAGCCGAGGCGGCCATGTCAGTCGGAGCTGGTGCTATTTCACTGCTGGAGCGCTACAGGCTCCCGGGTGCGACCGCTGCGGGAACCTGCTCAGAAATGCAGGCTCCAGCCCAGTGACACGCTCTCCAGGTCATAGGCGCCGCGCAGGGTATCGGAACCGATATCCTGGAAAGTCTCCCATTCCGCCCTCACGGTCCAGTTGTCCTCATTGCGGTAACTGATACCGGCGCCGTAGCTCCAGTGGAAGCCATTATCGGCCTCTGCGGCGCGGCCGCGGACCTCCACCGGCACTTCACGGATCTCCCCGTCTTCCTCGACTGCAGCCAGCAGCTCGCCGCGCTGCCGTCCGTTCAGTGTCCCAGTCCATAAACCTCCGCCGGCCTTGGCAAACAGGCTTGCACCACCGAACAGCGGTAGGTGGCCGACAACATAGGCGCTGGCGAGCCGGGTTTCGATTTCCTCCTCGAACTGCAGAAATTCACCTCGGTCGTTGGTGACAGTGAAGGAAATATTGCTGTCGTCCAGCTGCTGCACACTGGCCTCCACCGCCAGGTTGGGGGTCCAGCGCCAGCCGCCGTAGAGCTTGATGAGCTGATCGGCGCCTTCACAGCTGCGCTCGGTCACATCCTGGGTGTCGGAGGCGAAGCGATTGATGCGCGCATCCGTCGCCTCGCAGAAGCCCGCCTGGTCCGCATTGCCGAAGCTGAAGCCGGCGTACCGGTGGGAGTAGAAGTCGGCGCTGGCCAGGTTGGACAGCGCCAGTAGGGGTACCGCTAGCAGAAGAGAGGGCCGCGTCATGGCATTACCTGCTGGCTTGCAAATGGCTGTTGTTATCCGGGCGTTATCCGCCCCTTTCCCCCATACCTTACGATGGGACCGGAAAAAAAGATGAGACGTTGATTACAGATCCAGTTCGGCACGCAGGGCGGCGAGCTTTTTCGCGTTTTCCTCTTTGGAGAGCGGCTTGCCCGGGTTGTCTTCCAGTCGCAGCTGTTCCGGTGCTGGCAACTTCTCACCTTCGAGCACCCGGGCGCAAATCTTGCGGTACTGCTCGGCGAACACCGGATAGGCCACAGACTCCGGATTGTTGGCGAGGAAGAACCAGTTGGCCTCACGGCCGGCGTGATAGACCGCCGGGTGACTCCAGCGATAGTTGGTCTTGGGGCTGGGCGCGTTGCAGGCCTCGCGATAGGCAGCGCGCGCCTCCGGCAGGCCGTTCTCGCCCGCGGCGCAGAGCTGCAGCATCTTGTGCACGGTGGGCAGGTACTCACTCTGCAGAATGGCGCGCTTGGCCCCCTGCATGATCTCCTGCGGGCTGAACGCGGCCAGCGCCTCCAGCCACAGCCGTTTGGCGTGGTGCAGGGTCTCGGTATCCGGGAAGGCGGCGCTGAACTGGTTGTGGTAGTTCAGTTTGAACAGCGCAAATACCTCGTTGAGGACGCGCTTGCGTTCGTTCAGCTGCTCGCCGCTGTTACCAGCTTGTGTCCGTGAGGAGGTCGCTGATGGAGCGATCTCTTGTGCGCTGGTTGTCGGAGTTGGTGTGTTGCTGCTTGCCATGAGATTGTCCTATCGCCAGCTTGTTGCGCTCTGCCCACTGGTAGCGCGCATGACGCACGAAAACGGCGTCCCAGCTCTTGCGCGCGGCGTTCTGGCCGCGCCAGTAAATGATGAATTCGGGCACCAGGGACAGGGCGAAGTCCCGGTCTATTTCACACTGGTTGACCAGATGGCTCAAGCAGTCGCTACCGGGCTGCCAGTTGCGGGAGATGGGCTTGGCCACCGGGTTCTTCTCGATACCCTGGCAGTAGTAGGCCCACTCCTCGCGGGCATACTCGATGAACTGTTCACCCCAGCGGGCGCTGTGGCCGCCGCGTTCCAGCCACTTGTAGATGAACTCCGGCAGCAGCTCGGCGGCAAAACTGGGGTTGATGGCCAGACGCCGCAGCTGCTCCCAGGTGTGCTCACTGGGTTGCCAGTCGCGGGTCATGGCCGTCGGCTTGCGCTTCTCGATAAACGGGGTGTCCTGCTTCTCCCAGTCTTCCATGATCCAGTCATTGAATTCCAGGTCCCAGGAGATGGACTGCTTGCCACTGGAGCGATGGTAATCAAGGAAGCGCTGCAGACCCCGCTGCACGAAGGTGCTGGGCACGCCCTCATCCGCCAGCTTGCTCAGGGTATCTTCGCCGGGCCGCCAGCCCTGTGGCAGGGGCTGCTTGCGCTGGGCAGTGGCCCGGTAGGCCTCCCACTTGCTCTTGACCTGTTTCAGGAACAGGGCGCCGAAGGAATGGCGGGACTCACCGCGCTCCCGCCAGTAGGTGACGAACTCGGGCAACTGCTCGCGTACGAAGTGTTCCGGCACGCCCAGCTGGGCGATGCGGGCCAGGGTTTCCTGGTCCGGCTGCCAGTTGGGGGCAATGGTGTTGGCACTGCGATTGGGTCGGGCGGGAGCCGCAGGGTGCGCGGGCTCCGGTGCGCGGTGCTCGCCGGGCAGGGCAAACTTCAGCAGACCGCTGCTGCCGTAGGGGGCCGAACCCAGCAACAGGGCGCCCTGGTTGCGCAGGCTGGTGGCCACCCGCTGGATATCCGCCGGCTGCCAGAAGGGCAGCAGTTGCTGCAGCTGCTCCGCCTCCACGCTGTACCAGTCGCGGCCGGGATGGGACTCCGACGCCAGGAACGGCAGCAGTTCGCTCAGTGCGGTCAGCAGCACCGCCTCCTCCAGGCCGAGGGTGGCGGCCAGAGTGGGCGACAGGCAGAGCGGGCGTTCCGGGAGCAGGGGGTGTTTCATGGCGCGATTCTAACACCCCGTCCGGTCGTTTGCGCGGGGAGCAGGCCGGTTGTTAGGGTACTGTGACTGACCCTTGGTTCAGGGTGTTGCTATGCTCTGGAGTGGTCGCCGGCGACAGGGGCAGGGGGCAGGGGGAAGAGGAAAAGCGGGCGCAGCACAGGGCACGGGACGATGGAGACGTTTCTCGATAACTGGCACCAGGCTGCCATTACCACATTGGGCCTCTTCTGGATGGCCTTCTGGGCCTTCGGGCTCGGCTACCTGATCAGCAGCATGATCCAGGTGTTTGTCACCCGCGAGCGCATGCGCCAGAGCATGGGCAAGGCCGGGCCCAAAAGTGTCGGGCTCGCCTCTTTCTTTGGCTTCATCTCCAGCTCCTGTTCCTTCGCCGCCCTCGCCACCACCCGCGCCCTGTTTGCCAAAGGGGCGGGCCTGGTGCCGGCGCTGGCCTTCCTCCTCGCCTCCACCAACCTGGTGATCGAACTGGGGATTGTCATCGCCGTCTTCCTCAGCTGGCAGTTCGTCGTAGGGGAATATCTCGGCGGTGTGCTGCTGATCCTGCTGATGTGGCTGCTGGTGCGCCTGACGGCGCCGAAGAAGCTGGTCGAGAAAGCTCGAAAGCGCGCGCGAAAGGCCGAGGGGGGAAGCGATGACGACAGCGAGCCGCCTGACTGGCGCGAGCTGATCCGCAGCCGGGAAGGCTGGCGCCGGGTGGCGAACAAGTATGTGATGGAATGGCACATGGTGTGGAAGGATGTCACCGTGGGTTTCACCGTCGCCGGCATCATTGCCGTGTTCGTGCCCAGGTCGTTTTTCCAGAGCCTGTTTGTCGGTGCCGGCGACCCAGACCCCGCCTTCTGGGAGGTGCTATTACAGAGTCTGGTCGGCCCGATAGCGGCCTTCTTCACCTTTATCGGCTCCATGGGCAATATCCCGCTGGCAGCGGTGCTATTCGACAACGGTGTGGCCTTTGCCGGCATCATGGCGTTTATCTTCAGCGACCTGGTGGTGTTGCCGGTGCTGCGCATCCAGGCCCAGTATTACGGCTGGAAGATGGCCCTGTATATTCTCGCAGTCTTCCTAGTCATCCTGGTTTGTTCGGCGTTGCTGCTGCACTATGGTTTTGCTTTTTTCGATCTGCTGCCCAGTCATGACAGCGTGAAAAAAATGACCGAGCGGGAGTTCTTCAAGGTCGACTACACCCTGTTTCTGAACCTGCTGTTCCTTGCGGTTGGAGTCCTATTTCTCGTCTGGCGCTGGCGGGACAAAGGCTTACCGGGCCTGAAGACCGACAGCCTCTCCGAGCGGGTTCTGCTGGCACTCGCCACGCTGGCAATCGCCTGGCTGTTTATCGGAGCCTTGTTACCAGTCTGACCTGATCCATTTGCACTGTCCCCTCCTGCTGGCGTTATCCTTCCGTCCCAAACAGGGAATAGGAGTATCCATGTCTGAGCTGAAGCAGACTTTTCGCCTAGAAGGCGCCTCCTGCGCCGGTTGTGTGCGCAAGATCGAGGGAGCGCTGGCGGAGGTGCCTGGCGTGGAGGATGCCCGGGTCAATCTCGCCGACAAGACCCTGCTGGTTCAGGGGGACGCCACGGCGGAAGCCTGTATCGCCGCGGTGAAAAACGCCGGCTACGGGGCCGAACCGGTGCGGGTCAGCGAGCGCGAGCGCCGCGAGCAGCAGCGAGCCGAGGAGCAGCGTCACTACCGGGACCTGCTGAAGCGCTGTGCCATCGCCCTGGGCCTGGGCATCCCGCTGATGGCCTGGGGGCTGCTGGGTGGCGAGATGATGGTCAACACGCCGCCACAGCAGCGCGCCTGGGGTGTGGTGGGCCTGCTTACGCTGGGGGTGCTGGTCTATTGCGGCGGGCACTTCTTTACCGGCGCCTGGCGGGCCTTCCTGCACCACAACGCCAATATGGACACCCTGGTGGCTCTGGGTACCGGTACGGCATGGGCTTTCTCCATGCTGGTGGTCGCTGCGCCGCAGCTGCTGCCGGAGGCGGCGCGGCATGTTTACTTCGAGGCCAGTGCCATGATCATCGGCCTCATTAACCTGGGACAGGCACTGGAGCTGCGCGCCCGGGGGCGCACCAGCGCGGCGGTGGAGAAACTGCTCGAGTTACAGGACCCCACTGCGCGTGTGGTCCGTGATGGCAGGGAGGAAGATCTGCCGCTGGAACAGGTAGCCGTGGGCGATCGGATCCGCGTGCGTCCGGGGGAGAAAATCCCGGTGGATGGCACGGTCGACGAAGGCAGCAGCCTGGTGGATGAGTCCATGCTCACCGGCGAGCCAGTACCGGTAAAAAAATCCACCGGGGACTTTCTCTCCGCCGGTACGCTGAACAAGAACGGCACCCTGCTGTTCCGCGCGGAGAAGGTCGGTGCGGAGACCCGGCTGGCGCAGATCATCGAAATGGTCAAAAACGCCCAGAGTTCCCGCGTTCCCATCGCCCGCCTTGCCGACACCATTTCCTCCATCTTTGTGCCCACCGTCATGATCATCGCCGTGCTGGCGGCGCTGGCCTGGTTCAACTTCGGTCCCGATCCGCGCGCCGCCCACACGCTGGTGGTGCTCACTTCGGTCCTGATCATCGCCTGCCCCTGTGCGCTGGGCCTGGCCACGCCCATGTCGGTGATGGTGGGTGTCGGCAAGGGGGCCGAATACGGTGTGCTGATCCGCAACGGCAAGGCGCTGCAGCAGGCCAGTCACCTCGACACGCTGGTGGTGGACAAAACCGGCACGCTGACCGAGGGTGCGCCACAGCTGACCGAAATCGAGACCGATGCCGGTTTCGATGGCAGTGAGGACGACCTGCTGCGGCTGCTGGCCAGCCTGGAACAGGGCTCCGAACACCCGCTGGCGGAAGCCGTGCTCTCTGCCGCACGGGAGAGAGAGCTGACGTTGCTGGAAACCCGGGATTTCGAAGCGATCACGGCTCACGGTGTGCAGGGTGATGTCGACGGCAGGCGCGTGCTGCTGGGCAACCGCAAGCTGATGGAGCGCGAAGACATCGACATTGGTGACTGGCAGAAGAAAGTACAGGAACTCGGCGAAAAGGGCAGCACTGCAATGTACGCGTCGGTAGATGGCAAGATGGCGGGCGTGATTGCGGTGGCAGATCCATTGCGCATGGATGCAACTTCGGCCATCAAGCGCCTGCAGAAGCTGGGCCTGCGCATTCACATGCTGACTGGTGACAATCAGGGCACAGCCAATGCAGTGGCGAAACAGCTCGGTATCGACAGCGTGCATGCCGAACTGCAGCCGGAGGACAAGGAGCGGATCGTCGGTGAGCTGCAGGACCAGGGGGATCATGTAGGCATGGCTGGCGACGGCATCAATGATGCTCCGGCGCTGGCACGGGCCGAGGTAGGTTTTGCCATCGGCGCGGGCACGGATGTGGCCATCGAAACTGCCGATGTCACCCTGATGCGCTCATCCCTGCACGGTGTTGCCGATGCCATTGAGCTGTCCCGTGGCACGCTGCGCAATATCAAGCAGAACCTGTTCGGGGCATTTATCTATAACGTGCTGGGTATCCCCATTGCTGCCGGTGTGCTCTATCCATTTACCGGTGCCTTGCTGAGCCCGGTCATTGCCGGGGCGGCCATGGCCTTTTCCTCGGTGACTGTGGTGAGCAACGCGAACCGGTTGCGCTGGTTCAAGCCGGAGGAGACTGCCTGATGCTGACACTGATTGTGAATGTGGCCGGACTGTTACTGATCGCAGCCATCGTCTGGTGGTTCTGGATCGCTGGCAGGAGCGGAAAGACCGGCGCTGATAGAACTGTGCCTGCAGCAGGGAGGGAAATCCTGGTAAAAGATGGCGTTTATGAACCGGACCGCATCTTCCTGCCGGCCGGCAGCCCCGCCACTTTGAAATTTCGCCGCGAGGATCCCAGTCCCTGTGCGGAATATGTATTGTTCCCGGACCTGGAAGTCAGTGCGCAACTGGCGGTACATGAAGTCACCGAAGTGCGCCTGCCTGCGGCAGAGCCGGGCAAGTATCCCTTCACCTGCCAGATGCAGATGTACCGGGGGACGCTGGAGGTGGAATAAGGTTTCAGGCTGCCGGGCCGGTGGCCCGCTGGCTTCGCCTGCGCAATCGCAGCCGGGAAATCATGCGTCCCACTAGCAATGCCCCGGAGCCTGCCAGCCACAGGCTCGCGAATCCGACCAGGATGATCAGGGGATTGTTGAAATTGTCCCGCCCGCGGTAGTCCATGGTGTGCAGCATCCAGAAGAAATCGAACAACCGCCAGCTATCGGTGCGCCGCTCCAGCACCTGCCCGTCCGCAGCGGAGACATACAGGGTGGTGCCGTCAGGGTCGTTCACATCGACGCGCCAGAGCGGACCTTCGTGTTTGCGGGTTTCCAGCGTGGGCGCCTCCAGCCATACCGGGCTTGCCAGCAACTGCTTGTCGCCGGCGTAGTCACTGGCGGCGACCTGTGCCGCGACATCAGCATCGACCTCGAGCGGGAGGCCAGTGCGGGCATCCCGCAGTTCGGTGTAGTTCGCCGTTTCGATCCGGTAGAGCGGGCGTCCCAGCCGGTGGGTCAGCTCAATGCCGAGTACCGTGTCCGCAGGGTAGCGGGCAGCTATGGCCTCGTGGCCGAGCAGGGCCCTGGGTGCCATCAGACTGATGTCCTGTGGTTCTGCCATCAGGTGCCGCCCAGACACCAGTTTGGGATCCAGCAGGCTGAAGACCAGGCCGCTGATCAGCCACACCAGCAACTGCAGACCGAGCAGAAGGCCGAGCCATTTGTGTATCCGGGCAATCACGCGAATCATGCTGTTGCTCTCCGGCGTGCATTTGCAGCGCGCGTCTTGTTCCCGCTCCTCCTGACCCTGCCCTTTTTGCGGTTTCGCAGCAGGCGGAAACTGAAGGGCAGTAATGCCACACCAGCCAGTGCCCCCATGAGGCTTGCGACGATCAGGATACGCAGCAGCGGGTTGGTGACATCTGCGCGCTCCTCGTAGTCCATGATGTGCAGCATCCAGAAGAAGTCGAAGGCGCGCCAGAGGTCGTGGCGGCGGGTGACCAGTGCCGCGGTACCCGGGTCGATATACAGAGTGGTACCAAAGCGGTCATCGAAGTCCACCCGCCAGACGGGCAGAATACGCGCCGGAATTTCTGTCGGCGGATCTGAGCTGATCAACTGCACTCGGGCCACCTTGCCCTCGCCGGCATAGTAATGGCGTGCCAGATCGGCTGCGCCCCTGGCATCGACGGTATCGATCAAGGCGCCGCTATAGGCATCGCGACGATATTCGCCATGGCTGTCCCGCACCAGGAAGTAGGGTCGTCCCTGAAGTACTTTCAACTGCACCGACTTGACGGCCTGTCCGGCCTCGACAATCTGCGCAGTGGGGTAGAGGGGCTGTGAAAAATCGGGCAGGGGTTCGCGCAAGTTCTTCACCAGGTGATCACCATGGATGAAGTCCAAGTTCATCACCACCATGTAAAAGCCACTGGCAGTCCACAGCAGGGCCTGCAGGCCGATAACGAGGAAAATCCATTTGTGCAGTTTTCGGAGGTGGCGGGCCAGCTTCATTGTTGTTCTCCGCGGATGTCTGGCGCAGCGCGAGTGGCGCCTAATTGCACGATCATACCTTCCGGGCGTGCTGATAGGAAAACCTCCCCGAGGTGCCATCGGCTGGCTGAAGAGCCCCTGTGACGGAAGTGAGCCGGCTATATTGATGCGAGTGGCGGCACCGGGCAGGTCAGCAGGGGTTGTCGCGGGCGAAAGCAATCGACGGGAGTAGGGCACTATGGCAAAACGCAAAGGTGGGAGTGGTGACTACAAGGAGGAATTGCGTCACCTGCAGATCGAACTGGTCAAACTGCAGCGACATCTGATTGCCTGCGACCTGCAGATCCTGATCCTGTTCGAGGGGCGCGATGCTGCGGGGAAGGATGGCACCATCAAGCGTATTGTCGAACACCTCAGCCCGCGGGAGACTCGGGTGGTGGCGTTGGGCAAGCCGTCGGACCGCGATCGCAACAGCTGGTATTTCCAGCGCTATGTGCCGCACCTGCCATCCAGGCAGGAGATGGTGCTGTTCAACCGCAGCTGGTACAACCGTGCTGGCGTGGAGCGGGTGATGGGCTTCTGTAGCGACCACGAGTACCGCAATTTCATGGCATCGGTGGTGCCGTTCGAGCGCATGCTGGTCAGTTCAGGCATCCAGATCATCAAGTACTACCTGGATATCGACCGCGCCGAGCAGAAAAAGCGGATCGAAGCGCGTCATACCGATCCCCTCAAGCAATGGAAAATCAGCCCGGTCGACGAGACGGCCGTGTCCCACTGGGATGAGTACAGCATTGCTCGCAACGAGATGTTTGCTAAAAGCCACAGCGAACAGGCGCCCTGGTATGTGGTCAGTGCAAACGACAAGAAGCGCGCACGCCTGAATGTCATTCGGCACCTGCTCTCCACTGTTGAGTGCCCTGAGCATGATTGTCGTGAAGACCAGCCCGATTCCGACATCGTCTTTCCCTACGACGGCCGACACCTGCTCAGCGGCCGCATCGCCCCCTGACGGGGTTGAAATCCTCCTTACCGACGTCAGTTCTATATCAGGGCCTGTAAAGCTGTCGCAATCGATGGCGCAGTGGCCGCGATCAGGCCGGGCCCGCAGATGCCGACAGAAAAGACCAAAGGAGGTTTTTATGCAGGCGCAGACCCTGAACGATGTCATCCAGCAGACCGGTGTCCTGCACCAGACCCTGGCGCGGCACCTGCGCAGCGGTGCACGGGATGACGGTGATTCCCGGGATGGCCTGCTGCGTGAGTACCTGGCGCAGAGCGAGCGCAACCTGTCCGCGCTGGTGGATGAACACGGGCGCGATGCGCCGGAGCGTGCCCTGAATACCTGGTGTTACGAGTATCTGCGCGCCCATCCCATCGAGCGCCTGGCTGACGGCCGGGCGCTCGAGCGGCTGACGCGCGACGAGGCGCTGCTGCAGGATGTGATGACTGTGCACCAGGAGTTGATTGCGCTATACCGCCGCCTGCAGGCACGCGCCGAAACCGCGCCCACCCGGGCACTGATAAACGATATCCGCGAGCTCGAGGAGAACGAGGCCCGGCGCATGGCGCAGGGTGCCAACCGGCTGTTCGAGCTGTAACCCAAGCCGATCCGGCTCCCTTGTCGCCCGCGGCCGGGGAGGCGGTGTCCCTCCGGCAAGGGGCTGGTAGACTGTGCGCCTGTCCGATCCCAGTCCCGCCCCTGAGCCCAGCCGGAGGAGTGCCCCGTGGCCGCAAAACGCAAAACCGCCTATGTCTGCAACGAGTGTGGGGCCGACTACAGCAAGTGGGCCGGCCAGTGCAGCGCCTGCGGTACCTGGAACAGCCTCAGCGAAGTGCGCCTCGGCCCGGAACACAAGGACAGCCGCTCGGCCAATTTCACCGATGCCCAGAGTGGCTATGCCGGTGCCGCCGGGGCGGGTAGGGTACAGAAACTGTCCGAGATCGACCTGTCCGAACTCCCGCGCATCCCCACCAATGCCGGCGAGCTGGACCGGGTGCTGGGCGGTGGCCTGGTGCCGGGCTCAGTGGTGCTGATCGGCGGTCACCCGGGCGCCGGCAAGTCGACGGTGCTGTTGCAGACCCTGTGCCACCTGTCCCAGAACATGCCGGCGCTGTACATCACCGGCGAGGAGTCGCTGCAACAGGTGGCCATGCGCGCAAAGCGCCTCGGTTTGCCCGCCGACCAGCTGCAGATGCTGTCCGAGACCGACGTAGAGCGCATCTGCCATATCGCGAAAGAAGTGCAGCCGCGGGTAATGGTGGTGGACTCCATCCAGGTCATGCACATGAGCGAGGTGCAGTCGGCGCCGGGCTCCGTGGCCCAGGTGCGCGAGAGCGCTGCCTACCTGACCCGCTATGCCAAGCAGACCGGCACGGCGTTGATTCTGGTTGGCCACGTGACCAAGGATGGCAGCCTCGCCGGCCCCAAGGTGCTCGAGCACATCATCGACTGTTCCATCTTGCTGGAGGGCACCCACGATTCCCGTTTCCGCACCCTGCGCGCGCACAAGAACCGCTTTGGCGCGGTCAACGAGCTGGGGGTGTTCGCCATGACCGAGCAGGGCCTGAAGGAAGTCTCCAACCCCTCGGCGATTTTCCTGCAGCGCGCGGAAGAGGTGGCAGCCGGCTCCGTGGTGACTTCCGTGTGGGAGGGCACCCGCCCACTGCTGGTGGAACTGCAGGCGTTGGTGGATGACAGCAGCCTGGGCAACCCGCGCCGGGTGGCAGTGGGCCTGGACCAGAACCGCCTCAATATGCTGCTGGCAGTGCTGCACCGCCACGGCGGCGTGCTGGTGGGGGACCAGGATGTGTTCATCAACGTGGTGGGCGGGGTCAAGGTAATGGAGACCAGTGCCGACCTGACGCTGCTGCTGGCGGTGGTGTCCAGTTTCCGCAACCGGCCGCTGCCCCGCGACCTGATGGTATTCGGTGAGGTGGGACTGGCCGGGGAAATCCGCCCGGTGCCCTCAGGCCAGGAACGCCTGCGCGAGGCTGCCAAGCACGGTTTCCGCAAAGCCATCGTGCCCGCCGCCAACCGCCTGAAGAACGATATCGACGGCATGGAGATGGTGCCGGTCAAGACGCTGGCCGAGGCGCTGGCGGCCATCGATGTCGCCTGAGGGCGCCTCCAAAACAATGGCAGCGCGCCTGTGGCCGTGCCTCGTCGCGCTGCTGTTCAGCACTTCCACGGCGGCGGCAGAGCGCATCGCCTCCCTGAACCTGTGTGTGGACCAGTTGCTGCTGGACTGGGTGGACCACGAACGTATCGTCTCGGTCACCTGGCTTTCCGCCAATGAACACTACCGCCGCGCGGCCCTGCCGGAACATGTCACTCTCAATCGCGGTCATGCCGAGGAGTTACTGGGCCTGGAGCCGGACCTGGTGCTGGTGGGCCAGTACGGTGGCGGTCGCGCTGCGGCGCGCCTGCGGCAACTGGGCGTACCTGTGGTCACCATTCCCGATGCCCACAACCTGGCGCAACTGCAGCAGCAGCTGCAGGCGCTGGCGGCCGAACTGGACGACAATGCGGAGCTGCTGCGCCAGGCCGGTCGGCTCGGACAGATACTGCAGCAACCGCGACCGGCGGAGCTGCTGTCGGCAATGATCCTGTCGGCCAACAACCTGACCTACGGCAGCGGCATGCTGGAGCACGAGCTGCTGGAGCGGGCGGGTTTTCGCAATCTGGCAGCCGACCCCGATGGTGGTGAAGGAGGGCAACTGCAGCGGGTGATGCTGGAACAGGTGATCGCGGCCGAACCGGAGCTGCTGGTGCTGTATGGCGGCGAGCAGACGTTTGCCCTGGCGCATCTGGCTGCGCGCCATCCGGTGATCCGCCGCTATGTCGATAGCGGCCGCGTTTTCACGCTGCCGGCGGAGCTGGGATTCTGCCCCGCCCTGGTGGCCGCCGACGTGTTGGAAAAACTCAGACAGAAGCGAGAGAGCCTTGTTGAACAGCAATAGGATTGCGCTCGGCCTGCTGGGAGTGGCCCTGCCACTGGCACTGCTGGCGGCACTGGTGAGCGGCCCCGTGAGTATCGATCTGGCCGCCGCACTGCGTGACAGCTGGCGCGGGGAGAGCAGTGAGGCGGTGATCCTGTGGCAGCTGCGCCTGCCGCGGGCATTGCTGGCCATTCTGGTGGGCGCTGCCCTGGGCATGGGTGGTGCTGCCATGCAGGGACTGTTGCGCAATCCGCTGGCTGAGCCGGCACTACTGGGGGTGAGCAGCGGCGCGGCCCTGGCGGCCATCCTGTTGCTCTATTACGGCCTCGCCTGGCAGTCCGGCTGGTGGTTGCCGCTGCTGGCCATCGGCGGTGCTTTTGTGGCAGTCCTGAGTGTATGGGCGCTGGCCGGGCGCGGCGCCAGCGCCAGCCGCCTGGTGCTGGCAGGCGTGGCCATCAATGCCTTCCTGTCGGCGCTGATGGCACTGGCCCTCAACTATGCCCCCAGCATGTTCGCCATGCAGGAGATCGTGTTCTGGCTGCTGGGCTCGCTGGCCAACCGGGGCTGGGACCAGTTGCTGCTGGCGCTGCCGTTTATCATCGCGGGCGGTTTGCTGCTGTTTGCCAGCCGCAACTACCTGCGCGCACTGACGCTCGGCGAGGCCTCGGCGGCGTCGCTGGGATTTGGTGGCCGGCGCCACCCGTTGTTACTGCTGCTGGGGATCGCTGCCGCCGTGGGTGCTGCGGTAGCCGTGGCCGGCACCATCGGCTTTATCGGTCTGGTGGTGCCGCATCTGATGCGGCCGCTGGTGGGCCAGGATCCGGCGCGGCTGCTGTGGGCCAGTGCACTGTGCGGCGCACTGCTGCTGTTGCTGGCCGATATTTTCGTGCTCAACTTTGTCGGCGCACAGGAGCTGCGCATCGGCGCCGTGACGGCATTTATCGGAGCGCCTTTCTTCTTCTGGCTGATCGTCAGTGCCCGACGTGGAGGTGCACTGTAATGATGGAGCCGGAACGCTCTGCCAATGTCGCCTGCCGCGAGCTCTGCCTGGAGCGTCAGGGTCAGCGAGTCCTCGACAATCTCAGCTGTGCCTTTCACCCGGGCGAACTGACCGCGGTGATCGGGCCCAATGGGGCGGGCAAAAGCAGTCTGCTTCAGTTGCTTGCCGGCGTGCTGAATGCCTCCGCCGGTGAGGTGTCCATCAATGAGCAACCACTCGCGGACTTTTCACCGGCCGCGCGCGCGCGCCTCTGCGCCTACCTGCCGCAGTCTGAAGTGCCCGCCTGGAGTGTCAGCGCTGCCGACCTGGTGGCGCTTGGCCTTTTGCCCTGGGGACGGCTGAAGGATCGCGAGGAGCGAGTGCGCAGGGCGCTGGGGAAAGTTGGCGGGGCGGACTTCGCTCAACGGGCCGTTACCCGGCTCTCCGGCGGCGAACTGCGCCGGGTGCAGCTGGCGCGCCTGCTGGTGGGCGAGGCGCCACTGCTGATTGCCGACGAGCCCACCGCGGCGCTGGATATCCGCCACCAGCTGCAGTTGCTGCAAACCCTGCGCGGCATCGCCGATAGCGGCAAGACGGTGATTCTCGCCCTCCACGACCTGTCCCTCGCGGCGCGATTCTGCGATCGCGTCATCCTGCTGGATGAAGGGCGGCTGCGCGCCCAGGGCACGCCCCGGGATGTCTTCACTCCCGCAATGATCGGCGATGTCTACGGCGTAAGCTGTGAGTTCCGCTGGCGGGATGGGGAACCGGAGTTTGTCGTCTTCGACCTGATTTGATTGCGGTGCCAACCACGCCTGCAAACGAAAAATGCCGGAAAAGTTTTTCGCTGGCGAGTCACCGCAGGACAAGTGTTGATATACTCCCCTCCGCTTTGGGTGCCCAGCAGTGCAATTGCGCTTGGCTGGGTTAAACGGGAAGTCCGGTGACGTCATTCGACCAGTCCGGCGCTGCCCCCGCAACGGTGAGCCAGTTCACTGAACTGAACGCAAGCCCGATACCGGCCCTCAGCAGTTCGAGGATAAAGCGGAGGGCTTTGTCTGGTCAGTGCGCCTGTTTGCCGTTGGGTTTTGCGGCTGCCTTCCCGCGTGCCGATTGCACTCACCCTCCCTCAATCCGTTGATTTTTCGAGATTGGGGAACCTACTGTGAATCATTCATTTCTCCCGGCGGTCATTTCCACGACACTGGTCGCCGCACTTGTGCTACTGGCTGCCGATGCGTCTCCCGAGTCGCTGGAGCAGCTGTCCGTTACCGCCAGCCGCACGGAAATTCCCGCAGCTGAACTCGGCGTATCCGTGAGCGTGCTAACCGCCGGCGACATCGAGAGGCTCGGCTATGCCAGCCTGCTGGATGTGATGCGCACCCTGCCCGGAATTGCTGTCAGCAACAACGGCGGTGCCGGCAAGGTCAGTGCCATTTACCTGCGCGGCGAAAGCCAGTTTCGCACCCTGGTGCTGCTCGACGGGGTCAATATTGCCGATCCGGCCAACACGCAGGTGGCAGCGCAGTTCCAGCACCTGCAGGCGCGGGATATCGAGCGGATTGAGGTGCTGCGTGGCCCGCAGGGCATGATGTACGGCGCCGGAGCCGGTGGTGTGATCAACATCATCACCCGCCGCCCGCAGGCTCCACTGGAAATGGAAGCGGCCATCGAAGCCGGCCGCTACAACCATCGCCGGGGCAGCATACACATTGCCGGCCGGGCAGAGCAGCTGCAATACAGCCTCAATCTGGCGCAGCGGCACAGCGACGGATTCAATAGCCGCGAAGATGACTCCAGCGGTGAGCGTGACGGTTACCGCAACCAGTCCCTCAGTGCCAGGCTGGCTTACGCTGCCAGCGATGCCATTGACCTCGAGGCACAGCTGCGCCATCAGAATGCGGAGACCGGTTTCGACAACTGTTACAGCGGCTTCACGCCCTCCAACGACTGTCGCGATCTCTTTACTCAGAACAGCGTGCGGCTGGCGACCACCCTGCGTGGCGACGGGCTGGAACAGGAACTGGCCGCGTCGCGGCAGGAGATCGAACGGGACAGTCTCAGCGACGGTGTGAGCAGCTTCGCTGTCGGGGGCCAGATCGAGGAGCTCAATTACCTCGGCCAGAGGAACCTGTCCGCCGGTGCTCTGTCCTGGGGTGCCGAGCTGGAGCAGCAGGGCTATCGCAGCAGTGGCCGTGCACTGGCCCTGGACAGTCTCGGGGTATTCGCCGAATGGCGCGGTGAATTGCACCGCGCACTCTTCTATACCCTGGGCGCGCGGCGGGACCAGCTGGAAAATGACGACCACACGACCTGGCGGACATCGCTGGCCTATCCAATTTCCCTGCCCGTTGGCGAGTTAAAGCTGCGCAGCAGTGCCGGCACCGGCTTTCGCGCCCCGAGCCCGTTCGAGGTGGCCTACAACCTGGGCGAGTCGGCGATGCCACTGGGGCCGGAGCGGAGCCACGGCATCGAGGTGGCCGCGGAATACCGCCGGGCCCCGCAGGTGCGCGCCGAGCTGGTTTTCTTCCGGCAGCGCATCACCGACGCGATTGTTTACGATTACAGTCTCGGCAGCAGCGGTTGGGGCGCCTACGGGCAGGACGATGGTGAGAGCGAATCCCGGGGTATTGAGCTGACGCTCGCAGGCGCCCTGGACGAACGGCTCGACTGGAATTTCGCCGGTACCTGGCTCGATGCCACCGACTCCCGCGGCGCGCAGCGGCTACTGGTGCCCGGGCGGGCGCTCAATCTTGGGCTTGCCTATCGGCTGGCCGGAGGGCGCCTGCAGCTCGGCGGCAACTGGCAGCGGGTGGCCGATCGCCTGAGCCCGCCTTCGGTCTGGGGGGCGCCCGATGTGCGCCTGGACGATTACAGCAAGCTGGATCTCAATTTACGCTATCGCTGGTCTGAAGCCCTGCTGCTGACCCTGCGCGGCGAGAATGTCCTGGACGCCGACTACCGGGAGGTGGCCGGATACCAGACTGCCGGTGCGGGACTGTACGCTGGGCTTGAAGTGCGGTTGTGAGCACAGGCCGGTCGCGGTTTTCGCCGCGGCGGGCGTTATCTTTGAGGCCGTGAAAAAATGCAGAAAAACGGAGAGGTGTGATGAGCGAGCCCGGTGATAACGATTCGGCACAGGACAAACAGGCGCGCCACAAGGCCCGCATGGAACAGCGCAAAAAGATTGTCGACGAGGGGGTGGCCCGCGCGTTGACCGAGCGCGGCGTGGTACTGCTCTATACCGGTGATGGTAAAGGCAAGACCACGGCTGCCGTGGGTACTGTGACCCGTGCCCTCGGTTACGGCTATTCCGCGTTTGTGGCCCAGTTCATCAAGGGCGCCTGGGATTGTGGTGAGAAGAACCTGCTGCAGGGGCTGCCTGCCGATCGGTACCGCCTGGAGTGGCAGCAGATGGGCACCGACTTCACCTGGGAGACACAGGATTTCGAGGCGGACAAAGCTGCGGCGGAAGCCCTGTGGGTAAAGGCGCGGGCCGCCCTCGCTGACCCGGACACCTACCTGGTGGTACTGGATGAACTGACCTATGCGCTCAATTACCGCTGGCTGGACAGGGACGAGGTAGTAGCGGCCATCGAGGAGCGGCCCGAGGCGCAGACGGTCATCATCACCGGCCGCGGCGCGAAACAGTATCTGCGTGACCTGGCGGATACGGTGACAGAAATGCGGCCGCTGAAGCACGCCTTTGAAGCGGGTATCGCGGCGCGACGTGGAATTGAGTGGTAGTTTCGCAAGACGAGCCGACGATCTTTCGCAGGAGGACGAACAATGGGGTTTTACAGCGAGCACTGCCTGCCCCGGCTGCTGGACTTCGCCTGCGGCATGGGGCCCATTGAGGCGCAACGCCGGCTCGTGGTGCCGGCAGCCCGGGGGCGGGTGCTGGAAGTCGGTATGGGGTCGGGGCTCAACCTGCCGTTTTACGATCCGGACCGGGTGGAATTGGTCTGGGGGCTGGAACCCTCGGCGGGCATGCGCGCCCGTGCGGCAAAACGGGTGGCTGGGGCCGGGGTTCCGGTACGCTGGCTGGACCTGCCCAGCGAGCAGATTCCCCTGGAAAATGACAGTGTCGACACGGTGCTGCTCACTTACACCCTGTGCACTATCGCGGACTGGCAGCGGGCACTCGACGAAATGCGGCGGGTGCTCAAGCCCGGGGGGTTGTTGCTGTTCTCGGAACACGGTGCCGCCCCCGATGCCGGGGTGCGGCGCTGGCAGGATCGGCTCAATCCGTTTTGGCGGCGCGCCTTTGGTGGCTGCAACCTGAACCGGCCGGTACCGCGTCTGCTGGAGAGTGGGGGCTTTCATCTGCGGGAGATGGAGAGTGGCTACCTGCTGTCGCCGCGATTCGCCGGTTTCAATTACTGGGGCGCGGCCAGCATCCGCTAGCGCGCCCGTTGTGAGCCGGCAGGTCAGTCTTCGAGGCAGGCGTCTCGATTCTTCACCGCGTAGGCGAGCTCGCGGCGTTTCTGCAGAGGTGTGCACTCATACCAGCGGCGGCACGCGCGATTGAAGGAGCTCTGCTCGCGATAGCCCAACAGTCCGGCTACCTGGGTCATCGGCATATCGGTTTCCGCCAGGTAGCCATCGGCCAGTTCGCGGCGGATGGCGTCCAGCATTTCCTCGAACACGATCTCCTGCTCCGCCAGCCTGCGCTGCAGGGTGCGCTTGTTCAGCCCCAGGAATCCGGCAATCTCCAGCAGGCTGCAGCGCTGCGCGGGCAGCAGCTCGTAGATCAGGTGCCTGACCTGCTCAAGAATGGGCAGGGAGCCATCCAGAGTGACGCTGTCGATAAACTGTTTCTTGGGCAGTTGCAGCTCCGGGCTGGACGAATCCAGCGGGCTGGCCAACTGCTCAGGGGCCAGCACCAGGGCGTCGCAGGAGCTGCCGAACCGAACCTCGGTCTGGAAGTGCTCCAGGTAGCGGCCATGGGGCAGCGGGCTGGCCGCACGCATCAGCAGTGCCGTGGGGCGGAACTCGGGGCCGCAGACCATTTTCAGGGACTTGTACGCAACCCCGAGGGCCAGCTCCAGTGCCTGGCGTGTCTTTTTCAGGCTCGGGTCAAACGAGAAAGCGACCCGTGCGCCCTGGGTTTCGGTGCAGGGCAGCAGCTGCAGGTTCAGCCCGGGTGAGTACTGGTGCAGGTATTCGGTCAGGCTCTCCAGGGCGCTGCCCACGGTCTCAGCCTCCAGGGCAATGGTTGCCATGGGGCCGAGGATCTCCGGCCCCTGACGCAGGGACAACAGCAGGCCAAACTCGGAACAATCGAGGGCTTTGGCGGCGTGCTCCAGTGCAGCGGCTTGCGCGGACAGCGGCACGAAGCCCTCCAGGGTGCGGACCTTATCCGGGTCAATCCGGCTGCGACGCAGCAGGGCATCCGGGTCACCGCCCAGTTCTGTCACCAGTTCGGGGTAGCCGCTCAGTGAGGAAGTTCTTATTAGTAGGGTCATGGCTCTTCGCTGTTTCCGTTTCTTTGAGTACGCTCGACAAAGCTTCAGCGACTAGCGCTTTGCTTCAGGGAGTGAAACAGACCCGGAATCAGGCCGGTGGCGCCGACAAAAACGGCGTGCACAAAAGGAGTCATAAACCAACCTCCAGGAAACAAGTCAGTAACGCTTGGTCTAGATCTGAACGAAAGAGGCTTATGCGATCTGGTCATAAGCCACAGGGATCGGCAATCCTAGTGACTTTCCCGGTTCTTGTTTTGGCAATGTGCGACACCGGCTGCAGTCAATGCAGCGGAAGCAATGACTGCCGCGGGAATTTTTCCTTAGTTGGGGTTTTTTATTGGAATTAAGTGGCTCTGAAGGGGCGGTTGGGCTCTTGCCTGTCAGGAATGGCAGGCTCGGGTGGAACAGCGTTTTAATGCTGTTTGTGTGCAGTTATTTGCAACTGATATTGCTTTTTCAGTTCTCTAAAAGCCATGGAGGCTGGTTTTGACCTCCATGGCTGCAATCATCGCTCTGTAATCGCTCTGTAATCGCTCTGTAATCGCTCTGTAAAGGTCAGAAGCGGTAGCCGATGCCGACCGTGTAGACCCAGGGATCGACATCCACATCGGCCTTGATACGACTCGACCCGGATGTGGTGGGAAAGCGGATCGAGGCGTCGGTGTCCAGGTCCAGATACCAGAGGGCGGCGTTGAAGAGCCATGGGCTGCCCCGGCCGAGTTCGATATCGACACCGAGTTCACCTGCCAGGCCCCAGGAGGAGTCCAGTTCGAGGCTGGCGCCGCGTGTGGCCCCGAGTACATTCTCGAAGTAGTCGTTGGCGGTACCGGAGATGTCTTCGTCCATGAAGGTGGTGTAATTGACCCCGATACCCACGTAGGGCTGCACCCAGGATTCGACACAGACCGGATACCACTGGATGGTGAGGGTGGGAGGCAGGTGCTCGAGATTCCCCAGGGGCACTTTGCCCAGTGCCGGACCTCCCGCCGGGTTGGGCAGTCCGGCCACATCCAGGTCGTGTTCGAATGGCAGCGCCGCCAGCAGGCCGATTCCCCAGTGATCCGCAAACAGCCAGGTTCCGGTAAAAGTGGCGCTCTGTCCGCTGTCGACGTACACACGGGTGTCTTCCAGCGCAGTTCCGTCCAGGCGAATCCAGCTGGAATCGTCATTGGGGTTCACCTCCCCGTAACCGATGCGCACGATGAAGTCACCACCGCGGTGCTCCGCGGTCGCTGTGGCAGCAGTCAGGAAAGCGGTGATCAGGAGAATACCGGACAGGGCTGGCTTCATGGCGTTCGCTCCGTGAAAAGGGGGACTCCTGTAACCAGTCTAGACCGCGGTTGCAGCTGGCAGGAGGAGGCTGGCGTCTGCACAGTTCGGTTCACCGCGGTAGCAGACGGGCGGGGAGGCTGGAGCGGGGACGATGGGAAAAAAGACACGCAGAATATGCCATAATCCGCCAACTCTGCAGTCAACCAGCGGTGAAATAATGAAAATAGGTGTATTGAAGACCGACGATGTACGCAAGGAACTGGTGGGGGAGTTTGGTGAATATCCTGAGATGTTTGCCGAGCTGCTGCGCGCCCAGGATCCGACACTGGAATTCGTGACCTACGAGGTGCAGCACGGGCACTACCCCGAAGATATCGATGAGGTGGATGCCTACCTGATGACCGGCAGTAAAACCGGTGTCTACGAGGACAAGGCGTGGATTCCGCCGCTGATGGAGTTCGTGCGCAAGCTGCATGAGAAGAAGAAGCCCACCATCGGTATCTGCTTTGGCCACCAGCTGATTGCCGAAGCTCTCGGCGGCAAGACCCGCAAGTCCGGTAAGGGCTGGGGTATTGGTGTACACAGCTATGAGATGCAGGACATGCCGGCGTGGATGTCCGAGCCCCGCAAGGACTTCAGCCTGCTGGTGAGCCACCAGGACCAGGTGGAAGAGCTGCCGGAAGGGGCCAAAGTGCTGGCCGCCAGCGATTTCTGCCCGCACGCCATGGTGCAGGTCGGTGATCACATCCTGACCATGCAGGCCCACCCTGAATTCACCAAGCCCTACTCCAAGAGCCTGATGGAGCTTCGCACTGAAGTGTTCGGCGAGGATCTGGTGGATAAGGGCAAGGCTTCCCTGCAGAACGACATCCACGAGAGTGCCGTCGCCAAGTGGATGGTCGAGTTCCTGCGTCGCTGACAGGCCCGCCCAGGCGGGGGGCGGTGACACCGCTCCCCGTGGTTACCCGCTGACTTTCCCCGCTACTTCCACTTGATATTGCAGCCCACCGAGGGCACCTGATCCTGCGTCGGGCTCTCGCCCGCCAGCACGGCATCCACCGCTGCCCGCAGGTCCCTGCCGTTGACCGGTTTGCCGTTGCCCGGCCGGCTATCGTCAAACTGCCCGCGGTAGACCAAACGATGCTCCCGGTCATACAGGAAGAAATCCGGCGTGCAGGCGGCCCCAAAGGCCTTCGCCACCTCCTGGCTCTCATCTACCAGATAGGGGAATACATAGCCCCGCGCTGCAATTTCCTCCTGCATTCTTGTCGGGCTGTCGTCCGGGTAACTGGCAAAGTCATTGCTGTTGATGGCAATGACCTGGAGACCGGCGGGTGCATACTGACGGGCGAACTCCGAAAACTCAGCAGCCAGGTGCTTAACAAACGGACAGTGATTGCAGATAAAGGCCACCAGCACCGGCCCGCCGGAGAGGTCTTCGCTGCGGAGCGGAGCACCGGTGGCATCCGGCAGGGTGAAAGCGGGCATCGCTGTGCCCAGGGGTGTCATGTTGGATGGGGTGAGAGCCATTGTGGAAGATTTCCGTCGGTGGGCCTTTATGTGGTGCTGTTTGTTCTGGTTGTTCCCGGGCTCAACTTTCCACGGTCAGGGCGGCGGCAGCGCGATAGTCGTCATTGCCGTAATGCTCTGCCTCCCGCCAGGCGCTGTAGCAGAGCTTGATGACATGATCGTCCTCACTGCGACAGGCGCGTTTGAGCAGTGACTCCCATTCCGCGGCGGTCGGACTGTCCTGGTCGGCTTCGGTAAACTCTTTCGGCCCGGTACTCAGGTAGGCGATGACCAGTGCCCGCCAGAAGTAACGCAGGGCCTGTTCGGGATCGCTGCAGTGGGGCAGGATCAGGCGCAGGGCGTGGCAGCCAGTCACGCCGTGCAACAGGGTGAAGTCGCCGGTCCCCCGGTAAGCGGCCAGCGCCACTTCGGCGATATCCTGCAGGCCGAGTTGTTGCGGTTGTATCGGAGTTTCCTGCCAGTCCTCCTGACGGGTGACGGCGGCCATATGGTCGCTGATATTACCCGGGGCCAGGGAGATGAGAGGAAAGCGCGCCGCCGCCATGGCCGGAATCTCCGCCGCTGCGACGGGCAGCAGTACGTCACTGGCGGGCAGCTCGCGGTACTCCATATTCCAGTAGGCAAGACCGGTGGCCACCTCCTGCTGGTGGCCGGCATCGATACCGTAGGCCGTGCGGATCAGGCCGTGAAAGGCAGCAGTGCCGATAGAGGGCAGTAATGGCGGCAACTCGCGCCGGAGGGCCTCGGCGATACCGTGCTGGCGTAACTGTCCCTGGTAATAGGCCAGGGCACTGGGGAAGCGCTCCTCGCGGTTGCGCAGATCGGCGATGGTCTCGCCTTCAGCTAGCGGCGCCGCAGGTTCCAGCTGGGGGCGTTCCAGGTGCGCGCTGGAACGGTCGAAGGCGCTCTGCAGTTGTTCCCGCGTGGCCCCCATCTTGTCGAGGGCGATGAGGACCATGGGCAGGTGATTGGCAAGGCGATCCCCGTAACGCACGTGGTAGGCACTGGCGGCCTCCAGCAGCTCGACACAATAGCGGCTGATACTCATGGTGGCTTCCCTCCTCAGTCCTGAGTGCAAGCATGAGGTTGGTCTCCAGTGTATGCGTTCGGGTAGCGGGAAGCCATGGCTCGGCGCAATCATCACGGGCGCATAAAATAGGCAGAAGTGCGAAGCGGTGCAGGGCGAGCAGGGGCGGTAATGAAAGAGTGGGTGGGCAGAATGCAGGCGCACGAACTGTCACAGCGATTTGAGTGGCTGGACCGGTTACTGGCCCAGAGTCGTCAGTGGTGGCAGGTGCGGCCGTTCCACCATCGGGACTACTGCTGGGCGCAAATTCATCCGGATCTCTGCCAGGCGCTCGATGCGCTGGAGGAGGCTGAGCTGCACCGCCTGCAGGGCGACATCGCAGCGGCTTCACGTTGGCTGTCCCCGTGGTTGGAGGGAGTTGAAGAGCTGCAACGCCTCAGCGTCCTGCCGAGGCTCACCGCTCGGCAACTATCTCCTCCCGAGCGCCTCGATCATGGCATCCCGGGACGCAAGTGGCAGCAGATCCTTGCCTTTGCCGGATGTATCGGCAACGGCTCTGGCCCTCTGCTGGAATGGTGTGCTGGCAAGGGGCACCTCGGCCGACTTATTTCTTCAGTACAGCGGCGCCCGGTGACCAGCCTGGAGTGGCAAGCGCAACTCTGTCGTAAAGGGGAGGCGCTGGCGGACCGCAGAGGAGTGTCGATGCGCTTTGTCCACTGCGACGCGTTCAGTGAGCAGGCAGGGCAGTGGGTCAGGCGCGGCGAGCATGCCGTCGCCCTGCACGCCTGCGGCGATCTGCACACAACCCTGATGCGCCACTGGCGGGCCAACCAGGGGGCCAGTCTCACAATTTCCCCCTGCTGTTATCACGTAATCAGGACCGACGACTTCGTGCCCATGTCCCAGGCCGGTGAAGTGGCCCGGGTGAAGTTGGCTCGCGAGGACCTGCATCTGCCCCTGCAGGAGACGGTCACCGCTGGTGCCGGTGTGCGCCGGTTGCGGGAGCGGGAGCTGCACTGGCGGATGGCCTTCGATGAGCTGCAGCGCGAACTGCGCGGGCAAGATCGTTATCTGCCGGTACCCAATGTCCGCAAGGGGTTGCTGAAAGAAGGTTTCCCGGCATTCGCCAGCTGGGCAGCGGCCCGTAAGCGCCTGGATCTATTGGGGGAAGTGGATGAGGAAAAGTGGCTGGCGCTGGGTTGGCAGAGGCTGCAAAGGGTTCGCCGCATGGAGTTGGTCACCCACGTCTTCCGCCGGCCTCTGGAGCTGTGGTTGGTCCTGGATCGCGCTCTGTACCTGCAGGAAGGGGGGGCAAGGGTGCAGCTCGGGGAATTCTGCGATCGAGAGATAACCCCGCGCAATATCCTGATCACTGCCGAGCGCTAGGCAGGTTCGGTCGGGCTCAGCGTGGCTCTCATTGTCGGGGGGGCGAATCGCAGCAATGATGCTCAGAGTCCCATCTTTTCTTAGCTCTGGTCGGGCTTCTGCTGGCACCTGTCAGTGAAATGGCGACGTAGTTCGCAGGCTTTCTGCCGTTCCGTCTTATTTTCACGATTCCACTGGCATTATTCCAAAAAATCCCAGAGAATCAATTAGTGGGAATAAATTATTCCTGTGATGTATTTCGTGTGATACAGAGTTGCCCGGGTCCGGTGCAGTTTCTGAGAGGTATGGAATGCTGCTCTAGCCCGGGCTTGCCAAGCCCCGGGAACCCCGACCCTCAAGCGCTCAAGTGGCAGGCTGATGGTTGCCTGCATGCTGGGTCGGCAGGGGCGTGGCGTGAAATATTTTCCGTACATCAGAAGGCACAATATGAGAATAACGACTCACCTTCGTTTCCTTGCCGTTGCGACATTGCTGGTTGGGGCCAGTGCTCAGGCGGCGCCATGGGATACGCCCGATTACTACCTCTGCGAAAACCGCGTGGATGGCGAGTGGAATTATGGCCGCGTGCCATCCGGCTGTGACGTGGACCCCTGGGGGGATCCCCAGTTTGCCTATGCGAATTTCGGACCGCTGGTTTTCAACGATAGCCAGGATCGCAGTGCCGAACGCGCACGTTACATGAACGAGATGCACTCAGTAATCCGTGAGTCAGCTCTCTACTACCTGGGTCAGCGCAAGACCCCGGCATCCGGTGAGGCCGATGCCTGGGCCCATGCGATGCTGGCAGTTGCCCAGCAGGAAACCTTCTGGAGCCACTACCGGGAGGCGGTGGAAGATGCGCGCCTCAAGATGGTTCGAGGCGACAGTGGCCACGGGCATGGCATGATGCAAGTGGATGACCGCTGGCATTTTGATGCTCTTGAAAACGGTGCCGGCTGGCAGGTCTTCGCCAATCTTGGCTACGCCATGGATATTTATTTCACTGCGTGGGAAGACGCGGCAACGGAGGCCTGTGTCCCCGAGGGCGACTGGCGTGCGCGGGCACGCTCGGCCTATTCCATGTACAACGGTGGGCCGAGCAAGGGATGCCGCTGGACCGACTCGAGTGACCCCTGGTATCGCAACGATGAAGCGTTCGTCGCGAAGTTTGATACCAAAAGCTGGCTTGACCTGATGTCGGATCCCGATCACCGCACCGGGCTGGATATTGTCTGTTTCATGGAGGCCTCGGATGGGTGCTCCGGTATTCAGACGATCGATCCGGACGATATCAGTAACTGGGAGGGGCGTGTGGTGCGGCTGGAATCCGGCGAGTCCTGTCTTTATGACGGCACTGCACTGGATTGCGTTGAGCAGGTGGAGGATTTTATCTGCCTGTCGCTGCAGTACGATGTCGTCGCGGTCAGCACGCTTTATCCGAGTGCAGCCGTTTCCGACCCGGTCAGCCGCACGGTGCAGGACCGTCATCAGTGCTGGGGTGTAGCGCTGGATGGGCTGCGTAAAGTGGGGCAGGCCATTGAAAGCATCCAGGCCATCAATCTCCGGGAGACCCCGGGGGGAACCGATACCGGGGTGGATACTGCCGTGGGCACCACCTATCAGGTACTGGACATGGTGGTGCGCGATCAGTCCGAGCTCTATCGTTATTACCGGGTTCGCGTCGATGGTACCGAGGGATATATCTATGGCGGCAGTGCCGCCAGTGCTGACGAATGGGTGATTGCGGGGGACCATGCCAACCTGGGGGAAGTGATTGTGCCCCAGGCCGGCGATACCCTGAAAGTGCTGCGCAGCGAGGGTATCAAGATCGAGGATGTTCCCGGTGGCACTGAGGTCGGAGAGGTCGAATTGGACAGCGAACACCTTGTAGACGAGGTGCTCGTGCAGGGCGTGGAGAACCACGTTTATTACAAGATAAGCACCGTGGGGATTACCGGTTATATCTATGGCGGGCAGTTGCTGGGTGAAAATACCCAGGCCGACTGGGTGAGCATCGCTTCATCCGGTTCGGGCGGTGGCAGTGGCTCTGGAAGTGGCAGTGGCTCCGGAAGCGGTGATTCCGGGGGATCTACAGGGACTGGTGGCGCCTCCAATTTTAATGGGTCGCAAAAATCAGGTGGTGGCGGCACGATGTCGTGGCTGCTGTTGATGCTCGGCGTGATAGTGGGTGCCCGTCGCCTGCGCAATCAAGGAGTCAAGTCCTTATGAGGCGATTCCTCTTTATCCTGGTTGCCCTCTCTCTGGTTGGTGGCGCGGCAAGTTGGTTGATTGGGGCAGACGCTCCCCGGACGAAGCCTGGCAGTCCAGCAGTACAAGAGTTGGCTGTCGCGCCTGATGTTGCTCACAAGGAGAGCGCGATCGCTGCGAACGAGGACCTACTGGAGGATCCACTGGAAGCTCCAGTGGATCCCCGCCTTGAACAGCGTGAACGGGCCGCACAAGAAATCCGGAATCTGCTCTCCTGCGAGCAGAGCAATAGTTGTCCCCAGGACAATAGTGACCCCCGGGCCAGCTATTTTTTGCTGGGTGATTTGCTCGTAGAAAAGCTTCGCAATTTTGAAGCGCAGTTTTCGGATACGCCCGGGTTTGATGCGCAGGCAGAGCTTCTGGTTGCCGAACTGCTCTCGCACAGGAATGGTCACGTCCAGGCTGAAGCCGTCCGCTTTATGTCAGAGCGGGAACCCAATGTTACCCATGCCAGGCTGCTGTTGTCTGAGCTTGAGGGGACTGCGGATGGAAAACTGCTGGTGAAGGCGCTGCCGGAGCTGGCGCGTTACCCGGGGCTGGAGCCTGAGGTCCGCGGCCTGTTCGAGCGCACCCTGCGTTCCGGTTCCATCTCTGCCTCGCGGGAGCTGGCGCAGAACCTTGGTCCGTATCTGAATGACGGCAACGTCGAATTCTATACGGCACTGGCCAGGGAACTGCCCGGGCAGGCAGCCAAAACGCGTTATCTGAAGGCAACACTGGAAGCCTATGAGCGGGGCCAGTAGTACACATCGCTCCGCCTGGTAGTGCGTTGATGAATTCCCGCTGGTCCGCAAGGTGAGGCAATGTACCGGCCGGCCGGGAACTTCAGCGAACGCGCGGCATAAAGCGGCATAAAAAAGGCGGCCTTCAGGCCGCCTTCGCTATTCCATCAGCAGGATCAGGTCTTCAGCTTCTTGTAGTGCATGCGATGCGGTGTGGCATCTTCACCCTTACGCTGGACGAAGTCCTCGTGGTACTCGGTGTAGTTGCCCTCGAAGAACACCACCTCGCTCTCGCCTTCGTAGGCCAGGATGTGGGTGGCGACCCGGTCCAGGAACCAGCGGTCGTGGGAGATTACCAGGGCACAGCCGGGGAAGTTCAGCAGTGCTTCTTCCAGTGCGCGCAGGGTTTCGATATCCAGGTCGTTGGACGGTTCGTCGAGCAACAGTACGTTGGCACCCTGCTTGAGGGTGTAGGCCAGGTGCAGGCGGCCGCGCTCACCACCGGACAGCTCGCCCACGCGCTTCTGCTGGTCGGAACCCTTGAAGTTGAAACGGCCGATATAGTTGCGCGAGCCCACTTCATAGTTGTTGATCTTGAGCATGTCGTGACCGTCGGACACGGCTTCCCACACGGTCTTGTTGTCGTCCAGGTTTTCGCGGCTCTGGTCGACGCTGGCGATCTGTACGGTTTCACCGATCTTGATCTCACCGGAATCGGGCTTTTCGGTGCCATTGATCATGCGGAACAGGGTGGACTTACCCGCGCCGTTGCCGCCGACGATACCGACGATGGCACCTTTCGGTACCCGGAAGGACAGGTTGTCGATCAGTACGCGATCGCCGAAAGCTTTGCTCACATTGACCAGTTCGATCACGTTGTCGCCCAGGCGCTCACCCGGCGGAATGTAGATCTCGTTGGTCTCGTTGCGGGCCTGGAATTCCTGGGACTGCATTTCTTCCAGTCGGGACAGACGGGCCTTGTTCTTGGACTGGCGGCCCTTCGGGTTCTGGCGCGCCCATTCCAGTTCCTTCTGCATCGCCTTCGCACGGGCCTGTTCACCCTTCTGCTCCTGCTCCAGGCGCTTCTCCTTCTGTTCCAGCCAGGTGGTGTAGTTGCCTTCCCAGGGAATGCCGTGGCCACGGTCCAGTTCCAGAATCCAGCCGGCGACGTTGTCGAGGAAATAGCGGTCGTGGGTGATGGCCACCACGGTGCCATCGAAGTCGTGCAGGAAGCGTTCGAGCCAGTACACACTCTCTGCGTCGAGGTGGTTGGTGGGCTCGTCCAGCAGCAGCATATCCGGGCGGGACAGCAGTAGGCGGCACAGGGCCACGCGGCGCTTTTCACCGCCGGACAGATTGTTCACATCGGCATCCCACGGTGGCAGGCGCAGGGCGTCTGCGGCCACTTCGAGACGATGCTCCAGGTTATGGGCATCCCAGGCCTGGATCACGTCTTCATAGTGCTGCTGCTTCTTGGCCAGCGCATCGAAGTCGGCATCCGGCTCGGCATAGTCGGCGTAGACCTGCTCGAGGCCCGCCAGTGCATCGATGGCTTCGCGCATGCCGTCTTCGACGTTGCCGCGCACGGTCTTGGCCGGGTCCAGTTGCGGCTCCTGCGGCAGGTAGCCTACCTTGATGCCCGGCATGGCGCGGGCTTCACCGTTATAGTCCTGGTCGACGCCGGCCATGATGCGCAACAGGGTGGACTTACCGGCGCCGTTCAGGCCCAGCACGCCGATCTTGGCGCCGGGGAAAAAGGACAGGGAGATGTCCTTGAGGATTTCGCGTTTGGGCGGCACTACTTTGCCCACCCGGTTCATGGTGTAGACGTATTCAGCCATTTAGGGTTCCGTTGGAGTTCCGTTTTTGATGGACGGTGGGAATCGCTCAGAATTTGCGCGCAACTTAGCAGGTTGCCGGAAAAGTGCAACCGGCCCGTTCGGGGACCCACCGGCGGCAGCCGGCTGACGGAATGGAGGATGTATGTTTAACTCTTCAGCCCGGAAGTCATACAAATAATGCAGAGTCATGGATCAGGATCCCCCCGTACTGTTTTCCCGCCGCGGCGCACTGGCGCTGGCGACCCTCAACCTCCCCAAAGCGCTCAATGCGCTGAACCTGGAGATGATCGAGCTGCTGGACCGACAGCTGCAGGAGTGGGCGACCGATGACAGCGTCGCCTGCATCTGGGTTGAGGGCAGTGGGGAAAAGGGCTTCTGTGCCGGTGGCGATGTGGTGTCATTGTACAAGGCCTCCAACGGCTACGGTGAGGCGCCGAAGACCGACTACACCACTGAGTTCTTCTCGCGCGAATACCGGCTCGACTACCGCATCCATACCTACCCCAAGCCAATCGTGGTCTGGGGGGACGGTATCGTCATGGGGGGCGGTATCGGCATCATGGCCGGCGCCAGTCACCGCATCGTTACCGAGCGCACCCGCCTGGCCATGCCGGAAGTGACCATCGGCCTGTTTCCGGATGTAGGCGGCAGCTGGTTCCTGAACCGCATGCCCGGACGGCTGGGCCTGTTCCTCGGCCTCACGGGGGCCCAGTTCAACGGCAGTGATGCCCTGTTCGCCGGCCTGGCCGACCGCCTGGTTGCCGACAACGAGCGCCTGGCCACCCTGGATGCCCTCGCTGATCTGCCATTCTGCGAACACGAGAGTGAGAACCATCGCCTGGTTGGCGATTGCCTGAAGGGACTGGAGCTGCGCCCGGACCACCAGCCCGCCTCCAACCTGCGTGCCCACTATGACCAGATCCAGGCCCTGACCGACTTTTCCACCCTGCCCGAGGTGTGTGAGGCCATTACCGCTTACGACGGAGACGACGAGTGGTTGCTGAAAGCCGCGAAGACTCTGGCAGGGGGCTCGCCGCTGACACCGTGGATCGTGTGGGAGCAGCTGCGCCGCGGCCGCCACCAGTCTCTGGCGGAAGTGTTCCGGATGGAGCTGGTACTGGCTGTTAACCTGTGTGCCAGCGGGCATTTCCGCGAGGGTGTCCGTGCGCTGCTGATCGACAAGGACCGCTCGCCCCAGTGGCAGCCGGCAAACCTGGCCGGGATCGAATGGCAGGCCGTCGAGCGGTGCTTCACCCCCCCCTGGTCCGGGGACCACCCACTGGCGGACCTCTAGGCCCTGCAGTTGTTGGGCTACTGACTGGGGATCAGGGAATAAGAGCAATAAAAGCAGAGGAACAACCTCATGGAAAACATCGCATTTCTCGGCCTGGGTAATATGGGTGGCCCCATGGCCGCGAACCTGGTCAAAGGCGGCTTCGCGGTCACCGCTTTCGACCCTGCCGCGCCAGCCCTGGAGCAGGCGCGGCAGGGCGGTTGTGCTGCGGCCGACAGTGCCCACGCTGCTGCCAGCGGTGCCGACGTGGTGATCTCGATGTTGCCCAATGGCGGCATCGTCAAGGAACTCTACTTAGGCGTACGGGGTTTGTTGCAGGTACTGGGCCCTGAAACCCGGGTGATCGACTGCTCCACCATCGCCGCCAGTGATGCACGCCAGCTCATTGCCGCGGCGGGCGAGCGTGGTATCCGCGCCATCGATGCACCGGTGTCCGGTGGCACCGCTGCCGCGGCGGCCGGCACGCTGTCCTTTATGTGCGGAGGTGAGGCATCGGCGGTGGAAGCGGCACGGCCGGTACTGTCGGCCATGGGCGCCAACATCTTCCATGCCGGGCCGGCCGGCTGCGGCCAGGTGGCCAAGATCTGCAACAACATGTTGCTGGCGATCCACATGATCGGCACCGCCGAGGCGCTGCAGTTGGGGGTGGACAATGGCCTGGACCCGAAAGTGCTGTCGGACATCATGAAAGCCAGTTCCGGTGACAACTGGTCGCTGGATAAATACAACCCCTTCCCGGGTGTCATGGAGGGGGTGCCCGCCTCCCGTGGCTACAGCGGCGGCTTCTCCGTGGCGTTGATGCTGAAGGACTTGGGCCTGGCCATGGACACCGCCGCCGGCAGCGCCACATCCACGCCCTTGGGAGCCCTGGCCAAGAACCTCTACCAGCTGCACGGGGGTGACGATGCCAACCGCCGGCTGGATTTCTCCAGTATCCAGAACCTGTTCCGGCGCCCCGCCGGCGACTGACTCCGGGGGCGGCTTGATGTGCATCAAGAGCCGCCCGGTTCCGTCCCCTTAGGCTTGCACCATCGATTTTCCACAGGTGTAAACCAATGGTGCATGCCGATTCCGTACCCAGTGCGGCGCTCCTCAACCGCTACGGCTCTTCCTGTCCGCGCTACACGTCCTATCCCACCGCAGACCGCTTTGGCGATCTGGGCGGGGCCGAGCCCTGGGCCGCGCTGCAAGACATCCGCACGCTGTCGCTCTATGTGCATATCCCGTTCTGCCGGTCCCTGTGTTACTTCTGTGCCTGCAACAAGGTGGTGACCCAGCAGTATGGGCTGGCCTCGGGCTACCTGGAGCAGCTGCTGGCGGAAGCGCGCAGCTACCGAGAGCGGGTAGCCGATGTGCCGGTGGTGCAGCTGCACCTGGGCGGTGGTACCCCAACTTTTCTCAATGACGGCGACCTGCGACGCCTGGTCGAAGGGCTGGGCGAGACGTTCAACCTCGGCGGCGTGGGGCGGGAATACGGCATCGAGGCGGATCCCCGCACCCTGGAGCTGGAGAGCCTCGCCACCCTGCGCGATCTGGGTTTCAACCGCCTGAGCCTCGGAATCCAGGATTTCGATCTGACCGTGCAGCGGGCGATCAATCGAATCTGTACCTCCGGGCAGGTACGGGAGTTGACTGAAGAGGCGCGCCGGCAGGATTTTGAATCCATCTCCTACGATCTGATCTACGGCCTGCCGCACCAGAGCCTGGAAACACTGCGGGATACCATCGGCCAGGTCGTGGAGCTGGCCCCAGACCGCATCGCCCTCTATCACTACGCGCACCTGCCTCAACGTTTCAGGGCCCAACGCCTGATCGATACCGACGCGGTGCCGGACGCGCGGGAAAAAGTGGAGATGCAGCTGGCCGCGGTTCAGGCACTGGAGGAGGCCGGATACGACTATCTGGGCATGGATCACTTCGCCCGCCGCGACGACACCATGGCCCGAGCCGCCCGCGCCGGTGAACTGCAGCGCAACTTCCAGGGTTATACCCTGATGCCCGCCGATGCGCTGGTGGGGCTCGGAGCCTCGGCGATCAGCTACAGCGCCGACGGTTACTGGCAGAACCATCACCGCCTCAAGGACTACAACGGGGCGATCGCTGAGCGCGGCTCGGCGGTCTTCCGCGGCTGGCAGCTCTCTGCCGACGACCGCCTGCGCCAGTACGTGATCATGGAGCTGATGTGCCGGCTCAGCCTGGACAAGGCTGAGGTCTCCCGCCGAGCGGGAGCGGCCTTTGATGTTTACTTTGCCCCGGAACTGGCGCGACTGGCGCCGCTGCGGGCGGATGGCCTGATCGGAGAGAATGACCAGCGGCTGTGGATCACGCCGCTGGGGCGCTGGTTCGTGCGACATGTGGCCGCAGCCTTCGATGCCTATTTGGCCCATCGTGCGGAGACTCCGCGCTACTCGAAGGTGATCTGATGGGGTGCGACAGCCCTGCGCCGAGGCGTTACAATGGCGTTTTGCCACCTTCTGTCGATCGCCCGCCCATGAAAGACACTCTCTCCGCGGTAAATTGTGGAAACTGCTCGGTCAGGCGCCTGTGCCTGCCCGCGGGCCTGTCAGGGGAGGAGATCGACCGGCTGGAAAAGATTACCGGCAAGCGCCGCATGCTGCGGGCTGGTGAAGCCCTGTACCGGGCCGGCGATCCGTTCACCAATCTGTTTGCAATCCGCTCCGGTAGTTTCAAGTCGACTGTCATCGCCGCCGATGGCGATACCCAGGTGACGCACTTCGCCCTGCCCGGCGAGCTGCTGGGTCTCGATGCCTATAGCGGCCGCATGCACTCCAGTTTCGCCGAGGCGCTGGAGGACAGTTCCGTATGTGTGCTGCCCTTCGCCCAGCTTGAGGGGCTCGCTCAGGAAGTGCCCGCCCTGCAGCACCAGATCTACAACATCTTCTCGGAAGAGCTGAAAAAGGAAAACGAGACGCTGTTGCTGCTCGGCAAGCGCTCCGCGGAGACGCGTATGGCTGCGCTGTTGATGAATATTTCCAGCCGCTATTCCCGCCGCGGCTATTCGGCCACTGCCTTCGTGCTGTCGATGCCGCGCACGGATATTGCCAACTACCTGGGGCTGACGGCCGAGACCGTCAGCCGCCTGCTGACCAAGTTCCAGCGCGAGAAGATGATCGCCGTGCGCGGTCGCGAGGTGGAAATTCTCGATCTGATTGCGCTCAGCGAGCTCGCCGGCACCCACTGTAGCTACGAAGACGCCGGTGCCTAGGCACCGGTGTTTTCTTCGATTTTGCCATCGTCGGTTTTTTCAGCTTCCGCCAGCCACTCCAGCGCATCACAGCGATCTTCAAAATAACGGGTGCTGGCGGCGGTGAACCAGCCGGCGACCTTGGTGGCCAGCTCCTGCCAGCCCTCTTCACCAATCACGGCGATATGGGAAAACTCGCTTCCGTGGCGCAGGCCCAGTTTCAGATCGTCCCAGGCCGCGCGCAATTCCCAGCCATGTAACTCGGTGATGTCCACCAGTGCCTTGACGCGGGGGTGGGCCACGGCACTCAGGGCGCTTTCCAGCATCGGTGTGATGATCTCATAGTCATCGTGGGTCAGCTTGCCCACGACTCTGATGTAGAGAAAGAACTCGCGGCCAATCCTTTCGATGCCGAGAGACAGGCCGTGCTTGTCGGGTTTGCGCATTCCAGCTTCCTTTTCTCTGTTTTTCCTGTGTCCCCCGCTTCCCGGCCAGTGGCTCAGGCGGTGACGCGTTCCGGTTCGTAGATATCGACGATGTAATGGTGCAGTGATTCGTACAGTCGCCTCAGGTCTGAACTGAACAACGGGTCCCGTTGATGTCGCAGTTTCTCTTCCACCTGTGCCCAGTCGTCCGCAGTGAGCATGGCGGCAAACTGCGGGAAGATACGTGTGTTCTCCCGTTGCATGTGTGCTCGCTGCAGCTGCAGATAGTCGCGGCTGGCGCGCATCAGCCGACTGCGTTCCACCGCAGCATCGTTGGCGACCGCATAAAACAGCGCATTCATACGCCGGGTCGCGGCGGTGATCTTCCGGTGCTCCTGTTGCGTGGTCTCGATCGCCTCGCAATCGGCGCCGTCCTTTGCCAGTAGTTTCTGCATGGCCAGGTCCTCGACCGGATGGTGCCAGCGATCGGGGTAGATGCTGATGTAATCCAGTGCGTCGAGAATCAGGCTCAGGGTTTCCGGATCACGGTCCCTGCGGGTCAGGTCGCGCAGCAGCCGGTCAAAGGCGTCGAGTAGCTTCTGCATGTTGTGATGGTCATCGCACAGTTGGCGGTAAAGGTAATGCATGGCGATCTCCCGTGGCGGCCGCGCTGAAGGTTTACCGTCATTCTGGGAGAGTGGGATAGTGGACACTTGACCTGGATCAAACACTGCGGTGATCGGCGCCTGTGTCTTCTTGGGTGGCAGCTGCCCCTGCGCTCCTGCCAGACGATAGAGCAGGGCCGGGATCGGTAGTTGGCAGTTAGTATGGAACAGGGACCCCGCGGTAAACTTGCGGCGGGAGTCCCGATACCACGGTGAATGTGCCGGGTACCGTCGCCGCCAAGGTGGAATTAGATCAATTGATCTGTATTGCTGTCCCGGTTGTTGATTCTGATTCGCCAGTGTCCATTGAGGCGGAATAGTGTTCCATAGGCCGGCTAAATGGAAATAGATCAGTGGAACCAATCGTCCCGGCGGGCAGTCAGAGAGTGCCCTGCGGCGTTTACTGCGTACGACTGTGACTCCGGTAACTGTTCTGCGGGATAAAACGCGGCTAGAATCCGCGCAAATTTCTGAACAACAAGTATTGGGGAAATCCTATGCGTAAGATTGCTACCGGCGCCGCTGCGCTGTTGCTGGCCTGTTCTGCTGGCGTCAACGCCCAGAGCCAGGGAACTGCCTACTGGGGCGCGACTGCTGGCCTGATGGACATCGACTTCCGTAACGCCGACAGCCCGATCAACGTCGGCCTGCGTGGCGGCTACACCCTGCCGTCCGGCTGGGGCTTAGAGGCGGAGTACACCAACTCCCTGATCAGCGGTGAGGCGGATGTATTCCAGAACGACGTCGACGTCGACGTGCAGACCCTGGCCGGTTACGGCACCTACCGCTCCTACGGCGACATCTACTTCAAGGGTCGCTTTGGCCTGCTGTATGAAGATGTGAGCGTTGGCAGTGCCAGCAGCGATGACACCGGCATCTCCCTGGGCGGCGGTATCGGCTTCGATATGAGCCCGAACACCAATGTCGAACTCGAGTACACCATGATCGAGGAAGACATCGGTTTCTGGTCCGGCACCATGACCCTGACCTTCTAAGACCCTGTCTCCACGCGGCCTCCGGGCCGCGTCTTCGTTCTGGCGCATTGGCTCCCGCCTTGGTGTACAATGCGCGCCTTTCTAGAATACCCAGGCTTTCGGTGACGGCCCCGGCTCGCACTTTTCGCGCTATCCCGCAGGGTGGGTAATAGCCCGCGACCCCGGCCCCGTAGTACGGCCGCTGCCGATAGACCCAGTCAGTCATCAGCTCGCTTTACCGAGGGAAAACCATGTTTGATCCATCAGTCACACTTTCCTCCTTTGACCCGGAAGTCTGGGAAGCCATCGAGGAGGAGAACCGCCGCCAGGAAGAGCATATCGAGCTGATTGCTTCCGAGAACTACACCAGCCCGATGGTGATGGAGGCTCAGGGCAGCTCCATGACCAACAAGTATGCCGAGGGCTATCCCGGCAAGCGCTATTACGGTGGCTGTGAGTACGTGGACAAGGTGGAAGTGCTGGCGATCGAGCGTGCCAAGCAGTTGTTCGGTGCCGATTACGCCAACGTACAGCCGCACTCCGGTTCCCAGGCCAACGCGGCTGTGTACCAGGCCCTGTGTGAACCGGGCGACACCGTGCTGGGCATGAGCCTGGCCCACGGCGGCCACCTGACCCACGGTGCCCGGGTGAACTTCTCCGGCAAGATCTACAACGCGGTGCAGTACGGCCTCAACCCGGAAACCGGCGAGGTGGATTACGAGGAAGTGGAGCGCCTGGCGCTGGAACACAAGCCGAAGATGATCGTCGGCGGCTTCTCCGCCTACAGCCGCATCATGGACTGGGCCCGTTTCCGCGAAATTGCCGACAAGGTCGGTGCCTACCTGCTGGTGGATATGGCCCACGTGGCGGGCCTGGTGGCGGCCGGTGAGTACCCGTCGCCGATCCCCCACGCCGACGTGGTGACCTCCACCACCCACAAGACCCTGCGCGGCCCGCGCGGCGGCATCATCCTGGCCCGCGCCAATGCCGACATCGAGAAGAAGCTCAATTCTGCGGTATTCCCCGGTGGCCAGGGCGGCCCGCTGATGCACGTGATCGCGGCCAAGGCGGTTTCCTTCAAGGAAGCCATGAGCCCGGATTACAAGGCCTACCAGAAGAAAGTGGTGGAGAACGCCCGCGCCATGGCGGAAACCTTCCTGGATCGGGGTATCAACATCGTCTCTGGCGGTACCGATGACCACCTGATGCTGGTGGACCTGATCGGCAAGGAGTATACCGGTAAGGACGCGGACGAGGCCCTGGGCCGTGCGAACATCACCGTGAATAAGAACGCGGTGCCGAACGATCCACGCTCCCCGTTCATCACCAGTGGCCTGCGTGTCGGCACCCCGGCCATCACCACCCGAGGCTTCGGCGTGGCCGAGACCCAGCAGCTGACCCACTGGATCTGTGACGTGCTGGATGCCCTGGAGAAGGGCGATGCTGAAGCGACCATCGCCGACGTGAAGCAGAAGGTGCTCGATATCTGCGCCAAGTTCCCGGTCTACAAGAAAGACTGATTTTCCCTCCCCGAGAAAGCGGCTCACTGAGCCGCTTTTTTTTGCCTGCTCGTTGTCCGACGCCTGCCCCGTGCCCGTAGTCCGCGCTCTGGCGCCTCCCTGTGCGGATGTTCTCTTCTGCCGCTGGATTATTTTTCTAGTTTTGTGACTTTTTTCGAATCATTGTTCGATTTTTTCGGGCAGGTATGTAGAATAGCGCGCAACATATTTCTAATCAGAATAAAAAAACAGCCTGCTATCGCTAGAGTGCCGGGAATTTTGGAAAGCAGTTCCGCCACCCGGGCCGTTTGTGCTGACAGCTAAGGATCGGATTCACCAGCGGCCCTGCGGTTCGGGGGCCGGAAACTTACTGGCTTTAGGAAGAAGAAGATGAAGAGCCGAAAGTCCCTCTCCCCTATCGCGGGTCTCCTGCGCCGCCTGCGCGCTGCCGAAGAACTCTCCGACAAGACCGGTATCTCCGCCGACGAGAGCCTCGATATCATCAACGAAGGCTCCAGGTTCGCGGGCAAGAATGCCTCTGAAGAGGGACGCCGCCAGTTCCTCAAGCAGCTGGGCCTGGGCGCTGCGGTGCTGGGCACCGCCGGTGCCGCCAGCACCGTCTCGCGTCCGGCGCAGGCGATTGCGGGCGGAGCCACTGATCCCGGCCGCGTCGCCATTATCGGTGGCGGTATTGCCGGCATTCGCTGCGCTCACCGCCTGTACCAGTACAACGGCGCTACCTCCAAGGTGTTCGAAGGCAACACCCGGATCGGTGGCCGCGTCAGCACCAACCGCAGCATCTTCGGTCGCCCGGTAGAGCGGGGCGGTGAGCTCATCTCCACCGAGCATACCTATGCCCGTAACCTGGCCAGCCAGCTGGGCCTGGATGTTGAGGATGTGAATGGCAATGCGGTGCCCGGCGGCAACGAGCTGTACTACGTCAATGGCCAGCACTACACCGAGCACCAGCTGAACGCTGAGTGGCGCGAAGTTTACAAGATCTTCAAGCGTGCCCAGCAGGATGCTCCCTGGGTTCCCACCTACGAGTGGAACAATGCCTTCCACCGCGAGCTGGATTACATCGACGTGAACAGCTGGCTGGACCATGTCGGCATTGGTGCCAACTCCAATATGGGACAGGTGTTCCAGGCGGATATCGTCGCCGAATACGGCATCCAGCCCGAGCACACCACAGCGCTGAACCTGATCTACCTGCTGGCCTGGAACCCGGTGAACACCGCGCTGCCGCTGGCGGGCACCGATGAGCGCTTCCGTATCGCCGGCGGCAACGACCAGCTGGTAACCCGCATGGTCGACGAGTTGCCGGAAGGCACTGTGGAAACCGGTCGCAAACTGGTGGCTGTCCAGGGTTCTCTCAACGGCCCCTACAACCTGGTGTTCGAGGACGGCTACGAACACGCCTGCGACCGTCTGGTGCTGGCAATCCCATTCTCCATGCTGAAGGATGTGGATATCGATCCCCGCATCTATGGCGGTTTCCGCCCGCAGAAGCGCATGGCGATCGAGCGCATGGCCTTTGGTTCCAACGGCAAGCTGGCGGTGCACGGCGCGACCCGCCCATGGACCCAGCCGACCGTCATCAACGGCGAGCAGTTCACTCCGAACGGTGTAACCTATGTCGGCCGACCGGAGCTGTTCGATACCTGGGATTCCACCTCTGTCACTGGCAGCACTGATGGCATTCTGGTGAATTTCTTCGGAGGGGATTACGGCAAGCAGATTGGCAGCGACAAGCCGTTTGCTGCGCCCTCCAGTAAGGATCTCAATCACTTCTTCGGTATCGTGGATAATGTGTTCCCTGGCACCAGCGCCGCCTTTACCGGCAAGGCCATGCTGTCCAAGTGGGCGGCCAACCCCTGGTCCAAAGGCTCCTATTCCACGCAGACCTTCGGCGACTACACCGAGTGGTGGGGGGCAGCAGGCCTGAAAGAAGGCAACATTCATTTCTGTGGTGAGCACACCGCCTTGGAAATGTTCGGCTACATCGATGGTGCCATCAGCACCGGCGAGCGTGCCGCCCAGGAAATTCACCAGGGCTGAGTGGCTGAAAGTGTCCCCCCGGGTCGCTGCCAGGTGGCCCGGGGGAGGTGTGATTGAGCGGCGGCTGGGGTAGAGTCTCCTTTCAGTTGTCGTGGGTCTGACCGGCTTGCGCGAGGTAGCCCGCATCCGGTTGCTTTTCGGGAGTGGTCGATTCGCACGGGACTGCTTTCCCGGAGTGACATGTCTGTAACAGGAACAGTGGCTGTCCGCGGGGGCGGCATGCCAACTGGAGGTCAATGTGAGAGCAAGGAATCTGCTGTTGTGCGCATTTTCGCTACTGCTGGTCCCGCTGGCGGAGGCCCGGGAGCTGCACGTCGCCAACTGGTCCGACTACATCGGCGAAAATACCCTGGCCCGGTTCGAGGCCGAGACCGGTATCAAGGTGCACTATTACGAGTTCGACGATATCGAAGAGCTCGAACAGACCTGGATCAGCCGGGGGCGCCAGTTCGACATCATTATTCCCGGTTCTGAAAGCCTCTCCAGTTACATCAAGGCCGGTCTTCTTGCTCCGCTGGATCGCAGTCGCCTGCCGCGCTGGTCTGCCAATGACCCCCGCTTCCTGGAGCGCCTTCAGGTTTATGATCCCCAGAACCGATACGCCTTCCCGTTTCTCTGGGGTACGGTCGGTATCGGCTACAACGTGGCCGCCGTGCGTGAAGCCTTTGGAGGGCGGTTGCCCGAGGACAGCTGGGACCTGCTGTTTGACCCGGAGCGGCTGGCCAAACTCGATCACTGCGGTGTGACCCTGCTGCGCTCGCCGGAGGAAATCTTCGATGTGGGCCTCAAGTACATTGGCAAGGATCCCAGCAGCATGAGCACGGCGCACCAGCTGATGGTGGCCAACCTGCTGGCGAAGGTGCGCCTTCATGTGACCGACTTCGACTCCGGCAACTATGTGGAGAACCTGTCCAGTGGCAAGCACTGCCTGGTACACGGATGGAGTGGCGATATCCTGCAGGCACAGGCCGACGCCCGCGAGCAGGGCAATGACTTCGAGATCCGCTATATCACGCCGCGGGAGGGCTTCCCGCTGTGGATCGATGTGGTGGCCCTGACGGCAGCGGCGCCCAATGTCGACGAGGCGTATGCGTTCATGAACTACCTGCTGCGGCCCCAGGTGATTGCCGAGATCAGCAACGAGCTGCAGTATGCCAATGCCAACCTGGAGGCCCGGGAACTGGTGGATGATGCCCTGCTGGCGAATCCGATCGTCTACCCGGACACAGACAATATGGGCAATGCCTGGCTGGCCCCTCCCACCGACGGGGATATCCTCGCCCTGCGCCAGCGCCTCTGGCAGCGCATCATCGAACGCGAAACCCTCTAGCCCTGCGGCGGTCCCGCGCTGACTGGCGCCCTGTCGGGCGCCGGCTATGGTAAACTGCGGCCCATTTTCCGATAGGGCCAAACTCCCATGCACTGTCCTTTCTGCAGCGCAGAAGAAACCAAGGTAGTGGATTCCCGGCTCGTGGCTGAGGGCGACCAGGTTCGCCGGCGGCGCGAGTGCCTCGAGTGCCACGAGCGCTTTACCACCTTCGAGACCGCCGAACTGCTTCTGCCCCGCGTGGTAAAGGAAAACGGCCAGCGCGAGCCCTTCAACGAGGAGAAGCTCCGCGCCGGTATCCAGCGGGCGGTGGAAAAGCGCCCGGTCAGCACCGAACGGGTGGAGTCCGCCGTGGCGCAGATCAAGCATGCCCTGCAGGCCACTGGCGAGCGCGAACTGCCGGCCCGCACCATCGGCGAGCTGGTGATGGAGCAGCTGCGGGAACTGGACCAGGTGGCCTATGTCCGCTTCGCCTCGGTATACCGCCGCTTTGAGGACGTGAGTGAGTTTGCCGAGGAGATCGACCGCCTGACCACCAAGAAGCGTGCGGAGAGTCCATGAGTTTTACTCCCAGGGAGCTGATGGCGCGGGCCATACAGCTGGCTGAATACGGCCTCTACACCACCATGCCCAATCCGCGGGTCGGCAGTGTCATCGCCGATGCCGCCGGCAATATTCTCGGCGAAGGCTGGCACCGCCGCGCCGGGCTGCCCCATGCCGAGATCGAGGCGCTGAAGGATGCCGGCGAGCGGGCCCGCGGCGCGATCGTTTACGTCACGCTGGAACCCTGCAGCCATACCGGCAAGACCGGTCCCTGCGCCGACGCCCTCATCGAGGCCGGCGTAGCGAAGGTGGTCTTCGGCATGGAAGACCCAAATCCGGCGGTGGCCGGCAGCGGCCTGCAGAAACTGAAAGACGCCGGCATCGAAGTGGAGGGGCCGCTGCTCGAGGAGCAGTGCCGGGCCCTGAACCCGGGCTTTATCAAGCGTATGACCCTGGGCCTGCCCCTGGTGCGGAGCAAGTCCGCCATGAGCCTGGATGGACGCACGGCCATGGCCAGTGGCGAGTCCAAGTGGGTCACGGGACCGGCGGCACGGGCCGATGTGCAGCGCCTGCGCGCCCGCAGCTGTGCCATCATCACCGGCGTCGAGACTGTCCGTTTCGACAACCCGAACCTGAATGTGCGCGCCGACGAGATGGCGCTCGAATTGCTCGCGGCCGAATCCGCCGCCGAGGTGCAGCCACTGCGGGTGATCGTCGACAGCCGCCTGCGCACCCCGTCGCGGGCCTTTATATTGCAGGGTGATGCCCCCACATTGGTGGTCACGACGCCAGGTGCCGATGCCGAGCGGCGTCAGCGCCTGGAAAAGGCCGGCGCCGAAGTCATCGAGCTGCCCGCAGACAGCAACGGTCGTGTGGATCTGCTGGCGCTGTTGCAGGAACTGGCCCGGCGCCAGTGCAACGAGGTACTGGTGGAGAGTGGCGCGACCCTGTCCGGCGAGTTCCTGTACCGCGGCCATGTGGATGAGCTGATCGTCTATATGGCCCCCAAGCTGCTCGGCAGCACCGGGCGGCCCCTGTTTGAGCTGGCCATTGACCGGATGGGATCGGTGTTGCCGATTACCATTACAGAGATGCGTGCCGTCGGGCACGACTGGCGCATCATTGCCACCACCGATATCGAGCGCTAGCGCCGCAAACCGAACAACCCTGAAGGTGCCCGCGATGTTTACCGGCATAATCGAGGCCGTCGGCCGAATTACCGAGCTCAAGCCCCAGGGGGGTGACCTGCGCGTGCGGGTGGAGAGCGGCAAGCTGGACCTTTCCGATGTGCAGCTCGGTGACAGTATTGCCACCAACGGTGTGTGCCTGACGGTGGTCGACCTGCCCGGCGACGGTTACTGGGCGGATGTCTCCGCCGAGACGCTGGCGGTGACCACGGTGGGCGACTGGCAGCGCGGCGACCGGGTCAACCTGGAGAAGGCGCTGACCCCGCAGACCCGTCTCGGCGGCCACATCGTCAGCGGCCACGTGGATGGCATCGGCGAGGTGGCGTGGCGCAAACGCGAGGCCCGCGCGGAGCGATTCCGCCTGCGGGCACCGCAGGGGCTGGCAAAATACATTGCCCACAAGGGCTCCATTACCGTCGATGGCACCAGCCTGACGGTGAATGCGGTGGAGGGTGCCGAGTTCGAACTGACCATCGTGCCCCACACGCTGCAGGAGACCATCATGGGCGGCTACCAGGCCGGCACCCGGGTAAACCTGGAGGTGGACCTGATTGCCCGTTACCTGGAGCGACTGCTGCTGGGTGATAAAGCCGCGGAGCCCCAGAGCGAAGGACTGACGATGGAATTCCTGGCCCAGCACGGGTTTTACAAACCCTGAACGAATACTTGCAGGTGATGCGAAGGCGCTGATGCCGGCGTGTCCCGCAAGCACACACCGGTAGCAGCGCCGCCAGTGCCTGTGCTGCAGGCAGAAAGTCACAGACTAGAGAGTTTTATGGAACTGAATACGGTTGAAGAACTGATCGACGACATCCGCCAGGGCAAGATGGTGATCCTGATGGATGACGAGGACCGTGAGAACGAGGGTGACCTCGTGATGGCGGCGGAGCAGGTACGCGCCGAAGACATCAACTTCATGGCCACCCACGCCCGCGGCCTGATCTGCATGCCCATGAGCCGCGAGCGCTGCGAGCAGCTGGACCTGCCGCTCATGTCCCGCGATAACGGCGCCCAGTTCAGCACCAATTTCACCGTGTCCATCGAGGCAGCAGAAGGGGTGACTACCGGTATCTCCGCCGCCGACCGCGCCCGTACCATTCGCGCCGCCGTGGCCCGCAACGCCAAGCCCAGCGACATCGTGCAGCCGGGCCATATCTTCCCGATCATGGCCCAGCCCGGCGGCGTGCTGAGCCGCGCCGGCCACACCGAGGCGGGCTGTGACCTGGCGCGCCTGGCGGGCTTCGAGGCCTCAGCGGTCATCGTCGAGATCATGAACGAGGACGGCACCATGGCGCGCCGCCCGGATCTCGAGACCTTCGCCAACAAGCACAATCTGAAGATCGGTACCATCGCCGACCTGATCAACTATCGCGCTCTCAACGAGAAGACCGTCGAGTGCACCAACGAGCGTCAGGTACACACCGAGTTCGGTGAGTTCAAGCTGCGCACCTACCTCGACAAGGCCCGCCGTGAGCGCCACTTCGCGTTCATCCTCGGCCAGCCGACGCCGGAGGAGCCGACCCTGGTGCGGGTACACGTGGCCAACACCCTGCGCGACGTTCTGACCATCCGCCGCGGCGATGAAAAATTCGAGCCCTGGACCTTCCGCCGCGCTATGGAACGCGTCGCCAGAGAGGGCAAGGGCGTGGTGGTAGTGATCTGCCACAACGAGACCACTGAAGAGATCGAAGAGAGTATCGACTGGCTGATCAGCGGCAAGCAGCAGCGCCCCAGTTCCGACCTGGTGTACAAGCAGGTGGGGACCGGCTCGCAGATCCTGCGCGACCTCAAGGTGCGCAAGATGCGCCTGATGAGCGCGCCCTTCAAGTTCAATGCCATTTCCGGTTTCGACCTGGAAGTGGAGGAAATCATCAACGTCGGGGAAGAGTGATCTCCGCGCCAGAAGCAGGTGGACATCGGTAACCACCGGTGAGCCCGCCGGGAAATGGAAAGCAGACCATGAGCAATATTCAAACCATCGAAGGCGATTTCGTGAACTGCGGCGGCAAGTATGCGCTGCTGGTGAGCCGCTGGAACAGCTTTGTGGTGGAAAGCCTGAAAGACGGTGCCCTGGATACCCTGCGCCGCAAGGGCATCAAGGACGAAGACATCACCATCTACTATGCCCCGGGGGCGTTCGAGTTCCCGCTGGCAGCCAAGAAACTGGCGGCCACCGGCAAGTTCGATGCCATCATCGCCCTGGGCGCCGTGATCCGCGGCGGTACCCCACACTTTGAATACGTGGCCGGTGAGTGCACCAAGGGCCTGGCCCAGGTATCCCTGGACGCCGGTGTGCCGGTCACTTTTGGCGTGCTGACCGTGGACTCTATCGAGCAGGCCATCGAGCGCTCCGGCACCAAGGCAGGTAACAAGGGCTGCGAGGCCGCTGAGACTGCGCTGGAGATGGTGTCCCTGCTGGGCAAAATCTAGGGAACTCTGAAAGCTACTGCGCGTATGCCTGGCGGCGGCCGGCGGTGCTCGGAATGCTCATGTACTAGCTGTACACTCCGCTTCCTCCGCTCCGGCGGTCACCACCAGGCACGCGCTCGCTACGCTTTACAGAGTCCCCTCTCGTGACTTTTCAATTTAGAGAACGGCATGGCCGCTCGAACTAGGTAATTATCGGAATTGACAATGACCGTTACCGCATCTGCGCGCCGCAAGGCGCGCCACTACGCCATGCAGGCGCTCTATCAATGGCAGATGGCTGGCGCCAGCCTCAATGCCATCGAGGCCGAGTTTCACGCCGACAACGACCTGAGCAAGACGGACGTGGAGTACTTCCGCGACCTGTTCTACGGCGTGGCAAAGAACCTCGATGAAGTCGAAGGTGCCTTCGCGCCGCATCTGGACCGCAAGATCGAAGACCTGGACCCGGTTTCGCGGGCGCTGCTGCGCATGTCGACCTATGAGCTGAAAAACCGTATCGACGTGCCTTACAAGGTGGTGATCAACGAGGCGGTGGCGCTGGCGAAGAAGTTCGGTCCGACGGACGCCTTCAAGTTCATCAACGGCATCCTCGACAAGACCGCCGCCGACCTGCGCGCGGCAGAAGTGAAAGCGGACAAGCAGTAAGCGCCCATGGCCCGCGTCGGTGAGTTCGATATCATTCGCGATTATTTCGCCGGCGCCCCCACGGGTGACAGCGTGATCCTCGGTATCGGCGATGACTGTGCCCTGCTGCAACCGCCGGCGGGATCTGTGCTTGCCACCAGTGTCGATACCCTGGTGGCCGGTCGGCACTTTCCCGAGGCTGCCGATCCCGCCAAAATCGCCAGTCGCGCGCTGCGGGTGAATCTCAGTGATCTTGCGGCAATGGGCGCCAAGCCGCTGTGGTTTACTCTGGCACTGACGCTGCCCACGGCCAGCCGCAAGTGGCTGCAGGGCTTCTCCCGGGGCCTGCTGGAAACTGCGCGGGAATATGGCATTTCCCTGGTGGGTGGTGATACCACCGCCGGTCCCCTTTCCATCACCGTCCAGGTGACCGGCTGCGCGCAGAAGCCGCTGCGCCGTGACGGCGCCTCTGTCGGCGATGCGGTTTACGTCTCCGGGCCTCTGGGTGCCGCAGCGGCGGCATTGCGGGTGGTGCTGGGCAAAGAACAGGTGGACAGCGAATTGTCCCAGGCGGCTGACGCCGCCTTTTACTGGCCGGAACCGCAGCTGGCGTTGGCGGAATCCATCGCGCCACTGGCCAGTGCCGCCATCGATATCTCCGATGGCCTGCTGGCGGACCTTGGCCATATCTGCCGGGCCAGCGGTGTTTCCGCAGAAGTGGAACTCGAGGCGCTGCCCGTCGCACCACTGGCGCGGGAACTTGCTGGAACGCAGGCACGGGAACTGGCGGCAACCGGCGGTGACGATTACCAGCTCTGTTTCACCGTGCCCGCTGCGAGGGTGGCCGAACTGGAGCAGATGGATACCGGTGCCGTGCGCATCGGCACCCTGGTGGATGCCGCGGGTGAACCCCGGGTGCTGGCGCGCCGTCATGGCCAGAGCTGGGCCCCGAAGCATGCGGGCTACCAGCACTTTTGATCAACCGGGACCGCGCGGCGGACACCGGGCACGGAACAGCAGGACTCGATGAACCAGCCAACCTTTTCCCAGTTGCTGCGCAGCCCCACCATGCTGCTGGCTTTCGGTTTCGGCTCCGGCCTGGCCCCGAAAGCGCCCGGTACCTTCGGCACCCTGGCCGCCATACCCCTCTGGTGGCCGCTGCAGCATCTTTCACCAGCGCTGTATCTGGGGGTGGTGGTCGCCACGGGCCTGCTGGGCTGTTACCTGTGCGGTGCGGCGTCGCGCAGGATGGGCGTGCACGATCACGGTGGTATCGTCTGGGATGAAATGGTGGGTTACTGGCTGACCATGTTCATGGCCCCGGCCGGCTGGGGCTGGGCCCTGTATGGATTCGTGCTGTTCCGCATTTTTGATATCGCCAAGCCGCAGCCCATCGGCTGGGTGGACCGGCGGGTGCACGGTGGTGTGGGTATCATGCTGGACGATATACTGGCGGCCGTTTACGCAGCGCTGGTCCTGCAGCTGACCGCACTGATCATTGGTTAGGAAAGACCGATGCAGAAAATTGCCTCTCTCTTGTTGTCTGTCTTGCTCGCCCCGGCGGCCCTCGCCCAGGATGTGCAGCTGAAGGCGCTGTTTGGCACCAGTGCCATGCTGGAAGTGGACGGCAAGCAGCGCGTGCTGAGGGCAGGGCAGACTTCTCCTGAGGGCGTGCAGCTGGTGGAAGCCAGCGCCGGTTACGCCCTCATCCGCGTCGGCGGGCGGCAGCAGCGGCTGACGCTCGAGGCGCCGGTGGCGGCGCGCTACGAACAGGCCTCCCGTGCCGAGGTCCGTCTGATGCCGGACAGCCGCGGGCACTACAGCACCAGTGGCTGGGTCAACGGGCGCAGGGTCAATATGATGGTGGATACCGGAGCCACCAGTATCGCCTTCAATTATCCGACCGCACGGCGCCTGGGGCTGAACCTGGAGCGGGCCCAGCCGATACGTGTATCCACCGCCAGTGGCATCGCCAGTGCCTATCGCCTGACCCTCGACAGTGTGACCATCGGCGGCATCAAGTTGCACAACGTGGATGCCACAGTGCATGGCGGTGACTTCCCGGAAATTACCCTGCTCGGCAACAGCTTTCTCAGCCGGGTGGATATGCAGCAGCAACGTGGTGTACTGATCCTGCGTGCACGCAACTGACTTTTTGACGGTGCACTGTGTTCGCCGTCATGGATTAATGAGGTAAGAGTTTGACCATTCGTTTCGTGGAGTCCTCGAAGTTGCCCACTCCCTGGGGCATGTTCGAAATGCACGGTTTCGAGGATACGGAATCGGGCAAGGAGCATGTCGTCCTCACCATGGGTGATACGGATACCGATGAGCCGCTGCTGGCCCGTATCCATTCCGAATGCCTCACCGGGGATGCACTGTTTTCCCTCCGCTGCGACTGCGGTGCGCAACTGCAGCATGCCATGCACCGCATTGCCATGGAGGGTCGCGGAGCCATCTTTTACCTGCGCCAGGAAGGCCGGGGCATCGGCCTGCTGAACAAGATCCGCGCCTACCATTTGCAGGACTCCGGAGCCGATACGGTGGAAGCCAATGAGCAGCTGGGCTTTGGTGCCGATATGCGGGACTATTCCATCCTCAAGGAAATGCTCAAGCACCTGGGGGCGAAATCCATCCGCCTGATGACCAATAACCCCCGCAAAGTGAAAGCGCTGGAGGAACTCGGCATCAAAGTCACCGAGCGCCTGCCACACCAGACCGGCCGCAATCCCCACAATGTGAAATACCTGTCCACCAAGAAGGGCAAGCTGGGGCATCTGTTCGAGGATGAGGACGAGGCCGGCGAGAAAGAGTAAGGCCTTCAGGCCTTGCTTGATGAGACAAAAGGACGGCAATGGCCGTCCTTTTTGGTTTTGCGGTGACTACATTGAAAGATCAAGAGCGCAGAGCTGGCTCGGAAACCTGAACTGAAGGCAAAGGGCCGGGGCGGGTATTTTGAACCGTCGGCGACAGGGACGTCGCCGACGGAGCGTACAGGGATGTATTCACAGCGTTTCAAAATGCCCGCCCCGGTGCTTTGCCGCCCTCATATCGATTAGTGGGGCAGGAGTCGCCTTAACAAAAAGGGCGGCCGATTGGCCGCCCCTGGACTTTTCCCGTTACCGGGAAATGTTACTTCGCCAGCATTTTCTCCGTCCGCTCGTTGCGTCCCAGCACGAATACCGCCGTTGTGCGGCCCGGCAGGGTGAAAGTGCCGCTGTCACGGTCGAAGGCCACATCGGCCAGGCGCGGGTCGGCGCTGTCCTGCTGCAGGGGATGCAGGCGGTAGGGCAGGCCGGCCACGTCTTCGTGGTGGAACTGCACCGTATCGTTGTCACCGTTGAACAGCACCAGGATACGACGATTCTTTTCATCGTATTCGGCTTGCGCATCGTCCAGCTGCATGGCGATCAGTCCCGGAACCTGCGCCGGGCCGGTATTCAGGAAACTGACGTGGTCGATCACAGCCATCCCTGTCGGCAGGCGGAACAGCGGTGAGCTGTTGCGGATCGCCAGCTGCTCGCGGAACATCGCGCTGGTCCACAGGCGGTGGGATTTCTGCGGCGCGATATCCGGGTTCGCCAGCAGCGGCGCCATCAACGGCCACTTGTCCTCATTCTTGTCCGCGATCGGCAGGCCCGCGCCCCAGTTGCCGGTTTCGAAACTCCAGTCCAGCGCATTGAACCAGTCGCCGGAATTGTAGCTGTCGCGGTCCATGGATTTGGAGCGCAGGAATTCCTGCCCGGCGTGGATGAACGGAATGCCCTGGGCAAACAGCACCAGCGAGTTGCTGAATACCTGCATGCGCACCCGCTCTTCCAGCGAGGCCGTGCGGTTGGCTTTCAGCTGCACGCCGTCGAACAGGGTCTCGTTGTCGTGGGCGGCGATGTAGTTGATGGATTCCTGCGGATCATCGACGTAGCCGGTAGGCTGGCCGTTATAGACCAGCTGCTCACCGGTGATCACATTGCCCGAGGAATCCAGCAGTGGATAGTCGCGCAGGTTACCGGCCAGCGAGACTCGGACCTTGTCCGCCAGGGTGAGCAGCGTTGCACGTTCATTCCAACCTCCAAACTTGCCATTGGAGTCGGTGTACAGACCAGTGCCGAAGCCCTGCTCCTCAAAGCCGCCGAAGGGGTTGCCACCGCGCACACTGTCACGGAGGCGATCATTGAAGGTGCCCACGCCGGTGCCGGCCATATTGGACTGGCGGGCCTGCACAAAGCGGGCATCGTTGGCGACCTCGCCAAAATTCCAGCCCTCGCCGTACAAATACAGGCTGTTGCCGTCCACACCGTCCTTTTCCAGCGTCAGTGACTGCAGTGCGGTCAGGGTATTGAGGATGTTATCGCGGCTGTGGTGGCCCATCAGGTCGAAACGGAAACCATCCACTTTGTAGGCCCGGGCCCAGGTCAGCATGGAATCGACCATGAGTTTTTCCATCATGGTGTGCTCACTGGCGGTATTGGCGCAGCAGCTGCTCATCTCCACGCCGCCTTCCAGATTACGGCGGTGATAGTAGCCGGGCACGATCTTGTCGAGGACGGAATTGTCGTACTGGCCGAAGGAGCTGGTGTGGTTGTAAACCACGTCCATGACTACGCGCAGGCCGGAACGGCTCAGGGACTGCACCATCTCGCGGAACTCTCGGATGCGCGCTACACCGTCGGGATCGGTGCTGTAGCTGCCCTCCGGCACAGTAAAGTGCAGCGGATCGTAGCCCCAGTTGAAACCGTCCGCATCGCGGATGGCGGTGACCGCCGCCTGTTGTTCGGTGCTGTCTGAAGCGAACGCGGTGAGGTCAGGGGCTTCCGCCTGTTGAGCGCGGTTCTCGTTCACGGTAGCGAAGTCGAATGCCGGCAGCAGGTGCACGTGGGTAAGGCCGGCACGGGCCAGGCTGCCAAGGTGCTCCATGCCGCGGCTTTCACGCTCGGCGAAGGCTGCGAAGGTGCCGCGGGCTTTTTCGGAAACCGAGTTATCCTCGATACTGAAATCACGCGCGTGCAATTCGTAAACGCTGATGTCTTCGGCATTGTGGAGCGCGGGTTTTTTCACCTGCTCCCAGCCGGCCGGTTTCAGGTCGGCGTCGTCCAGGTTCACCACCTGGCTCTTACCGCTGTTCATGGACAGACTGAGAGAGTAGGGGTCCGTGACCAGGTTGGTTTCCACCTGGCGGCTGAAGTAGGAGTAAACCTCCACCTCGTACAGGTAAAACTTGCGGTCCCAGCCCTTGTCGACGCTGGCAGACCAGGTGCCGCTGTTTTCGTTGCGGGTCATCGGCACGACGGTATCGGCACTTTCCTGACCGGCGTCACTGAACAGATACAGCTTTACCGAGCGGGCGGTGGGCGCCCAGAGCTTGAAGGCGACATCCGTTTCACCGACGATCGCCCCCAGTTCACCGTCATAGGCGAAGCGGTCGTCCAGTGCGCCGGCCATCTGCACACCTGTCGCATCGCGCAGTTCGCCGTCGGCGGAGTAGACCGCGAGCGCCAGCTGCTGTGTCGCCAGGTCTTCTGCTGACGGGGCGCCTGTGGGCAAGCTAAAGCGGTTGAAGCCCGACAGGTGCGGGAATTTCTCGGCGGCTTCGCCCTGCAGACTGTCTGCACGATAATGCAGGACCACGGCACCATCACCGGCGACGCCGTCGGCAGTCAGCTGTAGCTCGGCATCGGCACTGTAATGCAGTTTGACGGTGTCGCCCTCCTGCAGGCTGATGTTCCAGGCAAAGGTATCGCCATCGACCCAGTGTGCCTTGTCGAGGCTGAGGTCGCCGCGGGGGACGCCGTCAGTACTGACCGTGACCTGTTTGCTGGCGCTGTCGAAGGCGAAATAGATTTCATCGTTGTCATTGGCCACGGTGAACGGCACGTTGCCGCCATTGTTGCCGTAGCTTTCACCCCAGTTTTCGTTCAGCGCCACCTTGAACTCGTAGTTGCCGGCTTTTAATCCATTGGTGATGAAGGTGTAGATGCCGTCGCCGTCGGCATCCTGCATCCAGCTCTGCAGGCAGTCCGGCTGCCAGTCGCCGGGACAGCCCAGTTGGTACTGGAAATTGCCCGCCACTGTGGCGATGGTGCTGTTGACGTTATCGGTGATCCAGTGGGTTTCGTGGTCGTAGATGAATTTCACCTCGCCGCCTGCATCCAGGTTTAGCGAGATGTTCGCGCCGTTGCGGTTGGCGCCCTGGCCGTAGTTCTCGTGCCAGCTGCCATTCAAAGCGGCCTTGTACTCCCAGTAGCCGGCGGGGATGAAAAAGCTCCCCTGCCACTTGTCGTCGTAGCTGTCGTAGCTGAGCATGCTGGCGGCGCATTCCGGCTGCCAGTCACCGGGGCAGCCGATCTGAATCTGGATGGTGCCGGGAATATTCACCGAGGTCGGGTCGGGGGTGTCGGCGGTATGGCCGTTTTGCTGGAAAGCGAGGATCAGCGCGCCCAGTGCAAAGGGAAGGCGGCCACCTGCTGGTGTGTTCTTCATCAGTCGCATAATGGTTCCGGGGTTCTTGTTATCTTCGGTTCGGGTATTGGGGGTACCACAGACTTCTCCCCATCAGTTCATTGAAACCCGGGGGGCAAGACGGGGCCTCCCACCCCGGGGGGAGGGAGATGGTAAGTTGACTGGGGTCTAGAGAAAGGTTTGAGAAGTGTCACAAATTTTTTATAAAAACGTCACGGCACAGCAATCTGCCTGAGTGATCCTCACTCTCGAGTAAAACGCGTGCGGAACTTCTCCCAGCGTCTACACTCAAAACCATCAGATTTTCGTGGGTCGAGAAAGGTGATGCACCTGCGAGAATTTGGTACGAAAGCCGGCAATTGCCGGCTTTTCGCTTTTCTGGGGAATTGTCCGGCGCCGAGGGTGGTGCTACATTCTCCCCCCGAATTCATTACCAGCGGAGGACGACCAGTGATTGTGTGTTCCCTTCGCCGGGTTCCCCGCTGAATCGCGTCTGAGCCCGGCTTGACGGTTTTTCCTGACGTCGGGTTTCCCTCTCCGGAAGCCTTCCATCCTCTTTGTCCGATGCCGTGGCGAACAACACCGCGGCAGTAGTGCGCCACGTGCGCAATGAGGTCTTGTACCGTGAGTCGATCGTTGATTTCCCGCCGCCCCCCCTTCGGACGCGGCAATAGCGGCCCCGGCCGCCTATCCCCGGAGCGGGTGCAGTCCCCGCTGGAAAAACTGGGCTGGAAACCTTTCTTCCAGCAACAGTTGAGCCTCGAAGAGTATGAGCTGTGCGAGCCGCTGCGGGTGATGGCGGTGCACCGCAACCGTCTGGAAGTGGCCGGCGAAACCGGTGAACATTCCTTTTCCCTCGGTGGAGTTCACCTGCCGGCTGCCGTGGAGCAGCGTCCCACCGTGGGGGACTGGCTGTTGCTGGAGCGCGGCACCGGTGGCTACCGGCGCCTGCTGGAGCGCAGCAGCCTGTTCCGGCGTATGGCGCCGGGCGCGGAGCGGGTGCAGCTGATCGCTGCCAATGTGGACAGCGTGTTGATCGTGGCCTCCTGCAATCAGGACTTTAATCTCTCGCGAATAGAGCGCTATCTGGCCCTGACCCGGGCCGCGGGCAGCCGCGCCTACCTGGTGCTGACCAAAGCCGACCTCTGCGCCGAAACCGGCGACTACCTGGAGGCCGTGAAGGGGCTGCGGGACCTGCCGGTGCTGGCGGTCAATGCCCTGGAACCCGATAGTGTCGCGGCCCTGCGTGCCTGGTTTGGTCCGGGAGAAACCATCGCGATGCTGGGCTCCTCCGGTGTGGGTAAGTCCTCACTACTGAATACCCTGTCCGGCATGCAGCTGGCGGCGACTGCCGGAATCCGTGAGGACGACAGCAAGGGCAGGCATACCACGCGCCACCGCGCGCTCTACCCACTGCCGGATGGCTGCCTGCTGCTGGACAGTCCCGGCATGCGCGAACTGGGCCTGGCCGGTGGCGAGGAGGGCATCACCGCAGCATTTGACGATATCGATGCCCTGGCCCGGCAATGCCGTTTCAAGGACTGTGTCCACGAAGCGGAGCCCGGTTGTGCGGTGCAGGCGGCGCTGGAGCTGGGGACTTTGGATGAACGGCGGCTGCGTAACTGGCGCAAGCTGGTACGGGAAATCAGCCGCAACCAGCGCACCCTGGCGGAGCAGAGGGCCGAGGACCGGGCTTTGGGGCAGTTTTACCGCGAGGTGCAGGGCCATGCCCGCACGCGCAAACAGCGCGGTGACGAGTAAGCCTAGGGGGTGAGTAAGACGGGGGCTGTAGCGGCCGCCTACACTGAGCGGGTGTCACCATCGCTTGCGCCCGTTCGCCCAGGAGGCCGTCTTGCCGCAGACATTCCCCCCCCGCGCCGGAGATCACGGCCAGCAGCTGGCTCAATACGGAAGAGCCACTCAGGCTCGAGGTTCTGCGCGGTAAGGTCGTCATGCTCCATGCCTTCCAGATGCTGTGCCCGGCCTGTGTCACCCGCGCCACGCCCCAGGCGTCGGCCGTTGCTGAGTGCTTTGCAGCGGACGACTTCCAGTTGATCGGCCTGCACACGGTGTTTGAGCATCACCGGGTGATGGACGTCGATGCCCTGCGCGTCTACGTCGCCGAATTCCGCGTGCCGTTTCCCATTGCCATCGACCAGCCTGCAGAGAACGGCCCGGTGCCGGTGACCATGGCCAAACTGGGCCTGCAGGGCACACCTTCCACGGTGCTGGTGGATCGCGCCGGCAATATCAGCCTCAGCCATTTCGGCGTCCTCAGCGACATGCAGCTGGGCGCGATGGTGGGGCAGTTGCTGGCGATGTAGGGGCGAACCCTGTGTTCGCCTTTTCTACTCTGGCTCCGGGGCATGCGGCTATTTAATAAGGCACTGCTAGCGATCGACACCAGCGTCTTCGCATCACCACGCCCGCGCGAGGGCTCGCCAACGAAAAAGGGCGAACACGAGGTTCGCCCTTACGTAGAAAAGACGGGAGAGGGTCAGCTGCTCGGGGTCACTTCGCCCGCCTGGGTCGGCTCACCGGGCGCGGCAGCGGCCTGGCCGCCCTGGGCCACGATCCAGTCGTTCATGCGGCTTTCCAGCACATTCAGCGGCAGGGCACCGGCACCCAGCAGCTCGTCGTGGAAGCTGCGGATATCGAAATTATTACCCAGCTGCTGCTCGGCATTGGCGCGCAGGTCCTTGATCTTCAGCTGGCCCAGCTTGTAGGCCAGGGCCTGGCCCGGCCACACCAGGTAGCGGTCGATCTCCACGGTGATGTCGTGGCGCGGCTTGGCGCTGTTATTCATGAAGTACTCGATGGCCTGCTCGCGGCTCCAGCCCAGCTGGTGCATGCCGGTATCCACGACCAGACGCACCGCGCGCCACATATCGTAGGTGAGGGCGCCGAACTCGCTGTAGGGGTCGGTGTACAGGCCGAGGTCATAGCCGAGGCTCTCGGAGTAGAGACCCCAGCCCTCGACGAAGGCGGTGTAGCGACTCACGCGACGCAGCGGGTGTACACCCTCGATTTCCTGTGCCAGGGCGATCTGCAGGTGGTGGCCCGGCATGGCCTCATGCACGGTCAGCGCTTCCATCTCCCACTTGGGTCGGCTGTCCAGGTTGTAAGTGTTGGCGAAGAACACTCCCGCGCGGCCGGCTTCCATGGAGCCTGGCTGGTAATAGGCGGTGGTCTGCGACTTCTCCGAGTAGCTGGGGATGCGTTTCACACCATAGGGGAGGCGCGGCAGGGTACGGAACAGCTTCGGCAGCTCACCATCGATGCGCTTGGCGATGTCGCGGTAATCGCGCATCAGGTCTTCGCGGCTGGTGTGGTAGAACTGCGGGTCGTTGCGCAGAAAGTCGGTGAAGGCGGCGAAGTCGCCGTCAAAACCGGTTTTGGCGATGACCTTCTCCATCTCCCCACGGATACGCTTCACTTCTTCCAGGCCGATGCGATGGATCTCTTCCGGGCTCAGCGCGGTGGTGGTGTTGTCGCGGACCTTGTGGGCATACCAGCGGGCGCCGTCCGGCAGGCTGGTAAAGGCAGTATCCACCCGCGCACCGGGGATGTATTCGCGCTCGACGAATTCCGCCAGGTCGCGCCAGGCCGGCACCAGCTCCCGGTGGTAGAGCGCAAGGGCGCGATTGCGCAGGCGCTTCTGCTGGGCGGCGGGAATACTGTCCGGCATTTCCGCGAACGCCTTCATCAGCGGGCTCTCACTCGGGTCTTCCGGGATCAGGGCGCGGATCTGCGCCGGCAGGTCGCGCAGGGTGATCTGCGGCGGGGTGATCTGCTTTTCCAGTCCCTCCACCATCAGCGCGCGGGTCTGCTGGATCAGCAGGGGCAGGCTATCGAGGCGGATGATGATGTCGTCGTAGTCGGCCGCGTTGCGCTTGGGCATGGCCGCCAGCACACCCGGCACGTTGCGCTGGATGCCGCTCATATGGGTCACTGGCAGCAGGTGCTGCGGGAACTGGAAGCCTTTCACCTCGCTAAGCAGGTCCTGGTACAGCAGCTGCTGGTCCAGCTGGCGCTCATCCGGCAGTTTGGCCGCATCGATATGGCGGCTGGCGGCCAGCATGCGGCGGGTCTGCTCGCGGCGGCGCTTGATGCCCTCCAGGGATTCGTCCGTCCAGCGGTCGTTGACCCCGGGGTAGCCCTGGTAGGTGGCCCAGCTCGGGAAGCTTTCCATTAGCCACTGGTAGCGGAGGTCCTGCAGGGCCTCGAGTTTCGCCTCGGCCCCTTTCTTGGGCATGGCGTCAAAGGCCTTGTCGAAGGCTTCCTGCTCCATGGCGGAAGCGCCGGCGGCGGCAAACAGTGCCGCCGCGGCCAGTGCGGTTTTACGCATCAAGGACATAGTCCCCCCTTAAATCTGGTCAGGCGCGCTCTGGTCGTAGCCAGCTTGCGCGAAAGCGGTTCTTTATTGATGTGCGGTGCCGCAGGCCCTAGAGGGCCGCGGCCTGGCCGCGAAAGTGCTTGTCGTCAAGTTGTTGCAGGCGCCGGTGGATGCTGTGCTCGATACCGGTCGCATCGAGTCCGATCCCGGCCAGAAGGTCGGGGTGTTTGCCATGCTCGATGATCCTGTCCGGCAGGCCCAGCTGCAGCAGCGGAATCAGCGTACCGGTGCTGTTGAGGTATTCCATCACCGCGCTGCCGGCGCCGCCGGCAATAGTGTTTTCCTCCAGGGTCACCAGCAGCTGGTGACTGGCGGCCAGCTGGTCGATCAGCACTTCGTCCAGTGGCTTCACCCAGCGCATATCCACCACGGTGGCACCGAGTTTCTCCGCCGCTGCCATGGCGGGCTCCAGCAGGGTGCCGAAGTTGAGGATCGCCACCTGGTTGCCTTCCCGCATCATGCGCGCCTTGCCGATGGGCAGCGCCGTCATTTCGCGCTGGATCTCCACGCCCGGACCGGTGCCGCGAGGGTAGCGTACCGCGGCGGGCCCTTCATGCTGGTAGGCCGTGAAGAGCAGCTGCCGGCATTCGTTCTCGTCGCTGGGCGCAGCGATCACCAGGTTGGGCAGACAGCGCATGAAAGTGAGGTCGAAACTTCCTGCATGGGTGGGGCCGTCTTCGCCCACCAGGCCCGCGCGGTCGATGGCGAAGGTAACATCCAGGTCCTGGATGGCCACATCGTGCACCATCTGGTCATAGCCGCGCTGCAGGAAGGTGGAGTAAATGGCCACGACCGGTTTCTGGCCCTCGCAGGCCAGGCCCGCCGCCAGGGTCACGGCGTGCTGTTCGGCGATGGCCACGTCGTGGAAGCGCTCCGGGAAGCGCTCGGCAAAGTCCACCATGCCCGAACCCTCGCACATGGCGGGGGTGATGCCGATCAGGCGCTCATCCTGCTCGGCGGTATCGCACAGCCACTGGCCGAAGATGTCCTGGTACTTGGGCAGCTTGCGCTTGCTGCTGGAGACGGCCACCTGCACCTTGGGCTCCGGCTCCAGCTTGTTCAGTGCGTGGTAGCCCACCGGATCTTCCTCGGCGGGGCCGAAGCCCTTGCCCTTGGTGGTGACGATATGCAGCAGTTGCGGGCCGCGCTGGCCGCGCAGGTTACGCAGGGTGTGCACCATGTCGTGGAGGTTGTGACCGTCCACCGGGCCCACGTAGTTGAAGCCCAGTTCCTCGAACAGGGTCCCGGGGGTGATCATCCCCTTCACGTGTTCCTCGGTGCGGCGCGCCAGCTGCCACGCCTTGGGGATCTTGGACAGGATGCGGCGGCTGCCCTCGCGCATGGACAGGTAGGTCTTGCTGGCGAGGATCTTGGCAAAGTAGGTGGCGAGGCCGCCCACATTCTTGGAGATCGACATGCGGTTGTCATTCAGCACCACCAGCATGTCCCTGCCGGTATGGGCGGCGTGGTTCAGCGCCTCGAAGGCCATGCCCGCGGTCATGGCGCCATCGCCGATCACCGCCACCACCTTGCGCTCGTCTGGCGAGCCAAGGGCCATCCCCAGGGCGGCACTGATAGAGGTACTGGAATGCCCGACGCCAAACGTATCGTAGGGGCTTTCGCTGCGCTTAGGGAAACCGGACAGACCGCCCTGCTGGCGGATCGTCAGCATCTCCTCACGACGTCCGGTCAGGATCTTGTGCGGGTAGGTCTGGTGGCCCACATCCCACACCAGACGGTCATCCGGGGTGTTGTAGATGTAGTGCAGGGCAATGGTCAGCTCCACCACGCCGAGACCGGCACCGAAGTGGCCGCCGGTCTGGCCGACACAGTAAAGCAGGTACTCGCGCAGCTGGCTGGCCAGCTCGGGCAACTGGCGCTCGTCGAGGGCGCGCAGCTGGGCCGGGCTGTCGATGCGATCGAGCAGCGGTGTCTGCGGTCGAGTACGGGGGATTTCGTCGAACATCGAACGTATCAATTGCAACAAAAGTGTGAAAAGGGATTGTATGCCCGCGGGGGGGAGATTGCATCCTGAACGGCCCCCGGGGCGCGCTCCGCCACAGTAGTCGGGGTGTTCCGCGCACCGGATCGCGGCAGTCAGTGACTGCGATGGGCGATATAGTCCGCGAGTTGTTCCAGCAGGCCTGTGTCGCCGCGCACGGTTTCCAGCGCCTCGCGGGCATCCCGGTGCAGGCCCTCCAGCTTCTGGCGCGCGCCCTCGAGCCCCAGCAGCGAGACATAGGTGGGCTTGTTGCGTGCGGCATCGGCGCCCTGGGTCTTGCCCAGGGTGGCGGTGTCGGCCGTCACATCGAGGATGTCATCCTGCACCTGGAATGCCAGCCCGATCGCCTCGGCGTAGCGGGTGACGGCGGCCAGCTGCACTTCATCGGCGCCGCCGAGGAGGGCGCCGATGCGGGCGCTGGTGCGGATCAGGGCGCCGGTCTTCAGGCGGTGCATGGCTTCCAGCTGGGCCAGGTCCAGTGTGCGGTTGACCGAAGCCAGGTCGATGGCCTGCCCGGAAACCATACCGCGGGCGCCGGCGCCCGCGGTCAGCTCTTCCAATATGCGCACCTTCAGGCGGGGCTCGGCTTCGGAGTGCAGTACCAGTTCGAAGGCCAGGGTCTGCAGCGCATCGCCGGCGAGGATCGCAGTGGCCTCGTCATAGGCGATATGGCACGTGGGGCGCCCCCGTCGCAGGTCGTCATCGTCCATGGCCGGCAGGTCGTCGTGAATCAGGGAGTAGGCGTGGATGCACTCCAGTGCTGCCGCAGCACCGTCGCAGCGGGCGGGGTCAAAGTGCTCGCCCTGTACGATACGGGCACAGGCGTAGACCAGCGCGGGCCGCAGCCGCTTGCCAGGGCCGAGGGCGCTGTAGTGCATGGCGGCAAACAGGTTGTCTGCGGCGGGGACCGAAGGGGCCAGCGCCGCCTGCAACCGGGCCTCCACCCGCTCCGACGACGCTTCGAGGAAAGCCGAAAGGCTCACCGCGTTGGAAGCCGGCACGCGTCAGAAACCCTGCCCGGGGTTGTTGTCGTTTTCGCCTGTCTCACTGTTGTCACCGCTGTCGAAAGGCGCTTCCTGCACAGTGCCATTCTGCTCCATCAGCACCTTGACCTTCTGTTCGGCGCTGGCCAGCTTCTGCTGGCACTCGCGAGTGAGTTTCACGCCGCGCTCGAAGTCTGCCAGGGCCTCCTCCAGGGGCAGGTCGCCCGCCTCGAGCCGCTCCACCAGCTGCTCCAGTTCCTCAAGGGCCTGCTCAAAGGTTGCTGCTTGCTTCTTCGCCGCCATTCCGTTCCTGCCTGTCTCTGCTCTGGCATCGGGCTGTTGAGGGTACTCGTGGGCCCGGGTCTCGTCGTGCGCGCAACCTTAGCGGCTGGCGCACAGGTGGTCAATTGAGAGGCGCTGTGCTTTCGATTCTGTGCTCCAGCGACATCAGGTAATGGGCCAGGGCCCGCTTCTGGGTTGCACTGAAATCATACTTCGGCATCGGTGGGGTGGGGGTGTCAAAGTAGTCCGCCAGTTGCTGCAGGGAATATTTCCTCGCCAGGTTGCGCAGAGGCATCTGCTCAGCGTGGCAACGCGCACAGTCGAAGCGCTGATAGATCTCCTCACCCCGCTGGGCCGCACCACTGTCAATGGGTTGTGGCTTTGGCGGCGCCTGGATGGGCGGCCGGTTGCCAGGAATGGTGCCGCCCCTGGGATTCTTGCCCGCCCTGACGCGGTAAACCGCACCGGCATAATCATCGGAGATATAGATGTTGCCATTGGCGTCCTCGGCAAAAGCCACCGGCCGACCGAAAACCGTCTCGCCGTCGTCTGAGAGGAAGCCCTGCAGGAAGTCGCGCTCGCGGATATTGCCACTGGCGTCCCAGTGTAGTGACACCACCTTGTAGCCGTCCTTTTCACTGCGGTTCCAGCTGCCGTGCAGCGCCACCAGGGCGGAATCCCAATAACCTCTGGGCTGCAATGGACTCTCGAGGAAATGGATGCCAAGCGGGGCGTTGTGGGCGCGGAAGCCGTGCACCGGCGGAGTGGATTTGTCGATTTTCTGCTCGATTTCCGCGCTGGCATCGACGCCAAAATCCGGGTCTGGTACCCGGTTGCCGTTGGCGTAGGGCCATCCGTAGAAGGCGCCTTTCTTAACCCGGTTCAGTTCATCCGGCGGGAAGTCGTCGCCGAGCCAGTCGCGGCCGTTGTCGGTGGCGTAGAGCTCACCGCTCACCGGCGACCAGTCGAAGCCAACGCTGTTGCGCAGGCCTGTAGCGAAGATTTCCGGCTCACCGCCCTCGGGCTTGAAGCGCATGATGGTGGCGCGGCGCGGGTTTTCTTCCTCGCATACGTTGCAGCTGGAGCCGCTGCTCAGGTAGACCCAGCCGTCCGGCCCCAGATCGATGGTCTTGGTCCAGTGATTGCCGCTGTCATCGAGCCCCTTGACGATGCGCTGGTAGCTGCCGGCTAGGCGCCGGTCCGAGTGGTCGAACGGCACCCGGCCCACTGCATCGCTCTCGGCGATATACAACCAGTCCTCGTGCAGGAACAGGCCATGGGGGCGGCGCAGACCATCGATCAGTACCCGTTGGCCGTCGGCGCGCCCATCTTCATTGGCATCCGCGCGCAGCAGGCTTACCTGACCACGCCGGGGTTGCGACACCAGAACATCGCCGTTACGGGTGACCGCCAGCCAGCGGGCATTGGGGACATCATCGGCAAAGAGTGTGACGCTGAAACCATCCGCGACCACAAGTTCACGCTCCACGGTTTCTTCGTCGGTATCCGCCGTGCCGGTGAGTTGCTGCCAGGGCACATTGACTCCGGGAATGAGCGCCACAAGGAGGAATGCGCCGAAGATGACTAGTGCGATAAAAATGAGCGCGTATTTCAACAGGTTGTTCACGGTAAAGGTTGATCCGGTAATTATTGCGCCTATAGTAAAGGCCGTTCGCTATTTGATTCTTTTGTACCACATGGGGTGTCGCCCCGTCCTTCCCGCCCGGTCCGTGTGAGATATGTCTCCGTCTTGTGAGATATATCGCACAACAAATTCAGCCGATTTCCCCTACTTTTTTTTGCCGCAATGTCCATAATGAGAGTGCAAGGATGCTTAAGGGACTGCAAAAACCGCGGCAAGGGATAAAGGGACTGCGCCGCAGCTCAAGGGAACTGAGCACCATCCTGTGAGACGCACCGTCCGGGCCGGATTGCCTGGGCGGTGTTTTACATTTTACCCTTCGGATTCTCTCCTCTACTCCCCCTGCGCGCTTCGATACCCGGGCCGATGTCTTCAGGCTGTGTGACATATCGCACAATAAATTCAGCTTTTTCCCTCTGGCAGCTTCTGGCCGGCGGACGATAATGGTATTGCAAGGACGCAGAAGGGCATGGAAGCCTGAAAGCAGGGACGCAGAAAGGCAAGGATGCCAGGCTGCAGGGACGCGGAAAAGCACGGAAGCACAAGGAAGAAAAAGGGACTACAAAAAGGATTTTTAGAGGGACGACAGCAAGGCGGCGAAGGAAAAAAGGACTGTGCCGCAACGCTCGAGGGAAGCGGGCAGAGGGCTCAAGGGAATCGAGCCCACGGTTCAACGGAGTGAACCACACGCCCAAGGGAAATGGGCACCATCCTGTGAGACGCACCGCCCGGGCCGGATTGCCTGGGCGGTGTTTTACGTTCAGGGGGGGGGCAGAATCGGTCTTCCAGTGGCTCAACATGAATTTGACGCCGTGTTGGGCGCCATCATCCCGTCTGCTGTCTGGAAACTGAAATAATTATCCGCTTTAATCAAACGGAGCCGGCCAGTAATTTCCCCGCGGCCGGCGGAGGGTGAAGCGTTCAGTGACTCAGTGCTGACACATTTCCTGCTCTTCTCGCGCATAGCGCTTACGCGAGTGGCAGACTTTTCTACCCCGAATTCCTTCCAGGGCCCCGCCGGCAGACCGACGGGGCCCTGTTGCTTTCCGGGCGCAGCCATTGCCGTGCGCCCGCGACCGGGCCGTTCGTGCCGGTCCGGCAAACAGTCATTGTTGAGCAGGGAAACCGGGGAGTAGCGCCTATGCAAGCGAGAGAAGCGAGAATCTTGCGCCTGAACCTGGCGGGGCAGCCACTGGAGTGGCTCAACTGGCAGGAGGCGGCCTGCCTCTACGTGCGCGAACTGGTGACCTGGTCACTGGGTGGGGTAGTGCAGACGGTGCACGGCGGTATCAACCGCATGGGTGAGCGCTCGACTCTGGACCTGGCGGCAATCATCGCCTGTGGCGGCGAGCGCATGGCGCGTCCACGGCGCCGCCCACCGCTCACCAACCGCGCCCTGTTTTTCCGCGATGCCCAGACCTGCCTCTATTGTGGCAAGGATTTCACGCTTTCAGAGCTCACCCGCGACCATGTACAGCCGGTGTCTCGGGGCGGCAAGGATGTCTGGGAAAACGTGGTCACCGCCTGTCGCCGCTGCAACCAGCACAAGGGCAACCGGTTGCTGCAGGATATCGATATGGAGCTGCTGGCCCTGCCGTTCTGTCCCAACCCCGCGGAGTACCTGGCGCTGATCAACAGTGACCGGATCCGCGGGGACCAGATGGAATTCCTGCGCGGGCAATTTTCGAATATGCGCCAGGAGGGCTGGCTGGTCTGAAGACCGGCCAAGAGCCCAGTTGCCTCGTCACCCCGGCGCAGGCCGGGGCCATGTGCTCGTGTGTTGCGACTCTGTATCGAGTCTGTGCCACTTCGCTACCTCCTCTGGATACCGGCCTGCGCCGGTATGACGACATGGGGTGCGGTCACTCTCTCCGTCACCCCGGCGAAGGCCGGGGTCCATATTCTCGAGTGTTTTGACCCTGCACTGAGCGTTGGCTATTTCTCTCTGGATTCGGCCTGCGCCGGTATGACGACAGGGGGTGGGCGGCCACTCTCTCCGTCACTCCCCCGTCACTCCGGCGCAGGCGGGAGCCATGTGCTCGTGTGTTTCGACCCTGAATTAAGTCTGTGCCACTTCACCGCTCCCTCTGGATACCGGCCTTCGCCGGTATGACGACATGGGTGGGCGGTCACTCTCTCTGTCACTCCCCCGTCACCCCGGCGCAGGCCGGGGTCCATATGCTCGAGTGTTTTGACCCTAGACTGAGCGTTGGCTACTTCTCTCTGGATTCGGCCTGTGCCGGTATGACGAGAGTTGGGGGCATTCCTTGTGTCGTCACCCCGGCGAAGGCCGGGGTCCAGTCCTGGAGGTGAGAGAATCGCATTACGTGGGATGGATACCTCAGCCGTTGACGGCCTCGCGGATGAGGCTGGAAAGGTAGTGGCTGAAATCGTGCCCGGCGTTGGCGAGCATCTTCGGGAACATGGAGATTGGCGTCATGCCGGGAAAGGTGTTCACTTCGTTGAGATAGATATCGCCATTGGCGGTCAGGAAGAAGTCGATCCGCGACAGATCCTCCAGTTGCAGGCCGGTAAAGGCGCGCTTGGAGGCTTCGTGTATCCAGCCCAGTTGCGCCTCACTCAGGCCTTCTGCCTCCACAAAGGTTCTGGCGCGACTGCCCTCGGCATATTTTTCCTCGTAACTGTAGAAAGTATCTTCCGGCGCACAGACTTCTCCGGGCGGGGTAATGACCAGCTCGCCCTCGTAGGTGTAGGCGGCTACCTCCAGCTCGCGCACCTTCAGGCACTTTTCCACCAGCACATAGGGTGACAGGGCAAAGGCCTGCTCCAGTGCCTCCGCCATCTGCTCTTCTTCGGTCACCTTGAAGCAGCCCACCGAGGAGCCCTGACTCGAAGCCTTGACGAATACTGCGCCCCACTCCTGCAGGGCCATGGTGGCCTTGGCGGTCTCCTCGCCGTCGTTGCTGCACAGGAACTGATAGGGGGTGTTGTCGATCCCTAGGGCGGACAGCCACAGCTTGGTGGTGATCTTGTTGAAACAGACTTTGCTGGCCTCGGGGCCGCAGCCGAAATAGGGGATGCCAAACAGTTCCAGCTGGCTCTGCAGGTCACCGGTTTCGCCGGGATAGCCGTGGATGGAGGGAATGACATAGTGCACATCCCACCCGCTGCCATCCTCACCTACCAGCTGGCGCTGCTGACTCAGGTAGTGCACGCCGCCATCGCGGTCTGTCAGGCGGCCGTTGCCGTCCATTTCCACCCGTGTGAGGGTGATGTCACCGATGCCCTGCAACTGCTTCTCGATGAAGTCCGCCGTGCGCAGGGACACCTCGTGTTCACTGCTGCCGCCGCCGCAGATCAGCAAGACCTGGATCGGGTTGGGGGATGGCTGGCTCATGGAATTCCCTTTTATCGTGCTTCTCTCTTCGGCCTTCAGGCAGGGCCTTAAACGACAGCTTCCCACTGCGGTCTGGCCGGCATGGTTCAGCTTAGTCGGAGTTTTCGCTCCCGGAATATCAGGGGGCGATCAGCACCTGCTGGCACTGTTTCGGCAACGGTTTGGGCTCGGGCCGCTCTGGTGTCGGCGTCTCGCCGCGCAGCATGGCGTAGAACTCATCGCTGAACCACCAGTCCAGATCCGGGCCGCAGGGATCACCACGGGGCGGGCGCTGGGGCTTGCAGGTGCGATCACCCTCGGGACAGGTGAGGCGCACATGGAAATGGTAGTTGTGTCCCCACCAGGGGCGCACCTTGCGCAGCCACTCGTTGTCGTCACCGGCCAGCTCGCACATTTTCCGCTTGATGGTCGGGTGTACGAAGATGCGTTCCACCCGCTCGTCCTCAGAGGCGATGCGCAGGATTTTCGGCACGCGCGGGTCCCAGTTCTCCTCCAGCATGCGGTGCTCCTGCTCGTCCGCCAGCGGCACCGGGGAAACGTTGTCCCGCTCCCACTCTGTCAGCGGGCGCTCCTGCGCGCGCCAGTCCTGGCTGTACCAGATATCGATATCCAGCCCCATCTGGTGGCTGCGGTGGCCGGAATTAAACGGGCCGCCGCGGGGCATGGACATATCGCCGATCTGGATGCGGCCAAGGTCATTGCGGGCCACCCGGCGGGAGAACTCCTCCAGGAAACGGATAGTGTCCGGGTGTCCGAAGTGGCGGTTACGGCCGGTGCGCACCAGCTGGAAGCCTTCGCCCCGCATCGGCATCTCCGCGGCCCCGGCGAGGCAGCCGTTGGTGTAGGTACCGATACTGGCAGATTGCTGTGACGACGGGCGCTGCACTTTGGCCCAGGGGTTCTCCTCCTGCTGGGCCAGGGCCGGCGCGGCGAGTGAGAGCGCCAGAAGCGTGGCGAGCAGAGTTTTCAGACGATCAAAAACCATAGGCTGCGACAAAATTTCCTTCGGTTAGGGCGGTGGACGCGCCAATGTAAAATTGCACGCCGGTGCCGCCCATTATAGGGAAAGACCTCAGCGGCCCCGCGAAGTGCCCGCTGCCGGCAGGATTTTCCGCAGCGCATCCAGCAGCGCGTCCATTTCCTCATCGGTGCCGATGGAGATGCGCAGGTACTCGCTGATGCGCGGTTTGTTGAAATACCGAACCAGAATGCCGTATTCCCGCAGGGCACCGTAGACCTTCTCTGCGCTCATCCCGCGCGGGCGGGCCAGCACGAAATTGGCCATGGATGGCACCACCTCGAAGTCCAGCTCGTGCAGGGCCTCGGCCACGCGGCTGCGGGTCGCCATCACTTTGCTGCTGGTTTCCTCCAGCCACGTCTCGTCGCTGATGGCGGCGGCGCCCAGCTGCTGGGCCACGCTGTCGATGGGATAGGAATTGAAGGAGTTCTTGGTGCGCTGCAGCCCTTCGATCAAATGCGGCTGGCCCAGGGCATAACCGAGGCGCAGGCCCGCGAGCGCGTGGGACTTGGACAGGGTGCGGATCACCAGCAGGTTCGGGTAACGGTCGATCAGCGCTGCAGCGCTGTCGCCGCCGAAATCGATATAGGCTTCGTCCACTGCCACAACCCGGGCCGGATGCAGCTGCAGCAGTCGCTCGATTTCGTCCAGCGGCAGGATGCGGCCAGTGGGCGCATTCGGGTTGGGCAGGATCACACCGGCCGCGGGGCCGGCATAGTCATCCACGTCCACGGTGAAATCGTCGCGCAGTGTCGGAGTGGCGAACTCGATCCCGTACAGCTGGCAGTAGACGGGGTAGAAACTGTAAGTGATATCCGGGAACAGCAGCGGTTCCTCACGGCGGAAAAAACTGTAGAACGCGTGCGCAAGCACCTCGTCGGAGCCATTGCCGACGAACACCTGTTCCGGCCTCACGCCGCAGTGAGTGGCGATGGCCGCACACAGGTCCACCGACTCGGGGTCCGGGTAGCGACGCAGTGCCTCCGGCAGCGCCGGGTCGGCCAGGGTGGCCATAGCGCGCTTTGACGGCGGGTAGGGGTTCTCGTTGGTATTCAGTTTGATGAGCTTGCGCCCGCGGGGCTGTTCGCCCGGCACATAGGGCTGCAGTTCCGCCAGGGCGGGACTCCAGAATGGATTGGTCACGCAGCTGCCTCCTCTCGACTACCGGCAGTGTGGTTATGAGTGCTGTCATCGCCGTTGGCGGCCTTGGCTTCCGGCTCACTCTCGGTTGCGGCTTCATCTGCGGCCTTGTCTTCCTGTTCGATGGGGATATCGAACAGCGACGGGGTCTTGGCCACGAATTCGTCCAGCGGCACCGGCGAGCGGACCAGCATGTCCTTGTGTTTGATCTCGGTGCTGATCTGCGGAATGCCGTCGAACTCCGCCATGTTGCCTACCTGCTCCAGCAGTGTCAGGCCGAGGAACCCCCAGGGCAGGATCACTGCGGCGGCCAGGCGCCACTTGGGGGTGATGTTCGTCGCCAGATAGATGGCGGACCACAGCATGGCCGGCAGTAACATGGCCAGGATGGCCACATTGATGATCTCCACCAGGTTGCCCATGGCGAAGTTGTAGTCCAGGAAGGTACTGAACCATTCCCAGCCGGCAAAGATCAGCGCACCCAGCGCGGCGATCGCCAGCTGGGTGAAAAACATGGATTCGTGGTGTACCACCCGCCCGATCAGCGCCCAGGCGCCGGCGTACACCAGCAGGCCGAAGATGCTGCCGAAGAATATATTGATGGCGCCGGTCCAGCGGAACTCTTCCGCCGTGCCCAGGTAGGCGATCAACAGGGTCAGCAGCCCTGCCAGCACCAGCAGGGAGACGGCCTTGACCGGGCTCGCCAGCCGCGAAAACAGGTTTTCCAGCGAGTGCAGCGGCACTGCTTCGTCCATGGGCTCCTCGGTATCCACGAGGCGGAAATGGGTGCGACCCAGCTGGATCTCGTCGCCGGACACGATACGGCGCTCGCTAACCTCGCCGGCCTCCACCCCGGTCTCGCGCTGGTTGCGCATCAGCTGGGTGCCGTTGACCGAATTCCTGTCCCGCAGCAGGTAACCGCCATCCTCGCTGCGGACGATCTCCACATGGTGGGCATCCGCGTGCACGTCTTCGAGAATGGCGTCGTTGTCGTAGCCGCGGCCGATGGTGAAGCGGTCGCCGTCCATGCGATAGCGGGTCTGTACCCGCTGGGCGCGGTTCAGCTCTTCGATGATCAGTGCCATTGGATCTCGCTCGTGAACTTCTCAGAGAATGCGGCGGCGGATTCCTTGGTGAACCCGGACAGCGTGAAATGGCTCACCAGTGCCCGGTCTTCCTTGTCGACACTGAGGCTCAGGTAGAACACGTCGTACAGGTCCGGGAATTCCTTGTAGCGGCGCACGCAGTAGCTGGTGCGGGCGACGATGGGGGTGCTCTTTTCGCCGTTCTCGCCGGCCGTGCGCGGTTGTTCTGTGAAGGCCTGGCGGCACTTGAATTCGGTGACGTCATCCTCGCCCGCGTCGTTGCCTGGGGCGAAGCGGCTCATCTGGTCTTCGTAATAGTTGTAGAAGCGGGCCGGCAGCAGGTCTTCCTCCGCCTCCAGCCAGAAAAATTCATACTCGATGCGGCCGGTGTTGAAGGTCTCGGAGAGGTACACCACATCCTGGCCGGTGCAGCCTTTGTCGATACGGGTCACCGGGTTGTCGTCACCCTCCTGGGTATTGCCCCAGCACTGGATGGCGGGGACGATCTCGCCCACCACTTCGGCGTCTCCCAGCGGGCGCAGTTTCCACTCCGCTTTCAGGACCTGGTCGATGATCTCCTGCTGGTTCTGCAGCAGCTGCTCGTGGGTCACCTGTTGCAGGTTCTTGGCCTTGCCCTCGATGCCCAGGTGCTGGCGCAGTTTCGCCAGCTTTTCCACCGGCACCAGGAAACTCACCTGGTTTCCGGCCGTGGCCACATTGATGCCCACTACGTTGCCGGCAGAATTGATTACCGGGCCGCCGCTCATGCCGGGGTTGATGGAGCCGGCGAAATGGATGCGGTCGTAAAAGCTGCCACTGGCAATACCGTTGTAGGTGCCGGGGATCAGGGTCATGCCCAGGTCCAGCGGGTTGCCCAGGGCGAAGATGGTCTCGCCCTTGCGCGGGGTTTCTTCAGCGAGGATCAGGTACTGGTTGCCGGGCTTGTCCATGCGCAGGATGGCCAGATCGTTGATGACGTCGATATCCAGCAGGCTCAGGCTGCCTTCGACCCCATCCACGGACAGGTATTCCAGCCGGTATTTTTCCGGTTCGCTCACGGCGTCCGCGACCACGTGGTAATTGGTGGCCACGAGACCATCGGCGGAAATCTGGAAACCGGAGCCGAGGCCGGCCTTGGAATTGGAGGATTTTTCGATCAGGCGGATCTGGTAGAGGGCGCCGCGGTAATCGCTATAGAGCTGTTCGTAGCTCTGCGCCATGGCGAAGCCGGGAATACAACACAACAACAGGGCCAGCAGGCGGGCGCGAAGGTTCGGCATTGGCTTTGTTTAAATTATGGGCAGAAAGGCTTTGATCTTACGGGATAAGGGCAGGCGCAACAAGCTTCGCCCCGGCGCCCGCGCGAGACCATTTTATCTTTGCTTTGTGCTCCGCCAGACCGCACTGACTGCGTGCGGCGGCGGTAATGCGTGCACAAGTAAGTTAGTCCAGAGTGGGCCGGCTTGCCTGTCAATTGTACCTGGTCGCCGACGAGTGGCAGCGATTGCCACCGGGGTGGTGAGTGAGTCTTTGCTGTGGGTATATCCGGAAAGCGACTTAACGATGCAGGCGTGAGAATCATCCAGCATCGTCATACCGGCGAAGGCCGGTGTCCAGTAAGTTTCGCACAGGACCCGGAGCAGAATCGAACCGCCGCAGCATCTGGACCCCGGCCTGCGCCGGGGTGACGACGGACTCAATAAACCACCTCACTCGTCATACTGGCGGAGGCCGGTATCCAGAGGGTGTGGCACAGGACCCGGCGTAGAGTTGAACCGCCGCAGTCAATGGACCCCGGCCTGTAACAGGTTGACGACGGACTCAATAAACCACCTCACTCGTCATACCGGCGCAGGCCGGTATCCAGAGGGTGTGGCACAGGGTCCGGTGCAGAGTCGAACCTTCGCAGCACCTAGACCCCTGCCTGCGCCGGGGTGACGACGGTCTCAATAAACCACCTCACTCGTCATACCGGCGAAGGCCGGTATCCAGAGGGTGTGGCACAGGGTCCGGTGCAGCGTCGAACCTTCGCAGCACCTGGACCCCTGCCTGCGCCGGGGTGACGACGGTCTCAATAAACCACCTCACTCGTCATACCGGCTGAGGCCGGTATCCAGAGGGTGTGGCACAGGACCCGGTGCAGAGTTGAACCTTCGCAGCACCTGGACCCCGGCCTGCGCCGGGGTGACGACGGTCTCAATAGACGACCTCACTCGTCATACCGGCGCAGGCCGGTATCCAGCGGGAGTGGCACAAGGCCCGGTGCAGCGTCGAACCGCCGTGGCACCTGGACCCCGGCCTGCGCCGGGGTGACGAAGGAGAGGCAGTGCACTTTGTCGTGCAAGTGATTATTTACTTATGCCGTCATACCGGCGCAGGCCGGTATCCAGAGGTTGTGGCACAGGACCTGGTGCCAAGTCGAACCTTCGCAGCACCTGGACCCCGGCCTGCGCCGGGGTGACGAAGGAGAGGCAGTGCCCTTTGTCGTGCAAGTGATTATTTACTTATGCCGTCATGCCGGCGCAGGCCGGTATCCAGTGGGTGTGGCACAGGAGCCGGTGCAGCGTCGAACCGCCGTGGCAACTGGACCCCGGCCTGCGCCGGGGTGACGACGGACTCAATAAACCACCTCACTCATCATGCCGGCGAAGGCCGGTATCCAGTGAGCAGGGCGCTGCGCCTGCAAGTAAGCACTCACAAATAATCCGCCACCCGCGGAAAATGCCGCGCCACGCGCTCGTGCACTTCCAGATAAAAACGCGCAAAAATTTCGTCCGCCTCCCGCGGCCCCATAAAGCCGCTGCTGAAATGTGGGCTCACCGGGTCCAGGTGCAGCTTGGCGCAGCTGATCAGGTGCGCTACCAGCTGCGCCATGTCCTCGTCACCGACAGAAATGCGCAGCGTGGTGGGGTAGATATCCGCTGCGCGCTGGTCCTCAGGCGAGAGTTCCGAGTGGGAGGTCAGCGCCGGACAAAGCACCATGGTGTTGGTCTGCCCCAGACTCACCATCTGGCCGAAGGCCGGCTCCAGTGCATCGAAAAAGCGCTTAAAGGCATCGGTGGGAATCTGCGCCGCCTCCATGTCGATGGTGAACAGCGGCACCGGCAATTTGAACCGCAGCAGTTTTTCCCGCAGTGGCGCATTGGTGTCGGTCTCCAGCGCGTGGCTGTTGACACGGATCTTGCTGTGGCTGGCGAGGAAGTGGCTCAGGCACAGGGTGTTGATGCACTTCTTCAGCATACGCATTTCCAGCGTGCGCATGCCTTCATGCACCTGCCAGGCCTTGTCCGCGTCCAGAAACGCGCCCTTGATGTAATACACATCCCAGAACAGGCACTGGCTCCAATCGAGCCCCTGCACGGTATCGCCCTTGGGGATAAACATGCGGTGCACCGGGCCGATTACCACGCCGGCAGTAGCGGTGCCGCCACCGTCGATATCCTTGGTGTAGGAGTGCACGACAAAGTCCGGCCGTCGGTTGCGGTCGGTGCGTCGCAGTGGCTGGTGCAGGTAGGGGGTGGCGAGGGTGGAGTCCAGCATCACCAGCAGTTCGTGGTCGTGGGCGATGGTGCAGATGTCGGGCACATCCAGCATGGTGCCGTGGGGGTTGCAGGGGGACTCGATATACACGTGCATGCGCGCGCCATTGGCCAGCGTATCCCGGTGCATGTGGCGGGCGGCGTCCAGGCACTGCTGGAAGTCCTCGCCGGTGATGCCGTCGAACCAGACGAGGGTAATCCCCAGTTTGTCAGAGCGGGCATAGTGGTCGCACAGCAGCTGGTGCACGCCGCCATAGATATGGCGGGAGACGATCAGGATATCGCCCCGGCACAGCTGGTTGGCCAGCAGGGCGTCGATGGCGGCCATGCCGGAATTGAAATTCCACGCCAGGTATTCCCCCGCATACGGGCCGCACTCCAGCGTGACCATGGCGTTGGCCAGCGCAATGGAAGTGGGGTTCAGCAGGCGCGAGTAGATATCGTGGCTGGGTTCGCGGCCGCGGAAGGCGTCGTCGATCCATTCGGTGCAGGCATAGATATAGGTGGCGGTGCGGGCGATCACCGGGGTGGCGGCAAAGATCGCGGGGATATTGTCGAACAGCGGGTAGCCGCCCCGTGTCGTTGCGTTGAAATCCTCTTCGCCCTGTAGCGCGCGGAAGCTCGCTCGCAATGGCCCCTGCAGGTCGTGCAGCATCTTCGCCAGCTGGAAGCTCATAAAGCGCTTGGCGTTGAAATAGGCGATGCGGTCGTTGCAATCGAGGCCTTTCAGCAGTTCGGCGCTGCGGACGCAGAGTTCCGCCAGGCTGCCCTGGGCGCGGTACAGCTGTTGCGCCGCGTCCTGCAACAGGGCGCCGTGGTCGCTTTCCGGCGCGATGCCGAAGTGGCGCAGCTGCTCATAGGCGAGCTCGGCCATGCTGGTGGCCTGGGAGCTGTTGCGTCTTGGGGAGAGGCGTTTGGCGTCGTCGATGGGATCGGTCATGGCCTCGCTGTCCGTGCTGCTTGGGATCAGGCAGTGAATGTCCTTCCTTTTGTTATAGCTGGCTGAGTTCCTTTCGCGGGTGTCTCTTGGTTCTGAATTACTTGAGGAGCGGCATTTGTTTGGAGATGAGGGGCGGCAGGGCGCAGGGGCGGGTATTTCGAAACGCTGTGAATACATCCCTGTACGCTCCGGCGGCGACGTCCTGTCGCCGACGGTTCGAAATACCCGCCCCAGCGCCCGGCCTTCGCATTGGGCGCTGTGGCTTTATGCGTGCTGCATTGGATGAGAGCGGTTGTGTGTAATGGCGTGTAATGGCGTGTGATCGACCTGTAATGGCTCCATCCGTAAAGTACACATCGAGGTTGAGGAGCGGGCAGCGTAGGGGGTTTACGCGGTGCCCCGGCAGGATGCCACTCCTCAACGTTTTTCCGAAGGACCGGAATCCTGTGCACCCAGTGGCACAGCTCGGTAAAGGAAAAAGGATTCAGCGCAAGCTGGATCGCCAGGCCGGCCCGGCAACCACAGAGCCCAAGCTGCCGGCGTTATGGGGAAGGGCCTGGCGGGGGCAAGGAGGCTCCATTTCGCTCTTGATAGTGTTGTTGTAACCGTCGATGGCTGGGACCATCATTTACGGCCGGCAGTCAGGCTACTGACTGCCGGTTTTTTTATGAATTTGTGATGGAGTTCCGGTCACGGTTGGCATTATCCTATCCAGCGCGCATTTCCACCGGGGTCTTGGGGGCGCCGGTAAATGAGAACAACAATGCCCTGCGCGGTATTCAGGGAAACAATGACCAGAAGATTTCCAGGAGTGGAATATGACAGACGTAGCAACCGCTTACACCGTACCGGAACAGCAGGATGTAACCTTCAACTTCACCCTCAAGCCCACCGGCGCTGACCAGCAGTGGGAGTTCAAGGATAAGAACAGCGGTGAGGCCATCGAGACCATCCACATCATTTTCGAAGGCGCCAAGGCAAATCCAGAAAATTCCGGCAAGGCCACGCTGGTCGTTGAGCTGATCGGTACCGAGCTGGTCTTTGCGGATCACCAGAAGATCGGCGGCAATGACGATGGCATGGAGACCTATGACGAAGTGAATGGTGGTCTGGGTGCGATCAAGAAAGCCAAGAAGATGAACGGCAGTCCGCAGTTCCTCGAGATTGACCTGAAGGCCAATAAGCAGACCGCCAATGGCTTCTCATTCAAGTGGGCCGCTCAAGATGCTACTGGAGCTGTCGTGTTGTCGGCAGACCCTACCATGGCCGTGAGGCCAGTCTAATTACTGGCATAGCGCAGCCTTTACGGCTGCGCTCGCGCTTACACAGACTTGGCTAAATACTGGCAGTGAGAACCACTCTCTGTCCATGCCTTGGGCTATCAGATCCTCGATGTAATAAGATGCTGAGCGGTTTTCTCCCGCAAGAGCATATATTTGCGCCGCCATGTACTTTATGTTTGTGTTGTTTGGATATTCTTGGATTAGAGCATGTGTGAGCTTGATAGCGGGGTCAATTTCTCCGAGATATGCCAACGATAACGCAAAGAACTTTTTCCCTTCTGCGTCGCTGGCGCTCGCGGTAACGTTTTTCAACTTCAGAAATGTTTCTTTTGCCGCTTCATGGTCACCTAGCGACAAATAAGTGTCCGCTATGTTTCCGAGGGTTGTCGCGTTGTCAGGCGATATGATTAGCGCTTGATTGTATGATTGGAGTGCTTTTTTGTACTTTTTCTGGAAAAAATAAATGGTGCCAAAATTTGTATGCTCATACCATGTTAGTTGCTCAGCTGGTATTTTAAGTAGAACTTGCTCTCCCTTGAAGTAATCACCTTGCTCAACAAAAATGCTTGCCAGTAGCGACTGCGAACTCCAGTGCTGTGGGTTAAGTGTTATGCATCTCATTAGTGTATTTATGGACTTTTCGTACTCCCCCTGAATGTACTGGTTTATACCCAATAAGTAGAGGCTTTCGGGAGTAGGGTTAATTACGGAAGCATCTTTCGCAATTTGAAGGCTTTCCTTGTGGTCTCCCTTTCTGTACAAAAGCCGAGCGTATTCTGTCAGTAAGGATGCAGATGGAAAGTCTAGAGCCTGAAGGTCTGCAATCATTCTGTCTAGACCTTCTGGGTTTTCTTGCTGGCTTTTTAGCAGGAACTCTAGCTCTAGAATCAGTGCTTGATCGACGTTGTGTGCTTTCGCCCTTTCAAGGTTTACCAAGCCTTTAGTAATAAAGTCTAGGTTGTTATTCGCGATATATAGGTTGATGGCAAGCCACGTAACTGCTCTGTAGAGGTTTGGGTGGGTTGGGTACTTATTGAGTAGTCTTACAAGGCTGGCCTCATCCGATGCGAACGAATTTTTATTCTCTATTCGAGAAGCAATAGCAAGGTAGGTATCGTAATCGTCTTTCTGCATAGGAGGGGGGAGCGTTTCTTTACGGTATTTCTCAGTAAAAAGCTCCCGCGCAGCGCTTGATATTCGATAGGACGATTCCGGTCTCTTGAGTGGGAGAATAGTGAATCCGACTTGATTGATTATTTTTTCATTAGTTGGGTTTATCAATTCTATGTTGATGTCACAGCGTTGCTGTGCGCAATCAAGTTTCGCGGAAATAGCACCAGTAGCCCCTTTATCCCTGAGGGCGCTGAGCTGTGTTTCGAGGGGTGAAGCTTTCTCTGGTTCATAAGCAACAAGTGCTGAGGTCTTTAAATTCAATGTTGAACCGATTAGTGCCTGCTTAACCATTGTTTTCGTAAGAGATTTGAGTTCCTGGCCTCCCCGGATCTCACCTTCGATCTGTACCGGTAGCACAGCGATATATTGCGGCTCTAATTTTGTAATTTCCTTCCAACCCCAGTAGCCGGCGCTGCCGAGTACGGCCAGGCCGGCCAGTGTGGCCAGCAGACGCTTGCGTTTGTTGGGTGGTTTGCGCAGCAGGCGGGTGACGGTTTCGGAGTAGTCGCCGGTGATGGTGTTGGAGCCTTCGGTGCGCAAAAAGCCCAGGGCTTCGGCCACCTGTTCGGCGGTTTCCGGGCGCTGCTCCGGGTTCTTGGCCAGTAACCGGTCCAGCAGGGCGGCGAAGGGTTCCGGTAGTTCCGGGTTGGCCTGTTGCGGCGGCATATGTGGGTCATGCACCACGCGCTGGGCCAGGGCCATGGGGCCGTTTTCGCCCTTGTCGCCTTGATCAAACGGGCGGCTGCCGCACAGCAGTTCGTAGGCGATGGTGCCGAGGCTGAACAGGTCGCTGCGCGGGCACAGTGGGTAGCCCTGCAGCTGCTCCGGCGACATGACCTCGACGGTGCCGGCGACGTGATCCTCGCGGGTGATGCTCTCGCTGGCCTGCAGGGATTTGGCGATGCCGAAGTCGGTGATCTTGGCAGTAAAGCCGTCGGCGCCGCCGCGGGCGATGAGGATATTGTCCGGCTTCAGGTCGCGGTGGATGATGCCAAGCGAGTGCGCCTCGGTGAGGCCGTGGCAGAGCTGGATCAGCAGGCTGAGCTTGTCCCGTAGGGTGGGGCTGGCCTCGCGCATCCACTGCTTGAGAGTGGTGCCCTCGACGTATTCCATCACCAGGGCGATGCCGTCGCGCTCTTCCAGCACATCGTACAGCTGCACGATATTGGAGTGGTTCAGGCGGGCGAGCAGCTGCGCCTCGGACTGGATGCGCGCGCGGGCGGTGGCGCTGGTGGCGTCGTCGCGCAGCTTCTTGATGGCCACCGGGCGGTGCAGTTTGGTGTCATTGGCCAGGTAAACCACGCCCATACCGCCTGCGCCCAGCGTGCGCTCGATGCGGTAGCGGCCAAGCTGTTTTTGTTCGGGTTCGGCGATTTCCATGACGGTTTATTCTTGTGGCCAGCCTGTATTCGGGTGCTCCCGTCTTCCCTGAGAGAGCAGGCGCCAGTTTACCGGTTTTGCGCCGCGGCGACTAATTCCGCGCAGTGATGCCCGGTATAAGTGAGCCTCAGCCCTCGCCGGTGCCGGCCGCTGCAGTACGTGCCACCCGGTTACCACTGCACAGATCCGGGTAATCGCGGCGCAGGTCGGCGAACTGCTCCTGCTCGCACACCGGTGCAAAAGGCGCGGTCCCGAACCAGATTGGCGATAGCCCCAGGTCCAGTGTCTTGCGCAGGTGCGCCTTGGCCGAGTACAGGTCGCCGGTGGTGACGTACACCTGCGCGCGGGCGAAGTTCACGTAGATATCGTCCGGGGCATCGCGGCCGATGCGGATCAGTTTTTCGATTGCCGGCGCGGACTCACCCAGTTCGGCATGGGCGCGGGCCTGCATCAGCAGTCCTTCCCAGTCGTCGCGCCCGTCCACCACGGACAGAGCCTGTTCGGCAAACTTTCGCGCGCGCTCAGGTTTCTGCTGTGCGTTTGCGATTTCGGCGCGGTAGAGCAGGGTTTCCGCATCTCCCGGCGACCACTGTGATTGTTTGGCGAAGCACTGGTCTGCGCGCTCGAACTGGCGCTCGATGTAGTGGGCCAGGCAGAGGTTGTACAGATCCATCGGCCCCATGTTGTCGAGGCCCAGGCTACCCAGCAGCCGCAGGGTTTCCTGTGGGTTGCCCGAGTCCAGTTCGTTGGCGGCCAGCAGGGAGAGGGCGTCGATATTGTTTTCGCTCATGGTCAGGGCCTGCAGCAGCAGCGGCCTGGCGGCCTCCATCTGACCGCCGGCACTGAGCGCCATGGCTTTCTGCACCATATGGGTGTAGCTGCGGCGCAGAGTCAGTGCGCGGTCGGCGTTGGCCAGCGCCTCTTCGTAATCCCCCAGGTGCTGGTGGGCGGCGGCCTTGAGGAAGTGGTAGTTGGCCCGATCCGGCAGGATCAGCTTCAGGCGTTCCAGCAGTTGCTCCGCTGTGGCCCGGTCTTCGCGGTAGACGGCGAGGCGCAAGCGTGCGCTGAGCAGGTCCGGGTGGTCGGTGATTGTTGGTGGCGCGCGGTCGATAAATTTTTCCAGCCGCTCGGTGGCCGCCAGGTCGCGGCTGTTGTAACGCTGGTCGATAGCCAGCTCGGCGAACATCCGGTACAGCGGGGTGAAAGCGGGTGCGCGCTGCTGCAGTTGCTCCAGTTCGTCCAGGTATTGCGGCACATGGGCGTCGTCATCACGCAGCTCGAACACGCGCAGGTAGCGCTCGTAATCGGCGTCGCTCAGGTCAAATGCCACAGTGCTGGAGCGCGTCGCGTGGGCCGGCAGCAGCTTGTTCATCTGCTGCAGTATGCGCGCGCGGCTCTCGGTGCTCTCGTCCACGGCCAGGAGAGTGCTGCGGCTGGCGACCACCGCCAGGCTGTCGGCATCGATCAGTTCCAGCGCGGTTTCGCACTGCTCGATATTACAGCTCAGGGAAGGGTGCAGCAGCAGGTCGGCGTTCAGCGCCTCGGCCTGGTCCCGCAGTGATTTGCCGGCCAGCTGCTGGGATTCGGAATAGGGCACCAGCAGCAGGCCCTCGCGGTTGGAGAGATCCTGCTTCAGTGCGCTCAGGACGTTGTTGCCTAGCTGCCGTGTCTCGCGGCTTTTCAGGCTGTTTTCTGCCGGGGCAACGATGGCGATGTACTGCCCGGATGTTTCCGGTTTGGCCTGGCTGAGCAGCAGTGTGCCTGCCACGATTGAGCTCGCCACCGCGGCGATGCCGCCCCCCGCGAGCCATCGGCGCAGGCTGCCAAAGCGTTGCCGCCGCTGGTGAAAGGCTTCAGCGGTGACGGTCGCGGTCAGGCTGGCGGTGCTCTCACCGACATCCCCGGCCAGCTGTTGCAGGATATTACCCAGCTCTTCGGCCACGGCGCTGGCATGCAGCGGGCGTTTATCCGGTTCCTTGGCCAAGAGCCGGTCGAGCAAATGGCTCAGCGCCGGCGGCAGGTCCGGGTTCAGTTTGCAGGCGGATGGGTGCTCGCTGTTGACGATACGATCGACAATCACGAACGGGCTTTCATGGTCGCCAAACGGGTTCTGGCCACACAGCAGGCGGTAGGCGAGTACCCCCAGGGCAAACAGGTCGCAGCGGTTGTCCAGCGGCTTGCCCAGTGCCTGCTCTGGTGACATGGCGCCCCAGCTGCCGGCGATATGCTGCTCGCGGGTCAGGTCGCTGTGTTGGCGCCAGTTTTTGGCAATGCCGAAGTCAGTGATCTTGGCGGTGCCGTTCTCGTCCACCAGGATGTTGTCTGCCTTCAGGTCGCGGTGGATGATGCCGGCGCTGTGGGCGCGGGCGAGGCCGTGGCAGATCTGTTTTAACAGCGCCACGCGCTGGCGCAGGCTGGGGGTGCGTTCACGCTGCCACTGGTTCAGGGTGCAGCCGTCGACGAACTCCATCACCAGCGCCAGGTTGTCCCCGTCTTCCGTCTCTTCTTCGACGACGTCATAGATCTGGACGATGTTCGGGTGGTTGAGCTGGGCCAGTAACAGCGCTTCCTGGCGGATGCGCTGTGGAGCGTTAGCGCTGGTGGGGTTTTCCTGCAGGCACTTGACGGCCACCTGGCGATGCAGGCGCTCGTCGGTGGCCAGGTAGACCACGCCCATGCCGCCAGCGCCGAGGCGCGCGGTGACCCTGTAACGGCCGATGTAAAACGGTTGTTGCTCTGACGTCATGGTCTGGCTGAGTAGCCCTTAATTTTGCTCTGCCATCCCTGGCCATGATGTTGTTCTTTTTCCGGATCCCCGCTGCCGGATGCTTCCGCGTTTTATATGGCGGGCTCGTTGATCTCTGCTGTACTCGCCTCGAGGTTGGACCCTTTGTAGATTTCCAGCTGTCTGCAGCCGAGACGCATTTCCCAGGTGCGCCGCTCCACCAGATTGGAGGTGTCGATGGAATCCGGCAGTGCCTCACCGATCTGCTTGCGTGCCCGGAACAGCTGTGTGTTCAGGTGATTGACGGTGATCCCCAGCTCGCGGGTGGCGACCTGGATGGGCACCCAGCCCTGGGCATCCGGATCTGCGCCGCTTTCCATGTCGCGGATGCGCGCCCGTGCGAGGTACAGCAGCAGGTAGTTATGGCTGCGTGCCGGCAGGTCGACATCAATGTCTTCGCGGGCGACCCTCAGCTGTACGTGTTCCTCGTGGTGGCTGACGGCGAAGCGCAGGTTGAACGCAGCGATGGTGAGCTGCTGCAGGGCCACTTCACTGGTGGCCCCCTCGTTGTCGGCCAGGAACAGCTGCCAGCTGTGGGGGCCGCAGTCGAGCCGCTGGCCATGCTTGACGGGGCGGGCGTGCTCCCCGGTGCCGTCGTGGCCGGTAAGCTCGAACAACCACTGGCCTGAGACCGGGTTGAAGTGCAGGCTGGCGACGGGGTCCTCCTCATCCGGCAGCAGGTGGTATTGCTCCAGTTCCTGGGCGTCGCCGGTATTGAGGTCGATCAGCAGGTTGGTCGGTGCATCGAGGTTTTCCACCACCCAGGCCGGGTTGGTGGCGCGGCCAAAAGCCAGTTTGTCGCCGAGCTGCAATTGGTAGTTGCGTGCGGGGATGAGGGGCTGGCCATTCAGCCAGGTGCCGTTGCGGCTCAGGTCGCGGACATTCCAGTGGGTGCCGGTCCATTGGATGGCGGCGTGAATACCGGAAATCTCCGCGCTGGCAATGCGGGTGTCGGCAGCGCCCTGACGGCGGCCGATGGTGTGATGTGCCAGCAGGTAGACGGACTGCTCCGTGTCCGGATGCTGTAAACAGGCCATGTGGTGATCCCCTCGCCCTGCCTTCTTCTTAAACCTTGCCAGCCATGCGGCAGGTTCTTGTTGTTGGCGAATTCCATGCTCACTGGGCAGCGCAGGGGTGCCGGTTCCGGGCCATGAAACGGCGGGAACCCTAATAGCCGGAGTGCGTCGGAAGCGCCAGGGCGCTGGCCGGCCTGTTTGTCTGCGCGCTCGGTTCCCTTACTGGCTGATGCCGGGAACTCTTCCACTTATTGTGTTTTTAATTTTTTTCTTGTTGTGTGTGGTGCGCGTCTGTTGCCCTGATTGGCGGTCGCGGTTTACGACCGGAAACCGCCCAGTGTTGTTGGCCCTTTTATACCGGACTCTAAGGGGAATGCAACGATTGCATAAATTATTCGGCCAGATCGCCGGAAGCTTGCACCAAGTGGCAAATTATCCCGGGAATTATTCGGCTGTGTCGCGAGAGGGCAAGGGAATCTGCGCCGCTCAGCGCCCGCCCTCTTCGTGGTCGTCATGATCCCCGCGGTCTTCATGGCCCTCATGTGCTTCCGGATGTTGCCGGCTCACCTTCCTGGTCAGGTCTCCCACGTCGAGCACCGGCGAGGCATCGATGTGCTCGGCATCCATCATCAGTGCCACACGCTGCAGGGAGGAAATGATCATGGACTGCTCCCAGTCGCGCAGGTCGCGGAATTGACGCACGAAGTGCTCCTGCAGGGGGGTCGGGGCGTCCCGGATAAAGTCCATGCCTTTTTCAGTGAGATAGGCGTGCACCTTGCGCTTGTCCTCGGAGGAGCGCTCCCGATAGACGAGGCCGCGTTTCTCCAGGCGGTCGAGGATGGTGGTGACTGTCGCCTGGCTGAGACTGATCTCTTTCGCCAGGGCACCGATGGTGACCTGGCCCTTTTCACGGATCGCCTGCAGCAGCAACAGCTGTGGCGCGGTGAGGCCGGCTGTCTTGACCAGCTGCTTGGAGTGCAGGTCGGTGGCCCGGATCAGGCGCCGGAGGGTGATCAGTACTTCTTCAATCTTGTCCATCAGTAGCAGGCTCTGCAGTTCGCGGCGGGAGAGGTGCCTGTGCGCGACTTTATGTCCTGCCCGGTGATTGTCAAATGTTGTTTGCGCGGCTGATTCCCTTCGGCGCGCAACACCGCTGGCGGCGCCCGGGGCGTCCGTCTCAGTGCGGGGTTTGCGTGCTTTTTGATCAACTTGCATGGGGTTTGGCCTTGCGTCGTGGCGTTTGTTTAGAGTACTATGCAAAAAATTGTTTAGAGCAGTAAACAATTATCTTCATTAAAGGTCAAATTTGACCTTTTTTGTTTAAGGTGAGGTGCGAAAGCCCTCGTTTAAACGCACTCTAACCATTTGACGACTAAAGGTATTGATTTGAGCGCCACAAGCGTTGCCAATCCGCAGAGCGGAAGCTCGGACAGCAAGACTGACGAGTCTCCCGAAGAAAAGGTCACCGCGCGGCAGGGTTCCGCCGGCAAGAAGGAAGCCCTGCTGCGCCAACCGGTCAGTGAGGACGGTGCCGACGTGCATCGCCTGATCAACCGTTGCCCGCCCCTGGATGAGAACTCCATCTACTGCAACCTGTTGCAGGCCAGCCATTTCGCCGATACCAGCGTCGCCGCTGAAGTGGACGGCAAGCTCGGCGGTTTCGTCTCCGGTTACCTGGTCCCACAGCGCCCTGACACCCTGTTCGTATGGCAGGTGGCGGTGGCAGAGGAAGGCCGCGGCATGGGCCTCGCCGGTCGCATGATCCGCGACATCCTCTCCCGCCCGGGCTGTGCGCAGGTGCGCTACCTGGAGACGACGATCACGCCCGACAACGAAGCCTCCTGGGCCCTGTTCCGCGGTCTCGCCCGCAAGCTGGGCACCGAATGCAAGGAATCGGTGATGTTCGACCGCGAGCGTCACTTCAAGGGTGCCCACGACAGCGAGATGCTGCTGCGTATCGGCCCCTTCGATGTAGAGGCCCAGTGCTGAGGCGATTGACGCACTCCCCATTTCTTAACTTTTTGCGAACTGACAATTAACCAACCAAAGGTTGCCAACATGAAAGTTTTTGACGAGATCGAATCAGAAGTACAAAGCTACGCCCGCGCTTTCCCCCGCATTTTCAACAAGGCCCAGGCTGAATACCTGTACGACGAGGAAGGCAACCAGTACCTGGACTTCCTCGGTGGCGCCGGCACCCTGAACTACGGTCACAACAACCCGGTCTTCAAGGAAGCCCTGCTGGAGTACATCCAGGCGGACGGCATCACCCACGGTCTGGACCTGCACACCAAGGCCAAGGGTGAGTTCCTGGAGGCCTTCTCCGAGAAGATCCTCAAGCCGCGCAACATGGAATACGTGATGCAGTTCACCGGCCCCACCGGCACCAATGCGGTGGAAGCGGCGCTGAAGATCGCGCGCAAGTACAAGGGTCGCGAGAACATCATCTCCTTCACCAACGGTTTCCACGGCTGCAGCATGGGCGCCCTGGCTGCCACCGGTAACTCCCACCACCGCGGTGCGGCCGGCGTGAGCATGAGCGGCATCACCCGTATGCCTTACGAGGGTTACCTGGGTGACGACATCGACACCACTGCCTACCTGGACAAGGTCCTGTCCGACTCCTCTTCCGGTGTCGACCATCCGGCAGCTGTGATGGTGGAAACCGTACAGGGTGAAGGTGGTATCAACGCGTGCAGCATCGAGTGGCTGCGCAACCTGGAAGCGGTGTGCCGCAAGCATGACGTACTGCTGATCGTCGATGACATCCAGGCGGGTTGTGGCCGTACCGGTTCTTTCTTCAGCTTCGAGGAAGCGGGCATCAAGCCGGATATCGTCACCCTGTCCAAGTCCCTGAGTGGCTACGGCCTGCCGTTCGCGGTGGTACTGATGAGCCCGGAACTGGACCAGTGGAAGCCGGGTGAGCACAACGGCACTTTCCGCGGGAACAACCTGGCATTTGTCACTGCCAAGGCTGCTATCGACCACTACTGGAGCGATGACAAGTTTGCCAAGGAAGTACAGCGCAAGGGCGAGTACATCGAACAGCGCATGAGCGCCATCGTCGAGAAGTACGGTGAGGGCAACATGACCACCCGCGGACGCGGCATGATGCGCGGCCTGAACTGCATCAGCGGTGATCTGGCCGGTCAGATCACCAAAGAAGCGTTCAAGCACGGCCTGGTGATTGAGACCAGTGGTGCCGACGACCAGGTAGTGAAGACCCTGTGCCCGCTGACCATCAGCGATGAGAACCTGAAGCGCGGCCTGGATATCGTCGAGGCGGCGGTACAGAAAGTGCTGAAGAGCAACGACGTGCCGGAAGAGCACGATTTCTTCGCCGATGACAGCGGTAGCGAGACCAGCAAAGAAGCACTCGCGGGTGCCGCCTGATCCGCGGCCCCTTTGAACGAGCTTGCCGAATTAACAGGATTGGATGAGAGAACAGAGATGATTGTTAGAAACCTTCAAGAAGCCGAAAAAAGTGACCGTCGCATTGTTTCCGAAGGCTGGGAAAGCACCCGCCTGCTGCTGAAAAACGACAACATGGGCTTCTCATTCCACATCACCACCATTTACGAGGGCGCAAACCTGCACCTGCACTACCAGAACCACCTGGAGTCTGTGTACTGCATCTCCGGTGAGGGTGAAGTGGAAACCATCGAGGACGGCAAGGTGTACCCGATCCAGCCGGGCACCATCTACATCCTCGACAAGCACGACAAGCATATCCTGCGTGCGAAGAAAGAAATGAAGATGGCGTGTGTGTTCAACCCGCCGCTGCATGGCAAGGAAGTCCATAACGCGGAAGGCGCCTACGAACTGGAAGCTGAAGAGGTTTCCGACAAGAAATAAAGGTGTTGTGTCCTGAAGCGGCGCCTGCGGGCGCCGCTTTTTCACCCGAGCTCACGACAAACCTTACAGGAAGACCATGAACCTCCATACGGTAGAAAAAATCGGCGGCACGTCAATGAGTGACTATGCCGCAGTTCGCGACAACATCATTTACAAGAACGGCAAGGCCGGCAACGATGGGCTGTACCAGCGCGTATTTGTGGTTTCCGCCTACGGCGGCATCACCGACATGCTGCTGGAGCATAAGAAATCCGGCCGCCCGGGGATTTTTGCCCTGTTTGCCGATGCGAACGAAGATCGCAGCTGGAACGATGCGATCGAAGCTGTGCGTAACCGCGTGCACGAGATCAATGCCGAGCTGTTCACCGATGCCGAGCAGCTGGCCCGCGCCAACGATTTCATCGGTGAGCGCCTCGAAGACGCCGAGCGCTGCCTCGCGGACCTGGAGCGTGTCTGCCAGCACGGCCACTTTGCCCTCGAGGGGCACCTCAACGTCGTCTGTGAAATGCTGGCGAGTATCGGTGAGGCCCACAGTGCCTGGAACACTGCCGAGCTGCTGCGCCAGCAGGAAGGCATCAATGCCCGTTTCGTCGACCTGACCGGATGGCGCGACGGTGAGCACCTGACCCTGGACGAGCGCATCGAGCGCGCCTTCAAGGATATCGACCTGGCCAAAGAGCTGCCGATTGCTACCGGCTACGCCCACACCCGCGAGGGCCTGATGGGCACCTTCGCACGCGGTTACAGCGAGATGACCTTCAGCCGTATTGCGGTGGTCACCGGTGCCCGCGAAGCGATCATTCACAAGGAATACCACCTGAGCAGCGCCGACCCGCGCCTGGTGGGCGAAGCGGAAGCCGTGCCCATCGGTCGTACCAACTACGACGTTGCCGATCAGCTGGCCAACCTGGGTATGGAGGCGATCCACCCCCGTGCAGCCAAGGGCCTGCGCCAGCAGGAAATCCCGCTGCGAGTGATGAACACCTTCGAGCCGGAGCACGCCGGTACCCTGGTGACTGGCGACTATGTCAGTGAAACCCCCTGTGTCGAGATCATCGCCGGCCGCAAGAACATCTATGCGGTGGAGTGTTTCGACCAGGACATGATGGGCCTGATGACCACTTACGACCGCACCATCAACGACATCATCCGTCGTTTCAAGGGCAGCGTCGTCACCAAGGACATCAATGCCAATACCATTACCCACTTCCTGGCCTGCAACCTGAAGACGGTAAAGCGCATCCGCGCTGCCATCTGCGAGGAGTACCCGGATTGTGATATCCAGGTGCGCAAGGTTGCCGTCGTCTCCGCCATTGGCAGTGACATGAAGGTGCCGGGTATGCTGTCCCGTGCAGTGGCCGCACTGGCCCGTTCCGGTATCAGTGTACTGGCGGTGCACCAGTCGATGCGCCAGGTGGATATGCAATTCGTAGTGAACGAAAACGACTACGAAGAGGCTGTGAAGAGCCTTCACCACGCACTGGTGGAAGTCTACGATCATGGCGAAGCGATATGCGCAGCCTGATTGCAGTTATGATGTTCGCAGTGGCAGCCTCCTGGCTGCCACTGTCCGTTTCTGCCCAGCCACAGACGGAGCAGCAGGAAGCAAAGGCGAACGCGCAACAGCAGGCAGCAGAGGAGCGCGTCGAGAGCCTGAACGAGCCGCTCTATAACCCGTTCGTCGAACGCTATGTGCTGGACGAGCTTAAACAGCTGCGCTCGGACATGGCCGCGCAGCGGGTGAATCTCACCGAACAGTTCGTGGATCGCCAGATCAACGTGGCCGACAAGGCCATCAGTTATGCCACCGATACCGTCACCTACTTTTTCTACCTGATCGCTGGCGTCAGCTCCCTGCTGGTGCTGGTGGGCTGGACTTCGATCCGGGACATCAAGGAGAAAGTACATGGCCTCGCCAATGAGGAAATCACCAAGCTGGTGAGCCAGTACGAGGAGCGCCTGCGCGGCATCGAGGAGCAGCTGAGCGAGAAGACGCGTCACATCGAGCACAACCGCGATGAGATCGAGCTGACCAAGGAGATCCAGTCACTGTGGCTGCGCGCCGGTCGTGAACACACGGCAGCGGGCAAGATTGCGATCTACGACCAGATCCTGACCCTGCGCGCCCACGACGGCGAGGCACTGACCTACAAAGCCGACGCCGTACTGGAACTGGGCGAGCCCCAGTGGGCCATCCACCTGTGTCAGCGGGCGCTGGAAGTCGACCCCGAAAACGGCAACGCCTATTACCAGTTGGCCTGCGCCCATGCGAGCCAGGAGCACTGGGAAGAGGCCGTGGAGTATCTGTCCAAGGCGCTGGATATTTCAGCGGCCTACCGGGACGAGGCGATGGAGGACGAGGCCCTCGATGCTTTGCATGAGTATCCGCCCTTTGCGCGCCTGATGGGCATCGGGCCGACCGGGATGGAAGAGAGTTCCAGTGAAAATGCTGAACAGCCTCAGGCTTCCTGAAGTGGGAGCCCGGCCAATACACAATAACGACAAATAGGAGAGACCCGTGCTCGCCAGTTTTCTGTTTTTCCTCGCCATGTTCGCCGCCATCGGTGTCAGTTCCTATCTGAAAAGTCGCGGCACCAAACAGGATTACTACCTGGCCAGCCGGGATGTCTCGCCGTTCCTGGTCGGACTCTCTGCCGTTGCTACCAACAACAGCGGCTATATGTTTATCGGCGTGATCGGTTACACCTACGCCACCGGACTGGCTTCGGTGTGGCTGATGGTGGGCTGGATTCTCGGTGACTTCCTGGGCTCGCTGTGGGTGCACAAGTCACTGTGCCGCGCCACCCACAAGACCGGCGAATCCAGTTATGCGGGCGTGATCAGCTGTTGGACCGGATCACGGTTTGTCTATTGGCAGCGCCTGGCCGGCCTCCTCTCGCTGATGTTCCTGCTGGCCTACGCCAGTGCCCAGCTGGTGGCGGGCAGTAAGGCGCTGTATGTGCTGCTGGATCTGCCCATCTGGAGCGGCGCGGTCATCGGCGGCGTGATCGTGGCAGCCTACTGCCTGGCGGGGGGCATCCGCGCATCAATCTGGACCGATGCGGCCCAGTCCATCGTAATGATCGTGGCCATGGGCACGCTGCTGTATGTTGCCACCCAGTCCGTCGGTGGCGTGGGTGCTGCCATCCAGTCGATGGGTGAGGTGGATGGCTTCCTCAACTGGTACCCGGACAATATGCTGCTGCCGGGTCTCGCCGGTGGTGTGCTGTTTGCTGTGGGCTGGCTGTTTGCCGGTCTGTCTGTGATTGGCCAGCCCCATGTCATGGTGCGGTTTATGGCGCTGGAGTCCGAGCACCGCATGATCCATGCACGTTTGTGGTATTACCTCTGGTTCACGGCCTTCTATGCCATGGCCACCGGCGTGGGGATGCTGGCGCGCATCCTGCTCAGCGATGCGGGCAGCTTCGACGCGGAGCTGGCGCTGCCAATGATGGCAATGGACCTGTTGCCGCCGGTGATGGTGGGGCTGATCCTGGCCGGTGTGTTTGCGGCCACCATGTCCACGGCGGATTCCCTGGTGCTGAGCTGTTCCGCGGCTATCACTCACGATATCCATCCCCAGCGCACGGAAAAGACCTGGGTGCTGAAACTGACAACGGTGGCCATCACCGTCGGTGCTGTGGGTTGGGCATTGCTGAACCAGCAGAGTGTATTCAGCCTGGTGGTGATGTCGTGGTCGTCGCTGGCCTCCGCTTTCGCGCCGGTCCTGATCGTACTGGCACTGGGTGCGCGTCCATCGCAGGCGGTTTACATCACCATGAGCCTGGTCGGCCTCGCCACTGCGCTGACCTGGCGCTGGCTGGGCTGGCACAGTCATATCTACGAGGGGATGCCGGGCATTCTGGCGGGGCTGGCCGTGTATGGGGTGGCGCGCTTTGCGGTGGGCGTACCGGAGCCGAGTCGCGCGAGCGCGTAAGCTGGTTTCCGACACATCCTCTAAAGATGGTTCAGTGCCAGACTGCGTTCGGGGCCGGGCTGGACCTGTGGCGGCGGAGTATCAGGGCGGTCTTTCCGAAACCGCACGAGTACGTCCCTGTAGCTCTGTCGGCGCCCTCCCTGGCGCCGACAGTTTCTGAAAGACCGCCCTGACACTCCACCTTAACCCCTGGCTTCATTCCTCCGCAGACCATATCCATCTAGTTTGCTCTGCAAGGGGACCAGGCCAGATCTTAAGGGAAAGTGCCGGGCGCGAGCATCTCGAACCGTCGGCGACAGGGACGTCGCCGACGGAGCGTACAGGGATGTATTTACAGCGTTTCGAGATGCTCGCGCCCGGTGCTTTTCCGCCTCTCAGTAAGATCGGAGCCCTTACCAAAACTGGCATTGGCTGCCGGAATTCGGGTATACAACAAAACTCCCTGTCCATTACTGCACATACCATATCCTGCGTTTGCACTACCTTTTTACGAGACATGCGAAAACAAAAAAGCCCGGCAATTGCCGGGCTTTTCCATCCTGTAGGGGATGTGAGAAAGGTATTACTTACGAATACCTTCCACGTCCAGGATCATCTCCACGCTCTGTGAAGCCGGGCCTAGGTCGTAGTCGATGCCGAAGTCCTTCAGCTTGAACTCGGTGGAACCGGTGAAGCCCTGACGGTAGCCGCCCCAGGGATCCTTGCCGCCGCCGACGTGGCTGACGTCGATGGTAATCGGCTTGGTCACGCCGCGCAGGGTCAGGTCACCGGTCAGTTTGCCCTTGCCGTTGCCCAGAGGCTTGTAGCTGGTGCTCTTGAAAGTGGCGGTGGGGTATTTTTCGACGAACAGGAAGTCCTCTCCCCGCAGGTGCTTGTCGCGCTCGGCGTGGTTACTGTCGAGGCTGTTTACATCGATGTTTACATTGATGGACGAAGCCTCCGGCTTGCTCTCGTCGTACTGGAAAGTGCCGTTGAAATCATCGAAACGGCCATACAGCCAGCTGTAGCCCAGGTGCTTGATGCGGAACTGGATGAAGGCGTGGGCGCCTTCGGTGTCAATCACGTACTCGGCTGCCTGGGCGGTGGCGCCCAGCAGTGAGGCAAAGAGGAAAATAGCCAGTTTCTTCATGGACAGTGCTCCTTTATTTTGAGGTGCTCAGATTTTCGGTCGGTTGGTGTTTACTATCGCGTGACCCGTCTGGATTACCAGGCTTGCCCAGCATGCGCAGCAAGGTGGCGTCGCGATCGATAAAGTGGTGTTTCATCGCCGCCAGGGCATGCAGGGCGACCAGGCCCATCAGTGTCCAGGCAAGGATTTCATGAATCTCGCCGGCGATATCTTCCTGGTTGGGCAGCCCCTGCAGGGTGGCCGGCACGCTGAACAGGTCGAACACAGAGATGGCGCGGCCGTCGGCAGTGGAGATCAGATAGCCGGAGGTCATGATGGCGAGCAGCAGCAGGTAGATGCCGCCGTGGGCGAACCGGGCCGCCACTGTTTGCCAGCGCGGAGTGCCGGGGACGGCTGCGGGGGAGACATTCAAGAATTTCCAGGCCAGTCGCACCAGCAGGGCGATCAACAGCAGTATGCCGATGGCCTTGTGGATCTCGGGGCCCTGCCGGTACCAGGGGTCGTAATAGGAGAGCTGTCGCATCCACCAGCCGAGGGCAAACAGGCCGATCACCACTGGCGCCATCAACCAGTGGAACACAATGGCCACCCAGCCGTAAGCGGATTCGCTGTTCTTTGCTGCCACGGTTCAATTCCGTTTAAAACTTATGCGTTCTGGACCCGGCAGGGTTGCCGGAGAGGCGTTGATTATAAAAATTCTTCGATCCGGTAACAGCGAAAAAAGCCGAATGAACCTGTCGATAATTTCGCAGCTTGCCAGGCTGCAGGTCCGTTTAACGTGCGGCCTTGCCAGGGGGCGATTGGTGAACGTCAGTGGGGAGTGCCGCGGGTACCCTCGCGCTCGGCGGCGATCAGGATTCGTTCGAGGGCCTGTCGGTCCAGGTTACCGGAACGCCGGGCGATCTGTTCCGCCAGCCAGTCGGTGGAGTGGTGCTCGCCATCCAGGGCCAGCTTTTCCAGCTCCCAGATAACATTGAGGAGTTGCTGCCGCTCCAGGGCGTGTTCTTCACCGCTGGATGACGAGAACAGGCTCGGTTCCAGTTGCTCGATTTCGCTGCGCCTGACCACCAGCTCGGCCAGGCTCGGGTACCAGCGGCCGCTGAACGGCTCAGGGCGCCGGCGGTGGTCGAATGTGATGCGCAGGCGATTGCCGTCTTCATCCTCCAGCAGCGGTGTGTCCTGCTCATAGGCGGGCAGGGCCGGGCGCTGACGCAGGATACCGCTGATCGCTTTCCAGTCACTGGGGTTCTCTGCGCACAGGCGCAATGGCGTGCTCAGTTCCAGCACCGCCGGCCGATCCAGGTAGGCCACCTGCTGGCCGGGCCGGTACCAGTAGAGGTTGAGCTGATGTTCCTCGGCGAGGTCCGCCAGATCCGCGCTGGTGAATGGCTCTTCCGCCACGGCACTCAGGTGATTCACGGCCTGCTGCACACTGAGCCATTGTCTGAGATGAAAGGGTTTGTTGACGGCAGTGCCCATGCAAGCGCTCCACTGCGGCGAAACCGGCGGCGAGAATTTATCTGTCTGCGTCTCTCCATATTAGCAGTTCGCGGAAGGCTGCCGCGTGGCGGGGTGGACTCAGAGCCAGCCTTTCTTCTTGAAGTAGGCGTAGGGTGCGATACCTGACAGTAGCATCAGGAACAGGGCGAAGGGGTAGCCGCCGATCCATTTCAGCTCCGGCATGAAGTCGAAATTCATGCCATAGATGCTGGCCACCATGGTCGGTGGCAGGAAGACTACCGCGGCGATGGAGAAAATCTTGATGATCTGGTTCTGCTCGATGTTGATAAAGCCCTGGGTGGAGTCCATCAGGAAGTTGATCTTGTTGAACACGAACCCGGTGTGGGCCATCAGGGTGTCGATATCGCGGGTAATGTCGCGGAAACTCTCCTGCAGTTCCCCATCGATATGGATATGGCGTTGCAGGAAGGTGATCGAACGCCGGGTGTCCATCAGACAGAGCTGTACTTTACCGGTGCTGTCCTCGAGCTTGGCCAGATAGTCGATGGCGTCCTCCAGTTCGGCGGATTCATCTTCCAGCACCAGGTAGCTCACCTCGCTCAGCTTCACGTGAATGTCTTCCAGGGCGTCGGCCAGGTTCTCCACCTTCTGCTCAAACACCAGTACAGTCAGCTCCTGCGCGCTATGGGCATCCACTTGCTGGCGGCGGGCGCGCATGCGCAACAGGCGGAAATCGGCCAGCTCGGTGTCGCGAACCGTGATCAGGCGCTGGGGCTGGAGAATGAACGCCACCGTAGTGGTGTCATGGCGGCCCTCACTCTGGGACAGAAACAGCGAGTGAATGTGCACGCCGGCAGAATCGATGAAGTAGCGGGCCGAGGCCTCGATCTCATCCACATCCTCGGACTCTGGCAGCTCCGTGCGCAGCAACTGCTCCAACAGATCCCGCTCATCCTCCTCGGGCTCCTGGAGGTCGATCCACACCGCCTCGGACAGCTGTTGCCTGCTCATGGTCTCTTCGATGGTCTGCTCGCGGAGTGTCCCCCGGTTGATTTCGAAGAGTCGCAGCATTGCCTGTTCCCTAGCCTGAATGTGACCCAATGGTATCGGATAAGCCCGATGTGCCCAAGAGCTGAGTGGTGTGGGGAATTTGTCGTTGTCGGTGGGAAACGGAAACCGGCCGCAATGCGGCCGGTATCGGAGGAGCTGAATGGACTCGAGATCGAAACTCAGAGGAAATCCGGTAATTGCTTGCGGATCTCATCGGGGTTGTTGTGGATCATGTTCTTGCCGGTTTCCCCCACGATCGCGGCACGGGTGGTCGGCGAAAGGGCATGGCGCAAGGGCCCTACCATTTGCGGTTCGGCGACGATGTACAAATTCTCGTACTTACCCTCTTCGTGGGCACGTTCCAGCGCGTGGGCGATTTCCCGCGCAAATTTTTCCCCGCCGTCGCGTCTCAGGTCACTCATGTTGCCCATGGAGCGGGAGGCGTGGCCGTAACGGTCGAAAACGCGCCCCGGGGCGTCGGCGAGCAGATCCCGTCCTTTCATGCGCCCTTCCGGATAGTGCAGTACTTCCAGTTCCTTGAGCGCGCTGGCGCGGTGTTCAGCCTCGAACATGCGCGCATCGGTGTGATTGGCGACTAAAACCCAGGCTTTGGCCATGGTGAAACCTCCTCAATGTTACAGATTCATTCTAGTGCGATCGCGGGACTCTCACCGGAGAACTGTGCTCACGCTCCTGAGACAGGATGACGTTTTCCAGTCTGATGGTCAGGATTCCAATACCCGGGGGGCGCTCACCCGGCTGGCCGCGCTTTTAAAAAACTGCCTGTTATGAAACAGACATCCCTATGGAAAGGATTGGCGCTTCGATTGCTGGTATGGCGCATTAGAATCAGGGATGAATAAAAGTCCGGTGCGCCATTGGCTCACTGGACAGCACCTGCGAAATACCGGCAGGAGAAGCAAGAGCGAGGTAACCACCATGAGCCTGATACCGAGGGGATCACTTTTCGATCTCGACAACATGTTTGAGCAGATGCTCTCCCCCTCGCGCCTGGGCAGTGAGTCCAAAGAGGGGTTTTTCTCACCGAGAATCGACGTGCGGGAGACAAAGGACAGCTACGAAATCAGCGCTGAACTTCCGGGCGTGGAGAGGGATGATATCAACGTGACCCTGGAAGACGGGGTGCTGACGCTGGAGGCCGAGGTACACCGGGAAGAGAAAGAGGAGAAAGAGGGCCGCGTGATCCGGCAGGAACGCCGTTACGGGAAATACATGCGCAGCTTCAACCTGGGTGCGGATGTCAGCGAGAGCGACATCGACGCGAGCTTCAAGGACGGGGTGCTGACCCTGAAGGCCCCGAAGCGGGAAGTCACCCAGCCGCGGACGCAGCGCATCGAAATTCACTGAGAAACAGGGTGCAGTCGCGGGCGTGCTCCCTCCACCTTAGAGTGCCTTCAAGGCACCAGTGATTGTCAGAGGAGGTCCGCCATGAGAGTAGGGGAAGCAATGCACCAGGGGTGCACCTGGGTCAGCCCGGATACGCCCCTGACGGAGGTTGCGCAGATACTGCGGGATGAAGACATCGGCTCGGTGCCGGTGGGCGAGGACGATCGCCTGATCGGCATGGTCACCGATCGTGACATCACCATACGCGGGGTGGCTGAGGACAGCGACCTGTCTTCGATGTGCGCCCGCGATGTGATGACCGAAGGTATTGAGTGGGTGTGGGAAGACGATGACATGGAAGCCGCCCTGAGCAAGATGGAACAGCAACAGCTCCGGCGTATGCCGGTTATGAACACCGACAAGCGGATGGTCGGCATCCTGAGTATGGGGGATATCTCCCACTCATTGAATCACGACCTGTCCGGTGAATTTGCGTCGGCCGTTTCCGCGCACCACTGAAACCATGAATGAAGGGCACCGCGCCGAGGGTATCGGCCCGGTGCTTTTTTGTGGGCAGCGGTCACTGACTGGGTTCTACAGCAGATGTTCGATCGGTAGCCAACTGCTCAATTTCGAGCCCACTCTCTGCAGGGCACTGGCTCCGGGATCACGCTCATGGGTGACACCGTCTGGCCCCTGCCACAGGAGAATCCCATCGCGAAGAGCCAGCGTATAGGCGTTTTGGCGGATATTGGCGGTGAAATTTTTCGTGACCTTGCCCGCGAGGCCCGGTACGTCGATCAATAACCCGAGCTCCGTATTCAGGTAAAGGGAGCGCTGGTCAAAATTGAAGGAACCGGCATAGATAAGCCGGTCGTCGACAGCGAACAATTTGGCGTGCAGCAGCGAGCGGGAGTCCTCATGCCAGTGGTTGTTGTCGAAATCCAGGCTGCCTGACATCTCATAAAGATGGATGCCCGCACGGAGCATCGGCTCGCGGTATTTGCGATAGGGTCCATGCACCAGTACCAGGTCAGTGGAGGCCAGTGAATTGGTCAGCAGGTGAATCTCCACCCCGCGCGCTGCTGCGGCGAGCAGAGCTTCGAAATAATAGGGGCCGGGCAGCACATAGGGCGAGATGATGATCAGTCGCCGCTGTGCACCGGTAATGGCCTGCATCAGCTGGTCGCTGGCATAGAGGGCGCGCCCGCCGGCGGGGGCGGCCACTTTTTGCGGCGGGTCGACCAGAACCTCCGCCTCGCCCCAGTACCAGAGGTGATCATCGCGGCTCAGTGCGTCTACCACCGGTGACTGCTGCAGTCTCTGCCCATAATCACTGGAGAGCAACCGGTGCGACGATGCCTGCAGATCTGAATACAGCGCCGCGCGATGGTTGCGGTAGAGGCTGCCGGACACCACGGCCTGCAGGGGGAAGCTGTAACCGCTGTTCCAGTAGAGATCGAACTGGCGGTTGATGGGTGGCAGCGCGGCGCCGATGGTGATGATGTCCAGGTCGTGAAAAACCATCTGGTTGTCGATGCCGAAATATTTGTCCCCGAGGTTGCGCCCACCGATAAACGTCACCCGCCCATCCACGGTGAATGCCTTGTTGTGCATACGCCGCTGCAACTGGCAGAAATCTGCCAGCAGTTCGATTGCCCGGGTGCTGCGCTTCGGAAAGGGGTTGAACAGCCGCACCTCGATACCGGGGTGCTGGTCGAGGGCGGCCAGCAGGGTGACGCTGTCGCCGGTGGTAAAGTCATCGAGAAGGAAGCGGACCCGCACACCGCGATCGGCGGCATCGATCAGTTCGTGGGTCAGCAGGCGGCCGCTCTCATCGCGGCGGAATATGAAATACTGGATGTCGATCGAGCGCTGCGCTGCACGGATGGCTGCCAGGCGCACGGCAAGGGCGTCCTGTGCTGTGGTCACCGGGTAGACGCCGGTCTGCCCCGGGTGGGCAGCGGTGAGCCCATCTACCACTCGCGCCAGCGCCGAGTCCGGCGGGCCCAGCTGGTGCAGGCTCTCTGTTCGCGTTGGCGGTTCAGGAAAGTATGCCGGTCCCAGGCAGCCGCACAGCAACAGGGTCAATACTGGTAACAGCAACAGTGGGCGTGGCACCTTTTGGCGGCGCGGGAATGCTTCCATGCGGTCTCGCTGATGGGTAGGGTCTGGCGAAGAACGCCACGGGCAGTATAGCCGCCAGGGCGGGTGTGGCGCGTGGGGTCGCATTGGCAGGCCCGTTGGGCAGGCCCGTTGGGCAGGCGCATAATGCGCGGTTTTTGGACCGGGCCCGGGGATGGCTTGATGGCGCGGTTTACAGGCAGGGTGGCAGTCACCCGGGAGCAAGGCGAATGAGCATGGATCGGGAATTACTGGAGCGCAGCGGCGGCCGCTGCGAACTGTGCAGCGCCGAGAGCGGTCTGGACACTTACACGCTGCCCGGTTCAGAGGGACGGACCAATGCCGACCTGCTGCTATGCCCGACCTGCAGCCTGCAGCTCTCCGGCGGCGAGGCGCTGGACAGCAATCACTGGCGCTGTCTGTCGGACAGCATGTGGAGTCCGGTGCCGGCCGTGCAGGTTGCCGCCTGGCGGCTGCTGAAACGGCTTTCCGCTGAGACCTGGGCACAGGATCTGCTCGATATGCTCTACCTGGACGATGACCTGCGGGAATGGGCGGAGGCGGCGCCGCTGGCGTCCAGTGAAGAACGGGTCGTGCACCGGGACTGTAACGGCGCCGTGCTCGAGGCCGGCGATACGGTGACGGTGATCAAGGACCTGGATGTGAAGGGTACCAGCCTGGTAGCCAAGCGCGGCACGGCTGTGCGCGGGATCAGCCTGACGGATAACCCGGAACACATCGAAGGCCGGGTCAACGGCCAGCGTATCGTGATCCTGACCAAATTCGTCAAGAAGTCGGGTTGAGCACGCAGCGATGGGGGCGCGCTTTCCGGTGCAGAGGGAGCGGTGGTGAAACCGATCTACGAAATCCGCAGTGGCGCCCTGGCGGGGTTCAACCTTCTGGTGCCGCGACTGGGCGGGGATCCGGCGGAGTTGCTGGGGGAGGTGGGTTTACCCGCTGACTGCATGCGCCGCCCGGACCTGCTGATCCCCATTGCCACGCTGTCCGCGCTGCTCGATCTCTGCGCCGACCAGTTGCGTTGTGCAGACTTCGGCCTACGCCTGGCGGATATGCAGGGGGTCCGGATCCTGGGGGTGCTGGGGCAGCTGCTGATGGGGGAGGTGACCCTGCGCACCGCGCTGGAGAGTTCCCAGCGCTATATGGCCCTGCACAACCAGGCGGAGTTCTGGCGTATCCACGTACAGGGGGATGCCCTGCTGGCACAGCGCTATGATCACTTCGTGGAGCCGGTGGCGGCGATCCAGTACCGGGAGCTCTCTGTCGGTGCCTGTTACCGGCTGGTGCAGGACCTGGCCGGCCAGGATATTCACCCGCGGGAAGTGCATTTCCGCCAGCAGGCACTCTCATCCCCGGAGCGCTACCGGGAGTTCTTCAATGCGGAAGTGCACTTTGGCCGCGAATGCGATGCACTGGTGTTTGAAGCCGGCCTGCTGGAGCGCACTCTCTGCGCGCCGAGTACCAGCCTGCGGCTTTACTTTGAGGAGTTCACTCGCCAGCTGCTGGAAAAATACCGGCACAGCGTCGCCGCCCAGGTCAAGGCCCTGATCCTGCAGACTCTGGGCGCCCAGCGTCATACCCTGGCCCAGGTGGCGGGACTGCTGGAAATGCCGGCCCGCACCCTGCAGCGTCGTCTGGCGGAGGAGCGAACTTCCTTCAAGCAACTGCTACAGGACGCGCGTATGGAAACTGCCCGCTGGCACCTGCGCGCCTCCAGTATCGACATCAACCTGTTGTCCGCCACGCTCGGTTATACCGACATCAGTGCCTTTTCCAAGGCGTTCCGTGCCGTGCATGGCGTGTCTCCACTCCAGTGGCGCAAGCAGCAGCGGGATAGCTGAGGCACCGCTCGCCCGCCCGTGCTGTCACCGGGTAATTTGATGTCGCTTTGCGCGCCAATCCCCATCTCCACCCAGTGAACCCGCGTATCATGGTGACTGACAATGGTGACTCCAGCCCCTCCCGGGTGCCGGAGTCCCGAAGGATCACACTGCAAGCGAGGACCGCGATGACCATCACCCCGATCAAGTGCAAGGCCGCAGTGGCCTGGGAAGCCGGCAAGCCCCTGTCCATCGAAGAGGTGGAAGTGGCACCGCCGAAGAAGGGTGAAGTACGGGTCAAGCTGATCGCCTCCGGTGTCTGCCATACCGATGCATTCACCCTGTCCGGGGAGGACCCCGAGGGGATCTTCCCCGCCATCCTCGGCCATGAGGGTGGCGGTATTGTCGAATCCGTGGGTGAGGGGGTGACCAGCGTACAGGTGGGCGACCACGTAATTCCCCTGTACACGCCCGAGTGCGGCGAGTGCAAATTCTGTAAGTCCGGCAAGACCAACCTGTGCCAGAAGATCCGTGAGACCCAGGGCAAGGGGCTGATGCCCGACGGTACCACGCGCTTTTCCATCGACGGCAAGCCCATCTATCACTACATGGGCACTTCCACCTTTTCCGAATACACGGTGCTGCCGGAAATCTCCGTGGCCAAGGTCAATTCAAAGGCACCGCTGAAGGAGGTGTGCCTGCTCGGCTGCGGTGTTACCACCGGCATGGGGGCAGTGACCAACACTGCCAAGGTGGAGGAGGAGTCCACCGTAGCCATTTTCGGCCTCGGCGGTATCGGCCTGTCGGCAGTCATCGGCGCGGCCAAGGCGGGAGCCAAGCGGATCATCGGTATTGATGTGAACCCCGGTAAATTCGAGTTGGCAAAAAAGCTCGGCGCCACCGAGTGTGTCAATCCACAGGATCACGATCGCCCGATCCAGGAAGTGATCGTCGAGATGACCGACGGTGGAGTGGATTACTCCTTTGAGTGCATCGGCAATGTGAAAGTGATGCGCGCAGCTCTGGAATGCTGCCACAAAGGCTGGGGGGAATCGGTAATCATCGGTGTGGCCGGTGCTGGTCAGGAAATCTGTACCCGCCCGTTCCAGCTGGTGACAGGCCGGGTATGGCGGGGGACCGCATTCGGTGGCGTCAAGGGCCGCTCCGAGTTGCCGGGCTTTGTCGAACGCTACCTGGCCGGTGAATTTTCCCTGAATGATTTCATTACCCACACCATGCCGCTCGAAGACATCAACGACGCGTTCGAACTGATGCACCAGGGCCGCAGTATCCGCAGTGTTATCCATTTTGACCAGCACTGAACATCGAGCACCAGAAGGACATAACAACAAGCCATGAAACTGATCAGTGAAACCAAGGCCTTCGACGGCCGCCAGCAGCGTTTTGAGCACACATCGAAATCCCTCGACTGCAGTATGCGCTTTTTCGTGTTCCTGCCCTCGCAGGCGGAAAACAAGGCGCAGCGGTTCCCGGTGCTCTATTGGTTGTCCGGGCTTACCTGTACCGATGAGAATTTCAGTCAGAAGGCGGGCGCGCAGCGCATGGCGTCGGAGTTGGGGATTGCCCTGGTGATTCCCGATACCAGTCCGCGGGGGGACGACGTGGCCGATGACGACGACTACGATCTGGGGCAGGGCGCCGGCTTTTACCTGAACGCCACCCAGCAGCCGTGGAAGCCGCACTATCAGATGTACGATTACATCGTCGATGAACTGCCGGCCCTTGTGGAAGCCGAGCTGCCGCTAACCGATCGCCGCGCTATTGCCGGCCACTCGATGGGCGGTCATGGTGCACTGGTGATCGGCCTGCGCAACCCGGAACGCTACACCTCGATCTCCGCCTTCAGTCCTATCTGTAATCCCATCAGCTGTCCGTGGGGTGAGAAAGCCTTCAGCGCCTACCTGGGCGCCGACCGCCAGACTTGGGAGGAGTACGATGCGACGGTACTGCTGAGCCGCGCCACCGAGCGGCAGCCGATCCTGATTTCCCAGGGGGAAAACGACGAGTTCCTCGAGCAGCAGTTGAAACCCAATGCGCTGGAAACCGCTGCCGAGGCCGCCACTTACCCACTCAAGGTCCAGCATCACGCCGGCTATGATCACAGCTATTACTTCATCGCCACCTTTATCGAGCAGCACCTGCGCTTTCACGCTGATTACCTGTTGAAGCCCTGATGGTTGAGGCTAACAAAACCATGGTGCTTTCAGGTCACTGCTAAGCTGCAGTACAAGACTGAATCGAGAAAAACTGGAGCTGGATATGACGGCGCTTTATCAGTTCTCCTGCGACTGCGGGGCGGTGGGCTTCGAGTGCCAGGGTGCACCAAAAGTCCGAGGTTTCTGTCACTGCGATGACTGCCGCAGTTTCCTCAAGGTGCCCTACCACTCGGTGGATGCCTGGGAGGCGGAGAAGCTGAAGGTGACGAAAGGCGAAGACCAGATCGCCGTCTTCCAGCACCCTGAAAAGAAGATGAAGCGCTTCTTCTGTAAAAATTGTGGCGAGACGGTGTTCAACAGCAATGCCATGGACTGGCGTATCGTGTCGCAATTACTGGTGCGCCGGCAGAACCGGGGCGCAATACCAGATGAGCTGGCCTCAAAGAGTCATTTTTATTACGGGCAGCGCATCATCGATATCGATGATGAATTGCCCAAACGGGATTGACGCCAACCACCGCCTTTCCTATTCACTGCCCCAGGGTGCTGGGGGCAGATCAGCTTCCTCCTCCAGGTCAAACTCCACGCGAAAGTGGCGCCCGCTGGGCCGCGTCAGCTCGTAGGCGAACATGCTTCCGGGGTGTATCTCCATGGCCCAGGTATTTTCTACAGAGGCATCCAGGCCCTCTCGCTTGAACGTGGCAATGGAGTCCGCGTCCACCGGGAATTCCTGCCGTGTGCTGCTCCCCGCAGAGGCCGTATCGCCGCCATATTGGGTCACGGCATCCTCGCTGCCGTCTTCGTGCCGATGATCGTGCTTGAGGCGCAGGCCGGTATCGGTGCGGGTCAGAACCCAGGTGCGGGAGTGATCGTCACCGACGTGGAAGGGAATGCGCAGTTCTTTTTGCGGCTGGTCGCAACCGCGCACGTGCATCACCAGAGTCTTGCCCTCGAAGGCATCCGGCTGGCCGGTCTGAGGCTCGTTGGCGGTAATGCGACCAGAAAAAGCCTTGCCACAGAGTGCGGCAATATTGGCGAGGAAAATATCGGCCGGTTGTTGCGCCTGCTCTGCCTCCTGTCGGGCCGGATCTTTCGCTTCACAGCCCATCAGTGCCGTCATCAGGACGACACAGGCCGCGGCTACTCCCTTATTTTCTGGCACGCGCATTGATCTCTCCGGTCAAGAATTTGGTTGATGACATCAGCCTGCATCCTGCTCGTCGAGGATCTGCTGCAGTTGCTGCTTGAAGGTGTCCACCTCCTGGGCACCACTTATCCCATACTCGCGATTGAAAATAAACAGCGGTACGCCCTGCACCCCCTGTGCCATGATCTGCTGCTCCTGTGCCCGCACTTCCTGCGCGTACGCCTGATCGTTGAGAACCTGTAGTGCCTCCTCCCGGTCGAGGCCGACCGCGGCGGCGGCATCGGCCAGCACGGTGCGATCCGATACGTCCTTGCGCCTGGCGAAAAAGTCCGCGAACAACCGCAGGCTCAGTTCGGTCTGCTTCTCATAGGGATGCGACCAGTGCAACAGCTGGTGCGCATCGAACGTGTTGTACATGCGCATGTCGTCACTGTAATCGAAGGTGAAACCGAGGTCCGCCCCCAGGTCGGTCAAACGCTGGCGCGCCTCGATACTCTGCTGCGGTGTGGTGCCGTATTTCTCCGCCAGGTGTTCGCGCAGGTTCTGGCCCTCTGGCGGCATCTGAGGGTTCAGCTCGAAGGGGTGCCAGTGCACGATGACTTCGAACCGATCGCCGAAATCGGACAGGGCGCGTTGCAGGCGCAGGTAGCCGATGACACACCAGGGGCAGACCACGTCGGAAACGAGATCGATACGCAGCGGCAATTTGGACATAAGGCCTCCGTCTTCCTTCCGTTAACTGTAGGGAATCCCTGAATAAGTCCGCAATGTTTCAGCGTTGCTGGAGCCTGCAGCCGTCAGGTCCAGTCTGCCGTGAGTGGTCGTGGCCCCTTGCAAGCTTTAATCCTGCGCGAGGGCCTGCACCAGCAGCAACAGGCCGGAAGCCAGCAGCAGGAAGCGGCAGCAGAGCATGAATTGACGGTCGACAATGTGTCCCTGGATGGCCTTGCCCAGCCAGGTGCCGAGCAGGGCGACGGGCACCAGTGCCAGAGACAACCAGAGCAGCCACAGGGGCCACTGGGCGCTGAGCCAATAAGGCACCACTTTGATGGCATTCATGGCGCCGAAGAAGATCCCCGCCGTGGCCAGCCAGGTGAGTTTGGGCAGCTGGCGCGCGATCAGGTAAATATTGACCGGAGGGCCGCCGGCGTGCAGCAGTGTGCTGGAAAGACCGCTGAGGCCGCCCCACAGCCATCCCGCACCCCGCATACCGCCGAGCCAGGGCGCCAGCCGTTGCCAGAGTGCAAACACGATCGAAACGAGCCCAAGCAACAGTTTCATCAGGGTGTCGGACAGGGTCCCTAGCAACAGCCCGCCGGCGGCGATACCGAAGACGGCGGCGGGCAGGATCGAACGCAGCTCCTGCCAGCTGGCATGGCGGCGATAGTACTGGATCGTGCGCACATCCATCACCAGCAAGAGCGGCAGCATCAGGAACACGGCCGTCGGTACCGGGACGATCAGCGCGAGTAGCGGCACGGCCACAACACCGGCTCCGCCGGCAAAGCCCGACTTCGATATTCCCGTCAGCACCACACCGGCGATGGCCAGTAGCCAGAACAGTGGCGACCCGATCAGATCTTGCACGGTTAAGGCGCCTTCAACCATGTCTGGGCAGGTCGAACCAGAGTGCCTCGACGCCATGGCTCCCTGCGACGATAGGCTGCTCGCGGGTCTTCAGGAAACCGATACCGTCTCCCTCGCTGAAGGTCTCACCACCCATCTGCGCGCTGCCGTCGATCAGGTGCAGGTAACCGGCGCGACCATGGGGGACAAGGGTGAAGGATTCACCCGCTGCCAATCGCAGGCGCGAGAGGCTCGCATCCTGGTGCAGCGTGAGGGACCCCTCACGTCCGTCGGGAGTAGCCAGGGGGGTCAACGGCCCGCACTGCTCGATACTGGCCTGCTCATAACCGGGAGTGATGCCGGTGACATTGGGTTCGATCCATATCTGCAGGAAACGCAGCGGCGCTGTCCGTGAGGCGTTGTACTCCGAGTGCTGGATACCGCGCCCGGCGCTCATGCGCTGTACCTCGCCTGCGGGCACCACATAGCGGTTGCCGGCGCTGTCGCGGTGTTCGATGGCACCCTCGAGTATGTAGGAGATGATCTCCATATCCCGGTGACCGTGTGCCGGGAAGCCGGCACCGCCGCGCACCCGGTCGTCATTGATGACCCGCAGCACGGAGAAACCCATATGTCGCGGATCGAAATAGCTGCCAAAAGAAAAGGTGTGTCGGCTGTCGAGCCAGCCGAAATTGGCACGGCCGCGCTGGTCGGCCCGACGGATGTAATCCATCTGCAGAGTCCTGTGTCTGTAAGCTGACGACGATCTTAGAAACTTCGCGGCGCCCAATAAATCGCAATTATTGTGAGGGTTTGCTGGAAGAAATCGAACGAATGGTTCGGGAAGTCTGTCCGGTTTTTTCGTCCCCGGACTCGGGCTATGGGATAGTGCATTTACGGGCTGCTGAGCATTTCCCTGATCTGCTGTCGCGGCCAGTGGCGCATCGGGTTCCGGAGGGAGAGCGGTATGCAGCTCGACTTCCGGGATTCTTAGAACCGGGCATTTGCCCGGTTCAGTGTGCTGGTAAACCCCACCTTTTGCTCAAAACCGGCTCAGTGGCGACAGAGCGCCAGGACCCGCATTTCGAAAACGCACAGGTACGTCCGTGTTGCTCCGTCGGGTGCGTCCTGTACCCGACGGTTTCGAAATGCGGGTCCTATCACTCTGCCTTAAATTCCCGCAGGGGGACTTTGTCGGCAGCCTCAACCGGGCTTTTGCCCGGTTTTTTGTGTCGCAAGCTCGCTGTATTAATCTAAATGATAATGAGTTGCATTTAGATTGTGAGGGATCTAGAATCGCCGTCACTTCCTTGGGGCAATCAGATGGAATCTGACAATGAATAAGCGAATCACTCTCTCTCGAGCGGTACTGGCGACCGCACTGTGCGCGGCGAACACTGCAATCGCTGCTGAAACCGAAGAGCGACTTGAGACCGTCGAGGTGACGGGAGAACAGGGGGCCAGTTACCTGGCGGACGACATGGATACGGCCACCGGGCTGGGGCTCAGCGTCCTTGAAACACCGCAGTCGGTTTCCCAGATCAGTCGCGCGCTGATGGACGACTTTGAGATCGACAGCCTGAACGAGGCGCTGGAAACCTCGCCGGGCATCATGGTGGAAAGTGTGGAAACCGACCGCACCTACTACACCGCCCGCGGTTTCGACGTCACCAACTTTCAGCTGGATGGGGTCGGCGTTCCCGCTACTTATGGCAACAGTAATGGTGAGATCGACACTGCCATTTTCGATCGAATCGAGATTGTGCGCGGTGCTGGCGGTCTGATGGCCGGGGCCGGTAACCCCTCCGCCACCATCAACCTGGTGCGCAAGCGCCCCACCGATGATTTCAATCTGCAGCTGGGGGCGACCACCGGCTCGTGGGACAGGAAACGACTCGATGCCGATGTTTCCGGCAGTCTGGCCGACAATATACGCGGGCGCTTCGTGGTCGCCGGTGAAGATCGGGAGTCCTACCTCGACCGTTATGGCATGCAGAAAAATGTTGCCTACGGTGTGGTGGACTGGTCACTGGGCACATCAACCACAGCCACGGCCGGTATCAGCTACCAGGAGAGCAATGCAGATAGCCCGCTATGGGGTGCTCTGCCGATGCACTATACCGACGGGACGCAGACCGATTACGACGTTTCTGCCAGCACTTCTGCAGAATGGTCTTACTGGAATAATACCGACACCACCGCCTTCGCAGAGCTGGTGCATGGGTTTGCCAACGGCTGGGAAGTGAAGGCTTACTACACCCACTCCGAGGTGGAGGGCGATAGCGAGCTCTTCTACCAGTACAGTCTGCCCGACTCTGAAACTGACATTGGCCTGATCGGCTACGCCAGCGAGTATGGGCTGGAGGAGAGCCGGGACCTGCTAGACCTGCGCCTCTTCGGTAGCTTTCAGTTTGTCGGCCGGGATCACGATGTGGTGATCGGCTACAACTGGGCAGAGGGCTCCGTTGAAGACTATTCCCTCTACGACTACACCAATGGGTTTCCCGCAATCGGTGATTTCACCCAGTGGGACGGCGTAACACCGGCGCGTCCGGTATTTACCGATGGGCTCAGCGGAAGCGACTGGACTGATCGCCAGCAATCTCTCTATGCAGCCACCCGCCTCAGGCTCGCCGACAGTCTGTCAGTGATTGCGGGTGCCAGAGTCACGGACTGGAAGAGTGATGGCGAGAGCTACGGAGAGGATCACGGTGCCCGCGCCAGCGGAGAAGTGCTCCCTTATGCTGGTCTCGTGTACACCATCTCTGATGCTGTTTCTGCCTACGCCAGCCATACCGAAACCTTTATGCCCAACCGGGATATCGGTGCGGACCTGAAGCGCCTGAAACCGGCCGAGGGATCAAACGACGAGCTCGGGATCAAGGCATCACTGCTGGATGGCAAGCTGGTGGCCTCGGCCGCTGTGTTCCGTGCCGGTCACCTGAATGTATCGGAATCTGCCTATTTTGACGCCGACCTCGGCGTAACCATCTACGAGGGGCGCGACTACGAGAGCCAGGGCTATGAAGTCGAGCTCGTGGGCCAGTTGAGTGAGGGCCTTCAGGCGAGCCTGGGTTATACAGAACTGGAAATCGAGGACAGTGACGGCAATGAGGCCCGTAACTTTATCCCCAAGCGGGTGTTGCGTGCCTACGCCAATTACCAGGTGCCCACAATGCCACGGCTGAAAGTGGGTGCCGGTGTGAACTGGCAGGATGACATTGAGCGCATTACGGCTTACGGCGTTACCGTTCGTCAGCAGAGCTACGCCAATGTCAGTGCCTTCGCCAGCTATGCGGTAAACGACAATCTCAGCCTTGCCCTGAATGTGGCGAACCTGACCGATGAGAAATACATCAACAGTCTCTACTGGGATCAGGCCTTCTACGGTGCGCCCCGTAACTTCAGCGCCTCCGTCAACTGGCGATACTGATGCAAACCGTTTACAGCGTTTGTTGAATCAGCATCGGAGTGGCGGCATGTCCGCCGCTCCCTTTTTTGTTTGGCGGGACTGAAGAAGCATGAATAAAACCCTGTTCCGGCTGCACAGCTGGATGGCTCTGGTAGCGTTCGTACCTCTGCTGGTGATCTGTGTTACCGGCAGCATTCTGGTGTTCAAGCATGAGATCGATGCTCTGCTGATTGAAGACAAAGTGAGGGTAGATTCCGGTGATCGGGCACGTCTGAGTCTCGACACGCTGGCGGCGTCGGTGAACAGCAGTTTCCCCAGCTATGAAATCGTGGGCTGGGCGCTGTTCCAGGATAAGGCGCGTGCCGATCTGGTCTACACCATGGAGCATGGGACGGACGAGTGGACCTACGCCCTGATCAACCAGTACACCGGTGAGCCGCTGCGGCCGCCCATGGGCCTGACTCATCACCTGACGGACTGGCTACTGGACCTGCATTACACCCTGCTGCTTGGGGACTGGGGCATGCTGGTCTCGAGCGTGTTCTCGATTCTGTTGTGCCTGCTGGGCATTTCAGGATTGATTCTCTACCGCAAGTTCTGGAAGAACTTCTTTACCTTGCGCTGGAACGCGCGGCTGATGGTCTATTTCTCTGACCTGCACAAACTGGTCGGGACCCTGGGCGCCCCGGTACTGCTGATCCTGGGTTTTACCGGAGCCTGGTGGAATATCACCCATTTTGCCCATGAAATGGAAGAGCATGCCGCAGGAGCAGAACATTACAAAATGGCGGGTCGCCTTTATAACGATGACCTCTCCCTGCAGGGATTGATGGAGGATGCCAGCCGACAAATCGACAACTTCGAGACCACCTATATCTCCTTTCCCTGGGAGCCAGGGGCCAATCTCATTTTCTGGGGAGATGTACATGCGGACAACCCGTTACTCAGCCAATACGCGAGTAATGTCACTTACGGTGCCCAGAGCGGGGAACACCTGCTGAGTTACGACATCCGCGAAGCGACGTTGGGGGCCAGGGTAGTCGACAGTTACCGACGCCTGCACTTCGGTGACTTTGCCGGTGTCTGGAGCCGGGTGCTGTGGTGTGTGCTGGGGCTCAGTCCTCTGATTCTCTCGGTTACCGGGATTACCCTCTGGTACAGGCGCCGCGAGAAGCGCCGCCATGCGCGAAAGAAGCGGCGTCTGGCGAGGCAGGTAGTTGCGGTACCGGGCTAACCGATCACCGCATCGGAACAGCGGAATATGCCGGCGCAGTTATTCGGGCCGGGTCAGTCGCGCAGAACCGTATCGCGGAAGGCCGGACGCTGCTCCAGGCGTTCGGTAACTTCCGCCAGTTTCCCATGGCTGCTGCGCCAGTCGATCTCGGGGTGCCGGAAGTCCAGGTAGCCGAGGGCAGCAGCGAGATTGATCTGGGCGATGGACAACTCTCCGGGCAGGATATCGATGTGCTGCTCCAGATAGTCAAGCGTGCGGCGGGTAGCATCCTGGTAGCGCTGCCACCAGAACTCCGAGCGCAGCCCGTCGTGCTCGCGGCTCTTCTCAATGCGTAGCAACACCAGCGTATCGATCAGGCCCGAGCAGACCGAGTAGAGCGTCTGCAGTTGCCAGCTCTGATGCAGTGGTGCCGTCAGTCCCCCATTCCCCAGCTCCCGGTCCAGGTAGGCGCAGATGACTTCGCTATCCATGACGGCCTGGCCATCATCAGTGACCAGGCAGGGCACTTTCCCCAGCGGGTTGGCGGTGAGAAATGCACTGTCATTGGTGAACGGGTGCGACTCCTTCTCCTGTACCCGGGGCAGCAGGCCATGTTCGCGCAGCACGATACGGGCGGTGCGCGCATAGGGAGAGGAGTGGGTGAGGTAAAGTTTCATGGCGCCCTGCCGCGGTCAGTGTGAATTTCAGCAGTCTGCGGGAGGGCGCCAGAACTGTCCAGCTCGCGCAGTCAGTGCAGCGGCGGCTGGTGACTATTGGAAATCCGGTGATAGAGGCGATCTTTCAGGTGCGCTCGCTGGATCTTCAGGGAGTTAAAGTGATTGTCATCGGTGGCCACACCGCGCTCTTCCAGCCCGCGAATCTGTTTGTCCAGTTTGTGGTAGGTTTCGCTCTCCGTCTTGAACTTCATGTCTTCCCGGTTGAGGCGCTGGATGGTGTCGGAGTATTCGGGGAAGTCATTCTCAAGGGAGTGGGAAGGAATTGGCATGGCAAGCTCCTGTAAAATTTTTGAACGGCCACAATGACAGTGTAGCCGCAGTGTTGAATTTGGCGCACGCAGGTGAGTGTTGCCTGTGGTTGTACCTGTACTGCTGGATGGCAAAAATAACTATCGGGCTTAACGGAGTTGTTTTTTATAGCTTGTCCTGTGTGCCCTGTGATCCAGCCGGCAGTAGTGCCAGTAAGCACTGGCTTACGAGCTGCGCCTCTCGGTGTCCCGCCTCTCACAGCTATTGCACGGGGTGGTCGGGACGTGCATCACTATAGTCAAAGGAGCGGGAAGGGGAGTGGTAGGATGAATCTGAACGCCGATTTCGAACGCCGGGTGGTGGTTTGCCCGGCCGATTATGAGTGGCGCCCGTCACCAGTAGCCGGCGTCGAGCGAATGATGCTCGACCGTATCGGTGACGAGGTGGCGCGGGCGACTTCGCTTGTGCGCTATGCGCCCAACAGCACCTTCCCCGAGCATACCCACGGCGGTGGTGAGGAGATCCTGGTGCTCGAGGGGGCGTTCGGGGACGAATATGGGACCTATCCAGTAGGTACCTATATCCGTAATCCCATCGGTTCCAGCCACAGTCCGAGGGTCGGCCCGGAGGGCTGTACCATCTTCGTCAAACTGCACCAGCACAGTGAAAAGGAAAAGGTGCGCACGGTGATCGATACGCGCTCGGCACCGTGGCAGCCGGGCCTGGTGCCGGGGCTCTCGGTGCTGGGCCTGCACGAACTGGAGGGGGAGCGGGTGGCGTTGGTGCGCTGGGCGCCCTACACGCAGTTCCAGCAGCACATGCACCTGGGCGGCGAGGAGATCCTGGTGCTCGAGGGAACCTTCCTCGACGAGCACGGCGAGTATCCCCAGGGCAGCTGGATCCGCAGCCCCCACCTCAGTGAGCACACGCCATTTACCCGGGGCGAGGGTGCACTGATTTATGTGAAAACCGGCCACCTGTGAAGGGGCCGGTGACTTTCGCCTCTTGCTGTTCAGTCCAGCAATGCCTCTTCCTCCGCGCGGATACGCAGCGGCAGCAGCTCCCCGAAAAAGCACTCCAGGTAGGCGATAACCGCCCGCCTGGCTTCCCGGATACTGAGGTCGTCGACCCGTCCGAAACGGCCGTAGGCACCCGACCAGACGCCCTCGGCAATGGTCATTGCCACCTGGAAGTGCTCGTCCCAGCGTGAAGTGGCCGGCAATTCGAAGTCGGTATCGAGCCGGTCAAGCAACAGCAGCCCCAGGCGTCGCCGGTCCTCGAGCAGCAGTTCCCGCACGGCCCAGCCGGGGGCGGGTCCGAAGCGCAGCTTCATCACCGACTCACTGCCACAGAGCCGTTCCTGCCACAGATCGAGAAAAGCTTCCACGCGCTTCTGCCAGCTCGGATCGGCGGCTGCCGGCAGCGGATGGAAGTCTGCCATGGTGTCCAGGTGACGCTGCATCAATGCGGCAAACAACGCCTCGCGGTTGGGGAAAAAATGATACACCGACGCGGCAGGTACGCCGGCTGCTTCACTCAGATCTGACAGGCTGATCTCACTGGTTTCGCGAAACTGCAGCAATCCGTCGAGGGTATCGAGCAGAGTTTCGAATTTCTCGCGGCCGTTCTTTCGCTGGGGCTTTCTGGGCAGTGTGGTATATCGCCTTCGGGGCAAGGGTGGGCTTGGGTCTGTCAACGCTCGGCAACTCTCTCGTTTGGCCCGATCACTTGGTGGCCGGGCCGTGGCACTTTCAACCTTGTTGTTATCACCTGAGCCTGACCTGCGATGGGTCGGCCTTATTTTGTCTTTTGGTGACGCGAGAATTATCTGGCACTGTGACCATACCCGCAACCGGTGAACACCTGCGGCGTGAGCTGCATCAAAAAAACATGATATTTACCAGTATGAATTCGAAACATTTTGGATATTCGGGCAGTTGTCATGGTGAATTGCCGCAGCGTTTAACCCTTTTTTTTCAGGGGAAATTATTGGCGGAACATTCACGGTCAATATGTGAACAGGTTCTAACCTTGTTCCTGCAATGGCGACGGGATCTGCGGCAGGTAAGCCGGGCCCCTGTTGAATTGCTGCTTTGGGTTTTCATTAGGGTAATTTCGCCGCGGTTTCCTGGGGAACGATGGCTGTGAAGTCGCGCGAAGAGGTAACAGAATGTACAGGAGGTACAGCGTGGTGAGCTCTCATGGGGATGGAGGGCCACAGCGCCTTTCCAGAGGTTGGGTTTTCGGTGGAATCATTTCCCTGGCCTTATTTGGCCAGAGCGCCCTGGCGCAGGATGGGCGGGATCACGCGCTCAAGCTGTTGGGCAAACATGTATTTTTTGACACGAGTCTCTCCAGTTCAGGAGAGATGGGGTGCGTGACCTGTCATGAACCCTCGGCCGGGGGAACCCATGGCGATTCCCTGGTCAACCAGGGTCAGGTCGGTGTTACCAGTGCCGGTTTCAGTTTTGTCGGCAGGAGAAAGCCACAGACCAATGCCTACGCCAGCTTCAATGACCCTTTTTTACCCTGTAACCGGGGCGGGCCCAGCGCACCTCCGGGAGTCGAGCGCTATTGCGGTGGCAACTTCTGGGATGGGCGGGCACTGGGACGGCCTTTCATAGAGGGCGAGTTCGCCGCTGGCATTCAATCAACACCGCACATCGGCGAGGAAATTTTCCACGATATTACCAGCCCCCGTGCCCTTCGCTACGCCCGCTACATCAGCGCGATCTCCGACCAGGCAATGAATCCGATTCCCAACGTGGTGGAGCAGAATATGCCGCGGGACCAGGTCTGTCTGGCCGTGGCCCGTTCCAACTATGCATGGCTTTATGAGCTGGCCTGGGGGGTTGAACCGAACTGCAGCACGGCTATTGCCACAGGCGAAGAACGTCATCTCGATATCACCTTCAAACGGTCGATGCTGGCTGTCGGTGCTTATCAGCACTCCAGGGACATCAACTCATTTACCTCGAAACGGGATTTTGCGCTGCGGGCGGAGCTTGCCTGTATCGATAATGAATTCAGGGACTACAAAGACCCGCAAGTCTGCAAGATGGTCCGCGATTTGCAGAAAACCAATCCGGAGAAACAGTACGGAAAGTTTCCCTTGGTACTGTTCACCGATGAAGAGAATCTTGGTCATGATCTCTTCTATAACGTGAATTTTGCCGGTATTACGACGCCTAATCCCAGGAATCTTGCGGTCACGAACTGTGCTTTCTGCCATAGCGATGACCCTGCCAATGACGATGGATCGGAGCTGTTACAGACATATTCGGATCAGGCCTACCACAACATTGGTGTGCCTCCCAATCCGGAGCTCATCGCCGCGAGCGGGGACCCGGGCGACCTGGGCCTGATAGAGACTACGGGGTTGCATCGGCCGGGATTTACGCGCTCGCAGACTCTCCGCAACGTGTTCAAAAAGCCCAGCGAGGACTTCGTAAAAGCCTATATGCATAACGGTTTTTTCAAGAGCCTGGAGTCGGTGGTGCATTTCTACAACACAAGAGACGTCAAAGACGTGTGTGAAGATATCCTGCCCGCCGGAACTGTCATTACTGAGGCTGTTGCCCTGGCCAACGACTGCTGGCCGGCACCGGAGTTTCCTGCCTTCAAGACGCCCGGGATTCTGGCGGGGGATCTGAATATGTCGCCGGAGGAAGAGGCCGCACTGGTGGCCTTCATGAAAACTCTGGACGACATGCACACCGCACAGCCGCCGAGACTCCTGCGGAGAGGTGCTACCGATCCTGTGGTAACAGGTCTGAGTTCAGGTCAGATTTCTGTCTGCGAGGGTGAGGGTTCCGGGAAGTGTAAGAACCTAACGGATGTGATCAGGGAGCTTGGTGAGGATAGCTGGTTGAGTTCCGAGTGATCAGGGTTTGCTGAGCAGCAAGGAGGGTTAAAGGGGGCTATGCCCCCTTTTTCTGTTTCGGTCTTGTGCACCTGCCGGTGCACTCAGTGATACTTCAGTTCCGTTGCCTTGCCCCAGAACACGTAGTAGGAAAAGGCGGTATAGGCGAGGATCAGCGGCACCACGATCACCGCCCCGACCAGGATGAATTTCAGGGATTCCGGTGCACTGGCCGCTGCCCAGATATCCAGCTCGCCGGGAATGATGTCCGGGAAGAAGCTGAAAGCCAGGCCGGAGAAACACAGCAGGAAGATACCTACGGTCAGGAAGAAGGGCACCCGGCAGTGCCGGTCATTTTCCTTCGGCAGGCGTTTCAGCAGGCGATCGTTTACCACGAAGCCGGCGAAGGTTAGGGTCGGGATCAGCAGCACGAACATCACCAGCGGATAGGTAAACCAGCGATCGAAAACACCCGGGTTCACCAGCGGGTTGATCAGTGAGACTGCCAGCACCCCGAGCAGGGTCGCCCGTCCCGCCTTCCGGGTCCACTGCACGGCCCGTTTCTGCAGGTCGGACTCTGTCTTCATCACCAGCCAGGCGGCGCCGATATAGCTGTAGGCCGCGGTAACCCCCAGGGCGCTGAGCAGGGAAAACATCTGTGCCTGCCAGCCGCTCTCGAATCCCATTACATACTGGCCGAGCATGTAGCCCTGGGAGAGGGTGGTCAGCAGTGATCCTCCCTTGAATACGCGGTCCCAGGTGAGCTTGTGGTCCACGGCCGCCTTGGCGCGGAAGTCGAAGGCAACTCCGCGCAGGATCAGCCCGATCAGCATGATGGCCACGGGAATATACAGGCTCAGCATGATCTGGCTCAGGGCTGCAGGGAAAGCGATGAGCAGAATCCCGATGGCCAGTACCAGCCAGGTCTCATTGGCATCCCAGAAGGGGCCGATGGAGGCGATCATGGTGTCGCGCTGGAGTTCATCCTCGTCCTGCATCGGCAGCAGGATGCCGACGCCCAGGTCGTAACCATCCAGTACCGCGTAAATCAGGACTGCCAGGCCCATGATGCCGATGAAGATCACCGGCAGCCAATCATTGAAGGTCATGGTCTCCGGTGTCATGCCGCGCCCTCCTCTGCCGCACCGGGCAGGTTGGTGATGGTGCCTTCCTTCTGCGGTGTCGTGGTTTCAAACTCCTCCACCTCGACGGCTTTACGGGCCATGACCCGGAGGGTGTGGACGTAGGCCCACATCAGGATGACATAGATACTCAGGTACAGGGCGAGGGAGAATCCGACGTTCCCTGCTGCCAGTGGCGTCACCGCATCGGCGGTGGACAGCACTCCTGTTACCAGCCAGGGCTGCCGGCCGATCTCGGTGACGTACCAGCCCGCCAGGGTGGCGACCCAGCCGGAGAAGGTCATACCCACCACGACTTTCAGCATCCACTCCGGCAGCTCACCCCGACGGCGCAGGAAGTAGCAGCCGGTCCAGGCCACGGCGATCATCAGCAGACCCATACCCACCATCAGGCGGAAGCCGAAGAAGATCGGCCTGACCGGTGGATGATCGCCGTCGAAGTCATTGAGGCCGACGATCTCGCCATCGGCATCGTGGGTCAGGATCAGGCTCGCGAGTTTGGGGATGGCAATCTCGAAATGGTTGGTGCGCTGCTCCTCATAAGGGATGGCAAACAGCAGCAGCGGGGCGCCGCGTTCGGTTTCCCAGACGCCCTCCATGGCCGCGATTTTCTGCGGCTGATGTTCCAGGGTGTTGAGCCCGTGCAGGTCGCCCACATAGGCCTGGATCGGCGCCAGCACCGCCGCAATCACCAGGCCGGTTTTCAGCGTCAGCCGGGGTGCCTGCTTGTGGTCGCCCTTCAGGATCCGGTAGGCAGACAGGCCGGCGACAAAGAAGGCGGCGGTCAGCCCGGAGGCGATCAGCATGTGGGTGAAGCGGTAGGGGAAAGAGGGATTGAAAATTACTTCCAGCCAGCTGGTGGCATGGGCGACGCCGTCGCGCATCTCGAAGCCGGTGGGGGTATGCATCCAGGAGTTCAGCGACAGGATCCAGAAAGCGGAGAGGGTGGTGCCGACGGCGACAATGAAGGCGGAGAAAGTGTGGACTTTGCTCGGTACCCGGTTGATACCGAACAGCATGATGCCCAGAAAAGTGGCTTCGAGGAAAAATGCGGTGAGCACCTCGTACCCCAGCAGTGGTCCGGCGATATTGCCCACGGTCTCCATATAGCCCGGCCAGTTGGTGCCAAACTGGAAAGACATGGTGATACCGCTGACCACCCCGAGGGCAAATGTGAGTGCAAACACCTTGACCCAGAAACGGTAGGCCCGCATCCATACCGGGTTGTCAGTCTGGTCGTGGCGCAGTTTGAAATAGAACAGGATCCAGCCCAGCGCAATGGTGATGGTGGGGAAGAGGATGTGGAAACTGCTATTGGCTGCGAACTGGATTCTCGACAGCATCAGGGTATCGAGCATGGGAACCTCTGTGATTGGTAAATGGCTCTCCCTTGGTGGACTGGTCTTGGGCGCCCCAATCCTTAGCGATCGGTCTTGCTGGCGGTACCTCCCTTCACCTTGTCGCGGAGCTCGAGCAGACGGGTGATGCCGGAGCCCAGTTTCATCAGTCTGAGCAGGTCGCCTTCGTCCAGGCGGCTGAGGGTATTGGCGAACTGGTCGAGCAATTCCAGCAGGTCATAGACCTCGCGCATCTTTTCCTGTGCCTCCGCCTCCCGCTCGTTTTCCGGTTCATTGAGGAGCAGCTGGCGCAGCAGAGACAGGGTCGGGTCCAGCTCCCGCTTGCGCCGCTCCTCGAACACCGTACGGGCCATCTCCCAGATGGAGCCGGCGGCAGTGAAGTAATCCTTGCGATCACCGGGCTTGTGGCGCAGCTCCACCAGCCGCCAGGCCTGCAGCTCTTTCAGCCCCATGCTGACGTTGCCACGGCTCACGTGCAGTGCCTCGGCCAGCTGCTCCGCGTTCAAGGGTTCATGGTGCACCGTCAGCAGCGCCAGCATCTGGCCAACGGTGCGGTTGAATCCCCAGCGGCTGCCCATCTCACCGAAATGCAGCACGAAGGCCCTGGTCTGACCGGTTAGTTCCATTTTCTTTTGAAATTTCAGAAATTTCTGAAAATTGTAAATATCCGACGTTGCCTGTCAATCAGTTTGAACCGAAAAGTGTAGGAGATGGTTACCTGCCGGCGCGGATCGGGGTGGATGACGGGTGCTTCAGTCCCGTGTTTCGAGGCTCCTGACCGCCCGCTCGTGCCAGTCCCCGGCCACGATAAAGCCCCGGCTCACCTCCCGGCCCCGGAAACGCGCCGCGACACACCACGGCCGGCTGCCGGGCCCTGTCTGCAGTATTGCGGCCAGCTGTGCGCTGTCGACGCCCCCGGTCAGACGATAACCGGCATCGTCCAGCCAGGCCTGCTTGGGCAGTGGTGCCCAGCGCCAGTCGCTATTGGGGAAGTGGCGGGTGAATTCATCAGTTGTGATCCACCAGAAGTCGCAGAGTGCCGGATTGATCTCTGCAGTCAGCGGTGGGGGTGCCTGTACTGGTCGAAACAGGCGGCCGGGCACGACGGCCCACTGCCGGGATACCTCGATCGACCGCCGGCCGAGGATGGCGCGGGCGAGCGGTGTTTCCGCGATGGGCAGCTGGTGGTCGCGCATCCGCGCGAGTTTGGTATCCAGCCGGTCCCGCAATCCCGGGCCGACCCAGTGTGTGTGGTCCACCTGCAGATAAAACTTCACCGCCAGTTCCCAGTGTTCGCTGCACTGGTCGGGAAGATAGTGCACCAGAAAGTCCAGCTCGCCGAGGGTGCGCCCGTTCTCGCGCAGGGGCAGATTGCGGGCCAGCAACTGGTAGTGGGGATGGTGCTGGAAGGCAAAGGCCCACAGGTGTTCGAAGTAAATGCCCAGCCGCGGCGTACCCTGTCCGGCGAGGAATTCCTCCAGTGCCGGCTGCAGGCGTGCCCGCTCTGCCGGCGCAGCGAAAAAGTCCCGCAGTTCGGCCTGCCGCTCCGGCGGCAATAGCGGCAGACCACAGTCGCGCACGATATGTGGTGCGCCCAGTGACCAGAGCAGGTTTGCCCAGTGGTCCGGTTCGACAATGGGGGAGTAATCAGTCATGGAATTACGGTGTCGCAGCCCGTGCCAGTAGCCCGCTCACGACCGCAGCAAAAAGGCGGCGCGGCATTCGGGGCTGTGCTAGGGTTTGCCAGAGCGTTGCCAGACGCAAACAAAAGAATAACGAGATAATGAGAGGAGCCTCCCGTGGAATCAGGTCCATTGATCTCGATCGGTCTGCCGATCTCCCTGTTCATCATCATGATCGGTATCGGCATGACGCTGACGGTCAGGGACTTTCATCAGGTTACAGTGAAACCCGCCGGACTTGTTCTGGGCACTATCGCTCAGATTCTGGTCATGCCAGGGGTTGCTTTCGCGCTCTGCTGGTTGCTCGGCCTGCCGCCGGCAATCGCCGTTGGTCTCGTCATCATCGCCGCCTGCCCTGGTGGCGCCACTTCCAACCTTTTCACACTGTTGGCACGCGGCAATGTGGCCCTGTCCATCGTGCTGACGGTGTCTGCCAGCCTCATTACGGTAATGACCCTGCCGGTGTTCACCAATTTTGCCCTGCAGCTTTTTATGGGCGCCGAGCGGGAGATCGCTTTGCCGTTTGGCCGCACGGTTGTGGTGCTTTCAGCCATTGTGCTGCTACCACTGGTAATCGGCATGATCATTCGCGCCCGGCTGCCACACTTCGCCAGTCGTGCCGAAAGTGCCGTCAGTATCTTTGGCGGCTTGGTGCTGGCGGCGCTGGTAGTAGCCCTGATTTACGACATCCGCGATCGTTTCCTGGAGTTGATGGCCCTGGCCGGCCCATCTGCCATCCTGCTTAATTTGCTCGGTGTCGCGCTGGGCTTGCTTACAAGCCGTGCGTGTGGACTATCACGGCCGCAAGCTCTCGCGGTTGCTACGGAGCTGGGCATCAAAAACGGGACCGTGGGAATGACAGTTACCCTGACATTGCTGCATTCCAGCGAGATGTCAGTATCCTCGGCCATCTACGGCGTGCTGATGTTCCCGGTCGGTTTCCTGCTTGCCGCCTACGGCCGTCGTGTAATTCCCTCGCCAGCAAAGCCAGCCGCCGTTGCCGGTGGCGGAGTGAGCGAGGCCGGGTAATTCCGTTGACCGGGCCCCTCTCCCCGGGGGCCCATAGACCCCATTCCTTCAATCGGTATCGCACACTGCACCTGCGCGGCCATTGCGTCCCTATGGTCGAGCCTTTGCAGGGGAAACAGTAGCGGCAGTTACTCAGGCCCGGCCGGTAGTCATCACTTGAAGGCCGAAGCGGGAATTCGCGAAAGCAGAATTCCGCCGGCCGCAAACAGGATGATAAGCGACAGCATGGAGAAGCGTACATCGCCGAACCAGGTGCCGAAGAGTCCGAACAGCGGCGGGCCGATCAGCGCGGCAAACTTGCCCATCAGATTGTAAAAACCGAAGAACTGACCGCTCTCCGCGGCGGGAATCAACCGTGCATAACAGGAGCGGCTCAATGCCTGCACGCCGCCCTGCACCAGCCCGATCAGGACGGCAATGGCAAAAAACTCCCAGGGCGCTTGAATAAAGAAACCCCAGACACACACGACCGTGTAGACGACAAGCCCGATATAGATACCCCGCTGCGGGCCAATGCGGTTGCCGAGGTGACCGAAGACAATGGCGGCGGGAAAGCCGATAAACTGCACCAGCAGTAAAGCCAGGATCAGGTGCGAGCGCTCGAACTCCAGCGCGCGGCCATAGGCAACCGCCATTCGAATGACCGTTCCGACCCCGTCGATATACAGCCAGTAGGCGATCAGGAACATCAACAAATATCGATGGCGGGGCAGGGTGCGCAGGGTTGCCAGTACCTGGCCGCCGCTCTGCCGCCACAGGCTGCCGGGCACAGTGGAGCCGACGGGGGCGGGCTCTGGAACCAGCAACAACAGTGGCAGCGAAAAGGCTGCCCACCACAGGGCAGTGATGGCAAAAGCGGCCAGGGCCGCCTCGGTGCCGTTGGCAAAGCCGAACATCTCCGGTTTCAGTGCGGCCACCACACAGCCCAGATACAGCAATCCACCCCCGAGATAGCCGAGGCCGAAGCCGAGACCGGAGACCGCGTGCCAGCGTTCCGTCGGGGCTACATGGACCAGCAGCGCGTCGTAAAGAAGATTGGCGCCGAGAAAACCGACCGTGCCGCAGACAAACAGCAGGGCCGCAGCGAACCAGCTGCCCTGTGGTACGCCCGCCAGTAGACCAGTGGCCAGCATGCCGCCGAGGGCAAACAGCAACAGCAGCCGTTTGCGTGCGCCTGAGCGATCGGCGATGGCACCGAGGAATGGCGCTGACAGGGCGATGACCAGTGAAGCGGCGGCATTGGCCCAGCCCAGGCGCAGGTTGGCGGCCTCGGCCGTTGAGTCAGCGCTCCAGTAGTCCTGGAACAGCAGCGGGAAAAAGCCGGCCAGCACAACCGTGGCAAAGGCAGAATTGGCCCAGTCGTAAAATGCCCAGCCCCATATTCGCTTGTCATATTTCATTGGGGATCGCTACCCGATTGGTTACCCACTCGCCTGGCTAGCCCCGGTCCCGGGATCATCTCATCCTTCCCTTGTTGCAGCAGGGCCGAGTTTGTTGCAGCAGGGCCGAGTTTCCCCTCGAAGTACATCAGAGGTCAGGGGACAACAGTAGCAGCGTGGGCGCCGGGTGTCGGACAATCGCGCGTGCGGAGGGCGGGCCGGGCAGGAGTGAAAGTCGACCACAGGCGCCGTGGTGGTCGCGCTTTGCCGGCCTTACCCTGAGTAGGGTGGCCAGTGGGGACGGAAAGCGGCCTCCGAAAGGGGGTGGATTGCCCGGAAAGCCCCGTACCGCGTGCTTTCTCGCTGAGTTTTGGTATCCTTCACCGCCTTTAATTCGGGGTGGCCGCCAGAGCCGCTTTGGTGAAGGCGCCAGAGCGGACCGCAAAGGCCCGTATCGCCGTGATTCCGGCGGTGGCTTTCCCCTCTTATTAAGCTGGTGGCGATGACCGCTTCGCTGGCGCCCGCGCAACACTGGAGTTAACCCTAAGTGAAACAGATTCCCTTCGAAAAAGTCACTATCGTGATGGGATCGCAATCTGACTGGCCGACCATGCAGAAGGCGACCCAGCCGCTCAGCGAGCTGGAAGTGCCGTTTGCCACCGCAGTAGTCTCTGCCCACCGCACTCCGCAGCGGCTGGTGGAGTTTGCCACCAAGGCCCACGAGAACGGCACCAAGGTGATCATCGCCGGTGCCGGTGGTTCCGCCCACCTGCCGGGCATGATTGCCGCCATGACTCCCCTGCCGGTCATCGGTGTGCCGGTGGAGAGCAAGTTCATGACCGGTATGGACAGCCTGCTGTCCATCGTACAGATGCCCAAGGGCGTGGCAGTTGCCACCCAGGCCGTGGGTGCCTCCGGCGCCTTCAACGCCGGCCTGATGGCGGCACAGATGCTGTCGCTGTCCGACGAGGAGCTTCAGCAGCGCCTGATCGCCTGGCGCGAGCGCCAGAGTGCACAGGTTCCGTTCGAGGTCGAGTGACATCGGCCAAAGTGCGGAGAAGTCGGGTAACAGTTGAGGTAATGCAGAGATGACAGACAGGCGCGTTGGAATCGTTGGTTGCGGCCAGCTGGCACAGATGATGGCCCAGGAGGGACGCACGCTGGGGGTCGAATTCAGCTTCCTCGCCGAGGGCGACGAGAATACCGGCTGTGTCGAGGGCCTGGGCACCATCGTGCACGCCCGCGATGGCGCCGATGCCGAGGCGCTCTACCGTGCCATGGGCAGCCCGGAAGTGATCACTGCCGAGCGCGAGCAGGTCTCCGTGGAACTGCTGCGGGCGCTGGAACAGTTCTGTCCGGTCTACCCACGCCCGGACGCCTTCGAGAAGACACAGCACCGCCTGCGCGAGAAAACCGCCATCACCGCGGCCGGCCTGCCGGTTTCCCCGTTCCTGCCGGCCAACGACTACGACGAGATCTGTGTCGCGGTGAAAAAGCTGGGTTACCCCGCTTTCATCAAGAGCTGCGAAAACGGCTATGACGGCAAGAACCAGTGGCGGGTGGACAGCGACGAGTCGCTGGCGGCGATCCGCGACGAAGTCGTCGCGCAGGAGGACGAACAGGAGTACGTGGTCGAGCAGGGCGTGAACTTCTCCCGCGAGGTGTCCCTGATCGGTGCCCGTACCGCCGATGGCAAAGTGGTGACCTACCCGCTGGCAGAGAACGACCACTACCGCGGCACGCTGCTGGTCTCCACCGCACCGGCACCCCACGTGGACGAACAGCTGCAGCGCACCGCAGAGGAATACCTGTCGACGCTACTGAACGCGTGGGACTACGTCGGCGTGCTGGCGATGGAGTGTTTCGTCAGCGAGGACGGCCTGCTGATCAACGAACTGGCGCCACGGGTGCACAACAGCGGTCACTGGACCCTGGCCGGTGCGGAAACCAGCCAGTTCGAAAACCATATCCGTGCGATCCTCGGCATGCCGCTGGGCGATACCACTGCCGAGCGCGCTGCAGTCATGATCAATATGCTGGGCGTGGACCGGGAGCCGAGCCTGCCCAACGAGGGCGTGTGGCTGTACGGCAAGAGCCTGCGCCCCGGGCGCAAGATGGGCCACGTGATCCTGCTGGACGACAGCCAGGAGGCCCTGGCCAAACGTATCGATGCCATGCTGGCGGAGCTCTACGGCGAAACCCGGCGCCCTGCCTGATAGCGGCCGCAGCGTCTCTGTGATTGTTAATCCCACGTGAGGCGCTGCGATTGAATCCCCTGGCCGCGAGGGCTGCTTTCTCCGCGGGCGCTATGCTGAGCTGATCCGGTCAGGCGGGCAGAACCAATGTCACACCACAAACCCAAGCGGCTGTCCGCGGACTTCGCGGTGCTGCTCACGCAACACGGCAAAGAGTCCGTGATCGGCCCCGTCCTCGCCGGGGATGGCCTCCTCACCCTGCGTCACACCGACGCCTTCGATACCGATACCCTCGGCACCTTTTCCGGTGAAATTGAGCGCACGCTCAGCCCCGTCGACTGCGCCCGGCACAAGGCGCGCCTGGCCTGTGAGCTGACCGGCGCCAGCATCGGCCTCGGCAGCGAAGGCAGTTTTGGTGGGGGTCCCCTGCCGGGGCTGGTGGGCTGGGACCAGGAGCTGCTGGTGCTGGTGGATCTGGAGAGTGGCCTGGAAATCGTGGCCAGCGCCGAGGGCCCGTTTGAAACCCGGGAGTGGGAGGCGACAGACGCCGACAGCCTGCGCGCCGGTTTGCAGGCCCGGGATCCCCGCCAGGGCTGGCTGCTACAAACCGACGGGTACCTGGACAAGGGCCTGCTGGGAGCGGAGGCTCTGCTGCAGTCCGCTTCGCGGTTGTTCGAGCAGAAAACCGGCTGCGCGCCCGGCGAGGGCGATCCTTTCCCGTGGCCACTGCGCATCCAGCCGGATCTGCGCGCCATGGTGTGCCCGGAGCGGCAGGTTGCCATCCGCAAGGCGGCCGAGAACCTGCGTGAGCGCCTGCTGAGCCGGTGCCCCGGCTGTGCGGCGCCGGACTTCTGGCCGGATCAACTGGACTTCGGCCTGCCCTGCGGTGGCTGCGGCTTCGCCACCGGCTGCCTCAGGCAGAGGCGGGCGGTCTGCGCGCACTGCGGGGCGGAGGAGTGCTATCCGGTCGAGGAGCAGTTTGCCGATCCCGGGCGCTGCCAGATCTGCAATCCCTGAGGAATTTCCCGCCGGCGCCCTTTGTCTGGTGCACGCTCACCCGTTGCGCTCGGTATCCGCGCTTTTTCCGTTTACACCGTTGTTCAGGTCACGGTCGATCTCGGTGCCTTCCCACATGGGGTTTTTCACCCGGTAGGCGGCGCGGGCGATCATATGTGCTCCCACCGGTACGGTCAGCAGCAGGAACAGGATGGCGGCCACGGCGCGGGCGGTGACCTGTGCATCGCGAAACAGCAGCGCCACCGCCGCCAGCAGCAGCCCGCAACACAGCGTGGCCGCCTTGCCCGAGGTGCTCATGCGGGTGTAGGTATCCGGCATGCGGATCAGCCCCAGCGCGGCGGTGAAGCCGAAGAAGCTGCCACCCAGCAGCAGCACGGCAATCACGATTTCACTGATTGGCATCGGACTGTCCCTCCCTGCGGGCGGTCCCCGGCGCGTGGCTGCGTTCGATAAAGCGGGCAAACGCCACGGTGACAAGAAAAGCCACCAGCGCCAGGGCAATGGCGGCGTCCAGGTAGACGGCGCGACCGGACGCGACGGCCAGCAGGGCACAGTAGGCCACGGCGAGAATATTCAGCACGTCCAGCGCCACTACCCGGTCCGCCAGCGTCGGTCCGCGGGCGATACGCAGGAAACACAGCGCCAGTGCCAGTAACAAGAGCCAGGAGGCGCCCTCGATGGCGAAGGCCATCAATGGCGTCGTGCTGTCATTGAGGTTGATCAGCATCAGGACATAGCCTCCATCACCTGCCGTTCAAAGCCCTCGCGGATCTCCCGGCGGAAGACGTCGGGGTCGTCCACGAACATGGTGTGTACGTAGAGGGCGTCCCGGTCCGGCGACACCTCCAAAACCAGCGTGCCCGGGGTCAGGGAAATCAGGTTGGCCAGCACCAGGATCTGGTTGTCATCACGTATCTCCAGTGGCACCCGCACGATACGCGGCCGGCTGTGCAGGGTTGGCGACAGCACCTCATAGACCGCCTGCAGGCTCGACAGCACCAATTCCTTGAGAAAAAACAGCAGCAGCCGCAGCACCCGCGGTACCCGCCGAAAATATTCCCGATCCCCCAGCAGCGGGTGGGAGACAGCTAGCGCCAGATAGCCGATCACGAAGCCGGCGAGAAAATTCAGCAGCGTGGCAATGCCCGTCAGGGCCGACCAGCTGATGGCCAGCAGGATATTGAGCAGAAACAGGCGCACCGTCGGCCTCCTTGTCTCGGGTCAGTCTGCCGGCGGTGCCAGCACCGCGCGGAGATAGTCCCCCGGATCCAGCAGCTGGCCCGCCGCCGCCAGGGAAAACTCGATGAATGGTTCCGGCGCCAGGCCGAGAACCAGTGTAATCAGGGCCAGGGCAATGACCGGCAGCAGTCGCTGCAGGCGATCCCCCGCCGTCAGGGTCGCCAGGCTGGCACAGTCGTCGCGGGGGTGATCTTTCCAGAACGCCTCCGCCCAGATCTTGCTCATGGAGAACAGGGTCAGCGCCCCGGTGACCAGTGCCACCGCCGCCACCCAGTAGGCCGCCTGGTCCAGGCTCGCCTTGACCAGCAGGAACTTGGCCCAGAAGCCGGACAGCGGCGGGAAGCCGGCCAGGCTGAACGCGGCGATGAAGAACAGCGCCGCCAGCAGCGGGCTGACCCGGTAGAGGCCGCCGATCTGCGCCAGTTCAAAGCTGCCGGTGAGCCGCTGTGCCGTGCCGCTGATGAGGAACAGGTTCGTCTTGGCGACGATGTTGTGCACCATGTAGAACACCGCCCCGGTCAGCGCCAGCGGGCTGTAGAGGGCGAGCCCCAGTACCAGGAAACCGATCTGGCTGACGATATGGAAGGCCAGGATCTTGCGGAACTCATAATGGGCCGCCGCGCCCAGCACACCGGTGAGCATGGTCAGCAGGGCCGTGGCCAGCAGGATTTCGTGGGCGAGGTTGTCGCCGGCCGGGAATATCAGCGTGAATGTGCGGATCAGGGCGTAGACGCCCACCTTGGTGAGCAGCCCGGCAAAGACCGCCGTCACCGCCACCGGCGGCGCGTGGTAGGACGCCGGCAGCCAGAAAAACAGCGGAAAAATTGCTGCCTTGATGCCGAAAGCACAGATGAACAGCACTGCCAGCAGGTTTTCTGCCAGCGGGTTGTCGACTTCCGTCACGGCCAGGTGCAGCTGTGCCAGGTTGAGCGTGCCGGTCAGGCCGTAGAGCAGGGCGATGGCGGTCAGCATCAGCAGGGTGGAGACTAGGTTCATGGCCACATACTTGATGCCGCCATCCAGCTGGATGCGCTCGCCGCCCAGGACCAGCAGGGCGAACGAGGCAATCAGCATCACCTCGAACCAGACGTAGAGGTTGAACAGGTCACCGGTGACAAAGCTGCCACACACGCCGGCCAGCAGCAGCTGGTAATAACTGTAAAAGCCCAGCTGTTCGTGGTGGGTATCGATATCGGACAGGGCGAACAGTGCCACCGTCAGGCCGACCACCGCTGCCACCACCAGCATCACCGCACTCAGCCGGTCTGCCACCAGGGTGATTCCAAACGGCGCCGGCCAGCCTCCCATCTGTGCGGCCACCACGCCGTTTGCCTGCACCAGCGCGAGAATGGCCAGGCTTACCAGCAGCAGGAGCCCGCAGCTGCCCAGCGACAGTCCCCGGGCCAGCCGCGGCCTGCCCCGGCCGAGAAAAGTCAGCAGGGCCGCCAGGATGGGCAACAGGAACGGCAGTGCCAGCAGCCAGCTCAAGGGTGTCTGTTCTCCTGTTCAGGCTTTTTCCTCGGCTCGGCGACGCGCATGTCGTCGGCGTCGAGGGTGCCCAGTCGGCGATAGGCCCGCACGATCAATGCCAGGGTGAAGGCCAGCAGGCCGAAGCCGATCACGATGGCAGTCAGAATCAGCGCCTGTGGCAGCGGGTTGGCGACTGCAACTGCCGGTGCCTCCAGCCCCGCTGGCACCAGTGGCGGGGAGGCACGTGTGAGCCGCCCCGCCGTGAAGATGGCCAGGTTGGCGGCGTTGCTCAGCAGGATCAGACCGAACAGGTAGCGCAACAGATTGCGTGCCAGCATCAGGTAGACCCCGGTGGCGGTGAGAATTCCCACCAGCAGTGCAAGCGCGGTTTCCATGTCAGGCGTCCTCCTCCAGGGCAAATACCAGGGCCAGTACGGCGCCCACCACCGACAGGTAAACGCCGATATCGAATATCAGGATGGTGCTCACCGGCAGGCCCTTGTCGCCCTCCGCACCGCCGAGAAAAAGCCACTGCCCGGTGAATGGCGCCTCGCCCAGCAGTGCGGCCACTGCCCCGGCGAGGCCGGCCAGTAGAACCCCCAGGGCGGCGAGCCGGCCGGGCTCGATGCGCAGGGCACGGCGCGCGGCTGCGGTACCCCAGGCCATGGCGAAGAGGGTGAAACCGGCAGCCGCGATCAGGCCGCCAATGAATCCGCCGCCGGGATAGTTATGGCCCCGCAACAGCATGTAGACAGAGAACAAGAGAATCAGGGCCACCAGCGCCCGGGTGGCAGTCTGCAGAATGACCGAGTTCAATGTTTCTTCCTCTGCAACCGGTGGCCGATCAGGGTCGCCGCGGCAATGGCGGCGGTGAATACCACCAGAATCTCGCCAAACGTATCCAGTGCACGGAAGTCCACCAGAATCACATTGACGATATTGCGGCCGTACGCCTCGGGAACCGCGGCGGTCTCGAAGAAAGTGCTCGTGGTGGCGTCAAATGGTGTCTGCATGACGGCGAGAATCGACAGGGTGACGCCGGCACCCACGGTGATGGCGAGCAAGGCATCCAGCGGACGGAAACGCGGCGTATGCACGCCGGAAAATACCGGCAGCCGATGCAGGGTGGTGGCGATCAGGACCAGGAACAGGGTTTCCACCAGCAGCTGGGTGATGGCCACATCCGGGGCACCGAAAAACAGGTAGATCAGCGCGAGACCCACACCCAGCGCGCCGAGGGCACAGATGGCCGCCAGGGGGGCGCGGGCTGCACCGGCCATCATGGCGCCGGCCAAGGTAAGTGCCAGCGCCGCCCACTCCTTGACCGTGAGCTGGGGCCATTCAAGGTCGACCGCGATATCGCCATTGCGCAGCAGCACGTAGCCGAGGGCCGCCGCAACGGTGGCAAAGATGATCGAGAGGTAGCGCCGCATCACCCCGTGCTGCAGGAGGCGTGTCTGCCAGGCCGCCAGGTGTTTGATGCCGTCGATGAAGTGATCCCACAGGCGATCGCCACTCAGGGGCAGCCACTGGAGCAACTCCTGTAGCGCCGCTCGAATGGGCCGCTGCAGCAGGTAGACCACGACTCCAAGTGTGAAGGTAACGACGCTCAGCAGCAGGGGAAGGTTGAGCCCGTGCCAGAGCTTCATCTTCACGACTTCGGGCCGGCCCAGGATCGCCGTTACCGCCGGTTGTATCAGGCTTTCCGCAACGAGCGGGGTGGCAATACCGCATACCAGCCCCAGTGCCGCCAGTACCAGTGGCCCGAGCCACAGGGCCAGGGGAGCTTCACTGATATTGGTACCGGCTGGCTGCCGAGGGCCAAAGAACGGTTTGAACACCAGGATTGCGGCCACCGCGACCATCAACGCATTGGCAAACACGGCCGCCCCCGCCACCAGCAATGGTTCCGAGGCAATCGCCAGTGCACCCTCGTATTTGAGTTCCTTGCCGATAAAGCCGAGAAATGGCGGAAACCCGGCCATGGACAGCGCCGCGGCGGCTGCAGCCACAAAGGTAACAGGCATTGCCCGCCGCAACCCGCCGAGACTGCCCAGTTCGCGGGTGCCGGTTTGGTGGTCGATGATGCCTACCACCATGAACAGCGACGCTTTGTAAAACGAGTGCACCAGGATGAAGGTCACTGCCGCGGCGATGGGCACCGAATCATCGTCGCCGAGGAACATGGTCAGCGTGCCGAGGGCGACCAGGGTGGTGTAGGCCAGGGTCAGTTTCAGGTCGGTCTGGCGCAGGGCCAGTACGGCGGCCACCACCAGCGTGGCGGCCCCCACCAGCGTCAGTGTCCATTGCCAGGCCGGCGTGTAGGCGAGCACCGGGTGCAGGCGGGCCAGCAGGTAGATACCCGCTTTCACCATGGTGGCGGAGTGCAGGTAGGCGCTGACCGGAGTCGGGGCTGCCATGGCATTGGGCAGCCAGAAATGAAATGGTAATTGTGCCGACTTGGTAAAAGCGCCCAGCAGCACCAGCACGAGGATTGGCAGGTACAGCGCACTGGCGCGCAATTCGTCGCCGAGTTCGAGGATCTCCAGCAAATCAAAACTGCCCGCTGTAATGCCGAGCAGGATCAGCCCTGCTAGCAGACAGAGCCCGCCGATTGCCGTGATCAGCAGTGCCTGCAACGCCGAGCGGCGCGCCTTGGCATTGCTGTGATCGAAGCCGATCAGCAGGTAGCTGGCGATGGTGGTCAGCTCCCAGAAAACGAACAGGGTAATCAGGTCTGCCGCCAGCACCAGCCCGAGCATGCCGACCATGAACAGCAACAGGTAAAAGTAGAAACGACGCAGGTGGGGGTGGCCGGACAGGTAGGCTCCTGCATAAATCGCCACGAACGCGCCGACGCCACTGATCAGCAGGGCAAACAGCATGTTCAGGCCATCGAGGAAGAAGCGCGCGGAGATGCCGAGACTGGGTACCCAGTGCCAGCCGAAGGCCAGCACCTCACCGGCCATCACTCGCGGCAGCTGCCAGAGGAGCAGGGCGGCGATAACGGCAGGCACCACGGGCACAATCAGGGCCAGCATGGACCTGTGTGCCGCATCGGCTTGCCTGTTGTCGTGAGCTACCATGATTTCTGCCCCATTGCCCGGAAATGCCGAGTTGCTGATTCCGGCCCCGGGGCGCGGTGCCGTGCATCCGGATTCTATACGTCGATTACACAGCAACCGGACCAACCCGGCGCCGACAGGAATGTTTGTAGGCCGGCGTAGAGGTTTGCCACGGTGGCGTGACCGTCCGCCCCCTCAGTGGAAAATAGTCCAAATGCCCGGCACAGGCAGCCGCTGCTCCATGTCTGTCCCTGAGGTTGATGGAACAGCGCAACTTGCCAGACCGGACAGGGATGATTAACCTGCCGATAACCACTTTTTGGAAAGGGAGTCCGGTGGGCGGGGAAGTGCACCGGGACAGGACGTGATCACCATAAAAAAACTGTGCAGGGAATATGGCCATGGCGATGCCAGGGTCGTGGCGCTCGCTGACGTTTCCCTGCAAATCTCAAAGAACGAATTTGTCGCCATCATGGGCTCGTCCGGTTCCGGCAAGTCGACCCTGATGAACATTCTCGGCTGCCTGGACCAGCAGACCGCCGGGCAGTACTGGCTCGATGGTCGCGAGGTGGGCAGCTTCGATGACGATACCCTGTCCGCCATCCGCAACCGCCACATCGGCTTTATCTTCCAGACCTTCCACCTGTTGCCGCGCCTGACCGCACAGCAGAATGTCATGCTGCCGCTGCGCTATTCGGCTGTGGACGAAAGCAGCGCCCGCGAACGGGCCGCGGCAATGCTGGAAAGAGTCGGCCTCGGCCACCGCCTCACCCACCGCCCCTATGAAATGTCCGGTGGCCAGCGTCAGCGAGTCGCCATTGCCCGGGCCCTGATCAACCGGCCCAAGGTCATCTTTGCCGATGAACCCACCGGCAATCTCGACAGCAAGACATCGGAGGAAATCCTGGCATTGCTCAAGCAGCTGCACGGCGAGGGCCAGACCATCGTGATGGTCACCCACGAGCCGGAAATCGCCGCCCATGCCCAGCGGATTATCCGCATGAGCGATGGCAGGGTGGTGGAGGACTCGGTATGTCACGCCTGATTCCGCTGGTTCTTTTACTGTTGGCCGTGTGCGCTTTGGCAGATGAAGCCAGCAGCCCACTGTTACTGAGTGGCGAGTTGCGGGCCAGGGAGAGCCAGGTCTTCTATGCCCCGATGACCGACGACTGGCAAGTAGAGGTGCAGTGGCTGATGCCGGAAGGGCAGGTGGCACAGCCCGGTGAGATCGTGGTGGTATTTGATGGCGCTTCCATCCAGGGGGATATCGACTCGGAAACCGTGGCCCTGAATACGGCCCGGGAGAAACTGCAGCAGGAGAAGAACCAGCATGCGCAGACCGTGCTGGAGAAGGAATTTGCACTGAAGCGCGAGCAGCTGCTGCTGAAAAAGGCCGGTATCGATGCCGCCGTCCCACGTCAGTTCCTCAGTGATTTTGAGTACGAGTCGTTCCAGGTCGCCGAGAGCGAAGCGCGGGCCAACGTCGAGAAGGCGCGCAAGGAACTGGCCCAGGCGAAACTCGCCCGCGATGTCGCCATCCGCAAGCAACAGATCAATATCGACCGCTCCCTGAACAAGCTTGAGCTGAAGCGGGACAGCCTTGCCGCGATGACCCTGCGTGCCGAGCGGGCGGGGCCGGTACTGTATGGCAAGCACCCGTGGACCGGCGAGCGGGTATTCGTGGGCATGACCGCGCAGCCCTCATGGGAGATCGCCGAAATCCCCTCCATGAGTGATCTCTATGTCGAGGCGTGGCTGCATGAGATCGATATCGACCGCGTCCGCGCAGGGCAGTCGGCGATGCTGACTTTCGACTCCCGGCTGCACAGCACCTTCCCGGCAACACTCACCGACGTCTCGTCTCAACCACAAAAGCGCAAGGAATGGGGTAATGGTCTCTATTACCGCCTGGTGTTTTCTCTGGCGGAAGCGCCGGAATTCAAGATCCTGCCCGGTATGGGAGCGCGCATCGAGTTTCCGGAGGCGGATTCATGAAACCGATCAAGGCCCTTGTTGGAGCGCTGTTATGCCAGCTACTGGCGGCCTGTTCTGACGCGCCAGAGCATCGCAAAGCCCCGGCAGGGGATACTGCCCTGCCGCCGATTACCGGTGAACTGGAGTCTGCCCGTTCGGTGATGGTGGCACCGCCAGCCATTTCCCGCATGTGGCGGTACAGCATCCAGCAACTGGTGGCCGAAAATACCCATGTCGAAGAGGGCGATGTGGTCGTCGCCTTCGAGGACAAGCCGGTGCGGGAGCGTCTGATCGAAAAGAAAGCCGAGCTGGAGCAGGCCCGCAGCGAATTGGCCAACACCATGCTCAAGGAAGAGCAGGTCGCTGCCGATGATCGTCTCGCCGTGGAGGAGAAACGAGCCGAATACGAAAAAGCCCGGCGCCGGGCGGAAATCCTCGATCACTCCATGTCGAGAAACGAGCGCCAGAAAGCAGCGATCGATTTTGAAATTGCCAGCAACGATCTGCAGCTGGCACGGGAACTGGAGGAGCTGCACCAGCGCACCCGCAAACTCAATATCTCCCTTGCCGAACGCAAAGTGGAACAGCTGGAAGCGGAAACCGCAGCTCTGCAGGTGGAAGTGGACAAGTTGCAGGTGCGGGCCCCCATTGCCGGGCTCGTACAGTACCTGCCCAACTGGCAGGGGGAAAAGCCCTCGGAAGGAGAGACGGTGCGCTTTGGCCAGCCGGTGCTGCAGATTTCCGACCTTTCACAGATGCAGGTGCGTGCCCAGGCCGATGAGGTGGACAAGCCGCACCTTTTTGTCGGGGCGGAAGTCGATGTCACCATCGACAGCGCCGAGGCCCGAACCATGCGCGGGACCATCATCGAGCTCGGCAGTGTGGTGCGTGATCGTGCCCGGGGTGACCGACGGCGGGTGATCGACCTGTTGATCGGTCTGGAGGCCGGGGTAGAGGCGGGGCTCAAACCGGGCGTGACGGCCTCCATCGACGTGATGGCAGTGAGGGCAGAACCGGTGGCAGTGAGCGCGGGAGGTGGCCAGTGAACAACTCTTGGCTACCCGGCTTTCTGGTCACCCTGCTGTTGGCCGGCTGTGCCGATGAGGTGTCGGAGCCGCTGCTGCACCAGGTCAGTTACAGCGAACGGCGGGCGCTGGTACCAGCGGAGGGAGAACTGGAAGCTAGGGAGGCGACGGCGATTCAGGCGCCGGCGACAGGCCCCACAAAGGTGATTGCATGGATGGCTCCGGAATATTCGGAGGTCAAAAAAGGCGATGTCATCGTACGTTTCGATGCCCAGTTGATGCGCGAGCAACGGCAGTGGGCTGCCGGTGACCTGGCGCTGACGGAGGAGGATCTGCGGCAGAAGAAAGGCGCACTGAGCACCGAACAGATTGGTATCCTGCTGGATATGGACCAGGTGGGTACGGAAAAAGCCTTCGCCGAGCGCTTTAACGTTGACGACGATCGCATCAAGTCCCGGCTGGAAATCCTTGACGACCAATTGGACACCCAGTTCCTGGAGTCCAAATTGGAATTCCTCGACTGGAAAAATGACCGTTTCGCAAGCAGTGCCGGAAGCGAGACGGAAGTGCTGTCGGTACAGCGGGAAAAACACAGTGCCAAGATCGAGCGTCTTGAAGAGGGGCTTTCCGAGTTGGAGATCATTGCCCCCCACGATGGCCTGATCACCTATGACGCGGACTGGCGCGGGGAAAAAGCCCAGGTGGGAAAACGCATCTGGCCAGGCCGTAAGGTGGGAGACCTGCCCGACGTGAGCGTGATGCAGGCGCGGCTGCATGTTCTGGATCGTGAGGCGGTGGGCCTGGCGGAGGGGCAGCCTGTGACACTGTGGTTCGAGACCGAGCCGGACTATCGGTTTGACGGTAAAGTGACTTCCATCAGTGCGGCGCCCGCCTCGATCGAGCGGGGCAATCCGCAGAAGTATTATGAAGTGGTCGCGTCGCTGGACTCACAGCACCCGGAGCGCTTCAAGCTCGGTCGTGGTGTCCGCGCGGCGATCCGGGTTGCCGCCGCAGAGCGACGCATAGAAGTACCAGCACAGAGTGTGTTCCAGGATAGCGCTGGCGCCTTTGTCCATGTCTACCGGAATGGCGCGTTTCACCGCCGAGCGGTAACCATCGGCGCTGCGACTCCTACCCATATAGAAATCACCGGCGGACTGGAGCCGGGTGAACGGGTTGCCGTGTACGAGGTTTCCTCCAGCCAAAGACAGAGTGCCGAGGTGAGCAATGAGTGATTTGGTTGCGGCGACGGCAGAGAACGCACCACTTGATGAACAGGCCCTGGTGGATTCCGCAGCGGGTCGGGCCCCGGCCCTGCTGCACAGTTTCCGCGAGGCATTGGCCGAGCTGTCACAACACAAGCTCCGCACACTGCTCACCCTGCTCGGTATGATTTTCGGCGTCGGTGCGGTGATCGCTATGCTGAATATCGGCAAGGGGGCCGAGCAGGAAGCCCTGCGCATGATCGAGACCATGGGACTCAACAACCTGATCGTGCAGAGTCCACGGTTGGAGCGGGATGAGCTATTCGAGCAGCGCAAGCAATCGGCCGGTCTGAGCCTGCGGGATGGCGAGGCCACGCTGGCGACGCTGGACTTCGTCGATGCGTTTGCCGCGCAGAAATCGCTGGAGACCTACGGCGTGTTCAGCCGCTATGGCAAGAGTGAGGCAGCGGCTACCGGTGTCAGTCCGGCCTACTTCCGTATGTCGCCCTTCCAGCTTGCAGCCGGCCGCCTGATTCTCGATGAGGACGAGTTGCTTCTGGCCCAGGTGGCGGTTCTGGGGGAGTCCGTGGCGAGCCAGCTGTTCCCGGCGCAGCCGGCGATCGGTGGGAGGATCAAGATCAACCACCTGTGGTTCACGGTCGTAGGTGTGCTCGACTCACCCTTTGTGGAAGGAGCGGAATTCGAAGGCGTGCGCCTTGGCGCAGAGCAGGACCAGATTTTCATTCCCTTTGCTACCGCCATGCAACGCTTCCCGCACGAGCTGCTCGCAGCGGAGGTGAGTGAGCTCAAGTTCCAGCTGGTCGACGGCACTGATGCCAACGAAGCCGCCCGCGCGATCACCCACCTGCTCAACCGACGTCATAACAACGTGAAGGATTTCACCATGGTGGTGCCGGCGGCACTGATGGCGCAGAAGATGGAGACGCAGACCATCTTCAATATCGTTATGTCCTGTGTCGCTGGTATCTCGCTGCTGGTCGGCGGCATCGGCATCATGAACATCATGCTGGCCACGGTACTGGAACGCACCCGCGAGATCGGCCTGTTGCGCGCCATCGGCGCCACCCAGCGGGATATCCGCACCCAGTATCTGGTCGAGAGCTTCACTATCGCTATCCTGGGCGGCTTTCTGGGGATCCTGTTCGGCGTAATGCTGTCCGAGGCCATCGCCCTCTACGCAGGCTGGGCGGTGTCCTGGTCGCTACAGGCCATCCTGCTGTCATTCTCCGTTTGCGCTCTGATCGGGCTGGTATTCGGTGTCTACCCCGCTATCAAGGCATCGAAATTGAATCCGATCGATGCGTTGCAGAGTGACTGAGGCTGGGCTGGCTATTCTGTGCGGTCTACCGCGAACAGGTTTTTATCGGGGGCGCTGGCAAACTGCAGTGCTTCTCCGGTCCCCGGATGAGGCAAGCGCAGTTCCGCTGCATGCAACAGCAGCCGCGGTGCCGCCCTCAGGGCCTGCGGATGGGCATAGAAAGGGTCACCCAGGATCGGGTGACCGATGGCCTGCAGGTGGACCCGCAGCTGGTGTGAGCGGCCAGTGACCGGCATCAACCGAATCAGGCTGTATCCATCAGCCACAGAAATACGCTCCCAGTGGGTAAGCGACGGTTTGCCCACCTCGAAATCGACTTTCTGGCGTGGTCGGTTGGGCCAGTCGCAAATCAGCGGCAGGTCGATCTCACCTGCTGGTTCCATCAGTTCACCCCACACTTTTGCGTAATAGACCTTCTCAACCTGGCGCTCCTGGAACAGCCGGCTGAGTTGCCGGTGGGCGATGGGATTGCGGGCCATGATCACCAGCCCGGAGGTATCCATATCCAGCCGATGGACGGTCATGGCCCCGGGGTACTGTTCCTGGGCGCGGATGGCCAGACTGTCATGATGCTCCGGTGCCCGGCCCGGTACCGAGAGCAAGCCGCTGGGCTTGTCGAGTACCAGCAGGGATTCGTCGCTGTGGATCACGGTCAGGTAGGGCTCGAGAGGAGGGCAATACTGGCGCACGTGGAGGAAACCGCAGGTTGATGTCGCGCTCGGGCGAGCATTGTGCCAATGGCGGCCAAGTGCCCGCTCCCAGTCCGGTGACCCTGGCCGTTGGGAGGATCAGTAAGTGGGTGTCAGGAATATTTCCCGGACGTTGCTTCGAGGTGCCGCATTGGCCGCGAATAATACCGCATCGGCGACGTCAACGGGATCCAGCTTGTCCGGTTTGGGTTCGTCGAAAAACTCTGTGTTGACCATCCCCGGAGAGATGACGGTGCAGCGGCCATCCCACTCCGACATTTCCTCGGCGAGGTTGGTGGCGAAGCCACGCACGAACCATTTGGATGCACCGTAAATGGACCCCTTCAGCGCGACTCGCCCCGCCTGGGAGCCGGTCATGATGAAGTGCCCTTTGGAGCTACGCAGGTGGGGCAGTGTCAGTTTGGCGGTATACAGCAGTCCCATCACATTGACGTCGAGCATCTGCCGCCATTCATCCGGATCCCCGTTTTCCGTACCAGGTTGATCGAGGCCGGTCCCGGCATTGGCGAATACCACATCCAGCCCGCCGAAATGCTCCAGCGCAGCCTCGACCACCGTTTGCTGCTGGGCAAAATCGGTGACATCAGCAGGGACTGCAATGGCAGAATCGCCGCCGATCTCTCCTGCGAGGCGATCAAGGGCTTCCTGGCGCCGGGCAGTCAGTACCAGCCGGAAGCCATACTCCGCTGCCCGGAGCGCGGTGGCACGGCCGATACCACTGGAAGCGCCGGTGATCAGCATTACCCGCGAAGACATATGAAAATTTCCTTTAACCCTGGTTCTGGGAGGCTTCACATAGCCCGGTCCAGAACTGACACCGCCGTAATGCTGTAAGCATAGACACCGGGTAAAGTCAGCCGGGCTAGAGAGCCGCGGTGACATCATCAGGAAACATTCACTTTCGTACGGAGAGGGCTCCTTTCAGTGCAATGATCAGGCCTGTATGCCCTTTTTAATCCGTTTGATTGGCTGAAGTCATGTCTATTTGCCCTGCGCGTATTTCATGCTCCGGGTGCCAAAGGTGCGGACGAGGGACAGCTTGTAAGCGGGGGTGATGGGGGCTAGACTTTTCAGCGTTGGATCGCTCTGGCGGTTCAAAGTAACGTTCGGGAACAGACAGCCAGCGTTGACTGGTTTCACCTTGTACGACTATCTTCTTTCCCTGCTCCACGACCTGGATGGTGTACAGCAGAACCCAAAGTATCATCCCGAGGGGGATGCCCTTTTCCACTCCCTGCAGGCGTTTGAAATCGCCAGAATCCACTCTCCCGACCCCATTCTCTGGGTATCCGCTTTAGTTCACGACGTCGGTAAGGCTGTTGAAAGTCGTGGCCATGAGTATATTGGCGCCGAGATGTTGAAGGGGGTGTTGAGTGATGATGTTGTCTGGCTAGTGCAACACCACCTGGACTTGATGACCGCGCCTCGCCGCACCCGCCACAGGTTCGCACACGATCCGCGTCTGCCGTTGCTTCGGCAGCTCAGGCGGTTTGACGTACTGGGGCGGGATCCCAATGCGCTGACGATGTCAGCCGAGCAGGCCCTGCACCTTCTGAAGCCTTACCACTCTCTGATCGCGGCCTGAAGCCGCCCAATTCTATGAAAAAGGAGGAACGTTTTCGCCACCTGATTACTCAGGAGGCAGCCCGATTGATGGTAAACGAGGGGGTTAAACAGTACTTTGATGCCAAGCGCATCGCTGCGCGCCGCATTATTGGCAAGCAGTATAAGTACAATCCCAAGTACCTCCCTTCGAACGGGGAGATTTCAGAAGCAGTGCATGCCCTGGGCCAACTGCAGGACCCACGCACTCATCAAGAACAGTTGTTTCGAATGCGGATGTGCGCCCTTGAGGTGATGCAGCAGCTGGAGCCGTTCTCTCCACGTCTCATTGGCTCAGTGAGTACTGGCCGGATACGGGAGGGAAGCGATATCGATCTGCATGTGTTTACCGATAACATCGAAGTCCTGGAGCATCACCTGCAGACTCTCGGCTGGTCTTACCAGCGGGATACGGTGTGTATCCGAGTTGGGAGCAAGCTGCTGGAGTACGAGCATATCCACCTGGACTTTGAGTTTCCAGTAGAACTGTCTGTATACCCGGAGCGGGAAATCCGCGTCACAGGCCGGTCCAGTACCGATGGCAAACCCATCCAGCGATTGACCAGTGCTAGGGTTCGTCGACTGGTGATGGATGAGCACTGGCAGGCATATCTGCGAGCAGGTGGGTTGGACGAATAAGTGTGGGCTTGGCTGTGTTGTCCTGCCTGGGTTCCCCCTGAAATCGTGCCACTCCCGGAGTCTGTGCTGCACGGCGCTCAGGGCGAGTAGCACCAGCGTGAACAGCAGTTGCGCCGCTCAACATCAACATTGAAGGCTGCCCGTACCAAGTGTTTTGTCGTTAGATTGGGGAATGCACAACCTAATCGGCCAGGGTCAGCTCAATTTTTCTACGTTCCATATCAACGCGCGAGATACGTACTTTGATGCTGTCGCCGATGGCAAAACTGCTGTTGTCACGCTCTCCGATGAGACGTTGCGTGGAGGCATCAAAGTGGTAATAGTCCTTTTTCAGCGCAGATATATGCACGAGGCCTTCAACCTGAAGGTCATTGAGTTCGATGAACAGGCCGAATCCCGTGACACTGCTTACCAGTCCGTGGAAGGTCTCACCGACAAAGTCCTGCATATACTCGCACTTAAGCCAGGCCTCCACATCCCAGCTTGCCTTGTCGGCGCGGCGTGAGGCATTTGAGCAGTGATCCGCGAGGGCCTGCATTTCCACCTTTTCGTATGGGTAGACTTTGTTCAGGGGGAGTGCAGCAGAATCTGAAAAGCGACGCACTGGTGCCTTGCCGGTACCCAGTATGAACTTAAGTGCCCGGTGGATCGGGTTATGGGATTGTTTCTGGCGAATCACGGACCGAATAGCCCGATGTACCAACAAATCCGGATACCGTCGAATCGGCGACGTAAAGTGTGCGTACGCGGAGTAGGCCAGACCAAAATGGCCCTGATTATTTGCGCTGTATTCTGCCTGGCTGAGTGAGCGCAGCATCATGGTGCGGATGGTCTGGGCATCGGTGCGGCCTTTGATGCTATTCAGTAGTCGATCATAATCCGCAGGCGAAGGCTTATCTCCGCCGGACAGTTTGAGGCCTTTCTCGCCGAGGAACGCACGAAGGGAAGTCAGTTTTTTATCCCGTGGGCCCTCATGTACCCGGTAAAGTGCCGGCATTTTCTGTTTTTGTAGAAAGTCTGCAGTCGCCACGTTGGCGCTCAGCATGAATTCCTCGATCATTTTGTGTGCATCGTTTCGAATGACCGGGATTATTCGGTCAATCTTCCGATCCTCGGTAAACTCGAATTGCACTTCCGGCTTTTCAAAATCCATAGCCCCGCGTTTGGTCCGGGCCTTTTTTAATACCGAATACAACTGGTGCAGCGCGTGGATGTGCGGGGCAACTTCATTGAGTTGGCTGGCAGTCTGGCGTCCAAGCGTTGAATCTGGTGACGTTATGAAGGCGTTTACCTGGTTATAAGTAAGCCTGGCGTGAGAATGGATAACACCTTCTGAAAAGCTGTATTCCGTCATGTGGCCAGCCTTGTTGATGGTCATTTCGCATGCCATCACCAACCGGTCAACGCGAGGATTCAGCGAGCAAAGGCCATTAGAGAGTGACTCCGGCAGCATAGGAACGACGCGCCCGGGAAAGTAAACGGACGTGGCACGGTTTTGGGCTTCCCTGTCGAGTGCAGTTTGCGGCGCGACGTAATGGGAGACGTCCGCGATTGCCACGAACAGACGCCACTGGCCTGATGCTGTTTTCTCGCAGTAGACGGCATCATCGAAGTCCCTGGCATCTTCACCGTCGATGGTGACAAATGGCAGGCCTCTCAAGTCAGCACGATGCTGTTTGTCTGCTTCCGGCACCTCACTGCCCAGAAGGTTTGCTGACCGGGTTGCAGCCTCAGGCCAGCTATGGGGAATACCGTGGCTTCGAATGGCGACATCGATCTCCATACCGGGGCCCATGGCATCCCCCAGCAGCTCGGTCACGCGCCCGAATGCATTGTACTGACGGTCGGGGTATTCGATCACTTCAACAACAATATACTGCCCGGGTTTCGCGCCCATCAGGTGGTCGGGATCCAAGTCGATCTCGTGGGGGATGCGACTGTTTTCGGGCAGGAGAAAGTAATCACCATCTTCAGACTGCAGGCGGCCGACGAGATGGGTCGTGTTGCGCTGCAGAACATTGACGATTAACCCGGTCTTCCGGCCCCGGCGGTCGACGCCGCTGACGCGGGCCTGAACCTGGTCACCGTCAAAGACAGTCAGCATTTCATTGTCGGAAAGAAAGAGGTCTTCGTTTGATTCATCACTGGTGAGAAAGCCAAACCCCTCAGGGTGGCCGATCACACGGCCACAGACGAGGTCTTCGGGCTTGACCAGGCAGTATCCCCGGCGGCGATCAAACTGGATCTGGCCATCGCGCTCCATGGCACGCAAGCGGCGACGCAGGGCTTCTTTCTGTTCATCGCTGGAGAGTTTCAGGACCTTGGCCAGTCGCTCCCGGTTCAGGTTTCTTTCGCCCTTATCGAGCAGGCTCATGATGAATTCCCGTGCGGGAATGGGGTTGCTGTATTTTTTTGCGTCTTGGGGGTCAAATGCAGCAATTGGGGTTTTGCTCATAAATTTCTCTTGGAGAAACCGCCAATAAGATTGCACTGGGTAAGAACTGGGATGATGTGTCAGGACAGATCAGGTGTTACTCGGCAAGGTATGCAGGCGGAAAACGCTCAACGGCGTCTTGGGTATATCAGGTGGGCATTCAATCTGTGGCCAGTCTAACTGCCCGTGGTTCTGGTTGAGTGCCCTCGAGGGGCTGGGTCAACCGGAGTGGCCTTAAAGGCCACTCCGAAGCGGACCGGTGTCTGGTCCGCTGCTGTTGCAAAGGTGCTCGATCAGGCGCAAACGATGTTTTCAGCCTGCGGGCCTTTAGGGCCCTGGGTTACTGAGAACTCAACGGTCTGGCCTTCGGTCAGGGTTTTGAACCCTGAGCTTACAATGGCGCTGAAATGTGCGAACACATCAGGGCCGGATTTCTGTTCGATAAAGCCAAAGCCTTTGGATTCGTCAAACCACTTCACAGTGCCGGTAGTCGTGTTGGACATGGTAATTTCCTGTATGCAAATAGAGATCAGCCTTGTTGAGGCGTGAGTAGCAAAAAAGACTGGATTTAGAAGCTACAGGACGAAGAGGGACTGGTGCGACGAAACTGAGGATTCAAACAAGAGGCTTTCTAGCTAGGTGCACTGTAGGGGGCTGCGTCAGGCAAGTCAATGTATTTCTGCGATGCCTGTATCGGGGGCCAGCCGGACAGGAACACTGGCTCTATATGGAACGCTGTATTGAGGGGTTGCGATGGCGGGGGAGGGATGGCGCTTTTAGATCAGGTTCTGTACGCGGCCCTCGGGTGTGCCATCCGAACCGTGCGCTTTATTTGTTGGGATGGCGCGATCGAAAACTCCGCTACGGCCCGTATGGCTATTAGCTCGACGCCCTTCTGGTGAAACCTGCCAATTACCCTCCTTCCAAGACGACGGAATTTGCTTGCAGTCCTGGAATGAGTCCTTCAGCTTTAGGGCGTATACCAGATCGGCGATGTCCAGGCGCGCTCCTGAATACTTACCGGCAGGTCTTCCGGCCGCTTCAGGCCCGTTCTTGCCGCATCGTAGGTAGACCAGCGTGGCGTGGGGATTTGCAATACCCGGGCGTAATATACCGCTGGCTGGGAGGCGTCGAAGTCGGGATCAGTCCAGGTGACCATGAGTTGGCTCTCACCAATACTGTTGGTGTAGGTCGCATCCTTTTCATTGACAGTATTGCCTACCGGCGGGATTGTGCCATCTGCGCCAGCCTTGCGGTCTCCGGATAGGGCGACGTTATATATCCTGGATTGCTGCTCGCCATTGCCGTCCACCCAGCCTTTGATGATCTGGATGCGGTCGAGGTTGGCGCCGTCGGTTTCCTTCATTGCATGCACCACAAAGGTCGGCGCTTTGCCCGTTGTAGGACGCAGGTCGCCCCCCATGGGTACCGCATTTTTGTAGGCCTGGGTAAGTCCGTCCTGCGAGCCAAGAGAAATGCCGTCCAGGTCATAGCCACCGAAGAAGCGCACTTTCAGGCGCGGGCCGGAAGTGGCATACGTCTCTTTGCGCTTGATTGCCTCGAAGATGCCATCACGCGTATTCGCTTCCGCCCATACCGCGGCCACCCCCCCGGAACTGAAACTCCTTACCTGCTTCGCGCCGGCTGCGTCGACTCCCGGGGGACCTTCCAGGCGGTGTTTGGGGTCGATTTCAAAGCCGAACTTGCCGGTGTAGTTGTCTTCCTCGATCGCTGATGCGCCGTTGTGAGTGTCGGAATCGCCGATAAAGCCGAACTTGAACGGGTTGCCATTGCCCTGGCTTTGCAGCTTGAGTCCGCGAATCAGGGCTTCCCGTGCGTAGCCGCCTTTCTTGTGTTCGGGAGGGGTCGCCGTGGGTGCCAGTGTGTAGTCCCAGAGCTCGAATCCACCAAATTCATCATTGGGAAAGAGAGCCGGGTGTGTTTCCGACGTGCCCTTTATCTGTGTGAGCTCATAAACAGGCTCGTTACGCATACGGGCTGCTGCGTACTCCTTATCCAGGTTGCTGCCGCCAAAGGATTGGTCTACCGGGAACATGATGCCGTCACTGGCGTTACCGTTGTGGGGGACCGCCAACAGATCGTTACCAGCATCCCGCTGCTGATCCATCCAGCGCCAAAGGTCCTCCGGCGTGCTGGAGTCGAGCGCAGAGAATGGTGCATCTGGCACCTTGGCACTATCCCGGAAGATAACGACCCGGTGAATGTTTCTCCAGTCAGGTGCCGAGGTCCATTCATAACCCGCCATGGTGGTGAACTTGCCCGGCTCGTAATGGTTGTCGGCAATCTTCACCACCTCAGACCAGAGTGTTCTGGCGAGCTTTTTGTCACCCAGAATCGGGTCTACTTGCGGAGGGTTGGCATACATGCCATCACTGATTTTGCCGTAGGCGTCGAAAGATTTTTTCGGGTCGTCGCCGGTAATATCGCTAGCCAGAGGATGCTTGCTGATCGGACTGGTCGGGTCCTCCATCAGCGGGAGTACGCCGAGGTACTCCGCGTGATCTGACACAATATACCAGTCTAGGGGCGTGCCTATCTTCATGGGTCTGCCGATGTCACCTCCCGGGATTTCTTCACCTTTCGCCCAGCGGTAGGCTGCGTCGGGATCCACCCAGGCCTCATTGATATAGGCATCAAAAGACCAGCGGGTATGCACATGCAGGTTGCCGAAATATACGTCGCGGTTGGGGTTGGTCTTTACGGGAGGCTCGGAGGTCGCACTATCCTTTATTGCGTTAGAGGCGTCAGAGGCAGGGGGCTGATTAGTGGCATCGGTATCATCTGTTGCCACCGAGTCCGAAGTATCATTGGCATCATGTTCGGTTTTGCTGTTTTGATCGGCTCCACAAGCGGTCAGTAGTGTGAAGATTAACAGCGTGGGGTAAAGGATGCGCATGGCCTGTTGATCCCTGTTGGCGAGATAAAGAACATTTCAGTATTCAGGCAGTCTTCGATGCGCAAATTATAGACGCGTTACCGAGGCGCCATCTCCTTTACCTCACTATTGATCGGTTGTTCTTTACCAGCGACAAATGAGTATCTGGAGTCCACTTCAGCGCTGGGTTTCTATCTTCAGAGGCTCCTTAACTGCGCAATTATTCCTGCAACTACAAGAGAGTTTTCGGGGGTGTTGTCGTGCTGTTCTTTGCGCTAATGTCTGTTTCTTCAGTAATTGCAATCTCGATATAGCGGATGGCGGAAGTGAATATCCGGTGCGCTCCTAACCCCTCGGGGCAGTCGGCGGCTGTCTCAGTTCGCGTGGCTCGCTGATCGAGCCCTCGCATTGCATTCCACTTGCGTCAGCTCGACAAATTGAAAAGGTCTGTTACCTGAGGTAGCGCGCCTTTTTATTATTGGATGACCGGAGTAAAAGGCTTTCCCTGCTCATTGATAGATATCAAGGCTCCTTTGCCTTTCTTGCCAGCGCGTTACAAACCTCGTCGATGAGCATTATGTGTCCATTTTGGTGGCGGGCGCTAAAGGTGTGATATCGTGGATGGAGTTACATCCGGTATTACATATAAAGTGCAGTTTCCGCTAGGAGAAGGCGCCAAAATCTATATCAGGCTGTGCACTGCTTATCCGCGGCCTGAAGGGCGGTAACCGGGGCGGTTTCACCAAAGCCTTAACGGGTCATCCGCCCCAATCACCCCGCTAATCGAGGTCAACCCTTCGTTCTGCTAGTCAGTAATCCTCGCGTGAATGGTGTAACCACCGCCTCCGCAAACTTAAACTATCCCAATACGACCCTGATTCACCTAGGGCCGTGTGACCGGATGATCGATACGCTCACTCTCCAATCCATTTCGGTCCACCGCTACCACGGCAACGGTAGTAATTTCTTCCTGCTGTTTGAACTTATGGCTGAGGACGTCCCCGGTCAAGATTTTATAGCGCCATTTCCCGTTCTCCAGATAGTGAAGCAACCATCGGGATGCAGCTTCATCACCGCTGGGCTGCCAGTGAATTGTCAGCCCGTCGACGGTTGACTGATAGCGCACACTGGGTGCCAGCGGGCGCGTACTGTCCAGCCAGGGAGATGCAGGCACGAGTGCCTGATGGTAAAACACGGTATCTTTCAATAATTGCGCAAACTCGGGGTTTTCACTCACGGTTTTGACGTTCCAGAAAACCTGCCCGGTTTGCTCCTGTAACAGTGCACGGGTAAACAGAATCTGGTTTATGATTTCGTCGGTGCCCTGGCGCGTTGCTACCTGATTGCTGCTTAAACCTGGCCAGAGGTGACGCTGCTGGTGATTTTCACCCTGCCACCAGGCCAGCAGCATAGGAAAACTCTGTTCAATTCGGTTGATATTCCAGTAAAGCTGCGGCGTAAAGTAATCGAGCCAGCCTTCATTCAGCCAGAGCCGGGCATCGGCATAGAGCTCCTCATGCTGGTCAAACCCGGCGATCGTCTCCGGGTGTTTGGGGCGCCATATGCCAATGGGGCTGATGCCAACCTTTACGTGGGGCTTGATCCGCTTTACTTCGCTGTAGATCTCTTTGACAAATCGGTTAACAGCCTCCCGCCGCCAGTCGGACAGGCTGAGCTGCCCCCCCTGCTGTTGATACTCCTGATAACTTCCACTGTCCGGAAAAGGTGCGCCCTGATTGTATGAGGGATAAGGATAGAAATAGTCATCATAGTGAATGCCATCGATATCGTAGCGCTGAACAATATCCGTTATTACCGCCAATGAATGGGTGATTGTGTCTTCTTGGGTTGGCTCCATCCAGTACATGCCGTTGGCCAACTTTGCAACCAACCCCGGCTTTTTCTTGACGATGGAGTGCTTGGATACCGGGCCACCCTGAGTGTGGTGTGCGCGGTATGGATTTACCCAGGCGTGCAGTTCCAGACCTCGCTGGTGGGCCTGCTCTATCCAGAAAGCGAGAGGGTCATAAAAGGGCTCTGGCGCCTTGCCCTGCTCGCCGGAAAGATAGTACGACCATGGCTCCAGCTCGCTTCTATACAGGGCATCTGCCTGTGGGCGGACCTGGAAAATCACCGCATTCATGTTTGCCGCCGCAACCTTATCCAGCAAGGCGATGGCCTCCTGCTGCTGTTGCTCTACGGGGAGCCCGGGCTTGCTGGGCCAGTCGATATTGGCAACCGTAGCTACCCAGGCAGCGCGGAATTCCCTTGCCACCGTTTCCCGCTCAGCCCTTCCATAGTCTGGCAACTCCGCGTCGAACCACCTCGGATATTGCCATAGTGCCAGCGCCATTACGGCAATGGTTGCGGGGTAAATCCAGAGGAGCAGGCGCTTTACGGGTGAAGATTTGTTCGTTGTTGTCATGATTCACTTGGTTGAGTTGTGACATGGATATTATTCAGGAATGTCTAAGCCAGGGGAATATACGTCCACACCTTTCCTTCAATGCCGCGAAGTGCTCAGGGTAGAGACGGTGAGACAAGTCTCCGACCGGGATATATAGCGAGAAAAGTTGCTGGGCTGCTTTCCCCCGGTCTGGAAAGAGGGATGCATGAGTCGATGTCTGCCGGGCCGCCATCGACCCATGCGAGGTTCAGGGCCTGGGGTAGGAGCGATACATCGGTCCGGGCGATAGAAGGTCACTATTGTTTGAATGGATATTCCGTAACTTGGTCTCTCTTTTTTATCGAAAATAGGGCTGGTGCAGGTATCACTATGCAGTTAATTGGTCTAAAGCCATCAATATTCGCAATATTGGCCCTATCGCTGCTGCAGGCCTGCACGGGCAATTCCCGGGTTGCCACCGCTGATATTCGCCCGGTTGTGAAGTTGATGGAGCGGATCGATGTGCTATTGGTGTCTGATCACACCTTGCCGGGTCACCTCAATCTATCAACCGGCGGAGCCAATGGTGAAGAGCGCCTGTTCATTGACCCAACCCTGGACAGCCTGAATAGCAAGCTGTTGGGCCGTGGCCTCAATACGTACATCCTGAATGTCGAAGATATGATCGCGGGCAAAGACATACAGGACAAAGACACCTTTGATGCGGCCTACAAACAGTATGACCGGGTATTGGAGGCGGCAGTAAAGCATGGGGTTACTATCGTCTCTATTCACTATGATGCGGATAAAGTGCCCGCAGGGGATAGCGGCAAAAATAAAGCCAATGCAAGTGCCGCAGAAGATGAGGAGGAGTATAGCTATGTCGGCGGCATTCAACTGATTCTGGACGAAAGGGCCACCAGTGACGCTACGCGTATCTTAGCGGACCAGATTATTCATCAAGACAAGATCTTGCAGGCCCTGAACGATGTCGGTTTTCGCATACGCCCGGGATATGCTGATAAAGTCCGCTTTCAGGACAATATGACATTGAATATCGCAGGCCACTCAGAAGGGGGTGCCTTCTTGCTGGAGATTGCGCCACAAGACCAGGCTGTTCGCCTCTATGGAAGTCCTGAGAAAATTGTCGAGGCGATAGAGACACCAATGGGATTGCTGGCGGATACGCTTTACGGGTTTCGGCAGGGCTTGCGCTAACTCGAGATTTACTTTTGAGTCAGAAACATGAATATTGGGGTCAGAGTAAAATTTTGACGTTGGAATGGACGTTGTGATGGCGGGAGTGATTCGTCGTTGCGCTCCTCACCCCTTCGGGGCAGCCTGCGGCTGTCTTAGCGCGCTTTGCGCGCTGATCGAACCCTACGCTGTTGCGTTCCCCTTCCGACAGCTTCATCAAATTAAAAAGGCCCGTTACCTTGCGGCAACGGGCCTTTTTGATTTGGTGGAGATGGCGGGAGTCGCTACCAACGAATATTCCCGTCAAAACCCCTTTAAAAACAATAAGTTATGGTTCGATTTCTATCGACTGATGCCTACAGGTGGTATACGGCGTGTACCAAAAATGTACCAGAAGTGTACCAACCAGAGCATCTTTAGTCTTTTGGAATCGACTAATCAGCTTGTGAGCCAGGTTCCCCTGTCTATACCAGTTCGGTCGTTGCCATGGGTGCGGGTTCAATTCCGCTGCAGGATATTAAGCAATTCGATAGTACACTTAATCAGCGCCTCTTGATTTGAAGGGGAGAGCTAGTCGAAAAAAGCTTTAGGAGCAGTTGACGTTTGACCAGTCAGAACAGCCCCCCACAACGCTAGCTCAGATAGTATTTGAGCGAACTTTGCCCATTGTGGCTGAATGTTGACCAGCGGCGCACAAATTTGGCATCTTGCTCAATTATTAAGGGATAATGATGCGGTCCAATAGAGACCCTCTCTTAAGCCCACTTTTGGAGCCAGAGAGATGTCTGCCAATTTGGGCAAGATTTAAATTGCCCTAATAATCAGAACCGTCGAGTAAGCTAAGCGGCTAATTGTTGACCATTTGAACAACAAATAGTCGTCCCCCAACGTCTTTGCTACAGAGCAATTGTAAACCATCTATTAGCTCTATATGTGCGCCTGGTGGAATGGGAGTTTTGCTCTTAACGTCAGAGAGATCTGGCATGTTTTCATTAACTAGAATCCAACGCCCATGATGCTTTATGAAATAACCCACTCTTTTCCGAAACTTGTCATCGAGTCGCTCATTGGGTACTAACTGTCGATTTATGTGGAATGGAAATAGGGACTGGTCTCGGTAGACCATTAATCGATGATTGTCTGGTTTGAAGTTCGCTCCGTCACGACTTGAGTAGAGGTTAAGCACTGGCAATGCACCTTCATATTTTTGGGTGCAAAAAGGACATGAGGGACTTTTTGTATTGTCAAATATATACCATGCTTGTGTGCATGCAGAATTGACGCATGGCTGGACCAAATCTAATGTTTTAACTAAAGCTGTTTCCCATTCATCTGCAGTGGGACGATCGTTGGGTTTGTGCAGTCCGTTGATAAATGCGCGCTCAAATAACGGACTTAAGTATGGACCAGTTATCGTGTAAGGTAGCTTATCGGTATCCTTCCACGGTAACTCGCTTTCTCGTACGTTATCTAACTTGATACGGTTGCTCGTATCGGAAGGGTGTTCTATGAACAGCGCATTTTCACCCATAGCAAGCGTCTCATCTTCATTGGGATCCAACGCGTGTACTTTATCTCCACGTAGAGGGTGCCGTAATAATAAGTAATGGTATATGAGTACCGACAATGCATGGCGGTCTGTATAGATGCTGGGCAGTTTCCTATTCGGGTCATGCTTATCAAGGTGGCCCGTTGCCACGCATTCAGGTGCAATGAAGTCGGGAGTACCAACAACATCAGGAGGGTATTTTCCTGGTACTACAAGCCCATCAATATCTATGATGCAGGTCTGTGCCTTGGTCGGAGCAACCAAGACATTTTTGTAACTGAGATCCGAGTGAGCAAGCCCCGCGGCGTGCATACGTCGTACAGATCGTGCAATCTTTAGACATATCTGTAGGTAATTAAGCCAGTTACCTTTCTCCCTTGCATCCAAAAAACGCTCTCTGTTATTCGATGATGCGAACCACTTACCTTGCTTTTCTTTTCCTTTAATACCCAGCATGTCATTATTGATACTGCCGTATTCAAAGAAAAAATGCTCAGGGTATATAGGCATAACCATGCCTAATTTCCCTTCGTGCTCGATCATATGCTCCGGCCAGCAAAACTGTTCTCGCCAATAGTTACCACCTGGGGCATCAAAAATACGATCCTTATATGCCCCCGTTATCATCTCTAGCCTATCCCGTGACGCAGCATCCTGAGGTTCTCTGTAGAAGGCGACCACTTTAGTTTTACAGGGTGTGAAATAGACATCTTTCATTGCCCCAGAGCCAACAATTTCGTCTACAAACTCTATAGTTTTTCCATCTAAAGTTTGAACTCGAATGACGTTAGTCATTGTTAATAACTCCGGTCAGAAGCGCCACAGAGCGATCGTCGTGATTTCCAGCTATAAAAAAGTTCAGCCAATCAGTCATTTTTTCTTTGGCTTGCTCTTTAGGTCCTATTAATTGTGGAGAAATTTCTGACCATAATGCATCCCAAGGAGCCTTTTGACTGAGCTCAGATTCGGTAGAAAATTTTGCATCTGTAATGCCGTCTGTTAGAGCCATTAAGCAAGTGAAATCTGATATTAGATCAATTTTTATTCTTTTATAAATGTCATTACTTTGAAATAGAGAAGCTTCCAGAAACCGGGTTTGCCCTGCAAACTCACCGCTATCCGGAGTGCAAAGCAATTTAACACCGTTATTAACATCGTAAGCGACAAGAGCACCATCACCGATTGAAAACCCGATGACAAGGTGCCCCCTCTCTGTCTCCTTATGGATTAAAACCAGAAAAGTGGTTGAAAAGTCCTTCGCTGACAGTTTATGAGTTTCCGCCTCACTATCGATGGCTAACACTGCCTTCCAACCAGCCTTAATCAGTGTTTCGTGCACCGCTTGTAGCGTGGCACCATTGAAAGTGAATGCACTGGTGTAATTGTCTTGAGCCAAGCAAGCATCGACAAGAGCTGTACCTGCTTCGCCATTCAGTGCTTCACTTAGATGTTCTATAGCTATATTTAGTGCTATCTCAGATCCTCGCCGAGAGTATTGACAGCTACCGGCACCGTCTGCGACAGCTAAAATATGCCAGCCGCTTTCTTCTAACCACTTGATTCGCGCTTCGTCGTCTCGGTGAGTGCCTTTATGTGCATGGCTGCGCCCTCTTTTTGAGGCAGTTAGAAGCCGAATGCCATCATGGTCGATACAATCGGAGCTGTCGTCAGGCTTATGGAATAGTGCAGTTGGATCAGAGGGAATATTTTGCCATAGTGTTCGAGGGTCAGGGACTACCGTGAAACGGGCGATCAAAAAAACCGTCGCTTTTGAGTTTTCCTGTTCATCATTAGTGGCTATTCCCTGGAATCGCAATTCGAATTCGCCCGCAGTAGTAGGTGTGCCAAAAACCTCGTCACCACTTTCATTGATTTTTAGCGACAAATCTTTAGGGATATGGCATTCCTGAATACTTACCCCCGGCAGAGAAATGGAGTGTTGGTACTCACGACCAACCATCCCATTTGGTAGCTGGATTCTCTCGGTGCGCTTTTGCCTCAGGCTTGACTTTGTCTCTTTTAAATTAGTTTGTTTTGTAAATGTAACAATGTTTTGCGTTATTGATGCTGTAGGGTCAGGACGATTAATCGGATCCGTCTTTGCTACTTCTTGCCTATCTAAATCAGTTGAATTAAACGGCTCAAAGGGTTTCAGTTCAGAATCTGGGTTATTCCCGAAACTGCCTTGACCACATTTATCATATGGTGGAAGTGAATTTTTACCACTATCGCTATCATCATTATTTTCTTCTTGAATAGCTTCATTTGTTGATTCTAGGCATTCTGACTTACTTTGGGTCCTAGCAGAAAGCTCATCATTCTCATCGACTGAATTTATGGATTTAGTTTGAGAAATAGCTGCCGATTCAGCAGACAAAGACGAGGATCCTTCATTGACAGATGGCAGCTTGTCATTATCTTTTATAGAAGATGTACTGAGAGCGTCATTAGTTTTTGCTGAGGTTGATTCAGCTACATGATCGGGGTTGACATTTTTCTCGCTAATATCTTCTATTTCTCTTGCATCAGCGTTCTTACAGAGCTCTCGTATGCGTTGGAGCAACATGCGATACTGTTCGCGAATTTTAGTGTCGTTCGCTATATGAGAAATTCGTGTCTTGGATATATCTACTCCACTTATCTCAAGTAGTTGGCTCAATTCTTCTGCAGTTAAAACATTTTCAGACATTAACCTCGCCCTCGTGTCACGTCAAAGTCACTGGAGCCACCTTCAACGCTGAACTCTCCATTCTTTCTGCACCATGGGCATTGAAATAAGCCAGGTCCATTCGTGCATAGTAGCTTACCACACCCACACATCGCGAACGCTGTGTGGTTTCCACAGTGAGGACATGGAGGGAAACCTTCCAAGTTCTCTGTTCCAATTTGTTGATCGGTAGTCCCTTCCGCTGACCAAACGAAGTAATTTTCTTCTACTCCAAATGCTCCTTCCAGTTCAAACTGTCTGTTAGCGAAGTGGTTATCCTTGCTTCGGTTGTATTTTATCAAGTAGGGTCGCTCACTCTTTTGACAGCGACCGGTTAGAACGACAACTGACTCATCGATAACACTAGAAGAGTGTTGTGGGACATTTTTCACTAGAGTTAAACCCGCCGGTTTTTTGGCTAGTGATACGCTGCCTGTATTAGCTTCTACCGCGTGACTTGTGGCCGTGACAGAGTTGCTGACCCAATCGATAAACTCTTTGAATTGCTTGTTGTCAGAGCCATCAAACTGCAATACATGCTCGGTTAATTTTCCGAGCAATGAAGTATCAGACTGATCACCAAGTGTAATTGCTACTAACTGTGCTTTTTCAGAAAAGCTATTTTGCCAGCGAGAAATAGCTGATGCTGTGTCATCCGTCGGTTTGCCGTCTGTAAGCAGAAATACGACAGGCTTCCAGTCACCCCGTTTTTCATTGGTGGTTTTAATAACATCTCGGTCAATGCAATCCATCAAGCAATCAAGCGCGTGTCCAAGAGCCGTGCCACTGCCTAGTGGCAAGCGCGGCGGATAAAAGCTAACCACGTCTATTAACGGCGCTATAAGATCAGCCTTTCCAGCAAATGCAATAACCGATAGATAAACGGTTTCGAGAGCATGAGGATCGGTACGTAAAGAGCGAACGATTTGTTCCATCCCGCTCTCAAGTTGGCGTAGCGGACTGCCAACCATGGATTCTGAAACGTCTAGCACAAAATAAACTGGGAGTCGGCGCATAATAACCTCGTTTTAAATGGCAAGCTGAATTTCTGCGGGTGGAGGCGGCAAAGTGCCGTTATCTGCACTTAATTCTACGCCTGCAGATTGGCTACCTGCAGTGATGCTATCCGACACCCACTTAAAGAAAGCGCTAAAACCTGATGAATCCATAGTGTCTAGCGTGACAACGGTACTCGTAAGTTGGCGAAGGTACTCAGATTTTGCTTTTGGACCTGCGGCACACCCTATTATTGATGCAAAACTCATTTGCTTAACTCTTGCAGCCATTTCATCAAACAGTTGCAAATCAGACGGTTTGCCATCAGTCAAAATGAATGCCATCGGGCGGAAGTCACCTTTCGTCGTTGGAGTTGACTTCTGCACATTCTCCTCCACCTTCATGCAGAGGGTCTCTAGTGCTTCTCCGAGGTGAGTAGCCCCACTTCGTGGTAGCTCAAGTTCAGGTATTTGAACGCTCTCTAAAGGCGTCAGCGGAAACAATTCCTCGATAGTATTAGAAAATGTAATTATCGAAATATGAACTGACTCTAGAGCGTAAGGGTCTTGCCGTAATCCAGCAACAAGAGAACTTAAGCCAACATTTACCGCGTGAATTGGCTCACCTGCCATGGAGCCACTAGAATCAATGAGTAAATAGACTGGTAAGCGTCGAGCCATAGCGAGCTCCGTTAAAAATGATTGCAGTTATGTGTGCGGATTTTTAGAGTCAGCTACTAAAAAGCAATCTGGACTTCCTCGGGAGGTGGTGGAAGCTCCCCTAGATCTGTAACGTCTTTTTTGGATAGGTCAATTTTCGCCGAGCTGGTACTCACTGAGTCAGAGACCCACTTGAAAAATGCTGCTATCCCACTGCTATCCAGCGTGTCCAGTTGTACAACGGACTCAGTAATCTTCTTTAACTGGGTGGTATCCGCATGAGGCCCGGCAGCGCAAGCAACGAAAATCCCGAGTTTAGATTTATCGAGAGCGTTGATGCCCGCTTGCAAATCATCGGTCGGGATACCATCCGTTAACAAGAAGACTAGTGGCCGCCAATCACCCCTTCGTTCAGGCGTTGTCTTAATAACTTCAGAATTAACACGATCATTGAGCAGAGCTAGTGCGGCACCCATTGCGGTTGTGCCCCTCGCCTGCATTTCTGGTAATTGAAACGTGATTAGTTCAGTGAGAGGTACGCTTTGAGTTGCTTCGCTGCCGAACTCAATGACAGAGAGTGCTGCCGTCTCGAGCGCGTGTGGGTCCTGACGTAAGCTGGAGAGTAAAGTTTGGACACCGTTAACCATTGAAGTGAGAGGCTCACCGGCCATTGATCCGGATGTGTCCAGCAGAAGATATACAGGTAGGCGTCTCATGACGTAGTCCTTGTAATTTTTATAAGTAGGATGAAATTTGATCTTGTTCGCAAACCAATTGATAACTCGGGAGTGTAGGACGAACATCGGGACTGCACAACTACTAGAGCTAACGCACAGATAAGGCATCGGTTGTCATTTAATGACCAGGTTCGATTGGATCTGACTGTAAAGCGATCGATTTTTAAACTGGCACGTTTTTACAGGGCTATTTGTATTTGTATGTGCTGTGCCGCTGTGAGGGGTAAGCAAAATTCTTGACTCGTGTCGCTACTAATTGTTGAATCAAGTCACTCCCGTAGTGGAGCAAGAGAAGTTATAAAGTACCAGAGAGTCGCTATTAGCAGGTTTGTCAGGTTTGTCAGCATTTGCATGCGGTCGCGCAATCTAACCTCCTACTAAATTCTGCTACTGGTGATGAGGCCAGAAATAGTTTTCTGACAATAGACCTCAACTTTCTGAAAAAATAAAAACGAGAGAGCGCTATTTCAGGCGTTTTTGTAACTTGAGGGGTGATTTTAATGGGGTCATTTGGCTTTCCGCTTGAAACTATCGCCATACTCCTGGCGGTGGTAACTATTTCTGTAGCTCTTGACTTGTTCATGCACAGAAATAAGACCGAAGTAACCTTTGCTGATGCTGCTGGTTGGTCAGCTTTTTGGATCTTGCTTGCTGTTGGATTTTATTTCTATTTGAAAGTTAGCTTTGGTGCAGAATACGCGAGCCTTTTCCTGGCAGGTTATGCCTTGGAGAAAGCTCTCAGCATCGATAACATGATGGTGTTTGTAGCAATTTTTGCTAGTTTTGGAATTAAGGGGATCTTGCAGCACAGAATTCTTTACTACGGAATCATAGGTGCGCTTCTCTTCCGTGCAATTTTTGTTGGAGCCGGAACTTCCCTATTTGGTATAGCCCCGTGGGTTGAGCTGATTTTTGCAGTGATCGTGCTTTGGACTGCTTATGCAATGCTCAAAGGATCAGATGATGACGACGAGCAAGAAGATTACAGTAATCACTGGAGTGTGCGTTTTACCAAAAAAATATTTCCTGTGTTGCCACGATTAAGCGGTAACAAGTTCTTTGTTAGCCATCGGGAAGTCGAGCGCCTTGCGAATGAAGATAAGTCTCTAAGCATTGCTCGTAGGGGTGCTATCTATGCCACACCTGCGTTTTTGTGTCTGATTTGTATCGAGATCAGTGACATTGTTTTCAGCTTCGATAGCGTGCCAGCTATTATCGCAGTAACTCAAGAGCCTCTTTTGGTCTACTCTGCTGTGATTTTTGCAATCCTGGGTCTTAGAAATTTGTACTTTATGCTCGCTGTCGCAGCCAAGTATCTGTGTCATCTGGAAAAAGCTGTTGCTCTAGTGTTGGTATTTATTGCAGGAAAACTTGGCGCAAGCGCAATTGAGAAGAACTTTGGAATTGAGACCTTCCACATCCATCACATGCATAGCCTTTGGGTTGTGCTGGGGCTTATTTTTGCTGGTGTGATTGCGTCGATCATATGGCCTGAAAAGAGCAAAGATAGCGTTGAGGCTGAAGGGGCTGCATGACTGTGAGAGTGGCATTGTTTGATTTTGATCAAACTCTGATCCGGGAAAACTCTCTTGGCTCTTTGTTTAAGTCTGTATCAGGGCATCGTCTCATATGGCCACACGCGGTCCCAGCATTTTTTACTAAGAAATGCTGGAGCGCTGGTGTGAGACAGGCGATCAAAGAGCATCTTTACAAGCGGTATCTCATAGGGATTAGTGAGTGTCAATTGTATGAGCTTGGTCAGAAGCAGGCTCACAGTTACACACCAATTTCGGAAGTCGTGGACGCATTGCAAAAGCATGCTGCTGGAAATGGTGAAGTATGGATTGTCACTGCATCACCAGCCCCGTTTGTACGAGGTATCATTGATAGTTTGGGTTGGCCATATCACTGTCTGATCGGGACGAATTTACCAGAAGTGGATGGGCTGTATAACGGCGACTTAGGCTTAGAGTGCTCCCATGAGGAGAAAGTCATTAATATTAATAAAGCTGTTCGCAAGCAGAATGGTTTAGTCGACCTTGAGCTTGCATACGGAAATTTGCCACCAGATCTTCCGATGTTACTAATGGCAGAAAAGGCATTTATTGTCACTGAAGGTAAAGTACGTAAGCTGAGAAAATGTCATACTTTATCAGTAGATAATGTATTAACTTAATTGCCTGTGCAATTTTGGCGAATTGTTTCGCTTATTGATGAGAAAAATGGAGAAAATGTTATGGCCGTTTCTTTGTCAAAAGGTGGGAATGTTAGTCTGGAAAAGACTAATCCTGGAATCAAAAAAATTCTTGTTGGTTTGGGCTGGGATGAGCGTGTAACAGACGGTACGGATTTTGACCTTGACGCCTCTGTTTTTCTGCTAGCTGATAACGGTAAGGTTCGCGGTGACCATGATTTCATTTTCTATAACCAGCTAACATCGCAATGCGGTTCAGTTGTTCACCAGGGTGATAACAGAACCGGGGATGGAGATGGTGATGATGAAGCAATCAAGATTGACCTGTCTGCCGTGCCTGCTGCTATTCAGAAAATTGCCGTCACTGTTACAATTCATAACGCGGAGGCAAATCGTCAAAATTTTGGACAGGTTGCAAACGCATTCATTCGCATTGTCAACGATGAAACAAATGTAGAGGTTGCCCGCTACGATTTGACCGAAGACTATAGTATTGAGACGGCGATGATTTTTGGTGAACTCTATCGCCATAGTGGAGAGTGGAAGTTTAAGGCGGTTGGCCAGGGGTTTGCTGGAGGTTTGGCTCCGATGGCCCAGGAGTATGGCGTCAACATAGGCTAAAGCTTACAGCCAAAGAGCTTGCAGGTGGATCTTGCGAGCTCTTTTAAAAAATTAGTTTTTCACTTATACACTAGATAATCTAGAAAAATAAAAATATGCATTCAGAGTGTATCAGTATTGATGCTGGACAGTTGATTTTAAACGTGCGCAGAGCCAAGCATCCAATATCAGAAATACTTGATTTTGCTTGCCGAGAAAACCCTAAGCGTGGGTTTCTTTTTGTTTCGAAAATACTTGGTAAGCATATTCCCGTCAGACCCAGCAAGATGAGAGCTATATATGACGAGTTCGCTGAGTATATAGAGCCTGGAGACGATACATATGTAGTCGGGATGGCTGAGACTGCTACAGGGTTAGGTGCGGGAATTGCAGATAGCCTAAGTAGGCGGCAGAAGCCACCTGTTTATTATCAGCATACTACCCGCAATAAGCTGAATAAGCCACTCTGGTTGGAGTTAGATGAGATTCATAGCCATGCTGTGGATCAACTGTTATATGAGCCGTCACCTGAGCATTTAGAGGGTATAAGGCAAGCTAAAAGGCTGATACTTGTAGATGATGAGATATCTACAGGGCGAACAATTAAGCAGCTCGCAAAGAAATTGCTATCCAATCTGCCGTATGTTAGAGAGATCGTTATTGTATCTCTAGTTAGCTGGCTATCCGAAGATGCTACTAGGGTTTTAAAAAATTTTCCTGTTTCGACTAGGTTCATATCATTGGTTGAAGGGGATTTTTCATTTATACCGAATCCAGAGTTTTCGGCGGAGCTACCTCCGATCGTTGATCGTGCTCTTGCCGAAACTCAAGCTCTGACCAACGTTGGTCGCTTTGGGCTTCTAATGCCATACCAAGGATCTGTGCCAGACCTAAATGTACGAAATTCACTTACTGTGGTCGGAGATGGAGAGCACCTTTATTTGCCGTTTCTTGCAGCAGAGCGTGCAGAGGCCAAAGGTTTGGATGTTCTTTTCCAATCGACCACACGATCACCCATTCGTGAAGGTCAGGCGATTAAGTCTAAATTAAGCTTTTCGATTGATGAGCGGCCGGTAAAACATTTCATATACAATTTAGCCGATGATCCCGCAAGGGAGGTTGTCGTTTTGCTAGAGGATGAGCGAATGCGACCTATGCATCAGTTGGCTAGGCAATATCCAGCGTCATTGAGAGTTGTTTGAATGGTAGGCACAAGCAAAATTTACGTGTTTACTGATCTTGACGATACGCTGTTCCAAACACAAAAAAAACTACCCCCTGGACTTCGCACGGCACCGGCTGCGCTAGACAAGAAAGGGGTTCCCCAATCATTTTTAACATCACAACAATCAGCTCTAATAAGTTTGTTTTCTAGTCAAGGGGCTTCGATAATTCCAGTAACAGGAAGAAATCAGGCTGCATTTGATCGCCATGTCCTGAATCCGGATTTGTTTTCAGGGTTGCGTATTTTATCTCATGGAGCGATCGTCTCTGATTGTGGTGGTCGGCTTTATGAACCTTGGCGTGATTATCTCCTTGATAACTACGATTTGGAGGATTGGGGTCGAAAATTAAAAAGCGCACTTACTAAAGTTCAATCACTCATTACAAGTTTATCGTTGCGTTTGCGTTCTCGCGTGATCTCTGAGCATGGAATTGTCGCATACGTAAGCATCAAAGCTGACAATTATGACCATGCTGAAAGTTTGCTGATGATTTTAAAAAATGAAATAGCAACGGCTTTACCAAGTGGATTTCGGGTGCATTCTAATGGCAACAATTTAGCATTGTTAGCTCCTTATGCATCTAAAGAGTGTGCAGTACGATTTGTAATTAATGAATTGAAGCTTAGTGCTAATGATCTCGTTATTGGATTGGGTGATAGCATTACTGATTTCCCTTTTTTACGAGAAACTCATTTCGGAATGTTCCCAATCGGAAGCCAAATTGATAGGGGATTCCTTTGAGTACGTCAAATAAGAAACCTATTCTCGGTAGCTACCCCGCGGAAGACTGCCTTTTCTTACTGAAGCCTATAAAAACAGAATATCATACTGTAGAAGATAAAGAGACTTTGATTCAACGCGGAAAATTACATTATTCAGAGATAATACATAAGGAAAATATACCTAGCTCAGAATATACCAGTCTATTTTTTGAGTTGACTCAACAGTATAAGCAGCGGCTTGCAGATGAGGTTACACTACTTGCCTCAATCATAGATCAACGTGTCAGTGATGCCGTCTGCTTAGTTTCACTTGCTCGAGCAGGCACTCCCATTGGAGTGTTGTTAAAAAGAGCATTAATGCATCATTATAAAAAGAAAAGCACGCATTACAGTATTAGTATTGTGCGCGATCGTGGCATTGATGAAAATGCTTTAGATTTCATACTGAAACAGGGACATAAAACTAATTCTATCGTATTCATTGATGGGTGGACGGCAAAAGGTGTTATCGCATCGGAGTTGCGTAAGAGCATAAAAAACTACAATGAAAGTCGCGGCACCTGTGTGCCAAGTGAGCTTTTTGTAATATCTGATATCGGAGGCTGTGCTGATTTTTCTGCAGGCAGTACTGATTACACGATACCTAGTGCGTTGATGAACTCAACCATTTCGGGATTGGTGTCAAGATCAATTTTAAATGAGCAAATAAGAGATGATGACTTTCATGGTTGTGTAAGGTATGACCACCTCAGGAAGGCGGATCTATCGCTTTGGTTTGTTGATGAGATCAGCGATTGCTTTAGACCTATCAAATATAATGCTCAATCTTTTGTTTCAAACAGAGAGCGCCGGAGGATGACACAGTCATTTCTCAATGCTCTCAAATCACGCTATCAAGTTTCCGATGAAAATCGGATAAAGCCAGGTATCGCAGAAGCGACACGTGTATTACTTCGTCGTATACCTGATCTGTTGCTTGTAAAAAATAGGCTTTCCGGAGATATAAAGCATCTCATACGACTGTGTGATGAAAAGAAAATACCTTACCTTGAGATGCCTGAGATGCCTTTTGGAGCCTGTGCACTCATCAAAGATGTTGTGGTGGAGGCGGCTGGAAAATGACGGCTGATTATTTTTCATTGGGGGCGACTTTATATACACCATGCACACACCCAAACCTTGAGCGTATTTTCCAGCGTGGGTTGGGAGCGCGTAGCATGGTGTACTGCACCGAAGACTCTGTAAATCCGCAAGAGTTGGGTATAGCTCTTGAGAATCTTGCCAATGCCTTGTATTTATTTAAACCAAATAAAGAATTCCTTCGTTTTATCAGGCCAAGAAATTCCGTAGTTCTGGAAAAAATTCTGTTAATGCCCGGGATAGAAAAGGTTAACGGTTTTGTTCTTCCCAAGTGTGACCTACACTCGTTACCAAATTATTTGAGTGTTTTGCACAAGGCCAAAAAGCGATTTTCACTAATGCCCACTCTTGAAACAGAGCAGATTCTTGATCCTCTCGTTTTACCTAAAATTCGTGACATTTTAAATCAAATTAAATCTAGGATAATTTGTTTACGAATTGGTGGGAATGATCTGCTTAACCTAATGGGACTTAAACGTTTGCCTGGAATAAGTGCATACGATACGCCTTTACGTTCTATTATTGATCAGCTGTTGTTAACATTTAGGCCAGTGGGATATGAAATTTCTGCGCCAGTGTTTGACTTTATCGATGATCGTGCCACCCTGGCAGATGAAGTCGCACGTGATATTAGCTACGGAATGTTTGCTAAAACAGCAATTCATCCGTGTCAGTTACAGGTTATCGAAGAGTTATATACGCAGTATGCAAAGATTCACATGGAGCAAGCTAGGGCAATTTCTGCAAATGATGCTAGCGCCGTGTTCTTAATGAATGGCCAAATGATGGAGAGAACGTGTCATCGTACTTGGGCGAGGCGCACATTGGCATTAGTGAGTCATGTTTAAGTGCTTGGGTGTCTTCTAATTTTAACTGTTGACTGAATATTTTTATGTGTTTCGATCGCTCTCGCGAAAGATTGGTTGAGTAACAACAAAAAAGGAGCTTCACAATGGCTATTTCTCTGCAAAAAGGACAGCGAATTTCGCTGGAAAAGAATGGAACTGCTTTGACACACGTATGCGTTGGTGTGAATTGGGGTGCCATTACTAAAAAAGGTTTTTTCGGTGGAGTCAAGAAAGAGGCGGTAGATCTAGATGCTTCTGTCGGTATTTTTGATGGCAGTGGCAACCTTCTTGATGCGATCTACTTTGGGCAGCTAAAGTCTAAATGTCGCGCTGTTCAGCATAGCGGTGATGATTTGACCGGAGATATGGACGGTGATGATGGACTCGATAATGAAATTATTACTGTTGATTTAACAAAGATAAACCCAGCCGCTTCCTGTATAGCATTTGTGCTAAACAGTTTCCGGGGGCATGATTTTAAGGATATTCCGTTCGCGAGTATTCGTATTTATGAGGGTACGCCGACTTCCGTAGAAAGTGTTTTCGCGACATTCGACTTAGCTAATGACTCGACGTTCGCAGGTAAGGTTTCTATGGTAATGGGTAAATTATATAAAAAGGGAAGTGAATGGAAGTTCCACTCAATCGGTGAGTCGACACCGGATCGAGGATTAAAGGAAACTCTTTCAACGTTTGTTCGCAGTTATATTTAATTTTTGCTTGGGGCGCAGTAGACATAATGGGATCTTATTCAGTTATCTCTCTGTCGCCCTTCAAGTAATTATAGGAGTAAAAAATATGTGTGGGGTTTTATTCGTATTTTATTTAATTTTTGAGACTAGTTGCTTCTTAAATCATAAATAGTTCAAATAATAAAAGTTTATCATGCTTACTGGTTTGATATCAGAAAACAAATATTAATATAAGTCCTATTGCTATCAGCGATATTAGTAAAGCTCCCCTCCCCCCGCTTGATTGCTGATGTTCTTCGCTAGATCGGTGCTTACTGTATTTACTTTGAGAAACCCCTGCTCCAGGTATTCCTACAGTTGTTCGCGTTCCTTTTTTTGTGACATTTATTGTCGCACCTGGTCGCCCAAATGAAATGCTACTTCCTCGCTTTCCAATATTAATTCGAATGCCTTGGCCGATTTTTATACTTTTGCTAAATCTAAAACCCAAAAGATTCTTCCGTTTAGCTTTGTTGAGCACAAGGTTGCACTGACCTGCCCCCAATCTTCAATCCAACCGCGACTTAGTAATGTCCGTGGTGGTTGATTCTTTTTTATCCTGCCTCAGCGCGGCAGCAAACTCAGCCGGAGTCTTGTAACCAAGTGATGAGTGTGGCCGCAGCTCGTTGTAATCCTGCCTCCATGCGCTGATGATCTCCCGCGCATGCAACAAGACGCTGATCCAGTGCTCATTTAGGCGTTCATCGCGGAATTTGTCGTTGTAGCTCTCGATGCAGCCGTTCTGATTCCGCGGTCAAAGCTGAATTATTTTCAGTTTTACTCCATTCTCATAGTCCTGCTAATCCAGGCCAATACGGTGAACTCCGCCCCCCTAGTCGGTCCTGATCGGCTTTGGGTAGCCCCGGAATGCAGCTATAGCTTCCAGCGTGCGCGCCACCTGATGCCCAGAGATGCGCTGCCCCGGGGATGTCGTCGCACTAATTGGCGAAGTCTTCGACAATATTTAGGCATTTGATACGTCCGCCGTTGGCTTCGGCATCCATTACGAAGTTGATTGACCAGACTTTATCAGGAGCTTCTGGAAGCTCAAGGGTCTGAGGTTCGACCATAACGCTCTTACGTTTGAGCTATCGCGCGCTGCGAGCCCGGCCTCGACGTACAGCCGGTAGACCTTCATGTGGTTAACCTTTAGCCTCTCTTACCGAAGCATCTGATGCACCCCGCGGTAGCCGAAGCGGATTCACTCCAGAGTGATTGCCTTGATGGGCGCGGCCAGCTCTGCTTAAGGGACATTCTGACACTGATATCGTATCGCTGCGCGGGATAACAAGACCAGTGAACAGGCTTTGCGCTCCGAGATGGTCGTCTCCGACTGCATGGTATGCACGGCCTCAGGCTTGTCCCCGACGGCTAGTTCTTTCAGTTGAGGGCAGCCTTGGAGCCTCATGATCAAGCATGGACTCGTTCAACATCTTCTTCAGACGGGCATTTTCTTCTTCAAGTGCCTTGAGGCGGCACGGTTCCGCAACCTATATACCGCCATACTTCTTGCACCAGTATAGATGGGGGCATCCGACGTGCTGTACTTGCGGCAGAGCTCTTTGAGCGGGCTGCTGGCCTTTGCCTCCTGCAGGATCCAGGTGATCCGCTCTTGGGTGAATCGATTCTTGATGTCAATCTCCCTCATTGTTGATGATCATTGCCAGAAGCTGGGCGGGCTAGAAAGCGGGGAGCAGCTCTAAAGGCGTAAAGTCTGCTAGCGCTGGTCTTATCGCGATCATAGCTGGGTTCGCGAAGAAGCTATGGAGTTTTATTTTCCTTCCATATATATTCTTTTGGAATTGGGTTAATGGACTTTTTTCTGCGAGAGTCGATAATACCTAGGAAGGGATGGCAATAGTGATGGTTCGCGCAAACGTCTACCAGGCCGAGGGGCTCCGACGCCCGGTTGTTTACATGCGAAAGCTTATGAGCAGTCACTATGTGAGGAAAGTTGTGCACTCAGAGGAAAATGGAGGACTCGCTCATGGATTACTACCATAAGGTTCAGCCTAGTTCATCCCGTTGGTGGATATGGCCATTGCTGCCGTTTGCTGCATTTATCGGCGCTACCATTGGTGCATTCCTTCTTACATTGATGCAATGGTTTGGATTAAAGATGCAGGGCGGCTTTCAAGAAGATGGTTGGTATTATTTATATATACTCCCTGTGATTTCATCGGCTGCGTTCGGATGGCTGTATGCACTCATAACACTACATCTTGCCCCTAGAGGAAAACTTATTACCGCCTCTGTAATGGTTACTGCTCTCGGGGTACTTATAGTAATTGGTCTGCTTTTTGAGTGGCTAAATCAAGATCGTTCTGTAGGGCATTCGATTCAAATGACGATAGGAAGCATTGCCACCTTGTCTGCTGCCATTGCAACCATAGTCACCGAGAGAGATGAGTTTGAGTGAGAATTCCCCAAAATAGCTAACCTAACCAAATAGCACCGAGGTTTTCTGACAAGCAGTGCACGTGTTTTATTCGCGGTCAGCTCGTACCGCGAGGGGCGCTGTTTAAATATCGGTTAGTAATAGTTTTCTAAAACCGGGAAAAGGCGCAAACTTAGGGCAAAAGGGAGACCTGATCGCATCAACTACTAGATGAGAGACCGAGCCTCTAGGAGCTTTGCAACGAAGCTTTTCATCGTGCTTTCTCTTTACCTAAGCGAACACGCCTTCGCTGAATCCGAGAAAAACAGATACGAAATTGCTATCTGACTTTGAGCGCCTTTGAATGCGCCTTGCTCGCGCCTGATGATGGGGAAGCGGGGCGCCTATTCATGTTAGGTTTTGGAGCTGGGCGAGAGTTCATTGGTTACGTCAACGCCTACCACGATGGATACGTGAATGATTTCAAGCCCAAAGTGGCCGTTATTTGGAACCTGACCAGTGGTCCCTCTGTAGATTTCATACTGGGGCAGATCTGCGCAAATAGAGTAAACGATGTATACGAGAAGTTCGGCTCTGATTGGGAGCAAAAGAAAATGATGAAGCAGGACATGTATCGGAAAAAGAACTACGCTCTGCTCGGCAAGTAGGCGATGATTGGAAAATGACTGGCGTGGCCGCTACCAGCACCAGTTCCCCGCGATTCATCCTACCAGTGCCCATCATCCTGGACACCTTTCCAGCTCATCAGTAGGGAGTCACAAGACCTCAACCCCTCGGAGGGGTTTTGCCCGCATTGACAATCTTTGGGGGGCAGACTCAGTGACTTCAATTCTGAATTATTCTTAAAAACTATACGGTTATAAAAACAGTTCGCCTCCCGCCATCGTGTAAATGAACAAGGGTAAAAGTGATCGGAGCAGCATAGATACCCAGTTTTGTGCCCAATATGCCATTTTAATTGCGAAATTCAGAACTCTAGTACCGATTTATTGCGAAGTGTCCCAGTTTGGAGGGTTTTTCCTAGACGAGGGCTATCTCCCGTATAAATAGATGTAATAGCCCGCAACGACTGTGAACGTGATTTTCCGGAATCAGCATGCAATCGAGGATATTTCAGGCGGAATCAAGTTAAGTCTTGTTGGGGAAGTTATATCTAAAAGAATCACTATGGGAATTCATGAAACAAGAATATCGACAAGGAATCATTGATTTCATCAAGATGCAGCCAAACAAGATTCATCTTACACTGACCTTCCGGGAAGGAACCACTGAGCGTCAAGCAGAAGTAACGCTAAAGCGACTGTTATGGGAGGTGATGGGTCGCCTAAAACGCAGATTCTACAAGAAAAAGCAGTTTTTGACGGGTATCGTTTCCAAGGAGCTGCAGTCCAATGGGACAGTGCACTTTCACGCAATTATTGCAGACCCGCACGGACTAGTACAAAGCAGACAGCAATTTGAAGATCTCGTGCGCTTTCGTCTGTCAAAATATCCTGTAAGCCAGTTCAGCTCAAAGACAGTTACGGATATCCATAAAGGATTTTCTGTCCAGGAGTATTACGATAAAGGCGATTGTGCGCTTGCTAAGTACATAACGAAGTTATTTGAAAATTGGTCAATAAGCTTTGATGCTGCACAAAACTCAATAGGTATCATTGGAGAGGGTGACATCGCCTTTGGAGGTTCCATCGGCAGGCTCTGATCTTTGTGTCCTGAGTTATTTCATCTAGCCTCAATTAGGCTGAGGATATGCAGTTCCGAAAAGGTAGTTTAGTTCACTTAATACAACACGATGTCAGCGAAAGATAGCCTGATTCCAAGCCAAATATTCTATGCAAATCCTGGCTATTTTTGATCGTTTTTGATCGAAAGGGTCCAGATACTGCAATCCATCGAGTAGGTAATATCTAAACTATTGCTACACGGCCCGCAGGAGCTCTCTCAAACGCTTTGTATAGTGACACATCACCCGCCCCTCTAGGGCATAAACAGCCGTGAAGAGCTTTTCAGGAGGCTAGAAGAGGGGCGGGCGTCAGGATTGCACCAGTAGTTTCATACTGATTTGATCAATAAACCCTTTAGTCAAATTTTGGTCATTATCTACCCAAAACGCCAGTTACCCCCAGAGTGAAACGAAGGGTAACCCTGCCTCGGATTTAACCCAGAACTTCGCCTGTTAGCGCCGCAGCTTCGTCCCGTCACCTGTTGGCAGGGTTTCTGGTATGGAAATCACAGGGGTACCGAAATACCACCAGAATTCACTTACTTATCCGACCATTCCATGCGGGTTTCAGACCACCCCGGGACAGGTACCGAAACTACATATCTTCGGTACCCCTAAAGGGGGGTAGGGTGGCATATAGGGGGATCGACCCCTATGCGATTTACGGCAGTTAAGCCTGCGGCAGTTTTTCGCTTCCCAGAAACCCATTCTCTAAAAATTTTTCCCCAGAATTTTCCCCAGGGGGTATCCCCTTTTGTCTGTCAGTCCAATTGGGCAGTTTCCTGGGGAGGCGCCGGAAAACTCGAATTTGGTGTATTACTAGGGCCGGACTAGTTATATCCAATTACAATAGGGCACAAACCGGTTCAATCCAGAGCCTAATGTGATTAAGATCACAAAGTTATTTGGCTGATAAAAAATAAAAAAGGCACCACGATCTGAGGATCGGAATCGCCTGGGATGGGGGAGCGAGTTGGCAGTTGAACAAGTTTTAGTCAGCTGGTTTGGGGGTAAAGACCTGGCGGCAGTGCAGCAAGGTTGGCAGCAGCTTGAGCCTGTAGCGCAGACACTGGCGAGCCAGTGCTTTGACCGTGTGGAGCTACTACATAACTATCCGCAGCTCGATGTGGTCCCCTACCTGGAATGGCTGGTAGTGAGAAGCCTTGCTGCCGCAACGGCCACCAACTGTAGCCTCTCCTCACCCGTGAACTTCGGGGAGATCCACCAAGCCGCCGAGGCGGTTCTTTCGAGACTGGCTCAAAAATTAGCCACTGAGCGGCATATCCTGTTAAGCCCGGGGACCCCCGCCATACAGACGGTCTGGATTCTCCTGGGCAAGACGCGTTTCCCTTTCACCTTCTGGCGGTCCTCCTTGGAAGACTGTGTGAGCAGGGTGGAAATACCCTTCGAGATCGTCACAGAGTATGTGCCGAGAGTCGGCAATGTGGGATCGTGGGGCATTAGTGGCATGGCGAGTGCCAGTGCCCCCATCAACGCATCCTACCCCGAAATCATTACCCAGAATCCGCAGATGGAGCGCCTCAAAGGTCAGGTAGCCATTCAGGCTGAGCGGAAAGTGTTCTCATTATTGTAATAAGTTCCATAAAAGGTGACTTTAATGAAAAATAAAAAAAAGGGACGAAATGTGGGGATGAATTTTATAAATAAAATTAACAGTTTTTTGTCCGTGATAATATTGCCAGCTCTATTATCACAGGGCGTAGCTTCGGCGGAGATAGCGAGTGGCAATACTGAAGTGGCCGCCGCCTCAGAGATCTCTCTCTCTGAGTGGAGAGAATTAGCTCTGAAGGGAGATGTAGATGCTTATTTTAATCTCGGTGTCATTTATTCTCAGGGATTAGGTGTTGAGAAAGATTATGGCGCTGCTTTTTACTGGCATAGGCGTGCCGCGTTAAAAGGAGAGGTAGAATCTCAATATGCCCTTGGAGTTATGTACGGCGAAGGGCTTGGTACATACAAAGATATAGATGAATCCTTGGCGTGGTACCGATTAGCAGCGGAAAATGGTAGTCGTGAAGCTCAATTCAGTTTGGGAATCATCTATGCCAATGGCGAGGGAGTCGAAAGAGATCCCGCGGAGGCAGTAAAGTGGTACCTTTTAGCTGCAGATCAAGGCCATGTTAGTGCCCAATACAATCTAGGCATTAGTTATGATGTTGGTGAAGGGGTGCCGAAAAATCATAGCGAGGCTGTGAAATGGTATCGACTTGCAGCAAACCAAGGCGATGCTTTAGCACAATATAACTTGGCATTAAGTTATGACTACGGCCAGGGAGTAGAGAAAGATGAAGAGGAAGCCTTTAGTTGGTACCAGCTATCTGCGGGTCAGGGTTATGCCAACGCCCAAAATAATCTTGGCGCACTATACTATGACGGACTTGGCGTTCCGAAGAATGCTGAAAAGGCGGCGAATTGGTTTCTTTTAGCAGCGAAACAAGGCCATCCTGAAGCGCAATATAATTTAGCGGAATGCTATTTCACTGGGAAAGGCATAGCTCAGGATCGTGCCGAAGCTAGTAAATGGTATCGAAAGGCTGCTCAAAGCGGAGATGCTAATGCACAGTATGCTCTCGGTTTCATTTACGATGAGGGAGAAGGTGTTGATAAAAATTATGCCGAAGCGCTGAAATGGTACTTGCTTGCAGGCCATCAGGGGCACCCGGGTGCGCAGTACAATTTGGGTGTTAACTATGATTTAGGCAAAGGTGTAAAAAGGGATGCTGAGAAAGCTGTAAGCTGGTATCAGCTTGCTGCTGATCAAGGGCATTTCGATGCACAATATAACTTGGCGGTATCCCTCGAGCATGGCGAGGGTATAAAGAGGGACATAACGCAAGCAATGGTCTGGTATAAGCGTGCGGCCGAGGGAGGTGTAATGGAAGCTCAATATGCGCTGGGCTTAAATTATGCTACCGGTAAGGGTGTAGATAAGAGCAATGTCATTGCTTACGCCTGGCTTACTTTGAGCGCGGAAGCTGGTTATGAGGATGCCAATGAGGGAAAAAAAATTATATTGGGACGCTTATCTGGTGAGGAACTTGATGAAGCTCGCGTTTTGGCGGAGGAACTCTCCCATAAGATCGACTTGGATCAATGAAATTTCACGATATGAAGTCAATCCAACTGAACGAATTTAGCTAGGACATTTATTGTACGCCGGAGAGCTCTGATCGGTTATGTCTCTATTATCTGTGATACATACAATGGGTTTAGATTAAACGGTGGGAGCAGGTTCCTTGATTTCAATAAAAAAAGTAATTTTATCACTCTTGGCCTTTTTATCTATTGTTTCACTTGTCGTGTCTCTGACTATCAATTCAATATTGGGCCTATTTAACTTGGCAGTCGTATCTGCGTCACAGCTTCAAAAGCTTCAAGCCTCGCAGCTGCTACTTGATAAGATGAAAAAGCGACATAATGATAAAAAGGCTCGCACGACAAAAAAAATGCTGAAACGGGCACCTAAGCGGTTGGGCGCCGGAGCACTGAGCGTTGTTCCGTTGGCAGGGACAGCCGCAATGGCTTCAGCAATTGTTGCACTTGAAGTGGCAGACTATTGCGATGAACAGAAGGAGCTTACCATAGATCAAAATTTGCTCTATGGGACTGAGGAGGAGTTCAACTTTAAGAAGTGTTCAGACGAGGCAGCGGAGGACCTTGGGAAAATCTTATCTGAACTCACCAACTTTGGTGATCGAGAGAGCGTAAACAATAATTGATAAATAAATAGTTAAATTATCGGAAATTGTATTGTGAATTCTATATGTAGAACTCTCTTACATTGATCTTGTCCATTCCATTTTCCTTAAACGATTGCCCTCAAGATTTCGGAAACGTCTTCTTTCAATTGATTAAAATGGCTGTTTTTTTCAGAGGAATCTTTTAAGAGATATAGATCCCGATTGATTTCAATCATTACAGACTTAACCTTAGGGTTCTTGTTGTAGTATTGCTCGGGAACAATAGAGCCTGAAAATGGCACGTTGATACTGGCTCTATAGCCTTTTGCTCTGAAGGATTCCAAAAGAGCTTCAGAGAGCTTCCTTGGCGTATGGAAGCTATCGGTCCCGATGCACACATCAACTCGGTTGTTGTGGTACCGTGGCGGTTCGAAGGGTAACGGATCCTGGGGATAGCTGTGAGCATCGATTATCAGTGCCACACCAGCCTTTTTTAGTTCTCTGGTGACAGCCTCGCTGAGCTTGCGATGGTGCGGCCGATAGTATCTTTCTAATAAATCGTGCCGGCTTTCGTCTGCGTGGTCACGTAAGTTAGCCCCACCAGTCGTTTTGGTGTAGATGGCGCCAAATCCATATTGCGCTGCAGTTTCGTCGCTATCGTCCTCAAATCGCTCAGGGTCTGTAATGATACGGCTCACTGGATAGCACACAGAGTAAGCCCCAGGAATGTCGAAAAGCTCATCTGTATACCAGTCTGTTAAGCGTAAAAGTTCATGCTCCAGGTCGGCTTGATCAAGCAGTAATGAATCTCTTTCCCTAGGCGGAATAAACGTCGATGAGTGAGGGATATGAATAATCATATTTAGGTAGCTTCACTTAGCATAAAGAGGCTGAAAAAGATCAACGAAAATCGGCACTTCGGCGGTTGTGTTGTTAGTCAACATCACTATTGAGTGATGCTATATAGTGAGCCCGGTCTTCTAGTCGACATAGATTCCATTCCCATTCTTTAAGGCTTGGGGGATCTGGATAGTCTTCGTCCCCGGGAAGGGGACCATATAGATGTCTTTCTTTGATGATGTCAGTCAGTGCTGACATATTAAATGTGTTGTCTTCGTATTCTGAAATTGAGTGCCAAAGTTCGATATATTGAGTCTCCTCTTCCGTTGTTCTCTCTTGTTTGCACAGGGACAAGAGGGATCCGGTAGCTCGAATATATTCTTCTTCAGTCTTAATCTTCATTGAGTTCCTGCCTTGGAAGTAATACGTGTGCGATCGTTTAAAGAACCAGAGAGCTAAAGAGGTGCCTCCCAATACCCAGAAGCGATTACTTTGGTAAGGTTGTTGGCGTCAACCAGTTGTTTTTCTGGGAGCAGATAGAGCCAAGCATTTCCAAAGCCCTCAATCCAGCGAAGCTTTCGACAAAAAAATGTCGGGTGTCCCTCAAGAATGTCCAGCTCCGTCATGGTTGTCTTCGCGGCGCTATATACTTCCACGTGGATGCATGTAGCTCCCCTCTCAACAACGCCAGGGAAGTAGGTTAGATCAACCATGGTGTATCGGTTTTCCGTCTTGTAGGTCCCTATATAGTCACTGCCTGCCAGAATAGGGTGGTTATAGAACCCTTTCTTCAGGGAGCCATAAACCGCGACAAAGTGATCACTCATTTTCTTGCCCTGAATTCATTGTGGTAACCAGATCACGATATTCAAACAATCGCGCAAATTCTGGCCATATTGGTGATGATTGGAGCAGGGGCCAGTTATTACATTCACTGTTCATCAGTTGGAGGCAATGGGATGCCCAGGTAGTGTTGATGTCGCCCCAGGAGCGCTTTTCCTTGGGGTTCAGGACCTCTTGAGTAAAATCTCTATAGCAATTGAATAACGTCTTATGAAAACTGAGGTTCGTCAGTTCACTATTGATGAGAGTAGGTAGCAGATTTCCCCACGCGAAAAGTTCGATAAAAAAAGCCATATATTTACTACCATCATACCCGGAGCCACGAAAGTTACGGCCTGCCGTAGCGGGCAAAGTCTTCTTAAGAAATCTCTCAGCCTGAGGTTGACGGTTAGTGGATCCGAGAAGATTAACGATAGAGCAAGCTACAACTGTCGGAATGTAGATGAAGTCGACGCGGGCGTCGCTAGGCATTGCATAGCTATCCGAGAGGTTGATGAAGCCATCTTTTCTTTGGAATTTAGAAAAATACTCGATGGCTGACTCCATCAGTATGCCGTCGTTTAGTGATTCCCCGTTTTCAAGTTTTTGGCGGAGAGTTCTAAGCCAACAAATCCACTCCCAGTTGAGTTGATGCAGTTTCTTTACGTCGAAGTCAGTGATTGGTTTTGAAAAAGAAATTGGTAGATCCATAGGCTTTTTCCCATTGTCAGGCTCAATAGTCGGACACTAAGTATGAAAATCCGAAGGAAGCAATGGCATCATTGCTCTTCGATGTTTGCCATGTGGCGCGAGCGCTTGAGGATCGCGGCTACAAAGTGATATCGGCAGACTCTAGGGCTGCTCGGTGGATTACTTAGGGGGCAAAAAGAGAGTGCGCGCTGTTGAATCGAGGTTTTTCCGGTTCGCGGGCAGCCAAGCTGGGGGCTTTGTTGCGGACGTGGGTGTGCTGAGGCAAGAAGAGTGATTGATTCGCGAGATACATAGATGGCTCCTTGATCTGAGGAAAATCAAGGCAACATCACGCCTGAAAGCTGCGGCTTCCATTAGCGCTTTAGCTGAATTTTTGAATCGCCCGCAAGTTGCCAGTTAAATCGGCGATCCAAAAATGCTACCAAAGTTTGACCTTTTGGTCAAGCTCTGGTAGCTGCGGGCGAGTCTGGGCGTAGTGCTTAGTGTTTAAATGGTTTTACATTGCCAGTGATATCCCTGAATGAGATTTTATGCAGCGCCTCTTGCTTGAGCTGAAGCATTTGGCTGTGTGAATAGGTTGTGTTCTCACTGCCACTTGCCATCTTGTGGCCAGTAATTGCGGAGCGTAGTTCCGTCGGTATGCCCACTTCCTGTAGCGCGCTCGTCAGTGTATGACGAAAGGCATGGTTATCCTTGCGGTCGAGGGTGTCTCTTTTCATGCCAGCCTGTTGGAAGAACCCAGGCCTGCTACCTTCTCCCAACGACCATCGCTGGTATTTGCGGGCAAAGCCATGCTGGGCTGTATAGGTGAGATCGACAAACAACTGTTTGCCGCCGCGTCGCTTGTGACGAACAGAGTCGACGAACTCCAAAAAGCCTAAGTCCAAAAGTTCCTGGTGAATGGGGATCTGTCGAACAGATGTAAGAGTCTTTGTTTTCTTCGTTGCTGAGTCTTCATTAATGTCCAGGACCCAGATGCCATTAACTTGCTTCACGTCGTGGCAGTGAAGTTGGCAGATCTCCTGAACACGTGCTCCTGTGTAGAGCAGCAGTAGGGGAACCCAGTACTGATAGCTGTGCTTAAAGGATGCATTCTGATACTGCTCGGAGCTGAATAGCGCCTTTAGATCATCAGTGGCTAGGTTGCTTCTCTTCTTTTTGGCTTTTTCCACGCTCTTTGCGTCGATGCGGTGGACACTAAAGTAGTTGTTGGTAATGCCGAACCAGTTGGCCTTGATGGCATAGTCAAACATTTGGGTGATGCGCCCCAGGATCTTGTTGACGTTGGAGGGAGACATCCTCTCCTTTTCCAGCGCCGCCTCGATCGCCTGGCCTAGATTGAGATCGCGAAACTTGCTGCTCTTATTCCTGTTTTTCGGGCATTCCTGTAGCTTGACGAGTACAAACTCAGCTATGTCATCATTCAGCTGGTCAAGGTAGCGGATGCTGCCAGAGTGCAGGGCGAGCACTTCGAGAAAAGTCTTGAAGTCGCCTTGATAGTTGAGGCGAGTGCTGTCTGACCAGCTTTCCTTCTTGCGTTCGACATATTTGTCCACGAGATCACTGATCTTGTGGCGAGTAGTGTCGGGCGCAAGTGAAAACGGCTGGTCGAGGCTTGCGCTTGTGGGCGCTGCCGGTGATATGGGCTCTGACGCAGCTTCTGACTGGGCGCGTAAGGGGGCGATCAGTCGGTGGAATGCATCGATAATGTTGTTGATATGAAACTGAGACTCTGGATTTTCTTCAAGCGAGTTTACAGCTAGAGAAAAGTCTCCATAAGAAAGAGTGACACCATTGGAGGTCATTTGGATTGTATGGTGTATATGCCTTTGTAGCAGCAGAGCCGCTACTATGCCCACACGTTTTATGGTCTTTATATTTTGGCCGTGGGGCATTCCCAAGCTGACCTTGATCTCCGACCTTCCGGTCAGGTCCCTAAGGGGCTTAGGTACTCGATAGCGAAAGTACAGCGTACCGCTGGGCTGTCGCTTAAAAATATAGCGGCTGACCTTATACACTCGGCGGATTCCTGTCAAGCGGTTTCTGGAACTTTGTGTACCAGCGCGTGTACCACTTGTCGGAATCAGTCGAGTTAGAGATTAAAAATCTCTTTAAAATCAACCACTTATGTCAAAATTGGTGGAGATGGCGGGAGTCGAACCCGCGTCCGTCAGCACTCTGCCAGAGGCTCTACATGCTTAGTTCCATCAATTGATTTAGCCGCATACAGCCCGATGGGCAGGACGTAATTGGCGAGCCTGTGAAAGTTTTAACCGATCCCCGACAGGCGCGGTTCACGGCGATCCAGTTCTGTATGACAGCCAGCAGCGCGGTACTGGAACCTTGCTGAAGGCTGCTAAGGGCGAACCCTTAGTAGTGCTTCACGGGCCGCTTACGCAGCCAGTTGGGCACCGTAGTTGTCGTCGTTGGCAACTAATAAAATGCAGCTTTGGATTTACGTGATTCGCTACCATCACGGCATGCACCCATGGTTTCGTTACCGGCGTCGAATCCAAGTCATCCCCGATAGGAAACCTTACAAGGTTTAGAGGCGAGTATACCCGAATTAGTTCCGCAACCATATCCCCGCAAGGCCCCGCAGGACGGGGCCCGGGGCATGGATCAGGCAAAGATGTCCAGTATGCGGCTGAACAGGCCAACAGACTGGGCAAAGGCAGCCAGGATCAATACCGGGCAGACAATGCGCACGTACCACGGCCAGACCTTCCAGAACAGGGTGCTGCCGATGTTTTCGTGACCCTTTTTCAGCTCCATCAGTACCTCATCCCTGCGCCAGATCCAGCCAGCGAAGATACATAGGGCTACTCCGAGCAGGGGCTGGCCGTACTCGGTGCTGATGGTGATGACAAGCACGAAGAGGGCGTCGAAGTTGAAGATGATCAGGCTGCTGATCGCAAAGATGACCAGCCCTACCAGCAGGGTCGCCCGCTTGCGCCCGAGTTTTAGGTTCTCGATCGAAAAGGCGACCGGCACTTCCAGCATGGAGATGGAGGAAGTCACTGACGCAATGGTCATCAGGGCAAAGAAGGCAGTGGCCACAAAGAGGCCCGCAGTGCCCATGGTGTCGAACAGTGCCGGCAGTACCTGCAGGATCAGGTCGGGACCGGCGATCAGCTCGCCGCTGGCCGCAAAGATCTGGGTGCCTGCTTCCTGCGCTACATACATTGCCGGCAGGATCAGCAGGCCGGCGGTGAAGGCGATGCCCACGTCGATCAGGGTCACCAGAGCACCCAGGCGTGGCAGGCTCTCCTGTTTGCTGAGGTAGGAGCCGTAAATGAGCATGGTGCCCACGCCCAGGGACAGGGAGAAGAAGGCCTGGCCCATGGCGGAAATGACCAGCTCCCATGAAAAGTGGCTGAAATCCGGGATCAGGTAGGCCTCCAGGCCTGCCATGGCGCCCGGCTGGGTCAGGACGTAGATGATCAGCAGCAGTAACAGGATGATCAGGGCCGGCATCAGCAGGGTGGACCAGCGCTCAATGCCTTTCTCGACCCCGCTGGCGATGATCACCATGGTCATGCTGCTGAAGATGGCGGCAAAGAGCAGGTTGCGGCCGATACTGCCTGTGGTCAGCCAGCTTGCCACATCATCGGCGCCAAACAGGCGGGCAAAAGGTTCTGCCAGGTGCGCCACCATCCAGCCGGCGACGATGGAGTAGAAGCTCAGGATCAGGGAGGCCACCACGATGCCGCCGAAGCCGGTCAGGTTGCCGAAGAGGCGGCTTAGTGGTCCGACAGAGATGCCCCGCAGTGCCTGAACCATGTTGCGGCGGGCGTGGCGGCCGATGGTGAGTTCCGCCATCAGTGCCGGGTAGGCCAGCAGGAAGGCGAGGATGAGGTAGACCACTACAAAGGCGGCACCCCCGTTCTGGGCCGCCTTGGTGGGGAATCCCCAGATATTGCCCAGGCCGACGGCGGAGCCCGCCGCAGCCATCAGAAAGCCGATATTGGAACTGAACTGTCCTCTTGGTGCACTCATGGTCAATCCTGTAATTATTCTTCTGTGGCGGGCGGGGCCGGATCAGCGGTGGTCGGTGCGCATCAGGCGCTGCTTCTCACGGTTCCAGTCGCGTTGTTTCTCGGTCTCGCGCTTGTCGTGCTTGGCCTTGCCCTTGGCCAGGGCAATCTCGCACTTGATCAGGTGTTTTTTCCAGTAGAGGGCGGTGGCGACCAGTGCGTAGCCCTTCTGGTCCACCGAGGCCTTGAGCCTGGCCAGCTCTTTCTTGTGCAGCAACAGGCGCCGGGTGCGGTCGGGCTCGGTGACGAAGTGGGTCGAGGCACTGGGGAGTGGCTCGATGCGGGCACCCAGCAGCCAGGCCTGGCCGTCTTTCATCAGGACATAGCTGTCCGTGAGCTGCGCCTTGCCCTCGCGGCAGCTCTTCACTTCCCATCCCAACAGCTCAAGCCCGGCCTCGAACTTCTCCTCGATGAAGTAGTCGTGCCGGGCCTTCTTGTTCAGGGCGATGGTGTTGGAAGACGGTGCCTTTTTCTTCTTGGCCATAGGTACATCTTTACGGTGGATCGAGCTGCGGGATCATAACAGAGGCCCCCCGGCCGTTACAGCGAGGGGCCGTCCGGCCGCGGGCGGATTCAGAAGAAGCTGATTCCGAAGAACTTGAGGGCCACTGTGTTGATGAAGATCAGCGCAAGGATGACCGGGATGAAGGTCCCCAGGGAAAAGTTGACGTAGCGCTGGGAGAAGGAGCCTGCAAAGCTGGCATCGCCATCCTGCAGCTCCTTGTCGAAGTTGGATTTCTTCCAGCGGTAGATCACGAACAGGCACACCAGCAGGCCGTTCAGCGGCAGGATGGTGTCATAGAAGATGATCTCCACCAGGTCGAAGAACGACTTGTTGGCCCCGGCCAGGGTGACGAACTCTGTGAACCACTGCACCATGCCGAAAGACACCGCGCAGAAGATGGCCAGCACGATCTGGATGGCGCCAATGGTGTAGATCGCCTTGCGCCGGTCCATGCCGCGCTCGTCGCGCAGGGTCGCCACCGGTACCTCGATGATCGAGACCAGTGAGGTGATGGCTGCGACCAGGACCAGGAAGAAGAACACCGCCGCGAAGGCACTGGCACCGAAGTAGCCGATGTTGTCCTGCATGGCGAGGAAGATCTTCGGCAGGAACAGGAAAATCATGCCCGCGGAGCTGTCGCTCAGTTCAGTCGGATCGATTTGCGGGTTGAAGTGGAAGATGGTCGGCAGGATCAGCAGGCCCGCGGTGAAGGCAACCAGGGTATCGGTCAGTGCCACCACCTTGGCGGAGCTGGGCACCGACTGGTGGGCTTTCATATAGGAGCCGTAGGTGATCAGGATGCCCATGCCCAGCGACAGGGAGAAGAAAGCCTGGGCCATGGCCTTGCTCAGTACTTCCGGGGTCAGCTTGCTGAAGTCCGGGATCAGGTAGTACTGCACACCCAGCATGGCGTTTTCCTGGGTCAGGACAAAGATCACCAGCGCGATCAGCATCACGAACAGCATCGGCATCAGGGTTTTGGCCGCGCGCTCGATACCGTCCTTGACCCCCAGCGCCAGGATGCCGTTGATGATCAGCATCAGTACCACCAGGTAGGCGAACACGGTGGGGGAGTTGATGAACTGGCCGAAATAGGCCTCGGTGGCCAGTGCGTCCAGATTACCCGTAAGGGTCGAAACCAGGTAGCCAAGCACCCATACCGTCACCACCAGATAGAAGACGGCGATCATGAACGGGGTGATCAGGGCGAGCCAGCCGGGGATCTGCCATAGCTTCGAGCCACCGGAGAGCTCGCGGTAGGCGCCCACCGGATCCTTGTCGGTGCGGCGGCCCAGGGCGAGTTCCGCCATCATCACCGGCAGGCAGATAAAGATGACGAACAGGGCGTAGATCAGCAGGAAGGCGCCGCCGCCGCTTTTGGTGGCGGCGACGGGGAAGGCTACCAGGTTGCCGATTCCCACGGCCGATCCAGCCGCGGCCAGGATAAAACCGAGCCGCGATCCAAAGTGTTCTCTCGCTGCGGACATAGTACTCTCGCTTGCCTGTTATTCTTGTGTGTGCCTGGTCCGGGCGCCGCGCATACCTCTGGTTGGGCGCGACCGAGCAGTATCAAAGCAGCGATTGTTGCAGGAATTGCCTTGCTTGAGTAGCGGCGGCTGGCAAAATTGCCCGCGGGCCGCAGTTGCCGGTCCGGATCTGGGGCTGAGGTTGGGATAAGTAGAAAACATGACGCAGATTGAGCGCAGCGCGCTGGTGATGCACAGCGCAGAAAGGATGTTTGACCTGGTGAACGACGTGGCGCAATACCCGCAGTTCCTGCCGGGCTGTCGCGGTGCAGAAGTACTTTATAGCGATGAACAGACGCTGGAGGCGCGGCTGGACCTCTCCCGCGCGGGTATCCGCCAGAGTTTTGTCACCCGCAACCGGCTGCAGCGGCCGTCTTCCATGGAGCTGGAGCTGGTCGATGGCCCTTTCTCAGACTTTTCCGGACGCTGGGAATTCAAACCCCTTGGTGAGGAGGCCTGCAAGGTCCAGTTCTCACTCTCTTTTTCCATCCGCAACCCGCTGATGGCGGCGGCCGCAGGAAAGTTGTTCAGTGAGCTGGCCAACCAGATGGTGGGGGCCATGAGTGCACGGGCGGATGCAATCTACGGGAAACCGGCATGACGGATATCAAGACAATCGCGGTAGAGGTGGTCTACGCGCTGCCCCATGAGCAGAGGCTGATCAGGTTGCTGGTGAAGCCGGGTACTACGGCAAAAGAGGCGTTGATCCGCTCCGGGATTCCCGAAGAGTACGAAGAAGTGAATCCGGAGACTGCCAGGTTGGGGATCTTCGGCCAGTCACTGGGCACCAAGGGGCTGGCGCCCGCCGACCAGTATATCCTGCAGCCGGGTGACCGGGTGGAAGTCTACCGGCCGCTGATTGCCGACCCGAAGGAGGCGCGCAAGCAGCGGGCGGAGAAGGCGCGCCGGCAGGCGCAGCAGGGCGAGAGCTGAGCGGCGCGAATCAGGGCCAGCCGGCCGGCTGCCAGTCGCCGCTGGTGGCGATCAGGATGTCGCCGTTGAAGTAGACGCTGAAGCGCTTCTGGGTGACCTCGCCGTCCGGATCGCGCACGCGGTTGACGTAATCCCAGCGATTGGGCTTGAAGGTGTCCTCGACCAGGGGCGTACCCAGCACGAAACGCACCTGGCGGCGGGTCATGCCCGGCTTCAGCTGGTCCACCATCTCCTGGGTGACGATGTTGCCCTGTTGCACCTCGATACGGTGCACGCCGGGGAACTCAAACAGGCTGCAGGCGCTGAGCAGGGCGCCGAGAGCGGCGATGGCGAGAAATTTTGCGAAAGAGGGCATTCAGTGCTCCGTTATCTTTTGTCTTGCAGCGGCTGTCTTGCGCCGGTCCGGGGTGCCGGTTTCTGAGAGCGGGCCGGGGGGCGAAAGTTCCGGTTCCGGATCCCGTCGGCGGCCGGCCGGGGTTCCGCTGTGTCCACTGGGCGTGGATAATAACCGAAGAGCAGGCGCGCTGACAGAGATGGCGGAGGCTTCCCCGGGTTGCCGGAAGGTCGTCACCGGTGCGGCAAAGTCACGAAAAGAGCAACGAGAATTCAGTTGGGAATCCTATCCATGCCAAATGAAAACCAGGAGCTGCGCAAGGCGGGCCTCAAGGTAACCCTGCCGCGAGTAAAGATTCTGCAATTGCTGGAGAACGCCAGCGAGCAGCACCTGAGTGCAGAAGATGTCTATAAAATGCTGCTGGAAGCCGGGGAGGATGTCGGCCTCGCCACTGTCTACCGCGTACTGACCCAGTTCGAGAGTGCCGGTCTGGTGATCCGTCACAACTTCGATGGAGGCCATTCCGTGTTCGAGCTCGATCGCGGCGAGCACCACGATCACATGGTCTGCACCGAGACCGGTGAGGTCATCGAGTTCCACAACGAGCAGATCGAAAAGCTGCAGCACCAGATCGCCGAGGAGCACGGCTACGAGCTCACCGGCCACAGCCTGGTGCTGTACGTCACCAAGAAAGAGCAGTAATGCCCGCCGGGGCGGCACGCGCCGTCCCTTGACGCCTCCCGCCCGCCTTGGGACACTTTCCGCCACTATATAAACATACAGGGAGCAGCCCTTGACCCGGATACTGGGTATCGACCCCGGCTCGAGAAAAACCGGTTATGGATTGATCGATATTCAGCGGGGCGGGGCGGTTTATGTGGCCAGCGGCGTGGTGCGGATCCCGGATGATCCCCTTCCCGAGCGTCTCAAGCTGATCTTTGATGCCGTCAGCCAGATTGCCAGCCAGTACCGGCCGGAGCATATGGCGGTAGAGAACGTATTCATGTCCAAGAGTGCCGGCTCGGCGCTCAAGCTGGGGCAGGCGCGGGGGGCGGCAATCGTGGCCGGCACCCACGCCGGTCTGCCGGTGGCGGAATATGAGGCACGCAAGGTCAAACAGGCGGTGGTGGGCAATGGTGCCGCGGACAAGCTGCAGGTGCAGCATATGGTCAAGACGCTGCTGCGTCTGCCGGCGGCACCGCAGGAGGACGCCGCCGATGCCCTCGCCGTGGCCCTTTGTCACATGCATACCATGCAGACCCTGATACAGACCGCCGGCAGCGGGCGCAGCCGCTTTCGCCGCGGGCGCCTGACGATTTCCTGAGGGGGGAACAGAATCCAATGATCGGAAGACTCCGCGGCAGCCTCGCCGCAATCCAGCCGCCGCAGCTGCTGGTGGATGTCCACGGGGTGGGCTACGAAGTGCTCGCGCCCATGACCACGGTGTTCGAGCTGCCGCCGCTGGGCCAGGAGGTACAGCTGTATACCCACCTCTCAGTATCAGAGACGGCGCAACAGCTGTTCGGTTTTCTGCGCGAGTCCGATCGCCAGCTGTTCCGCACGCTGATCAAGGTCAACGGTGTCGGCCCCAAGATGGCGCTGGCCATCCTTTCAGGCCTCGATGGCAAGGCGCTTTCCCGCTGTGTGGCGGAAGACAATGTGGGGGCGCTGGTCAAGGTGCCCGGGGTGGGCAAAAAGACTGCCGAGCGGCTCATCATCGAGCTGCGCGACAAGCTGGCCCCGGACCTGGGGGATGCCAACGATATCCCGCTGATGGCAGCTGGTGCGCCGAAGGTGGACCATGTGGGTGAGGCGGAGAGCGCGCTCGCCGCCCTGGGCTACAAACCTACCGAGGCCAGCAAGATGGTGGCCCGCGCCAGCAAGGAGCAGCCGGATGCCGACAGCGCGACCCTGATTCGCCTGGCGCTGAAGGGCATGGTGCCCGCATGAACCGGCTTGATGCCTTTACCAGTAAGCCCCGCGGGAGAGCCCAGCAGTGATAGAAGCCGACCGCCTGATTGCCCCGGAGCCCATCGGCCCCAGCGGGCAGGAAGAGCAATACGACCGCGCCGTGCGCCCCAAGACCCTGGCCGATTACGTTGGGCAGCCGGTGGTGCGGGAGCAGATGGAGATCTTCATCCAGGCTGCCAGGCTGCGGGACGAGGCCCTGGACCATACGCTGGTGTTCGGCCCGCCCGGCCTGGGCAAGACCACTCTGGCCAACATCATCGCCGCGGAAATGGGGGTGGCCATCAAGACCACCTCTGGCCCGGTGCTGGAGAAGGCCGGTGACCTCGCGGCGCTGATGACGAACCTTGAGCCCGGCGACGTGTTGTTCATCGATGAGATCCACCGGCTCAGTCCCCACGTGGAGGAAGTGCTGTACCCGGCGATGGAGGATTATCAGCTGGATATCATGATCGGCGAGGGTCCCGCTGCGCGCTCGATCAAGCTGGACCTGCCGCCCTTCACCCTGGTGGGGGCGACGACCCGCGCCGGCCTGCTCACCTCACCCCTGCGGGATCGATTCGGTATCGTGCAGCGGCTGGAGTTCTACAGTGTCGAGGACCTGACCAGTATCGTGCGTCGCTCCGCCGGCCTGATGGGGGTGGAGATGGACGAGGGTGGTGCCCGCGAGGTGGCGCGCCGCGCCCGCGGTACACCGCGGATCGCCAACCGCCTGCTGCGCCGGGTGCGGGATTTTGCTGAAGTGAAGGGCAACGGCAGCGTGGATGCCGCCACCGCCGATGCGGCCCTCAATATGCTCAACGTGGACGGCCGTGGCTTCGACCAGCTGGACCGGCGCATGCTGCTGGCGATGATCGAGAAGTTTGGCGGCGGGCCGGTAGGCATCGACAGCCTGGCGGCGGCGATCAGTGAGGAGCGGGATACCATCGAGGATGTGCTCGAGCCCTACCTGATCCAGCAGGGCTACCTGGCCCGCACGCCGCGGGGCCGGGTGGTCACGGCACTGGCCTACGAGCACTTCGGTATGCCGCAGCCGGACAAGTGAGTTGGCGCCCGGCGGGCGCCTCAGCAGACAACAAGCCAGCCTGACAACAATAAGGAACCGGGGTGACAGAGCCTTTCAGCATCCCCATCCGGGTCTATATCGAGGACACGGACGCCGGGGGAATCGTCTACTACGTCAATTATTTGAAGTATATGGAGCGCGCGCGCACAGAATTGGTCCGCTCGCTCGGCTATGATAAGCCCGCCATGCCGCAGCAGGGCCTGCTGCTGGTGGTGCACTCCGCGGAAATCCAGTACCGGCGCTCGGCGCTGCTGGACGACAGCTTGAGAGCCACGGCAGCGATTGGCAAACTTGGCCGTGCCGCGGTGACCTTCGAACAAAAAATTTTCCGTGGCAGTGAAATTATCTGTCAGGGTGTGGTCAAAGTCGCCTGCGTGGCGGATGACAGCCGCAAACCCTGTGCGCTACCAGACTCAATCTATTCAGCATTAAAGGCAGCAATCCAACAATGAACGCCGGTGAACAACTTTCCCTGTGGGGGCTGATCCAGAACGCCAGTCTGCTGGTGCAGCTGGTGATGCTGATCCTGCTCCTGGCCTCGGTCATCTCCTGGGTCATGATCATTCAGCGTGGCCTCTACCTGTCCAGGGCCAAGCGTGCCCTCAACAGCTTCGAGCGGCGTTTCTGGTCCGGTGCCGACCTCAATCAGCTGTTCCGCGAGGGCAATGCCCGCGCCGAGAAGGGCAAGGTGGACGGGGTCGAGTCCCTGTTCCGTGCCGGCTTCACCGAGTTCACCCGCCTGCGCCAGCAGGGCCGCAGCAGCCCCGAGGCCGTCATGGAGGGCACTGAGCGCGCCATGCGTGTGGCGATGTCCAGGGAACAGGAGAAGGTAGAGATGAACCTGCCGTTCCTGGCCAGTGTCGGCTCCGTGAGCCCCTATATCGGCCTGTTCGGCACCGTGTGGGGCATCATGAACTCCTTCCGCAGCCTGGCCACCATGCACCAGGCCACCATCGCGACAGTAGCACCGGGTATCAGTGAGGCCCTGGTGGCTACCGCCATGGGCCTGTTTGCGGCGATTCCGGCGGTGATGGCCTACAACCGCTATTCGGCCAAGGCGGAGACGCTGCTGTCCAGCTACGAGACATTCGCCGAGGAGTTCTCCTCCATCCTGCACCGCAAAGTGCACTCCAGCTAACACCACCGGACGATTGTCATGAGTGTTTTTCGCAAGGGCGGCAAGCGCAAACTGGTCTCCGAGATCAATGTTGTCCCTTACATCGACGTGATGCTGGTGCTGCTGATCGTGTTCATGGTGACGGCACCACTGCTGATGCAGGGGGTCAAAGTCGACCTGCCGGATGCCCCTTCCTCGCCGATGGAGGATACGGACGACGAGCCGCTGATCGTGTCGGTCCGCGCCGACGGCACCTATTACCTGAACCTGGGTGAAGATGAGCAGGTGGCCAAGCCGATGGCAGAGATCCGCGAGACGGTGGCCAAGGTTCTGCGCCAGAAGCCCAAGACACCGGTACTGGTGTGGGGTGACACCGACGCCAAATACGGCCTGATCGTGGGTGCCATGACCCAGTTGCAGCAGGCCGGCGCACCGAGTGTCGGCCTCGTCACCGAGCCGCCGCAGCAGTAGGGATGGCACCAACCCACTATGAATAACGCCAGTTCCTATGCATTGCCGGTCATCATCAGCGTCGTATTGCATGCGCTGCTGATCGGTGTGCTGGCATTCGGCTGGGAGGCCACCCAGGAGCCGCCGCGCAAGATGTTGCCCAATTTCGTGCAGGCGAAGCTGGTGACCATGGATGCGACGGTCAAGAAAAAGAAGGCTCCGCCCAAGGTCGACCTGATCAAGCAGCGCCAGCAGCAGGAGCTGCAGCGCCAGCGCGAGGCCAAGGCTGAGCAGGAGCGCCGCGCGGCGCTGGAGCGTAAGAAAAAGCAGGAAGCCGAGAAACGCAAGCAGGCTGAGGCCGAGCGCAAGCGCAAGGCGGCCGAGGAAAAGGCCCGCCAGGAAAAAGAACGCAAAGAACGGGAGCGCAAGGAACAGCAGCTGGAGAAAGAGCGCCAGAGCGCCTTTGAGGAGGCGCTTGAGGACGAGGAAGAACTGCTCGATGCCCGGGAGAGTACCCAGGCGGTGATGTCGGTGGCCCAGGCCATCCAGCAGCGCATCGAGCAGGCCTGGAGCCAGCCTCCCAGTGCCCGCAACGGCATGGTCACCGAGGTCCGGATCAGCTTCGTGCCGACTGGTCGGGTGGTGGCCGCAAACATTACCAAGAGCAGCGGCAACGCCGCACTGGACCGTTCGGTGCTGAACGCCGTGCGCAAGGTGGAGGTGTTTCCCGAGGTAGCGGAGCTGGCCCGCGAAGAGCCGGTGGTGTTCGAGCGCGAAGTACGCAATACACAATTGATATTCAGAGTTGAAGGCCTGCGCCAATGATGAACAAACTGAAGATCCTGTTGTCTCTGATAGCCGTCAACTGCTTGCTGGCCCTGTCGGCCCAGGCGCAGATGGTGGTGGAGATCACCCGGGGCAACCCGGACCCGACCCCTATCGCGGTATCGCCGTTCAGCTGGTCTGGCAGCGGTATCCTGCAGGAGGATGTCTCTGACATCATCTCTGCAGACCTGCGCCGCAGCGGCCTGTTCGCGCCGGTGCCCAAGGAAGACATGCTGTCTTTCCCCAAGGCCCCGGACGAGGTGGTGTTCAGGGACTGGCGCATCCTCGGTACCGAGTATGTGGTCACCGGGCGCATCGAGCCGCAGGCCAACGGCTACCTGCTGACCTTTGACCTGACCAATATCTTTGGCCAGAGCAAAATGTTCACCAAGCAGGTGAGCGGTGGTGCGCAGCAGTTGCGGGACATTGCCCACCGGGCGGCGGACGAGATCTTCGAGGCGATCACCGGTATTCGCGGTGCCTTCGATACCGAGATGGTCTACGTACGCGAGGTCAACCGGGGCGGTCGGCCGGTCTACGAGTTGATGCGGGCGGATATCGACGGTGCCCGGTCGCGGGCCATCCGGCGCTTCGACCAGCCGGTGATGTCCCCGAACTGGTCGCCGGATGGGCAGGAAGTGGCTTACGTCTCCTTCGAGACCGGCCGCCCGGCCATCTTCCGCGAGAACCTGCGCACCGGTGCCCGCCAGCAGTTGACCAACTTCAAGGGCATCAACAGTTCGCCAACCTGGTCCCCGGATGGAACCAAAATGGCGATGGTGCTCTCGAAGGACGGCAACCCGGAGATCTACGTGCTGGATCTCAGTACGGGTCGCTTCACAAGGATGACCCGGCATTTCGCGATCGACACGGAACCGAACTGGATGCCGGACGGTAAATCACTGGTTTTCACTTCCGATAGGGGAGGCAAGCCACAAATTTACCAATTGACCCTTGCCACCGGTCAAGTAGACCGCTTAACCTTCGACGGCGACTACAACGCGAGGTCGCGTGTGTCGCCCGACGGGAAGACGCTGGTCATGGTGCACCGTAGCCGGGGGGTATTCACCATTGCTACGATGGATATCAGGACCGGTCAGATGCGCCTCCTTACGGAGACGTCTCTGGACGAATCCCCCAGTATTGCACCTAACGGTGCGATGCTGATGTACGCCACCAAGCGGGGGGACCAGGGCATACTGGCAGCGGTGTCGCTGGATGCCGGGGTGAAGTACAACCTTCCATCCCAGGTGGGCGATGTCCGTGAACCGGCCTGGTCACCCTATTTTGATTGATTTGGGTGCCCGTCCCACTGCCCTGTGGTGGATAGCGGGTAATGTAGTCTAAGAGCCATACAAAAGAACCTTTCAGGATTCTCGATAACACTAAAAGCGGAGTTGCTTATGTTTAAATCAGTAAAAACCGGCCTCGGCCTGGCTTGCGCGATGGTAGTTCTGGCTGGTTGTTCCAGCACCGACACCGACGACACTGCCCAGCAGCAGATGGTCGAGCAGACCCAGCAGCCGGTAGTTGAAGCCCCGGCTCAGGAAACTGCTGTTCCCCTGGACAACGTCGTTTACTTCGACTTTGACAAGTCCCTGCTGCGCGGTGACACCCGTGAGCTGCTGATCCAGCACGCTGACCGTCTGCGCGGCACCGGCACCAGCGTTCGTCTGGAAGGCCACGCTGACGAGCTGGGTACTCGCGAGTACAACCTGGCCCTGGGTGAGCGTCGTGCCAACGCCGTTCGCGACTTCCTGGTACTGCAGGGCGTAGACGCTGCTACCCTGGAAGTGATCAGCTACGGTGAGGAGCGTCCGGCTGTGCCTGGCTCCAACGAGAGCGCCCGCGCTCAGAACCGTCGCGTAGTCATCGTTAAGTAATCGCACTTTGCCAATGGCTTTATCCCCAGGAAAAGTCGCGATCGCCGCAGCCATGATGGCTGCGGCATCGCCCGTATTCTCGCAGGCGCCGATCGTGGACCTGTCCGGTGGCAATACCGGCCAGACCAGTGCACAGTCGGCGCCCGCCTATCCGCAGCCTCCCTACTCGGAGTCCTCCCTGGCTGAGAACCAGCTCGCCCGTGCCGGCTCGCAGCCGTCTCGCCAGCAGGGCAACGCCCAGGCCGATGCCTACTACCAGATGCAGGTATTGCAGCAGGAGGTACTGGAGCTGCGTGGAGCCGTCGAGGAATTGCGCCACGAGGTGAAACGCCTCAAGCAGCAGCGCACCGACGATTACATGGATCTGGACCGTCGCATCGCCCGCCTCAGTGGTGAGCAGCCTCGCGAAGTACCGCCAGAGGGCGGGAACACCGGGGGCGCTGATGCCGGCTCCGCTGCACCTACCCCGGCACCCTCGGCTCCAGCGGCCAGCGCCGATGAGCGCGAGCGCTACGATGCCAGTTTCGAGCTCGCCAAGGGTGGTGACTACGATGGGGCCAGCAGGGAGTTCAAGCGCCTGCTGAATGATTTCCCCAACGGCCAGTACGCCCCCAACGCCAATTACTGGCTGGGTGAAATCGCACTGGTGCAGGGCAACCTCGAGGAGGCCCGCCAGTGGTTTGCCGCCTTGCTGGATGGTTACCCCAACTCCACCAAAGTATGGGACGGCCGCTACAAGCTCGGCACCGTGTATCACCAGCTGGGCGAAGACGACCGCGCCCGCGAGCTGCTGCAGCAGGTTGCCGCCAGTGATGCCCGTGCTGCGGGCCTGGCCAAGAAGTATCTCGCGGAGAACTTCTAGCCCGGCGTCACCGCTGGTTTTTTGAGCACGAAAGCTCTATGATCCCGCGCCCGGACGGTTTGGCCGCCCGGGCGTTTTTATTTGTGGTGAGCATGACTGATTTGACCGCGGAGTCCCTCCGCATCAGCGAGATTTTCTACTCCCTGCAGGGGGAGGCCCGCGACTCCGGCCTGCCTACCGTATTCGTGCGCCTGACGGGCTGCCCGCTGCGCTGTACTTACTGCGATTCCGAATACGCTTTCTATGGCGGCGAGCGCATGACCCTGGCGGCCATCCTCGACAAGGTCCGCAGTTACCCGGCCCGCTATGTCTGTGTCACCGGCGGGGAGCCCCTGGCCCAGCCCAACTGCCTGCCGCTGCTCACGGCGCTCTGCGACGCGGGTTACCGGGTGTCGCTGGAAACCAGTGGCGCAATGCCGGTAGAGGCCGTGGATCCCCGGGTCTCCCGGGTGGTGGATCTGAAGACCCCGGCCTCCGGCGAGCAGCACCGCAACCGCCTGGAGAATATCGCCCTGCTGACCGATCGCGATCAGGTGAAGTTTGTCATCTGCGACCGGGCTGATTACGAGTGGGCCCGCTTCACCGTCGATCAGTACAATCTCACCGAACGCGTCGGTGAAGTACTTTTCTCCCCCAGCTATGAGCAGCTGGAGGGGCGCCAGCTGGCGGAATGGATTCTTGAAGACGGGCTGCCGGTGCGGATGCAGCTGCAGATGCACAAGCTTTTGTGGGGCGACGTTCCGGGCGTGTGACAACAGCCTCAGTGCACTGAAGACAGGGGATATCTCATGACAGCGAAGAAGGCCGTGGTACTGCTCTCCGGGGGCCTGGACTCTGCCACTGTCCTGGCCATGGCCCGAGACCAGGGTTACGAGTGTTATGCGCTGGGCTTCGACTACGGCCAGCGGCACCGCTCCGAGCTGGCGGCCGCACAGCGGGTGGCGACCGCGGGAGGTGCCGTGGAGCACAAGGTGGTCTGCCTGGATCTGCGTGCCATCGGTGGTTCTGCCCTGACCGATGACAGTATCGCAGTGCCCGAGGACGCGCCCGGCGGTATTCCAGTCACCTACGTCCCCGCCCGCAATACTGTGTTTCTCTCCATTGCGCTGGGCTGGGCGGAGGTGCTCGGGGCGCAGGACATCTTTGTCGGCGTCAATGCGGTCGACTATTCCGGTTACCCGGATTGTCGTCCGGAGTACATCGAGGCCTTCGAGCGCATGGCAAACCTCGCCACCCGGGCCGGGGTAGAGGGGCAGCGGTTGCATGTTCGCGCACCACTGATGCAGATGAGCAAGGCTGACATAGTTCGCCGGGGAACCGAGCTGGGAGTGGACTACAGTTTAACTGTGTCCTGCTACCAGGCCGACGACGCTGGTGCAGCTTGCGGTCGTTGCGACAGCTGCCGGCTGCGGGCCGCTGGCTTCGCCGAGGCGGGACTGGCGGACCCGACGGTCTATGCTAATGGGTGAGGGCTTTGTGTAAGCCCTTCAAATCTCAAGGATTTTTTGCGCGCAGGTATTGTTTTTCGGAAATAGATCCGTAAGATACGCAGCTCCTCACGGCGAGGCACCGCCCGCTGAGAGATTTAAGGGTCGTTAGCTCAGTTGGTAGAGCAGTTGGCTTTTAACCAATTGGTCGCTGGTTCGAATCCAGCACGACCCACCATATTCTCGAGGGGCCGCCATCAGGTGGCCCTTTTTGTTGCTCCTACCGGTGAAACCGGACGGGCTGTCGGGCACAAGCAATTGTGTTTCTGTGACAGATCAGTAACATACGCACCGCTTTCGGGTCGTTAGCTCAGTTGGTAGAGCAGTTGGCTTTTAACCAATTGGTCGCTGGTTCGAATCCAGCACGACCCACCATCTTCCGAGAGGGCCGCCGAAAGCGGCCCTTTTTTTTGGCTGGTATTTGGCCCCAGATTCCGTCCCGGGACTCGCTCCCTGGACGGGGTGCCGCCACACTAGAATGGTGAATGGCGGCTGGAAAGTCCCCGGTCGCTTCCGCGCTATAATGCGCGTTTTTCTGCTGTTCACAGGTAGCTATGAGTCAGAAGCTGATCTCCGCTGAATCCCCCGATCCACGCTCGCTGGTGCAGTCACACCTGGCGGAGCCCGGTGCTCACCAGTACAGCGAAGAGGAGCTACAGCACTGGCGCGATCGCATCAAACAGCTGCTGGTGGAGCAGAACGCGGTTCTGGTGGCTCATTACTACACGGACCCGCTGATCCAGGCGCTGGCCGAGGAAACGGGGGGCTGCGTGTCCGACTCCCTGGAAATGGCCCGCTTTGGCGCTGAACATCCCGCCGACACGCTGATCGTTGCCGGGGTCAAGTTCATGGGGGAAACCGCCAAGATCCTGACCCCCAACAAGCGGGTGCTGATGCCGACCCTCGAGGCCACCTGTTCCCTGGACCTGGGCTGTCCGCCGGAGGAATTTTCCGCTTTCTGCGATGCCCACCCGGAGCGCACGGTCGTCGTTTACGCCAATACTTCCGCCGCCGTAAAGGCCCGCGCCGACTGGGTAGTGACCTCCAGCATCGCGCTGGATGTGGTCGATTACCTGGATGCGAGGGGCGAGAAGATTCTGTGGGCGCCGGACAAGCATCTTGGCAGCTACGTGCAGCGGGAAACCGGCGCCGATGTGCTGCTGTGGAACGGCTCCTGTATCGTGCACGAGGAATTCAAGGCCAAGGGGGTCGCAGACTTGAAGGCTCTCTATCCGGATGCCGTGGTGCTGGTGCATCCCGAGTCTCCGGCGGCAGTGGTGGAGCTGGCCGATGTGGTGGGCTCCACCTCCCAGATCATCAATGCCGCCAAGACCCGCCCGGAGAAGCGGTTTATTGTCGCCACGGACCAGGGCATTTTCTACAAGATGCAGCAGCAGTGCCCCGACAAGGAGCTGATCATCGCTCCCACCGCTGGTGCGGGAGCCACCTGCCGCAGCTGTGCCAACTGCCCGTGGATGGCGATGAACTCGCTGGAGAACCTGTGCGGGGTGCTGGAGCGCGGGGACAACGAGATCCTGGTGGATCCGGAGCTGGGCAAGCGGGCGATGAAGCCCCTGCAGCGGATGCTCGACTTCCGCAAGCCGCTGGACTGACAGCGGCAGCAAACTGACCGCTTATAGCGACAATGGCCGGCATTAATGCCGGCCATTGTCGTTCAGGGGTGGAGGCACCGTTTACAGATCCTTGGCGTCCTGCTGCATCTTGAGCACGTCGCGCAGGCGCTGCTGCAGGATGGCGTGTGTCTGGTAGTCGTTGGCGGCCAGGCGCACACCGTGCCTCAGGTGCTGGGCTGCTTTGTCGAAGACCCCGTTGAGGATGTAGTACTCGGCCCGGGCCTCATGCACGCCGACGATGTCACCGGCGAGGCCGTGGGTTTCCGCCAGCAGGTACCAGACCGCCGGATCCTTGCGACGCACGCGGCTGTGCTTCTCGAGAATGCGCTCCGCGGCCAGGTAGTTGCCGGCCTTGAAGTGGGCGTTGGCGAGGCCCATGGTCAGCGCATGATCACCGGGATTGCGCTTGAGTGCTGCGTCCAGTCGGCGGGTGGCGGTGCTGTAGTCCTCCCGCGCCAGGTCTATGTCCGCGCGGGCCAGCACAAAGGCTGCCTTGTCGGGTTCCCGGTCGAGCAGAGGTTGCAGGGTGTCGAGGGCGGAATCCGGTTTGCCGGCTGCCACCTGGGCGAGGGCCAGGCCGTAGCGGGCGGCGTCCTCGTTGTCATTGATTCCGCGAAGCTCCGCCTGAAAGCGCTTTACGGCCTGCTGCGGAGTGGGTTCGGCGGCCACGCGGATGCGGGCCCGCATCAGGTGATACTCGCGGCTCTCTGAAGGCTGCACGTCGGGCATGCGGTTGGCCCGGAGTTTTGCGTCTGCGATTCGCTTTTCGGTCACCGGATGGGTCAGCAGGAACTCGGGCGGGCGCCGGTAGTAACGGGTGGCCTTCAGCATCTGCTCGAACATCTCACCGGCGGCCTCCGGGTCTTTGCCCGCCTTGGCCAGGGTTTCGATACCGACGCGGTCTGCTTCCTGCTCATTCTGGCGGGAGAAGCGCAGCTGGTTGTCGAGCGCCGCGGCCTGGGTGGCGGTCATGGCGGCAAGGCCCGCATCACCGCCGGCGGTAGCGGCCAGGACCAGGGCGCCGAGCATTCCCGCGAGGGTGGGCAGGGCACTGTTGCGCTGGGCCTCAAGGGTACGGGCGTAGTGGCGTTGGCTCAGGTGCGCCAGTTCGTGCGCCAGCACCGAGGCGAACTGATCCTCATTCTCCGCAAACAGGAACAGGCCGGTGTGGACGCCGACCACACCCCCCGGTACCGCGAAGGCATTCATGGTGTCATTTTTGACCACCACCACATCGAGGGACTTGTCTTCCAGCGGCGCGTGCTCTGCCAGCCCCTTGAGGGTGTTCTCGACATATTGCTGCAGCAGGGCATCGTTGGATGTGCGCACCTGGCTGCGGAACATGCGCAGCCACATCTGGCCCAGTTCCTTCTCGCGGGCGCGGGATACCAGGCCGCTGCTGGAATCACCGAGTTCGGGCAGGCGAATCTGGTTGTCGTCGGCCACGGCCACGAGTGGTGCAGTTCCGACCAGCAGGCCAAGACCCACGGAAACCAGGGTCGATTGCACCATTCTGCGAAGCGAATGCAGGAAGGTTGGCCGGCGGTGGGATTCGTGGGTGTGGCGCATTAAGTGTACTGCTCGGTCATTGGTTCTGGGGCTGATCCCACAACACTATACGCAACCGCGTGGGACTGTCGAGGTTTTGACCAGTGTGACAGGCAAAGGTTCTCGAGAGCTTCGCGCTGGGGCCCGGATCCGGTCGTCTGCGGGCGAGAGATTGCGACGGCGACAGCGATTTTCACCGGGCTCTCGCGCTATAATCCGCCGCACCGGAGCGTTTATGACCAGTTATTCAGAGCCAGTTCCCGCCAGGCCCACAGCCGACGCCAGTCGTGTCGAGATTACGGTGGATGCGCGTCAGTTACCCTGCCCGCAGCCGCTGTTGCTGATGCGTCGGGCCCTGCGGGAGCAGCCGGCGGGCACCCTGGTGGAGGTGCTGGCCACAGACCCGGGCTCCTGGCACGATTTCCACAGTTTTGCCCGCCTGAGCGGCACGCGGTTGTTACGGGCCGAAGAGCGCGAAGACCATTATTGCTACTGGCTGATAGCCGGCCATTAAATAAGAGACGAAAACGCGGAAGTTATGCTCGACATCGTCAAACACTGGGTCAACCGATATTTCAGCCAGGAAGAGGTGGTGCTGCTGACCATTCTGTTGCTGGTGGCGCTGGTGGTACTGGCCACGCTCGGCCAGGTGCTGGCGCCGGTGCTGGCAGCACTGATCATCGCCTTTCTGCTGCAGGGGATGGTGCAGCGGCTGGTGTCCTGGAAATTGCCTCACTGGCTGGCGGTGTCCATCGCCTGCCTGGTGTTGGTGGGTACCACGGTGGCACTGCTGTTGGTGGTGCTGCCGCTGATCTGGCGGCAGCTGGTGCGGTTGTTCGCCGAGCTGCCCAACATGGTGGAGCAGGGCCAGCAGCTGCTGATGTTGCTGCCTGAGCGATTCCCGCGACTGATCTCGGCGGCCCAGATCGATGAGATCTTCAACACCATCGGCAACGAGCTGGGCACTGTCGGCCAGACCCTGCTGACTTTCTCCCTGACCAACTTGCCCATTCTGGCGGCGTTCCTGATTTATGTGGTGGTGGTGCCGATACTGGTGTTCTTCTTCCTCAAGGACACCGACAAACTGATCAACTGGTGCACCTCTTTCCTGCCCCACCACCGCCCCATGATGCGGCAGATCTGGCACGAGATGAACGACCAGGTTGCCAACTATGTGCGCGGCAAGGTAATCGAGATCGGGATCGTGGCAGCGGTGAGTTACGCCGTATTCCTGATCCTTGGCGTCAATTACGCCCTGCTGCTGGCCGTGGCGGTGGGCCTCAGTGTCCTGATCCCTTATATCGGCGCTGCTGTGGTCACCATTCCCGTGGCCGCGATTGGCCTGTTCCAGTGGGGCTGGAGCAGCGAGTTTCTTTACCTCATGCTTGCCTATGGCTTTATCCAGCTGTTGGATGGCAACGTACTGGTGCCGCTGCTGTTCTCCGAGGCCGTGAACCTGCACCCGGTCGCCATCATCATGGCGGTGCTGGTGTTTGGCGGGATCTGGGGCTTCTGGGGCGTGTTCTTTGCCATTCCCCTGGCGACCCTGCTCAAGGCGATCATGAACGCCTGGCCCACCAGTGAGCACCAGGCCGAGTGGCAGGCCCGCGAGGCGATCGAGCAGGGCAAGGCATCGCCCCTCGACGCGGAGCAGGGGCGCTGAAACTCCGGGGCTATCCTTACCGAAAAGGCCCCTGTCTGGCCCCGCGGGGCTCTGCTAGAATCCCGCGCTTCCCATGACCGGCCACGCCTATCAATGCCCGGTCCAGACCCGCTGGCCGCGTGGCATGACCCCCGAATAGCACAGGAATACATCATGAGCCTTGCTGATACAGTACTGGCCGTTAACAACGATCTGCCGATCCGCACTGACAAGCCAATCCACAGCGGCAAGGTCCGTTCTGTTTACTGGCTGACCGAGGCGGACAGCCGCCGCCTGATTCGGGAAAAAGGCTATCCGGTTGCTGAGGATGCGCCCCTGGCCGTGATGGTGATTTCTGACCGCATTTCCGCCTTCGACTGCATCTGGCGGGGCGAGGGCGGCCTGCAGGGCGTGCCGGGCAAGGGGGCCGCCCTGAACGCGATTGCCAACCACTGGTTTCGGCTGTTTCGGGAGAGTGGACTGGCAGACAGCCACATACTCGATATTCCCCACCCGCTGGTGTGGATCGTGCAGAAGGCGCGTCCGGTCATGGTCGAGGCCATTGCCCGGCAGTACATCACCGGCTCCATGTGGCGGGCCTACAGCAAGGGTGAGCGGCAGTTCTGTGGTATCCAGTTGCCGGACGGCCTGGGCAAGGACCAGAAACTGCCGGAACTGCTGATCACTCCCTCCACCAAGGGCATTCTCAGGGGCATCCCCGGCGTGCCGGAGGCGGATGATGTCAATGTCACCCGCGCCGATCTCGAGAATCACTTCGAGGCCTTCAATTTCCGCAGCCGGGAGGATATCGACCTCTATGAAAAATTGCTGAAAGAGGGCTTTGATCTGATCTCCGGCGAGCTGGCCGGGCTGGACCAGATCTTCGTCGACACCAAGTTCGAGTTCGGTTACGTCACCGACGCCAGCGGTGAAGAAAAGCTCATCTATATGGACGAGGTGGGCACCCCGGATTCATCCCGCATCTGGGATGGTGAGGCCTACCGCAGGGGTGAAGTGGTGGAAAAATCCAAGGAAGGTTTCCGTCAGGCGCTGCTCAATCATTTCCCGGACCCGGATATCCTCCTCAACAAGGATCGCATGGACGAGCGCGCCGCACTGGCGCGCGACAACGAACTGCCGGCTTCCATGCTGATGGACCTGTCCGAAACCTATATCGCCATCGCCGAGAAGATCCTCGGCCACAAGCTGGCGATCTCAGATAACCCCAAGGCTGAGTTAATCGATGTGCTTGGTCAGGAATACGACCTGATCGTTTGAGGGCTTCGATAAAAGACCGGCGCTAGCGCCGGCTTTCTGCTTTCAGGGGGGGCGCTCCGGGTTATTTCGCCACCTTTATTGCTGGCGGCTCCCAGCTGCCCTGACCCGGTGGCAGTACCGAGGGTGGATCTTTCTTTGGCCAGTACAGTCGCATAACCAGGTAGATGGGGCCGTCTGGTGCCGGCAGCCAATTGGACTCCAGCTCGGTTCCGGGGGATTCTTTCTGGATATAGAGGGTCAGGGAGCCATCCGGATTTTTCTTCATATCCGGCAGCATGGCGGAATTGATCAGGTAGCGATTGATCGGGTTCTTGATCAGCAGCTGCGTATCGCCGTCATACATGGTTACGGACCAGAAGGCGTTGACTGGCGGAAGAGCGCCTTTGGGAAAGGTGAGGGTGTAATTGTGTTTGCTGCCATCCAGTGGTTTGCCGCCCTCATCACTTCGAGTCATCGGGTAAGTGGCTTCAACCGCGTCATTGCCATAGATCCCTGCGGATGCCGCTGCCGCCCGTAGCAGCCAATTGCCGCGGTAAAAGTCCTGGTCACCGAATGCGGCCCCGATGGACCAGCCATTGACGGAGTTGCCGATATCGGCAACCGCGCTCTCGATGCTGGCCTGGCCGGCCTTAACGCCCTCCATTACCGCCTTGCGCTGGGCCGGGGGCATGTCACTGAAGTCGAATTTCTTTTCGGGGCCGATACCGATGCGTGCGAGCCTGGAACGGATTTCGCTCTCATACTGTCCCGCCGGTGCAAACTGGAGGGCAAAGTCGAGGTATTCGAAGAAGTTCTCCTCCATCAACTTTTTATTGATCTCCGGGAAGTCGATCTTTGTTGCCGGTGGCGGCGCAGGTTTGCCGAGAAAGGATGAGAGCGGCTGGGCGCGGTAGCCCGCCTGCACTTTTTTCACATTGTCGATATCGCCCTGATCGAACAGCTGTGTGCGGAAGATGGCGGTAGAAAAGTCGGTGGATGAGCGGAACACCTTGTCGATGCCCTCAGGCATCTCGCCCTTCCAGCCCGGCCCCGCAATCAGGTAGTTGCCGGCACCGTTGCCGGTGGTGCGACTGCCGATGTAGCCGTAATTATACGTATTGCCATCCACCAGCTGGATCGAGTAATAGCGTTTTTTCTCGATGGCAGGTACCGAAATCACGATGGGTTCGGCGCGCAGATCCATCGATATGAATGAGTAAGGCGTGTCACTATTCGGAGTGACTACCGTCGTGTCTTTGTAGGTGTATACATCCGATTCATTCTTCAGCGTGTTGAATGGAGCCTTGAACTGGCCGGAATTGCGATCGACGGCGTACTCGTACATGATCGCATAATTCATCACGATCGGCAGACCGTAAATATAGGCGTCCCTGCCAATCTCCCGTGCCTGATCGGGGGTGGGCCAGGTCCGAGCAGGCAGGTGGAGACTACCGAGCCCGAAGAGCAGTGCGACAAGCATGCTGACGACCACTCTGCCCGAGAGGATGCGCTCGATATCCACGATGGAAGCTCCTCGCTGAAAACTGTGTCAATACAGTCTAGTTGCGTGACCGTTGGGGATTGGCAGGGCCTGCCATATTTCGCCACATTCATACGCGCCTCTGCCTTTATTGCACCAGGGTCCTGCCCGATTGCTCCGGTTTAATGCCCCCAATAAAAACCGAAACTGGAGGCAATCATGAGCAGGGGCCTATTTTCCGGACAGCGCATCCCAAGCGAGTACGTCTTGCTGCCCACCGAGGAGTACTACCGGCGCCGTTACCGCAGTCACCAGCGGGGCAACTGGTGGTGGCTGCTGGGTGCGGCGCTGGCAGTGCTGGTCGTGGCAATGGGTGCTCGCGCCGGGTCGTTGGCTGGTGTTGCGGGGGGCGTGGACGGTGGGCGTGAGGGCGCATGGCGGCTGGAGCCGGTAAACCACCTGCAGTCTGCGTCGGGGTGGGGCGACAGGATGGCGCCGGCTCAGGTTGGCCCGGTGCTGTCGGTGATCTGCCCTCTGCGGAGTGCCGCCGAGTCGCAAACCGCCCGATCAAACTGGAATCGGAGACAATCTCTCCCGGCGGAGGCGGTGGTCAGTCTGTGACTGAAAGTCCAGTTTCAGACTCAATTATGTAATTCGATTCCGCTCTTTTCCCGCAATATCCTCCGTTTTTTGTAGCGATTGGCCTATATTTGTTGGCGAAAATGGTTTTAATTGTTACTAAATGTCCTATCTGGAAAAAGGCGTGTAGTAATACTACAATCGCCCCCGCTTTGGTCCCCGAGCGACTGGGCGTCCACTCTGATCCGCGTGGATCGTCGCCTCGCCCGGACTTGCAGTAACAGCAGAATTACCGGCGGCAGATAGCCAAATTCCTCCCCCGATCGCCTCCGCGGCAGTGTGCCACTGCAACCGCCGCATTTACGCCAGGCCAGGCGGTAAATTGGCGGGAAATACCAAAAATGGGAGCAAGCTGCTGCGCGTGCTGTACTTTGCCTGACAGCCAAAAACAGAATTGAAATCAACGACTCGACGTCGCTAAATCGCCGAGGAGCATTTAATGCACGAAGAAACTGACAACCAGGAAACGCAGGAATGGCTCGACGCGCTGCAGGCGGTGATTCGCTTCAGCGGCAAGGAGCGTGCGGCGTTCCTGCTCAAGCAGCTGACTGATCGCGCCACCAACATCGGCGTCGAGCTGCCTGCGGCCATCACCACGCCCTACCGCAATACGATTCCGCCGCAGGCCGAGAAACGTATGCCTGGCGACCTGTTCATGGAGCGTCGTATCCGCTCACTGATCCGCTGGAATGCCCTGGCCATGGTGGTGCGTGCAAACTCCAACAGCGACAGCCTCGGCGGCCATATCGCGAGCTTTTCCTCCGCGGCCACCCTGTACGACGTCGGCTTCAACTATTTCTTCCGTGGCAACGAGGGTGAGGAGCGGGGCGACCTGATCTTCTTCCAGGGCCACAGCGCGCCGGGCATCTACGCCCGCTCCTATCTGGAAGGCCGCTTCGATGAAGAGCAGCTGGACAACTTCCGCCGTGAAGTAAATGGCAATGGCCTGTCCTCTTACCCGCACCCCTGGCTGATGCCGGATTACTGGCAGTTCCCCACCGTTTCCATGGGCTTGGGTCCGATCCAGGCGATCTACCAGGCGCACATCATGCGCTACCTGTCCGCCCGCGGCCTGTCTCCGCGCGGTGATCGCAAGGTATGGGCTTTCCTGGGTGACGGTGAGTGTGACGAGCCGGAAACCCTGGGCGCTATCTCCATGGCGGGCCGCGAGAACCTCGAAAACCTGGTCTTCGTGGTCAACTGTAACCTGCAGCGCCTGGACGGCCCGGTGCGTGGCAACGGCAAGATCGTGCAGGAGCTGGAAGGCGTGTTCCGCGGTGCCGGCTGGAACGTGATCAAGGTCCTGTGGGGCCGCCTGTGGGATCCGTTGCTGGAAAAGGACGACAAGGGCCTGCTGCAGAAAGTCATGGACGAAGTGGTCGATGGCGAGATGCAGAACTTCAAGGCCAACGGCGGTGCCTATACCCGCGAGCACTTCTTCGGCAAGTACCCGGAGCTGCTCGAGATGGTCAAGGACATGTCCGACGACGAGATCATGAAGCTGAACCGCGGCGGCCACGATCCCTACAAGGTCTACGCGGCCTACGCCGAGGCCATGGCGAGCAAGGGCAAGCCCACCGTCATCCTGGCGCAGACCGTCAAGGGTTACGGCCTGGGCGCTGCCGGCGAAGCGGCGATGGACACCCACAACGTCAAGAAGATGGACACCGAGGCGCTGAAGCGCTTCCGCGACCGCTTTGCCATCCCGATTACCGACAAGGAAATCGAGGAAGTCCCCTACTACCGCCCGTCTCCGGACAGCCCGGAAATGAAGTACATGGCCGAGCGCCGCAAGGCCCTGGGCGGCCCGGTACCGTCCCGTCTCACCGAGGTGGCGAAGCTGGAAATCCCGGAGTTGGACGCCTTCAGCGCGCTGACCAAAGGTTCCGGCGACCGCGAAATCTCCACCACCATGGCGTTCGTACGTGCGCTGTCGGTGCTGGTGAAAGACAAGAAGATGGGCAAGAACGTGGCCCCCATCGTGCCCGACGAGGCCCGCACCTTCGGCATGGAAGGCCTGTTCCGCCAGCTGGGGATCTACTCCTCCCAGGGGCAGAAATACACTCCGGTCGATCACGGCCAGATCATGTATTACAAGGAAGACAAAAAGGGGCAGGTGCTGGAAGAGGGCATCAACGAGGCCGGCGCCATGTCCGCATGGATGGCCCTTGCCACTGCCTACAGCAACCACGGCGTCGCCATGGTGCCGTTCTACATCTACTACTCCATGTTCGGCTTCCAGCGCATCGGTGACCTGGCCTGGGCAGCGGGCGATATGCAGGCGCGCGGCTTCCTGATCGGCGCCACCGCCGGCCGCACCACGCTGAACGGCGAGGGCCTGCAGCACCAGGATGGCCACAGCCACGTGCTGTCTGCCACCATCCCCAACTGCAAGAGCTACGACCCGGCCTACGGTTACGATCTGGCCGTGATCCTGCGCGAGGGCTTGAAGGAGATGTACGAAGAGCAGAAGAACCTCTTCTACTACGTCACCATCGAAAACGAGAACTACCTGCAGCCGGAAATGCCGCAGGGCGTCGAGGAAGGCATCATCCGCGGTATCTACAAGCTGGACGCCAATTCCCGCAAGCCCGGCAAGGGCAAGGCGGCGAAGAAGCATGTACAGCTGGTGGGTGCTGGTTCCATCCTGCGCGAAGTGCTGGCAGCAGCGGATATCCTCGCCGACCAGTTTGGTGTGACCTCCGATGTGTGGAACCTGACCTCCGCCACCGAGGCGGCCCGCGAGGGCCAGGACGTGGCGCGCTGGAATATGCTCCACCCCACCGAGGAGCCGCGCAAAGCCTGGATCAGTGAGCAGTTCGAAGGTAACGAGACGCCGGTGGTGATCTCCACCGACTACATCCGCTCCTACGTGGAACCGCTGCGCGAGTTTATCAGTGGCGACCTCATTGCACTGGGTACCGACGGCTTTGGCCGCAGTGACAGCCGCGAGCAGCTGCGCCGCTTCTTCGAAGTGAACCGCAACTACGTCGTCATCGCTGCACTGACCGGCCTGGCCAAGCAGGGAGTGATCGAGGCAACTGAAGTGGCGGACGCCATCAAGCAGCTGAATATCGATCCGGAAAAAGTGAACCCGCGCCTGGTCTAAGGCCCGCTGAACAGGAAGAAGGCAAGTAGCATGGCAAAACAAGTCATTAAAGTGCCTGATCTCGGCGGGGCCGATCAGGTAGATGTCATCGAGATTACCGTGGCAGTAGGCGATACCGTTGCCGCGGAGGATTCTCTGATTGTGGTGGAGGGTGACAAGGCCTCCATGGATGTGCCGGCCCCCATGGCTGGCAAGATTCTGAGCATCTCCGTTTCCGAAGGTGACCAGGTCTCCGAGGGCGACGTGATCGCCGAGATCGAGACCGAAGCCGGCGATGACGATGCATCGGCAGAGGAGGGGTCATCCGAGCCCGAGGAGAAAGAAGATTCCCCGGCAGAGGAGGAGGCTACCAAAGAAGAGGCGGCCTCTGAGGAATCCGCTGAGGGTGAAGAAAAGGAAGAGACGGTCAAGGTACCGGACCTCGGCGGTGCGGACTCCGTGGACGTGATCGAAGTCAGTGTGCAGCCCGGCGACGAAGTGGCCGAAGGCGACTCCCTGATCGTGGTCGAGGGCGACAAGGCCTCCATGGATGTACCGGCGCCGTTTGCTGGCACCGTCGTGTCCATCGATGTGAAGGAAGGCGACAAGGTCTCCACCGGCGACAAGCTGGGCGTGCTGAAAACCACTTCCGGCGGCGCCAAAAAGGCCGAGTCGAAGCCGGAGAAGAAGTCAGAGAAAAAGCCCGCCGAGCAGCCCGCCAAGAAAGCGGAATCCACCGAAGCGGTATCGAGCGCCTCTGAGGAGCCGCCGGCGGCACCGCAGAAAGATCACGCCCTGGAGCGCGATCTCACGGTTTCGGCGGAAGTCTACGCCGGCCCCGCAGTGCGCAAGCTGGCGCGCGAACTGGGTGTGACCCTGACCAAGGTCAAGCCCAGCGGCCCGCGCAACCGCGTGACCAAGGACGACCTGCACGCTTACGTCAAGGAGCAGGTGAAGAAGGCCGAGAGCGGCGCCGTCGGTGTCGGCACCACGGGCATCGCCAAGATGCCGGAGATCGACTTCAGCCAGTTTGGCCCGGTTACCACCGAGCCGATGAGCAAGATCCACAAGCTCACCGCTGCCAATATGGCGCGCAACTGGCTCAACGTCCCGCATGTGACCCAGTTCGACGATGCGGATATCACTGAGCTGGAAGAGTTCCGAAAGTCCATGAAGGCCGAGGCGGAAAAGCGCGGTGTGAAGCTCACGCCGGTGCCCTTCCTGCTGAAAGCCGCCGCGGCGGCGCTGCGCGCTGAGCCGAGCTTCAATGTCTCACTGCACAACGATGGCGAGCACATCGTGCGTAAGGACTATGTGCATATCGGCATGGCCGTGGATACGCCCAAGGGCCTGATGGTTCCGGTGATCCGCGATGTGGACAAGAAGGGCCTGTACGAGCTGGCGGAAGAGGCGACGGCGATGGCCGTTGCAGCCCGCGATGGCAAGCTGAAGCCGCGCGATATGCAGGGTGCCTGTTTCACTATCTCCAGCCTCGGGGCCATTGGTGGGAGGGGCTTTACGCCGATCGTCAATGCGCCGGAAGTGGGGATCCTCGGTGTTTCCAAGCTGAGCGTGCAGCCGGTATGGAACGGCAAGGAGTTCGTGCCGAGGCAGATGCTGCCGCTGGCGCTGTCCTACGATCACCGGGCCGTCAATGGTGGTGATGCCGGCCGCTTCCTGACCTACCTGGTCAGCGTTCTGGGTGACGTGCGCAAGCTGCTGCTGTAGCGATCCATCGGTGCGGGCCTTGCCCGCACGTCACGGTATTTCCCGGACTCAGTTCCGGGAAATACCCGACGCCCTCGTCTTAAGCCCTTACCTCTCATCCCTCAGTTCTTTCCCCATAGCTCTTACCCATAGCTCTTACCTTTCACTCCAGCCGACCTCATCACCGGCCGCACGTTTTCGTCATTTTTCACCTACTCGTTGAATTACGCGCTGATCTGATCCCGATGGCGCGAGCCGAATCCCACGCCAGCTAAACTCAGGGAGTACGAACCAGTGGCGCCACTTCGAAAGTGAGAGGTATTCGGAAATGAAGCGCATAGGGATGTTCGCAGTGCCGGTATTCGCTGCTTTGGCATTACAGGGCTGCATTTTTCTGCCCGCCGAAGCACCAGAGGGATACGACCCCTTCTTTTTCGACCCTGATGAGCACGCTACCTCGGCGGACTTTGTCGAAGTCGGCAACTTCCAGCCCAATTCCCAGCTTCCCCCCGCGGCCAGTCGTCACTGTGATGTGGATGCGGACATGGGTGGGATGGGCTCTGCCTGCTGGTTCTTTCCGGTGATGCGAGTTTATTGAATCTCGTCAGCTGGTCGCTCTGGCCAAACCAGTCCAACCAAGAAGGCAACTCCTATGCGTAAGACGTTCGGTTTTTGTTCGGCCCTGATGGCGGTGAGCCTGTTGTCCGCCTGTGGTATGCAGGACCCCCGCGATGAGGTCGTTTACCCCTATACATCACCGGTGCCCCGGGCTCCCGTGCACGCGGAGCAGAAAACCAACTACGACGGCTGTCCGGGAGAGGCCGAGGAATTGGCCCCGGGATCCATCTGTCCGTCCTCAGCCCAGTGCTTCGAGGTGGCCGGCGGCAAGCGGTGCATTGTCTATGCGAAATAAACTACTGGCATTGTCGGCTGCCAGCGCAATTCTCTGCGGCTGTGCCGGCACCAGCTTTAACGGCTATTGGGGCGACCTGAGTGGGCACCCCGTCTACCCCGGTTTTCCGGATAGTACCCTGCCGCTGGCCCTGGTGCCGGCGTTTCCACGGGAGTGCCTCACTGGCGATGTACCGGTCACCGCACCGGACCAGTGCGCGCTGGAAAGCGGTGGCTGCTACCAGTTGATTGGTGGCGAATGGTGCACGGCGGCCACTGCATCAGCCAGTCATTGCCCGGAGGGGGCGGAGGTCATTGACCCGGGTGCAGAGTGCCCGGAAGGCAGTGAATGCTGGATGGTAAGTGGCAACCTGCGTTGCCAGTTGCTCTACCCCGCGGACGCCAAGTAGAGACGCGGACGCCCAGTAGAGAAGCGACAGTCCCGCGTTCTTTTCTTGTAGCCGGTCCTGTGTGGCCGGCCCCTGCCAACCCGTTCTTCTGATCCTCAAAATGCCCGGGGCATGATCCGGTGGTGGCGATTACGCTGGTGAAGTTGTTGCGAGTGGACGAGCACGGACACCATGGCAGTGCCCGTGCCTTTCGATCAGCGAGGCGATCAGGAGGCTTTCTTCACATACAGGCTGCACCAGCCCTCGGGGCTGATTTCCCCCTCTACCACCTGGCAGCCGTTGGGGTCGGTCCAGAACTGACAGTCCTTGCACTTCTGGCCGTCTTTGGGTGTGTCCTGGTACTGCACGGCTTCCTTGCTGGCCTTGCCCTGGGCCCGCGCCGGCTGGTCCGGCAGCATCACGGCGGGAATCAGGACCGCAGAACAGCCCATCAGGCGCAGGAACTTGCGCCGTTCGATGCCGGGTTTTGAATCACTCATGATTCGGCTCCTTTCGTGAGACGATGAATTTCACAACGGTTGACCGACACTCACAGGGATGGCCGACAAAAGGGACCTGCCGGTGTGTGAAGACCGTTAGCGAAAGTCTAGTAGCCGAATTTCAGTTTTTCCGGATCCAAAGCTGGGCTGCAAAACGCAATGCAAGGCATTCGCAAATACTGTTGATTGCGTTTGTTGCCGGAGCAGCGGGTGCTGTGCACTGCTGTCATGAAGCCTGTCGGTCACTGCGCTGTGGCAACCACAGCGAGACTTCCAGGCCGCCGCCGCTGCGGTTACGTAACTGCAGCCGCCCGCCGTGCGCCTCGACAATTTCACGGCACAGGGCCAGCCCCAGTCCCACCCCCTGCGGCTTGGTGGAGTAGAAGGGCAACAGGGCCTGTTGCAATACCTTTTCACTCATGCCCGTGCCGCGATCGCGCACGATGATCTGCTGTGCCTGCCGGTTGCAGTGAACCTCGACTTCGATGTCGTCGACCGGGCTGCCGGCTTCAATGGCATTCTTCAGCAGGTTCAACAGGGCCTGTTCGATCTGCACCGGATCGAAATATCCCGGTCGCTCAGGCAGGCTGCCGCACAGGGCGAATCGGTGCAATGGCAGGAGGCGGTCCAGCAGGCGCTGCCACGGAACCTCTTCGCAACTGGGCGCCGGCAACTTGGCGAATCGCGCATAACCCTGGGTGAATTCCGTCAGGTGTCGGCAGCGCTCAGCAATGGTATCGAAAACCCTGGCCAGGGACTTGGCGTCTGCACTGCCCGCTTCCTCGTCGATGCGCTGCGCCAGCATCATACCGCTGTGCGCCATGGAGGAGATGGGGGCAAGGGAGTTGTTCAGCTCGTGGCTGATCAGGCGGATCACTTTCTTCCACACCTGCACTTCGGCCCGGGTCAGCTCACGGGTCATATCGCGGATCAGGATGAGTCGGTGTTTCTGCGCATTCAGTGAAAATACGCTGTGGCCGACGTGCATGGTGTGGCTGCCATCGCTGTCAGTAAAGCTGAACAGGCCTTCCTCGTCCTTCTCGATCGCGCTGGCAAGCTCGACCGGGCAGTGCGGTAGCAATTTTGCGAGAGTCAGCCCCTGAATTGGACGGCCGTGGTTGAGCAGGTGGCGGGCACTGCTGTTGGCATAGATTACGTGCCCGGACTGGTCGACCAGCAGCAGGGCCTGTGGCGAACTCTGGATGACGGTGTCCAGCAACAGTTCGCGCTGGTGGATGTGCGCCCGCTCGCGTCGAAGGATCTCGCCCACTTCATTGTAGAGCGTGGCGATTCGGCCGAGCTCGTCTTTGCGGTCCAGTGCAAGGGAGACGGAGAAATCCCCGTCGCGGAAATTCAACAGGCCGCCCTCGAGTGTGGAGAGGCCCCGCTGCAGCGGACCGGTGACCGTCCGTAACAGCAGTAATGCGATGGTCACTCCCAGCAGCATTCCACCGGTCCAGGCGAGGCCCTTGTCTGCGCCGAACCTGATTAGCAGGAAGGGTAAACTCGCTCCGACGAGGACAGCGACGAGGGTAACCGCGGTGATTCGCGCTTCAAGGGTCAGTCGCTGCCACATCAGTAGGGAATACCATATTTTTCCAGGCGCCGGTAAAGCGCCTGACGGCTCAGGCCAAGCTCGCGAGCGGCCTGGGCGATGACGCCATCGCAGTCGGCCAGCGTGCGCTCCAGCAGTTCGCGGCTGGGCTCAAAGCTGATGTCCGGCCTGCTGGCTTTTTCCTGCACGGGCAGCGCCAGGGTCTGGGCATCGATGGTGTCCGACTGGCTCAGTACCGAGGCCCGTTGCATGGTGTTCTGCAGTTCGCGCACATTGCCGGGCCAGTGGTAGCGCACCAACATCTGTTGCGCATCGGGCCCGAGCTGTTTTCCCTCGCCGAGAAAGCTCCGGCCCAGGGGCAGGATGTCATCTGGTCGGTCGCACAGGGGCGGCAGCTGCAGCTCGATGACATTGAGCCGGTAGAACAGGTCCTGACGGAAGCGGCCCTTCTCGATCAATGCCGGCAAATTCGCGTTGGTGGCACTGATCACGCGCACGCGCACCCGGCGGGTCTCACTGCTGCCGAGCCGCTGGAATTCGCCGGTCTGCAGTACCCGCAGTAGTTTGACCTGACCGCTGGCAGACAGCTCACCGATTTCATCGAGAAACAGCGTGCCGCCGTCCGCAGCCTCGAAACGCCCCTGCCGGGTGCGGTTGCCAGCACCGGTATAGGCGCCGGGTTCGGCGCCGAACAGCTCTGCTTCCATCAGTTCTTCCGGCAGGGCGCCCACGTTCACCTTGATGTAGGGACCCTCTCGCAGTGATGAATTGGCTTGCAGGATATCGGCAATCTTTTCCTTACCGGCACCGTTGGGCCCGGTGATCAAAACGGGCACCTCGGAACGGGCCACCTGGGTGGCCATTTCCAGCAGTTTTTGCATGGCATCGCTGCGGTACACGATGCCCTGCAGGTCAAAGTTCTGTTGCAGCCGCTCGCGGGCCGCCAGCGACTGTTGCTGGCTCTGTCGCTGGCGCTGCTGGAGGTCATTGAGCTCCAGCAGGTTCTTGACCGTGGCGATCAGCTTGTTGTCATCCCATGGCTTGCCCAGGTAGTCGGCGGCTCCAGCCTTGACCAGCTCTACGGCCATTTCCAGCTGCGTCCACGCGGTGAGCAGGATTACCGGCAGGTCCGGACTGATATCGCGGATCGCGAAGAAGAGTTCGCGCCCCTCCTCGCCGGAGGTGGTATCCGCGGTAAAGTTCATGTCCTGGATGACCAGGTTGATATCCGGCTGTTCGCGCAGTGTCTGCAGGCCCGCCTGCGGGGTCAGGGCACTGACGGTTTCGATCCTGTGCAGGGACAGCAGCAACTCGAGGGCAGAGATGATGCCGGGGTTGTCGTCGATAACGAGGACTTTATCCATGCTTGAGCCCGGGATACGGTGATGAAGAACGGGCGCACGCGCCCGTTCCGGGAGAGGGAATTCTACAGCACTTTATACGCTGCGGGTGGCGGTTGCCGGTGAGATATTGGCCGCACGCAGTGCCGGTAGCAGCGCTGCAGCAAGGCTGACACCGAGCAGTGCCAGGGCGCAGGCGAGCGTTACCGTCAACGGCAGGGCAGGCTGGTTGAACTCACTGACCAGGAAGCCGTTGAAGATCTGCGCGGCGGCAAAGCCCAGCAGGATACCGGTCGTGGCAATGATCAGGTTTTCCAGCAGGAAGTAACGACTGATCGCGGTACGGGTCGCACCCAGCGCGCGGCGCACGCCGATCTGCTTCTGGCGCTGGGTGATCCAGAACACCGTCAGGCCGACAACGCCCAGTGCCACGATAAAGGTCAGCAGGATGACTACAGCGGTGAGTACCTTGACCATGGTGTTGTCGCCGGCGTAGTACTGGTCTTTCTGTTCTTCCAGGGTATCGGAATTGATTACCCGGTTGGGATCGCGCTCCGCCAGCTTCTCCTCCACCAGTTTCAGCACTGCATCGCGCTGCCCCGGCTCGGCCCGCACAATGTAAGTGAACCATTGGTCCATGATTGCCGGATAGAAAACGCCACGGCCGGCTATTGGTGAGTTGGGCCAGGGGCCGAGGTTGCGCTCGACGATGCCGACGATCTCGATGGGATGGTCGTCGCCCCCCCTGAAAATGGCGTTGCCGAGGGCATTGCCCTGCGGGAACATTTCGTCGGCCAACCTCTGCGTGACCACGGCCACCGTGGGGCGCTCGCTGCTGGTGGCGCCGACCTGCATGATTTCCTCCGGTGAAAAGCCACGGCCGGCCACCAGGTTCATTCCCAAAGCCTCGATAAAGTGTTCGTCAACGGTGTAGAAGTTGGCGGCGGTCGCGCCCACTTCCATATTGGGCTCGGTGTAGAAGCCGCTGGAGGAGCCACTGCCGGACAGCGGCACGTGGTTGCTGATGGTGGCGCTGGCGACGCCCGGCAGGGCGCGGATCATGTCCAGGTCCAGGCGGAAAGCCTCGAATTTGTCGTAGTCCTTGGGAATGGCCAGGTAGCCAAACGTATTGATGTCCTCCACCGCGACACCGGTGGGCCGGGAGATACGCTCAGTCCGCTCGTCGATCACCACCAGGGCGTTGCTGACAATGGCCAGGGTCAGGCCCAGCTGCAGTGCAATTAGCAGGGCGGAGATCTTGTGGCGCCAGAGCGCCGATAAAATGGGTCTCAGTTCCAACATGATATTTTCCTCTGATCTCGCGGCTCACTGGGTTTTCAGGTAGACGGAGGGATTCGTACGGCTGATACGCCAGGCCGGATACAGCCCCGCCAGCAGGCTGGAGAGCACGGCGAGGCCAATGGCGGCAATCATCATCGTCCAGTCCATGGCGGCGACGCGATCCATGTAGCCCATCTGTAACTGTCGGATAAGGCCCAGGCCGCCGAGCGTCAGCAGGATGCCCACCAGGCCGCCGGCCAGGCCCACGCAACCGCTTTCCACCAGGTGCTGGCTGAACACGGCGTTGCGACTGGCACCCAGGGCCCGTCGCACACCGGCCTCCGGCGCCTTGCGCAGGAATTTGGCCAGCAGCAGGGCCACAGCATTGACCAGGCAAACCAACAGGAACGCCAGTGACAGCCAGCTGAGCATGCGATCATCCCCATCGACCACCTCATTCAGCTGCAGCCATTCCGAAGGGTTGGTGAGACCAAACTTCAGCGGTCGGGGAAAGCGTCCCTGTGCCTTTTGGCCGCGGATATGTGCGGTCAGGAAATCGCGGTAGTCTTCAACTTGCTCCGGACTGTCCAGTTGCACCCAGTACTGCAGCCACACGACATCGCTGTTGAGGCGATCCTCGTAGCTGTTGATCTCCTCGGCCTTCCAGCCGTTGTTGTTACCCCAGGGGTAAATCTCGAACTGCCGGTGCAGGCCAAACGGCAGGAATACTTCCGCGGAGTTATTGAAGCTGCCGTTATTCAGGTCGTGCACCTTGGGGCTGGGTTGCCAGTGCTCGGTCACGCCGACCACAGTAAAGAGCGCGCCATTGAAGTTAAGGCTGCGGCCCACGCTGTTTTCGCCACCGAACAGCTTTTCGTTGGTTTCCTCTGACAGCACGATCTGTTGCAGCGGACTGCTGTCCGCCTCCTCTGACCAGGTGCCACCGTAAATAAAGTCAACGCCGAACAGGGCGAAGAAATCCCGGCTGGTAACCCGGGCACCGGCAACGAACGGGCGGATTTCCGAACCCTCTACCGATATGGGGCCACCCCAGAGATGCATGGCCACCTGGTGGGTGGGGATGTCGGAGCGCAGCAGGCTCACGGCATCCTGGTAGGTCACCTGCCAGGGCATTTCGCTCGGGTTATCCACTCCTTGGGTGGCGGACCAGCTGTCCAGCTGGACGGCATACAGCACCGCATCTTTTTCTGCCAGCGCGTTGCGCGACATCATGTAATTGAGTGTCAGGGTGGTCATGGCCGCACCCACGCCCACGGCGATTGCGGCCACCATCAGAGAGCTCAGTATGGGAGTCGAGCGCAGGCTGCGGATGGCGAGGGAAAGGTAATAGCCGATCATGGTGTTACCTCCCTTAGGCGATTTCCACAGCGGTGGGTGCGGCAGTCCGTTGCAGGTCGGAGACCTGGCCGTCGACGACCTGGATATTGCGGTGCGCGCGGCGGGCGAGATCCGGGTCGTGGGTGACCATGACGATGGTGGTGCCCCACTCGTTGATGAATTCCAGCAGCTCCATCACCTGGCGGGCCATCAGCGAGTCCAGGTTGCCGGTCGGTTCGTCCGCGAGCAGGAAGCGGGGTTCGCCGGCCAGGGCACGGGCGATGGCGACACGCTGTTGCTGGCCGCCGGACAGCTGTGCCGGCAGGTGTCTGGCCCGGGCTGACAGTCCCACCTGTTCCAGTACTTTTTCGATGCGCTTTTTTCGCTCTTTGGCATTGAAGCCGCGGTAGCGCAGTGGAACGTCGATGTTGTCGAACAGGTTCAGGTCGGGGATCAGGTTGAAGCCCTGGAAGATGAAGCCGATCTTCTCGTTGCGCAGGCGCGAGCGCTGGTTGTCGTTCAGGCTGCTCACATCCTCCCCGTCCAGCAGGTACTGGCCACCCGTGGGTGTTTCCAGCAGGCCGGCGATATTCAGGAACGTGGTCTTGCCGGAGCCGCTGGGACCGGTGACGGAAACAAACTCTCCCTCGTTCACTTCCAGGCTGAAATCACGCAGCGCATGCGTTTCGATGGTGTCGGTGCGATAACTCTTACGGATGTTGTGCATTTTCAGCATGGTAGTTTCCCTTATCTCTAAAGTTTGTTCCGATGTGCCGGGCAGTCAGGCCCCGGGATTATTTTCAAGTGACTCTGTCGCGCCACTGACAGCCCCTACTCGTGGGGCACGCTGTGAATACTTCCCTGTAAGCTCTCTGCGGCCATCCATGGCCGCAGAAGGCCCCCCAAGCAGGACCTGTCAGTACCGCTTTCTCGTCGAGTTACGTGTTCTTTTCGAAGGTGCCTACAGCGGGGAAAGTTAATCCTTCAGCGCCACCAGCTGTCCCCGCTCCAGTTCTTCCGCGGCGGAAATAATGATCCGGTCGCCTTCCTGCAGGCCGGAGACGATCTCCACCTGGCTCAGCCCCAGGGCGCCGATCTGGATCGGCACCCGTATGGCCTCGCCTTCGCCGTTAAGTTTCCATGCAAAGCGGCCACCGCTCTGGTCGAGGAAGCCACCGCGGCGTACCAGCATCACGTCACTGCGGTTTTCCAGCAGGATGCGCGCGGTCAGGCGCAGGTTCTGGCGCAGGTTCTCGGGCTGCTCGCCGGTAAAGCGCACCCGGGCCTGTACCTGGTTGTCGATAACCTCGGGGGAGATGGCGGTGATCTCACCGGGCAGCTTGCGCCCGCTCAGGTTGATTTCCACGGCCATGGCGAGGCCCAGGTCATCGGCGTAGTTTTCCGGTACTGCGGCCTCCAGTTCGAAACTGGTGAGATCTACCACGGTCATCAGCGGCGCATTGCGGGCGACGGCGCTGCGCTGTGTCACAGCCAGGCTGCCCACGGTGCCATTGACCGGGGAGGTGATATGCAGCTCCTTGACCTTGCGCTCCAGCTCTTCCACCTGGAGTGTCTGCTGGGATAGCTGCAACTCGAGGGTGCGGGTTTCAAAGGCCAGGGCCTCCTGTTCCAACGCCGCATTCTGCTCCGCCTGCTCGTATTCCAGTCGGGCGCGGGCCAGATCGTCGGAGGCCTTTTCGAAATCCAGCTGGGAGATGATCTGCTTCTCCATCGACAGCTCGGCGCGCTTCAGCTCGCGCTGGGCGGCGGCCAGGGTAACCTTGGCCAGATCGGCGCGCTGGCGGTTCTCCAGTTGCTGGCGTTTGGCCTGGATTTTCTGTCGCTGCAGTTCCACATCCAGTTTGTTGAGCAGGGCCCGCTGCTGCGCCAGTTCGCTGTCCAGTTCCGGGCTCTCCACTTCTGCCAGCAGCTGTCCGGCCTGCACGGTGTCACCGGCCTTCACGGCAAACTTCACGATGCCCTGTGCCGGGCTGTAGAGGGTGGGGCTGTTGGCGGCCACTACCCGGCCCTGGACCATCAGGTCCCGGGTCAGGTCACCGCGTTCGACCTGGGCGATGTTGATCTGGGCCAGTGACAGGGTGCCATCGACCCGGCCGCTGCTCACCCAACTGCTGATGCCCCAGTAGAGGAAAGCCAGCGTGCTGAGGGCGATGGCAGCCAGGCGGATATTGCGCGGCTTTTTCCAGGGGGGCGTTGCTTCCAGTACGACATCCTGCCCGGAGGTATCTCTGATCATTCTTGTTGTCCGTTCCTTCACTATCTCTTGGTTCCCGGGGTGGCCTGCCTCTGTGTGACGCGGCAGCCACCGGATTCGGATGCGGGGCCCGCCGGAATCTGCGACGGGCCGCTCTTGTTGTGAGATAGCAAGGCTTATGCCAGCTTTTGGGGCTTCGCTAACCTCTTGAAATTAATAGAAGTTTTTATTTTTCTGGGTCCCGTGCGGCGGTGCCGGGTGTCCGCCAGGAGTGTCCGCTGTCCACCTGTCCGATGGCCGGACAGGTGGGGTTTCTTTATGGAGAACAGGGCTCGTGTTAGAGTGCGCGCCCTTTTTTTGATCAATTGTTGTTCATCCGCACTGGATTCCCTTCACTATGCTGCTGTCTTCGACGAAAGCCGACTGGTTCGGCAACATCCGCCGCGACGTGCTGGCGGGCCTGGTGGTCGCCCTGGCGCTGATCCCCGAGGCTATTGCCTTTTCCATCATCGCCGGCGTCGACCCGCGCGTCGGCCTGTATGCCTCCTTCTGTATTGCGGTGGTGATTGCCTTTGTCGGCGGACGCCCGGGCATGATCTCTGCGGCCACCGGGGCCATGGCGCTGCTGATGGTGACGCTGGTGAAGGAGCACGGCCTGCAATACCTGCTGGCGGCCACGCTGCTGACGGGTGTACTGCAGATCATCGCCGGTTACATGAAGCTGGGCAGCCTGATGAGCTTTGTCTCACGGGCGGTGGTGACGGGCTTCGTCAATGCGCTGGCGATCCTGATCTTCATGGCGCAGATGCCGGAGCTGATCGGCGCCGGCTGGCAGGTTTACGCCATGACGGCCGCAGGCCTCGGCATCATCTACCTGTTCCCTTACATCCCGGTGATCGGCAAGGTCATCCCGTCGCCGCTGGTCTGTATCCTGGCGCTGACTGCTGTGGCGGTGATCATGGGGATCGATATCCGCACTGTGGGAGACATGGGCGACCTGCCGGATACCCTGCCGGTATTCCTGTGGCCCGAAGTGCCGCTGAACTTCGAAACACTGCAGATTATCTTCCCGTACTCGGCGGCACTGGCCGTGGTGGGCCTGCTGGAATCCCTGATGACGGCCACCATCGTCGATGACCTCACCGATACCGGCAGTGACAAGAACCGCGAGTGCAAAGGCCAGGGCATTGCCAACATCGCCACCGGCTTCATGGGCGGTATGGCGGGCTGCGCGATGATCGGCCAGTCGGTGATCAACGTGAAATCCGGTGGCCGCGGCCGGCTGTCCACCCTGGTGGCAGGTGTCGGCCTGTTGACGCTGGTGGTATTCCTCAGTGACTGGGTGGCGGTGATCCCCATGGCCGCCCTGGTGGCGGTGATGATCATGGTGTCCATCGGTACCTTCAACTGGGATTCCGTGCGTAATCTCAAGCACTATCCGCTGTCCACCAACATCGTCATGCTGGCCACGGTGGTTGTGGTAGTGTGGACACACAACCTGGCCTATGGTGTATTGGTCGGCGTTCTACTGGCGGCCCTGTTCTTTGCCAATAAGGTCGGCCACTTCATGTACGTGTCCTCGGAGCTGGACGAGGAAAACAGCTGCCGCACCTACCGGGTCGTGGGGCAGGTTTTCTTCAACTCTGCAGACAAGTTCGTCGAATCGTTCGACTTCAAGGAAGTGGTGGACAAGGTGGTAATTGACCTGAGCCGCGCGCATTTCTGGGATGTGTCCGCTGTGTACGCGCTGGACAAATCCGTGGTCAAGTTCCGCCGTGAAGGCGCTGAAGTGGAACTGGTGGGCCTGAACGAAGCCAGTGAGACCATCGTCGACCGCTTCGGTGTACACGACAAGCCGGAAGAGATTGAGAGAGTCCTCGGAGGACATTGATGAGCGACACGGACAATAACAATAAAGTTTCCCTCGTGAATGGCGGCGAGCCGGTCGTGCTGACCTGTGTCGATGGCTCCCGCTATACCGGCGCGGTCTGCGATTACGCAGCCTGGGTTGCCGGTCGCACCGGTGCGCCGGTCAAGCTTCTGCACAATATCGAGCGCAGCAATGTGCCCGCGGTCGCGGACCTTTCCGGCAGTATCGGCTTCGGCAGCCAGGAAGAGTTGCTGGAGGAGCTCACCGCCCTGGAACAGCAGCGGTCGCAATTGCTGGTGCAGCAGGGCAAGCTGATGTTGCAGGCTGCCCGTGAGCGTGTCGCCCAGTCCGGCATCAGCCTGGTGGAAACCTGCCAGCGCCACGACAGTCTGCCCGAGTCCCTGGTGGCGCTGGAGGACCATATCCGCGTGCTGGTACTGGGCATCCGCGGTGAGGAACACGGTGAGGATAAGCAGGGGCTGGGTTCGCAGCTGGAAACTGTGGTGCGCTCACTGCACAAACCGATCCTGGTGGTGAACCAGGAATTTACCCCGCCGCAGCGAATCCTGCTTGCCTACGATGGCAGCGAGGCGGCGCGCAAGGCGCTGCGCATGGTCGCGGAAAGCCCCGCGTTTCGGGATATCGCCTGTCACCTGGTCTTTGTTGGTGAGCCGGAAAAAGCGGAGGCGCTACTGGCCGAGGCCAGTGGAGAACTGGAGGCGGCCGGCCTCAGCGTGACCGCCAACCGGCTGAGCGGTAAAACTGTCGAGGCACTGGTGGAGTACCAGCGTGAGCACAACATCGACCTCACCGTGATGGGGGCCTTCAGCCACAACCGACTGCGGGATCTGCTGATGGGCAGCATCACCGCCAAGATGCTGTTGAATACCGAGAAGCCGCTGTTACTTTTGCGCTGAGCCGCTCAGTGAAAAGCCGGGCACCGGGCCCGGCTCAGGGTATTGATTAGCCCCACGACGCCTTCCAAGAAGTTTCAAAGAAGGCTCAGTGGGGCCTGGCACTCTGTCTTAAATTCCGGCTTTTGATTTCCTTCTAATTGATGTCCAGGTTCACGGGCACGCATTTCTTATCCGGCGAGCCGCTGAATGCCGAGGGCGCTGTCGTTTTCCTCCCGTGCCTCGGCCACGGTCATACCGGCTTTCTTGTGCGGTGTCGGTTTGCCCTCTAGGTCCAGGGCCACAAACACAATTCGCTCCACCTGCAGGATCAACTCCCGGGTCTGTTTATTGCGCACCTCGCAGTGAATCGTAAGCGAAGTGCGACCGATATCGACCACCTCGAAACCGAACTCCACCACGTCGCCGCAGAACGCCGAACTGACAAAATCAATTTCCGACATCAGCTTGGTGACCACCATCGGGGTACCCATCTGGCAGCCGGCAAAGATTGCGGCCTCCTCGTCGATCCAGGCCAGCAGCTGCCCACCGAACAGGCGCTGTGCCGGGTTCAGGTCCGCGGGTTTAACGAAATGACGGGAATAGTATTTCATGGGTACCTCTCTGCCTCTTGCGTGGATGGGGTGTGAGTGAACGGGGCCGCGATCCGTCGCGGTCCCTGCCGGCATAGCGCTCTGGGCAATGGTTCACTCACAGGGGAGGCTGCACTATCCGTGCCATATGCTGCGCAGCGCCGGAACTGGTGGTACGGGGCTTTGTGAACTTCTGGTCGGCAGTGGTCGATGCACCAGCGCCGGGCTCGCTGCCCCGACCCGGGGCATTTTTAAAGCTCACAAGCCCGGTGGACTGGGCTGCTTTGGCCTAGGCCCCGGATATTCTGGACAGGCGGATTTGCCCGCGGCGTGCGTGCCTCTGGACTGACCGGGGATCCCCCGTAGAATGGGCAGCCTGCCGTGACCGGTCGACCACATCGACTGCGGGTCGCGGCAACCGGACAACTGCGGTGAGCGCGTCGAGGCAGGGCCTGCGCGACACCCTTCATCCCCAACTGCCAAGGGAGAGAATTCGGCATGATTATTCAGCCAAAAGTGCGCGGCTTCATTTGTACCAATGCCCATCCGCAGGGCTGTGCCGCCAACGTGCGCGAGCAGATCGACTACATCAAGGCCCAGCCAAAGATCGAGGGCGGCCCCAAGAATGTGTTGGTGGTCGGCGCCTCCACCGGTTATGGCCTGGCTTCCCGTATCGCCGCCGCCTTCGGCAGCGACGCCAACACCCTGGGGGTGTTTTTCGAAAAGCCGCCGACGGACAAGCGCACTGCCTCCGCCGGTTATTACAATGCGGCGGCCTTCGAGGAAGAGGCGCACAAGGCCGGACTGTACGCCAAGAGCATCAACGGTGACGCTTTCTCCGATGAGGTGAAAGCCCAGGCCATCGACATGATCAAGCAGGACATGGGCAAGGTGGATCTGGTGGTTTACAGCCTCGCGTCCCCCCGCCGTAAGGATCCGAAAACCGGCGAGTTGCACTCGTCCGTGCTGAAGCCGATCGGCAAGTCCTACACCGCCCGTAACCTCAACACCGACAAGCTGGAGATCGGCGACATCACCCTCGATCCCGCCAACGAGGAAGAGATCGCGGCGACCGTAAAGGTCATGGGTGGCGAGGACTGGGAACTGTGGCTGGATGCCCTGGGCAAGGCCGGTGTGCTGACCGACGACTGCAAGACTGTCGCCTACACCTATATCGGTGAACAGCTGACCTGGCCGATCTATGGCCACGCCACCATCGGCAAGGCAAAAGAGGATCTGGATCGCGCGGCCAAGGCCATTTCTGCAAGCGGCCAGGCGGATGCCCACGTGGCCGTGCTGAAGGCGCTGGTGACCCAGTCCAGTTCTGCCATCCCGGTGATGCCGCTGTATATTTCCCTGGTCTACAAGGTGATGAAGGAAGAGGGCACCCACGAGGGTTGTATCGAGCAGCTCTACCGCCTGTACACCGAGGGTCTCTACACCGATAGCCCGCGCCTCGACAGTGACAACCGCTATCGCATAGATGACAAGGAGCTGCGTCCGGAGACCCAGGCCAAGATCGAGAAACTGTGGCCGGAAGTCACCGAGGAAAACCTGTTCGACCTGACCGATTACAAGGGTTACCAGGCAGACTTCCTGAAGCTGTTCGGCTTCGGTGTCGACGGTATCGACTACGACGCCGACATCAGCCCGATCGTCGAGGCCGATTTCAAGTAATGGCCCACAGCCGGGGCGACGTCCGTCGCTCCGGCTTTTCGTTTCTGGCTTTTGGCTTCCAGTTGCCTTTCCCTTCTGTCTCCATCGCTATCCAGCAATTCCTGCCCTGCACGCCGCTGCTTTCATCCTGCATAATGCCCTGCATCTTTGAGTGACAGGAGCTTCTCCATGGAATACCGCAAGCTGGGCACCACCGGCCTGGATGTCAGTGTGATCTGCCTGGGGACCATGACCTACGGTGAGCAGAACACCGAGGCGGACGCGTTCGAGCAGCTGGACTATGCGCTGGATCAGGGGGTCAATTTCATTGACTGCGCCGAGATGTACCCGGTACCGCCACGGGTGGAAACCCAGGGCCGCACCGAGGAATACATCGGCAACTGGCTGGCGGCACGCGGCACCCGGGACCGGGTGATCCTCGCCACCAAGGTGACCGGTCGCGGTGACTCCAATTCCGGCGTCGCCCATATTCGCGGTGGCCCGCGCCTGAACCGCGAGCAGATCTTCGCCGCCTGCGAGGCATCCCTGCAACGTCTGCGCACGGACTATATCGACCTCTACCAGGTGCACTGGCCGGAACGGCAGACCAACTTTTTCGGTCGTCTCGGTTACGAGCACGGCAGCGACGACGGTATCGCGATCGCGGAAACCGTCGATGCCCTGGAAGAACTGGTCAAGGCGGGCAAGGTGCGCCATATCGGCATCTCCAACGAGACTCCCTGGGGAATGATGGAATACCTGAAGCTGTCGGCAGCGCAGGGCAAACCGCGTATCGCCAGCATCCAGAACCCCTACAACCTGCTGAGCCGCGCTTTCGAAGTGGGCTGCGCGGAAATGGCGATCCGCGAACAGTGCGGCCTGCTGGCTTACTCGCCACTGGCGTTCGGCGCCCTGTCCGGCAAGTACCTGGGTGGACAGAAACCGGCGGGTGCACGGCTTACCCTGTTTGAGCGCTTCCAGCGCTATACCGGGCCGCGGGCAGAGCGGGCCACGGTTGAATATGTGCGGCTGGCGCGGGAGGCCGGCCTGGATCCGGCGCAGATGGCGTTGGCATTCGTTAACCAGCAGCCGTTCGTGACCTCCAACATCATTGGCGCCACGACCATGGATCAGCTCAAGAGTGACATCGAGAGTGTCTCCCTAAAGCTTGATCAGGCGGTTCTGGAAGGAATCGAGGCTATCCACAGCGAGAACCCGAACCCCGCTCCCTGATTGGCGCGATTTCCTCTGGCAACAGTCCCGGTGCTGCGACCGGGACGCGGTTGGCGCCTTATCCTTCCATTGCTGTCGAGAGTTTCCGATATGCTGGGTCTACGCCAGTCTCGAGGGGATTCCCGGGTCGCTCTGTTCGCTACCAGGGGTCGTCAGAACCTAGACGGCGCGCAGATAACAAGGATAACAACCCAGGAGGGAATACCATGTTCTCCAGATTGAACCGAGTCATTCCGATAGTGGCCCTGTCACTAGGTCTGCTGTTGTCTGTCGGCTGTAGCCGGGAGGATGCCAGGGGGCCAGCGACAACCGCTGAGAGCGAAGTTACTGCTTCCACTTTGCAGTCTTCGTCACCATTTCCCTACGCCAGCATCACCGCCGAGCAGCTTCAATCACATTGCAGCCAGGCAGAAGAAGGGCTGCGGTCCAGCCTGGAAAAGCTGGAGAACATGGATGGTCCTTATACCGAGGAAGGATTCCTCGACCAGTGGAATACCTTTGAAATACGGCTGACGGATGAATATAGCCGGGCCAGTACCCTTTCGCAGCTGCATCCTGATGGCGACCTGCGGACCACGGCGGAGAAATGTGTTGTCGCTTTCAATGCGCTGGTGACTGACGCGCAGATGTCGCGCCCCCTGTATGAGCGCTTCTTGCGTGTCAGCGAGCAGGAGCTGGCCGCTGACAGTCGCCACTACGTGGAGGGGTACCTGCAGGATTTCCGCCTGAATGGTGTCGACAAGGATGAAGCGATCCGTGCACGGTTGAAACAGTTGAACGAGGAGATACTGGAAGCGGGACAAACCTTCGGGCGCAATATCCGAGAGGATGTGCGTTCCGTTCAGGTGGCGCCTGAGCGGCTGGCGGGACTACCGGAAGACTTCCTCGCGTCGCATCCACCGGGAGAGGATGGCATGGTGACCATCACCACCCGCTATCCGGACTTCGGCCCCGTAATGAAGTACGCACAGGACGACGCACTCAGGCGCGAGCTTATGCTGGCCTTTCACAACCGTGCCTACCCGGACAACAAGCCAGTACTGAAGGAACTGCTGCGCTTGCGGCGGCAGCGAGCTGAGTTGCTGGGCTTCGACAATTTTGTTGACCTCAATACTGCCGACAAGATGGCGGGCAACAGTGAGACGGTTGCCGAATTCCTCGACTTGCTCGGTGAGCAGGTGCGCGACGGTGCCGGACGCGAATACCAGCGCCTGCTGACTCAGCTGCGCCAGCAGCAACCGGGGGCCGAGCAGGTGCATCCCTGGCAGGGGAGCTACCTGATGGAAAAGGTACGCCAGCGTGAGTACCAGCTGGATGCGCAGCAACTGCGGCAGTATTTCGCCTATGGCCGCGTGCGTGATGGGATTTTCCAGCTGGTGAGTGACTTGTTTGCGGTGGAGTTCAAACCATGGGATACCCCGGTCTGGCACTCCAGTGTCGAGGCCTACGAAATGTGGTCCGGTGACCAGTTGGTGGGGCGTTTCTTCCTGGACATGCATCCCCGTGAGGGCAAGTACCAGCATGCCGCGGCCTTCCCAATCCAGGTCGGCGTGCGTGGCCAGCAGCCGCCAATCATGGCGCTGGGCTGTAATTTCCCCGGCGAGGGGGACCCCGGCGCGCTGATGGAATTCCAACAAGTGGAGACATTCCTGCATGAGTTCGGTCACCTGATCCATGGCATGTTCGCCGGGCACCAGCGCTGGGCAGGGCTGTCAGGCATCAGTACCGAGCGGGATTTTGTCGAGGCGCCTTCTCAGATGCTGGAAGAGTGGGTCTGGGATTACCAGACTCTGCAATCCTTCGCCGTCAACAGTGAGGGCGAGGTGTTGCCTGATGCGCTTTACGAGCGCATGGTGGCGGCGAGGGACTTCGGGCTGCCGTTGGATACATCGCGCCAGCTGGTTTACGCGGCACTGTCATACAAGTTGTACGAGGAGGACCCGGAAGCGTTTGACCTGGACGAGCGGTCCAAGGCTATCGAGCGGGAATATTCGGTGGTGCCGCCGATGGACGATACACATATGTACGCCAGTTTTGGACACCTAACAGGTTACGCTTCCAACTACTACACCTACCAATGGTCATTGGCTATCGCCGCGGATATGTTCAGCCGCTTCGAGCGTGAAGGCATGCGTAACCCAATCGTGGCAGCAGAGTACCGGGACAAAGTACTGTCGGCAGGTGGGTCTAGGCCCGCACGGGACCTGGTGCATGACTTCCTGGGGCGGGATTACTCGCTGGATGCTTATGTCGCGCGCCTGCAGCAGGCCAGTGGCAACGAAACAGGGAATCAGTCAATGCGAGCTGAACTCTAAATCGTCTCCACAGAGTCGGCCGGGGCGAGCCCCCGGCCATTTGCTCCCGATGCTGCTGTGAGCGGCCCCCTTGAAATTGCCATGCAGACCTTCCATATCTGACGGTGAAGGCCCCCCAGTGCAGCGCCCATCGGCTTGACCGGCAGGGCGCTATACTGGGAGGACTTTCCTGTGTGGCGCAGGGGGCACAAAAGGTGCACCCGTACCCCCGGACAAGACGGAGTGACAATGGATACTTCAACCCATCACACCCTGAATGACCTGTTCGCGCAGTTGGGTCTCGCTTCAGAGGACGCTGCCATCGACGAATTCATCGCCCGCCATCACCTGGCCGGCGACCAGAAGCTGGCCAAGGCGCCATTCTGGTCGGACGGGCAGCGCGAGTTTCTGAAGGAAGCGATCCAGGATGACTCGGACTGGTGTGAGGTGGTCGACGAGCTCGACACGCTGTTGCGTCACTAATGCCCGATTACCCGCTCCCCGGATTGTGAATCCATTCCACCGGTAACGCCGGCCTGCTCGGGGCAAGGTCCTGAGTAGGCTCAGGTGTCTTGTCTTGCGGTTATCAGGCCGCCACCGACGACAGCGAAGTGTCAGGCATGGCAGATGCTGAACGCGAGCGGCAAGAACATCTGGCCGAGGTCGGGTGCCTCGCTGCGGTCGGTGTTATCGGCCAGTTCCTGACATTTGCTGTCACGGTCCTCCTCGCCCGGAGCCTCTCGGTTGAGGGCTTCGAAACCTACGTGGTTGCGGCCGCCATCTACCTTCTGCTGCTCGCCGTGGCGGCACAGGGGCTGGACAAATATGCCCTGAGGCTGATGCCGGGCAAGTTCGAGTGCGGCCAGTGGCAGCTCGCCGCCGATCTGTTCCGCTTTGGTGTCGTGCGTATCCTCGCCGGGGCTCTGATCGTGGGCGCCCTGGCGGCACTCTGGGCGCGGGAGATCCGTGAGTTTCCCGCGGACACCCTGCTGGCCGTTTACCTTGGGTGCCTGTTCCTGCCCGTGGGTGTGCTGGTGAATTTCCTCGCCGCCGTCCTCAGCGCCACCGGTGATTGTGTGCGGGCCGCCTTTGCGACCCTGCTGCTGGTGCCTCTGGTGGCTCTGGTCCTGATAGTACTGGTGGCGGTAGCGCCGCTGCCGCTGACCAGCACCTCAGCCATTGCCTGCTGGGCTGGGGGGTGGCTGGTGGCGCTGGTCGTACTCGGTTGCTGGGTCCATCGCGCCTGGTCCGGGTCGCGACAGGGCTGCCGCTCCACGGAGCCAAAGCCCTCATGGCGCCGGGCATCGCTGCCATTCTGGGTCTATCGCCTGGCCATGGGGGTGGTGGCGCAGAGTGGCGTGGTGATGCTGGACTGGTTACAGCCTTCTGCGACGGCAACCGGCGCCTATGCTGCGGCGCTATCCATGGCCAGTGTGGCGGCGATCCTCGCAGTGGCGACCAACCGCAAATATGCCCGGGAGCTGTCGGTGCTGATGGAGCGCGGTGACTACCGGGCTCTGGATCGCTACCGACGCGTACGGCTGCAGTGGCTGGTGCCAACCCTGGCGCTGTTTTTGGCCGTCGTGTTCCTGTTTGCCGACCCGCTGATGGAACTGTTCCGGCCCGAGTTTGCCACGGAGGGCGGCGTCGCCTTTCGTCTGCTCTCGGTCACCATCGCTGCCACCGTGCTGTTCGGCCTGGCTCCTACCTATTTGAAATACCGCGGGCACAATCTGCTGACCTTCAGCACCCTGGTGATTTGTGCGCTGCTGCAGCTGGTGCTGTTGTGGTGGCTGGTACCCCGCTTTGAAGCCACCGGAGCCGCCATCGCTTACATGCTGTCGATGCTGCTGATGTATGGCTTCCTGGCAGTGCTCGCACACTATGACCTGGAGGGCTTGAGGCGCGATCATCCTCGGTGAGGTTAGTATTCGCCGCCACGCCAACGGCGGGCATTTATCCGCTATAATGCGCCGCTTTCTCACACTCTGGCGGCAACCGTTCCCCTGAATTATGGAAAAACCGCATTTCCGCGCGGCGCTGTTGCACCCGCGCTACTGGCCGACCTGGCTCCTCTTTGGTCTCTGGTACCTAGCGGCGCAGCTGCCCTATCGCTGGCAGCTGGCGATAGGCCGTGGCCTGGGCCGGCTCATGCTGCGCCTGGCGACCAGCCGGCGGATAATCGCCGAGCGCAATCTGGCACTGTGTTTTCCGGAAAAGAGTGATGGGGAACGGGATGCCCTGTTGCGCCGCAATTTCGAGTCCAACGGTATCGCGCTGATGGAAACCGGTATGGCCTGGTTCCGCTCAGGCCGCTGGTTGCGCAAACGCTTTACCATCGAGGGGCTGGAGCACCTGCAGGGGCCGGCAGAGCGCGGCCAGGGGGTGGTGCTGCTGGCCATGCACTTCACCACCCTGGAGATCGGCGCCCAGTTCATGTCCCTGAGCCACCCGGTGGATGGCATGTACCGGCCACACAAGAACCCGGTATACGACTACATGCAGCGCAAGGGGCGCGAGCGGCACGGTGCGGATTCCGAGGTGTTTCAGCGCAAAGACGTGCGCGGCATGCTACGGGCGCTGAAGCGGGGCCGGGCGGTCTGGTATGCGCCGGACCAGGATTACGGCATCAAGCAGGGCGTGTTTGCCCCCCTGTTCGGCCAGCCGGCCGCGACGGTCACCGGCACTTCCCGCTTTGCCCGGGTTGGGCGCGCGCAGGTGGTGCCCTACATCGTCACGCGCCTTGAGGGTGGGGCCGGTTATCGGGTCAAGGTTTATCCGCCCATCGAGGAAATTCCGTCCGGGGACGAACTCAAGGACGCGGTGCTGGTCAATCAGTTTGTCGAAGCGCGCATGCGGGACAACCCCGAGCAATATATGTGGGTGCACCGGCGCTTCAAGACCCGCCCGCCCGGTGAGCCGGGTGTGTATGACGGGGTGCGCAAGCGCAAGAAAAAGCGCAGGAAAGTCGCCGACTAGGCGTTGAAATGAGGCGCTGAAAACAGGTGTTGGGACACTCTGGCATCTACCCCCCGCGCTCAGTAACATACCGGTCTATTTTTGGGCAGTGATGGCAGCGGCCGCGAGCCGCAGGCTGGACCAACAGTAAGGAGTTAGGATGTTTTCCGGCAGTATGGTGGCCCTGGCTACCCCAATGTACGCAGATGGCGGCCTGGACTGGGACAGCCTGCACAACCTGGTGGAGTGGCATATCGAGCAGGGCACCAACGCCATCGTGGCGGTGGGCACTACCGGTGAGTCCGCCACGCTGGACGTGAACGAGCACCTGGAGGTGATCCGCCGGGTGGTGGACCAGGTGGCTGGCCGCATCCCGGTCATTGCCGGTACCGGCGCCAATTCCACTACGGAAGCCATCGAGCTGACCGAGACTGCCGCCAAATGCGGAGCTGATGCCTGCCTGCTGGTAACGCCTTACTACAACAAGCCCACCCAGGAAGGCTTGTTCCAGCACTACAAGACTGTGGCCAAGGCGGTAGCCATTCCCCAGATTCTCTACAACGTTCCGGGCCGCACCGCAGTGGACATGCAGCCGGAAACCGTGCGCCGCCTGTCGGCAATCGGCAATATTGTCGGGATCAAGGAGGCTACGGGCGACCTGGAGCGCGCCCGCGAGCTGATCCAGACACTGCCCGAGGGCTTTGCCGTCTATTCCGGCGACGATGCCACTGCGCTGGAGCTGATGCTCGCTGGTGGACACGGCAATATCAGTGTGACGGCCAATGTGGCACCAGCGGCGGTGGCGCAGATGTGCGCCGCAGCGCTGCGGGGTGACGCGGAAACCGCCCGGGCCATCGACCAGCGGATCCAGATACTGCACAAAGTGCTGTTTGTGGAGTCCAACCCGATACCGGTAAAGTGGGCGCTGCGGGAGATGGGGCACATCGACGGTGGCATACGCCTGCCGCTGACCAGCCTGTCTCCGGAGCATCACGCAACCGTGCGCGAGGCCCTGCGCTCCGCCGGGGTACTCTGACCACCGCCGCCCGCCGCCGGCGGTGTCGCCAACAAGAATTGGATTTAGGAAAGCAATAATGACAAGACTGACTGCTGGAGCCGCACTCTGTATCGCCGGCCTGACCCTGAGCGGTTGCGGCGTGTTTGGCGACAATGGCTATTTCCGTGACCGCGGAGACGATTACCAGCTGGCCAACAGCCTGCCGCCGCTGCGTATGCCGGAGGGTGTGGAAGCCAAGAGCCAGGAAGAACTCTACGAGATCCCGCAGGTGGGCAGTGCCGAGCTGGAGCGCGGTGACTTCGAAGTGCCGCGCCCGCAGGCGCTGGCGGTGAACGCCGGCCTGGAGCGGGTGAAGATCCAGAAGCTGGGCAACCGCCGCTGGGTACTGGTATCCCAGCCCCCCGAGGAGGTCTGGCCGCAGCTGCACTACTTCCTGCGCACTTCCGGCCTGCAGCTGGAGCGCTCTGACGCCTCTGCCGGCGTCATGGAAACCACCTGGCTGCAGTTCAAGGACTCGCCGGAAACCAAAGACAAGTACCGCCTGCGGGTGGAATCCGGTGTGCAGCCGGACACCACCGAGATCCACGTGCGCCACCTGTCTGCGCCCGCCGAGATGCCGGCCAGTGCTGCCGTTACCTGGCCGGAGATGTCTACCAGCCCCGAGCGTGAGGGCTGGATGATCGACGAAATGTCCACCGCGCTGGCTGCCGATGTGACTGGCGCAGCAGCCTCCCTGGTAGCCCAGGCTATCGGTGGTGGCTCAGTCAAGGTACAGCTGAAAGAGCCCGCTGGTCGCGAGCCCTATATCACCATGGCACTCAGCCGCGACCGCGCCTGGGCAACGGTCGCCCACGCTGTGAATGCCGGTGCCTACCGGATGCACGAGGAAGACGCTGAAGTTGGCATCTTCTATGTCACCTACGACGAAAACCGGGAGCTGGCCGAAGACGAGGACGGCGGCTGGTTCTCCTGGGGCGGCAAAGCGCAGGACGACCTGGCCGAGAAAGCGGAGCAGGTGACCATGCAGCAGGTCATCGCCAACATCCAGGTCAAGGAGGGCGCCGAGCCGGCCCTGTTCGCGAATCTGCAGGGTGCTGGCAGTGGCCCGGGCGCAGATATTCCCGGCTACCTGGTGGTGGTGCGCAGCACCCCGGATCAGGTCGAGGTCCGCATTCGCAACACCAGGGGCCAGCCCCTGTCCCGGGCAAAAGCCTCTGAACTGCTGATGGCAATCCAACAGAACCTGATCTGATGACGCTCAGGTTCGCGTCACTGGGCAGCGGCAGTAAAGGCAACGGCACCCTGGTCGCCAGCGGCGACCATTGCCTGCTGGTGGATTGCGGCTTCACGATCAGGGAAACCGAGCGGCGCATGGCGCGGCTCGGCCTGTCTCCTGCCGATCTCTCGGCGATCCTCGTCACCCACGAACACAGCGACCACCTGTCCGGTGTGGCGCCACTGGCGCGCAAGTACGGGCTGCCGGTTTACCTGACGCCAGGAACCCTGCGCGCCCGGGACATCGGCAAGTTGCCCAGTGTGCACCTGATCGAGGGGCACCAGCCCTTTTCCGTGGCGGATATTCAGGTCACGCCGGTGGCGGTGCCCCACGATGCGCGCGAGGCGGCCCAGTTCGTATTTCGCAGCCGCGGTACCAGTCTCGGCCTGCTGACCGACCTGGGTACGGTCACGCCCCATGTGGAGAACCACTTTGCCGGCTGTGATGGCCTGGTGCTGGAGGCGAACCACGACCCGCAGATGCTGGCGCAGGGGCCCTATCCGCCCTCACTCAAGCGCCGGGTCGGCGGTGCCTACGGCCACCTCAGCAACCAGCAGGCGGCGGGCTTCCTGCAGCGGGTCGGCTCAGAGCAGCTGCAGCACCTGGTGGTGGCCCATATCAGTGAGAAGAACAATACCATCGAGCTTGCCCGTGCTGCGCTGGCGGAAGCCGCCGAGCGGGCAGCCAACTGCATCTTTGCCTGCCAGCAGGAAGGCTTCGACTGGCTCCAGTTGGAGAAGTCCGGCTGAGAGACCGGTGCAGTTCCCTTTCAGGTGAGAGAGTGGCAGGCGCGGATGCCCGACAGCACGGAGCAGAAAAAAGGCCTGCCAGGCCTTTCCCGGGGGTGACATGGAAACGCTACTGATCTATCTGTTGCTGGGCGCGGCGGCCGGCACCATTGCCGGTCTCTTCGGGGTCGGCGGGGGCCTGATCATCGTGCCGGCGCTGGTGCTGGTCTTTACCGCCCAGGGGATTGCCCCGGAAATTCTCACTCATATGGCGGTGGCCTCCTCGCTGGCGACCATCATCGTCACCTCCATCAGCTCCATCCGTACCCACCATCTCAAAGGGGCAGTGGACTGGACAATCTTCCTTGCCATGACGCCGGGCATCCTGCTCGGCTCCTGGCTGGGCGGTGTGACTGCCCACTTACTCCCCGGGGCCTGGCTGCAGTTGCTGATCGGATTCTTTGCCCTAGCCATTGCGGCCAAGATGTGGCTGGACGGCTTCCGCCGGGCGCAGTTGCCGGAAGACGGCGGCCGCATACCGGGCCGCCCGGTGCTGACGGTCGCCGGAGGGGTGATTGGCTGGGCGTCTGCCATCTTCGGAATCGGCGGTGGCTCCCTGACAGTGCCGTTCCTGAGCCGTTGCCAGGTGCAGATGCAGCGGGCGGTGGCCACCTCTGCGGCCTGCGGTTTGCCGATCGCGGTTGCTGGTGCAGTCAGTTTCGCCGTGCAGGGCTGGAATGAACCGCAGCTGCCGGCATGGAGCAGCGGCTATATCTACTGGCCGGCCTTTCTCGGTATCGTCCTCGCCAGCGCTTTCTTTGCACGCTTCGGCGCGCTGCTGGCGCACCGCCTCTCCCCGCAGATGCTGAAAAACTGCTTTGCCGGGCTGCTGTGTGTTATCGGCCTGCGGTTTATCTGGCAGAACCTGCACCTGCTCACCTGAAGCTGCTTGGCAGGCGTACGGATATCCCCGGAGGTTTTCACCCGGATGGTGGTATCCGATGCTCTCTACCGCGCACTCGGCTTCTGGTATCCATTGACATCACCTGCTGGTACCTGACAGGCACAAAAAAGGCCGCTGTTGCCAGCGGCCTTTGTAAGCGGTCCTGCAGTCAGGCGTCAGGTGACGCCCGACGGGTGGTATCTCAGACCGCCTTGGCTGGTGCCTCGGCCGGCTCTACCGGCTCTTTCTCTTCACCGTCACCGTGGGTCTCCCAGCCTTTGGATTTAAGGCTGATCAGGGCGATGACCGCACCGATGCCGATGCTGAAGATGGCGATCTGCACGTACAGGTTGGGCAGCGCAGAGATATTCTCCGGGTCGAAGTTGCCTGCCAGCAGGCCTGCAATCACATTACCGATGGAATAGGTGAGTACGAATACACCCATCATCTGGCCGGCGAAGCGGCGTGGGGACAGCTTGCTTACGGCACTCAGGGCTACCGGGCTCAGGCACAGTTCACCGACGGTGTGCAGGAAGTAAGTGGTTATCAGCCAGTAGGGCGCTACTTCAAGTCCAGCTGCCGCGGCCTGGGCGGCGAAGAACATCACGATGAAGCCGGAAGCCATGATGATCAGGCCGACGGCGCACTTCATCCCGTAAGACGGGGTGATCATGCGCTTGCCCAGGTTGATCCACAGCGCCGCAAAGAAGGGTGACAGGATGACGATGAACAGCGGATTCACGAACTGGAACCAGGACGCAGGAATCTCGAAGGCGCCGACCATACGGTCGGTGTAGTCACGGGCGAACAGGTTCAGGGAGGAGCCCGCCTGCTCGAAGCCGGACCAGAAACAGGCCGAGGCCACACAGACCAGGAACAGCGCCCACATGCGCTTCTTCTCGGTCTCCTTCAGGCCGCCACCAAAATAGATGTAACCGAAGTAGAGCAGGAAGATCGCGGTGAACGTGTAAGCCACATACTTGGCCACGGCCACCGGGTTGATGGTGATGGCTCCGGTCATGGTCAGGGCGGTGATCACCACGACCGCGGCAACGACTGCCCAGATGACGCCCCAGGCTTTCTTGGCACCTGCAGCGGTCATCGGGTGCTCCGGCTTCAGGCTTGCATCGCCCAGGTTGCCGATGGTCTTGCGGTACTGGATCAGACCGATCGCCATACCCACGGCGGCGGCGCCGAAGCCGTAGTGCCAGCCGACCTTCTCACCGAAGTAGCCACAGATAATGTAACCCGCGATAGAGCCGATATTGATGCCCATGTAATAAAGGGCATAGCCACTGTCCCGGCGCACATCGTCCGGCTGGTACAGGTGGCCCACCAGCGCACTGATATTCGGCTTCAGCAAGCCGGTACCGGTAGCCACCAGGATCAGGCCGATAAAGAAGGTGCTGTCGCTGGGGATGGCCAGCACGATATGGCCACACATAATGATGATGCCGCCGTACCAGACGGTGCGCTGGCCGCCGAGCAGGCGGTCTGCGATCCAGCCGCCGGGCAGGCCGAGGAAGTAGACCGCGCCGGTGTAGAGACCGTAGATGGCGGTGGCCGCAGCAACGGTGAAGGCGAGGCCTTCCTGCTGCAGGCTGGCGGTCATAAACAGCACGAGCAGGGCGCGCATACCGTAGTAACTCATCCGCTCCCACATTTCGGTAAAGAAGAGGGTGGAGAGCCCTTTGGGATGGCCAAAGAAGCCATCACTGTTCTGATATGTATTCGACGACATAACCTGTATTCCAGTTGTTATAGCTTTAGTCGAGCCTTTCACGCCCGGTGCAAATGACCCGTATAAGCGGATCTTTCACGCCTGGCTTGCGGAGATGTGGGAGACGCGCGGGCCGGGCCCGGCAGCTGCCACAACAAGACCCTGGAGTGTAACAGCTGCGTTATTGGCAGGCGAATCGTTACAAATGAAACGGGGCGATTTGTCGCAGGCGGGTTCACAGCGGCGGGGATTAGTGGTAAATCCTGAATATAAATATCTTTGCAGGGGAATATAACGATGAAAACCCCGGTTACCTCGGTCATACCTGCGTTCCTGGTCTCGCTGCTGGCCGCTCTCATCCTCAGCGGCTGCACCACGCTGCCGGCTCAGGAGGCCCCGGCAGATGTTCACGGGTTGTTGTCCGGAACCGCCATCCTCGGCGAGCCCGTCGATCCGGCAGCCCTGCCCGACGAACAACTGCTGTCCCTGACCCCGGAGATGCGCGCTCTACTGGCCCGCGTGGCGCCCGGGCGCAGCCCGGACGCACGCCTCGCTGCCCTGATCCGTGCTTTCGATGAGCAGTCTTTCCATGTGAGCTACGAAGCGGACGCGACCCTCACCGCAGCCGACACCTTTCACCAGCAGCGCGGCAACTGTCTGGCCTTTACCCTGATGATGGTGGCCATGACGCGGGAACTGGGTGCGGATGCCTATTTCAACGAGGTGGACGTTCCGCCGGTCTGGAGCAGTGAGCAGGAACAGACTTTCGTGGTCTACCGCCATATCAATATGGTTTCCCAGGGCCGGCGCGGGCGGCGGGTGGTGGACTTCAACCTGGAGGCTTACGACCCCCTCTACGACCAGCGCCGGCTCGACGACCGGGAGGCGTTTGCGCAGTTCTACAGCAATCGCGGGGTAGAGCTGATGCAGCAGGGGGATGCCGCGCAGGCATTTCTGCACCTGCGCAAGGCCATCGACCTGAAACCCGGTTCCGCCGACCTGTGGGCCAACCTCGGTGCCCTGTATAGCCGTGCGGGTCACCGTGAGCTGGCTGAATCCAGTTACCAACAGGCCCTGGCGCTGAATGGTGGCCATCTGGTTTCCATCAGCAATCTCGAACGCCTGTATCGGGCCGAGGGTTACACCAAGCTCGCGGACATTTATGCTGCCCGCGTTCATTATCATCGTGAACGCAATCCGTATTTTCTGTATGAAGAGGCCCGTACCGCCTATGAGTCTGGGGATTATAAAACTGCACAAAAACGGCTGAGTCGCGCATTGCGGTTGTATGAGGATGATCACCGTTTTCACTTTTTGATGGGATTGACGTCGCTGCGGCTAGGGAGAGTTAAAAGTACCCGAGAGCACCTGACCCAGGCTTTTTTGTTAGCTGAAAGCCCGAGTGTTGAGAATGTCTATGCGCGAAAACTAAAGGCTATTTCGGAAGGAGAGTTGCAGCTCGAATTTCGTGAGACCCATGACAGGAATTTACCTAGAGTGCAGGGAGTGCTCGAGCTGGACTATCCGAGAAGCTTCTAGCATTTTGCAGTTGTTTGCAAAGGCAGCAGTCGGCGCAACACAGAGACGGGTAACCCGGTTGGGCGAGCACCTTTTCACCAGAGTTGCTCTACCGCTGGAAAACCCCTTTTCACGTTGAGTTCCTGCAACAAGATTGTGAAAACTTCTTCACCAGAGATGCGGTCGAGCTCTGATGTCAACGCCGCGATATTGTGATCCCGCAGCCGACAGCAGTGAACGTATTCCGCCAGCACCTGCCGCAGCGACGAGCCATTTTCCCTCAGCTGCCGATCCACTTGCAGAAAATACACGGCGCCGCCCCAGTACATGGTGGGGTATTCCGAGTTCGCGCGCAGTCGCAGCGCAGCCTCGGCAAAGGGACGGTCGTCATAGCTATACCGCCGCGCAGCGCGCTCCACGCGTACCCGATAGCGAGCTTCAGCCTGTGCTTCGGTCAGGACACCCATCTGCTGCATGATCTGAAACTGCATAAAACTGGCAAAGCCCTCCGCAAACCAGGCGTGCTGTCGGCCGAGATAGGGAATCAACAGGTGGCTGAGCTCGTGGGGCGCGGTCCAGTCATCGAGAAATGCCTGCAGCGGGTAATCCGGATCGACATGGAAATTCACTCCCTGGATGCGATCGCGGCGGGTATTGGCCCAGGGCACCGGTTCCCGCCGGCTCTCGCGTCGGTAGAAAAAGATATGCAGGTCGAAGGGGAAGGGTGCCACGTGCTCTTCCACGGCCGCTGTGGTCTCGCTGACCCAGCGAATGAGCTTTTCTCTCTCCGTCGCCGTAAAAGAATCCTCCCAGTGCCATACGATCTCCGCCCGCACCGGCAGGGCGGCCAGGGAGAGGAGCAGATACCAGATTAGTCGTATACACGCGCCGCTGGTTCGACGGGACTGGTCCCTGGATCGGCTGGTGAACATGGGATGCCTCCACGGTAGTGGTTGCTCACCCACACAAATTAGCGGAATCCAACGGGCAGATACACCGGAAACAAAAAAGGGGCGCCAGTGGCGCCCCTTCCCGGTCAGCTTCGTTCGAAGCACCGTCGCTTAGAACTGGTAAGAGAAACCAGCCCAGGCGTAACGGCCTTTGAAGTCGTAGCTGCTGTTCCAGTCGCCGTAACCGGAAGTGTCTTCCGGCTCTTCGTCTGTCACATTGTCGATACCAGCGGACAGGCGCATGGCATCGCTTACGTCCCAACCTGCCTTCAGGTTCAGGTAGGTCATGGCGTCGACCGGCTTGTAGGCGCTCTCGCCGTCGCTCAGGTACTGAACTTCAGCACCGGCTTCCCAGTCGTTGCCGTACCACATGGCGCTGGCCAGGCCGCGCCAGTCTACGTACAGGCCACCGGTGGTGCCGACGTAATTGACGTAGTCAGACTCGGTGCCGGACTGCTCGTTGTACTCCATGTACTCCAGCAGGTGGGTGGCCTGGGCACGCAGGGCCAGCTGGCCGGCGTCGAAGTAGAAGTTCTTGGTTACGTCCATATCGATACCGCGGGTGTCGATCTGGCCGATGTTCATCTTCGCACCTTCCAGCTTGACGATCTGGTTGCCGGCACCACGGTTCACGAACTGACATGCACTGGCATCACCGTCACGGAAGCAGTCATCCAGGATGCGCTGCAGATCCGGGGAGGTGATGGCGTCTTCGACCTGGATGTCGAAGTAATCGAGGGTGATGGACAGGTCTTCAACGAAGACCGGGGTCCACACCACGCCAGCGGTGAAGGTCTTGGCCTCTTCCGGCTGCAGGTCTTCGTTGCCGCCGATGTTGGTCGGAACCTGGTTGCCCGCCTGGGTGAAGCCCGGGTTTACCATGTCACAGTTAGCGCCCTGACCCTGGGTGTTGGACGCACTGGTGTCACACGGGTCGATCAGGAATTCATAGCTCTGTGCAGAGCCGCTGAACAGTTCATAGATGCCCGGAGCACGGAAGGCAGTGGACAGGCTGGTGCGGAAACGCAGGTCTTCGATTGGTGCATAAACCAGGCCCAGCTTGCCAGTGCTCTGACCACCGAAGGTGCTGAAGTCGGAGTAACGTACAGCCACGTCTGCAGACAGCTCTTCAGCGAACCTGGCGCCTTCGAGGATCGGCAGGTTGAATTCCGCGAACACCTCGGCCACGTCGTATTCACCACCGGTAGCGTCCTGCTGGTTGCCGAAAGTCTCACCGCTCTGGGTCTCGGGGCTCGGGTTGAACTCACCGGATTCCTCGCGGTATTCGATACCGGTCGCGAAGCCCAGTGCGCCGCCCTGGAACTGGATGGACTCGATGTCGCCGGACAGGGAAGCGCCCAGGTTCACCAGCTCATATTCGTTGTCTTCCAGGTCATCGTACTTGAAGTACTCGATGATCTCCGGGCTCATGCCACCGGCAAACTGGTAGTCCAGACCGGCTTCGCCACTGAAGATCTCGTCCAGGCGGGTCTTGTTGTAGGAGTTGGAAGTGGAGTTCTCACCTTCGTTGCGGCCGTAGCTCGCAAAGGTGTCCCAGCTCCAGCCGTTGGCCAGATCACCACGCAGGCCACCGGCAAAACGGAAGGTATCGGTAGTCTGCTCGTAGTCACGGGTGCCGCCGTCAACCGGGGGCACACGGAAATCGTTGAAACCGGCTACCCAGCTGTCACCGGGGAACGGATTGACAGAATCTTCCGGATCACTGCCCGCGGCAACCCAGGCATCGTAGGCTTCCTGCCACCTGGCCTGCAGTTCGCTCTGGATCTCTGCCGGCAGATGCTGCTCGGGGTTCAGGGCAAAGCCATTACCGGAGTACATCGGCTGTGCAGCCAGTTGCTGATTGGTGGTCTTGTTGGTGTAGCTGAACTCACCGAATGCCTCGACCGCGTCGGTCAGGGAGTAGGTTCCGGACAGGTTGAAGCTGGTGCGTTCCATCGCGCCGGACAGCCACATGAACTGGCCAATGTCATAAGCGGCGTAGGGGTTCAGGGAAACGCCATCCTCGCCTACGGCGAAGTTGCCATAGTTGGTGAGGATGTTGCCGTTCGGCGCCATGGAGCTGAACAGGCCAGCCCATTCGCGATCGTTGTAGGTGATCTCGTCGCGAACGCTGTGCGTCACGTTACCGATGAAGTTGCCGCGGGCGCCTTCATTACCGAAGGTGAAAGACACCTCACCATTCTCGCCGCCACCTTCAGTGGTAGCACCGGTGCGGGCGTTGACACGCAGGCCTTCGAAAGAATCCTTCATCACCACGTTGATAACACCGGCGACAGCGTCGGAGCCGTAAACGGCGGATGCGCCGTCAGTCAGGACTTCGATACGGTCGATCATGTCTACCGGGATATTGTTCATATCCACAGCAGAGCTGACGCCAGAGGCGGAGGAAACAAAACGACGACCATTGACCAGCACCAGGGTGCGGGCGGAGCCGAGGTTGCGCAGGTCAACGAATGACAGGCCCTGGCCACCATTGTTGTCGTTGGCGTTGATACCGGTGGTACCCATGGACGGCAGGTCGTTCAGCAGTTCGTCGATGGTGCCTACACCGGAGCGCTGGATAGCCTCGGAATCGACGACGGTGATGGGGCCAGTGGTGGACAGCGGATCCCGGGCAATGCGGGAGCCGGTTACGATCACTTCTTCAACGGCCGGACCGGGTACAGCGTCCTGGGCCACCACGCCGGTAGCGGCGATGGTACCGAGAGCGGCAATGGCTACGCTCAGCTTGGTCTTAATCATATTGCATCCTTCTTATGTACTTTGGGGGTACTAAATAATGCGTTTATCGTTGTGCAGCATTTTTAGCGCAGCGTGACTTTATTGCATTGAATATGATTAGTGAACTTTCATGACATTTCTGTATCTTGTCCCTTGCTAAGGTTTTGGGTGAAAGTTGAGCATGTTGAATAGGGCTTAGCCGGCACGACTTTTTTTCTGTCACAGGCAAGTCTGAAAAATGGTGACAGAATTGTTCTTCAAAAGAATTTTTGCGGATGGGTATTTCTTTTTTGCGAGTTTGTTTCGATTCGTCGCGAAGATCAGAAACTGAACAGTTTGTGACAGGACTGGAACTGGTCGGCCGGTTATTTATTGATCGATGGCCTCAGGGCCACACAAAAAACCTGCACCACACCAGGAAGCGGGCACTCACAGAGGTGCCGGCGCCAGTACGTTGATTGAGGAATTGTGCTGGAGAGCCGCTGACCACGCCGCTCAGGCGAGGCTCTCCTTGACCCCGTCGAGGAAAAGCTGGACAGACAGCATGACCAGCACCATGCCCATCAGGCGCTCTACGGCAATCAAACCGCGGTTGCCCAGCAGGCGTGCAAGTGGGGCAGACATCAGCAGGATCACAGCAGAGACGCCCCAGGCGCCAAGCAGGGCGAGTGTCCAGTCGAGCAGGCGCTCTCCCTCGCTGTTGGTCATCAGCATCAGGATCGCCATGGTCGAGGGCCCCGCCACCAGCGGCACCGCCAATGGCACGAAAAACGGTTCACCCTCGACCCGCTCGCCCATGATGCCACCGGGAATAGGAAAAACCATGCGGATTGCGATCAGGAACAGAATGATGGCCCCGGCTATGCGGATGGCTTCCTGAGAGAGGCCCAACCAGGCAAGCAGGAATCGCCCGCCGTAGAGGAAGACCAGCAACACGATCAGTGCGAAGACCAGCTCCCGCATGATGACGTAGAGCTGGCGGCGTTGCGGGACGTTTTTGAGAGCCGCGAGGAACACAGGGATGTTGCCCAGAGGGTCCATGACGAACAAAAGCGTTAGAAATGCGGTAAAAAAGTCCATAGGCTTCCAGCCGGAGAGAATGCTCTGATCGTAATAGATGGTAGATCGCGTAGACTGCGAGTGGGCGCATTACAGCGCCATCATGTCAGGAGGAAGTCACTCCTCTCCATTCCTGTCCAAGCGACAGGGCCGGAATAATAGGGGTGAAATGTGACGGGGCACTGCAAAAGGTCAATGGTACAATCAAGGGCTGGGGGCGACCTGGCCAAAACTCCTGATGCCCCTCTTATCATGCTGAAAGACAGGTGGTTTGCGATGAATGTCGATGAGCTGGACAGGCTGATCAGAGAGAGTATTGCAAAAGGACGTTACACAGAGGCATTAGAACACCTCAGGAAGTTGTCCAAATACCAGCCGCAAATAGGGAAAACTCAGTTTCGGCTGGCGGTAATGGAGGAGGCCTTCGGAGAGGCCTCCGAGGCGTGGAAGGCGTATCGAAATGCAATTAAATGCTCCCCCCAAGACGCGTATTACTATCTCTATGCCGGTTATTTCCAGCAGTCCCGTGGTCAGGATCAGTCAGCCCTAGCCATCTACTCCCTGGCATCGGAGCTTGATGACAGCGTCTTTTATGCATGGAAGGATGATTCCCTCGATCGTGATTCCCGCAGGCGTTCCCTCGAAGCAGCTAAGTTTATGCGCAATAAGCTGACTGAGATGCATTTAGAATGCGTGGATAAGGTTCCTGGAGCTGCCAGGGCCCGCAAGGCTGTCTGGAGCAGAACGCATAACGAGCGATTTTCGTTTCCAGAAGGACAGCAGCCCCAGCTTTTTTATGTACCTGACCTCCCGAGTCAGCCCTTCTTTGATTTGAAAAATATGGATTGGGTGGTTGGGCTTGAAGCCCGCTTCTCAGCAATTAAAAATGAGTATGTGGAAGTGGTGAGGCGGGGTAGCCTGGCTGGGCGCCCCTACATAGCAGGGAATTCCGATTTACATGGGCAATTCCGCGAGCTGTCAAATTCTCAGCAGTGGACCGCTTTCGACGTATTCCGGGATGGTGTCCCTGATTATCAGGCCCAGCATGCATTTCCAGAAACGATGGACGCCTTGAAAAATATCCCGCTTTATGACCTGGATGGTTCACCTTATGAGGTGTTTTTTTCCGTGTTGGGGCCAAATAGTAAAATACCGCCGCATTACGGCCTATCGAATCACTGCTTGACAGTTCACTTACCTCTGATTGTGCCGGGTGAAGGAGCTCTCACTGTCAGCAATCAGGCGCGCCCTTGGCAAGAGGGTAAAACAATGATTTTTGACGATACATTTATGCACTCTGCTGAAAATCAGGCTGGAGCAGATCGGGTCGTCTTAATTTTTTCAGTATGGCATCCCGACCTGGCTCCTCCAGAAAGAGAGGCGATCCGCAAAACAATTCTTGCGCGCCAGAAATGGCTCGAGCTAAGACATGAGCGGGCTCAACTGAAATGAAGATGCTGTCTCAGGCCAATTCACTACCGATTTGCGATGTTATATGTCGAAGCTTTCTATGCATGGTCGTGAAACCAGCCGCTGATTGCCAGACGGGCCCGTGGCGCGAATGGCGCTACGCAAGTTACTGAATGTACGTGCTTGACATCGAAAAGGCATAAACTGTTGAAAAGTGGTGACCAGGAGTCACGCGTTTCACCACTATCGTGGAAGAATTGCAACAAGCCGCCCCAGTCCGGATGCCAGCCCTCGGTAAGGTTGAGCACAAAAGCAATTTTTCGTTTTTCGCTAGTGACATCATCCCTGTGACGCGTTAGGAAATCGCCTGGTGCAAAGGCTGTAAGTTGTGCGGAGGGTGCTCCCAGCGTCGGAATGCCGGATATTTTTCGTACTAATTTAAGGGTTTCATCGCTGGAGAGCCATTGATAAATCTCTCCCAAGGCATCTTTTGTCCCTGAATTGATGCCATGCCGACCATACCAGAAGCCGACCCCGCGCGTGGCCAAGCTGTAGACATTACGCACCAACTGCTGCCGCTGTGCCAGTGGGAGGGAAGAGAACTCCTCCCGGGACAATTCCCGATATTCGCCGTCCGCAATGTGCGCTTGCCGAAAACGGGCGTTGCCTGTAATCGCCTGGACCATCTCAGCTGCGGAGGCGGCTGTGAGAAATTCATGTACGCGGCAACGGGAGTCCCGCCGGTATTCTTCCGCCCAGCAGGAGGGATCTAATTCTGTACTGATTTGATAAGACATTGCCTTAGCTACCCCCCCCTGTGTTTGCATTGCCGTCCGTGCATGATTTGTCGGCCCAGGTTTCCAGATCATGCAGGAGATCGGTTGCTACTTTCCTGTATTGCTCCCACTTGTCCGCTTCGCTCTTTCTGATTGGTTTTCGCACTTGAAGTTCACTGAAAGTGAAGGTCTGCGGGGAGTCTGTTCGGGCCTCGAGATATTTGTCTTCCCATGGATAGCCCAAAAATTCGAAGAGCTGTCGGGCGTAATCGGTGGGAGCATCGAGGAAGCGGTCAAAGTCCAGGTTGTAGGTCTGGTTCGGAAAGACTTCGGACCAGTAATCCATCAGTGCATTGCAGTGGTAGTAAAAGTGCGCGAGATCTCCAGGATTACATGCGTAGCTGTGCCCTTCTGGAAACGGCTTGGCATAGATTGACATGCATACATTAAAGGGGGCGCGTCGTAACTGTACGATTCTGGCTTGGGGGAACATCGAAAGGATCATGCCTACATATAGGAAGTTATGTGGCATCTTATCTGCGAGATCTCTTCCTTCGACTCCGGCGCCAGCGCGCCGGAGGTATTCCGCAGCCAGCTGATTCCAGTCATCCTCTTTAAGCTGATGAGCGAATTTCTCCGGCATTTGTCCCAGGCGTTGCTGCAGTTGGGCGTAGACAAAGGGTAGCGCTTCACTTTCCCCGAGGCATTGCAACTCACCGGAAGCTTCCAACAGGCGGTGGATTACCGTCGTTCCGGAGCGGGGCATACCGACAATGAAAACAGGCCTGTGCGAGTCAGTGGATACCTTTGGTGACAAACGTCCGGTAAATACTTGTCGGGCGGTATGCAGCAGCTCTTCCATTGTTTGTCTGTTGTAAAGGGCTCCAGAGTCCCTTAGCAATGTCGACTTGGTTTGGTTTGCAGCCCGTATATAACCATATGCTGTCGTGATATCACCGACTTTGGCGTGGAGCCCGGCCAGCGCAAACTGGGCCAGCTCAAGATCGTGTGGTGGTAAAGCCGCACCTGCGATTACCTGCGTCAGCCTGTCAATCAGGTGAGCATCGACGGACGCCGCCTCCGTTAGCTCGGCGACAATGCTCCATGCGGTGCCTGAGGCAGCGCTCAGCGCAAGGGTGGCGTGCGCCCGTTCTAGCGCCTTGGTATAGTCACCGGCCAGCCTTGCAATCTTCGCCTCCAGCAGACGAGATTCAGCGCTGTCCTCTCCGAGTGCCAGGGCTTTCTCAAGTAGTCTCTGGCTGTCCGTTACATTATGACTCATCAGTTGTAGGTCCGAAAATTTCACAAAATCGGCGGCGCTAGGATCGATCAGCTCCATATAGCGGCTGTAAGCTTCGATTGCAGTTTTGAATTCTCGGAACTTAGCGGCGACCAGGGAGAGTTCCCTGGCGATGGTGGGGTTATCCGGGATGCTGGCAAATAGTTTGCGGTATATGGGAAGAGCTTTACCAATCTGCCCCAGGCGGAAATATGATAATCCAAGATGGTAAAAACTCTGAGCATCCATTGGCTCTACCCGTAACAGGGTCTGTACCACTTGTTCAAAAGCGCCAAGAGCAACAAGCTCGCTGGCAATAAACTTGAGCTGCTCCTGGTCGATCTCAGTGGCCTTCACTAACTGTGAGTAGAGTTCAACAGGGACTTTGGTTTGCCCCTCAAGCCGGATGATGTGGGCAGCCAGTATCCGTGCTGAGAGGAGGTCTGGGATTTCCTCCAGCAATTCGTCGATGAGATGCTTGGCCGCTGAGGCCTTACCCTGGCGAAGATAGAGTTCCGCCAGGAGTTGCCTGGTCTCAATAGCCTCAGACCGCTCGACCCCCGCTGCGGGAAAGCTGTCCTCCAGTTTGAGCCTGGATTCCAGGATCTCGCAGGCGAGAGAAACATCGCCATTACGCAAGGCCGTCTTGACTGCAGGACTAGGGGCGGGTTTATTCATGTTGATGGGGCTTCTCTGATAATATTGGCCGTTGGTTATGACTCTGTTATTACTGGAGAAATCCGTTCTCAGTTGTTGAGCTTATTTGGACTTTAGTTTCGAAAGGTCCCACGCTGCGGGGTTGGCAATGTACCACATTTCAAAAGCTCTGGATATTGAGCGATACCGCTCTGCCTTTTCTGCTGACGGTTTTGTTCAAGTGCCTGATTTCTTGCAGGGACAATCTGCCGATGCGCTGCATGCTTTACTAATGTCGCAGGCTGAATGGAACCTGGCATTCAATCACGGTGGCAAGCATGTGGATCTTAGTTACCGGGATTACTCAGGCTGGACGGAACAGCAGAAAGCTACTCTTGCGGAAGTGGTGTGGTCGCAGGCCAGGGCAGGTTTTCAGTATTTCTACAAGACAATCCCTATTTACGATATCTACACGCAGAACCTGTTGCCTGGAAATGAGCTCAACATGGTTTACGAGCTGGTGAACAGTGAAGCTTTCCTTGGTGCGATGAGAGAGCTTGTAGGAGATGACAGTATTGCTTTCGCTGACGTCCAGGCTACGAGCTTTGAGAGCGGCCACTTTCTCAAGGAGCATGACGATAACGTCCCGGGGAAAAACCGTGTAGCAGCCTATGTGCTAAACCTGACCAGGGACTGGCAACCTGACTGGGGAGGCTTTTTTCACATCTTTAATGGCGAATGGCAGGTCGACAAGAGTCTGGTGCCAACGTTCAACGCTATTAATGTCTTCAAGGTCCCGAGAAAGCACTCGGTTGCCTATGTAAGTCCCTTTGCCGGCAGTAGCCGTCTCTCTATAACCGGGTGGTTACGAAAGGGGGCCCCGGGGTCCTGAGTTGGTTGCAGAATCAGGGATCTGCGAGCCAGCTCAGTTCGTTGGTCAGTCTTGCCTCGGCACCACATCGAATGGAGCTGTAATACGTTCTTGCATCTCAGTTTCCGCTAGAGGAACTGTGCCATGCCAAGTGAATGAGGGGAAAAGTACCAACATTCCAGGCTTGGGCGTCACAGACTTTTCGATAGCATCGCTGTCACCAAGCTCATAGGGTGACTGGCCAAAATAAATATCTCCACCTTGGGGCGAATCACTTTCAATGCTACCAGGCACTGCAGCATAGAAAGCAGAGCTGATCCAGCCCTGTGGATGTACATGGCTTACGTGATGGCCTCCACTCTTCAGTAGTACCGACCAAGAGCCGGAAAAACGGAAATTGTCGGACCTCCGGCCAAGTAGTGGATGGTTGGTTTCCTCAGGCATTTCAGCAATGTATTCGCTAATCACCTCTTTAAGGCTTACGCCAAGTGCCTGAATCACTGGGTCACGCTTGTAAAGCAGTCTCCCCGGCGTCTGAATGCCGGCACGGACAGACTGGTTGAGCGGTTGTGACTTCAGATTGTGCAGTCTCAGCAGCGTCGACCTTAGTTCCGCCAGGAATTCAGATTGGGAGCCGAAACCCGGGGGCGTGGGGATCTGGTACGGGCGGATAAATGCATTGTCTTTTGTTAGCCATCGATACCGCTCGTCTGCCAGCATTTTCCAGCAGGTACCGAGAAGGGCCCATAATAACTGGTCCTCAGGAGCTTGTTGAAGGTATTCGGCAATCTCCGTCTCACAACGGTCAAATTGTCCTGTGCGAATCAGTGAAATGAAGAACTGTTTTGCAACACTCAGCTCTGGATAGCTTGTGTAAGCTCGTTCATACAGCGGCTGCGCTTTCTTCGTGCCATCGAGTGCTTCGGTCACCCGGGCACGGAGAAAGATGATGCGTGGGTCGGAGGAGTCTTTCCAGTTGGCTTCCAGTTGGTTAGCGGCTTCCTCGGGGCGGTCAGCGGACAAAAGATCCTCTACCTGTGCAATAGCCACTTTAACGTCAGACCGTTGCGGTGAAGGAATATTCAGGTAGCTCTGACCGAAGTCTGCTGCCTTTCCCTGCTGCCAGTAGATTTCGTTCAGCGTGCGATGTCCCTCGAGATACAGGGGATGACTGGCCAGCAGTTTCGACAGGCACTTTTCTGCACGCTGGTAGTGGCCCAGATTGAGTAGCGTCAGGGCCAGGGAATACTGAATTTCGGCGGAGTCTGGGCGTAGAGCCAGTGCCTGCTCAAGTAGCGGTAAGGCCTCGTCATTCCGCTCCAGTTCAGAAAGGGCCTGTGCTTTACCATAGATCGCGGTAACATGCCCTGGCTTAACCGACAAAGCCTTTTCGAAACACTCTAGAGCTTCTTCGGGGCGATCAGTCTTTCGGTAAATGTTACCGATCAGTGTCAACGTCGAGGGATTGCCAGGTGAGAGGCGCTGGGCTCTCGTGGCATGCTTTAGAGCAGCTTTATACTCTGTCAGGCTATATTCGAGGATAGCCAAATTGCGCCAGCCATCCTGAAAGCTGGGCGCAACTTCAATAGAGCTCTGGTAGTGCGTCCGAGCCTGTTCAATTTCACCGATGCTTTTCAGAAAGTTGGCATAACTGTTGTGGATTTCCGGTTGCTGAAAGTTGATTTCCAGAGCCCGGGTGAAACTGCTTTTGGCCTGTTGCTGATTTCCCTGTGAGGCATAAGCAAGGCCGAGCAGGTGCAGCACATTGACGTCAGCCTGGTTGTGGGTCGCAAGCTGCTGCAGGTAAGGGAGGGCGCGGACAGACTGTCCGCTGGTAATCAGGCGATAAAGCTGATTTAGCGTCTGCGGGGTCGGTTGAAGCTTTTTCATCTCTTGCAACTATTTATCCCTGCGGGAAAAAGAAACGGCGAGCAGAGCTCGCCGTTTCCATACCTCAGCTAGTTACAGGTTCAACTTAGTCGAACTTGTAGCTCGCGCTCAGGAAGTAGCGAGGACCCAGCAAGTCGTAAGTCGACGGGAAGGTATTCGCCTGCTCTTGGGCATCGCCGAGCGGAGTCGGTTCGGTGTCCAGAGCATTCTTGATGCCGACGTTCAGGTCCAGGTTCTCGGTCATGGCATAACCAACGCTCAGATCCAGATAGGTTTCTGCATCCAGGGTCGGTACGACCAGGTCAGAAGAAGCTACACCGTTGTTGGCGATGACGTCGTCGTCAGTCTCACCCAGGTAGCGCACCAGCGCAGACAGGGTCAGATCACCGCTGCTCCAGGTGATACGGCTGTTCCAGTTGAACTCCTGACGGGGAGAACCACAGGTATTACCGAAGCTGCCTGCGCACTCGTTGTAGCGGTCAGCCAGTTCAGCAATCGGCGTGACGTCGTAATCCAGCAGGTATGTGCTGTTGAACGCCAGGCTCAGGTAGGAGCCGCCATCGATACCGAAGTTCAGGTCAGTGCCGTAGTTGGCGTTGATGTCAACACCGCGGGTTTCGATCAGGCCGATGTTTTCGTTCAGTACTTGCACCAGGCCTACGTTACCGTCGGCGCGGCGAGAAATCGCCTGACAGAACGGAGAGTTGATGTCCTGAACTACGTTGTAGCACAGGTCCAGTACGTTGTTTACACCGCCGCCCAGTACGTCAATGGCGTCTTCGATTTCGATGTCATAGTAGTCGACAGAGATATCGAGTCCGTCCATCGGCTGGACAACCACACCAAAGGTAAAGGTGTTGGAAGTCTCTTCTTGCAGGTCAGGGTTGCCACCAAACAGGCCTTCGATCTGGCTGTTAGCCTGGGTGAAGCTGCCGGCAGTTGCGCCAGTAGCGGCACACAGAGCGGTGTCGGTATTGGAGCCAACATTGCCAGCTGCACAGGGGTCGTCAGCAGACGGGAAGCCGTTGGACTGGCCCAGGAACAGCTCGGAAACGTTCGGTGCGCGAACAGCCTGCTGGAAGCCGGCACGGATCTTCACGATATCGATCGGTGCGTAGTTCAGTGCAGTCGCATAGGAGCTAACACCACCGATGTTGGAGTAGTCGGAGTAACGGGCTGCAGCCCAGAAGTCCAAGCTTTCCACGCCAGGCTTGCCGGAAACCAGCGGTACGTTCACCTCAGAGAAAACTTCCTGAGCGTCGTAACCACCAACGGTTGCTTTACCAGCGTTGAAGCCCAGTACGTCACCTGCGGACAGGAATGAGTCCGGACGGTAAGTGGACTCGTCGTTGCGGTATTCCAGGCCAAAGACCACAGCTACGGCTTCATCAGCTGTCGGCAGGGTGGCCAGTGAACCGGATACGCTCGCGGAGAGCACTTCCTGAGTGATGCTGGTCACGTTAGTCGCGCCGACGTTTACGAAATCGACAGCTTCCTGGGAAATGTTACCCGCACCAAAGATGTTCAGGGGTACACAGCCGTTGGAGGTGTCCTGACACGCGGTGCCGGCATCGTTCACCAGGAGGGCCTGGCGGAAACGGGAAGCGGCAACGTCGTTGTTCAGCAGGTTGGTGTTTTCCAGGTTGCTGTAGCTGTAGTAGCTGTCGAAGGACCAGTCATCATTGATGTCACCGCGGAAGCCACCGAGGATACGGAAGCCGTCACGGGTATCCAGAGACTGGCGCGAGCCGTTCTCGACCATGCGGCGGCCAACGAACATCTCGTAGATGCCGTCGCCGTTGTCGGCAGCGTCGGCAGCAGCCATGGCAGCCTGGGTCGCGGCGTCAAAGAACGGGCTGTTGACGTTTACGGCAACAGTGGTGAAGGCCGGAGTCGGAGCCAGCTCCTGCGGTACTTCGTTGTGAGCGAAGGCCATCTCACCGTAGGCAGTTACCTTGTCGCTGATGTCGTAGTGCGCGAAGGAGGAAACAAGGTAGCGCTCCTGCGGCAGCTGCAGGTAGTTGTCCGGAGCGTAGTTGAAGCGGTCGTCCGGATCAACGAAGGCGCGGCCAGTGCCGTCTTGCTCGAAGGTTCCCAGGACGAATTCATCACCACTATCAGGGATGCCATCAGGATCGACGGTCGGGCCGCCGAATACGCGGGTGCCCGGGATGCCGGAGGAACCGCCCGGTACCAGCTGGCCACCGCTCTCGGTCAGAGCAACATTGGAGAAGTCGCGATCGCCTTGGTAAACGGCTTCACGGTCAGACCAGGAAGCGTAAACAGTTGCGTTACCGCGGCCGTCGGCGAAGTTGCCACCCATGGTCAGGTCGATGTTGTTCTTGGCGCCGTCACCTTCAGCGGTGACGTCGTGCAGGCTGGTGATTTGAACGCCTTCAAAGTCGTCGACCATCTGGAAGTTAACAACACCGGCCAGGGCATCGGAACCGTATACGGCAGATGCACCGCCGGTTACCACGTCAACGCTCTTGATCAGAGTGCCGGGAATGGTGTTCAGGTCGACAACGCCGGTCTGGGTAGCCGGGATGTAGCGACGACCATTGACCAGTACCACGGTGCGGTAGGAGCCCAGGCCGCGCAGGTCAACGCGCGCAGTACCGTCACCCGGGTTGTTGGAGCTCGGGCCAAAGCTGGGCAGGGTCTGCGGGAGTTCCGCCAGCTTCTGCTCAACGTTCAGGTTGCCCGAAATTTTGAATTCTTCTGCGCCGATAGAGGTTAGCGGGGTTACTGATTCCAGGTCCTTACGCTTGATACGGGAACCGGTTACGACAACCTCTTCCACCAATTGTGCGTCTTGCTGCGCAAAGGCGGGCATGGCAGGAACCATTACTGCGGCTGCGCTCAGGCTGATGACGCCCTTGACAGCTACGGACAGGAGGTTCTTTTTCATTGTAAATCCTCTCTTGATCGTTGGATTTATAGTGTGTTGCCCTTGCGGGCGATGTGTGGAAGTGGCCACCCCCAAGCGGCCGCTTCCCTCCCAACAAACGTATAACGAGCACCACAAAGGTCGCCTCAAGAAAAAAATCAAGTAAATATTCACGAAAATTTCAATATGTATTAGATGTCGGATTGTCAGCTTGTGACTTTTGCTGGAGGGGAATCGCTGATTGAGAGGAAAGCATGGCTTTAAGGGTAAGACAGGTTGGGTGTCGTTGTGATTGGGAGTGGGTGGTTAAGTGTGTGATGGCATAGGGTGGGAAAAACCATCCCGCCCGGCTCGGCCTGCGATTACAGGGGCGTGAGTAGGGAAAGTGGTCGGGTTCAGATCGTCTGTCCCGGATGTGGTAGTCGGGGCTATTGAATATCCAGGATCACAAATGCCTGGGTCGTGCAGACTGGTGTGCTGCGACCGCGCGTGATGGCGATCACTTGGCAGGCCTGCTTTTAACCCCTGCAGGCAAAAATTCATTTTACATCTGGCAGAAGCAATTCATTTTTCGAGGTGAATGTGAATGCCGACCAGGTCGCCCTGGTGGTAAAAGTCCTGGGTTGTCACTGCCTTGAAGCCAGTACTCGTCGCAAGGTTAATGACAGCCTTGACGTCGTCATCTGACAGGGCCGCATTCACCATGTCGTCCAGCCGCGCCAGGGCGGCGGAATATTCCGACTCCCGCTCTTTCAGCCTCTCAAAAACTTCACCGGGGGCGAGCGTTCGCAGTTTTTTTAACTGACTGGCGATATCAGCCACCATCATGCTTGCCAATTGCTGGCCGGGGTGATCACTTCTGAATGCATTGATCGTCTGGTTCAGGAGCCGTGAATCATCCTGACTGGCTTTACCCTGGTCTGCGAGGGCTTTTGCAAAATTCCTGGCGGCATTGAAAATTTTGAACTCTTCTAACGCTGACCTGTAAACAGCGATTTCAGACTTCGAGTTTTTCAGGATTTTGGCTTGCTCCCGATGGCAAAAGAAATCCGCGTTTCCGGAATCGTTGAGTACGCGAAATACCTCAGGGACCGAGCGTTTCCAGTCGCCATATTCAATGCCGAACTGCGAGGTTATCAGGTCAAAGTGCCTGTCGGGAAAGCCCAGGTTTTCACAGGGCATGTGGCTGAAAAAAGTTATCCTTTTCCTGAGGCTGGCGATTTCGTCTGATGCCTTGATGTTTTCAGGGATTATTGCGAAATCCGAAGCCAGCACTTCCAGATCCAAGACGAGTTGATCGGAAGTCTGCAAGGCGATGCAGGCGAGGGCACCACTGCCGGTTGCAATGTCGAGAATTCTCCCATGACTTTTGACGCGGGAAAATATGTCCTGCCAGAGTTCTCTCAGCGGGCCCTGGTAATTATCGCGCATCGCATCACCAAAGGTGGTGATGAAACCCTGTTCCCAGAACTTGTTCCAGTGCGTCTGGCTCATGTTCAACCTCTTTACAAACAAAAAAGGGCCAACAGAGTTGGCCCTTTCCCTTCTTAAGTCAACAACCTAAGAATAGCGTCGCTTCCTTAGAAGCTCATGGTGTACTCAGCGTAAACCATGCGACCTGTTGCGTCGTACAGGTTGTAGTGGTCACGAGCGTACTTGCCGTCTTTGTCCATAACCGGATCTTCGTTGGTCAGGTTGCGAGCCCCGACCTTGATGGAACCGAAGGAGTCTGTGCTCAGGCGGTAAGCCAGGTTCAGAGTGGTCCAGTCGTCCAGGTCTTCGCCGGTTTTGGACAGGGAGCCGCTGCCGGATACTTTGGTGAACTCATCGTGCGCTGCGATGTAGTCGACAGTCAGGTCAACCGCGTGCATGCCCAGGCTCCAGCCGAAGACTGCTTGAGCGCGCATGTCCGGGTACAGGTTGAACGTGGATACGTCCTGAACCGGGCCCAGGTAGTAGGCGTCTTTCTCGTAAGAAAGCTGCTGGCTGATCAGGCCGCCGGCACTGAACTGACCGAACTCAGTATCAATAACGCCGTCGAGTTTAATGTCGACACCGGATACATCCAGGATACCGGCGTTGGTGGTCTGGGAGAAGACCTCGGTCTGAGCACCGGTTCCGGAGATCCAGATGCCGCTGGCAGGATCAAGTTCCACGCCACCTGCACGGGCCCAGAAAATTTCCTGTGTGCTCGGCTGAAGGATTACGTCTTCAACTTCTACGTTCCAGAAACCAACGTCCAGGTTCCAGCCGTCTGCGAACGCCCAGTTACCGCCAAAGGACAGGGAGGTGGAGGTTTCCGCATCCAGGTCTTCGTTGGTGGAGTAGTAGGTATCCCACTGACGGGACAGGCCGCTGGTCGGGTCAGTTGCATCTTCCGCGGAGAAGGCAGACGGACCGTACAGCTCGTCCAGGGCCGGAGCGCGGAAGCCTTTACCAGCGCGTGCACGCAGGGTCAGGGTGTCAGTCACGTTGTAAGTGGCGGACAGGGACGGTGCAACGTTGGAGCCAAAGTCGCTGTAGCTATCGTAACGAACGGCAGCGTTCACTTCGATCTGGTCGGTAACCGGGATGATGGCTTCCGCGAACGCGGCAGCGACATCACGCTCACCAGCGGCGGAGTTACCGGAACTACCACCTACCAGGCCGGCTTCAGAAGCGGCGTCGTACTGGTTGGCGTACTCGATGGAGTAGGCTTCAGCACCGGTCAGGACGATAGTTTCGCCCGCGCCCAGCCAGTTGCCAGCGTCAAACTGCAGGTGGCCGTAGACCTTGGACATGGCAGTGAAGTTGTCCTGGGAAGTGCTGGCACGCATGGCGGCAGCGCCTTCCGGGGAGAACGGATCAATGCCGGAAGCCATCACGTAATCCAGACCCGGGTAGGACAGGTAGTACTTACCGAATTCCTTGGACTCGTAACGGCCGCGCTGAGCGTAAGTCTCGTAGCTCATGCCGTTGGCCAGGTCACCGCGGAAGCCCAGGGTGAGGTCGTACTGGGTATCGGTCACGTAGTTGTCACGCGGGCCGATGTTGGTCCAGCGGTAGTAACCGTTGACTTCGTAGTTACCCTCGGTGATGGAACCGTCAGCCAGCAGGCCGTCGATATCGAAAGGCACGTCGGCGTAGTCGGCCGGCATGTCGTTCCACGGAGCGGCGGGCGGTGCATAGCGGCCGAAGGAATCAACCTTGGAGAACAGCGCGTTGGCGAAGAACTCTACTTCGTCGCTGATCTGATAGTTACCGCTCAGGAAGGTGTTGGCACGGTTCAGCTCGGCCTTGTTGGCAGAGATGTTGGCGTACGGGTAGGCGCACAGGGTGCCATCAGGCTCGCCAAAGGCGGCTGCGCCGGTCTCCATGAAGGTGGAGTCGTCGCCACAGCTGTTAGCTGCCTGAATGTCGTAGTAGCCAGTGCTCGGATCGTAGATCTCGATGGTCTTGCCGTAGTAAGACCAGCCATCGGTATCCAGGTAGGCGTCCAGACGGCCGTCGCCATTGTCGCGGATCCAGGCGGCAGTGTAATCGCGGTCGCCGTCGAAGATCGGGTCGCGACGGTTGTACTCGGCGGCAAAAGTGATGTTGCCACGTTCACCGGTGATGCCGGTTACGAAGCCGAAAGACTCTTCGATGCCGTCGTCATTGGAGCGCTCACCGCGGCGGGTGGTGAACTCGAGGCCTTCGAAGTTTTCACGCATTACCAGGTTTACAACACCGGCAACAGCGTCAGAACCGTAAACGGCGGAGGCGCCGTCGGCCAGGATGTCGATGCGCTCAACAGCGGTCATCGGGATCATGTTCAGGTTGATGGAAGCGGCGCCCAGGTTCGGGGAACCCGGCATGCGGCGGCCATTGATCATTACCAGGCTGCGCTGGGAGCCCAGACCACGCAGGTCCACGGTGGAGTTGGACTGTGCGGAGCTACCGGAACGCTCGTTGAAAGAACCGAGGGAGTTCAGCGGGGTGGAACGCAGGGTGTCAGAGATCATCAGGTTGCCCAGGGCTTCGATGTCCTGACGGTCCATGCTCACTACCTGAGCGGCTTCGTCGAAGTTGGTGCGCTTGATGCGGGAACCGGTTACGACAACTTCTTCGACCATCTGCGCGCCATCTTGCGCGAATGCCGGCATGGCGGGAACCATAACTGCGGCTGCGGTCAGGCTGATAGCGCCCTTCACAGCTACGGACAGGAGGTTCTTTTTCATTGTAAATCCTCTCTAAATCGTTGGATTTATAGTGTGTTGCCCCTTGGGGCTGTGATTGGAAGTGGCTACCCCCAAGCGGCCACTTCGCTCCCAACAAGACAAGAGACGGACGAAAGTCAGGATCCCTCAAAGGAATCTTCAATATTTCGCAAAATTTGTTTTGGCAGTTTAGGCAGGATGCGATTCGATCAAAAAATGATCAAAGCGATGGGGTTTGAGCGTCGGTAGGAGGGGGGAGAGCCGCTCCCCAGAGTGGGGAGCGGCGGGTTGGTTAAAATTTGAACTGCACGCGGCCGTAGAAGTAGCGACCGGTGGTGTCGTAGTTGAGCGGCAGCGTATTCATGTCATCGTAGTTGGTGACATAGGGCGGCTGCTGGTTGAACAGGTTGCGGATACCACCCGAGAGGGTGATGTCATCCCAGTAGAAGTAGCGGAAGTTCAGGTCCGTGTACCACTTGCTGTCGACATGGGTGGAGAGGTCGACGTCCCGGGGATCGATATCATCTACTTCGCCTTCCATCCGCACCACGACGGTGGTGGACCAGCAGTCCTTGTACTCGTAGCCCCAGCTGGTATAGAGCTTCCACTCCGGGAAGGCCGCGATTCGGGTAGTTACCGGGTCTACACCATAGAAGCCAGCGAGATCGGTCTCAGGCTCAAATTCACTGGCCTGGAAGTTCCACTCGTTGAGGTAGGTAGCGGTACCACTGAAGGTAAAGATGCCGTCCCCGAACTCCATGCTGTAATCCGCCCCCAGGTCCACACCGTTGGTTTCGAACGTGGAGATGTTCTGGCCGTTCAGCAGCTGGCCGGCAATGGTACCGCTCTGGTCCCGCCGCGGGCTGGTGGGTAGCGGGGTGAGGCCGACCGCAGCAGCACCGGTGATCAGGTCACAGGAGGGTGAGCTGAAGCCTTCACTGGTGTAACAGTTGCTGACGATGGTGTTGGTGTTGAAGGTACCGATGGCGTCATCGACGGTGATGTCGAAGTAGTCGATGGTAAAGCTCATGTCCTCGACAAAGGTCGGCGTCCAGACGATGCCCAGGGTCCAGCTTTCCGAGGTCTCATTTTTCAAGTCCTCGTTGCCGCCGAACAGGCCGGTGGCCTGGGAGTTGCCCAGCTCGAAATCGGGCGGCAGTCCGTCCGCCGCACAGTTGGCCCGCAGGACCGGGTTGCTGCTGCTGCCCCAGTTCACACAGGGGTCGGTATACGTCTCGGCAGATTGGGTCGGCGGCAGGAACAGATCATCGAGGCCCGGCGCGCGGAAGCCCTCAGCATAGGTGGCCCGGAAGCGGAGCTGCTCAATCGGGGCATAGTCGAGGACACCTGCCCAGGTCGTGTCACTGCCCGTCCGGTCATAGTCGGAGTAACGGAATGAGATTTCTGCAGCCAGGACATCCGCCCAGTCGCGTCCATCCATGAACGGCATGCGCACCTCGCCGTAGAATTCGTCCACATCGTAAGCGCCGCCCCAGTTCTCACCACTCACGAAGTAGATCTGGCCCAGCAGTGCGGCACCATCCACTACGGTGGAAGTGCGCTCCCGGCGCTTCTCATAGCCTGCAGCCCAGGCGAAAGGCTCGCTCGCGGTAGACAGGGTAAAGTCGCCGAAGTCGCCCACGATGTTGGCCTGCAGGCTGTTGAGCGTGGCTTTCTCTACCGGAGAGTTGGGCACCAACGCGTAATCCTGCCAGGGCTGGGTAAAGGTGCCGGGGGCAAAGGCGTTCCATGCAGTTGTGCCGTCCTCCAGAGCGGCTGCCGCACAGGCGGGATCAGCGGCACAGAGGTCCGGATCGAGCATCGTGGTAAAGCGGCTCGGATTGGAACGGCCAAAATCGATCTGGGAGTCTACCCAGCGCGCATAGTTATAGGAGATGTCCCAGGTCCACTCGTTACACCATTCCCCATCGACGCCAACAACGGCCCGCCAGGTGTTGAGGTCCTGGTTAAATGAGCGGCCGCCGGTTTCGACCAGGCGCCGGAGAATGACCGCATCCTCCCCTGTCGGGTTACCAGGGTTGGTCGCAGGCGCGGTTGGCTGGAAGAATGTGCCTTCCGGGGCCAGTAGCTGGTCGGATTGTCGGTTGGCAAACAGGATCTCACCAAAAGCACCGAAGGTGGTTAGGTTTTCCCAGTCCCAGAGCTCCTTCTCCCCGAAACCATAAAAAGTAACCACTTCCTGGGGCGTTACGAGGTAGCTGACTTCTGCATAGTTGAATGCGTCACCTGCGGGATTGAATGCCCGGATCTCGTCGGTGGTCGGGTCCAGGATCGGTCCGGTGGGAAAGCTCTCGCTGAAGAAACGCGGCGGTACGGTGTAGCTACTGCCGCCACAGAATACAGCGCCGCCCGTTTCAAACAGGGGGCAATCGGACCACTTGCGGTCGCCCTGGAAGATGTCTTCGCGCTTGGTGTACTGCACGTTGAACATCACATGACCATCGTCATCATCGGTGGCGGCACCGAAGGTCCACGCGGCGAGGTACTCCTGGCCGTCGTTCTCCTGCGAGGTTCCGGCGTCGAGGAATACTTCCGAACCCTCGAAGCTCTTCTTGGTGATGATGTTCACAACACCGGCGATGGCATCGGAGCCGTAGATGGTTGATGCACCGTCGCGCAGAATCTCCACCCGCTCGATGGCAGTGGTGGGAATGGTGTTCAGGTCAACCACGCCTGTGCTGGGGCCGGATGAACTGAGGCGGCGCCCATTCAGCAGAACGAGTGTTCGGGAGGAACCCAGACCGCGGAGGGAAACCGTCGCCAGACCAGGGTTGCCGTTGTTGACGGTGGAGCCAAGCTGGCCACCTGTCATGGATGGCACGGCCTGCAGGAAGTCCTCCAGTGTGGTTTGGCCGGAAGCTTCCAGTGCTGCGGCGTCAAACACACTGATGGGGGTGGCACTATTGGCGTCCGTTACGCGCTGGATACGCGAACCAGTGACAACGACTTCTTCCACCTGCTGAGCAAAGGACGGTGAAGTGGCAAAGCTTGTGGAAACGGCTGCGGCTGCAATAGCGCCCTTGATTGCCCGGGCTAGACGGGATCTGTCCATGGTATACCTCTCCTGATACCGGTTCTAAACGCCGAATACGGCAGTGCCCTCCATGACAACTGCTAACTACTATCAACAGAGGCTTGCTAAAACACTAGAACATTTTTTCGACAAGCAAAGGATTCATCGAACATTAGCGCGCCGTTGGCGGAGGAGTTCGACTCTTTGTGTGTCAGGAGGGAAACTGGGCGAAATGCAGCCGCTCAGTTAAAGGTTGAAGGTCAGCGTCGTGTACCAGTAACGACCACTCAATTCATAGGTGCGGCCGTCATAGTTGTCGTTGAATGCCGTGGCGGCAAAAGGCGGTTCCTGATCGAGTAGGTTGTCCACGCCCAATGCCAGGCGCACACCCAGGGGCGAGCGATAGGCCAGCTGCATATCGTGGCTGAACCAGCTGTCGATTTCCCGTTCAACCAGCGTAGCGTTGCGGTTGAAGGACTCCTGCAGTGGCCCGACGTAGTGGATAGTGTAGGCGCCCTCCCAGTGGCCCCGGTCCCAATAGGCGCCGGTATTGGCCTTCCATTCCGGGAGTGAGCCGGCGCCACCGCTGGCTGGGTCGATGAAAATTCCCGCGAGGTCTTCAAACGGTGACCCCGGTGCAGCCTGGTTGAGATACCGATCCATATGACTGCCGTTGAATGCCCAGCGGAAGCGGCCATTTTCTTCCGAGTTGCGTTCGTAGCGGAGCGACAGGTCGAGTCCGCGCACTTCGCGCGCACCGATATTGAGTCGGGTAGCGCGTATTCTGGTGATATCGCCGCGCTCGTCCCGCAGGACCCGTTCTGTATAGAGTCCCTCAAGGGCATTCTGGTTGATCAGGTACTGCGGGCTCGTATCGATTACATCGTTCTGGCGGATATCGTAAATATCCACTGTGGCGCTGAAGCCCTTGGCAAACCGTGGTGTCCATACCGCGCCAACGGAGCGGTTGTCGGAGGTCTCGGGATTCAGCTCGGGGTTGCCGCCGAACTCGGTCAGATACTGAATGCGGGCCGGATCTGACTGGCCGCTACAGCCCGGCAGGCTGGCTGCATCGACCCGGGTACAGGGATCGAACAGGAACTCCTGGCTCTGGTAACCGGTCTGGTTCATGTCGACCAGGGTCGGTGCCTTGAAACCGGTGGCATAGCTCGTGCGCAACAGCAGAGAGGGCACGGGCCGCCAGCGAAAAGCCAGCTTCGGGTTTGCGGTAGAGCCGAAATCGCTGTAGTCGGAATAGCGGATGGCGCCATCCAGCCACAGCCGGTCCTCCGACAGCGGCACCGAGATTTCCGCAAAGGCCTCACTAATCATGCGTTGTCCCTCCGCGGAACCGGAGGCGCTGCCGCCGATAAACGACAGGCCCTGCGCATCGTTGGAGGTGAAATCAATGCGCTCGCGGCGAACCTCCACCCCCGCAGCGGCCAGGATATCCCCCGCGCTGTAGGTGCCGAGGATGCCGTCTGCCACGTAGGTCATGGAAGCCATTCGAGAGCTGCCTGTCACCCGGCTCTCACTGCGAATGTAATCCAGTTGTGCTGCGTCGATGCTGCCTGTGGGTCCCAGCAGGTTGATCGCCACGCAGCCCGACTCGGTGTTGCACTGTTCCGGGCCCTTCAGCCCTGCGGACAGCCGGTTGGGATCAATCAGGTTGATCAGGCTTTCATTGGCACGGGTGTGGTGAAGGCCGATGGTGAGAGCCCATTGCCAGGTGTCCCAGCGGCCCTTGAGACCCGTGTTGAGGCGCCAGGTCTCCGTGTCGTTGAACTGGCGGCGAGGGCCCAGTTCCAGTACCCGCTTGCGCACATCCTCGATGGGGGTGCCGAAGGGGTTGTAAACATTGTCGGCGGCAATGGTGAGGTCACCATTGTCGAAACGGGAGAAAAGTGGTGTTGGCGCCAGCTGGGTCTCGGCAGTGGTGCGCACGCCCATGGCCTCGAAGAATGCCACCGACCTGTCATCGAAATCGTAATTACCGGAGACGTAGAGGGAATCACGGGAAGATGGGACCACGGCGGTGGTAAAGACGCTGTAGTCGTACCTGTCTTCCCGCGTCCATGTGCGATAGTCGCCATCCTCGGCATTGGTGACCACCATGCCGTCACCGAGGTCAATGTAGCCGCCAGGGGTGGCGGATGATCGCAGGTCCGTACCTCCGCGCACCCGGTTATCTGCGGTCGCGGACAGTGGCCGGTCGCGACTCAGGAGCACGCCCTGGCTGTAATGGGCGAGGCTCGCCATCAGGTGGCCGCGATCTCCGGCTTTGCCCCAGGTGAGGTTGTGGGACTCGGTCTGCAGGTCCCCGCGCTCCGCCTGGCCAAAGTAGCTGTTGAACGCAACTCCCTCGAAGTCCTGGCGGAGAATAATGTTGACCACGCCCGCGATGGCATCCGATCCGTAGACGGCGGATGCCCCATCTTTCAGGATCTCGATCCGCTCGACAGATGACAGCGGGATGGTATTGAGATCCGCGGCCTCGCCACCGAAGCCGTTATTGACGATACGGCGTCCGTTGATCAGGACCAGGGTATTGCTCGCCGGCAATCCGCGCAGGGTAACGGTGGCTGTACCGTCACCGCCATTGCTGACCGCGGTACTGGTGGAGTTGCCGGAAACGGCGGGCAGGAACTTCAGTAGTTGTGCAACCGTCTGGGCCCCGGTGATCTCGAGCTCTGGCTGGGCGAGTACATCGATGGGGGCATAGCTATCCAGCTGCAGGTGCCGCAGGTGGCTACCGGTGAGATTGCGCCCGGTAACCGTAATTTCCTCAGGTCGTCCGGATGGTCGCAGTACCTCCCCTTGCTGTTCGACCTCTCCCGGTCGTTTTACCACCGCGACGGCAGCCGGTCCGAGCTGCTCAAAGGTAAATGGTGAGTCCTGTAGCAGTTGATCGAGGAGCGGGTCGATCTGGCCGGTCTCGGGATTCAGTACCTGCGCCGGCATCAGATAGCTGTTGGCAGAGGGGGCGTCCACCAGAATGGAAACCTTGCACTCGCGGCCCAGGGCAATCAGGGCCCGGGACAGGCTGCCCGCAGGGAGGCGCACCTCTTCTTCCGGGCAGGCGGCATCGGCTCCGGAGGAGAGTGCCAGAAGAACTGCCAGGGAAAGAGTGGCCCGAGAAATCAAAGATCCGCCCGCTTAGCGTCGATCGCCCTGCACAACAGCGGTGCGGGCGAGTATTCATTGTCGTTTTAGGTGGGCGTTACTCCAGCGTGTGGCTGGTTAAATAACGATCGCCCGAGCGGGTTTATATCTTAGTTACTCTCGGCTGACAAGAGAGTCAGGTTAGGATCGCTGCTATCTGCAGTGAGGTCCAGGGCGGCAGCGATGGCCTTGAGGGTGTTGTCAGGGTCTGACAATTCGAAGGTTCCGGACAGTCGGCGGTCGGAAACGGAGGGCGCTGCCCGCGCCGGGACCGGCAGGTAGCGGTTGAGTTCTTCCAGGGCTTCCGCAAGCGGTGTGTCTTCGAAAACCAGTACGCCACGGGTCCAGTCCAGAGCCTCCTCGGGGGAGGTTCTGCCCACGTCGCCCATGCCGCTGCCGGAAACACTGACTTTCTGGTTTTTAACCAGTTTGACGCTTTCCGGGGTCAGGCCGGGAGCGCTGGCAGCCTCACTGACTGCGACGGTACCGCCGGTGACGGATACCCGGGTGTTGTCGGGATTGCGCTCGACATTGAATTCGGTTCCGAGAACACGGATGTTCGCCTTGCCCGCGGCAACGGTGAAGGGGCGGGCGGTCTGGCGTGCCACATCAAAGAAGGCCTCGCCCCGGCGCAGCTCGGTGTGGCGCTCATCGCGGGTGAAAGAGACTGCCAGTTCGGAATTGGTGTTCAGTTGCACCGTTGAACCATCGGCCAGGGTCACGGTCCGGGTCTCGCCAACGGCAGTGGCGTAAAGCTGCTGCTGAGGCGCTTCTCCGCCCAGCCACTGATTGCCGATCCACAGCGTCACTACCAGGCAGGCGGCCACCACGCCGCTGCCAAGCAGCCAGCGGGTCCAGTCTCTTTCGCTGGGCTCTTTATGCCCCCTATGCCCCTTATGCGGCTCTGCAGCGGCATGTTTACTGCGGCGGCGGGCGGCCGGGCTTGGCCGGCTCTCCGGGAAGAGGGTGTCGATCGGCATATGGCGCAGGGCACCCAGGTCGCCCCAGAGTTCGGCCATGGAGTCGAACGCCTCGCGATTCTCGCTGGAAGCCTGCATCCACTGGGCGAAGTTCCGGCGATCCGCTGCGGTGACATCGTCCGAGCGCAGGCGGGCGATCCAGGCGCAAGCCTGGTCCAGCCGATCTTCATTTTGTACTTCTTGTACGCCCGATGTGTTCACCGCTGCTGATCCTGTTCTATCTCGCCTGAGTACCCGGCCGGTGCACTGGCCGGGTCTCGATTTCCTGGTTTATCGGGCGAGATCCTGTGATCTGCCGACGACCCGAAATGGTGCATTTTACTAAACTGGTGCCTTTTGGCGCGTTTTTTCACGTTTGGTGGGCTTTTAGCGCAATTTTTTTCATTCTGCGCGGCAAAGTTTAGCGTTTAATTTTCAATGTGCCTCGGTTTTTGCTTTCAGATGACCGGGCTTTGAGATGAGACGACTGAGCAGGGCCGTCCCTCAAAGGTTTTTGTGAATAATTCGGTACTGGTGTGCACAAGCGCTGTGCATTGCTGCCCAGATTGGCGACCCGATGGCGCAGGCGCGCCCGAATCGCCGTGCTCTGTCCCTCTGCTCAGTCATTGTCAACCCGTCGCCGGCAGGCCTTGAGGGCCTGCAGAATGTATTTCTCGACGCTGCTGACGGAGGTATCCATTTCCTGGGCGATTTCCGTATAGGAAAGGCCGCGGGTCCGGTGCAGGAGGAACGCCTGGCGGCACTTCAATGGCAGGCTGTCCATGGCCTCATAAATAGACTGCAGCTGCTGGCGCGCCGCCAGCACCCGCTCGGGCGACTGATGGTCGGCGTGGTCATCGGTCACCGTTTCGCCCTCAGCCGGCATCTGCTGGCTGACGTATTCCGAGTGCAGCTTGCCGCGGCGCAGCTGGTCGACGGCCAGGTTGTTGGCAATCTGGTAGAGGTAGGCGCGGGGGTTCTCGAGTTCTTTCTCGTCGCTGAGCTTCTGCAGGCGGAGGTAGGCGTGCTGGGCGATGTCCTCAGCATCCTCGGTGTTGCGCACGATGCGCGCAACAAAGCGCACCAGCGCCTGCCCGTGTTCGGCAAACAGCTTTTCCAGAAGCGTCTTCCGAGCTCTGTTCATCAGTCCGTGGGATTCCTTGTACTGCGTACGCCGGGTTCTTGGGCTTATTGTTTTGAGGCGTAGCGCACAGTTATATCACAGCGTATGCGGGGGGGACGAGGGCGATTGCCGGGGTTATTTGCCGGCAGCCTGTGCTGGGGCGCCGATGCCGGTATAATGGCCGCCGCTTAGCAAATGTTACCAATGGCGCCAGGGGCGCTGGAGAGCGGATGAGTTATCAAGTACTGGCACGCAAGTGGCGGCCGCGGTTATTTCGGGAGATGGTGGGCCAGGAGCATGTGCTCCAGGCGCTGATCAACGCCCTCGACAATGGCCGCCTGCACCATGCCTACCTCTTTGCCGGTACCCGCGGGGTGGGCAAGACGACCATTGCCCGCATCCTGGCCAAGTGCCTCAACTGTGAGACCGGTGTCAGCTCTGAGCCCTGCGGTCAGTGCGCTGCCTGTACGGAGATTGCCGACGGGCGCTTTGTCGACCTGATCGAAGTGGATGCGGCCTCCCGCACCAAGGTAGAGGACACCCGCGAGCTGCTGGAGAATGTCCAGTACGCGCCGACCCGGGGCCGTTACAAGGTGTACCTGATCGACGAGGTGCACATGCTCTCCAACAGTTCCTTCAACGCCCTGTTGAAGACCCTGGAGGAGCCCCCACCCCATGTGAAGTTCCTGCTCGCCACCACGGATCCGCAGAAGCTGCCGGTGACCGTGCTGTCCCGCTGCCTGCAGTTCAACCTGAAGAATATGAGCCCGGAGCGGGTGGTCGAACACCTGCGCTTCGTGCTGGGCCAGGAGATGGTCCCCTTCGAAGAGGGCGCGCTCTGGCATCTGGGGCGCGCCGCTGATGGCAGTATGCGTGACGCCATGAGTCTGACGGACCAGGCGATTGCCTTCGGCGGTGGCAAGATCGCCGAGGCCGAGGTCCGGGCCATGCTCGGCAGTATCGATACCGGCCTGGTCTGGAAACTGCTCGAGGCCCTCACCGCGGAGAGCGCGACGGCCCTGTTTGCGGCGGTAGCGGAGCTCGCCGAGCAGGCACCGGATTACAGCGGTGCGCTGGCGGAGCTGGCCAACAACCTGCATCGCATTGCTGTTGCCCAGGTGTTACCCCAGTCGGTGGACAACGCCCTTGGCGACGGTGAGCGGTTGAGTCAGTTTGCCGCCCGCCTGGCCCCGGAAAACGTACAACTCTATTACCAGATGGCGCTGCACGCGCGCCGCGACCTGTCCCTGGCCCCGGATCCCCGCAGCGGCTTCGAGATGGCGCTGCTGCGGATGCTGGCGTTCCGCCCCCAGGGTGTGGCCGATGTACCGACGGCACCACTGCCCGCCACCGGACAGGCCGAGCCGGCGAATGTGCCACAGCAGACCTCCGCGGAGGACGCCGTAAAAAAGCCCCAGGCGGAGGTCCAGCCGGCTGAAGTCGGCCCCGACACCCGTGGTGCGGCGCCCGCTGCAGAACCGCTTCCACAGGCTGTGCCGACCCACGTTGAGGTCGCACGGCCTGAACAGGGCACGCCAGTGCCCCCGGCAGCTGAGAATCCCGCGGTTCATGGCCAACCGCAGGCGGGAATGGGGGCCATGGCACCTTCAGTGGGTGCAGAGGGTACAGTGGGTGGGCCAGCAGCAGGTGAACCATCGGTGGGGCAGAATGCTGCTGTTGCCACTGGCGCAATGCCGCCGATGAGTGCGCCGGCTGCCAGCGAGGAAGCACCGGGCGCACCGACCGAGGCTGCCCGAGACACCTCGCCTCAGGCGCCGCCTTCAAGCCAGAATCCGCAACGCCCGGCCGACGATGCACCGCCCTGGGACGTGGAAGTCTCCGGCAATGCCCCCCAGGCGCCGATGCAGGCACGCGAGCAATCTGCGCCCGGCGCTGATACCCGCTCGACTGCAGAGAATGCCCGGGAAGTGCAGGCACCGGCCCCGGCGGAATTAGCGGCGTCGGCCGGCGCGGCGCCTGCAGGCGAACCGGCCGCCGATGAACGCGCGGCGCTGCGGGCGCTGCTGCGCGAACAGGTGGCGGCGGTGCAGTCCGCCCCTGCCGCCCCGGTACCCGCACCGCAACCGGTGGCGAAACCGCAACCGCAGAGCGCCCCCGGGGCCCGGCTGGAATCCCTGACGCCGGGCACCTGGCCGGCACTGTATGGCCAGCTGGGAGTGACGGGCATCCTGCATTCCATTGCCTTCCACCTGGAATTGGTGGGCAGGCAGGACAATATACTGTCCTTTACCCTGGACGAGTCCTACAGCAGCCTCTACGACGAGGTGCACCAGCGCCGCCTGGCGGATGTGTTGGGTGACTTTTTCCAGCAGCCGGTCACCGTGCATATCCAGGTGGGGCAGGTGCAGGGCGGCACGCCGGCGCGCCTGGCTGCGGCAACCCGCGAGGCCCGCGCCGTGGCGGCCCGGGACGCCCTTTCCCGAGATCCGCTGGTGCAGGAGCTCGAGCAGGAGCTGGGCGCCGAACTGGTGTCCGAGTCCCTGGAGTACCTGGCCGAGAGCGACTGACTCCGGCCTGTATCCAGCAGCCGGAATAAGCATTCAGAGAGAGGTTTATCATGAAAGGTTTGGGCGATTTGATGCAGCAGGCCCAGAAAATGCAGGCCGAGATGCAGGAAAAAATGCAGAAGATGCAGCAACAGCTGGCAGATCTGCGGGTGGACGGCGAGGCTGGTGCCGGCATGGTCAAGGTAACCATGAACGGCAGTCATGATGTGACTGCGGTGAATATCGATCCCAGCCTGTTGTCCGAGGACAAGGAAATGCTGGAAGACCTGCTGGCCGCCGCTGTGAACGATGCCGTGCGTCGGGTGGAGGAAAAGACCCGGGAACTGCAGAAGGAGCAGATGGGCGGCCTCACTGCTGGCATGAACTTGCCGGAAGGGTTCAAGTTCCCCTTCTAGAACCCCCGCTTCCCTAACCAGACAAGAGTTTGCATGTTCAGTCCCCTGATTGAAGAATTGATAGGCGCGCTGCGCTGCCTGCCTGGCGTCGGGCCCAAGTCTGCCCAGCGCATGGCGATGTACCTGCTGGAAAAAGACCGCGATGCGGCCGGCCAGTTGGCCCGTGCCCTGGAGCAATCCATCGAACGGGTGGGGCGTTGCAGCCAGTGCCGCACGCTGACCGAGCAGGAAATCTGTGCCCTGTGCGCGAATCCCCGTCGCGACGAAAAATCCCTCTGCGTGGTCGAGACACCTGCCGACGTACTGGCCATCGAACAGGCCGGTAACTACCACGGGCGTTACTTCGTGCTGCACGGACACCTGTCGCCGATCGACGGCGTCGGCCCCGGTGACCTCGGCATCGACCTGCTGGAGCGTCGCCTGGCCAGTGAGCCGCTGCAGGAACTGATCATCGCCACCAACCCGACCGTGGAAGGCGAGGCGACGGCTCAATTCATCGCCGAGCGGGCCCGCGCCCACGGGGTCGCAGTCAGTCGCATTGCTCACGGTGTACCTATTGGAGGCGAGCTGGAATACATCGATGGCGGCACCCTGGCGCACGCTTTCAACAGCCGTACGGCCTTTTTCTCCGGCGGTCGGGAGTCGTGATGCTGAATGTGGATACCACGCCGCACTGGGTGGACAGCAGTGAAGAGCTGGCCCGCCTGTGTGAAAAGTGGCGCGGGCAGAAAGCCGTCGCCCTCGATACCGAATTTATGCGCAGCCGCACTTTCTACCCACAGCCGGCACTGGTACAGGTGGGGGATGGTGAGCACTGTTACCTGATCGACAACCTGGCGATCGAGAACCTGGAACCGCTGCGCGAACTGATCCTGGACACCAGCGTGACCAAGATCATGCACAGCTGCAGTGAAGACCTGGAAACTCTGGATCGCCTGCTCGGCGCCATTCCCGAGCCCATTTTTGATACCCAGATCGCCGCGGCCATGACCGGGCTCGGTGCCGGCCTAGGCTATGCCGCCACCGTCAAAACCCTGATCAACGTCGAGCTGCCGAAAAGCGAGACCCGGTCGGACTGGCTGCAGCGGCCGTTGAGCGAGGCCCAGAAGACCTACGCCGCGCTCGATGTGGCCTGGCTGCCGCACGTCTATGCAGTGCTGTTGAAGCGACTGAAGGAAAGTGACCGGCTGGCGTGGCTGCAGGAGGACTGCGAGCAGCTGGTAGCCGCAGCCCGCAATCCCCAGCCGCCGGAGCTCTATTACCAGAAAGTGAAAGGTGCCTGGCGCCTGCGTGGCAAACAACTGGCGGCGCTGCAGGATCTCTGTGCCTGGCGGGAGCGGGAGGCGCGCCTGCGCGATGTGCCGCGCAACCACCTGCTCAAGGAGGCCGTTTGCCTGAAGCTGGCACAGCAGCTGCCGGAGCATCCCGCGGCCATGGCGCAGCCGGGGCTCGAGGGCCGGTCCCTGCGGGAGCATGGTGATACGCTACAGACAATCATCAGCCGGGCCCGTGAGCGTCAGGATGCCCCGCCGTCGTTGCCGCAACCGCTGACCCGGCGACAGGGGGAATGCCTGAAAGCGCTGCGCCAGCGGGTGAACGAAATCGCCGAGCGCGAGGGCCTGCCGGCGGAAATCCTGGTGCGTAAGAAGGAACTGGAAGAATTACTACAGGCCAGTCGGCCGTCCCTGGAGGGGCGCTTGCGCGGCTGGCGCGGCGACCTCGTCGGCGCTGTCCTGCTGGAAGGCGTTGAAGCCGCCCGTGAAGAATCGGAGAGCAAGTAGTTTGAAAACGGTTTGTGATGTCTATCGCAGTCCCCTTGAAGACGAGATGTATCTTTACGTCGACAAGCGCGAGGGCCTGGAGAGGGTGCCGGAAAAACTTCTGGAGCTATTTGGCCAGCCGAAGCATGTCATGACCATGTTGCTGACAGCGGAGAAAAAACTGGCCCGTGCCGATGTGGCGAAAGTCCTGGCAGATATCGGTGAGCGCGGCTTTTACCTGCAGATGCCCCCGGTTGTGGACAGTGAGATGAGCGCAATCGCAGCCCTGAACAGCAAGCTGCAGCGCTGAGGGGGGGCAGGTTTGAGCGAACGGCCCTTCTGGGAGAGCAAGCCGCTGGAGGCAATGAGCGATTCCGAGTGGGAGTCACTCTGTGACGGCTGCGGCCGCTGCTGCCTGCATCGCCTCGAGGAAGAGGAGAGCGGCGAGGTGTATACCACCAATGTGGCCTGCCGGTTACTCGATACCCATTCCTGTCAGTGCAGCCGCTACCCCGAACGCAAACAGCTGGTCCCGGACTGTATCCAGTTGCGCGCCGGGGACGTACAGGCTTATGACTGGCTCCCGTCGACCTGTGCCTATCGCACCCTCGCCGAGGGCCGGCCACTGGCTGACTGGCACCCGCTGGTGTCCGGCCGCGCCGAGTCAGTGCACGAGGCGGGTATCTCGGTGCGCGGTGCCGTGATCAGTGAAGAGTTCGTGCACCCGGACGATTTTGAAGAGCATATTGTCAACTGGGTGGGCGACTGAGCCACCCCTGGCCGGGCATCCAGGCCCGCCAAGATCCCTGTGGCTACGGCCATAGACCGGAAGTGAAAAAAGGAAGCAGAGCATAAACCTATGGCAGAAGAATATCGTTTGGCCTGGTTGATTTACGCCGGCGGCACCCTGGTGTTGCTGGCGGCAGGCTGGTGGTTTATGCGCAACTGGGGTTGGAGCTGGCTGCGCCGGGCAATTCTGCTGGTGGTCGCCGCGGCATTGCTGGTGCCGGTCCGCAGCGGCATGACCGATGCGCCCCCCATGCCGGTGCTGCCGCTGTTCGTCTACCAGACCGTGTTCGAGGAGGAGGGCGCAGCTCCGGAGGTCACTGCAAACCTGGTGTTCTCCACAGTCGGTGCCCTGGCGCTGGTTTCGGTGTGGGGGCTGGTGGTGCTTCTCGTTGGTCGCCGGCGCCAGAAGCAACGCGAGCTCGACCAGGACCCCTATTTCAACGAACCCTGAATCGACGCCTCTCGGGCAGCTGTTCACGAACTGACCCGATTGGAGAACTAGGCGCCGGATCCCACTTTCGCCGCCACGGCCGGGGTTGGCAGCTGCTATATCTATAGGGCTGATCTGCGCCTCTGGCGCAGCATCGATCCGCCAGATAATAGAGTCGGCAGGCGCGGGACAGCGCCTGACAGAGGGCTACGGATGCTCGACCATCTCCTAATACTTGCCGCCGTGATGCTGGTTTCCGGGATTCTCGGTGGCCTCGTGAACTACTACCAGATGCTGTTCACAGAAGAGGACCCGGCAGGCCTGGCCCGGTGCCTGATCATGGGCCTGTGCGGCGCCCTCATGGTGCCCATCTTCCTCAAATTCACCCAGAGCGACCTGCTGATCGAGATCCAGGGCGATCCCTCGCGACTATTGATTTTCACCGGCTATTGCCTGCTCGCGGCCATTGCCTCGCGCATGTTCGTGTTTAACGCGGCGCGCCGGCAGCTGCGCGACGCAAGCATCGCCCGGGCACGGGTGGAAAGCCTGGAGCAGGAGCTGCGCGCCATGCAGCTGGAGATGATGCCGCTGCTGGAGCACGAGATCGAGGGGGATCCGGAGCAGGGCCCGAGCCTGGACTTCAACCAGATCCGCAAGCTCGATGAGAACGCGCTGCACGTGCTCAAGCTGCTGAATAGCGGTGACTGCGTGTTCCGCTCCCTGCACGGCATGGTCCATGAGGGCGGTATGGAGACCAATTCGGTGGCGCGCGCCTTGAACGGCCTGCTGGTGCTGGAGATGGTCGGCAAGATACACAGCCACCTCGGTATCCGCTGGTACATCACTGACAAGGGGCGCCAGGTGGTGCACCGCCGCAGTGCCGAAGTGGCCTGAGCAAACTCCGGAGTCAGCCGCCTGAGTCACGACTTCAGATAGTTCCCCCCCGAGCTTCCCCCCTGGTCAGTGGCGCTGCGCCCGGACCTGTCACTCCCTTTGACCGATTCCGTCTTTGGCAGCCGCCGGGCAATCTTTTACCATCGGCGCACCTGCCTGTATTTGAGACTGGAGTGACGATGAAATTTACCGGCACCGACAGCTATGTGGCGACCGATGACCTGCAGATGGCCGTCAATGCGGCGGTTACCCTGCAGCGCCCGCTGCTGATCAAGGGCGAGCCCGGCACCGGCAAGACCCTGCTGGCCGAAGAGGTGGCGAAAAGCCTCGGGGCGAAGCTGATTCAGTGGCATATCAAGTCTTCGACCAAGGCCCAGCAGGGCCTGTACGAGTATGATGCCGTGTCGCGCCTGCGGGACTCCCAGCTGGGGGTGGACAGGGTTCACGATATCCGCAACTACATCAAGCGGGGCAAGCTGTGGGAAGCCTTCGATGCGGATGAGCGGATAGTGCTGCTCATCGACGAGATCGACAAGGCGGACATCGAGTTTCCCAACGACCTGCTGGTGGAACTGGATCGCATGGAGTTCTTCGTTTACGAGACCGGCGAGACAGTGAAAGCCCGCCACCGCCCCATTGTGATCATCACCTCCAATAACGAGAAGGAGCTGCCCGATGCTTTCCTGCGTCGCTGCTTCTTCCACTACATCAGCTTCCCGGACCGGGAGACCATGCACAAGATCGTGGATGTGCACTATCCGGGCATCAAAGGCCAGCTGGTGGCAGAGGCGATGGATATCTTTTTCCAGCTGCGGGAAGTGCCCGGCCTGAAGAAAAAGCCTTCCACGTCGGAGTTGATCGACTGGCTCAAGCTGCTGCTGGCTGACGATATTCCCGAGGAGGTGCTGAAAAACCGCGACAGCACCAGTGCCATCCCGCCGCTCTATGGTGCGCTGCTGAAGAACGAGCAGGATGTGCATATGCTCGAGCGCCTTGCCTTTATGGCGCGGCGGGAGAATCGGTAGCTGTCCCGGGGTATTGGCGGTGTCGCTGGCGGGTGGGCATCCGTGCGACACGCCGTGAATACATCCCTGTAGGCTCTTTCGCGGGATCCCTCCCGCGAAAGGTCACAGGGATGCCCACCCGCCATCGTCACCTTCGCCCGAAATTTAAAGGTCAATATGCTGATCGGTTTTTTCCTCAACCTCCGCCGCTACAAGCTGCCGGTTTCCACCACAGAACTGTTGTCACTGCTGGAGGCCCTGGAGCAGCGGCTGGTGTTTGCCGACCTGGAGGAATTCTATTTCCTCGCCCGCACCTGCCTGGTCAAGGACGAAAAGCATTTCGACAAATTCGACCGCGCCTTCAGTGCCTACTTCAAGGACCTGGAAACCCTCGACGACGTGCTGGAGCAGATGATTCCGGAGGACTGGCTGCGGGCGGAGTTTCTCAAGCAGCTGAGCGAGGAAGAGAAGGCGAAGATCGAAAGCCTGGGCGGGCTGGAAAAATTGCTGGAGGAGTTCCAGAAGCGGCTTGAGGAACAGAAAAAGCGGCACAGCGGCGGCAACCGCTGGGTCGGCACCGGCGGCACCAGCCCCTTCGGTAACAGCGGCTACAACCCCGAGGGCATCCGTGTCGGCGGCAGCAGCCGCAACCGCTCCGCGGTCAAGGTGTGGGAGAAGCGGCAGTTCAGGAACCTGGACGACAGCATCACCCTGGGCACCCGCAATATTCAGGTGGCACTGCGCAAGTTGCGGAAATTTGCCCGTACCGGCGCGACGGAAGAGCTGGACCTGAATGACACCATCTCTTCAACAGCCCGCAATGCCGGTCTGCTGGATATCAAGATGGTGCCGGAGCGGCATAACGCCATCAAAGTGCTGATTTTTTTTGATGTGGGCGGGTCCATGGACCCCTATGTGAAGGTGTGTAAAGAGCTGTTCTCGGCCTGCCGTTCAGAGTTCAAGCATCTGGAGTATTACTATTTCCACAATTTCATTTACGAGCATCTGTGGCGGGATAACACGCGCCGTTACAGTGAGACCACGCCCCTGCTCGAGGTCTTGCGCACCTACGGCAAGGACTACAAGGTAATCTTCGTCGGTGATGCCTCCATGGCACCCTATGAAATCACCCACCGCTACGGCAGTGTCGAGCACATGAATGAGGAGCCGGGGGCGGCCTGGATGGAGCGTGTGACGGAGACCTACCCGGACGTGGTGTGGCTCAATCCGGTGGCGGAGGAATACTGGCAGTACACACCCAGTATCGGCATCACCCGCCAGCTTGTCGGTGGGCAGATGTACCCCATGACGTTGGAGGGACTCGACCGGGCCATTGCGCGGCTGGTGAAGGGCCGCTGATTTATCCGCGGTTTTGCAATAAAAAGGGCCGGCTGTGTTTTAGCAGCCGGCCCTTTTTTGTCATGCGACGGTCAGTTGTTGCCGCTGAAATGTTTCCGCGGTGCGCCCTCGTGGTCGGCGGTAATACCGATTTCTTCCTTGGTGGTCGGGCCCACTTCGGTGTGCCATTCCTCGGCGCCATGCATCCAGTCCACCAGTTTCTCGCGGATGAAGAACAGGATGATGCCGGCTCCGATGGCCGCAATGGCCACGCCACCGAAGGTGGCCAGCGGGCCGGATTCGCCCACCAGTTTACCGATCTCAGCCGCCCCTTTATTGGCGATGCCGATAAAGGCAAACCACAGCCCCATCATCAGTGACAGGTAGCGTAGCGGCGAGAGCTTGGTGACCATGGAGAGGCCGATGGGCGACAGGCACAGCTCGCCAATGGTGTGGAAAATATAGGCCAGCACCAGCCACCAGAGGCTGGCCTTGGCAGTCTCGGAATCGCCGATCTGCAGGGCGGCACCTACCATGGAAACGAAGCCGAGGCCGAGGAATATCAGGCCCATGCTGAACTTCCCGGGCGAGTTCGGTTCCCGGTCACCGAGTCCGACCCAGATACTGGCGATCACCGGCGCCAGGATGATGATGAACAGCGGGTTCACCATCTGCAGCCAGCTGGCCGGGATTTCGAAGCCGCCAACGTTCAGGTCGGTGTTGTATTTTGCAAACAGGTTCATCGAGCCCGCCGCCTGTTCAAAGCCGGCCCAGAAGATCACCGTGAACACACCGAGAATCAGAATCACCTTGATGCGGTCCCGTTCTTCGGTGGTGAGGGGCTTGTGCTTGTCGGCCACGTCCTGTTTGAGCCCAAGCTGGGCCGAGGGCTGGGTGCCGAGTACGCCGAGGTAGCGGTTGGCCTGGGTGAGCTGCAGCAGCAGGCCCAGGGCCATGCCGAGGCCGGCGACAAAGAACGCGAGCTGGTAGTCCACCTTTTCGCCGATCCAACCGATCACCAGGTAGCCGAGGATCGAGCCCAGGTTGATGCCCATGTAGAAGATGGTGAAAGCGGTATCGCGACGCTTGTCCCCCTCCTCATAGAGGTCGCCCACCATGGTGGAGATGTTGGGTTTGAAGAAGCCGTTGCCGAGAATGAGCAGCGCCAGGCCCAGCCACAGCATGTAGATTTCGGTACCGTCCGGTAGCCAGCTGTGGGGGAAGCCGAGGGCAAACTGGCCCAGCATCATCAGGGTGCCGCCAAACATGATGCAGCGTCGCTGGCCCCATTTGTTGTCTGCGACCCAGCCGCCGATGATGGGGGTGAGGTACACCAGCATGGCGTACCAGCCCAGGTAGCTGAGTGCCTTTGACTGGCGCTCCACGTCCGATAACTGTTCCCAGCCAAAAGCGACTGCTGCCGCGGCCGAGGTGAGATAGAAGACGAAGATCCCGCGCATGCCGTAGTAACTGAGCCGCTCCCACATCTCGGTGCCGAACAGCAGGAACAGTCCCTTGGGATGCCCCATCAGTTCGCCGGCATCTGCAGGGGGTCTTGGCTTGAAGTCTTGCATGTCGGTACCTCTGACAGGCAATGGGCTTGGGAAAAAAGTTTTCCCTCGCGGGCTGGCGGGGGATGCAATTGCCTTGAGTATAGAACAGCGCCAAATGGGCTCCGGCAACTCCCGGCGAGGATTTAGCCGCCAGTGGCGCAGCAGGTATAATGGCTGGTTTGCGGTCAGTTTGTGGATTATGAGTCACTCCGAAGCCAACCCAGTCAACCAGGCCCGCCGGGCCCTGGACAGTCTCAGCGCCGAGTTTGATCAGCGCCTGGACCACTGCATGGGCCGCGACCGGTACCGCCTGCGCAAGGCGCTCGCCAATGCACGGCGGCGGGTGAAATCCGGCAAGCCGGCAGACCGGATGCTCGAGCAGCTGCAACGTGACTTGCAGGCCTCTGCGGCGCTGGCCTCTGCGCGCCGCGAAAAGTTGCCGACAGTGACCTGGCCGGAGGAACTGCCGGTGGTTGCGCGCCGGGAGGAAATCGCCGCGCTGATCGCCGACCACCAGGTGGTGGTGGTCGCGGGTGAAACCGGCTCCGGCAAAACCACCCAGCTGCCCAAGATCTGCCTGGAGCTCGGTCGTGGGGTCTACGGTCAGATTGGTCACACGCAGCCGCGGCGAATCGCCGCGCGCACGGTGGCGAACCGCATCGCCGAGGAACTCAACCAGCCCCTGGGTCACTCGGTGGGTTACCAGGTGCGCTTCACTGACCACAGTGACGAGCATACCCACGTCAAGCTGATGACCGACGGTATCCTGCTGGCGGAAATCCAGCGCGACCCGCTGCTGAACAAATACGACACCCTCATCATCGATGAGGCCCACGAACGCAGCCTCAATATCGACTTCCTCCTCGGTTATCTGAAGACCATCCTGCCCAAGCGCCCGGACCTGAAGCTGATCATCACCTCGGCGACCATCGACCTGGAGAAGTTTTCCCGGCATTTCGACGATGCGCCGATCATCGAGGTTTCCGGTCGCACCTATCCGGTGGAAATCCATTACCGTCCACCCGCGGACAGCGAGGCCGATCTCAACGAGCAGGTGATTGCCGCGGTCGACGAGCTGCTGCACGAGGAAAAGAGCAGCGGCCGCCGCGGGGGCGATATTCTCGTCTTCATGAGTGGCGAGCGGGAAATCCGCGAGTGTGCCAAGGCCCTGCGGGACGCACAGATTCCACAACTGGAAGTGCTGCCACTTTATGCTCGGCTGAGCCTTGCCGAGCAGAACAGGGTTTTCCACGGGCACAAGGGCCGGCGCATCGTGCTGGCCACCAACGTGGCGGAAACCTCCATTACCGTACCCGGCATCCGTTACGTGATCGATCCCGGCACCGCGCGCGTGAGCCGCTACAGCTACCGCAGCAAGATCCAGCGGCTCCCGGTCGAAGCGATCTCCCAGGCCAGCGCCAACCAGCGCGCCGGTCGCTGTGGGCGGGTCAGCGCCGGTGTCTGTGTGCGACTCTATGAAGAGCGCGATTTCGAGCAGCGGCCCGAATTTACCGATGCGGAAATATTGCGCACAAACCTGGCGGCGGTGATCCTGCAGATGCTGCAATTGCGCATTGGTGATATCCGCGATTTTCCCTTTGTGGATCCACCCGATGAGCGCCTGATCAACGACGGTTACAAACTGCTGCAGGAACTGCAGGCCGTGGATGCCGGCGGCAAGGTCACCCAATTTGGCCGGGCACTGTCCCGTCTGCCGCTGGATCCGCGCCTTGGCCGCATGTTGATGGCAGCGGGGGACAACGACAGTTTGCGTGAGGTGTTGATCATCGTCAGCGCCCTGGCCGTGCAGGATCCGCGCGAACGCCCGGCAGAGAAACGCCAGGCGGCGGATGAAAAGCACCGCCAGTGGCAGCACGAGCAGTCGGACTTCGTCTCCTTCGTGCAGCTCTGGGATGCGTTTGAAGAGCAGCGCCAGGAGCTGAGCCAGAACCAGCTGCGCAAGTGGTGCCAGAAGAATTACCTGTCCTGGCTGCGCATGCGTGAGTGGCGGGACATACACCACCAGCTACGGGTGGCTACCCGTGAACTGAAGCTGAAGGAAAACCGCGAGCCGGCTTCCTATGAGGCCATTCACCGGGCAATCCTGCCGGGGCTGCTTGGCAATATCGGTGTGCGTGACGAGAACAAGGAGTTCCTCGGCTGCCGTAACCGCCGCTTCCACATTTTTCCCGGCAGTGGCCAATTCAAGAAGCCGCCCCGCTGGGTCGTGGCTGCACAGCTGCTGGAGACCAGCCGCCTGTTTGCCCATACCGTCGCCCGCATCGAGCCGGACTGGGTGCTGGCAGTGTCAGAGCACCTGGTCAAGCGCGGCTACTCCGAACCGCATTACGATGCCCGTGGCGGCCGGGTGATGGCGTTCGAAAAGGTAACTCTGTACGGCCTGGTGCTGGTTGAAAAGAAACGCATTCACTACGGCAAGCTGAATCCGCAAGTGGCGCGCGAGGTCTTTATCCGCCAGGCACTGGTTGAGCAGCGCTATCGCGGCAAGGGTCGGTTCTTCAAACACTACCGGTCGCTGCTCGAGGAGCTGGAGGACCTGGAGGCCAAGTCACGCCGGCGGGATATCGTTGTCGACGACGAGGTGATCTTCCGCTTCTTCGATGAGCGGCTGCCGGAGGATATTGTCAACCTGGCGGGCTTCGAGCACTGGCGCAAGCAGGCGGAATCCCGCGATCCCGAATTGCTGATGATTCCACGGGACCTGCTGATGCAGCAGAGCGCCGATCATATCGGCGAGGCGCAGTTCCCGGACACCCTGCAGACCGGCGGGATAGAGTTTCCGCTCAGCTATCACTTCGAGCCGGGTAGCCCGGAGGACGGGGTAAGCATCCGCGTACCGGTTGCGGCCCTGCATCAGGTGCCTGAAGCCCGGTTGTCGTGGCTGGTGCCAGGACTTCTGCGCGATAAATGCATCGCCCTGGTGAAGGGGTTGCCCAAACAGTGGCGCAAATATTTTGTACCGGTGCCGGCCGCGGTGGACCGGGCATTGCCGAGGATGAAGCCGGACAACACGCCCCTGTGGCAGGCGCTGGCGCTGGAGTTAAAGCGCCAGACGGCCCAAGAGCTGCCCGAGGAAGCCTGGGCCCGGGCTGAAAGCAGCCTGGAGGATTTCTACCGTTTCAATATCCAGGTGCTGGATGAGTCCGGCAAGCGCCTCGACCAGGGGCGTGACCTGTCGCAATTACAGGAGCGCTACCGGGACCGAGTGCAGCGTGAGATCGCCACCGCCGGGGACGACTTCGAGCGGGAGGGCATCACCCTGTGGGATTTCGGTGACCTGCCGGAAACCCACACCATGGACCAGGGTGGCCTCAAGATGCGGGCTTATCCCGCGCTGGAAGACCGCGGGGACAGCGTGGCCCTGCGGCTGCTGGATAACCCGGCCGAAGCACGACGCACCAGCCGCGCCGGCATCTCCCGGCTGGCACTGCTGCACCTGCCCGAAAAAGTGAAATACCTGCGCAAGGAATTGCTACGCGGCAAGGAGCTGGGCCTGTCCGCCGCCGACCTGGGCCGCCGCGAGGAGGTGGCCGACGATATCATGCTGGCAGCAGCGAGAGAGCTGTTCTGGCCCGATGGGCAGTGGCCCCGAGCCGAGCGTGACTTCCTTGCGGCACTGGAGCGCCAGGAAAAATTCATCGAGGTCGCACAGGAAATTGCCGCGTTACTGGTCAGGGCGCTCGGTGATCTGGTGCCGCTGCGTAAGACAATCAAGCAGCAGAAAAACCTTGCCGTTGCCATGGCGGTGGGAGATATCCAGCAGCAGCTGGCAGGTCTTTTCTATCGCGGTTTCCTGTTCGATACGCCTATGGAGTGGCTGCGCCAGTATGGCCGTTACCTCAAGGGCATTTCCATGCGCCTCGAGAAGGCCGCACTGGATCCCAACCGTGACCGGCGCTTGCAAGCGGAGTATCAGGACGCCGCACAGCCGTTTATGGATTTGCTCGCGCAATACTCGCATCCGGCGCTGATGGCCGAGCCGGTACTGGTCGATTACCGCTGGATGCTGGAGGAATTCCGTATTTCGCTGTTTGCCCAGTCATTGAAGACCCTGATGCCGGTGTCGGTAAAACGACTGCGCAAGCAGTGGCAGGAAATCGAGCAGGCCGGTCTGCGCTTCTCCCAGTGAGCAGTGAGTCGCTGCTAGCCGGCCTTCAGTCGTACGGTGCAACTCGCACTCCACCCATGCAGGATGCCCGCCGCTGGCAGGGCTGGGCGGTACCGGGCTGGATGAAAAATGATCGCCTGCGACCAGAAATCGAATCAAAAACACGGTTGCTGTAACAACTACCGCTCAATAACGACTATTCAACCGGAGTCCGCTTAACGAATTGCCGGATTTGAGGCAACTTTACTGATACGTTGCGGGTCTCAGAACGTAACTGCCTGTGAGCAGGGCGCATTATACTGCCGGGAAGGCGGTGGAAAGCTCCGCCACGTGGCTATAAGACTTTAGGGTATTAAACAGGAGAATCGTTATGAACAAGAAGAATGTACCGCTTGCCGCTGCCGTTGGCGCCGCTTTCCTTGCGTCCGCGTCCCTGAACGTATCCGCCGGTATTGCCAGTGATGCCAATCCGTTCGCCGCCGAGAAGCTGTCCTCAGGTTACAACCTGGCCGTCATGAGTGAGCACGGCTCTGACGACAAGAAGAAAGAGGGCAAGTGCGGCGAAGGTAAGTGTGGCGAGGAAGGCAAGAAAAAAGAAGGTAAGTGCGGCGAAGGCAAGTGCGGCGAAGAAGGCAAGAAGAAAGAAGGTAAGTGTGGTGAGGGTAAGTGCGGTGAGGGTAAGTGCGGCGGATAAACCGTTTGCTTTCACTTGTCCGGGGGCGTCATGCCCCCGGTACCTGCCACCCTCTTTCCGGTGCCATCTAGCCCGCGGCCAGTCGATGACATTCCAGAGCGTCAACCATGAGTAGTGCTGACCAAAGAGCATTCCCCGTCGAGGGCGCAGGCCTCGGTTTGCGTCGCTCCATGATGGGCGAGGAAGTATCACCGGAGCACATCGATTTTCTCGAAGTGGCCCCGGAGAACTGGATCGGCGTGGGGGGGCGCTTCGGACGCTGGCTGCGGGAGCAGACCGAACGTTTCCCGTTTGTGACCCACGGCCTGTCTCTGTCCATCGGCTCCCCCGCGCCTCTCGATATGGATTTGGTACGCTCGATCAAGGCATTTATCCGTGAGCACGACATCCGCTGTTACAGCGAGCACCTGAGCTACTGTTCGGACCACGGCCATCTGTATGACCTGTTGCCGATCCCCTTCACGGAAGAGGCGGTGCGTTACGTGGCGGAGCGTATCCGCCGGGTGCAGGATACCCTCGGTCAGCGCATCGCCATGGAGAACGTTTCCTATTACGCAGCCCCTGGCCAGGAGATGACCGAGCTCGACTTCATTACCGCGGTTCTGGAGGCGGCGGATTGTGACCTGCTGCTGGATGTGAACAACATTTACGTCAACAGTATCAATCATCGTTACGATCCCGTGGACTTTCTGCGCGGGTTGCCGGGGGAACGTATCGCTTACGTTCACGTGGCCGGACATTATGACGAGGCGGAAGATCTCAAGGTCGATACGCACGGTGCGCCGGTCATCGGTCCGGTGTGGGCGTTGCTGGAGGAGGCCTACCGGCTGCACGGCGCCCTGCCCACGCTACTGGAGCGCGACTTCAATATCCCGCCGCTGCCAAAGCTGTTCGAGGAGGTGGCGCAGATCCGCGAGATCCAGTCCCACGTCCAGCCCCAAATACAACGCAAGGCACAATATGCGCACCGCTGACGGAAAAGCAGCGAAAGGCGCGCAGTTCCAGCAGATGCAGCGGGAGTTTGCCGCCCACCTGCGCAATCCCCGCGAGCACGCGCCGCCCGCCGAGATCGAGGATCGTCGCCTCGCCATCTACCGCGACCTGATTTACAACAATATCGAGTCTTTTATTGCCAGCGGCTTCCCGGTTTTGCGCAAGCTCTACAGTGATAGTGACTGGCATGCGATGGTGCGTGACTTCGTTCACCGCCATGCCTCCCAGAGCCCTTATTTCCTGCAGATCAGTGAGGAGTTCCTGCACTACCTGCAGAGCGAGCGCGAGCCGCACCCCTGCGATCCGCCGTTCCTGCTGGAGCTGGCCCATTACGAGTGGGTGGAGCTGGCACTGGATGTCAGTGATGCCGAAATGCCGCAGGGCCTGAAGCGGGAGGGAGATGTGCTGGCCGGGGTGCCGGTGGTATCCCCGCTGGTTTGGAGCCTGAATTACCGCTTTCCGGTCCACCAGATCGGTCCCGCCTTCCAGCCCGAAGAGGCGCCGGATGCGCCCACCTTCCTGCTGGTCTACCGCGACCGGAGCGATGCCATCAGCTTTATGGAGACCAATGCGGTCACGGCGCGGCTGTTGCAGCTGGCGCAGGGCGAGGAGACAACCGGTCGCGAACTGCTGCTGGCGCTTGCCGGTGAGATGAACCACCCGGATCCGGAAGTTTTACTGCAATTCGGGCGGGATCTGCTGGAAAAACTGCTGAGCGCCGGTATCATCGCCGGGCTGCGCTGAGAGAGCGCAGCATCGAAAAAACGGGTGCTTTTGGCCGAAAAAACAGGCCGACTGCTATGCTGCCAAGGGTGGCTCCCGCTTGCCCCGGGCGGTAAAATCTTTCCACTTCCATGATTTGTCACAGGAGCAGGGTTTTGCTGGGACGCACAAATGGTTTGCCCTCACTGACACTGTCGGTACTGCTGGCACTGCCACTGACTGCCTTTGGTCAGGATGACCCGTTCGCCGAGGTGCCGCCAGAAAATCTGCCGGCTACGGAGCAGTCGACTCCGGCAGGTACGGATGAAGACAGCGCCGAAGCCGATGCTGCCGCAACGGTAGATGGCCCGGATGACGGTGACGAGAGCTCGGACAGCAGCCCGGCGACGGATACCGGCGGTTCCCTCGAGGATGAGTACGGTTTCGATCCCGCAGCGGAGTTTGGCGGCCAGGAGGATTCTGCCACCCAGGATCCCTGGGAAGACGTCAATCGCGCCATCTTTCGCTTCAATGACACCGCCGATCGCTGGGTCCTGAAGCCTCTCGCGGTGACCTACCGCGAAGTCACCCCGATTTTCATGCAGCACGGGGTCAGCAACTTCTACGGCAACCTGCTCGAAGTCACCAATTCCCTCAACAGTGCCCTGCAGTGGAAATGGGGGCAGGCCGGCAATGATGCCGGTCGTTTCCTGATCAACAGCACCGTGGGTGTGGTGGGCCTGTTCGATGTGGCCCAGCACTGGGGGCTCGAGCCCAATGATGGAGAGGATTTCGGCCAGACCCTGGCAGTCTGGGGAGTACCGGCGGGGCCCTATGTGGTGCTGCCGTTCCTGGGCCCGTATACGCTGAGGGATGTCCCCGGCGGTTGGGTGGATGTCTATACCAACCCCATTTACTACATCGATCACAACCCCACCGAGTATGCTTTCCGCTTCGGTGACCTGGTGCAGACGCGTGCCAGCTATCTGAAGACCGAGTCCCTGCTGCAGGGGGACCGCTATGTACTACTGCGGGATGCCTACCTGCAGCGGCGCGAGTTCCTGATCAATGACGGTGCTTCCTCCACCGACACCGACGACGATGCCGACACCGCTGAAGGTGATGGCGATGAGACCGGTGAGGCTGAAACAGAAAGCGAAGTCGACGACCCCTTTGCCTTCTGAAGAAACAATAACGACCAGGTTGGGTTGACCCTATGGGCGAGCGCCAGTCACTGCTGTTGATCGAGGCCGACCAGCCCTCCCGCGATTTTGTCAGGCAGGCCCTGGTGCGCCAGGGCTTCGCGGTGACTACCGCGCAGAGCGGCCTCGAGGGAATCGGCCAGTTTGCGCCGGGCCTGTTCCAGCTGGTGGTCACTGACCTGCATCTGCCGGACATGGGCGGCCTCGAAGTGCTGCGCAAGATCAAGCAGGCCTGTCGGGAGACGCCCGTGGTGGTCCTCGCCTCCAACAGCCAGGTCAACGATGTGGTCCAGGCGCTGCGTCTGGGGGCCAGCGATTACCTGCTCAAGCCGATCGAAGACGAAACCGTCATCGAACATGCGGTGTCCCGCATCACCGAAGCCCAGAAACTGGCGCGGGAAAACCGCGAGTATCGCGAGGCGCTGGAGCGGCGCAACCGGGAACTGCGGGATCATGTGGAAGTGCTGCAACGGGACCAGGAGGCCGGCCGGCTGTTGCAGCAGCACCTGTTGCCCCGTACCCCCTATCAGTATCCGGCCGGGATCGAGGCCGCCTATCGGCTGGTCCCCTCTCTCTTTCTCAGCGGCGATTTCATCGATTACGGCCTGTTCGGGGAGCGCTTTGTCGCCTTCTACCTTGTCGATGTTTCCGGGCATGGGGTGTCATCGGCACTGGTCACCGCATTGATCAAGCACAGCATCATGCACCTGTTGCGTGAGCGCCCCCTGTTTACCCACCTGGATACCCTTCACGACGACCTGCTGGAAATCCTGCAGACCATCAACCGGGAGTTGCTCGCCACACGGCTCGACAAGCACGCCACTATGTTTGTCGGCGCCATCGACAGTCGCGCCCGCAAGTTGCACTACGCGGTGGCCGGACAGGTGCCGACGCCGGCGCTGGTGACCGGACACGGGGCGGAATGGCTGCCGGGCAAAGGGCGTCCGCTGGGGTTGTTCGAGCAGGGCAACTGGCAGGTACTCGAGGCTGCATTGCCGAGTACCTGGAGCCTGGTGGCCTGTTCCGATGGTGTGCTGGAGCTGTTCAGTGGCGACCTGCTGGAACGGGAGCAGCAGCTGCTGACTGCCATCGACAAGAGCCGCGGGGACCTGGACAGCCTCTGTTCGGCGCTGCGGGTGGATACATCGGACGCGCTGCCGGACGATGTGACCATTCTCACCCTGCGCCAGAGTTGAATAAGAGGCTGACTAAGCGGTCCACAACGGGTGGGGCAAATGCTTGTCACTCCCGGGTCGCAGGAGTAAGCTCCGCCCGATTTACAGTCAAAAGTGTGGGATTCGGCGGTAGTAACGGCTGATATCGCACACAGGCAATGTGAACTTTCGCCACTTCTGTAGTGATCGCCAGAGTGCGGCACGGCGGAGGTGCCAGAGGTTGTTATGCAGTCCGGGCAAATAATGGTCGGTGCCCACGAGGGTATCTACGTCATCAAGCTGGTTGGCGATGTGCGGCTTAACCTCTGTACCTCGTTCGATAACTTTATCGACAGCATGTTTCAGCACGATGACTTCGATGATGTCGTGTTTGATCTTCATGGCGCCAAAGGCGTCGACAGCACAACGCTCGGCCTGATGGCCAAGATCGCCATCCGTGCCCTCGAGCGCGGTTGCGAAAAGCCGTTGGTGCTGACCACCGACCAGGGCATTCACCACCTGCTCGATGCCATGGGTTTCGATGCCCTGATCGAGATCAGTGAAGAGCACCGGGATTACGCCGCTGACCCGAAACCCCTGAAGTGCAAGACCCCGGATGAGTGCGCCGCGCGTGAGAAAGTGCTGGAAGCGCACCGGGTGCTGATGAGCATGAACGAGCACAATGCGGAGACTTTCCGCGATCTGGTCCACACCCTCGAGCGCGAGTGCGATCCCCTCGACAGTCCCTCCACCCGCATGCATTGATGTGGCAGGCGGCCCCGGCTGCCTGACTCTGTCCCGTTTTATTTGAGCTTGGCCATTTCCCTGGCCTCCGCGCGCGCGCGGGTGAAGAGTCCGTGGGGCAGGTAAACAAGATCCGCCACCCGGCGGATCAGGTGTTCCTCAAAGGGCTCGATGGTGCCGTCGGCCAGCGCCACCTGCCACATTTGCCGCACCAGCAGGTATTTGTCCCGGTCGTCGAATTCCCGGTTTACCGTCTGGGTGAACTCGTACAGGGAAGTGGCATCCTCACGGTGCCCGAGCGCCTCCTCCACCAGTGCGCCGGCTTCATCGGCCTCGAGCCGGTAATGCTGCTGCAGTACAGAAACCAGTGTCTCCCGCTCACGCACGTCCAGCTCGTGATCCACCGTAGCCACCTCTGCCAGCAGGGCGGCGCTGATCATGCGCAGGTCCGACGCATCGCGCTTTTCGATGTCCTCGCTGTCGCCGATCTGATCGAACAGTTTACGGATTTGTCGCAGCATCGCGGGTCGTATGCTCCTTCGCCTGTTGCAGGAGCAGCTGCTCCAGCTGGTCCTGATCGTGGACAAAGTTGCGGATGCCCTCGGCCAGTTTTTCAGTGGCCATGGCGTCCGCGTTCAGCTGGTAGCGGAACTCCGCTTCTGTCAGCGCGTGGGTGGGGCGTTCTTCCGGGGCCACCTGCTCCGGCAGGCCGCTGGCCAGGGTGCCGGTATCCTCCTCCAGGGCCTGCAGCAACTGCGGGCTGATGGTGAGGCGGTCGCAGCCGGCCAGGGCCTCGATCTCGCCGGTATTGCGGAAGCTTGCTCCCATCACCACCGTCTCGTAGCCGCGGGCTTTGTAATACTGGTAGATGCCCCGCACCGAGGCCACACCGGGATCCTCTTCCGCGGTGAAATCCCTGCCGCTGTTGGCCTTGTGCCAGTCCAGGATACGGCCCACGAACGGCGAAATCAGCGTGACCCCGGCCTCGGCGCAGGCGACCGCCTGGCAGAAACTGAAGAGCAATGTCAGGTTGCAGCGAATACCCTCGCGCTCGAGGATGCCGGCAGCGGTGATGCCCTCCCAGGTGGACGCGACCTTGATCAGTACGCGCTCGCGCCCGATACCGGCCTGCTGGTAGAGGTGGATCAGCTGCCGTGCATATTCCACCGTGGCGCGGGTATCGAACGAGAGACGTGCGTCCACCTCGGTGGAGACCACCCCCGGCACTATCTCCAGGATCTCGGCACCGATGGCCACGGCGAGCTTCATCGCCGCCAGCCGGCCGCGCTCACCGCTGTGCCGGTCTGCCCATGCCAGGGCGTCGATGAGATAGGGCTGGTACTGGGGCAACTGGGCCGCCTTGTAGAGGAGTGAGGGGTTGGTGGTGGCGTCGTGGGGGCGATAGCGCCGGATTGCCTCGATATCGCCGGTATCGGCCACCACCAGGCTGCGCTGCCGCAATTGCTCCAGTTTGTTCATCTCACTTCCTTTCGTTTACTTATCTTACTTATCGGCGCTACCAGCAAAATGCCGCGCGCTGTAGCGGGATCAGGCTGCCTGGGTCACGAGGGACAGGGCCTCCCGCATCACCTCGGGACCTGCGCCGGGCTTGTGGGCGTTCTCGCTCAGGTGGCGCCGGAAGCGCCTCGCGCCGGGTACCCCCTGGAAAAGTCCCAGCATATGGCGGCTGATGTAGTTCAGTCGCGCGCCGCCGCTCATTTGCTGCTCGATGTAGGGCAACATCTGCTCGACCACCTCGACCGGGGACGGGCCGGGATTGTCGCCAAACAGGTGGCTGTCCACCTGCGCCAGGATCACGGGGTTCTGGTAGGCGGCGCGCCCCAGCATAACACCATCGAGCTGCTGCAAATGTTGCTCGCATTCCTCCAGCGAATTGATGCCGCCGTTGAGCACGATTTCCAGCTGGGGAAAATCCCGCTTCAGCTGGTAGACCATGTCGTATTTCAGTGGCGGTATCTCCCGGTTTTCTTTCGGGCTGAGGCCGTTCAGCCACGCCTTGCGCGCGTGCACGATGAAGGTGTTAATCCCGACCGCCGCCTGGGCCTCGACGAATGTGGTGAGACCGGCGTAGTCCTCCATGTCATCGATGCCGATACGGTGCTTGACGGTCACCGGGATGGAGACGGCCTCGCGCATGGCCGCCAGGCAGTCTGCCACCAGTGCGGGCTCGGCCATGAGGCAGGCGCCGAAGCGGCCGGATTGCACCCGGTCACTGGGGCAGCCGCAGTTCAGGTTCACTTCGCTATAGCCCCACTGCTCGGCCAGCTGGGCGCACTGCGCCAGGTCTTTCGGGTCGCTGCCGCCGAGCTGCAGTGCCACCGGCTGCTCCTCGGGACTGAAGTCCAGGTGCCGCGCCCGGTCCCCGAACAGCAGGGCGCCGGTGGTGACCATTTCCGTATACAGGGTGGCGCGCTTGCTCAGCAGGCGCCAGAAATAGCGGCAGTGACGGTCACTCCAATCCATCAGCGGCGCGGTGCAGAACCGGTGGGAAACGGCCCTCGAAGTATCACTCGGGGATTGTGGGGAGGGAGACTCGGGCATACAGACAGTGTGTTCGGACAGCAGAGTGTGTCCGCGCATTATAGGGGAAGGGACTCATCGGCCGTAACCGGCGGAGAAGGCGCTGAGAGCTTTTAGGGCTTTGCCGGGCGCTTCAGCGGGCAGTATCCCTCTGCCCTTCATCCTGGCCCGGCAATTCCCTAGTGATTTTCCTTCTCGGAGCGGTTCGGACTGCTCGCCGTGGTGCACTCGCCCGGCTGGTCCGGCTCGGCGGAGTCCAGTGTCGGACGCAGCGTCTTGACGATTTTCCGCGCCGTGGCCCGATAGCTGGTCAGCTTGCCGCCGGCAACGGCCAGAACCCGTGGTCGCCGCGAGTTGTCGCAGCAGATCAGCGTGTCGCGGGGCCGCGAGAAGGGGGTGTCTTTTGATTGTGGCAGCACCCGCAGCCCTGCCCAGCTGTCGCAGATATCTTTGCCGCGCAGTTGCCGGGTCTGGGGGAAATAACGCTGCACCGTCTGCAGCAGGTATTGCTCTTCTTCCAGTGTCGGGGCTACGTCGCGGGGATCGCCCCGGTAGCTGCGTTCGGTGGTGCCCACCAGGGTCCTGCCCTGCCAGGGCATCACGAAGATGGCTCGGCCATCCTCTGCCTCGACATAGAAAATCTTGTCGCCCAGGGAAATGGGCAGTTCGATATGGGTGCCGGCCACCAGCTCCAGCGGCGGCAGCGGCACCTGGGGTGCACAGCGGTCATTGGTATTGCTGACCCAGGGACCGCTGCAATTCACCAGCACCCGGGCGCGCAGGGTGTTCAGCTGGCCATCGGCCACATAGTCCACGCGCATCCCCTGGCTGGTGAGCTCGGCACCGACGAGGCTGCCGGGGCAGATCAGCTGCGCCCCCCTGGCAACGGCGGACTCCACGACGTTGCGTGTCAGTGCGGCGTCATCCGTCTGCGCATCGTAATAGCGATAGACTGCAATCAGGTCCTCGTGGACCAGGCCGGAGAGCTGTTCCCATTCGCGGCGGGGTACCGAGCGGAATCGGGACTGGCCGCTGATCACTCCGGCCAGCAGGGCGTAGAGGGTCAGCCCCAGGCGCACGGTCCAGGGCGAGCGACGGCTGTGGCGGTAGACCGGGATGTAGAACGGCACCATGCGCACCAGCTGCGGCTTGTTCATCAGCAGCCAGCGCCGCTCACGCAGGCATTCATACACCAGGTGGAACTGGCCGCTCTCCAGGTAGCGAAGCCCACCGTGAATCAGCTTCGACGAGCGGGACGAGGTGGCTGCGGCAATGCCAATCTGTTCGAGGATGGCTACCCGGTAGCCGGCCTCGGCCAGCGCCTCTGCCGCCCCGGCACCCTGGATGCCGGCACCGACCACCAGGACATCAAAATCCGTAGACATCGCTGGCTTCCCGGGAGCGCATCAGCAGGGGCAGGTTGCCGGTGAGGATGTGGTGTGCGCCACGCCGGCGCCATTCGACGGCCTCCTCGGCGGAATTCACTTCATAGACCACCCACTGCCAGGGGCCCGGGGGCAGTTCCGCGCAGTCGATGCGGTTGTCGCGGATCAACAGGTAGTCGGGAGCCAGGGTCAACACCTCGATCGAAAGGCACTGGACCACGCTGTCCAGCTTCAGGGCCACCTGGTCGCAGCCGATGCTGCGGGCCAGGCGCAGGGTGCGACAGTCCCGGGTGAGCAAGGCGAACGCATCGCTCTGGTGCCGCAGTCGCCGGGCCACAGCCTCGACCGCCTGCTCGGCGCCCACGCTCTTCAGGGTCTTGTCCTGCAGCTCGATAAACCAGTCCAGGTGCCTGTGACGGCCGGCCCAGTCCAGAAGCTGGGCAAAGGTATTCATGGGCAGCTGGCGCAGGTCCCGGTCGCTGATCCGGTGCAGGGGTTTGGCCCGGCGCGCACCGGGTAATTTGAGGTTGGGGTGGGCGCAGCACCAGGGAGTGCCCTCGGTGCTGAACTGGACCTGGGCCTGGATGGCGCAGGCGCCGAGGCTGTGGGCGCCCTCGAAGGCGGCGATGGTGTTTTCCGGTTGGCGGCTGGTGTCGCCACGGTGCGCTATCAGCATGGAGTCGATCCGTTCGGCGGGCGTTATTGTGCTTTCGGAGCGCGCGCTGTGCCCGCGCAGGCGCTCATCGCAACAACCTGAATTCTTGTCGATGCCCCGCGTTGTGCCCATAAGCGGGCCCGTGCGTTGGCCGCGGCCATACAGGAAAAATAGTCGCTGCATGCGTGCTTGCAAGGCACCAGCGCAGTAAAAGCCGGGGCTGTCTGACCGCCCTCAGTCGCTCATTCCCTTGAGGCTACACTCAATCCGGGGGCAGCCATAACGCGGTGGTCATCAGCGGTCAGAGGTTTGTTGTGAGCGGTACAAGACAGGATGTTCGCCCGGCGCTGGTTCTTCTCGCAGTTCTGGGTTGTTGGCCCTGGCAACTCGCCCTCGGTGAGGGAGCGACAGCCTCCGCATCGGCACGCATCACCCTGCATATTGCCCCCCGCACCGAGCTCCATTGGCCGCAGGACCCGTCAGCGGCAACGCTCTGCCTGCACCGGCAACCGGCAGAGCGCTTTCAGGTCGAGGTACGCAATAGCCAGGGGGAACTGGTGCAGAGCGTTGCCGGTAGCCCGGGCAGTCTGTGTCTGCCAATCGGCCCTGGCGGGACGTCAGGTCAGGGGGATGCAGTCACACCAGGGGCGGAGGTATTGATTGTGGCGCAGTAGTTGTTTCCATTGCCGTGCCATTTAGAATGGGGGCCTGTGTCACCAGCGGCCCTGACCGATGAAAAAAACAGCTGCCAGAAACCTGTCCCTGTTCCTTGCCCTGATCCTAACCGCGGCCGCGGGTCCGCTGTCGGCTGCCATGGCGCTGGACAAGATCATCGTCTACCTGGATGACACGCCGAATGCCCGCGATGATATCGTGGTGACCAACCCCGATGCAGAGAACCTCTACCTGCAGACCGAAATCTATCGGGTGGACAACCCGGGTACCCCGGAAGAGAAGCGCGTGCGCGTCGTGGACCCGCGGGAATTCAAGCTGCTGGTCAGTCCCTCCAAGGCGGTGATCGGCCCGGGCGAGCAGAAGCGCTTTCGCCTCATGTCGCTGGAGCGCAATCTCGACACCGAGAAAGTCTACCGGGTGACGTTCAAACCGGTGGTGGGGGATATCAAGACCGACCGCACGGCCCTGAAGATCCTGGTCGCCTACCAGGCGCTGGTATTCGTACAGCCGCAGGACGGACAATTCCAGTTGCAGCTGGTCCGTGAGGGCGATCGCTGGCAGCTGCGCAACAGCGGCAACGTCAATGTGGAAATTGCCAGTGCGCAGCATTGCGAAGGGGAAGGCCGCTGCAGCGACATTTCACTGACCGGACGTGTCTACGCCGGAACCAGTCTGCCGCTTGAAGCTGACCTGCAGGGCGGCTACCTGTCCCTGCTGGCCCGATCCGCAGGCAACACGGAAAAGCTCCGCATCCCGGTGGCAGAATAAGCCCGTTTACTCCACTTCGACCGTCAGCGTCAGCGTATCGGAGTAACTGGTTTCTGTCGCCGCGCCGATCCGGGCTGGCGGCACGCGGATATCGATACGCATGTTTTCCTCGCTGTAGCTGTTGCAGTCCACCTGGGGGTGTCCACGCCAGGTGTTGGAGGAAATCACGGCTTCCCGCAGTGATTCTGTCCTGCCTCCCGAAGAAACCACCGTTTCGTACTGAAGGTTTTCTGCAGCCCCCTGTAACAGGAAAGCACCGCTACCGGCCTGGCTGTCGGCAGTGATGCGGTAGAGGGTGCGGGCAGTGGTGTAAACACAGAAGCTCTGGCTGTCCACATAAGCCCCGTTACCGTCTGGGGCCAGAACCATGTCTTCCAGGCCGGAGATGCGAATTTCCGTGTCCACCACCAGGCTGATGGTGAAAACCACTTCCTCGCCGGTGGCAAGTCGGGTAACCGGTTTGCTGCCATCGCAGGGTAGCGCACCGCCGACATCATTATTGCCGCACTGGTCGATGCCCAGTGAGAAGGTACCACTGTAGAAGTTACCTTTCAGTTTGCCGAGATTTTGCAGCGAAACGTTGATCGTTGCCGGCACCTGTCGCCCATTGGCGCCGCCGGGAAAGAGCCCGGTGAGTTGCCCCGGAGCGAGTTCCTCAGAGACACCGCTGCTGGAGAAAGTAAGCGTCACCTCCGCGTTGTCCTGCACCCCGGCGAGAATAAATTTCCTGCCGTTGCCCGTGGTAGGGCCGTTCAGGGCTACCGCGTAAGGCGTGGCGAACTCACAGGTTTCACTGAACCCATCCGGCGAGCAGCTGCGCAGGGTAAAGGTCACCGTGCCCTGATCGCGAATAGAAGGCTTGAAGGCGAAAGTATTGTCGGTGTTTTCCAGTTGGCAAACACCGATCAGGCGTTCGTCGTATTCTGCTGCGGTCGGGTCATTGGGCGGGCCGGCACCATTGTCACACGGGCGCGCGTTGGTGGACTCGGACCAGGCCGGCGGGGTGAGGAATAGAGCACAGAGCATTCCTAAAGAGCGCAGGGCGCTAGCGACTCGCATGTTCACTCCCGCTCTCGTGGCACTCTGCTGTGGCCAGGTCGATCACGCCCAGGTTGACCCAGTGATCGCCGGAGCTTTGCTCCGGCAGGGAGACCAGACAGTTGCCCCAGCGGACCGGAGGCACCTTCAGCTGGCGGGGGTTGCCCCGCATCTCCATCTGGAATACCCCCATATCGTCGGTAACCGCATTGAAGTCACCGATACTGATCTTCACCCCGGGTAACGGTGAGCCGTCCCTGACGATGCGCCCCAGCGCCAGAATCAGGGGCTGGATGACATACTCTGCACGGGCCACGTTGCCGGGATACAGTGTCAGGGTTTCCCGCTGTTCACGGTAATCATAGAAGCCGTCTTCCAGAGGTTTCAGTGCAACCTCGTAGCTGCCGAAAGCCGGCAGGTTGATCAGTGACCGGCCACCGCCTTTGGCATAACCGCGCCGTACCCCATTGACGAGAATTTCAAAATCCTCATCCGCGCTACCATCGATATCGACCATCACCGCACTGTCGTAGGGGCGCTCGCCACCCCAGGCAAAACCCTTGCGGTTGATCATCAGGTTGGTGGAGAAACTGCCCAGGTAATTGAGTGACCTCTGGAGACCACTATCGAGATACTGCACGGTGGAACTGGCAAAACCGCGGTGACCTGCGAGCCGCGTGTTGCTGCGCAGATAGTGGCCATCCCGGTCTGATTCGGCAGAGAACTGCTGGTCGAGTTCCAGTGCCCACAGTTCGCGATCATTCCATGTAGAGTCAAAGCCGGCCCGCACTCCATCACCGCTCGTATCACTGCGATCGCTGCGCAGGCGTGCACTGTGGTTCCAGTGATGGCCGCGCAGGCGCATCTGGAAACTTGCCGTGGTGAGCTGCTGTCCGTCCGCATCGCTGTGGGCCAGTGTGAATTCACCCAGCCAGTTGCGTGTGCGGAACAGGTTGCGGCGGTATTCCAGCGTGGTCAGGCGTTCAGCGGCAGTGGTTTCGTCGTCCAGCGTGAACTCGGGTTGGGACAGGGACACGCCGCGATCGCGCTCGCTGTAACGCAGCGCCAGTTGGCCGCCGCCGATCGGCGCGGTGAGCGTGGCATTGCGCTGGAAGAAGCCGCGATTCAGAAGGGCGTAAGCGCCCGGTTCCAGTGGCTCCTCTTCATCCTCCAGCCGCGACTCGTTGGCGCTCAGCTGGAACCAGGGGGTCTTCAGAGCCGCGTAAAGCCGGTAGCCGCCGCGGCCAGAATCGGTCTCCAGCAGGCTAGGGGAAACCTCCACATAGGGGGTAACCCAGCGCGCCCCCAGCTCCAGCAGTTGCGTGTGGTTGGTTGCCGCCGCACTGGCGAAGAGACCGGCGTTATCGAGCACACGACGCGCCACGCCGCCCTGCAGGAACAGGTCATCGGTGGCCTCCGGTAACAGTTCCTCCGAGCTGAGCTGTGCCGGCTGCCCGGCCTGCAGGCTCCAGCGCCACTCGCCGGGCGCGGGCAGTAACGAGTCCTTGGCAAAAAACTCCGTGTATTCCGCCAACACGCGCCCGCTCTCATCCAGGGTGCGTACCTCCAGCTCGTAAGCGCCGCCGGGAAGGCTGGAGGTATCCAGTAACTGGTTGCCGGCCTCCAGCAGCGCGCTGTACAGCAGTCGCCCCTCACGACGGACTTCGACCCGCCCGCGCACCGGCATGTTTACTTCCAGCGGTGCACCCTGCTGATAGCGGTTGTCGGCACGGCTGTTGTTGGAGCTGCGGTATTCCACACCGTACAGGTAGGGTGTCGCACTGAAGCTGCTGAAACTGCTGAAGGGCTGTATCAGCCCCACTGAATAGGCCCGGCCCCGGTAATCCCGGGTCCAGTGCAGCTCATACACCTGGCCATCGTCCCTGTCTCCCACGGTCCACTGGCTGTGCAGGCCGCTCTCGCCGAAACTCAGAATCGATTGCCCGTACAGGGAGAATGCCTCGGAGTCCGGGCCCGTCTCGCTCTGCACACCGGACCAGCTGCCGGTGAGGTTCTGCACAAAGGAGAATTCACTGCTGGATTCGGGCAGGTAGGGATCTTCAATCGCTGCGCGCTGGGGCAGCAGGTGGGGAGCGATAAAGAGATCGATGCGGAAGCGATTGTCGTCGTAGATCAGCCCGAGTTCGCTCGGGCTCAAAATGCCACAATTGCGTTGCTGCGCCGTGCGGCACAGCCGGTCGCCATTACGGGCAAGGGGGCGTTCCAGCAGGGATTGGATCAGGTCCGGGTCCAGCGTTTGTGGGAGCAGCTGGAGCACAATTTGCGGGTTTTCAAAGCGTACCGTGCCGGGATCGACGGTGACCTGGGCAGTGCCAAGTTCACGGTTGCCGAAATAGATATCGGCAACCAGGGTCTGGGGCTCTACAAGATCAGCAAAGCCCTCGGGTATCCCGGTTTCCAGCGCAAAAGCTGCACTGGCTGCCGCGCCAAAAGCATTATTGGCACAGCAGCAGAGCATAAAACCGAATGCTGCTGTTTTGCGCTTCATACGATGGGAGGCGGAGTCAGGCTCCGCCCGGAATGAGGTTAGTTGCCAGAAACGGTAACGGTTAATGTATCCGTCAGGTTCGTGGTATCAGTGATTGATTCCCACTCAGCTGCCTCGACAGTGACAAACAACTTGGCATTGTCAGTTGTGCATCCGAGTGTGCCCAGATTCGTAAATCCTGCAATGCTGCCATCTGCGGTCGGAGAGACACCGCTCGCAGAGTTTTCGTCATCATCAAACGCCACCAGGTAGTCGATGGTGTCGGTGCCGTTGCTAAGCTGGTAGACAGCGGAGTCAGCACCGCCATTGGTGCTATCGAGCTCAATGGAATAGCCGCTGAAGCCGACGCCTCCAACACAAAGAGTTCCGCTGGTGGCGATATCGGTGCCGGCGGGGGTCCCTGCGGTTGTCAGGGTGATGTCCTCGAGGCCTTTAACAACGATAAGGCTGCCCACTTCCAGGGTGATTAGAGAGGTACCTGAAGAGTTGGTGGCGCCTACATTTCCTTGCGTGGCAGCGTGGGCGCCTATTGCCGCGGTAGCTGCGACAGTAGCAACGAAAGCACGAATGGTGGTCTTCATTTCCAGTGTTCCCCGAAGTCCATTGTTGTAAATGATGTTCTGGTTATATCCATTTCCCGGTACGCAAGCACTCACGCACCGGATCGCTGACTCTGGCGAAACGTCCTGAAGCCAGGTCACCTTATGGGCGCAAGTCTACTCTTTTTGTGACGCCAGTCACGTTATTTTGAGGGGTTTTTCTTCTTTTTGGTGCAAATTTGCGCCAACTGACAGGTTATGGAGGTTGGCGCCTCAGGGCTGTGCGGTCGGCCGCCGGCCCATTTATAATGCCGCGCCTAAACTTGACCCCAATCCACATCCCCAATCAGGTTTGTTATGACCGTAAGAACCCGAATTGCCCCTTCCCCCACCGGTGATCCCCACGTCGGCACCGCCTATATCGCCCTGTTCAATATGTGTTTCGCCCGCGCCCAGGGCGGCCAGTTCGTGCTGCGGATCGAGGACACCGACCAGCAGCGCAGCACCCCGGAATCGGAGAAGGCAATCCTGGACAGCCTGCGCTGGCTGGGCCTGGACTGGGATGAGGGTCCGGATGTGGAGGGGCCTCACGGCCCCTATCGCCAGAGTGAGCGCGGCGATATCTACCGCAAGTACTGCGAGCAGCTGGTCGAGAAGGGCCACGCGTTCCACTGCTACCGCACCGCCGACGAGCTGGAGCAGCTGCGCGAGCAACTGCGTGAGGCCGGCCGCACTGCGCTGAAGCCGAGTGACCTGGCCCTGCCGGCAGAGGAAGTGGAGAAGCGCAAGGCTGCCGGTGAACCCTATGTGGTGCGTATGAATGTGCCGGAGAGCGGCACCTGTGTGGTGGAGGACCTGCTACGCGGCCCGATTGAAATCGACTGGGCCCAGGTAGACGCCCAGATCCTGCTCAAGTCCGATGGCATGCCCACTTACCACCTGGCCAACGTGGTGGATGATCACCTGATGGAGATCACCCACGTGCTGCGCGGCGAGGAGTGGATCAACTCCGCCCCCAAACACAAGCTGCTGTACGAATACTTCGGCTGGCAGATGCCGGTGCTGTGCCACCTGCCACTGCTGCGCAACCCGGACAAGACCAAGCTGTCCAAGCGCAAGAACCCCACCTCGATCCTGTACTACCAGCGCGCCGGCTTTATGCCCGAGGCCCTGCTGAACTACCTGGGCCGCATGGGCTGGTCCATGCCGGATGAGAGCGAGAAGTTCACCCTGGACCAGATGCTGGAGCACTTCGACATCCACCGCGTCTCCCTGGGCGGCCCGGTGTTCGACGTGGAAAAGCTCTCCTGGCTAAATGGCATGTGGATCCGCGAGCTGGAAAACGAGCAGCTGGCAGACCGGCTGACCCAATGGATGTTCAACCGCGACAACCTGCTCAAGGTGCTGCCCCACGCCAAGGAGCGCATGGAGACCTTCGGCGACTTCGCCCCGCTGGTCGCCTTCCTGGCCGCCGGCCAGCTGCCCCTGACCGAGGCCAGCTTTGCCGACAACAAGCTGGATCTGGACGATCAGAAGAAGCTCCTGCAGTTCGCCCTCTGGCGCCTGGAGGCCCTGCGCAGCTGGGACAAGGACAGCATCTTCCAGACCGTGAAGGCCCTGGCCACCGCCATGGAGATCAAGCTGAAGGACTTCAACGCGCCTCTGTTCGTGGCCATCAGTGGGACCACGGCGTCCTTCTCAGTCATGGATGCCATGGTCCTGCTGGGCCCCGATCTCACCCGTGCCCGCCTGCGCCACGCCGTCGACGTGCTCGGCGGCGCCGGCAAGAAAGTGCTCAAGCGCTGGGAGAAAGAGTACGCCGGCCTGGTCTAAGACCCTGAGGGCGGGGCCAGCCCCGCCCGAAACCAAACGCGACGCGCCGGTCGTAACTGATTGATTAAAAAGTTATTTTTTCTGTTGACAGGCGCCGGCGCACTGTTAAAATGCGCCTCGCTTTCAGGGGAAACGCACTCCGAAAGCGAACAATTTGGGGCTATAGCTCAGCTGGGAGAGCGCAACACTGGCAGTGTTGAGGTCAGCGGTTCGATCCCGCTTAGCTCCACCAAACAAAGAAACCCTCGCACCGAAAGGTGCGGGGGTTTTTTGTTTGGCGCCGAGGATCGAACCGCTGAAAGCGGTTTGATCCCGCCGGGGCGCGCAGCCTTAGCTCCACCAAATACAGAAAAGGCCGCATCCGAAAGGATGCGGCCTTTTCTGTATTTGGTTTCCGCTGTGGGAGCGAGGTATGGCTTCGGTTCACAAGGAGCCGCTCTAGCGGCGACGCAGAGCGCCCGGATGGCCGGGCTCGCGCACGAGCGAATCCGTGAATCATCCCGCTTGGCTCCGCCGAAATATCTTTGCAAATCAATTGAGGTGATACCTTTTTTGCGCTGGCAAAAAAGCGCGGCGGGCCAAATGCCTGCTGCAACAGACAGGTGGGAGTCATGCATTCAGACCGCTAACTGGTCTAATAGATACAGCCAGTTCATATTCAGCCAAAGCAACCTCTGGGAGCCCATCACAAGCAAGGCGTAGATCTTCGCTAATATTCTTGGCGACGATCACGCCTCTAACATTTTGGCCTTCGTCAGAATGGTTCTTCTTGATCCAGTTCATATAGCGAAGTAGTTGGCCGACTACTCGATCATATCCCTTGGATACCTTTAATTCGATTACGACGTAGTTGCCAGATAAATCAACTGCCAGTATATCGATGAACCGACCTCCGACAGGGAACTCCACGCCAGTAATGCCCTCATCCGTATACAAGGTAAGGCCTGGCTCTATAAGTTGAAGGTTTCTCGCCAGGAAATTTCGAAGATCATGCTCGTAGGCAAACTCGCCCGTTCCCTCGGAGGGGGATTCATTTGGTTCCTCAGAGGCTGGAGTGGACTCAGAGATTGGAGTGGGGTCTCGCCCTGGTTCGTACAGTCGAAAAGTGCTGCTATCAATTTTGAAGAAGTGATCATCCGATCCGTCAGGCCGGGCACTATATTGGAGCCTTGAAAGCACGTTGGTTGAGAGCCGGACCAGGTGCGCTGCAACGGTTCCTTGTTTGATCTTTGGGTAGTTTTCAGCAAACCACTGAACAGCTTGCTCCCTGGTGAACGTATCGCCAGGGGAAATGCCAAGTGCAGGGATCATCTCTTGCATCAGTATTCGAACTGGCTTGTCATACATCGCTGGCATTGGTTTTTCTCCCTATCCTTATGCTGCCCAGCACCCCCTCAGGCAAGTAAGAAAGTTGTTGTGAGTTCAGCTTCGACGGTATGCGATTGTGCCGGCGCTTGTCATGTGATTTTTACAAATTTGATGTCGTAGCTCTCGCATTGGACTTCATAGGCCCAATCGTATGTTTCTAATATATATGTCTGGACTCCGTTTTCTATCACTATATTGAAGCTCGAAATCTCATGGCATTTTGGATTGCCATACCATCTCCAATCGTCGATCCTGACTTTGGACCATTTGGATACATCTTTGAATTCGATTTCACAGGTAAAGAGTTCCCCGTAAAGTTCCTCTGGGTCGGGGTTACCGTCAACTTCACCAGTAATACACAATTTATTTTTTGATGAATCATACTCTTCATCGTGTAGGAAAAATGCAGTCCTGCCGTGGAATTCCCCCAGTTCTGTCTTTATTGGTGCAATCGTAATTTTGCGTTTCTCTTTAATTTGGGGTTTCTCTTGTAGTGCTAGAAACACGTAGTAACCACCAAGGCCAATTGCAAAAGCAATGACTAACCAAAGGTTTATAGACTCAGTTATCATTTTTTTGGTGTGAGTGACCGTGTCGATAGGTTTTCATTCGAAAGATGGGGGTTTTGGGTTCTGTTCGCAATACTGGCTGCTGTCGGGTGAGATAAAGCCCCAGGTGGCCGGAGCCACAAGTACTGCTCTGCAGATTCTGTTTGAAAGACAAGGGAGCAGGATGGCCTAAACCGACCCCGACTGCGAACTCACCGCCGGAGTCGTCACCTGAGCCGGTGGCTCACCCTCCATCTCCTCCGGCGGCTGCAAATGCTGCTGCATCAACACTTCCGCCGTCTTCGAGGCGTTGTAGTTCATGACCAGTTTCGGCTCATCAGTGAAAACGCCGTCAGCGCCAATGGCTGACATCAGGTGCAGGTCTTCCGTGCTGTTGACGGTGAATACATAGCTCTTGAGCCCGCGGCGCTTGCCATCGGCGATCATCTCCGCGTCGGCGAAGTCGAGGCTCAGGTGCAGGGAGTAGGCCTTGAGGGGCTCGGCGCAGGCGGCCAGGTCCAGGGGGATGCCGTCGATCAGCACGCCGCGGCGCACTTCCGGCAGTAGCTGCAGGGATTCATACAGCTGGCGGTGATCGAAGGAGGAGAGCAGGTACTGCTCGAAGCTGGCGCCATTGTCGCGGACGTAGGATTCCAGCTCCGCGGCCACCAGTGCAGCGCAGTTGGGGCCTTTCAGCTCGATGTTCAGCTGGGCGTGGTTATCCACCACCTCGAGCACTTCTCGCAGGGTGGGTACGCGGCCGCCGCAGGGCAGCAGCATTTCGCGCAGGGTTTCGGGGCACAGGTCGGTGATGAGTTCGCTGCCGGCAATCAGGCGGCCCAGGCGGCGGTCATGCTTGACCAGCAGCTGGCCGCCGATATTCCAGATATCGATCTCGATGCCATCGACGTCAAACTCCAGGGCATGCTGGATGGCCTCCAGAGTGTTCTCTGTGGCTCGCTCCCGGTAGCCGCGATGTGCGAAGCAGAAGAGGGTGCCCGGAATCTGCATACGTCCCCAGTCGGATAACTTGACCGTTCGTACGTCTGCCATATCGGCAGTCTGCGCCTGAAGTATGACGCTGGTATGACGACCGGGCCACTCCGGGGGAGAAATTTTTACCGATCGGTCAGTCGTCGGCGGAGAGGGAGCGATAGCAACCGCGGTGGAAAACCAGCGGTTCACCGCCGTTGGCTTTAAAGTCCTGTACTTCCCCAAGGATGATCGTGTGGTCGCCACCTTCAACACAGTTGTACAGGCGGCAGTGGAAGTAGGCGGCGCAATCCTCCAGCAGCGGCACCTGCTCCGGCCCCTGGTGCCAGCGGACCTGGCCGAACTTGTCGGCACCGCGGCCGGCGAACAGGTTGGAAACGTGCTGCTGGTCCGCTTTGAGGATATGCACGGCGAAATAGGGCTGTTTGGTGAAGGCCTCGTAGCCCAGCGACTGGCGGTCGATGCTCCACAGGATCAGGGCGGGATCCAGGGAGACCGAATTGAAGCTGTTGACCGTCATCCCCAGTGGCGCGCCGTTGGCATCGCAGGTGGTGACCACGGTCACGCCGGTGGCGAACTGCCCCAGGGTATCGCGCAGGGCGCGGCTCTGCAGTGCGTTGGGGGCGGGGGCCGTGGAATGCTGTGTGGTCATACTGTTGCTTAAAAAGTGATCGCTTTTACTGAGGCGGCCATTCTACGGTAAATAAGCCGTCATTGCCCACCTGGCGATGCGCGGGCATCCCTGTTGCGGTGGGCAATGACGACCTGTTGGCGTCGCCGTTAACGTGGTTAGTCAGTCATCAATGGCTGGCATTCACCGGAGAGGCTGTCGCGCCGGGCGATGGCATCACCGGTGAGTGCAAAGCCGAGCAGGCGGCCATCGGGCCCGCGGAACTCGGCGCTGACGCCGCCACTGCCCGCCTGCACCTGCCACTCCCCCTCACTGCCGGGCTTGGGCGGGCAGACGGTCGTCGGGCGCAGGGTGGTTTTTACGGCGACGGGCATGACGCCATAGCTCACCGGCGTCTCGTCGCCGGACAGGGTCTTGGCCAGGGCGCGGGCGCACTGCATCAGGGGGGCGACGAAGTAGAGCAGGTGGCCGTCCACTTCGGCGCAGTCTCCCAGGGCGTAGATGTTCGGGTCACTGCTCTGCAGGCTGCGGTTGACGGCGATCCCCCGGTTGACGGCCAGCCCGGCGGCCTCGGCGAGACCGGTATTGGGCTGCAGGCCCAGGGCGGCCAGGGCGATGTCCGCCTGCAGGGTTTCCCCGTTGTCCAGTTGGGCGGTGATGCCGCCGTCGCGGTGCCGCAGGGCGGACACTTTGCGTCCGCCGTGGAAGCGGACACCGGCTTCGCCGAGTACCTTTTCCAGGTCGCGACCGGCGGCCTCCGGCAGCAGGGTGGCCAGCGGCCAGGCGAGGGGGTCGACCAGATCGACGTCGTAACCGGCCTGGATGAGGTCGTTGGCAAACTCGCAGCCGATCAGCCCCGCACCGACCAGCAGCACCTTTTTGCGGTTGGCCAGCGCGGTGCGGAAGCGGTGATAGTCGCTGAGGCTGTTGATACGGAACAGGCGCGAGAAACCATCACCGTCCATGGGCGGCAGCGGACGGCAACCGGCGCCGGTGGCAAACACCAGCTTGCCATAGCGCAGGGTGGCCTGGTGGCTGCCATCCTCGGGTACCAGGGTGAGTGTGCGGGTGGCGGTATTCACATCGTTCACGTGGGTGTGGACGAGGATCTCCGCTGCCAGCTCCTTCGCCATCTCCTCGGCTGAGGCGCTGGCCAGCTGTTGCGGGGTCTTGCCGTGCGCCAGGGAGGCGGACAGCAGCGGCTTGGAATAGAAGGTGCCGTCATCCGCGGTGATCAGCACCAGCGGCGTGCGCTGGTCCTGCTTGCGGAATTCGCGGGCCAGGTTGTAACCGGCCAGGCCGGTGCCGATGATGACAACCGGTTCGCGGCCACTGTCGACCCGGGGCGCCTGCGGCTCGGGTGTGGCGGCCGGCTGGGGGGCTTCCTCGCTCACCAGCACCATGTCGAATTCGTCCTTGCCGACGCCGCACTGCGGGCAGCACCAGTCGTCGGGAATATCCTCCCAGCGGGTGCCGGGGGCGATGCCATCTTCCGGCCAGCCCTTGGATTCGTCGTAGACCCAGCCGCAGACCATGCATTCCCAGATCCGGTAGCCGCCGCTCTGTGCCTGCTTCGGTGCCTCTGTTACCGCGCCGGACGCCTCCTTGGCGCTCGATGAATCGTCCGGGCTGGCGGTTGGCTCTGCACCAGCCGCCACGGGCAGCATCTCAAAGTCTTCCTTGGCTGCGCCGCACTCCGGGCAGCTCCAGTCGTCGGGGATGTCCTCCCAGCGGGTGCCGGGAGCGATGCCGTCCTCGGGCCAGCCCTTGGATTCATCGTACACCCAGCCACAAATCTGACATTCCCAAACGCGGTATCCGGCCATGCTCTCTCCCCAACGGCACTACAGTGCCCGGCTGCTGCCGGGCACGAAAAAGTCGAGGCGGGAGTGTAAGAAAAATCGCCGGGGAAGTCTGCTATTCAGCGTCGCGCTGGGCGATGTTGGTGAGGGCGTTGTGGTAGATCTCCGGCAGCTCCTCGCTCCCGGTGATGGAGATGCCCTGCTCGTGGACGAGCCCGTCCCGCAGGCCGTAGATCCAGCCGTTGACAGACAGGGACTGGCCGCGCTGCCAGGCATCGCGGACGATGGTGGTCTGGCAGACGTTGACCACCTGTTCGAGTACGTTGAGTTCGCACAGCAGGTCGACCCGTTGCTTTTCCTCGAAAAGCTTGATCAGTGCCTGGTGCTTGTCGCGCACATCCTGGATATGGCGCAGCCAGTTGTCGATCAGGCCCAGCTGCATGTTCTCCAGCGCCGCCTGCACACCGCCACAGCCGTAGTGCCCGCAGACAATGATGTGCTTCACCTTGAGGATTTCTACTGCGTACTGCAGGACCGACAGGCAGTTGAGGTCGGTGTGCACCACGACATTGGCCACATTGCGGTGAACGAAGAGCTCCCCCGGCAGCAGGCCGACAATTTCATTGGCGGGCACGCGGCTGTCCGCACAGCCAATCCACAGATACTGGGGGGACTGTTGCTTGGACAGCTGGAGGAAGAAGTCCGGTCGCTCTTTCGAGGTAGCCAGGGACCACTGCCGGTTGTTTTCGATCAGATGCTTGAGTGGGGGCACAGGAAATTCCAGGGTGACTAAGTATTCACTAAACGATCGAGCTTACCCGCGATAAGCCAAACAACCAAGGATTGTGATAGTTGCCGGCCGTGGTGACGCTGAAACGCCCGGGTGAATTTGCTAATCTGCAGCCACGGTCAGGGTCTCTCAGGGACCGATCCAACCAGTGTAGTGCCAGCCACACGCCCCTGCGCCTGGAGGCAAGGATGAGAAGAAGAAAGAGTAAGGCCCAGCCCCGGAGCCGGCGCCCCTACCGCGCCAGCCCCCTCTGCCGCCACCGGATCCGGGTGCGCTGGCTGCTGGCGCAGCGTATTCGGCTGCAGAATTACAAACGCCGGTTTCCCGCCGCGGAATCTGAACCGGAAACCGACTGACCCCCTGCGCGGGCACTGACAGAGACAGGGCAGCCCGCAATGCAATGCATCAATCAATATGGCGGTGTGCCACCGCGCTCCATCGCGTCGAACCCCAGGAGTACCCATGAGCGAAAGCACAGTCGATATTGTGATCGCCGACTACGCCGACCCCCTGCATGCAAGGGCAATCATCCAGTTGATGGATGAATATGCGCGCGATCCCTACGGCGGTGGTGAGCCGCTGAGCGGAACTTGTCGCGAGCAGTTGGTGACAAAGCTGGCCGCATTTCCCGGTGCCTTTTCGGTCCTCGCTTTTGATGGCACCAGCGCTCTGGGACTGGTGAACTGCTTCACGGGCTTTTCGACCTTTGCCTGCAAACCGTTGGTGAATATCCACGATGTGATTGTCACCGAGGGGGCCCGCGGGCGCGGGCTGTGTGCGCGGATGCTGGACAGCGTTGCCCGGGAGGCAAAACGCCGGGGCTGCTGCAAGCTCACCATGGAAGTGCTGGAGAAAAACCTGCCCGCCCAGCGAGCCTACCGCAAGGTCGGTTTCGAGCCCTACGTGCTGGATGAAAACATGGGGGCGGCACTATTCTGGCAGCGGTATCTGTGATCACTTTTCGTGCCGCAGCCTCCCGCTCAAGTCGAGGGTGAAGCGGCGCCAAACGCGGCGCACCTGAGTCCCCCTGTGCAATACTTTTCCCTGCAATGCGTTCCCCCCAAAGTGCAATGTGCCGGGCGGAACAGGGAGGAAGTTTGCAATGCGATTGAGTTCCACACTGGCGCAGGGTCGCTACGAATACAGCTGTGATGGTCGCACCATGCCGGTGCAGGACAACTGGCAGCTGGGCCTCGACGAGCACGGCAACCGTATGCTGGAAAGCCAGCGCCTGGTTGGCGAGCAGGGGCACGGTATGGCGGTGCGCGCGCTCCTGCAGGCGGGTCTGGTGACGGAGTGCGAGGTTCGCTGGCGGGATGAGGTGGACGAGGTCCACGCGCACTATTCACTGCAGCGGGCGGTCGACTCGGCTCCGGCCATGGGGGATACGATCCTGGCGCGATGGAGCGGTCCCAATGGTCCGCAGGAAGCCGAACTGGAGGGACGCAACCGCCTGCTGTTCCCGCTGATGCGTATTTTCATGGGACCGCTGTTGCTCAAGCTGAACGAGTATCGCGATGGGCTCGAAGCGGTGAGCCCGGACGTGGTGGATCCCTCGCAGCGGGGCAAGTTGCTGGCTCCGCGCATCAGTTTCCGCTCTGCCCGCCCCATGGCCGGTGACGCAGCCACCCAGGGCGCCCAGGAACTGGGTACGGATATCACTGCTTTTATCTACCACGGTGACGAAGCCGAGCGGGACGCCCACTGCTTCCTCGACAGTCGCGGCCTGTTGATCGGCTATGACTGGCCCTCGAGCACTGGCCGTATGTGGCAGGTCAGGCTGCGGGACCTGGAGTGGTCGTCACAGCTTGAGGCGCTGGCCTGAGCCAAACCTGGGGTGCGCAGCTATACCAGCCCGGGATGCACTGCACGCCCCAGGTCGACGCCTGTGCCTTACAGCACCCACTGATCCCCCCCCCCGATCCCGCGGGCAGCCCCTTGATGCCGCATGCCCCGTTTTTTCCTCGTACAGCATTCTCCGGCGCCACGGTGTAAGCTTGGCCCCCAAGCTGTCACGTCAGGAGACATTGTCTTGCCACACGGTCGTGCCCCGGGCTTTTTCCCCGCATCGATAATTTCCGCGCCCCTGCTGTTCTCTCTTGCGCTCGCCGCACAACTGTCTGTTGCCCAGGAGGAGTCCACAACTACCCGGGAAGAGCCTGCAGCTGCCCGGGAAGATCCGGCAAGTGTTCTGGAGCAACCCGCGGGCGCGCTGGAAGAATCTGCCCCTGTTGAAAGCAGCGAGGAGGTGCTGGATATCCCGGTGGTCAGCTCTCCCGAGGAACTTCCAATCCAGCAGCGGGAGGAGAACTGCCTGCGCGAACAGTTGCTGGTCGCGCCGGCCAGTATCACCCTGGAGGAAATGCGCCGCTTCTGCGCCCGGCGCGTGCGTGAGGCACCCGAACGGCGTGAGCCGCAGCCGCTTTTCGGTACCGTGGCCGAACCGCTGCCCGGAGAGACCGAAACGACCGTCGAGGTGGCCACCAGCCAGGCGGCACAGGCCATCCGCGACGCGGCCAACAACCCGTTTACCCTGGCCTCGCACAAGGTCAACTACCTGTTGCCGGTGGTCTACAACCCCGCGCCCAACGAGGCCGGACTGGAGGACTTCGAAGAAGAAAACACGGAAACCCACCTCAATGAAATCGAGGTCCAGTTCCAGCTTTCGGTGCAGGTGCCGATCTGGCGCGGGTTTCTGGGCAAGGCCTCGTTCATGAGCCTGGCCTACTCCAACAAGAGTTTCTGGCAGGCGTACAACTCGGACGACTCCTCACCGTTCCGGGAGACCAACCATGAACCGGAACTGATCGTGACCTGGCTCAATGACTGGAGCGTGTTCGGCTTCCAGAATGTCGCCAACCAGCTGGCCATCAACCACCAGTCCAACGGCCGCAGCGAACCGCTCTCCCGCAGCTGGAACCGGGTGTATGCCAATTTCTTCCTCGAGCGGGAAAACCTGCTGATCAGCTTCAAACCCTGGTACCGTATCCCGGAGGGGCGGGAGAACGACGACAACCCCGACATCGAGGCCTATCTCGGTTACTTCGAGCTGGCGGGTACTTACAGCATGGTGAATAACCACAGTGTGTCCATGATGCTGCGCAATAACCTGCGTTCGGATAACCGCGGCGCCTTCGAGTTGCGCTGGGGCTTCCCCCTCGGCAGCCGGGTGCGCGGCTATGTGAAGTACTTTACCGGCTACGGCGAGAGCTTGATCGACTACGACGAGTCGGTGAACACCCTGGGTATCGGGCTTGAACTGGCTCGGGGGGCACAGTAAGTCGTGGTTGCCGCCTGCCGTGAACAGGAATTCATCGTGGGGAGCGGCCATGAGTTTTGAGGATACCTATCGCCTCAGTGCGCATGCGGTGATCACCAATGATGTCGGCGAGGTCCTGCAGCTCAGGGCCACCTACGCGGACTGCAGCTGGGGGCTGCCCGGCGGCGCCCTCGACCCGGGCGAGACCGTCCACGAGGCGCTGCTGCGTGAATGCCGCGAGGAGCTGGGCCGCGATGTGCGCATCGATTACCTGAGTGGCATCTATTACCACCGGGTATACCGTTCGCATGTTTTCATTTTTCGGGCGCATTTTGTCGATTCCGGCGCCATTATTCTTTCCGATGAGCACTCTGACATGGGGTACTTCCCCCTCGACAGCCTGTCGCCGGTCCAGCGCCAGCGGGTGGTCGACTGCCTCGAGTTCGATGGTCGCGTCCGCAGCGCCCGGTTCTGAGTCCTGACGCGCGGCTATGCTTTCCAGATAAGGCAGTAAATCTGGGAAGTGCCATGCCGGACCTGGGCAACCTGAGAGAGGGGCAGCAGCCCCTGGAGTGCCATGTGGCCCTGATCAGCGCCGACCGGCAGCTGAGCCACGACTGGGTGCACGCCCTGAACAACACGGCGGCCCAGCATGAGAATCCCTTCGGCCTGAAGTTCAGTGCGGTGCTGCCGAGCGCCGCCGAGCGGCTGCTGCACAAGGATGGCAAACTGCAGGCCCTGATCGTGGATGCGGGGGTCGAGGCCGCCGGACTCTCGGCCGCGGAAGAGCTGGCTGATCGCCTGCACCTGGTGCGTGCCCAGCTCAACGTATTTCTGGTCGCACTCGGGTGCGATATCTCTGTATCCCTCCGCCAGCGCTTCGACGAATTGTTCGACCGCCGAGAGGGCAACTTCAATCACATGTTCCGCTTGGTGCAGGCCTTTATCGCCCGGCGCGCCTCCACCCCCTTTGCCGATACTCTCCGGGATTACGTGTTCAGCGCCCGGGATGCGTGGCATACCCCGGGGCACTCCGGTGGCGACAGCCTGCGCAACAGCCCCTGGGTGGGGGACTTCTACCGCTTTATGGGTGAGCATGTATTCAACACCGACCTGTCGGTATCGGTGCAGGTGCTGGACAGCCTGCTGGAGCCACACTCGGTCATCCAGGCATCGCAGGATCTCGCCGCCCAGACTTTTGGTGCGCGGCAGACCTTCTTCCTCACCAACGGCACCTCCACCGCCAACAAAGTGGTCATTCAGCAGATCCTCGGCGGCGGTGGAAAAATTATCGTGGACCAGGCCTGCCACAAATCGGTCCACCATGCGATCGTTATGAACCGCTGCCAGCCGGTTTACCTGAAATGCACTCTGCATCCCGATTTCGGCATCTATGGCCCCGTGCGGCGCGAGGACATCGAGCGGGCACTGGAGGCCAACCGCGACGCGAAGTTGCTGGTGCTGACTTCCTGTACCTACGACGGCCTGCGCTATGACCTGCGGCCGATTATCGAGCGGGCCCACGCCCTGGGGGTGAAGGTGCTGGTGGACGAAGCCTGGTATGCCCACGGTTACTTCCACCCGTTACTGCGCCCGACCGCACTGGAATGCGGGGCGGACTATGTGACCCAGAGCACCCACAAGACCCTGTCGGCATTCTCCCAGGCCAGTATGATCCATGTGCAGGATCCGGATTTTGACGAGTTCCGCTTCCGCGAGAACCTCAACATGCACGCCTCCACCAGCCCCCAGTACGCGATGATCGCCAGCCTGGACGTTGCCCGTAAGCAGGCGGCGATGGAGGGCTACGGTCGCCTCGAGCGCTCGCTGAAGATGGTGGAGATCCTGCGCCGAGCGGTGGACCAGACCGGGGTGTTCCGCGCGCTTACCCGCGAAGACCTGATCCCGGCGCCGCTGGCCAGTGACGGTATCCGCCTCGATCCCACCAAGGTCACCATCGACATCTCCGCCAGTGGCTACACCGGCAAGGAAATGCAGATCCGGCTGTTTGATCAGTATGGAATCCAGGTGGAGAAGACCACGTACAACACGGTCAGCGTACTGGTCACCTTGGGCAGCACCGAGAGCAAGCTGTTGCGTCTGGTCCATGCCTTCAAGCAGCTGGCCCAGTATCCGCGCCGTCGCATGCACCCGGCTTCCCCGCGGCGGCTGCCGGAATTCACCCGGCTGCTATGCCTGCCGGCGGATGCCTACTTCGCTGATACCGAAGAGCTGCCGCTGATGGACGATGGCGTGCAGGCCGAGAAGCACCTGGTCGGCCGTGTCAGCGCCGACGAGATCGTGCCATACCCGCCGGGAATTCCGGTACTGGTGCCGGGGCAGGAGATCTCCGCGCAGATCATCCAGTACCTGCAGCAGCTGCTGCAGGGGCAGAACGCCACCGAGATTCACGGGCTTATCTTCCGTTCCGACGAGCCGATGTTGCGGGTCATGCGCGAGCTGTCGCAGCGTCCGTCTGCGGGCACTCCGCCGGCGACGGAACCGTCCGGAATAGCACCGCGAACAGCGGGCGGTGATGAGCGCGGGCCTGTCAACCACAAAAAGGCCGTGTGAGGGGGTAGCCGTGTTTGATCAGCCCGAACGCATCCTGCTCGCCGGGGCCAGCGGCGGCATCGCCGTCGCCCTGGGTGTCGAACTGGAAAAACGCTTTCCCGATGCAGAATTGATGAGCGTCAGCCGCAGCGCGGAGGCGCCAGGGGAAATTTCTCCGGCCCGGCATCTGCAAGCCGATTTGACCGACCCCGCCGCAGTGGAGGACGTGCGCGCGTTCATCCAGGATGGCGATGGTCCGCCGGACTGGGTCATCTGCTGCTGTGGCATCCTGCACACTGGCGAGCACGGTCCGGAAAAGGCACTGGACCAGTGCGAGGAGGACTGGTTACTGGAATCCATGCGGGTCAACGTCGTTACCCACATGCATCTGGCCAAAGCGCTGGCACCGGTGCTGAAACCGAGCCGCCCGCTGGTTTGGGCGTCGCTGTCAGCGAAGGTTGGCAGTATCGGCGATAACCAGCTGGGTGGATGGTACAGCTACCGCATGAGCAAGGCGGCACTGAACATGTTCATCCGCAACCTCTCTATCGAGTGGGGCCGGCGGCTCGACCACTGCTGTGTGGTGGCCGTGCACCCCGGGACGACCGATACCGCACTTTCCGAACCTTTCCAGAAAAATATCCCGGAAGACAAGCTCTACAGTGCAGACACCAGTGCCGAGCGCATCGTGGATGTACTGGCGGGCCTGGATCAGGAGCGCAACGGCAAGCTGCTGTTCTGGGATGGGGAAGTACTGCCCTGGTAGGGCAGCACGCTGTTCAGGTCGCAGGGACGGGTGGTGGCTGGTGTCGCTGTGCCAGGCTCTTCGCGGTCTTGCGTGCCCAGTTTATCCAGAACGCTTCGACGATCGGTTCTTGCTGAATCTCATCTTCATCGACTTCCGGCACCTGCCATTTGCGCAAAGTCATTTCATCGATGAACCATCGTGGCAGCATCACATCGTGATGCTCGATGTAGTGCTCGAGCCCTTCTGGCCAGAGCCAGCGCCCGTCCGTCAGGCAGCGCGATCCCAGAGCGGCCCCGCACTCGGGGAACCTGCACCGTGAATATCCGCGCCAGCGGGTATGGGTTTTTCCGCTTTGCAGGTACCGGACGATGCGCGGGCGTTCCGCGGCACGCCAGCCGGGCGCGATGAGCGATTGGGGTCGGGGATAGTCCCACAGGTAAGGGACGCTGCGCCAATAGCCGACTTCGAGCAACATGTTGCCTCCACGGGGTTACAGGGATTAGGGAGTGTAGCTTTCGCCGGGGCGTTCACCCCCGCCCCGGGTCCCCCCGTTCGACCAGCCGCTCGAGATCGACACCGCGGGGCAGGGTACCGGTATTGTGCGCACTTCGAGGCAGTAGGCGCGAGGCAATGAAGGCCTCGGCGACGGCGCTGTTGCCGCCCTGAACCAGCAGGTGGGCCTGCATTGTCAGGGCCATCTGGTCCACCAGGTGGCGGGCCCGGTACTCGATCTGGTCCCGATCCGTCAGCTGTTTTCTCAGGCTCCTGATGGCTTTGTCCAGCGATGGGTCGGCACCGGCGCTTTCCGATAATTCATCGAACCAGTGGTTGAGTATGGCCGGGGTCTTGCCGATGGCCCGCAGTACATCCAGCGCCTGGATATTACCGGAGCCCTCCCAGATCGCATTGATGGGGGCATCGCGGTACAGGCGGGCGGTGATGAAATTCTCGATCACACCGTTGCCGCCCAGGCACTCCATCGCCTCGTAGGCGTGATGGGGCGTACGTTTACAGATCCAGTATTTGCCCACCGCGGCGCCGAGCCGCATCAGCATCCGCTCGTGTTCACTGTCGGGATGATCCATTGCCCGGGCCATGCGCATGGTCATGGCTACCGAGCCTTCGACTTCCAGCTGCAGGTCGGCGAGCACGTTCTGCATCAGCGGCTGCTCGATCAATGGCCTGCCGAAGGCGCTGCGGTGGGCGGCATGGTGTACGGCCTGTACCACCGCCTGGCGCTGGCCACCGGCGGAGCCGATCATGCAGTCGAAGCGGGTAGTGGCCACCATCTCAATGATCGCATTTACCCCGCGTCCCTCCTCACCCACCAGCCAGCCGAGGGCACCGCGCAGCTCGATTTCCGACGAGGCGTTGGAGACATTGCCAGCCTTGTTTTTCAGGCGCTGCACCTGGATCGGGTTCTTGCTGCCATCCGGGCGCCAGCGGGGCACCAGGAAACAGCTGAGGCCTTTGGGGGACTGCGCCAGCATCAGGAAGGCATCGCACATGGGGGCCGAAGTGAACCACTTGTGGCCGGTCAGCTCGTAGCTGTCGTCGCCCACCGGGGCGGCAGTCGTGGTATTGGCGCGCACATCGGAGCCGCCCTGTTTCTCGGTCATGGCCATGCCGATGGTGAGCTGGGCCTTCTCGGTATAGGGGCGGTTGGACGGGTCGTAGCTCCGGGCGGTGATTTTTGGCAGCCACTCCTCTGCCAGCCGGGGTGCCAGGCGGATGGACGGCACCGAGGCAAAAGTCATGGTCACGGGGCAACCGTGGCCGGCCTCCAGCTGGCAGTGCAGGTAGTACTTGGCGGCGCGGGCGACATGGGCGCCGGGGCCCGGGTCCGTCCAGGGTGCGCTATGCAGGCCCTCCGACAGCGCCAGCTGCATCAACTGGTGGTAGGCGGGATGGTAGCGGACCAGGTCGACACGGTTGCCGACCCGGTCGTGGCTTTCAAAAATCGGTTTGAACTCGTTGGCATCGTAACCGCGCTGGATCATCTCCGGGCGGCCGCAGACCTCGCCGTAGCGCTGCAGGTCATCCTCAGCCCAGTGCCCGCCGAAGTGACGCACGGCATCCCGCAGCGCGTGGTCCCCCGCATACAGGTTGTGTCCCGCCAGCGATGGCGCCTGGTTGAACACTTCATGTGTGTCGGGCCGGGCAGAAGGTGGCAGCTGCTCGCTCATTGCGTTCCTCGCGATGGGCCGGGTGTGGCTCATTCAATGTAAACGCCACAAGGCGATCCGCAAAATGCATTTCCTGACAAATCTCAGGGCATTTCCGGGCGCGCGGGATATCGCTGTTAACAGGGGAAGAGGGGCACAAGAAGGGGGGCGACTGGCCGGGAAGAAATATGAAGGAGCTCAGGGCGTGGTCAGAGACTGCGCTTGCCGGAGAGGTTGAGCGTCAGTTCCAGCAGCCCGGTCCAGGGATTGAGTTCGCGTCCGCCTTTGATGGCGTTGTCCACCGCGCGGGCTCGCAGCAGCAGTGCTTCCAGTTGCCGGCGCGGCAGGCGGTTGATGGCGCCCTGCACGAGGGGCTGGCGCTTCTGGATACGCACCAGCCGGCTCAGCGGCTGGCCCTGGTCCAGCTTCTCACCGATCTCCAGCAGGCTGCGGATTTCCCGCGCCAGGGCCCAGAGTACGATGGGTGCCTCTACCCCCTCGGCGCGCAGGCCATGCAGGGTCTTTACGGCCGCTTCGGCATCCCCGGCCAGGGCGCGATCGATCAGCCCGAACACGTCGTAGCGGGCGGAGCTGGCCACGGCATCGTTCATGGTGGCGGCGGTAATCAGGTTGTCGTTACTCAGCAGCTTGAGCTTTTCGATTTCCTGGCTGGCCGCCAGCAGATTGCCCTCGACCCGCTCGGCGAGGATCTGGATGGCTTCGGGCTCGGCATCGAGGCCCTCAGCACGCAGCCGCTGGTGAATCCAGCGCGGCATTTCATTGGCGTCCACCGGCCAGATCTGGATCAGTGCGCCGCGCTGTTCCAGGGCTTTCATCCACTTGCTGTTGACCTGGGCGCGGTCCACCTTGGGCAGCACCAGTAGCAGTACCAGGTCGTCACCGCCGATCCGGGCAAATTCCTGCAGGGCCTTGCTGCCCTTGTCCCCGGGCTTGCCGTTGGGCAGGCGCACTTCGATCAGTTTCTTCTCGGCAAACAGCGACAGGCTGCCGGCAGAGGCGATCAGCTGGCCCCAGTCGAAATTGTTCTCGGCATGGAGCAGCTCGCGCTCGTTGAATCCCTGTTTTTTTGCCGCGGCACGGATACTGTCACAGCATTCCTGCACCAGCAGCGGCTCGTCCCCGGACACGACATAAATGGGGGCAAGACCCTTGTTGAGGCTCTGTGGCAACTGGCGGGGATTGAGGCGCATAGCTCGGTTTGTCTCAGTAACTGCGTTCTTCGAGCGGAGCGCCCACATCGATGCGGCGCAGGCGGTCGATGATGCGGCCGATCAGTTCCCGGCGCATTTCCTCGCGCAACAGGAGCTCTTCCTCGCCCTTGCTCACCACTTCGTTGTCATCCCACTCCAGTGTGCGGTAGACGTCCGCCTCGGCATTGTTGAGCAGTACGCGACCGCTGCTGTCGGCAACACTGTAGAGGGCGCTGGTAATCAGTTCATACTCGGCGGCACGGCCCTTGGCATCCACAGCCACGGTGCGGCGGCGCTCATCTTCCTTGTGAATGGTGAGCACATAGTCTGCAAGAGAGGGCGACTCTGCCATGGGAATGCCACCGCTGCGCAGCAGGCGGGTGAGCTCTTCGGCAATCCCGGAGCGGGGATCCTCCGCGGTGATATAGAGCTGGCTACCCGGAGGGAAGTTCTTCGGCGCACCGCGCAGGTGCCAGCCGCAGGCGGTCAGCGATATCACAATCAAGACACCCAGTGTGCGGGCTAATATTTTTTTCATTGTTTATTCGAATAGAAGCTCTTGTTGAGTTTGGTCGGGCGCTGGCCGCCGGTGACCGCCGGCAGTCCGGGGGCATCACCGAACACCAGCTTGCCGTCAATGATGGCGATGATCTGGGTCACGCGCTCACCGACACCAGGCAATGTCATGCCGCCGCTTTGCAGTTCATTCACTTCCAGGTCAATGTCCTGCGCCCTGTCACCGTCGACGGTGGTGCGCATCTCGCCAAGCCGGTAGCGGCCAGTGGAGACTATCTCCATCCCCATAGGAGTCTTGCAGCCGGCGTCAATGAAGAACGTGCTTTTGGCCCTGTATTCACCCGCTGCGGTGAAGCGGCTGCTGACTTGCAGGTAGCGACCGGAGGCTTGTTTGCACTGGCTTTGCCACTGCCCCACCAATTCACCCGACAGGCCCTTTGCGTAAGCGGTACCGGTGGCCAGCAGGCCGGCCACCGCAATTGCAGTCAATCTGTACAAGGCAAGTACCCCCGAAAACCTGGGCTACCTAGTAACCCGTTTATTTGGCAACGATGTTGACCAGCTTGCCCGGGACCACAATCACCTTGCGCACGGTCGCGTCGCCAATGAACTTCTGAACGTTGTCGTTCGACAGCGCCATCCTTTCCAGAGTTTCCTTGTCGGCATCCGCGGGAGCTTCCAGCTTGGCCCGCACCTTGCCGTTGACCTGTACCACCAGGGTGATGCTGGAGCGCACCAGGGCTTTTTCATCCACCTGCGGCCACGGGGCATCCACCAGTGCGGTCTCGTTACCCAGCGCGCGCCACAGCTGGTGGCCGATATGCGGGGTGACCGGTGCCAGCAGTTTTACAGCGGCTTCCAGGGCCTCGCGCTCCACCGCGAGACCCTGCTCGCTGTCGCGCTCTGCCAGCTTGCCCACTTCATTCAGCAGCTCCATCACCGCGGCAACAGCGGTGTTGAAAGTCTGGCGGCGCCCATAGTCGTCGCTGACCTTCTGGATGGTCTCGTGGGTCTTGCGGCGCAATTGTTGCTGCTTGTCACTCAGGCTGCCAGCGTCGATGGCGGCAGAGGTGCTGCCGGTCTCCAGGTGGCCTTGCACGGTCTTCCACAGCTTGCGCAGGAAGCGGCTGGCGCCCTCCACACCGGCTTCGTGCCACTCCAGGGTCTGTTCGGGCGGTGCGGCGAACATGGTGAACAGACGCACGGTATCGGCACCGTACTCCTCGACCGCGGCGTGCGGGTCAATACCGTTGTTCTTGGACTTGGACATCTTGACCACGCCGCCGGCAATGACTTCCTCACCGGTGGCGCGTTCGACGGCGCGAATGGCCTTGCCTTTCTCGTCGCGCTCCACGTCCACATCGGCGGGGTTGATCCAGGTCTTGTGGCCGTCCTTTTCCTTGTAGAAAGACTCTGCCAGTACCATGCCCTGGCACAGCAGCTGCTTGAACGGCTCGTCGCTATCCACCAGGCCCTCGTCGCGCATCAGCTTGTGGAAGAAGCGCGCGTACAGCAAGTGCAGAATGGCGTGTTCGATACCGCCCACATACTGGTCAACCGGCAGCCAGTAATTGGCCCGGTCCGGATCCAGCATGCCCTGCTCGAAGTCGGGGCAGGTGTAGCGGGCGTAGTACCAGCTGGACTCCATGAAGGTGTCGAAGGTATCGGTCTCGCGCTCAACCGGCTCCCCATTCAGCTCGTCCTTGCGCCACTCCGGGTCTGCCTTGATCGGTGACTGGACGCCGTCCAGCTCCACGTCCTCCGGCAGCAGGATCGGCAGCTTTTCAGCCGGTACCGGAATCTCGCCGCCGTCGGGCAGGTTGAACATGGGGATCGGTGCGCCCCAGTAGCGCTGGCGGGACACGCCCCAGTCGCGCAGGCGGTAGTTGGTCGTCACGCGGCCCTTGCCCGCCGCGGACAGTGCGTCGGCGATGGCATTGAAGGCGGCCTCGAAATCCAGGCCGTCGAAACCGCCGGAGTTCACCAGCACGCCCTTGTCGACGAAGGCCTCGGTGTCCAGATCGATGGGCTCGTCACCGGACGGCGCCACCACCTGCTGGATCGGCAGGTCGTATTTGCGGGCAAACTCCCAGTCACGCTGGTCGTGGGCCGGGACCGCCATTACGCAGCCGGTGCCGTAATCCATCAGCACATAGTTGGCGACCCAGACAGGGACTTCCTCGCCGGTGATCGGATGTACTGCCTTGATACCGGTGTCCATGCCGCGCTTTTCCATGGTGGCCATGTCGGCTTCGGACATGGACTGCTTCTTGCACTCGGCGATAAAGGCTTTCAGCTCGGTATTGTTCTCTGCCAGCTCCAGCGCGATCGGGTGTTCAGCGGCGATGGAGACATAGGTGACCCCCATCAGGGTGTCCGGGCGGGTGGTGTACACGTCGAAGTGGTCCACGCCGGCGATGGTGTGGGGCAGGGCGAAGCTCAGCTCCACGCCCTTGCTCTTGCCGATCCAGTTGCGCTGCATGGTGCGCACCTGCTCCGGCCAGTCGGGCAGCTTGTCCAGATCGTCGAGCAGTTCCTCGGCGTAATCGGTGATCTTGATGAACCACTGGGCCAGTTCGCGGCGCTCCACGGTGGTACCGCAGCGCCAGCAGGCACCGTCCTCGACTTGCTCGTTGGCCAGTACGGTCGCGTCGTGTGGGCACCAGTTCACTGCGGAGTTCTTCTTGTAGACCAGCCCCTTCTCATACAGGCGGGTGAAGAACCACTGCTCCCAGCGGTAGTAGGACGGCTGGCAGGTGGCCAGCTCGCGGGACCAGTCAAAGCCGAAGCCGAGTGCTTTCAGCTGGCCTTTCATGTAATCGATGTTGGCGTAGGTCCACTTGGCCGGGGCGGTCTTGTTCTGGATCGCGGCGTTCTCGGCCGGCAGGCCGAAGGCGTCCCAGCCCATGGGATGCAGCACATTCTTGCCCTGCATGCGCTGAAAGCGGGAGATCACGTCGGTAATGGTGTAGTTGCGCACATGCCCCATGTGCAGCTTGCCGCTGGGGTAGGGGAACATGGACAGGCAGTAGAATTTTTCCTTGCTGGTGTCCTCCGTGACCTCAAAGCTCTTCTGTTCCTCCCAGAATTCCTGGGCGGCGGCTTCGACTGCGGAGGGGTTGTACTGCTCTTCCATCGGCGGGAACCTATACTCTGTGACTCAATTCGTAGTGGGAATTCCAGTCCAATTCGTACACTGGAAAGCGCGGAATTATATGAGGGATGCCATGACGAAGGAACCGAAGTTGCCTCCTGAGGAGGATCTGGCGGAAGAACTGCGCCAGGATCTGGAGAATCTGGTCGAGGGTGAGCTGGCCGTAGAGGAGCTCACGGCCAATAAGATGGCGTTCCTGCGCGCCTGGCTGAAGGACGACCTGCATCGGGCGGCGGAGTACCTGCGCGGTCTGGGTGGTGAGCTGAAAACCACTGAAGAGCGCGCCGGAGAGCTGTTTTTGAATGCCGCCGACCCCACCGAGACGGCCTGGCCCAAGCTGATGCGATGTATCAAAGCCGGTGAGCCCTGGGCCCTGGCCGGCGAAACCGTGGGCGCGGGAGAGGAGCTGCAGTGCCTGGGGTGTGGTTACCGTGCACTCCCCCCGGAGAATGCCCAGATCACCCCATGCCATCGCTGTGGTTACGGCGTCTTTCGCCAGATTACCGGTGGTCTCGAGCGCTGATGGAATCCCATGCTGCCCTGACCACCCTGGTGATGCCGCCATTGGCGCCGCTGCTGGGGCTGTTGTTGGCTCTTGTGTTGTGGTTGCTGCCCTCTTCGTCGGTTTTCGCAAAACTGTCACTGCCGCTGGCTATTCTCTCTGTCGCGACCTTGTGGATTTCGGCGACACCGGTCTTTTCTTACTGGCTCGGTAAGCAGGTGGGACAGGCGCCGTCGCAGGCCGAGGCTGTGCCCCAGGCTGTGGTGGTGTTAGGCGCAGGTCGTTACCGGGATGAGAAAAGCGGTAACGAACGGCTTTCAGCCACCACTCTCGAGCGGCTGATGTGGGCAGTGGACAAGGGCCCCACCCAGCTGCCGGTCCTGGTCACCGGCGGACGTGTTTATGCCGGTGAGCGGGATCCCGAGGCGCAATTAATGGCGGTCGTGATGAAAGATCGCCTGCAGCGACCGGCGACTTGGCAGGAGAATTGCAGTCGTACCACAGCCGAGAATGCGGTCAATAGTGCGGCGATGCTTCATGACTCCGGTGTGGAAAGCATCGTGCTGGTCACTCACTGGTGGCATATGCCGCGGGCGGCGCGGGTTTTTGCCCGCGCGGGCCTGCAGGTTCAGCCACTTGCGGTGGGCACGCCCGGGGAGCTGTTACCGCGCGCACAGGGCGGGTTGCTGTCCTGGCTGCCAACGGCTTCTGCCATGCTGCGTACTCAGGTGTACTGGCGCGAACTGCTTGGTCAGTGGTGGTATTACTGGAGGCCTTTGCCGCCAGAACATAAATGTTGAGGAACTAACGCCCCAGTCCGTCTTCTCAAGGCTAGAGGCTCGGGCAGGCCGCGAAACTGGCGTCAAAAGACAGGATCTGGCGAGCGGTTCCGGTCACGATAATGCCTTGTAGGGTCCCGATCAGGGGGCCTAAGATGTGAAGCCCACAGTGGCGGTCGTTGGTTGAAAAGCAATGGAGCAGTGGCTGTGGATAGCAACCATAAAAATAAAAGAGGTACCGCTGAAATGATGGCAATTCCAGCGTCTTTTTCTCCCCTCCAGTTACATAATCGCCTGAATCGTCTGGTGGATGTCGGCTTCCGGCGGGTGCGCCGTGATGGCCGTGATCTGGTATTTCTCACTGCGGGCAGTGAAGCAGGTGGCCTGGTCCGCAAGAACTTTGAGACCTTTGCCGGCCAGATAGTCCGGGAGTTCCGTATCGATCCCGTGGAGGCTGATTTCATTGAGCTGCGCGTCGAGGCTGGCGAACCCCGTTGGTATCGCTGGCATGCGCAATGGGTTGGCTCTGCGCCGATGGAGTGCACTGCAGAGGCGGTGGAGGGAGAATCCGGCCGGCGCTACCTCACCCAGGCCCTTGAGGCCAGCGAAGAAGCGGCCTGACCCTCTGTTCGCCGCTCTCTAAACAAAGAGAAGAGCCCAGAACTGAAAGCTCCGGGTTTCCGGGGCTCAGGCCTGTGCTTTGCGGGGTTGGCGGTTGTCCAGCAAGTCCGCGAGGGCGGCTTCGAGCGTGGGAAAGCGGAAGGTGTAACCAGTATCCAGTGCTGTGCGCGGTTCCATGCGCTGGCTTGCCAGCAGCAGCTCCTCTGCCATTTCCCCGAACATCAATTTCAGCGCCCATCCCGGTGTGCGGACCAGGCACGGGCGATGCAGCTGCTTGGCCAGCAGCCGGGCGAAGCTGTTATTGGTTACCGCCTCGGGTGCGCAGGCGTTGAATGGCAGGCACACGTGCCGGTCGATGGCGTGCAGCATCAGCCCGACGATATCGTCCTCGTGAATCCAGCTCATCCACTGTTCGCCGGATCCCATTGGTCCGCCGGCTCCGAGCCGAAACGGAGGCAGCATCTGGGAGAGTGCGCCACCACGGGTCGAGAGGACGATTCCCGTCCGCATGATACCCACACAAATCCCAGCCTGTTGCAGTGGCAGGGTGGCCGCCTCCCAATCACGGCAGAGCTCGGCGGAAAAGCCACCCCCCGGCGGATTGTTTTCCTTCAGGAGGTCGCCACCTCTGTCTCCGTAATAGCCCACGGCGGAACCGGATAGAACAAAACGCGGTCGTTGCGCCAGTGACAGGCACCAGCGCACCAGCACTTCTGTGGTGTCGATACGGGAGTTGCGGATTTCCTCGCGGCGCTTCTCTGTCCAGCGGTGGTTAATGGGTTCACCGGCCAGATTGACCACCACATCCACCGGTTCCTCTACCTGATGCAGCTCGGCCACACCTTTGGCCGTCTCGCCGCAGAGTTCCCTGACTTTATCCGGTTGTCTGCTCAGCACTGTCACGGTATTGCCGCGAGCAAGCCACTGCTGGCAAAAGTGCCGGCCGATCAAGCCGGTTCCGCCGGTGATTAAACAATGCATAGAGTTGGCATCCGTGCCTTTTGTCATTTATTGGTCAGCATAATAGCAGTCAGTAGCGTGATTCACTGTTGCTCTGGGACTCTTCAGGCAATTTATGCGCAGTGTAAGCCAATCACCTGATCTGCTGGTGGCTTTAGGCGCCCGCTTGTCTCTCTGCTGCTTTGTCTGCTTGCTGGTCTGGAAGTGCCGGGGTTTTGCAACGCAATACGTGAGATCGTGGGCGGCTATGTTGCGTGGGCGCCTGAAACGGGGCCCTTGCTATACTCCGTTTGACCAGTGGCCAACGGATGTGGCCCATCACCTGCGCAGTAGAGGTATACAGGATGTTGAGCAGGGCCTTGGCGGTAGCAGCGAGGTTTTTTGGGGTTCAGTGGTTTCTTGTTGCCGCCGTGTCATTTGCAGCTGCAGATGTCTCGGCAGAGGAGAGTCCTCAGAGCATTGTTTCGGTCGGCCTCGGCCAGGCACTGTTTAACGGCGATATGACGGCAGCAGAATTGTCATACCGGCACCGACGGTGGGAGTTCGGCGGGGTGATTCTCGGTCAGGGGGATACGGCCGAGGGGGAGCAGGAACGGCTCGGCTACGCAGCCTCCATTACCCGTGTCCTGCGCCCGGGCTGGGAGTGGTGTCGCGGCAGCTTCTACGGACGTGTTGGTGTTTCCTACGTCGATGGCTCACCACTGGTCGGCCACTTCAATTTCAGGACGGGTTTTGGAATCGACTTCAGGGCTTTTTCCCTGGAATATCAACATTTCTCCAGTGCCAGCCTGACCCGTCTCAATACCGGTATCGACGTTATACAGTTCCGAATTCCCTTCTGAGCAGGTTTCCGGCCAGGCGGGTAGGGTTCAATTGCCCTCGGCCGCCTCGCTGGCAAGCACTGGCTCCCCGGCCGCGCCGCGCTTCCGTTGGAGCAGCAGTGCCGCAGCGAGCATCACCGCTGCCAGAGCCAGCATTCCCCAGATTCCCAGCAGCATAAACGGCGTAGCGCCACTCTTCGCTCTCACCTTGCCGGTCATGGTGGCCTGCTCGAACTGTGGAAGGCGCTCGACAATCTGGCCGCGCGGGTCGACGACGGCAGTTACCCCTGTATTGGTGGCTCGCACCAGGTAGCGTCCAGTCTCCAGGGCACGCATCTGCGCCATCTGCATGTGTTGAAGGGGCCCGATGGAAGCGCCGAACCAGGCATCGTTGCTGATGGTCAGGAGAACTTCCGAGCTCAGGGCACTCTCCGATACCAGTGCCGGATAGACGATTTCATAGCAGATCAGTGGCGCCCACCCGGCACCGGCTGCCAGCAGTGGTTGCTGCTCGTCCGGACCGGGGCGGATAAAGGAGGTGGGCAAATCGAAGAACTCGATAGTGCCGCGCAGCCAGTCTTCCAGCGGCACATACTCACCGAAGGGCACCAGGTGGCGCTTGTGGTAAACGTGGGGGCTGCGGCCGAATACGGCGGCGGAGTTGTGCACCAGCCGGCGGGGGTTGCCATTCTCGGGCGTTTCGATGCGATCGTAGAGAATGCCGCTGATCAGATCGATGCCGGTCTGCTCGGCGTTTCTCTGCAATGCCTGCATCAGGTTGGGGGCCTGGCTGTATAACAGGGGCAGCGCGGCCTCCGGCCAGATAATCACGTCCACGTTCTGGCTGGCCAGCTGGCGGGTGCCCTCCTGGTAGCGGCTGATGGTCTCACCGCGGAATTCCGGCAGCCACTTTTTTTCCTGGGGGATGTTGGCCTGGACCAGCCCCACGGAGATCTCACCGCCGGCCTCGGTCCACTCGACCTGCGACAGCAGGGCGCCGGCGGGCCAGGTCATGGCCGCGGCGATAATCAGGGCCAGGTTGCCTTTCTGCTGGCGCAGGGGCAGCTTGCGGGCCGCCAGAAGCGCGATGACAGCCGCGGACAGTGCCAGTAGCAGGCCGATACCGTACACGCTCAGCACGGGCGCCCAGCCGGACAGCCAGGTCGAGCTGTGGGCATAGCCGGCAAACAGCCACGGGAAACCGGTAAACAGCCAGGTGCGCAGCCACTCGCTCAGGAACCACAGAGCGGGGAATGCGAGGGCGAAACTCAGCGGGTTGCCGGTGAAGCGGCCGATCGCCAGGAATGGCAGTGCCAGCGCTGCCGCGAGGATGGCGACGAAGCCGCCGGTCAGCAGCAGGCCCAGTGGCATCGACGAACCGCCAAAGTCGGTGATCGATACGTAGACCCAGGAACCGCCACTGGCAAAGAGGCCGAAACCGAAGCAGAACGCCAGCCAGAAACCGGCTCTCTTGCCGAGGCGACCGGTATCGGCGGCCCGCAGGTTCAGCCAGGCGAACAGCGCCAGCGACAGCAGGCCCGCAGGCCAGAAGTCGAAGGGCGCGAAGGACAGGGTCATCAGGCCGCCGGCGGCGGCACTGGCGAGGGGCAGAAACAGTTTGCGCATGGATCTGGTCTCACTGGCGCCCTGCGCCTGCAGGGCAGCCGGGCGAAGCTGTTTACTCTTCTTCGCGAGGCTGACGGTGCCCGCGTTGGACTCGCAACAAGTGAATCTGGCGATTGTCCGCGTAGAGGACCCGGAAGCGGAATTCCGCCAGGTCGGTCACTTCATCGCGGCTCGGAAGGTGGCCGAATGACTGCATGATCAGGCCGCCGACAGTGTCGAACTCCTCGTCGCTGAGCTCACTCTCGAAGTACTCGTTGAACTCCTCGATGGGGGTGAGCGCCTTGACGATGAAGTCATTGTCGCCGACTTTGCGGATAAAGCTGTCCGCCTCTTCCTCGTCGGTTTCGTCTTCGATATCGCCGACAATCTCCTCGAGGATGTCCTCGATGGTCACCACCCCGGAGACACCGCCGTACTCGTCGATCACCACGGCCATGTGGTAGCGGTTCTCGCGGAACTCCCGCAGCAGGATGTTGAGGCGCTTGCTCTCGGGAATGATGTTGGCGGGGCGGATGATGCTCTCGAGCTCGAAGCCCTCGACGCCCTTGAGGATCAGCGGCAGCAGGTCTTTGGCCAGCAGTATGCCGCGTATGTCATCGATGCTCTCGCCAATCACCGGGAAGCGGGAGTGACCGGATTCGATGATCTTGGGCAGGAACTCCTCCGGCTTGTCCTGGAGGCTGACCACCACCATCTGCGAGCGGGGAATCATGATCTCCCGCACCTGCTGGCTCGAGACGTCCAGGGCGCCCTCGATGATGGACAGGGCCTCGGCGTCTACCAGCTTGTTGTCTGCCGCATCCTTGATGATGTCGAGCAGCTCGTCGCGGGACTTGGGCTCGGCGGAAAAGGCGCCGAACAGTTTTTCCAGCCAGTTCTTCTCCCCCGATCGGGGTTTGCCGGAAGACTGGCTACTTGGGGGTTCGTCTGTGGTCATGGATGTGGCCATGCGCTCCGATTTCTCTCTTCGTGTCTCAAAAACGCCTTGCGGGCGGTCAGGCCCCGGGGGCCTCGGTTGGTCTATCCGCGGGCTGGTAGGGATCGGCGATGCCGAGCCCGGCCAGTACCTTCACTTCCAGGCCTTCCATTATCTCCGCCTCGGCGTCCTCAATATGGTCGTAACCCAGAAGGTGCAGTGTGCCATGGACCACCATGTGTGCCCAGTGCGCCGGGCTCGCCTTGTGCTGTTCCTCCGCTTCCCGCGCCACCACGGGGGCGCAGATCACGAGATCGCCGAGCAATGGCAGATCGACTTCCTCCGGCAGTTCCGCCGGAAAGGATAATACATTGGTGGGTTTGTCCTTGCCCCGGTAGTCACGGTTCAGCTGCTGGCTCTCTGCCTCATCGACAATGCGGATGGAGAGTTCGGCCTCGTCGCGGTGGCCCTCCAGCGCCGCCAGCACCCACTGGCGGATCTGTTCATCGGTCGGGAGTGCGGTGGCACGGCTGGCCCGCTGCACGTCCAGGTGGAGCTCCGGCATCACTGGATAGCGAAGAGCGCGGCCTCAGGCCGCGTCTTCACTCGGGTTGCCGGCGGCGGCTTCGCGGGCCGCCTCGTAGACATCGTAGGCTTCGACGATGCGCTGCACCAGCGGGTGGCGCACCACATCCTTGGCCCCGAAATGGGTAAAGCTGATGCCGTTCACCTTGCCCAGTACCTCGATGGCATGGCGCAGGCCGGAGGCCTGGCCGCGGGGCAGGTCGATCTGGCTCGGGTCACCGGTGATGACCGCAGTGGAGCCGAAGCCGATCCGGGTCAGGAACATCTTCATCTGCTCGCGGGTGGTGTTCTGGCTCTCGTCCAGGATCACGAAGGCATTGTTCAGGGTCCGCCCGCGCATGTAGGCCAGCGGTGCCACCTCGATCACGTTGCGCTCGATCAGCTTGCCCACGGTCTCGAAGCCGAGCATTTCATACAGGGCGTCGTAGAGTGGGCGCAGGTAGGGGTCGACCTTCTGGCTCAGGTCGCCGGGCAGGAAGCCCAGTTTCTCACCGGCTTCCACCGCCGGGCGCACCAGCAGGATGCGCTCCACCTCGTCCTTCAGCAGTGACTCGACCGCGCAGGCGACCGCGAGATAGGTCTTGCCGGTACCGGCCGGGCCGATACCGAAGTTGATATCGTTGGTCTGCACCGCGCGCACATACCGGCGCTGGTTCAGCCCGCGCGGGCGCACGGAACACTTCTTGGTGCGGATCAGCACTACCTCGTCCGCATCACCACTGCTGTCGGAGTCATTTTTCTCCAGCAGTTCCTCCACGCCGGACTGCTGCAGGGCGAGGTGGATCTCGTCCGGTGTCAGGTGGTCCCGGGACTCGGTCTCCCCGTAGAGGAAACTGAGCAGCTCACCGGCGGCGCGGGCACTCCTGGGCTCGCCGTAAAAAGCGAACTGGTTGCCGCGGTTGCGGATTTCGATATCGAGTCGCTGTTCTATCTGACGCAGGTGTTCGTCAAACTGGCCGCAGAGGTTGGCGAGGCGGCGCGCGTCGTTGGGTTCGAGGGTGATGCTGTGGGCGAGAGTATGTGTTTCCAAATTGGTTTCGGCACCTGTATTGGGGACTTTCACTGCTAGGGTATACCGATTTTCCCGGTGGGGGAAAGGCCGGAGTGTGACCAATACCTTCTAACTGACAAAACCGCTTATAACACGGGGGTATTACAGTTTCGGGGCTGTGACCGGCAGGCCGCCAGCCCCGAATGGCCGGCTATTCAGAGGATTCTCAGAACAGCGGGCCTTCCAGCTCCGAAGTCACCAGGGTGCCGCGCAGGGAGTTGGGCAGGGCCTCCTCGATCAGGACATCCGCAAACTTGCCGATCAGTGCCATGTCGTCGGCGCGGAAGTTGACCACGCGGTTGTTTTCGGTCCGGCCCTGCAGCTGCCCCGGGTCTTTCTTGGAGACACCGGTCACCAGCACCCGCTCGGTGTTGCCCACCATGCGCCGGGCGATCTCTGCCGCCTGCTGGTTGATACGGTGCTGCAGCAACTGCAGGCGCTGCTTCTTCACTTCCTCCGGGGTCTCGTCCGGCAGGTCCGCCGCCGGGGTGCCCGGGCGCGCGGAATAGATGAAGCTGAACGAGATATCGAAACCCACATCCTGAATCAGCTTCATGGTGTCTTCGAAGTCTTTCTCGGTCTCACCGGGGAAACCGATGATAAAGTCCGAAGACAGGCAGATATCCGGGCGGATCTTGCGCAGGCGGCGGATCTTGGACTTGTACTCCAGCGCCGTGTGGCCGCGTTTCATGGCCATCAGGATACGGTCGGAGCCGCTTTGCACCGGCAGGTGCAGGTGGTTGACCAGCTCCGGCACCTCGGCGTACACGTCGATCAGCGCATCGGAGAACTCCACCGGGTGGGAGGTGGTGTAGCGGATGCGGTCGATGCCGTCGATGGCGGCCACATAGGTGATCAGCTCGGCGAAATCCACGATCTGGCCGTCGTCACCGGGGGCCCGGTAGGCGTTCACGTTCTGGCCCAGCAGGTTCACCTCGCGCACGCCCTGGTCTGCCAGGTGCGCCACTTCCTCCAGCACGTCCGCCACCGGGCGGCTCACTTCCTCACCGCGGGTGTAGGGCACCACGCAGAAGGTGCAGTACTTGGAGCAGCCCTCCATGATGGACACGAACGCGGTGGCGCCATCCGCCTCCGGCTGCGGCAGGCGGTCGAACTTCTCGATTTCCGGGAAAGTGACGTCCACCACCACCGCGCCGGTGTCCTGGCGGCGGGTCTCCATCATTTCCGGCAGGCGGTGCAGGGTCTGCGGGCCAAAGATCAGGTCCACATAGGGAGCGCGCTTGGCGATCGCTTCGCCCTCCTGGCTCGCCACGCAGCCACCGACGCCGATCACCAGATCGGGATTTTTTTCCTTCAGGTGCTTCCAGCGGCCCAGCTGGTGGAACAATTTTTCCTGTGCCTTCTCGCGAATAGAACAGGTGTTGACCAGCAGGACGTCCGCCTCTTCCGGGTCATCAGTGGGCACCATGGCGTGGGACTCGCCGAGCAGATCGCGCATACGCGCCGAGTCGTACTCGTTCATCTGGCAGCCGTGGGTCTTGATAAAGAGCTTTTTCACCCTGTTTTCGGTCGGGGTCTCGGACATAGCGGGCCTGGTTAAAAACTGGTCAATTTAAAAGGTGGGGCATTATAGCGATCCGGCCCTGCACTGCCTAGCCGGTGGCAGCGCCCGGCGGTATTAGGCCACCCGCAGCTATGCTATCCTTCCGCGCTTTTTCCGGCCCCGGCCATTCCGGGGCGGCGAGACTAGTATTCCCAGGGGCCTTACCCCATCCAGAGATACCTATGGCGAACCCGATCTACAAAGTTATCTTTCACAACCAGAACCAGGTGTACGAACTCTATGCCCGTGCCATCTACCAGAGCGAGATGTACGGCTTTATCGAGGTGGAGGAGTTCGTGTTCGGTGAGAAGTCCCAGCTGGTGGTGGATCCCAGCGAGGAGAAGCTGAAGACCGAATTCGCCTCGGTGACCCGTTCCTATATCCCCATGCACAGCATCGTCCGCATCGATGAGGTGGAGAAAGAGGGCACCGGCAAGATTGTCGAGGTCAAGGGAGACAAGGTCACCCAGTTCCCGTTTCCGGCTCCCATGCGCCCGCCGGTGGACAGCGAATAGCCCGGTAATCCCCGTCGTGTTCGCGGCAGCCCGTGGCTGCCGCCCTCCTGCCCTGTACAAACCCACCCCCCGAAAAGCGCCGCTTCGCTCCCTCTGTACTGCTCCTGGTAAGTGCGCGCCTGTGCCTGACGATTCCTCAATTGCTGGTTGAGAGAGGCGCCAGAGTCCCGTCTGGTTACTCCTGCCGGCATGCTGGATACGCGTAACGCTTCACCGCATCTGCGCCCCGGTCCCCTCCGGGCGGCTATTCTGAGAGGTACGGAAGTTTTTGCTGTTTTCCGGCATGGATTAAAACTCCGCCAGAAAAGCACAGCAGGACACAATTCCGACCAGAACCTAAATGTAGTGGATGTCTTTTAGGTGAAGTCATGAGCACGATTCCGGCAACCAAGGCCGCCATCTCTGCACTCCGTCTTGAAGAGCGCATCGAGCGCGACGTTAAGGCGGGTATCCCCGAGGTCGATCGCATCAGCCATACGGAAAGTGAGGAGAGCCTGCGCTCCTACGTGATCCGCGAGATCATCGGCCGTGTGCACACCGACCGGCAAGACCAGCTGGATGAGCAGGTGGAAGCCCGCAAAGAAGTGGACATTCGCCAGCTGTTCCAGGAGATCACCCACACCGAACGCAGTGTCGGTCGGCAACTGGAGAGCCGCTTCGCCACCATTGCCAAGGATCTCAAACGTTCGGCGCGGGAGTTCGCGGCAGTGCGGGCGGACCTGGAGATCTTCAAGCACCGCAACGGACTTACCCGTGAGGCCATCTATCGCGAGTCCCGCATCCTGCACTACGCGATCATCTTCTTTATCGTTATTGCAGAGACGGCCCTGAATTCTTTCTTTCTCTCCAAGGGCAGTGAGCTCGGCCTTGTCGGTGGCTTCTTCCAGGCCTTTATCATTGCACTGGTGAACCTGGGCCTGGCCGCGTTTGCCGCTTTTTCACTGCGTGGGGTATTCCATCGCAACCCGGCGCGCAAGATGCTGTCAGTCTCACTGTTTACCGGCGTTGCAATCCTGGCTGCGGCGTTTGTGCTCGGCGTCGGGCACTACCGGGAAGCGCTGGAGCTGAACCCGTTTGTTGCGTCAAAGCTGGCGGTGATGAATCTGTGGGGTGCACCCCTCGGCATCCACGATTTCAATGCCTGGATCATGGTGATCGTGAGTGCCATCGCGTTGATCCTGCTCACCGCCAAGTTCTTCATCGTCGACGACCGCTACCCGGGCTTTACCGCCATGACCCGCCGCACCAGGGCGCTGCGGGATCAGTGGGCCCACAGCTGTACCGATGCCATCGACGAGCTCAACGAGGTGGCCGAGGAAGCGCGGCAGGACCTGGCAGAGAAAGAGAAGGAAATCCGCTCACAGTACATTGCCTTCAAGTCGAGTATCGAGCGCAGCGAGGAAATCAGCAGCCACTACGAGGAGGACATCGTCAAGGCCCAGGGGCTGCTGGACGAACTGGTGCGCTATTACCAGTCCTACTCCGCGCGCATGATGAACCGCCGTGCCGCCTATTTCGGTGAGCTGTTGCGATTCGAGCTGGATACCCTGCCGAAACTCAATACCACGGGCCTGGCGCAACACAAGACCGACCTTGAAGCCTTCGACAGGATGTTTGCCGACCTGGAGCAGGCCTACACGGACGCCATGGCAGGCATCAACCAGCAGTGCGAGACGGCCCAGCAAAAACTGGCGGTGCTGGTGGCTGATATCGAGCGCGAGAACGGACTGGGAGCAGGCTGATGACCAGGAGGGTGCGCAGAGCGCGGCGTGGCATGAGCAATGAGGACCGCCGCGGTGTGATCATTTTCGGCATGGGCGTTGCCATCCTGGTTGCGCTGGCCATTTTCATCCTGCAGGTGCTGCAGTCGCCGGAAAATGAGTATGACCGGGTGACCCTCTGTAACGAACGCCTCCCGCGGGCGGCCCACCACCTGATGATCATCGATGTCTCCGATGCGCTGTCGGCCCACCAGGCAAATTTCCTCAAGACCCATATCTCTGGCCTGCTGCAGGATGCCGGTGTCAACGACCGCTTTTCCATTTTCGTGCTGGACGAGAAGTATAGCGGTCTCTCGGAGCCGGTCGTCGATCTGTGCAAACCGCCTTCGGCAGACGATGCCGACATGCTGACCTCAAACCGCGTCTTTATCGAGCGACTCTATTCCGAGAGGTTTGCCACTCCGCTGGAAGCCGCTGTCGCCGCGGTGGTAGCCGGCAGCGAGCAGAAGGAGTCGCCGATCTTCGAAGCGCTGTCGGATGTGGCAGCCCTGCGGCGCATTGACCCGCGGGCAGGGGATGTGCGGTTGACCATCGTCAGCGACATGATCCAGAACTCCCGCGCCGGCTCGGTCTTCGATGCCGGTCCCAAGGCGATCGAGAACCTGCCGCTGGTCAACCTGCGGGGTGTGCGCACCAGGGTATTCTGGCTCGACCGGGAAAAATACAAGCGCTTCCAGACCGAGGCACTGGCCGGCAGCTGGGAGGACTACCTGGCGAGTGTGTCACAGTTTGAGCGGATTGAGCGCGTGAGGAATTGATGCGTCCGATGAGGGCAGGTGTTAACGATTCACAGCAGAAGCAGGGGAATGACGCCACCACCAATCAAGAATCAGTGGCAGCGACATTCTAGGTGGACGGCGGGCGCAGTTTCACCAGCTCGCCCAACAGTCCGTCCAGTCCGCCATAGACCGACAGGCGATCGATCTTTGCGGTGATGCGCTCCAGGGCCTCCAGCTCCTTCAGGCGCATGACAGTCGGGCTGTTTTCCATCATTTTGGCTGTGTTGTGCAGCGCGCGGGCAGCCTGGGTTTCCTCACGTCTGCGGATCAGGTTGGCCTCTGCCTCCTTCTGCGCCTCAACGACTCGGTTCAGGATCGACTTCATGTCACCGGGCAGGACAATATCCTTGACCCCGATGTCGATGACCTCAACCCCAACGGCATCGAGATCGCCATCGAGCAGCTCCCGCACGTCCCCGTTGAGTGCGCTTTTGTCCTCCAGCAGGGCATCCAGCGTGCGGGTACCTACGGCTTCACGCAGTGCGAGCTGTAATGCCCGGTATACATGGCTCTCGTAACCGCCGACTTCAGCCACACGCGCTGCATCCACCACGCGATAAGTGGCGGAGAGGTTTAGTCGCAGCGAGACCCGGTCCCGGGTCAGGATTTCCTGTCCACTCACTTCCACCATCTTCAGGCGCAGGTCCACCAGTGAGACAGCGATAGTGCGTCCGGGCCGCCAGAACGCGTAGTAACCGGGGTCGAGCCAGCCTTCCTCGCGCCCGTTGACGACCAGCAGGCCGCGATGCCGCTCTGGCACTTCGGTCAGAAACACCAGTTTTTTCACCCTTGCCTCGAGGGCCGCCGGCAAGTCGAATCGCAGGTCCCGCGCCAGGGTTTCCGGCAGCGCCTGGCTCTGGTGTAGGTCGATTTTCTCCACCCGCACGTTGCTGGCGGGGCCATCCCAGAGGACGATATCTGTGGCCGGCGGCAGGATGTCGTACAGGTGACCATCCCGATAGAGCAGGGCCACTTCATGGTCTGCCAACTCCAGGAGCTGGAAGAACGGTTCCAGCTGTGCTGTTTTCCGCACCAGGTACTTGAGTTTGGTGTCAGGAAATACCAGTCGCTCACGGATATCGTACTTGCTGGCCCGCAAAGCACCCCGGCCCTGCCATAGCGTTACTTCGGAGTCTGGCAGCAGCACGTCGTACAGCTCTTCGTCCCGGTAAATGAGGGCTACCTGAAACTCATTGGTTTCCACGCGCCACATAAACTCCGACAGTTCCGGGTGGCTACGGATCATGGATTTGAGCCCGGTGCGCTCGATTTCGAGCGTATCCAGGTCATACATCTCAACCGAAAACTGATGCCAGTACGGCAGACGAAGCCGGCCTGCCTCGAGCAGCTTGATGAAGCGACCATCCCTGAACAGCAGGGCCCGGTGGTTCTCAGGCACTTCAATCACTTTTCCCAACAACATGATTTCCTCCTTGTGCACTTGCCGTGGCAAGTTATTCCATTAAAAAGTAAGAGCCCCACCCGGCGCGGTAGTGGCTGCCGATTTTTGCAATCCAGGCCGCGGCACCCTGACTGCCAGGGTGCCTGGATGGGCCTGGGTGTGAGCGATGGCGATGCAGACTCGGCTGCATTTGGCACACTCGGTGCTGTACACCTTCCGTGGTGTCGCATTCGCTCTCGCCGTCCCATCTGGCATGGGCTGCATAGTGACCGGCAGCGATTACCTCCCGGTATCGGCCAACGTCCGTGGCCGACTGTGAGGCTCCAGTGTTTACGCACAATTTTTCTGTGGGGGGAGTTGCACCCCGGTCACGTGGACCCGCTATTCGGTCGATTTACAGTCGACTGGAGCTCTCATGGGATTCGAACCCATGACCGACGAGTTAAAAGCTCGTTGCTCTCCCTCTGAGCTAGAGAGCTGCGTTCATCGCATTCACAGCGGACGGTATACAAAGGGCCACTGGCCATTGCACCCGGCTGGCATACGGAACCAGGCCGGCAGTTCACAACTGAGAGCGATAAACCCGGGATTGGGATCATGGCGGCACGACACTGAGTCCACCAGGAGCCCAAAATAAAAAACCTGCCTGGGCCACCGGGCAGGTTTTTTCAGCGCAGCCGGCAGCGGGTTGCCGCCCGGGCGGCAACTACAGGAGGTAAACCTGCTGACAAAACATTGTCGGCAGGCGGTTGTGGCCATCTGTTGGCCAGAAGTTCAGTCTTATTCCTGAAATGTCGATTCCTCGTTGCAATCGGGCCGCACAAAAAAAAGAGGCCCGGAAATTTCTTTCCGGGCCTCTTTTGAGGGGGGATGCCGGAAAGGTTTTCACCTTCCCGGGCAGGGAAGGTAATTCAATCGCGCTTCTGGTTTGACCAGGAATAGCAGCTAATCCTGCACTGATAGTCCATAGGCATTACCATTGCAGTGAGACAAGTCGGGTGCGCCCCGCGCTTGCGTTGCCCGCTCAGATTTTCCTTTCTGTTTGGTATGCCTTGCATTGTTTGTCAGTCCAGCTTCAAAAATTTTTCCGGATACTACGCCCATGAGAAATGCTGTCAATCAAAAGATAGCATCTTGTGAAAACCTGCGTAGCAATGCGTGACAGTTGCTGAAAATAAAGCTGGTGGTGATGCGTCGTTGAAATTTTTGAGGGGGGTAAATAGCAAAAAAGTGCCCCGCAATGGGGGCACTTCTCTTTGGTGGGATATCAGAACAGATAATTCACGCTGACTGAACCGGTCTCCGACGTGGGCCGTGCGGTGTAGTTGGCGTTGAGGGCGAGGCGGCTGGCCGCCTGCCAGCGCAGGCCCACCATGGCACCGGCACCGTCCTCGAACAGGCCGACGCCCTCGCTGGCGTAACTGGGCATGGCATTCAGGTTGCCACCCATAGACTTCACGCCCACCTCCAGCGAATCCTCGTCGGTGCCGGTGGTGTCCTCATACCAGAGCTGGCCATAGGCACTGACACTGTCCCAGCTATGGCTGGCGAAGGCGCCCATACGCATGGTGGTGTAACGGCGCTCCTGGCTGCCGAAATGCATGCCGAACGGATCCTGCTCCGCGCCGCTGGCATCGGTGTAGGTGAAACCGGCAATGGCATCCTCGGTAAAGCCATCCACCTCAACGGTTGCCCGGGTGACGTTGGCGAAGGGGCCGAAGCGGGTGGGCCCGCCGAGGATATTGGCACCGGCAGTCATGCTCAGGGACAGGTTTTCGCCGGAAGTGGTGGCATCCAGGCTGGTGTTGAAGTTACTGCCCAGGCGGAAAGCACGACTGACATTGTCGTAGTCCGTATCCGTCATGGTCACGCTGGCATCCACGAACAGCACATCGTAGTGGAAGCGGCCAAAGACGCTGTAGTTGGTGGAGGTGGAGTCCACCATGGACCGGGCATTGTCGAGACTGATATCCGAGCGGCTCAGTGCAAAGCCCAGCTCCGCATTGGGGCGCAGGGCGTAGGTGGCACCGAGAATACCGCCGCTGCCATCGCCGCTCAGGTTGGGTGCGAAACCGCTGCTGTAGTCGGTGTTGCCGAACACACCGCCGACGAAGACGCCGGTCTGTGCATCGCTGTAGCGGGCGCCGAGCAGGTTCTCGTCCAGGGTATTGGTATGGGTGCGGGCAGCCTGTACACCGATATCCGGCAGTTGCCCCGCCACCTGGGAGGCGTTGACAACCGCGGTGTAGTAATCGGCCAGCATGTTCTGGGCGGCCTGGGTCGGGTGCACGGCATCGTTGAAGATCAGCTGGCTGTCATCCGGGGTTTCGCCGTTGATTCCATACACCGGATGTTCGATACAGCTGCCACTGCCGTCGTAGCAGAACTGGCTCTGGTTGAACTCACCGGAGAAACCGAGGGCCGCCGCGTTGGCCAGGGAAACCTTCAGTACACCATTCTGGTCGACCAGCAGCACGCCATCGATATCACCGGCCGCATTCATCAGGACACTGTTGAAACCGTCCACTGCCATGGCCGCCTGGGCCAGGGTGGACTGGATGGCAGCGTTCAGCTGTGCGTCCGCCTCTTCCTGAGTCAGCAGGCCGGCGGCGACCGCATTGGCCAGTTGTGCCGCTTCCGGGCTGGAGAGCACGGCCTGGCTGACCGCCGCAAACATGCCCGGCGTGCTGCTGATGTCGGGCACGTTCGAAACGAGGATGTAGTTGGCACCGGCATCGGACAGTGCCTGGGCGCCGTCGGCCAGCATCGTGGCCGCGGTCTGCACCTCGGCACCGAACTGGGCGCTGTCGATGGTGCCGGACAGCAGTGCGGTGAAACCACCGAGCAGATCGTTGCCGCCGCCGTTGATCCAATAGAGTGCCTTGCCGTCAGCGCGGCCGGCAGTAGTCTGCAGGTAGCCGAGGCCGAGTGGATGCGGGTTACCCGTAATACCGGAATCGGCAACGATGGCCGATGGAGCGGCGTCGATCTGTGCCTGTAGGGCATCGGCTTGCGCCGTGTAACCGGCAGCGGTGACCGTATCGCCCGCGGCTTCGAACTGCGCTGCAGCTTCGCGCAGCTGCGCGACGATTGCCGGTCCCTGTAACAGCAGCCCGAGAAGATCCAGGTTGGCATAGAGGCCAGTGCTGGTCTGCCGGGTCGGGTCCGGCAGCAGGGCACTGACAAAGTTGTGGTCGTTGACGTCCAGCGTCATGCCGTTCTGGGCCAGGTAATTGAAATAGCCCTCGGTGCCGAGAATGTTCAGCAGCACATCCGCGGCGCGGTGGCCGCCCACCGCCCAGCCACCACCCACATTGGGCAGTGCCGCCTGCACCTGCGCCGAGGCGGAGGCCAGCAATTCCTCCGGGCTGAGTAACGGATTCACTTCCGGCAGGCACAGGGCCAGGCCGCCACAGGATGGTGTCACCGGCCCGAGACCCAGCTGCTCGGACATGATGCTGATGGCCGCCTGCTTGTTGTCACCGCTGGTAAACACCCCGGCGTTGCCCACGTCGGTGAGGCTGTCGCCAAAGGCTATCACCTGGGAAAAAGCGGGTTCGCCTGCGGAGGCAAGGGCGCTGGCAAATGAGGTGGAAAATGAGGCAAGGGCAATGGCCGCAGCCAGGCTGCGTTTTACGTTGGGCATGGTTTTCTCCTGATCGCAGATTCACCGCGCCCATGAGCTGCCAGTCGCCCCGAGAGGGAGTCCATTCGCTGATACCGGGCGCAATTCGTTATTGTTTTATTCCTGCACCTCTAGGAATGCGATCAATACTAGCGGATTTGTTTCAGTCAGGAGAAGCGGTGGCAGCAGGGCTTTGTGTCCAACTGGTCACAATTGATGTGTCCGACTGGAGGGGAGATTTTTTGCCCTGCTGCCTCTCAGGATCAGCGCAATGCGTGCAGGTACTGCAGATGACGTTCGTACTGGGCGACCATATCGGTGAGTATCTGGTCCTTGGTCCAGCCCATGACGTCATAGTCCTGGCCACCCTCGAACAGATGGATATCCGCCCGGAAGTACACATCGCTGGAACCATCATCGTGGCTGTCGCTGAGCACCTTGTCGGGGTCATCAGTTTCCGGCTTGAGCGTGGCTTTGGGTTGAATACCGTAGATAAAGCTCAGCTCTTCCCCATGCAGCACTTCCAGCTCCACATAGTGATTCTCGCCCTCGGTCACCGTCGCCGTGTAACCACTTTTGCGCATCTCTTCGGCGAACTCCTCCAGCGAGGGCTTGCCCACCTCGCGGATAAACTGGTGCACCTCGGCCAGGGTGGGTAGCTTCAGCGCATTCTTCAGCCGCCGCTGCCAGACCACCGGATTGCGTGCACTGATCGGTGCCACCGGTGCGTGGCGGGAAATTTTCTTCATCGTATCCAGACGCAGTGCCTTGATCAGCCCGTAAGTCGCCACCAGCAAAATCGCCGAGAAGGGTAGGGCACTGACGATCACCGCCGTCTGCAGTGAGGCCAGGCCGCCGGCCAGCAGCAGGGCAATGGCCACCGCACCGATCAGGAAGCACCAGAAAATCCGTTGCCACAGCGGGGTATCGTCTCGTCCGCGGGAGGAGAGCATATTCACCACCAGCGCGCCGGAATCTGCCGAGGTGACAAAGAACACGATCACCATCAGCACTGCTACGAACGAGAACACCCCGGAGAAGGGGAACTGTTCCAGGAACTGGAACAGTGCCACCGACTGGTCCTTGGCCACGATCTCCCCGAGCTCTGTCAGGCCTTCGTTCAGGATCATGTGAATGGCGGAGTTGCCGAAAAAGGTCATCCACAGCAGCGTCACAGCGGCGGGCACCAGCATCGCGCCCATCACGAATTCGCGAATGGTGCGCCCGCGGGAAATCCGCGCAATAAACAGCCCCACAAACGGCGACCAGGACATCCACCAGCCCCAGTAGAGGATGGTCCAGCCGCCGAGCCAGTCCGTCGGCTGGTAGGCGTAGAGGTTGAAGGTCTTGTTGATGAGTACTGAAAGGTAATTACCGAAGTTCTGCACGAAGGCCTGCAACAGGTAAACGGTGCTGCCCAGCAGCAGCACCATCACCAGCAGGATGCCCGCCAGCGTCATGTTGAGTTGCGACAGCCGTTTGATGCCCGCATCCAGTCCCATAACAACGGAGATGGTGGCAAGGATCGTCGTGACGATAATCAGGCCCACCTGCACCCCGCTGCCCACTGGCAGCCCGAACAGGTGGTGGAGGCCGGAGTTGATCTGCAATACCCCGTAACCGAGCGTCGTCGCCACACCGCAGACGGTACCCACAATGGCAAACACATCCACCGCATGGCCGATTGGCCCGTGCACGCGCTCACCGATCATCGGGTAGAGTGCCGAGCGCAGGGTAAGGGGCAGGTTGTGACGATAACTGAAATAAGCGAGGATCATCGCCACAATGGCGTAGATGGCCCAGGCATGAAAACCCCAGTGGAAGAACGTCAGCACCATGGCCTGACGCGCAGCCTCCACCGTGCCGGTGTCGCCTATCGGTGGATTGAGGTAATGCATGACCGGCTCTGCCACGCCAAAGAACAGCAGGCCGATACCCATCCCCGCAGAAAACAGCATGGCAAACCAGGAACCAAACCCGTAGTCTGGCTCGATATGTTCCGGGCCGAGCTTGACGCTGCCGAGACTGGAGATGCCGATGACCAGCACGCTGATCAGGATGATCGCCACCACCAGCACGTAGTACCAGCTCCAGTAATCGACCACCCACGTCTGCATCTGTTCAAAGAAACTGGTGGCACTTTCTGGAAAGAGCACGGCAAAGGCGACCAGTAGCAGGAGCACACCGGTTGCGGTGTAAAAAACCGGAGGGTCGAAGTGTGCGAGCTGCTGGGGCTTTTTCTCGGTCATAGCGCGTTTACCACTTAAAATGCTGTTACGCGAAAAGTAAAATTTTGCGCCTATCGGACTCAGCATAGACAATGGTGATCGTTATCAGGCGGCTGAATAAAAAATGAATCTGAAATGCTAAAAGTGACTAACAACCTGGCGATTCCCCTCGAAGAAATCGAGATGAATGCCGTGCGCGCGCAGGGCGCTGGCGGGCAGAACGTCAACAAGGTGGCGAGCGCGATTCACCTGCGCTTCGATATCCCGGCGTCGTCCCTGCCGGAAGAAGTAAAGGCGCGCCTGCTGGCGCAGGGGGATCAGCGGATCTCCACTGACGGTGTTATCGTGATCAAGGCCCAGCGTTTCCGCACCCAGGAAAAGAACCGCAGCGATGCGCTGGAGCGGCTGCGGGAACTGGTGGCCAGCGCTACCCGCACCCGCAAGAAGCGCGTCGCCACCAAGCCATCTCGCGCATCGAAAGAGCGCCGCCTGAAGCAGAAAACCCGGCGCGGGCAGATCAAGTCCATGCGCGGCAAGGTGAAGGATCACTGATCCGAGCGCCCCGTGCCGACGCGTTGTTTCCGCAACAGCTGTTTCGGCAACAATAGAAACAGCAGCAGTCAAAAGAACCCATTGGAATTCCGCAAAGGAGGATGTCATGAGCCACCGCTACGCCGCCGAAGACCTGCACGCCTTCGTCACCCAGCTGTTCCACCGCGCGGGGCTTTCGGAAGAGCGCGCCGCCGTGATGGCCAACATCTTCCTGCAGGCCGACCTGCTGGGGTTCACTACCCACGGGCTCAACCGCGTTTCCAGCAACCTGAGCTGGCTGATCAATGGCGATACGCGCAAAGATGGCGAGCCGGAGGTGCTCTCGGATCGCGACAGTTGCTTTAACTGGGACGCCAACTTCCTGCCCGGCCCCTGGGTGCTGTCTCAGGCGGTCGGTCAGGCCCTGCAACGGGTGGAAGAGCACGGCGTTGTGACCGCCACCATTCGCCGCAGCCAGCATATCGCCTGCCTCGCCGCCTACCTGCCACCGATTATCGAAAAGGGCTGTGTGGGCATTCTCACCTGCTCCACCCCGGCCGAGCGCACCGTATCACCGCAGGGCAGCCGCGATGCCCTTTTCTCCGCCAACCCCATCGCCTTCGCCGCCCCGGCCGGTGAATACCCGCTGCTGTTCGATATCAGCATGTCGGTTACCGCCGGCGGTTATGTCTCCCGGGCCAAGCGGGAAAAGCGCCTGCTGCCCACCGAGTGTCTCAAGGACAGCCAGGGCCAGCTCTCCAACGATCCGGCGGCTTTCGAAGACGGCGGCAGCATCCTGCCGGTGGGCGGTGCCGACCACGGTTACAAGGGCGCCGCGCTCAGCGCCATGCTGGAAGTGCTGTCCATGGCGCTCAGCGGTTACGGCCGCGGTGACGAGCAGTCCACCCACGACGACGAGGCCAACTCCATATTCCTGCAGGTCATCGACCCGTCTGCCTTCGGCAAGGCGGCCGACTTCCTGCGCCAGACCACCGCACTCTGCAACCTGTGGGAATCCTGCCGTCCCGACGAGGGCAGCGACAGCGCCGTGCGCGTCCCCGGCCAGCGCGCCTGGAGCGACCGTGCCCGCCAGCTGGAAGAGGGCGTGGAACTGTATCCGTCCATCATGGACGACCTGGAACCCTGGGCGGACAAACTCGATGTGATCGCCCCGCGGCCCCTCGATTGAGAAGGGAAAACAGTTTGATCAGAAAAATCGGGCCGACGGAGATTCGTCCCCTGCACAAAGCCAGTTGCCATTGCGGCGCAGTGGAACTGGAGCTGAGCCTGCCAGAGGGCATCGTCGACCCGCGCCGCTGCGACTGCTCCCTCTGTCGCCGCCGCGGTGCCATCGCGGCATCCGTGCCGCTGTCCGGGATTCGTATCGTCAAAGGGCACGAACAGCTGCGGCTGTACCAGTTCAATACCCATACCGCGAAGCACTACTTTTGCGGCAACTGCGGCGTCTACACCCATCACCAGCGCCGTTCCAACCCGGAGCAGTACGGCTACAACCTGGCCTGCCTGGAGGGAGTGAATCCCTTTGACCTGGGAGAGGTGCCGGTGATGGACGGCGTGAATCACCCCTCGGACAGGGAGGCGATGTGAGCAGGGCCGATACGCTTCAGGCCATCGAGCAGACCCTCGCCTTCGTCGTGGAAATCGAAAAGCTCAAAGCCGTCATCCGCAATACCCGACCGGTCGGGCTGGATCGCTACGAGAATTCCGCCGAGCACAGCTGGCATGTGTGCCTGACCGCGCTGATGCTGAAGGACTTCGCCGATGAGGCTATCGATATCGACCGGGTGATCCGCATGTTGCTGATCCACGACCTGGGGGAGATCGATGCGGGCGATACCATCATCTACGCCAGCGAAACGCCGGAGCAGAAAGATGCCGAGGCGGAAGGGGTAAAGCGCATCCTCGCTATGCTGCCCGGGAACCAGGCACAGGAATACTTTGCCTTGTGGCAGGAGTTCGAAGCGGGTGAAACCGCGGACTCCCGCTATGCCCGCGCCGTGGACCGGGTGCCGCCGCTGCTGCACAACCTGCACGGCGGTGGCCACAGCTGGCGCGATCACAATGTGCCGAAGGAGAAGGTGCTGCAACTCAACAGTCGCATCGGCAAGGGCAGTCGGGCGCTGTGGGAAGTATTGAAAGCGCGGCTCCAGGGGGCCGTGGAAGAGGGGATTCTGAAATAGCTCGGTAATTAAGAATTAAGCGCTTTGTACCCGGTTGTTCAAAGAGTCAAAGGGTAGGGGCTAAGGCAATGCGGCAGGGCGGGTATTTCGAACCGTCGGCGACAGGACGTCGCCGCCGGAGCGTGCAGGGATGCATTCACAGCGTTTCGAAATACCCGTCCTGGCGCGTTGTCGCCACTAGACTCAGCACTGGAGCGACGGTGTGGGAAACAATCCAGCTGCCGCTGCGCGCATTTCCGGCCTCATTTAATCTTGTCGCTACTTGTAAGGCGTGCGCATCTCCACCTCATGGAAGGCCGCCTCGCGCAGGGCCAGTTCATGCTCCATGTCCTCGATTTCATGCTCCAGATCGCTGTGGCGGGTCTTGAGGCGGGCGATGTCGGCCAGCAGCTCGATGCGCTCTTCCTTGGTAGCCTCGTCGCTGACCAGGTGGGCACTCATCTCGGTGATGTCGTCGAGAATATTTTCGCGCTCGTTGTGGGCGCTCTGGATGGCGTTGGCTACCTCGTTGACGGCCCGCTGCGCCTCGTAGAGTTCGCGCCCGGATTCGTAACCCACCAGGAACAACCCCTCCAGGTCCCGCGGGCACACACCACCGTAAGTGCCACCGGCACGGCCGGTGCGGAAGCCGCGCATCTCGGTGCAGTAGAGTTCCAGCCCCTCATCGCGGCCGGCCCGGTAGGCATTGGCATCCGGCTGCACGCCGTGGTCGGCACAGGCCTGGCGGCGCTTGCCCAGCATGGCCACCGCCTGCCCGGCGGCGCCGTCTTCATAGCCGATGGCATGCCAGTCGGCGGTGATGCATTCCTCTTCGCTCATGGTGGCGCAGCCGCCCAGCAGCAGGGCGATGATCGCCAGGACGGCGATGCTCTTGGCAGTGTTCACGATATTCCCTTCCCCAGTTACCGTGATGATTAAGGCGCCTAAGGTATCGCACTGCAGCTGACTGCAGCCTGAAGGAATCGCGGAAAGCGTGATGCTCGTCACAAATTTGTCGGAACTGGGGCGGTTGAGGGTCAGGGGAAGGGAGCCCACTCGGGGTGACGGCGTGGCGGATAAATCATCTTTGCTGCAACCGCTGGCGTGGTCCACGTCGACAACAAAAAATCGGGGCGTCTAATTCAACGTTAACAGGCCCGAAATCGCGCCACACAGGTCTAGGATAGGGGGGCAATGAAAAGAACAGACAACAGATAAGGAAGAGGACACGCGGATGAATGATTTCGTCGCCATGACCGCTCTCGAACTGCTGCAAGGCTACCGGGACAAATCATTTTCCCCCGTCGAGGTAACCGAGGCGCTGCTCAAACAGATTGAGCGCTGTAACCCCGCAGTGAATGCCTACAACCTGGTGGATCGGGACACCACCCTGGAGTTTGCCCGCGCCTCTGAGCAGCGCTACCAGAGCGGCGAAACCATGGGCCAGCTGGACGGCGTGCCGGTGGCAATCAAGGACGTGTTCCTCACACCCATGTGGCCCACCCTCAAGGGCTCCAAAACCATCGATCCCAAGTCGACCCTGAACAAATCCGCGCCCGCCGTGGCGGCACTGGAGCGCAACGGCTATGTGCCCCTGGGCAAGACCACCACACCGGAATTCGGCTGGAAGGGCGTCACCGACAACCCCATCGACGGTGTCACCTGCAACCCGTGGAACCCGGACAAGACCGCCGGCGGTTCCAGCGGCGGCAGTGCCGCCGCCGTGCCCCTGGGCATGGGCCCGCTGGCCTTGGGCACCGATGCCGGTGGTTCCATCCGCATTCCCGCCGGTTTCTGCGGCCATGTGGGCCTGAAACCCAGCTTCGGCGAAGTGCCGCACTGGCCCGCCAGCCCCTTCGGCACCCTGGCCCACGCCGGCCCCATGACCTGGACCGTGGCGGACTGCGCACTGATGATGAACGTGCTCAGTGAGGCCGATGACCGCGACACTAACGCCGTGCCGCGCCGCAACATCGACTACCTGAGTGCCATCCGCGGTGAACCGGGTGAACTGCTGAAAGGCCTGAAAATCGCCTTCAGTGCCACCCTCGGCTACGTGCAGGTGGACCAGGAAGTGGAAGAGTCGGTGCGCAAGGCCGTGCACCTGCTGCAGTCCCTCGGTGCAGACGTGGTGGAAGTGGCACCGGGCTTCGACGACCCGCTGGCGCCGTTCGGCCACCTGTTCTACGGCGGTGCCGCCAATGCCCTGCGCGACCTGAACAAGCGCCAGCGCGAACTGATGGACCCGCAGCTGGTGGCCGTATCGGAAAAGGCCGCGCAGCTCTCTATGCTCGATTACCTCGGTGCCGTGAACGAGCGCATGGTGCTGTGCGAGCGCATGGTCAACTTCCACCGCAAATACGACCTGCTGCTCACGCCCACGCTGCCCATTACTGCGTTCAAGGCCGGGCGCGAGGTGCCGGAAGACTGGCCCAGCACGCGCTGGCCGTCCTGGACGCCGTTCACCTATCCCTTCAACCTCACCGGCCAGCCGGCCCTGTCGGTGCCGTGCGGATTCTCCAGCGATGGCCTGCCCATCGGCCTGCAGATCGTCGGGCGCAAATTCGATGATGCCACCGTGCTGCGCGCCGGCCAGGCCTATCAGCTGGCAGCACCGCTCACCGACAAGCGCCCCGAGCTCTTCTACGCAAACGCAACGGAAGGAGCACAGGTGTGAGTCGGCTGGATTTTGACTTCTACGAATCGGAAGATCCGGTCTGGAACCCGGCGCTGCTGACCATTCCGGTGCCGGGTATCCGCAAGATGGTGAACCTGGCGGCCACCATGGACGATGTCATTCACCTGTCCATCGGCCAGCCGGATGCACCGACGCCGCCGCACGTGGTGCAGGCCACCATCGATGCGCTGGAAGCGGGGCAGACCGGTTACACCATGGATGCCGGTCTGCCGGAACTGCTGGACGCGCTGGCAGAGTACAACAGCGAGCGCTACGGCCGGCCCATCAGCCCGGAAAACATTCTCGTCACCACCGGTGCCACCGAGGCCATTTACCTGGCACTTACGGCGGTGTCGGCGCCGGGGCGGGAATTCATCGTGCCGGATCCCTCCTTCATGCTCTACGCACCGCTGATCCGCATGAACGGCGGCGAGGTGAAATACATCCCCACACGGGCGGAAAACAATCACCAGCTGGACCCGCAGGAAGTCATCGACGCGATCGACAACAACACCCACGCGATCATCCTGAACTCGCCCAGCAACCCCACCGGCACGGTTTACCCGCGCGAGACGGTGGAAGCCATCGTGCAGGAGGCCGCCTACCGCGGCATCTATGTGCTGAGCGACGAGGTCTACGATCACCTGATCTACGACAACCGCGACTACGCCAGCGTGCTGTCCTGTTGCTCCGATCTCGACCACGTAATGATCATGAGCAGCTTCTCCAAAACCTTCAGCATGGCCGGCATGCGCATCGGCTGGCTCATCGCCAGCCAGGGCGCCATCCGCAAATTGCGCCGCTACCACATGTTCACCACCACGGTAGCGAACACGCCCTGCCAGTGGGCAGGCGTTGCAGCCTTGCGCGGTGATCGCTCCTTCGTCGATCGCACCATCGAAACCTACCGCCAGCGCCGCGACCGATTGGTGGAACTCGTCAACCAGACGCCGTATCTGGAAGGCTACACCCCCGAGGGCGCCTTCTATTTATTCCCCGCGCTGCCCGAAGGGGTCAACGGCAACAACGTCGCCCTGCGCATGCTGCGGGAAACCGGCGTCTGCACCATCGCCGGCGACACCTTCGGCGAATCCTGCCGCAACGCCATCCGCATCAGCTACGCCACCTCGATTGAAAACATCGAGCGCGCGTTCGAGCGGATTATTCCGTGGATGGAGAAGCAGGACTTCGGCTAGCACCACTCGTCATGCCGGTGCAGGCCGGCATCCATAGACCTCAGGGTCCGCCAAACCTCTGGAACTGGACCCCGGATCAAGTCCGGGGTGACGGCATTGGATGTTCCAGTGTCATATGGCCGGGCCACCCCTCTGTCGTCATACCGGCGAAGGCCGGTATCCATGGACCTCAGGGTCCCTCCAAACGGCTGCAACTGGACCCCAGATCGAGTCCGGGGTGACGGTAATGGTTGTTGCCGTGTCATGTTGTCGGACCACCCGTCAGCCGTCATGCCGGCGTAGGCCGGTATCCATGGACCTCAGGCTCCCCCCACACCTCGCAACTGGACCCCAGATCGAGTCCGGGGTGACGGTAGTGGTTGTTTCCTTGTCATGTTGCGGGGCTAAGCCTGTGTCGTCATGCCGGCGCAGGCCGGCATCCAAGCCCCCATGAGTTGTCGGAACCCGTGGTGGCCCATGGATCCCGGATCAAGTCCGGGATGACGACATAAGTTGCTGCCGTGTCATGTTGTCGGGCCAGCCCTCAGTAGTCCGCTACCTCTCAGTCGTCATGCCGGCGCAGGCCGGCATCCAAAGCCCAATAAGCCATCAGAACCTGTAGTGACCCGTGGATCCCGGATCGCGCCCGGGATGACGACGGAGGGCTTTCCACGCTCTGTCGTCATGCCGACGCAGGCCGGCATCCAAGCCCCCGTGAGGTGTCAGAACCCGTAGTGGCCCATGGATCCCGGGTGGAGTCCGGGATGACGGCATTGGTTGTTGCCATGTCATGCGGTCGGACTAGACCTCTCAGTCCTCATGCCGGCGACTCGTTAGAGTAGCGAAGCTCACGCCGGTATCCATAGACCTCAGGATCCCCAAAACTTTGCAACTGGACCCCGGATCAAGTCCGGGGTGACGGCATTGGTTGTTGCGGTGTCATGTGGCCGGTCCACTCCACAGTCGTCATGCCGGCGAAGGCCGGCATCCAGTGACCATGGTTCCAGTGCGTGCTCAATGGTTTAGAGCGAACTCGGCTCGTGTAACTTCAGATCTTGTCCACGCATGGGCAATGCATGGCAGCCGTTCAATCAATTGTTTAATTCCTCCAGCTAGAAATCCGCTGGGTGTCCGTTATGCAAACTCGAATAAGAATAATAAATATGTCTGCGTGGATATAAAGAAATGGGACGTTCGTTGAGTTTTTGTGTGTGCATTGATATCCGTAATCGAAAAATTATTCGGAAAAAATAAAATTTGACTGAATTTTTGTTTTTAACATTGAAACAAAGTTAGAAATTAATACTATCCATCCCTGAAGCGGACTTGGGGTCTGCATTCCGTAAATAAGAATATTTATTCGATTTTTTAGGGGGGGATATGCCGGGGTCCATTATTGGCCGGCTGGGTCGGCGCGTGCGTGCCAAATATGTGGAGTCACTTTTCAAAGTTACCGCAATAGCGCTCTCGGTTGGAATGGCGGTAGGCGCTTTTGCCGGAGAGTTCCCGGTTTCAGCTGAGCAATCTGTCGTCCGCGACCGCGGTAAGCCGGCAACCAAGATCATTCCCTTCAATGCTCCGAAAGCAGGTGAACACTACTACCTGCGCATCTATAACGGTAGTGGAGCGAAGTCTCTTGTCACTGCCGGTAGTGTCTCTGTAAACGGCAACGTCGTACTCGCTAATCATGATTTTAATAACAACTCCGAGTTTTTCGAGATTCCGTTGAATCTCGGGCTACAAAACAAACTCGAGATAACTCTCAGTGGCAGCCCTGGTAGCGGCTTTCACGTTGAGGTGATCGGGGTGGATGAGGTGAGCCCAGAGATTACCGCCGAGATTTCTCCAAGCGCAAACACGTTCGGTTGGCACAGCAGTGATGTGCTGGTGACCTTTGCATGTTCCGATGATCTGAGCGGCGTCGCAAGTTGCAGTGACCCGATAACGATCAGTAGTGAGGGAAATGACCAGAAGGTGACAGGCACAGCTACCGATGTCGCCGGCAACAGGGCAGAAATACAGGCTGCTGTCAGTCTCGATAAAACTCCGCCCTCCCTAGAGCCATCCGTCGCGCCCCAGCCAAACAGCGCTGGATGGCACAGGGATCAGGTGACAGTTAGTTACCGGTGTGCGGATGCCCTTAGCGGTATAGCTGAATGCCCGGCATCAGTACAGCTGGAAGACGAGGGCGCGGATCAACCAGTCAAAGCGAGTGCCACTGATATCGCCGGGAACCGCGTGAGTGCGGAAACCTTGCTTAGCATCGATACAACATCTCCAACAGTAACTGCTGAATTAGTAGCACCACCAAATGCAGAGGGCTGGCATCGGGAGCCGGTTATGGTGACGTTCAACTGCTTCGATGCGCTTAGCGGTATGGATAGCTGCCCCGAACCAGTGTTGGTTTCCGATGATGGTGAAAGCCAGGCAATCACAGGCAGTGCAACGGACGTGGCTGGAAATACAGGGTCTGCAGAGATCATAGTCAGTCTCGACCAGGTCGCTCCGGAGCTGAGCTTTGTATCTCCGGCAGATGGTGATCTGCTAAGCGAGCCTAACCCTCAAATCACGCTGATCTTCTCCGATAACCTCGCTATCGATGTTGACAGCCTGCAAGTTTATGTGGACAGCGCGCCAGTCGAAAGCTGCCAGGTAGTGGGGCAGCAAGCGACCTGTATTCCGGCTAACCCGATTAGTGGCGAGACTGAAATCTCACTGGTGGCCAGTATTGGGGATCTGGCAGGTAACAATCGAGAGGTAAGAGTAACGACCGCATTAGATTCCGATAGCGATAGCGTCGCAGATTTTGTTGACGCCTGCCCCGCTACCGCCGTGTTCCACTCCACTGATAGCAATGGCTGTGCCGCGGAACAGCGTGATAGCGATGGAGATGGTGTCGATGATGCGGCTGAAATCGCCGCGGGCACTGATCCAGATGATCCCAGCAGCTTTCCCGAGCTCGAAATAGAGAGATTTGTTGCCTCTCCCGGGACCGTCGCGGGTCCGGGTGGCAGCGTTGAGCTACGCTGGCGCGTCATTGGTGCACAGCGAATCGAACTGAGCCGCGACGATGGTGGAGAGCCCATAGTTGAGCTGGATGCCGAGGGTGCGATTGTAGTCAGTCCGAAGATCAGCACAAATTTCACACTTACCGCGCAGGGTCCTTCCGGTGAGACTCGCCAGGTCCTGACAGTGACAGTGGAGCAGTCACCACCCCCGCAGCGTTGGACCACGCCAAGTATCCCGGTAAAAGAACAGATAGCCACCTCACTCGCAGTGGGCGGCGATGGCAGTGCTTACATGAGCACCTTTGATGGACACTTCTATAAAGTTGATCCCCGCGGTCAGGTTGAATGGGTGTTGAGGGATTTTGGTTTGGTTATGGGGAAAGCCTCAGTTAGTCCGGAGCGCATAATCGTCGGTTCCAATATCAGTGGCAGTGGTCATCAAGAGAATGCTGGCCGTGTTTACGCACTGTCTCCGGACAAGACGCTATTGTGGCAGTTCGACACTGAGGGAGCCGTTTTAGCCAGCCCACTATTAAACGACGACCAAACACTGACTTACATCGTTACTTACAGCGGCAATATCTATGCGCTTAAGAGCGAAAGTGGTCAGCAGGTTTGGGGGTTCAAACTGCCGGCAGGTCAGTTCGTATCGTCCACTCCAGTGCTTTCTGGGACGAATCTGATAGTGCATACAGAGTCACAGAAGATCTTTGCGCTTGCGACAGGTGGCTCAGTTGGCGAAGACCGTATTATTTGGAAAAGAAAGCTAAGCCAGTAACTTCTTTCCAAAATATCTGCTTTATTTTAAAAGCTATTTCGATTTCTGTTAATAATTTTAAAGACTGAGAAATCAGCATGGGAAGGCTGATTTATAAAAGGTAATAAGGTCGATTTTATGTTCGGTAGGGATATCGTCGCTAATCGGTATGTATTTCTTTTTGGCGCTGTAATATTGAGCTTGGCAAATTATGCGTCCGCATGGCCTCCAAGTCTAATTTTGAGTGATGACGGCTATAGTCTTGATGGAGATTATGACGTTGCTTTAAGCGCTAACACCCCTGCTGTCCCACCCGAGGCAGGTGTTAAAAATGTTTATCGAATCTATGAAAAGGCCGAAAATGAAACGAAATGGCGTGTCATAGGTGCTAAGGTTTCCAGTGTTTCCTCAAGTATTTCCATTAGCCTCTCTAAAGGTAATGGTGAGTATAAATACAAAGGGGAGGTGGAAAGATATTGTGAAGATAATGTTCTATGTGCGCATTTTGGTCAAGTTGGATATGAAAGTGCAGAGACTGCAGAAAAAACTGTCATTGTGGATATCCCAGAGCGGCCAGGAAATCCAATCATCAATTCCCTTCCTGATTCGATAGAGGCTGAAGGTGGTGCGTACAGCATTGGCTGGAAGCCACCGACAACAGGAGATTTCGACTACTACCTGGTACAAGAGCGGAGAACTGGCGGTGCTAGTTGGTGCTCGGGGGATAACCCGTATAACACGGCAGGAGAACACTTCGGAATCTGCTATGCCAAAAAAGTGCCTGTTTCATCTCCGAGAGGCTACTCAGTTAGTAGCCGCTCAGAGGGTTCATACGGATATCGGGTGTTCGCTTGTAATGCGCTCGAGTGCGGTGATCCCAGCCCGGTTGAGTCGGTTAGCGTCCAGAAGATTCCAGCACAGGATGTAGTCTGGAGAAAGCCCTTCACCAATGAAGTACTGCGCGTAGGCCAGCAAAAAACGCTGACAGTTTCGGTCAATGGTGGCGGCACAGCTATTTCCAGTGTCAGGTTCTACCGCAATCAGGTTTCGGACAGTGGCTCCTACTACATAGGGGTCGCTACCGATATCGACAGTAGCGTGGACCAGTGCGATAACTGCTATAGCCTCAATTGGTTATCAGTTGCCGCCGATACCAATAAGTTGATTGCCGTGGTGATGAATGAAGCAGGGAAAGAAAGTACTAAAGAACTGCCGGTTACTGTCGATACCAATACGCCCCCTGAAGTAGGGTTGGATCTAGACGCCCTGCCGACCAAGGTCTTCCAGGGGCAGGTGGTAACGCTGGTGGCGAGGGCAAGAGACCTGGATGGCAGTATCGACACAAATCGCGTTGAGTTTCTCTTGGACAGCGACACTAACGTCATCGGTTCCGGCACCCACATTGGGGTCGAGAACGGCTGGCATAAATTCGAACTGGAATGGACCGTCCCGCAGGCCGGTAGTTATTCAATGGGTGTCAGGGCTTACGACAGCGAGGCCGCTCCTACCCAGACCTTTCAACAGGTTACCTTCGAGGCCCTGCAACCTCCGGAGCCTCCAGCGACCATTGACGTGACCGGCATCACCAGTGGCAACGAATTTTCGTTGCGTAATGGCGATACTTTTACCGGCGATTATTATCGAGTTGCCTGGGAGGCGGTAGCAGGAGCCACTCACTACCGGTTAGACGAAGTCCATGACGGTGACTTTGAAACCTCGGAGTCATATGACGCATTTGCGCCTGTGGTAACAGTGCCTAACCGGGCACATGGCCACTATCTTTACCGGGCGGTTGCCTGCAATGCTGCCGGTTGCAGTGACGAATTGGAGCCACCCCAGTGGGGCCCGGAATTCAGCGTTGATGTTGTTCGTATTGCGCCCCAGGCACCCGCCGGCCTGAGGGCAGGCTCTCTACATCCAGAATTTGATATCACTAGTCGTATAGCCTTGCACTGGAATGCGGTGACCAGTGCTCCAGAACCTCGTTATTACCTGTTGGAAGAGAAGCCTGGCGGTGTGGATGGGTCGGGGAGCTGGACCGAGGTGGGTCGCCTGTCTCATAGCTCGGAGGCAGAATTCGCTCCCCACCTGGCTGTCTCCGACCGTACGCCCGGGATTTACAGCTACCGGGTCAATGCCTGTAATGCGGAAACGAGCTGCAGCACTGACGGTGAAATAGTTACCGTTCAGGTAGTACCCCCGGTCCTGCTCAGTGCTGAAGGTGCCTGCGAGGGTCAGTGCCTGCGCGTTGCCGGCAGCGGACTCGATCCGGACGCCTTCTTTACCCTGACTAATCTCCGCACCGGAGACCAGCAGTTGATCGAAAAGAGTAAAGTCAACTGGCAGCCGCCGGTAACCGATGGGCCAATTGAGCAACGTAACCTGACGACCTATGCAGAACTGCCGTTCTCAGCCGTAATGAGGCGCGCTTTTGAGGAGCAGGATGGAGTGCATATCGCGGTAGAAATACCCAGGGGCGAGCGAGCGGCGGTGAACGCGTATGGAAACAAGACCGTTGAGCGCCTGAGCCAGATTGATTCATCTCCGACGGTTGGTGCCGATGGTACGGTTTATGTAGGCTCAGGAAGTAAGGTCTATGCACTGGATCCTGAGGATGGTTCGGTTCGATCCGGTTGGCCATTTTTTACCCAAGACGTAGTAAAGGCCACACCCACCATCGATTCCGTTAACGGTAATATCTATGTTGGCTCCCTGGATGGCCACCTCTACGCATTGACGCCTAACGGCCTGGAGCAGTGGCGGGTGCAAACCGGCGGCGATCTGGTGGCCTCGGCCGTGCTCGACGAGAACCGTATCCTCTATCAGGGCTCCATGGATGGGGCTATCTATGCCGTTCAGGCACAGAACGGTGCCGTGCAGTGGACCTATCCCGCCGGGGCTGGTATCGCCGAAACCCCGGTGCTGGCCGGTAACGGCACTCTTTATTTTACTACCGTCGGTAGCAGCCAGATCCATGCGCTGGGGCGCGGAGTCCTGGGGCCAGACCAACTCGTCTGGGAAAGTCGCGACGAATCCCTGCTGGCAGACAGCATGGCATCTCTCGACTGGCAGCCCAGCGAGCGCGAGCGGCCCGAGTACAAAATGGCCACGCGGCTTTATCGGCTACTACTGCAGCCGCCGCTGTCACTGTCTCGGGATGTTTTGACCTTCTGGACGTCTGCCCTGGTCATAGGAGCCAGCCCAGAAGAAGTGGCTGGCGCTTTCCTGGCATCGGACACAGGGGTTGCCAACTTCCCGCCGACCCAAAATCACGCTGCATTCGTGGACCAGCTGTACGAGCGCGCCTTCCCCGGGCAGGGGCAGCCGGCGTTTACCCATGCGGGCCAGCTTTATACCCGCAATAGCCTTTTGGATGTCATGGCCGGGGGCGCCAGTCGTGCCGATGTGGCGATGTTGTTTGCGGAATCTGTGCAATATATCACCGCAACCAGCGAACTACTGAATCGCAGCTTTGAATACATGTATGTACAGGATTACTCCTGGGCCGTGTTCAGCTGTGATGAAGGAGATGAATACACCCGCGACTGCGATAGTGACGACCTGCCTGACTACTGGGAGATCCTTTACTTTGGCAGTGATTCAGTAGAGCGCGGTGACTCCGATGCTGATGGTGATGGAGTCAGCAACCGAGATGCCTTTCTGGCAGGTATCGATCCCTGTGCCAACCTGTGCCGAAATGGCGTGATTGCCGAGGCGCCTTCGCCGGCACTTACGCCGATGCTGGATTCGGGCGAGCTGGCTATCTCTGCGCAGACGGGCAGTCTGCCGGGCAAGTTCCGTGTCAATGAAGCGGGCGCGGCCAGTTACAGTATTCCGCTCAGCCTTCCGGCCGGTACTGCCGGCGTTGTTCCGGATATCTCCCTGAATTATTCCAGCCAGTCCGGCAATGGTCTCGTGGGCTACGGTTGGGGAATAGGGGGGCTATCCGCGGTAACCCGCTGCCGCCAGACTCTGGGACAGGATGGCCAGGCCCGGCCAATTACTTGGACAGCAGAGGATCGCTTCTGTCTGGATGGCCAGCGCTTGCTGGTGGTTGAGGGTGAATACGGTGAGCCGGGAAGCCGCTATCGCACGGAGATTGATAGCTTTGCCCTGATGCAGGCGCACGGCGGTGAGGCCGGCAACCCAGCCTATTTCACGGTGGAACGCAAGGATGGTTCCATCAGCTACTACGGTCGCGATGGAGACGCCCGACAGGACACCGGGCAGGGCACTCTATCCTGGGCTATCAGCACTTTCGAGGATAGCGTCGGGAATCGAATCGAGTTCATTTATGCGAGTGACGGTGGTCAACGGGTTCGCGAAATTCGCTATGCCTATGTCAGTCCTGGCAGGAGCAGGGATACCGGCTACGGGGCAAGGGTGATCTTCGACTACGAAAGCCGCTCCGATCCTATCCGCGGCTATACCGCAGGTGAATTACTGGAAACCCGAAAACGGCTGACCACGGTACGCATACACAACAGTAGTGGCTCCGGAATGCAGGAAGTACGCCGCTACGAGCTCGGATACTTGAATTATCCCGCGGACCGGTTGAGCCGCCTGGAACGCATCCGTCAGTGCGCTGATGAGCTATGCCAGCCCGACACCATCTTCGACTGGCGGCTACCGCTGCCGGGAAGTTTCGCCGCCAGTGCCAGTGATTCAGTAACCCTGAGCAATCAGGAGGACCGCGTTGCAGTGGGCACAAGACCAGCGGACATCAATGGTGATGGCCGTATGGACCTGATCTGGCTGGAGCCGGATTTTGACCCTGATGGCAATGGTGGTAGTGAAGTTGACTATCAGTGGTTCAAGTATGTGCTTGCCGAGGATGATGGGTTCGGCCCAGAACTATCGGTCTACCGTGAGGATGACGATACCTCTCGCCCGTACGAATGGCAGATGATCGACTACAACGGCGACGGCCGTGCAGATCTGGTCACCTACCTGAATGACCGCAAGCACTGGGGCATCGTCGTAGCACAGCCGGATGCCGACGGTGAATGGACACTCTCCGGTAGCCCCCGTTACCTGCCCGAACTGACTGAGCGCAATGCCAAGTTTCTCGACCTGAATGGCGATGGCCTGGCGGACTATCTCGCCGGCAATAACTATCGCCTGCTTGAACCCTCCGCGAGTCCATCGAGCAGCACCTATTACCGTTTCTCTGACAGCCAGGTAGCGAAGCTTGATGTGGACTGGGACCTTGTAGAGTTTGGGGGCTACCAGAGGCGAGACTCTGAGGATCTTTCTGTCAGGATCAGCAGTGAGACGAGCCCCGCAGACTTTAACGGTGATGGGATCCTTGACCCGGTAGCCCTGCTCAGGGTTACTGACAACTGCTATCGGGACGGAGCCGCCGGGGATGCAGAATGTGAATACCATCGGGGCCTGATGGTGATGGCCTCCTCGGGCGTTGGTGATTACGGCAGCTATGCATTCCTTGGCGATGTCCTTACTGCTGAGCCAGTTGACATTAACGGTGATGGTCTACCCGATATCGTATATCGCAGGGGCGAAAGCGGATATTACCGGATCAACAGCGGCCAGCAATTCGGTGACGAGGTTTCTTTGGGGGAGCTGCCCAAGCATCGCCAATACTTTGACTATGACAATGATGGTGATAATGACCTGGCCTGGCATGACCATGAGGCCGGCCGCCTGAAGATCAGGCGTTGGCACAGCCTGGAACAGCGCTTTGGCGAACCGGAATCCTTTCTCCAGACCTCCCGTAATGAAAATGCCCTGCACATTTTCGTCGACATGAACGGTGATGGGGTCAACGACTACATCCGCGTAGAAAACGATCGCGCCTATCTGTACCCGGCGACGGAATTCCGTGTGCCGGTCAACGTGGTAGAGAAAATTACCAATGGCCTGGGTGCAGAGACCGATATCGCCTATGGATCCCTGACCAGCAGTGGTCATTACAAACGTCGTGACATCAGCCCTACGACCGAAGAGCGGTGTGAGTCAGCCAATTATGATGATGGTCGATTGGGCCCACGAAACGGCAGTCTCCGTGAGTGGTGTCGAGACTACGCTGTGGCCGACCTGGCGAAATATTACGGTTACCTGAACGATCCCTGGGAGGGCGAAGACCGTCTCGGCAAGCTGTCGCCGACACTAGAGCTGATGGGTCCGATGTACGTGGTCACCCGCGTCGACAGCAGCGCCCCCGTTGCTGGAGACCCCGAATCCAAGAGTGCAGTCAGTTATTACTACGCGCAGGCCAGGGTGCAGGCGGGCGGGAGAGGCATGCTCGGCTTCGAGCAGTTGACCACCGTCGATGAGCAGACCGGGGTTGAGACGACAACCACCTATCGTCAGGACTTCCCGTTCCAGGGTTACCCCCAGAGCACTGAAGTCAGGTCTGCTCAGGGACATCTCCTGAGCGAATCCCGCAATAGCTGGCGGCTGAAAAATGCAGGCGGCACCGCCTGGCAGGAAAACTGGCCTGCGCGGGCTCGGGAAAATGGCAGCGGGGATCTGGGGCCATTACAGCCCTGGCTGGAACGCACGGAAGAGACTTCTTACGAGCTGGTTCAAAATGGCGCTGCGAAGGGCAGCGTCATGAAATCCGTGGTGACCGATAACGAGTACGACTCCCACGGCAACCCACAATCTATTGTCGTGACCACTTCTGGTAGCAGCGATACGTTTGTCACTGCCACCACCAACGAATATGGCCCTGGACGGAGCCTGTCTCTGGGCAGCGGGCGTACGCTGTCCACCTTCGCTGAGCTTGGCCGTCTCACCCGCACTGAGGTCGAGCACAGTCGCACCGTGGATGGGGTTGCCGACAGCGAACTCCGCATCAGTGAGTTCGACTACTACACCAGTGGCAACTGGTCGGGCCTGCTGAAAGAAGAGGTGATAGAGCCGGATGCCGAGGATGCGACGCTCACCCTCACTACCACCTACACCTATGATGATTTCGGCAACAAGACCAGTATCACCCGCTCGACTGAGGGGGAAGTGTCCCGCAGCAGTTACTCCTTCTTCAAGGGCGGGCGTGGTCGTTATCTGGAAAGGGAAGAGAACGTCTACGGACAGGTAATCCAGCGTGTCGAGGAACGGAATCATCTCGGCCAGCCAGTGCATGTCATCGATATGGCTGGCGTGGCCAGTTTCCACCAATACGACGCATTCGGCCGCAAAGTACTGGACTACAGTGCCACGGGTGCGCACTCCATTACGCTGCTGGCCGCGGCGGGCAGCCACTGCCCCGATGGTGCCGCCTACCAGCAGGTAACCCGCAAGGCCGGCGGCGGGGAGTCGCTGACCTGCTTTGATGTGCTGGCACGGGAAACCCGTAGCGCCACCCGCGGCTTTGACGGCCAGTGGGTATACGCAGATACGGAGTATGACAATCTTGGCCGGGTCACGCGCAAGTCAGAGCCCTACAGGGGCAGCCCCGGGGCGGGTCAATACTGGACCGCTATGAAATACGACATCCTCGGACGGATCACCGGTACCGATATGCCCGGTGCCGTGAGTAATAACGGCTATGGCGTGGACGTGCACGTTGAATACAGGGGTTACACCACGGTTACCACCAATCCGGAGGGGCATACCAAGACTGAGACCAAAAACGCCCGGGGCGAGCTGGTCAACGTGCAGGACAACCTGAACGGCATCATTGAGTACCGCTACGATGCGCAGGGCAACCTGCGGTTTGTCACCCGCCGGTCGGCGGACAGCGGGATCGTGCCTGTGACTGAGATGCGCTACGACAAACTGGGTCGCAAGGTGTACATGAATGACCCGGACAAGGGCGAGTGGTCTTACGGCTACAACGGCTTTGGTGAGCTCGCTTGGCAGCTGGACGCCAAAAACCAGCAGGTAGTCAATCAGTATGATCAGCTGGGCCGGCTAGTCCGTCGAATCGATTACCTCGAGGGTGGGGGAGTCGAGGGGGACACCTACTGGACCTATAACAATGACCCGGATTGGCAGTACCCGCTAGAGGGGCTGGCGATCCCTCCAGGTGCCCTGGAAAACGTGATGGAGCTGGAGTCCGGTTTTATCCAGCACCACAGCTATGATGCCTATGGTCGCACCGAGATCACCAGCACTGACCAGAATATGGACGAGGCCGGTGACGAGTATGTGCAACGCGTAACCTACGACCAGTACGGCCGCAGCTTCCAGCAGTTCGATGCCGCCGGGGACGGCTTTACCAGCAGCGCAACGGAAAACCGCTACAACAACTTCGGTTACCTGGAGGCGGTAGTCGATGCTGAGGTTATCAACCAGGCCAGTGCTGTGAACTATTACACCGTGCTGGAGATGGACGAGCGTGGCAATGTGACCCGGTCCGTACAGGGCAATGGCGTTACCACTGTGCGGGAGTACGCCCCGGCCACCGGCCGTCTGGAGCGCCAGACGGCCTCTGTACTGGGAGTCAGCCAGGTGCAGGACCTCTCCTACGAGTGGGACAACCTGGGCAATCTGGAGTCCCGGCACGAGCGCAGTGGCAACAAAGACCTGTTCGAGGACTTCGACTACGACGGCCTCAACCGCCTGCGCAGTGCCCAAGTCAGCGGCCGGGTGGCTCAGACGGTGGAATACGATGGCTTCGGCAACATCGAGTATAAGTCCGACGTCGGCCACTACCTTTACGGCGATGAATGCGCGACGGGATATGGCCTTGGCGCAATCTGTGAGACTACAGATGGAGTGGCTTACCACTACGACGCCAGCGGCAACATGATCAGTGACTCCAGCGGCCGGCGCCTTCAGTACAGCACCTTCGACAAGCCAGTACTGATCCAGAAGGGCGGCCATACCACCGAATTCAAGTACGGGCCGGACCGCAGCCGATACCTGCGCGTCGACACCGACAACAACGGCATCCGCACCGAAACCCGCTATATCGGCAACGTGGAGAAGATCACCCGCTCCGACGGCTTCCGCGAGACCAAGCGCTACCTGCCCGGCGGAGCAATAGTCACCCTGATGATCGACTCAGACGGCAGCAATCGCCGCGCCAGCCGCTACCTGCACAAGGATCACCTGGGCTCCATCGACATGATCACCGATTCCAGTGGCACCGTACTGCAGGAAATGTCCTTCGACGCCTGGGGCCAGCGCCGCAATGCGCAGAGCTGGGAGGCACTCGTAAATGCCGACCTGGCCGGCTTCGACACCCGTCTGACTCCCCGCGGGTACACAGGGCACGAGATGCTGGACCAGGTGGGGCTAGTGCATATGAATGGGCGCATCTATGACGCACGACTCGGACGGCTTATGCAGGCAGACCCGTTCGTGCAGGCTGCGTCTGATACGCAGATGTTCAACCGGTATTCCTATGTGCGGAATAATCCGTTGAATGCTACGGATCCGAGTGGGTACTTCGTCTTTACTCTCGGTACCGCTCTATGGCTTGCGGCGGCAGAGGGGGTCAAATGGTATACCGTAGGCCTGATTATGGGGGCGGCAGGGTTTACTGACGCTATGGCGCAGGGAGCCTCGTTCAAGCAGGCGCTTAAATCTGGCGTGATCCAAGGTATTTCGGCGGCCGCATTTGCTGGTGTGGGGGAGTACTTTTCTGGAGTAGAAGCCGCGAACAACCAGCAATGGGCCGGATTCCTCGAAGCGACAGGGATGGAGACTGTTGGTCTGACCGCAGGTCAAACTGCCGCGAAGATGGCTGCGCATGCGCTAGTAGGCGGTGTAATGTCGATTATTCGGGGAGGTAAGTTTGGTCATGGATTTGCTAGTGCGGGGATTACCCAAGCATTTGCGGGTAAGATTGGAGGAATTGGTGGTAGTGCAACTACTTCTGGCTACTTTAGTGTTACAAATAGAGTCTTAAGAGTTACTGCTGCAGCTGTCATTGGTGGAACGACAACAAAGATTTCCGGCGGTAAGTTTTCCAATGGGGCGTTGTCGGCGGCCTTTTCTCGGGCTTTCAATGACGAACTTGCGCATCCTCCAGGGAGTGGGTGCTCGGTTCCAATGTCCTGTGCTGGACATCCGACCACAAGTGCGGGGGCATTGCTAGGTTATGCAGGTTATACGCTTGAAAAAAGTCAGCTTGGTCGTGTCGGTGTTACTGCGACGGGAAAATTCAAGTATTCCGTCATGGGCTGGGCAGGAAATCAATACGTAAAAATGCATGACATTGCTGAGTTCGGTAAAGGTCTTGGACCTTTAGCATTCGGCTTTGAATCGTATGGAAACTATATGTCATTTCGTAGTGGTGGTGATAAGGCGATATTTGCCATTGATCAGACAATGACAATAATTGGGATGCGGTTGCCATTGTTAGGTGCTGGGTACTCTTTGGCTCCAATAGTTGGACCTCAGGTTTTAGATGCTGCGATTAGGATCGGACCTCAGCCAACACTGTCGCACCCCGACAGATATGACGATTTAAGAAATGCGATCGATGCTATGTACTTTGATTGAATTTTATTTCATGGGTTAGTATGAAGGAGGTGGTGATTGAAAAATGTCTCGTCTATTTTTAGATACTCATTTTTATTCTATGCGCTTTGTCGATTTAGCTCATCAAAATGGGGGGGGGGTAGGAGTTTCCCCCATGTGTGGGCAGTATCAATTCTTTGCGTTCTAGTTTCATTTTTCTTTATGACCCTGGATATGTTTTTTGCCAAGAATAGTATATTTGATGCTTCTGGGTTTCTCGCGTCGCTACCGTGGACTGGTTATTTGGGGAGAGTTTGGCCATTTTTAGTTATAGTTGTGTTTAATTTTTGGTTCTTCTTTCGTGGTGAGAAATGGAAGAGTTACTTGGAGTTCTATGATGGAATAGATGAAAAGGTAAGGCGTTTAGGGTATTTGTTAGCTTTCTTATTTATTGGCTCTCTTCTAATCTTTCACATTTTTCAGATTCTGACATTTACATAGAATAGTAGGAGTCAAGGCTTTCGATTTGACGCTGTGTCCTTTTTTAAGTCTGCCGATGCCTATTCTTAGTCAAAACAAGCATAAATGAAGTTTCATCTGATCTTAAATTCCTTGCTGGCGTATTAGTTTATTAATAAATCTGGCTTATTTTATATGTTTTAAGTTGGTTGTGATTTTCACGTTTTTTTTGTTTAGTTGTTCAAGCTTGGTTTGATTATTATGGCTTTGGCTTTGGCTTTGGCTTTGGCTTTGGCTTTGGCTTTGGCTTTGGCTTTGGCTTTGGCTTTGGCTTTGGCTTTCGCTTTCGCTAGGTTGGGGTGTGTGCAGTGGGGGAGAGTATAAGTTTTAGTGAGATAGGTCCCGGGCGTACGTAAGGCTTCTCTGGAGTGGGTAAGGGGGCTTCTTTTGGGATGCAATTTTGTGAAAGAGTTGTTGAGTGCATTTCAGATTAAAATTAAAGCATCTCGGCAGCTAATTGCATTTGGTTTTATTGCGCTTTTTATCGGTTTTATCGATTTTTTATTTGCAGATAATGGTTTCACGGTTGTCGGAACTTCAATGGGTTTTGTGGCGATTGCGGCTTTTTTTTATGTTGTTATAAGTGGCCAAGCTTATTGTTATAAAAATCTTAAAGAAAAAGGGAGTGGAAGAGGCTTGGACGAATAGCGGGATAAGGAGAGCCGGAGGAGAAATAAATCTGAAGTTTTTCTCTGTTTCTAGTCACTCATCGCTCAGAAAACGGTTGATAAACAAGGGCGTATTGTGTCTATTGATGATTGTCTGCTGTCCAGCGAGCCGAGGTGTTTACTATTTTGGTAAACCCTTGAGCTGCAAACCGCTGGCGTGCGTCGACGCATCCTTGATACGGATATGCCTGAAGATCACCGCTGAAGCGCTTGAATATATTGAGCAAGCGCTCGAGCGGAATCTTCCCCTAGATCAAGAAACGGGATTTTGGCTAGTTCCATTCGTCATGCCGGCGTGGTCACGCATCCAGAGGCCACGAATCTTGTGTCACCTCCGCAACTGGATCCCGGATCAAGCCCGGGATGACGACGGAGGGTTTTCCTCGCACTCTCGTCATGCCGGCGCAGGCCGGTATCCAGAGACCACGAAAGCTTCTATTTCCTCCGCAACAGGATGACACGGCGCAGAGACGTCTGCCCTGCGGGTCAATCGCAGGCGATTGCTCACTCCGGCGTTTACGCCTCCGTGTCGGGATTGAGTTCGTGATGACTTCAGAAGGCTTTTCTCACCGAGCCATCACGCCAGCTGCACAACACCATCAACTAACCAGGCCTCAGCATCGTCTTCCTCGTCCAGGTCAAACGCCTTGATTTCCAGGCCCGGTAACAGCTTGCCCTCAAGTTCGGCAACCGTCTGCAGCCAGTCGGTGTCCGTCACTATCGCCACGCGGTCATAGCGGGCCATGGTGCGCAGCAGCTCGGGAAGGCGGGAGAGTTTGATCACCATGGCGCCGAAACTCGGCAGGTGAAAATCGCGGATTTGATACAGCATCCTGCCCTCGTCGATACCCTGCGACAGCAGGACAAATTCATCCAGGGCCTTTTCCATTTCCTTGCCGTTCAGATCGCCGGCAAACTCGATATCGAGCCGGTTCTCGCCAGTCTTCTTGATGCTCAGCATGTCATCTTCCTCGGTTGATGATGGTGATGGTAGCGACATACCCATCGATGGCATTGATCTTGATCAACTGGGTAGTTTGTACCAGATCAGGGTCGCCATGAAAAAGGGGCGCATTGCGCCCCTGTGTTTACCTCACGACCTCACCGAATCAGTTGCTGCTCCAGTAAGCATCCAGCTGCACACCGCTGGCGCCGCGCTTGCGGGCCTCGACACCGATATGCCAGGTGCCCGCGGCCGGGTTGCTGATGGTGCACGCTTCGTCGTTACCGCCACCGCCGTCCTTGCAGTCGTAGGTTGAGCCGTTGGGTGCCGCGCCGAAGCGCACATACAGCTCGACATTGCCACTGCCGCCCGAGGTACTGACATCCAGACTGGTGGCGCCGGCCGGTACTTCGATGGTGAAGTACTGCCATTCGTCACGGCCAAAGTTCAGGTTGGTCTGGGTGAAGCCATCGCTGGTCGGACCACCGCTGCCGTCGGTGACGGTGACAGACTGGGTGTCGCTGTCGGTCGCGCCATCGTCATCGGTCACGGTCAGGGTCACCGAATAGGTGCCGGCACTGGCATAAGAGTAAGTCGGGTTCTGGTCGGTGGAGCTGCCGCCATCACCGAAGTCCCAGCTGTAACTCACGATACTGCCGTCGCTGTCCGAACTGGCATCGGTAAATGTCACGAACAGGTCGCTGGCACTAAAGCTGAAGGCCGCGGTGGGAGCCTGGTTCGTCGGTGTTCCACCACCGCCGCCAACGGCATCGATGGCCGCACTGGCATCGATGATGCCGGCACCACAACCGCCGCTACAGGCGCCGGGGAGTGGTCGTGCGGTGGATTTCAGGACGCTTTCTACCTGCGCTGGGGTCAGGCTGCTGTCTGTGGCATACATCAGCGCTGCGGCACCGGAAACGTGTGGCGCCGACATGGAAGTACCCTGGTAATACACATAGGCTTCGTTGCCGGGGCTGGACGTGCCGTCATTCAGTGTGGAAGCCACGCCGTGATCGCTGGCGTACTGCACGTCGCCACCGGGTGCGCTCACATCCACGATGGAACCGAAGTTGGAGTAATAGGCGCGGGCGCCGAAGCGTTCGGTCGCTGCCACCGAGATGACGTTGTTACAGCTGGCGGGGCGGAAGCCGGAGGCATCTGCATCGCTGTTGCCCGCACTCACCACCACAGTCGCACCGTTGGCCACCGCGGTATCGATTGCCGCCTGGTAAGTGGAGTCACAGGCGCCACTGCCGCCCAGGCTCATATTGATTACCTGCGCGGGGTTGGAGTTGACCGGTACGCCGGCAACACTGCCGCCGGAAGCCCAGACAATACCGTCGGCAATATCCGACAGGTAACCGCCGCATTTACCCAGCACGCGCACCGGGACCACCTTCGCATCGAATGCGACACCGGCCACGCCCTTGTTGTTGTCGGTCACCGCCGCGATGGTGCCGGCCACATGGGTGCCGTGCCAGCTGCTGTTCTGGGACGGGCTCAAGAAGCCACACTCGTTGAAGCTCACTGCATCACCCGGGTCGCTGGCATCGCCATCGCGCCCGTCGCCGTCGTTGGAGACGAAGGTATCACTGATAAAGTCGTACCCGGCGAGCATGTTGGCATCCAGGTCCGAGTGGTACACATAGCCGGTATCCAGCACGGCCACGGTCGCGCCGGCGCCGGTCTGTTTGTCCCAGGCCGCTTCCAGGTTGATGCCACCGGTGGCCTCAAAGTAGTGCCACTGCACGTTGTAGTAGGTGTCGTTGGGCACGAACTGCGGCTGCATCAGCGCATCTTCCTCCACCGAGACCACATTCGGGTCGGCCTCCAGCGCAGCCATAAACCGATCCAGCTGCGCCGCCGGCAGTCGCTGGGCCAGCTTGTATACCTGCCGGTCGCGCAGGGCCATGCCGCGCACGTGGTTCAGGTTCACGCCGCCGCGGGCACCAAACGCCTTGGCCTGTGCGGGCCAGTCGCGCTGTTGCGTATCCGCATACTGGACGATGATGCGCTGCGGCACATTGGAAACATCCTTGGTGGCCGCAGACGTCACGGCCTGGCTGCTGGCAGCGGCAGCGCCGAGGGTGGCGGCGAGCGCGGCAGCAGCGATACGGGACCCCTTCAGAATGGATTTCATTCTTATTCTTCTCCTTGGGTTTGCATTGGAGTGGGTGGTGGGCAGGGGCACCGGTCCCGCGGTTGGCAGGTGGCGTCCATGCCTCTGGTGTTGCCCGGGCACTCACCGGCCGAGGACGCAGGCGGTGAGCCCCGGTGAGAGACACCGGCTCCCAAACAATTTTCCAATGCGGCCCCAAGCGCAAGCGGTTAACGTCAGAACTGAGAGGCCGCTAGCAAGAGCAGGTAGAACCAGCTGACAGGTGGGGTGAGGCTGTCGTGGGATTCTTTTTGCAGCTAGGCCGATAAGCTGTGACGGTCCCTGAGTTCGGTGCGTGTTTCCAGCGCAGTGGACTCTGGACCCCGGATCAGGTCCGGGGTGACGACGGAAGTAGAAATTCCCCCCCCTGTCGTCATGCCGGCGCAGGCCGGTATCCACAACCCTCCAGGCTTCTGTCACCCCCGTAACTGGACCCCGGACCAAGCCCGGGGTGACGATGGAGGTTATTTCGGTGTCATGTGGTCCGGCGACCCCTCCGCCGTCATGCTGGCGCAGGCCGGCATCCAGTGTTGTGGTTCGGTCAGCGTGCTGTTTGGTGTCGCCGCTCAGTGGTTTGTGGATCCCGGATCAAGTCCGGGGTGACGACAGAGGTTATTGCCATTTCACGTGGCCGGGCCACTCCTCCGACGTCATGCCGGCGTAGGCCGGTATCCAGTGTTGTGGTTCAGTCTGCGTGCTGTTTGGTGTCATCGCTCGGTGGTGTCTGGACCCCGGATCAAGTCCGGGATGACGACGGAAGTAGAAATTCCCCCCTGTCGTCATGCCGGCGCAGGCCGGTATCCAGTGTTGTGGTTCAGTCTGCGTGCTGTTTGGTGTCGTCGCTCAGTGGTTTGTGGACCCCGGATCATGTCCGGGGTGACGACAGAGGTTATTGCCATTTCACGTGGCCGGGCCACTCCTCCGTCGTCATACCGGCGCAGGCCGGTATCTAGGTTCCGCAGGGCTATCTGCTACCGGGGTAACAGGATCCCGCTTTGAGTGCTGGATGACAGCAGCGGTAACCACAGCCTCTCTGTCATGCCAGAACAAACCAGACCCGGCTGCCATCGAAGTAACTCCTCACCCGCACGTGCAATCCCCGCACCATTCAGTAAACTAGGCGCCCTAATACGCGAATTGCGCTTTCGGTCAAAAAAAATTCAGCGCAATCTTCCAGAGAAGTAAAAAGAAGGTAATGGCATGATCCTGCCCGTCATCATGGCCGGTGGTTCCGGTTCTCGTTTGTGGCCCCTGTCCCGTCAGCTCTTCCCCAAGCAGTTCCTGCCCCTCACGGGTGAAGCAACCATGCTGCAGGAAACCTGCGCACGCCTGGATGGCCTCGAGCACCAGCCGCCGCTGCTGATCTGTGGTGACGACCACCGCTTTACCGTGGCGGAACAGCTGCGGGAAGCCAAACAGGGCCACAGCGGTATCGTGCTGGAGCCCGCCGGCCGCAACACCGCACCGGCGGTTGCCCTGGCCGCGCTGCGCGCAACTGCCGGTGGTGAGAGCGATCCGCTGCTGCTGGTGCTGGCCGCCGACCACGTGATCCGCGATGTCGCCGCGTTCCGGGATGCAGTCAACAAGGCCATTCCCCACGCCGAACAGGGCAAGCTGGTGACTTTCGGCATCGTGCCCACCGGCCCCGAAACCGGTTACGGCTATATTCGCCGCAATGCCACCAGTGGTGACACCGCCTTCGCTGTGGAAGAGTTCGTCGAGAAGCCGGACCTGGCCACGGCAGAGCAATATGTAGCCAGCGGGGATTTCTACTGGAACAGCGGCATGTTCCTGTTCCGCGCCAGCCGCTACCTGGAAGAACTGAAAGCCCACCGCCCGGATATCCTCGCCGCCTGCGAGCAGGCCATGAGCGGTGCCGCCATCGATATCGACTTCGTGCGCCCGGCCAAAGACAGCTTCCTCGCCTGCCCGGACGACTCCATCGACTACGCCGTGATGGAAAAGACCAAGGACGCCGTCGTGGTACCCATGGACTGCGGCTGGAGCGATGTGGGCTCCTGGTCTGCGCTGTGGGAAGTGTCCGAGAAGGACGAGAACGGCAACTCCGCGCGCGGTGACGTGATCCTGCAGGACTCCAAGGGCTGCTACGTGCAGAGCGACAGCAAGCTGATCGCCACCGTCGGCTTAGAAGACGTGGTCGTGGTGGAGAGCGACGATGCCATCCTCGTCGCCGCCAAGGACCGGGTGCAGGACATTAAAAAAGTAGTGAACCAGCTCAAGGCAGAGAACCGTTCAGAGGCGCAGGTCCACCGCAAGGTCTACCGCCCCTGGGGCTTCTACGATTCCGTCGATGCCGGCGACCGTTTCCAGGTGAAGCGCATCGTCGTCAAGCCAGGCGCCAAGCTCAGCCTGCAGATGCACCACCACCGCGCCGAGCACTGGATTGTGGTGAGCGGCACCGCCCTGGTGACCAATGGGGATAAAGAGATGCTGGTGACCGAAAACCAGTCGACCTACATCCCGCTGGGAGTGACCCACCGGCTGGAAAACCCGGGCTCCATCCCGCTGGAACTGATCGAAGTGCAGTCCGGCTCCTACCTGGGTGAAGACGACATCGTCCGCTTCGAGGACCAGTACCAGCGCGCTTAAGCCAGGTGCTGGTTGACCCGCGGTTGTGATGCCGGCGCAGGCCGGCATCCACAAGCCTTGGGGTTTCTCCAACCTCCGCATCTGGACCCCGGATCAAGTCCGGGGTGACGACAGAGGTCATTACGGTGTCACGTGGCCGGGCCACCCCTCCCTCGTCATGCCAGCGCAGGCCGGTATCCACACCCACGGGGTTTCTCCAACCTCCGTCACTGGACCCCGGATCGAGTCCGGGGTGACGACAGAGGTTATTGCGATGTCATCTGTCCGGGCCACTCCTCCCTCGTCATGCCGGCGCAGGCCGGTATCCAGTTCCCGTGAGCCAGCCGACGCCCCTAAAGCCAGAACCCTCAACACAACCGAAAACCGGTACCCCCGGAAATAAAAAAAGGCCCCGAAGGGCCTTTTTATGCGATCCGCCTGAACATCAGTTCCTGGACGGGCACTTGTCGTCGCAGCCGCCTGCGCCGGTCACTACCGGCGGCAGTGTCGGCAGGGTGGGGACGGCTCGGGTGCGGGCGACGGCCAGCGGGGTTTTTCCGGAAGCACCGGCAGCAGTGGCCGGGGCAAGGGCGCTGGGCTCGGCACCACCAGCAATGGCTGCAGCCATCGCTTCGTCTTCTTTCACACCAGCGGCAACTGCGGCATCGGTGATTTCCTTTGCCTTGTCCGGATTGGCAGCCACGGCATCGGCGATGATCGCGTCGGCGTTTTCCGGATTGGCCGCGATGTCCTGCTTCACCTGCTCGGCAATGCTCAGCGGTTCTTCCGCGGTATCTTCTTCTGTCGGCATTACCACCAGGTCTTCTTCAGAAGACGCTTCTTCGGTGTTCGCCATGGCCAGCTGCAGGTTTTCCTCGCCGGTGGACTCGGCCTCGGCCTCTTCCATAGCCGCTGCCAGGGCCTCCACCATAGGCTCTTCTTCAGCAGCCGGCGCAGATTTTTCAGCAACCGGTGCGGGCTCTTTAGCCACCGGTGCAGCCGCTGCAGGCTTGGGCGCTACGGTATTGGTTGCAGCCGGAGCGGTGGCCTCAGCCTCGGCGGTCTCGGCGACAGCGGGCTCTTCGACCAGCGCGCTCGCTTCCTCTGGCTCGGATGCCTCTACGGCTTCCTCGACGGCCAGCTCTTCAGCCACTGCCTCTTCTTCAGCTGCGGCCTCGACGGTCTCCTCAGCCTTTACTTCTTCGACAGCTTCGGCCTGGGCGACCTGTTCTTCACCGGACTCACCATAAAAATACTCATAGGCGGTGTAGGCTACCGTAGCAACCAGCACGGCGACCCCCAACGGCCCCCAGAAAAACCCCTTCTTCATACTGAATCCTTTTTTGTTCTGCTTTGAAAAAATCCCCAAGATGCAGGATTGTACTCGTGAAAATAAAAATAGAAAGAGGTCACAAAAGGAGTATTGCCGGCTTCATGCTGAAGCTGTCATCTACCGATAAGGTTGGTGGGTTTGTCGGCAAGTGTTGCATGTTTTGATGTTCCGGACTACATCACAGGCAGTGGCCTTGTGCCTATTGGTGGAACGTTTTTTAGGGCGAGTGGGCAAAAAAACAGTTGGGGATGTTTAGACCAGGGTGGGAGATTTTTTAGCCGGCCATACTGAAAATTCTCAGGTTGTGGATCCCGGATCAAGTCCGGGATGACGACTGAGGTGTGCTACTGCTTCATCGTCATACCGGCGCAGGCCGGTATCCAGAGGCCACTGTACTACCTAACGACGATAAATTAGCGGGAAACAAAGCCCTTCAGCCAGCAGTCGAGGCCAGCTCCCGCTTCTCCACCTGCATAAACCGCGCCTGCCATGCCAGCGCCAGGCACAACAGGAAATAAATCGCCGTGGCCGGCGCCTGTAGGTGGAAGTCCGTCAGCAGCATGATCAGCTCGGCAATAATTGCCATCACCGCCGCAAACGCCATGCCCTGCATCAGGCTGTCGCGCCGCTGGCGCAGGGCGGTGAAGGCCAGTGCCAGGCTCCATAACACTGCCACACCCAGCAACAGCGTCGCCGGCAGGCCGAACTCGATGGCGAACTGCAGGTAATCGTTGTGGGCCAGGTCGTAGTATTGCTGGATATCCGCGCCCTTCACCATCGGGAAGGATGAATAAAAACTACCCCCGCCTGTACCGGTCAGCGGGTACTGTTCAACCAGCCCCAGCCCGTCCCGAACGACTTCGTCCCGGGTTTCCTGGGTAAAGCTGGTGTTTTCCAGTTTGTTTTTTACCCGCTCCAGCCCGAACCAGCTGCCGACAATAAACATATCAATGGCCAGCAGGCTCGCCAGCAACACCGTCAGGCTGCGACTCTTTTTGCGGATCAGCAGCAGGCCCAGCACACCGGTAATGGAAAGGCTGACGAAGAACGCAGTGTTGGGCATGCGTGAGTGGGACATCACCAGCCCGATCACCATCATCGCCAAACACAGCCGCACCACCGCCTTGCCGTTCATTAATGTGGCCAGTGCACCGCGCAGGAATTCCCGCACGGAACCCGCCCGCTTGCGGGACAGGCTGGCAATCAGCAGACCGGTGCCAAAGCACAGGCACAGCACCAGGAAATTGCCGAAGTGGTTTTTGTAGCGGAAGCCGCCGGTGGCAATATCTCTGTTGGGGAAGCCCAGCACCCAGGTGGTCTCGGAACCGGAGAGTGCCAGCAGTACACCGTAAAACGCCTGGAAGGTGCCGGTAATCACAATCACCAGCGCGGCCAGCTTCAGCCGCTGGGTCGAGTTCACCAGTGCCAGGGCCAGGAACAGCAGGCACCAGTAGCTCAGCCCTTTCATCAAACCGATGCGGGTCTGGTTCGGGTCCAGGGAGAGGGTGCCGAAAGCAGCCGCCGGGTCCGCTGCCAGAAAATGCGCCGCCCGCTCCGGGGAAATCGCCTCCAGCAAACCGATCGGCAGCGGCAGCACCTGCAAACCCACCCACAACTGGAACAGCGCAAACAGTCCCAGCAACGGCGCATAGGGCCGGAGCAAATGCAGGCGCGGTGCGTAGGCATTCACCACCAGCCAGCCACCCAGCAGCGCAAACGCCCACACTTCCAGCAGCGACCAGGCCCAGGGCCGGTGCGAGCCCAGCGGGATCGGCAGCCAGAACAGCAACGCCAGAAAGGCATAAAACAGGCCGCGCTCAAGGCGCTGGATACGGGGGCTGGCTTCGGTCATGGGGCAGGTGATGTTCGTAAGTGGCTGTTGTTCTTCTAATCGTATGAATAATAAAGGGTTTGCGTCTCTCTTCCATCGTCGTGCCGTATCCGGTACCGAGCCATCAGAACCCACAGTGGTCTATGGATGACACGGCGCCAAGGCGCCGGCCCTACGGGTCAATCGCAAGCGATTGCTCACTCCGGCGTGTACGCCTCCGTGTCCGGATCAAGTCCGGGATGACGACGGAAGTAGAAATCGACCTCACTCGTCATACCGGCGTAGGCCGGTATCCAGTACCGAGCCATCAAACGCGCAGTGGTCTGTGGATCCCGGATCTAGTCCGGGATGACGACAGAGTGAGGAATCGCTCCTCTCGTCATACCGGCGCAGGCCGGTATCCACACTCCGGGGGTTTCTCCAACCTCTGTAGCTGGATGACACGGCGCCAAGGCGCCGGCCCTGCGGGTCAATCGCAAGCGATTGGTCACTACGGCGTTGACGCCTCCGTGTCCGGATCAAGTCCGGGATGACGACGGAAGTAGAAATTGCCCTCAGTCGTCATGCCGGCGCAGGCCGGCATCCAGAAACCCCTGAGCCCGCCGAACCCTAGAAACCCAGCCACCTACCAAAGATTATCAACAACCCAAAACAAGAAAAGCCCCTCGCGGGGCCTTTCCTTGGTACACCGAATGGATCAGTTCTTGGACGGGCACTTGCCGTCGCAGCCGCCGGCACCGGCAATCGGGGGCGGGGAGCCGCGCAGGCTGCCTGGCGCTACGCCACTGCGGCCCGGGGCCAGTCCGGAGCGGCCTGCAGCAGTCGCGGCAGAAACCGTGCTCGGGTCAGCACCGCCGGCAATGGCTGCAGCAACCGCATCGCGGGGCTTCATGCCGGCGGCGACGGCCGCATCGACAATTTCCTGTGCCTTGCTGGGGCGCACTGCTACCGCAGCGGCCACAATCGCATCCGCTTCTTCCGGAGCAACGGCCAGGGCCTCTGTCACTGCGGCTTCTACCGCAGTGCCCTCGGCAACCGCATTGGCGATCACCTGGTTCATGGTGTAACCGGCTTTGATGTATTCGGCTACGCCCGCTGTGGCGATACCACTGAGCAAACTCGCACTCAGTGCAACCCCCCAAACCGCCTTCTTCATGGTGGCTCCTTATTGATTCTGTGGTATTTCCCCAAATATGCGCCTGATTGTACCGGCCTTACCGCAAATGGGAAGAGCTCACAACAAACGCGGTAACAGTTTCTCAAAGCTGTGACCGCGCTCAAATAGCCATTTGGGGTCATTGTCATCCACGGGCAATCCATTCAGGCCGGATTGCATCCAATCGCCTCACGCCGGCTCGTTCTGCCTGGGTTTGCTCGCTGCTTTTTTGTCCGGGCCCTTGTCTTTATCAGCGGCAAAGGGAACGGGCGGGGCCGCCGCGCGTCGCACTTTGACTTTCAGCACCGGAATGTCGGAAGCCCCCGAGTGCGCGCCGTATACACACCACTGAAACGCCTCCAGCTGCCGTGCCTGGGCAAACGCCCAGTTGCAGCGTTCCACCGCGGCACGCAGGTTGATGGAGGCGGGGACTGGCACCACCGTCACCCGCAGGCCAGAGGTGTTCCGGTTACTGCGCACGGGTTTGCTCCCTTCCTCATTACCGCGCAGCACCGATCCCAGCGCAGCACAGAGCCAACCGGCCAGACCGCAGGCCGCGGCATGGTGGCTGTGGCTGAGGTTGAGTGCGAACTCGTGCGGGCTCAGCTGATAGAGCCGCACCGTGGGTACCCAGGCTTCCAGATGCGCCCGCAGCAGTTCCGGCAAATCCCCATTGGTCCATTGCCGTATGGCGCCATCCGGCGTTGCACCGCTGCCGGTATCCAGAACCAGCCAGAACTCGCCGCCAGCGCGGCTGGCCCGTTGGGTACTATCCCGCAGTGCCCGGATAAAGTCCCGCCGGCTGCCGGGTGCCGCCATCGGCCGGGCGCCGGAGCGCCGGGTTCCTGGCAGTCCGATCCGTGGCCAGGCCAGCAACAGTACCATCGCCAGTCCGGCCAGTGCCAAACCCGCAAAGCCCCTGGCCAGCCGCCACAGCTGCTGCTGCGCCGGCGCCGGGTGAATACTGACCTGCACCTGGCCGACGGGCTGCCAGCCCCTGTCGATGGTGGCCACAGCCACAGGCGCTTCAATCGCCACCCAATCACTGAACCACTGCGGCACCGGCGAGTGCAGCGCGGGGCTGCGCCGCTCCACCAGCACTTCACCCGGTGCCGAGCGGACGGCAATGGCCTGGTAGTGCCCACCCTGTACCAAGGCAGTCACGGCGGTTTCCAGGCTCAGGGTGTTGTCTTCAATCAGGTAGGGGCGCAGGGCCAGAGCCAGGGTGTTGGCGCCATCCCGCGCCGTGCCCTGCAGTTCCACCTGCAGGTAATCCCGCGTGGTGGCCATGGCCAGCCACAGGCCACCGGCCAGAATTAGCGCCAGCAACAGCGATAACCGCAACAGGTTGCCCGCTGCGGCGGCGTTTTGTCGGTCCATGACAAATCTTCCTTCTTATATAGGTGGTTATCAGGGGCTTTCGGGCGGCTGCTACCAGTTGGCATAGAAAAGGTGGCTATTAAATGTCCATCCCCTGTGCCTGCAGCCGCTGGCGCAGGTCCTCCCACAGCAGGGAACCACTGTGGTCACGCACCTGCCGGGGCGTGGCGGAATCCGGCTCCAGCCACAGCCCGCTGGAATTGAAACTGTAGACCGGTTGCAGATCTTTGCGCTGGGTGGCCGGCACCACGGTGCTGGTGAGGTTATCCAGCACCAGCGGCATGGCGCCGGGGTAGGGGGTATACAGCAGCACCATATGGGCCTGGTTCAGCTCCAGGGCATTCACATACATCAGCCGCAACTGTGAGGTGGGCAACTCCAGCGCCTGCAGGGTAAACAGCTTGGCAATGGCAAAGTCCTCACAGTCCCCACCGCGGGAGGCCACAAACTCCACCGGTGTGGCCCAGTAATCCTCAACGCCCCAGTGGGCCGCGTCCTCCACAAACGGCACCTGGTTCAGGAACCGGTTCACCCGCTTCAGCCGTCCACCCTCATCGGCATTGCTCTGCCCCGAAACAAACTCCTGCCAGCCCTGCAGGTGCTCACTGGCCTCTGGCCCGAAACGTGCATTCATTTGCGCGAACAATCCGGGCGCCAACAGCGGCGTGTGGGAGGGCAGGGCATTGGCTGCCGAGAGCAGCCCAATGAAGAGCAAACCAGAGCAGAGCAGAACCCATAACCCCAGCCGCAAGCCCCAGCTCAAGAACCTGTCACGTAATCGCAAAAAAGAGAGAAAGAGACCGTCCATAGACCACCACCAAAACCCACAACCACCGGGCACAACCCCCGGCAGCATGAGTTTGGCAGCTCAAAAAATGAACGTGCTGAAAAAGCACAAACTCACGTAAAGCCGTGCGCCGGCAAAGCAAAATGGTGCTCTGGGCAATTGCGGGTTGGTGTTCAGGACGAGAGAGTGAGTGGAGAAAGAGCTGGAAGTGCAGGGCAAGGAAGCCACTGAAGAGCGGGCGACAGGGCAAGAAAACCAACCCACTGGCATCAGAAGTCAATACAACAGCGGATTGTGGTCAGCCCGCAGCGACCGACTAGAGGAAACCACTGATCGTGACACCAGATGGCAAAATACCGTCATGAATAATCGGCAAATGGGATTCACTTCGTCTTGAACGAGGCTTGGGTTTTGATAAAGTGTGAGACCTGTCACACGGGGATGCCGGCGCCATTAGCGCGGGTTAAAAAATAGACAGTCTGCCGCATTGGTGAGCTTGGCCGAGAGAGGGGCCTACCGCTAACAGCGGCGGGCACCATGGGCTAGAGCCAGCTGAAAAGTACCCAGCTGCAAAGAACAAGGTGCGGTAGGAAGTAAAGCAGGCTCAGGGGATTCGCTGCTTGCCATAAGCAGCGGGAATTGGGGAATCATCTCATATCGACGCTGCTTGCTGCCCATGGGGATGGGCGCAACGGCGAGTCCAGGCATGGGACGCCATTGCATTTGGTGTGCCCGGCCTATCCCAACCAATACAGTCTGATTCGACCAGGCCTGCTCTGGGTGTGGTCTATTTGACCCGTGGCGACAAAAAACGATTGATTCGGCCCAGTTGACGGGTGATGGCAAAGCAAGAACAAGAAGGCAACAAGATGTACAAAGTGAAGAAAGCGGTTATCCCGGTTGCCGGCCTCGGTACCCGAATGCTGCCCGCCACCAAAGCCATCCCCAAGGAAATGCTGCCGATCGTGGACAAGCCGCTGATCCAGTATGTGGTCAACGAGGCAGTAGCGGCCGGCATCAAGGAAATCGTGCTGGTCACCCATGCCAGCAAAAACGCCATCGAGAACCATTTCGATACCTCCTTTGAACTGGAAGCCCAGCTGGAAAATCGCTTGAAGCGTCAGCTGCTGGAGGAAGTGCGTTCCATCGTGCCCAAAGACGTGACAGTGATTTCCGTGCGTCAGGCAGAGGCTAAGGGACTGGGACACGCTATCAGCTGCGCGCGCCCGGTAGTGGGCGACAACCCCTTTGCCGTGCTGCTGCCGGATGTGCTGATCGACCAGTACGCAGCAGATCTCACCACCACCAACCTCGCGCAAATGGTGCGTAACTTCGAGCAGACCGGAGCCAGCCAGATCATGGTAGAAGCTGTGGAGTGGGATGAGGTCAGTAAATACGGTGTAGTGGATTGTCTGGGTGCTGATCTGCAGGCCGGTGGTACTGCCAAGATCGATGGAATGGTAGAAAAGCCAGAAGTTGATGCAGCGCCCTCCAATATGGCCGTGGTGGGCCGGTATGTACTGCCCGCAGAAATCTGGAGTCTGTTAGAAGCTACCCAGCCTGGCGCCGGCGGTGAGGTTCAGCTGACCGATGCGATCGACGAATTGCACAAGCAGCAAGCCGTGGAAGCATACCGCATTGTTGGGCATAGCCATGATTGCGGGAACAAGCTGGGATATATGAAGGCGCAATTGGCGTATGCGCTTAACCACAAAGAAATTGGTATGCAGGTAGCAGAATCTTTGGTCGAGCACCAACGCTCAGAACGGGTGACCTCATAGTCCTCGCAGTAACTGAAGTTTCGAAGCTAAAGCTAGCAAGCAAGCAACTTGGGTAGTCCCATTGTGTGGTGAAAATGGCCTTTCTGAAAGAATTATTAAATAAATACAGTCATGTAAACTGGGCGCTAGCGGACCAAGCTATGGTCAGCGGTGTGAACTTTCTGACAGGCTTGCTGATTGCACGTTTCCTGGGGATGCAAGAGTTTGGTGTTTTTACTTTGCTTTGGATGGCCGTGCTGTTCTTGAACGCTCTCCAGATGGCAGCGATCAGTGCACCGATGATGTCTATAGCTCCGAAGCTGGACTCTGAGCAGCAGGCTTCCTATTTGAGCGTCGTGACCATGCACCAAGTGGTGTCATTGGTGGCAACAGCACTTATCTTGTACGCAGCAATTACGACGGCTTCAGAACTAAAACCAGAATGGGAAATTGGCCAGTACGCTTTACCACTAGCTATAGCGGGATCCCTTTTTCAAACTCAGGATTTCTTGCGTCGCTTCTTTTTTTGTCGAAAAGAAGAGCGGCACGCATTTGTGAGTGACTCTCTTAGTTACGTTGGCCAGCTTTGTGCCTTGGTTTTTTTGTTGGTTTTCTTCGGTGGCGACATTACTGGAGTTTTTAGGGTGATTGCCGTTACCTCATTGGCCGGTATCGTATACGCACTTTGCAGGATTTCACTCACGCGACCAACTTTGCAAGTGGTCAAATCCTTTACGTGGCGCAATTGGCAATATGCTTGCTGGTCTATCCCGAATGTGTTTGTGCAATGGGGAGCGGGGCAGTTGGTATTCATTGTTACCGGTGCGATGCTGGGCGCCGCTTCTGTGGGTATTTTGAAGGCATGTCAAAATATTTTGGCCGTAAGTCATGTGCTGTTTCAGGCTATGGAGAATTTTGTTCCGGCAGCAGCAAGTCGAGTCTTTGCGGAGTCCGGGATTAATGGGCTAAAAAACTATGTAACAAAAGTCACTATAGTTGGTGCGACTGTAACAGTATTGGCTGCGGCCATTATTGGTTATTTTTCTGGTGACATAATGCTACTTGTCTATGGTCAGGAATTTAGTGGCTACCAGCAAATTCTGCAGGTGTTTTCAGTAGTTTACATATTTATGTTTTTTGCTTTTCCTTTATCTTCCGGTATCCGGGCCATGGAAAACACTAAAGCAATATTTTCCGCACAGTTATCGGCAGCTTTAGTTGTTGCCGGAATTGTGTGGCCTCTAATCTCTCAGTTCAGTATTTATGGTTCGGTGCTTGCCTTGCTGTCTGGCTATTTTATATCAGACGCCGTGATGGCTTACGTATTTTACTCTGAATCAAAGCGTCGGGTTTCTGAGTTTAGAATCTCTGGTGCATTACAAATTAAATAAGTAATGAAAAAGAAAATTTTACTAGTTGTCTATTATGCATTTGCGCAATTTATACCTATGCAGCCAATGCCTGGGTGGAAGTTTGGATACTTAGTCCGGCGTTGGTTAGCAAAACATCTATTAAAGAACTGTGGAGTAGGTGTAATAGTAAAAAATAAATGCTACTTCGGTGATGGAAGCCGTTTGTCTGTCGGTGATAGAAGTCAGATTGGGCAGAACGCACGCCTAAATGGCACGATTACTATCGGGTCGGATGTTTTAATGGGGCCTGATGTTGTGATGATGGCCACGTCTCACGCGTGGGAAAGTTCGAAGATCCCGGTCAATCAACAGGGAGAAGCTGAAGAGCGCGATATTTCTATTGGGAACAATGTGTGGGTGGGTACAAGGGCTATCATCCTTCCCGGAGTTGTTGTTGGCGAAAACTCCGTGATCGGCGCGGGATCCGTGGTGACGAGATCTTTTCCTGCTAATAGTGTAATTGCTGGAAGCCCAGCGAAATTAATAAGGAGCCGCGAGAAGAATGTTTAATGAAGCCGCTGCCTTTTCTGACAAATCAGATTGCCTGAAGACGTTTTTTAAATTTCTAGAGGACCGTGGCCTTAAGTATTGCGTCGTGGGGGACTCTACAAGGATGCCAGTCGAGGTGCCGAGCGATATTGACATTGTTGTCGAATCCGATTCATTGCGCCGTATAAATGGTTTGATACGTGAATTCTGCCTTAACTACGATTTGGCTCATGTTCAGACGCTGCATCATGAGCAGTCTGCATATTATTATGTTTTGGCATTTGTTGATAAAAGTGGAACCTTAGACTTCCTGCATCCAGATGTTTGCGGTGACTATTTTAGGCGTGGCCGAAAGCTACTCAATTCGGAAGACCTTTTGATCGATAGGGTCGTCGCAGTCGACGAAGATGGTTCTAGTAAGAACTTCTATGTCGCAACGCCGCATCAGGAGTTTATCTATTATTTCATAAAGAAAATTGACAAGGGGGCTGTAAACTCCAGTCAGTTCGATCATTTGCGCCGGCAGTATCTTTTGGCGGTTGAAGATTGCAAAAAAATGCTTAGGCGATTTTGGTCCGAGGAATGTGTGAATGAGGTTTCCAGGTCCTTGTCAAGCGGCGATCAAGAATTATTGAAATCAATGGTTCCAGCCCTCAAAAGGGAGTTAGCTGAAGGAAAGAAGTTCCATTTTGTTTACAGCCTTAGAGAGTTTTTCCGCCAGATGGGTCGTGTGCTGCGACCTACGGGCATTTCAGTTGCTTTGCTTGGTCCCGATGGAGCGGGTAAGACAGCTGTGGGTGATGGCTTGGTGGAAAAATTATCGCCGGCTTTTCGAAAGGTCTCCCGTTTCCATTTAAGGCCCTACTGTTTAGGTAATCCAGAGAGGGGTTCTGTCGTAGCTGATCCTCACAATAAAAAGCCACGTGGGATTCTTAGCTCGATAGCGAAGCTTGTTTATTTCTTAGCAGACTATTTGATCGGTTGGGTTGCCAAAATCCTACCACTGAAGATCCACTCCAATTTTGTAATTTTTGACCGTTACTATCACGATTTGCTAGTCGATCCCAAGCGCTATAGGTACTCCGCGCCTCGTTGGTTATCCAGGCTGGTATCAAAGATCGTGCCAAAACCGGACCTTTTTATAGTGCTGGATGCCCCAACTGAGATGATTCAGCTAAGGAAAAGAGAGGTTCCGCACTCCGAGACTGATCGACAAAGGAAAGCATATTTAAAGTTCGCGAAGGGCCGACAGGATTGCATAGTGCTGAATACGGCCAAGCCGCTTGAATCCACAATGCGTGACAGCTGTGACGCAGTCCTACGATATATGCAGGCGCGCGAGCGGAAGCGTCAGAGAGCGGTATGATTCAGTTAATAGCGGCAGAGGTATTAAATGCGGTCTATCGAGCTTCTCGTGTTACTGAGAGTGCTGGCGAGAATACTGTAGGTAGCTCTTTTTATGTGATTCCTGGTAATGAAGGGCCTCGCTGGATCTTGCCAGGTACACCAGCTATAGGTAAGGCGGTGATTTCAGGGTGGCGCCCTTACGGATTCTATTCGAAAATCAAATGGCAAATCCTGCGCCTAGCGTATTCGCTGGGTTGCCTGAGGTATGTACCTAGGGTAACTGTTATATCGGTAGACGGAGCTAACCTCGAACTGCCTTTTATTGAGAATAAGGTCTCACCCGTCATCTATGTTGGTACACCGGGGAGGCAGCAAAAAGCTGTGGTCTCACTGGTCTGCGGTCAATCGAACTCTGTGGTTGCTGTTTTAAAGGTGCCACTGCAGTTAGGTGCTAAGGATAGCATTCAGAGAGAGGTTTCTGCTCTTAGAAAGTTGAACTTAGCAGGTGTTCAGTCTGTACCCAAGTACATTGGTAGCGATAAATCGCAAGGTTGGTCTTTGCAGTCGGTATTGAAAGGCCGAGTATCCGGCGGAAAACTCAGGAAGTCCCACGTAGACTTTCTGCTTAGTTTGCGGACGGGCCTAACTAGGTCGTTGGATTCCTGTATTCAAGAAATTGATGGATATGCGCCTTCATCTCGGTGCGGACTTACCGATAATCAGAGTCAGCTAGTAAAAATAGCTTTTGCCGCGATATCTGATTCTGCAGACTTTCCAGAGGTGGTTTTTCATGGCGACTTTGCTCCATGGAACATAAAAGAAAATGGCTGCGAACTTGGTGTTGTTGACTGGGAAGATTCGGATGCAAACGGCTTTCCTTTTTGGGACTTGTGCCATTTCTTTTTTATTCAAGAATTTCTTCTTGGGCTGCCAGACACTGTTTCCGAGCTGATAAACAATAAACTCGTTGATTATTATTTAGGCGAATTAGGTATTGATGACTTGGGTAGAAAACAGCTGTTGATAGCGTATATCTTGTTCAATGTCTGTTGCGCAAATCATGGTGTAACCGCGGAATACAGAATATTTTTAATTAATAAAATGGCTGCGGTATTAGAGTTATGAATGTGCTTCTTTCGGCGTATGCGTGCGAGCCGGATAAGGGTTCTGAACCTGCAGTTGGGTGGAATTGGGCGCTTGAGGCGGCCAAACATAATTGCAATGTTTGGGTGCTCACACGAAGTAATAATAGGTTGGCTATTGAATCTTATTGGTCGAGAAACCGAAAGCCAAGTAATCTTAAATTTTTCTATTTTGATGTTCCCGGTTGGTTGGCTTGGTGGAAAAAAGTACCCTTTGGGATCTATTTATATTATTTGCTTTGGCAGTTCGGAGCTTTTTTAGTGGCGAGGCGAGTGCACCGGATAGTACGTTTTGATCATGTACAACACATTACTTTTGCTTCGGCCCGCCAGCCTAGTTTCATGGGGTTGCTCGGGGTGCCATTTTCATTTGGTCCAGTTGGGGGGGGCGAGAGCGCGCCAATGATGCTTAGAAAAAGCTACCCATGGCGCGGCTGGTTGAGTGATTTATTTCGCGATTCAGTGAACTGGTGGGTGCGGTTTTCCCCGTTGATGAACCTGACTTATTCGACAGCGACGCGAATTATTGTAACTTCCGATCAAACACTAGAGATGGTACCGAGGCGATTTAGGGGGAAGGCGACGATATCTTTAGCTATCGGTATCGAGCCGCAAATTGGATTGAACATCCCAAAAGACCCGCCAAAATTATCAGGGCCAAGAATCCTGTACGCCGGACAGCTTGTGTATTGGAAGGGTGTGCACTTAGCAATAAAGACATTTGCAAAAATTAAACACGAGATTCCTGATGCTAGGCTAACGATACTGGGTAGGGGGAAAGATGGTTCGTGGCTGAAGGAACTTTCCGAAAGGCTAGAAGTGTCTAACTGTCTCGATTTTATTGATTGGGTGCCAAGAGACGAGATTGAGAAAGTTTACCGGGCACATCACGTTTTGTTGTTTCCCAGCTTGCATGACTCAGGAGGTATGGTTGTCCTTGAAGCTATGAAGTGTGGGTTGCCGGTTGTTAGCTTGGATATTGGTGGGCCGAGTGTAACGGTAACCGAAAAGTCTGGTTTTTTGGTGCCCGTAATTCAGCGGTCAGAGAGTGAGGTCGTAGAGGCTCTCTCTTCCGCGCTGAAAGAGCTTTTCTCAGATCAAGCCAAATATCGGCGCCTGTCAATAGGTGCAATAAAAAGAAGTTCTGAGTTAAGTTGGCAGAATGCAGTCGCCTCGAACTTGGGGGGGGCATGAATTGAAAATTTATTTTAGGCAGGGAGGCATATACCTTTTTTTTCTTGTGCTTCTAACAGTCGGGGTCCCAGGGCTGTCGGTTGTTGATCAGTTTGCGCGCGCGGGCGAGGTGGCTGATTCGGAAGCCTCTGTGCAAGTGGCGCTGAGGGTTTTCTTAAACCTATTTTGCTTATCAGTGTTTTCGATATTTTTCATAGTAGGTAAGATTAGATTAAAGAAAAAAGTATGCGCCTTTGCGCTGCCGTATATACTCCTCTTTGCCTATTATTTTTTTTCCTCTTTTTTTCTGTTTTCGGGTGCGGACAAATTAGTGCCACTTTATAGGGCGTTCGAGTGGCTACTGTTTATGCTTATAGCACTGTTGTGGCTTTCTTCATTGGAAGAGGCTAGGTTTGATTCTTTCCACAGAAATTACCTAAAGCCGGCGCTGCTATTGCCTTTGTCTATCGTTTTGCTCGCGGTCATCCCACTCCCGGAGCTCGCCTACGGTATGACCCATGGAAACATTCGTTTAGGAGGCTTTTTATTTCATCCGAATAGGCTCGGTGTGATAGCTGCTTGCGCATTTTTATATTCGTACTTGCTGCTGCCGAATGGCTGGAAAAAGGCAGCCTCTATGATTTGTACATTGTTGGTTTTGTTGTTCACCTACTCTAGGGGCGCAATCATAATCTTCTCTCTAACCATTCCATTGGTCATCTTACTTGTCGGTGGAAGATATCAAAGAATAATTGGGTTGATCGTGATGCTCACTGGGATTGTCGTACTAGTAATTTACAGTGACGAAATTGTTAGTCTTATGTCCCGGGGGCAGGGTGTATCGAATGTCACATCTGGGTCCGGCCGTTCGGAAATATGGAAGGCATCTTTCGATCTGATAAAAGAATCACCTATTTTGGGTTATGGGTTTATCAATGGCTCTAAGTTCGCACTTCCGGATGCGGTTTCGTGGACTGCGGGCTTCGAATTTCCAGCGGCTCATGCCCACAACGACCTCTTACAATCACTTTTGAATGGAGGAGTTATCGCGCTCGTAGTAACGCTCTTTATCTATGGGTCCCTCGGTTTTTCATTGGTGAAGGCTCGGCATTTACTTTCTCGAAGAGAGCATGTGTTCGTTGTTGCTCTAGTCATTCAGTTGCTATTTTCCGGTCTTACAGAGTTAAGCCTACAGGGCGTATTGGTATTTCCCGGTGCAGTATTGTTTGTTATCCATATGTATTTGTTGACTTATATTAACTCTAAGAAATCAAGAAGTTTAAATGCGTAACACTACTGTTCTATTGACCTTTGCGGTTTTTCTCATAACCAACTCTCATCTTGACACCTTGTATCCGGTGCCACAACTTGGTACGGGTGGGGCAATTGGGAATGTAATATTCTTTTTTTTGTCGGGATATGGTTTGGCAATTAGCTGGGGCGTTCGTGGGGGGGAGACTTTTGCTCCTTGGATTCTTCGTAGAATAGTTCGAGTCTATCCTTCTGTGCTGGTTGTCAATATATTGTTTCTATTGGTTGTTCCTCGATTGGAAGTTGATGCTAGTATCGAGTCGATATTTTCGGTTTTTGTTTGGCCAACTCAGTTTTGGTTTATATCTGCTATCATAGTTTTCTATTTTGTTATATATGCGGTCTTGCAAGGCAATTATCTGCGTTATGCACCATTTATAATCCTTTTGTTATGGATTCCATATCTCGTCATTTACTCGGGTCTTGAATTAGATCGCTTTTCTATCGAAGATGCCGGGTATTTCAAGTGGATTCATTATTTTCAGATAATGCTTTTTGGTGCATATTTTAGCGAACGGTCTTATACGAAAAGATTTTCCCTGGTGGGGGCGGCGCTTGGGGTCGTTACATGTATTTTCTTTTATTATGGCTTGAAGGTTTGGATGATTAAGTATGATGTATTTTACATTCAATTTTTGACTCATATTATACTCTATCCGTTCTTAATTTTCGCTTATTTTTTATTTACAGCTGATGGTTTTCTCAAGCTGTTTTCACGGCCGTTGTTTGCTGTGCCGGTTGCGTTTGTTTCTAGTCATGCGCTAGAAATATATTTGCTCCAATATTTTATTTACTCAGATCCAATTGTGTCGCAACACCCGTTCCCTCTCAACGTTTTTTATTTTATTTCAATTCTTGTCGCCTCCTCATACGTGGTTAGACGCAGCGCAGCTTGTCTCGTGAAGTTATTGGAAAGCCGCTTTGGAAATTTATGGAGGCATGCTTGAACGTTGGCTTAATTCATAACCGCTATCAGATTCGTGGTGGTGAGGATATTGTGGTCGAAAACGAAATGGCTTTGCTAAGAGACTATTCAAATTTGGTTAGAACCTATTTGGTCGATAGTTGTGAGCTAAAGGGTTTTGTTGGGGCTCTTCGCGCAGCGGTTTCAATGTGTTACTCATTTAGAGGGAGAAGAATTGTAAGGGAATGGTTGCGATCAAGTTCATTGGATCTAGTACATGTTCACAATACGTTTCCTTTGATATCACCCTCCGTCTTCGACGCACTGCAAGCTGAGGAAGTTCCTTTTGTATACACGCTACATAACTTTCGAACCATATGCCCTACGTCATTACTCATGTTGGAGGGAAAGGCTTGCGAGCGGAGTATAAGAGAATCTGCATTTTGGGCAGTGCCGAAGAAAGTTTATCGTAATTCTTTGTTAGGTACCGCACTGGTTGCCTGCCTCGTTGAGTTGCATAAACAAAGGGGAACGTGGTTGTTTGAAGGGGGTCGGTTTATTTGTCTGACGGAATTCGCGAAGGGGAAATTCGTTGAAGCGGGTTTTCCCTGTGAGCGCATTTCTGTCAAGCCAAATTTTTCTATTGATTATGGCTTTGATCCGTCTGAAAGGCGCGAAAATTCGGCTCTGTTTGTGGGACGGCTTAGTCCCGAAAAGGGGTTCAATGTTGCTTTGAAAGCATGGGGGCACATCGATTTTCCTCTCAAAGTCGTGGGGCCCGGTTCGGTTCCTGCAGATATTCCATCTAGCGTAGAGTTGCTAGGTGAGAAGAGTCATCCCGAGGTTATCGAGATGATAAAGAACTGTGCCTTTGTGGTTGTGCCATCCCTTTGCTATGAGGGTTTTCCGATGGCCATTGTAGAGGCGTTTTCGTGCGGCGTTCCGGTCCTGTGCAGTAGGTTGGGATCCATGGCTGAAGTTGTTGATGATGGGGTTACTGGTCTCCACTTTGAGGCTGGAGATCCAATTGACTTGGCAGAAAAAGTGCAATGGATGTTGGATAACCCGAATGAAAGGCGGTCGATGGGTGAGAACGCAAGGAAAGAATACCTTGAAAAGTATACACCTGAAAAGAATTATGAAATGTTAATGGATATATATCAGGCAGCAATCGAAGAGTCGGGAAAGCGTTAATGGGAAAATTGTGTTCAGTAGTCTCAATGGATGTCCGCGTGACCTGTATGAATAGGTCATTTCGAAAGATTTCTGAGCTAGCCTTTGCTGGAAGGGGCGCGTATGTCTGTGTGTCAAATGTACACATGTGTATGGAAGCATATGATTCCAGCGATTTTCGGACCATTGTAAATGAGGCTGATTGGGTGATCCCAGACGGCAGGCCGTTATCTTGGGCGCAAAGACGGCTTGGACATTCGGATGCCGAGCAGGTTCGTGGACAAGACATCATGAATGCGCTCTGTGAGTCATCTGGCCGCCAAGGTTGGAATATTGGTCTCTACGGGGGAAGTTCCGACAAGGTGTTAACTCAAGTAGTTAAGCAGTTACGCGAGACTTATCCTGATATCTCCATTACCTTTGCGTGGTCACCACCATTTCGGGAGTTGTCAGAAGTGGAGGACGAAGTTCTTGTTAGTCGAATTAACCTGGCGCAAGTGAATGTTTTGTTTGTTGGTATTGGTTGCCCTAAACAGGAGCGGTGGATGGCGAAGCATAAAGATCGTCTCAATTGCGTAATGTTGGGTGTGGGTGCGGCGTTCGACTTCGTTGCTGGAAGCAAACGGCATGCCCCTAGATGGGTGCAAAAGTTGGGTTTGGAATGGTTGTTTCGACTTTGCTCAGAGCCGAAGCGCCTTTGGAAACGCTATTTAAAGCAAAACCCTCGATTTATTTATCATTTTTGCCGTCAGTGGCTTTTTAACAAATCTTACAATTAATTAGTTGAAGTACTATGTCTAGTTCGTATAAAGAAAACAAAGTCGCATTAATCACTGGTATCACTGGGCAGGATGGATCCTACTTGGCTGAATTCCTGCTGGACAAAGGCTACGAAGTCCATGGGATCAAGCGCCGGGCTTCGTCCTTTAATACGGATCGTATTGACCATATTTACCAAGATCCGCATGAAGATAACCCTCATCTTAAACTTCATTATGGTGACTTGACAGATACGTCCAATCTCACGCGTATTTTGCAGGAGGTGCAGCCGGATGAGGTCTACAACCTCGGTGCACAGAGTCATGTGGCAGTGTCTTTTGAGGCGCCGGAGTACACGGCAGATGTCGATGCGATGGGCACTTTGCGTCTACTCGAGGCAATTCGTTTCCTGGGGCTGGAGAAGAAGACTCGCTTTTACCAAGCGTCTACGTCTGAACTTTATGGTTTGGTACAGGAGACTCCCCAGAAGGAAACTACGCCTTTCCATCCACGTTCGCCCTACGCAGTGGCAAAGATGTATGCTTACTGGATTACGGTGAATTACCGTGAGTCTTACGGGATTTACGCCTGTAACGGCATCCTGTTCAACCATGAGTCCCCCCGCCGTGGCGAAACTTTCGTAACTCGTAAGATCACCCGTGGTCTGGCAAACATTGCCCAGGGCCTGGAGAAATGCCTGTATATGGGGAACATGGATGCGCTACGCGACTGGGGCCATGCCAAGGACTACGTCCGCATGCAGTGGATGATGCTGCAGCAGGAGCAGCCAGAGGACTTCGTTATTGCCACTGGTAAGCAAATTTCTGTGCGGGAATTTATTCGCTTGAGCGCCGCTGAGCTAGGCGTCAAACTTGCATTCACTGGCAAAGGCGAAAATGAGGTCGCTACCGTTGTGGCGGTCGACGGCGACAAGGCTCCAGCTGTTGATGTTGGTGATGTCATCGTCAAAGTTGATCCGCGTTACTTCCGCCCTGCCGAAGTTGAGACTCTGCTGGGTGACCCCTCCAAGGCCAAGGAGAAGCTGGGTTGGGAGCCGGAGATCACCGTCGAGGAAATGTGTGCGGAGATGGTTGCGCATGACCTGGATCAGGCTAAGCGGCATGCTCTGCTGAAAGAGCACGGTTTTGATATCAGTGTGGCGATGGAATAAGAGAGACTGTCTAGGTCTTGTGGAGCTGGATCCCGGATCAAGTCCGGGATGACGGTTAGGTATTTTTGAGTTCTAGATTGAGTTTCTTTTATGGCTGATAAGAAGAGAGTTTTTGTCGCCGGGCACCACGGGATGGTGGGTTCGGCGATTGTGCGCCAGTTGCAGAATGATCCTTCCATCGAGCTGGTGCTGTGCGCGCGCGCCGAGCTGGATCTGGTGAACCAGCAGGCGGTTGGGGAGTTTTTTGCCCGCGAGGCGATAGATCAGGTGTATCTGGCGGCGGCGAAGGTTGGGGGCATTGTGGCCAACAATACCTACCCGGCGGATTTCATTTATGAAAACCTGATGATCGAGGCCAATATCATCCACGCCGCGCACAGCGCCGGTGTGCAGCAGCTGCTGTTCCTCGGTTCCTCCTGTATTTACCCGAAGTTTGCTGAGCAGCCAATGGCCGAAGGTGCACTGTTGACCGGTGTGCTGGAGCCTACCAATGAGCCCTACGCTATTGCCAAGATTGCCGGCATTAAGCTATGCGAATCCTACAACCGCCAGTACGGTCGGGATTACCGTAGTGTGATGCCAACCAACTTATATGGTGAGAACGATAATTTCCACCCGGAAAACTCCCATGTGATTCCGGCGCTGATGCGTCGCTTCCATGAGGCCAAGCTGGCCGGGGATGCCGAGGTTGTGGTCTGGGGCAGTGGCAATCCGATGCGGGAGTTCCTGCATGTGGATGATATGGCTGCAGCCAGTGTGCATGTGATGAACCTGTCTGGTGAGGTTTATCAGTCCTGTACTGAGCCGATGTTGTCTCACATCAATGTGGGGACAGGTGAGGACTGTACGATTCGTGAACTGGCGGAGACCATGGCGCGGGTCGTTGGTTTTGAGGGTGAGATTGTCTTTGATTCCTCAAAACCAGACGGGACACCCCGTAAGCTGATGGATGTTAGCCGGCTGGCGGACCTCGGTTGGCGATACTCCATTTCCCTGGAGCAGGGGCTCAAGTCCACTTATGCGTGGTTCCTGGAAAATCAGGACAGTTTCAGGGGTTAGGCACTGTCGATGAAGCTACCTGAAGAAACTTTCAAGACAGTGGTGTCTTCGACACCGCTGGTCTCAATTGATCTTGTGGTGAGTAACTCTGCAGGAGACATTTTGCTGGGTGAGCGGCTGAACCGTCCTGCGCAGGGGTACTGGTTTGTGCCTGGTGGGAGGATCGTTAAGGATGAGTCGATGGCGGAGGCCTTTGAACGCCTGACTGAGGAAGAGTTAGGCGTTCGAGTTCCTTTGGCTGAAGCTGAGTTTCTTGGGCCATACGAGCATTTCTATAGTGACAATTTCTCTGCTAAGGAGTTTTCCACCCATTATGTGGTGCTTGGGTACCAGTTGGAGCTGGATATTCCGTTGGAAGAGTTGCCCAAGCAGCAGCATGGTCGGTACCGGTGGTGGTCCAGGGACCAGATGTTGGCTGATCCGGCGGTGCATGTGCATTCCAAGTGGTATCTGGATAGAGCTGCGCAGCGGTAGACAATCGCTAGGTTGTCAGTTTCCTGATCAGGGGCTGTGCGTTGGCATACGCATTGCTTCTGGGTTCGTCTCTCTTCTTGTTAACACTCTGCGCTTGTAGATGTTGTCGTTTGGTGTCCGCGGCTTGTGGGTTGTGGACCCCGGCCTGCGCCGGGGTGACGACAGGGGTCGGGGTGATGACTGAGGTGCGAGGAGATGACAGAGGCGTGGGGTGACGACAGGGGTGCGGGGTGACGACAGAGGTGCGGGGTGACGGCATGGATGGAGGCTGGCGCTGTGGTTGTTTTGCTTGTGGGTAGGCTACTACCAGCGTTTAGATAGTTTCGGCTGTGTCATTAGTAGGGCACAGTAAGCCTCCTCTTTTGGAGGGTGATGATGTGGGCTCCATGGCTGGGGCCGTGTAATGGCTTGTTATCGATATAGCCCAAAAGGGCTATGTCTTGAGGTTGGGTGGCGTGATTAAAATTATTGCTCGCGGCTTGTTTGTACTTTTATTGGCCGTGGCGCTTTTTGCCGGGCTGAAGTCTACGCCGGTACCACAGGTGGTCTCTCACTTTGACCTGATGCTGCACTTTGGGGCCTTTGCGGCCCTGGGGGCGCTGTGGATTTTGGGCTTTGCCCGCCCGCTGCTCGGTATGGGGTTGCTGGTCGCGGTTGGAATGGGCATCGAGGTGTGGCAGGGGTCTATGCTGCCGGGCCGGACCATGGATGGTATGGATATGCTGGCGAACGGCCTTGGTGTTCTTTTGGGCTGGATGGCGGGCTTGCTGGTCAGCAATTTTGTCCTGTCGCCTGCCGACAAAAATGTCGTGATTGGGTAAGTATTCAGCAAAATTAGAAAAATATAGTGATCTATCTCTCATTTTTGTGTTGAAAGGTGTCGCGCCTGTGGCATCATTTGGGACGCAAAAAAAGAAGCCCATCAGGGCGAGCCAGGGGTCATTGAGGCGAGCCGCACCCGGGGGGCAGTACAGATTTTGATCTGTCTGCGGTGCGGCCCGGCCAACCTCCGCTGGAGGGGTGACCAGGGATACTGGCAGGGAATTATTTTCGGGGGATTTCGTGGGGCAAGGTTGGATTCGCAGCCACCAGAGTAGCCTGGCTGCTGTGTACCGTTTATTGGATGGCGCGCTGATTCTGGGCGTGCTGTTTACCTGCATTACGGCATTTGGCCATCGCATCACCACCGAGTGGATGCTGCTGGGGCTGATTGCGGCCGTGGGCTTTGCCCTGATGGCGGAGTCTGTGGACCTCTACCGCTCCTGGCGAGCGGACACTTACCTGCAGATGGTAGCCTACACAGCCTTTGCCTGGTGTGCGCTGGGGGCAGTGCTGCTGGTGCTGGGTTATTTCACCAAGACCAGTGTGGGTTACTCGCGCCTGATCGTGGGAACCTGGGGGGGCTCAACGCTGGTGCTGCTGTGTGCCTGGCGCTTCGGCATGCGCCAGCTGCTGTTCTACCTGCGCTCCCACGGTTATAACACCCGCAGCGCGGCGGTGATTGGTGTGACCGAGGCCGGCCTGCGCCTGGCCCGTAACCTGGGCAATGAGCCACAGCTGGGTATCCGCATCAAGGGCTTTTACCAGGTAGAAGGCAGTGATGCCTGCAGCCAGTCCATGCTGGAGCTGGAGCCGGTGCGGCTGTTGGGTAATGTAGAAGATGCGGTGGCCGCGGCCCGTGCTGGTGAGCTGGACCTGGTGTATATCGCCCTGCCCATGCGGGAAGAGCTGCGCATTGCCGGTATCCTGCAGCAGCTGGCAGACACCACCGCCACCGTGCACCTGCTGACGGACCTGTTTGTGAGCAACCTGCTGCACGCCCGCTGGCGCCAGGTGGGGGATTCCAGCTTGCTGAGTGTTTACGATACGCCCATCGAGGGCCTGAACAGCTGGCTGAAACGGCTTGAGGACCTGGTGCTGTCATCCGTTATTCTGGTGCTGATCTCACCGTTGATGCTGGTGCTTGCGGCGGCCATCAAGCTGACCTCACCGGGGCCGGTGATTTTCAAGCAGCACCGCTATGGCCTGGACGGGCGTGCCATCAAGGTGTGGAAGTTCCGTTCCATGACCACGCAGGACAATGGTGACAAAGTGGTGCAGGCACAGAAGGGTGATGCGCGTATAACGCCGATTGGCCGCTTCCTGCGGCGCACTTCCCTGGATGAGCTGCCGCAGTTCATCAATGTGCTGCAGGGGCGTATGTCCATCGTTGGCCCGCGCCCCCATGCGGTGGCCCATAACGAGGAGTACCGCCAGCTGGTGAGCGGTTACATGCTGCGGCACAAGGTAAAACCGGGCATTACCGGCTGGGCCCAGGTGAACGGCTGGCGCGGCGAGACGGACACGCTCGAGAAAATGAGCAAGCGGGTGGAGCATGATTTGCATTACATTCGCCACTGGTCACTGTGGCTGGACATCCGTATCGTGCTGATGACCATCTTCAAGGGCTTTACCGGGAAGAATGCTTACTGAATCCGGCGTGGGCGCACAGAGATTGAGGCCGGCCAGAAAACCGGCCATGTAAAACTGGAATTGTTGGGGCACCGCACGGCTCAGCCGGCGGTGCATAACTTGTTTTTAGGGACTGTTGGAATAATTACGATGACAAAAGCGAGACTTTCTCTGGCCATCGGCATGGCTGTATCTGTGGGGGCGACCTCTGCCGTGGCAGAGAGTGAAGCCGGCGCGATCGAGCTGGGCAAGGGCGTGCTGTTCACGCCGGTTCTGGATGTGAACCTGCTGCACGACGACAACGTCATCCATACCGACGAGAACCAGACTGACAGCTGGATGACCGAGCTGAAGCCGAGCTTCCTGCTGTCTGCCGAGAACGGTACTTCCGAATACAACCTGCGCTACACCCTGGCCCGTGGCGACTACCAGGACAGCGATGCGGACAACTACACCGACCACGCGCTGGAAGCAGACGCCAGCTGGGAAATGAACGACCGCAACCGCTTCAGCCTGGCTGCCAGCTACCTGGACCTGCATGAGGCCCGCGGCACCGGTTACTCCCAGGGCTTCGGCCTGCTGCTGGCGGAGCCGGACCGTTTCTCCGAGACCGATGTGAACGGTACCTACCGCTTCGGTGCCGAGAGCGCCCGTGGCAACCTGGAGCTGGAACTAGGCACCAGCGCCCGTGACTATGACCCGACCCAGTTCGTGGACGGCTTCGCAGCCGACGCGCTGGTCAGTGGCCGCGACTACGGTGCCAATTACGGTGCGGCTCGTTTCTTCTACAACACAGGTGGCAAGACCAAGCTGCTGGCCGAAGTGAACCACCGCCAGATCGGTTACGACGAGGTGCGGGTGGACGACACCAGCCGCGACAGCGCCGAGAACAAGATCCTGTTCGGTATGACCTGGGAAGGCACCGCCAAGACCACCGGTACCGTGAAGCTGGGTGCGCGCTCGAAGAAGTTTGACGAGCCCACCCGTGAGGACTTCGCCGCGCCGGCATGGGAAATCGGTGTGATGTGGGAGCCGAAGAGCTACAGCACCTTCGAATTCACTGCCGCCAGCCGCTTTGAAGAGGCCCGCGGTGCCGGCAACTTTGCCGATGTGGAAGTGCTGGCTGCCTCGTGGAGCCACGACTGGGCCGAGCGCCTGTCCACCGACGTGACCCTGTACAACCAGAACATGGATTACGAGGGCATTGACCGCACCGAGGATGTGAGCGGTGCGTCCGTCAAGGCGAACTATGAAATGCGCCGCTGGCTGACCTTTACCCTGGGCTATGCCACCGGCAGCCAGGACAGCACCGAGGTCGGCTATGACTACGACCGCGCTGTGACCACCTTTGGCTTCCGGGCGACTCTGTAATCCGGTTCGGGTGAGAGCCGGTTTAGCCCGCGCAGCGGTTTGGCACGATTGAGGTAACTATTGGTAACCGTTATGGGATACACAAGCACACTGGGGCGGCGCGCACTGCGCGCCGTGCGCTCCCTTTTCCCCATCCTCCCCGTTTTCTCCGTTCTCTGGCTGGCGCTGGGCGCGACGGCGGTCCTGGCCATCAGTGAGAACACATTGGAGAACAACTATCGCCTGGGCTCCGGGGACAAGATCCTCATCAACGTCTATGGCGAGGATGACCTGACGGTGGAAACCCAGCTGAGCGACAGCGGCCTGGTGAACTATCCGTTCCTCGGCGAGTTGAAGGTCAACGGCATGACGGTGGCCGAGCTGGAAGCGCGCATTCACCAGGGCCTGAAAGGGGATTACCTGGTGAACCCCAATGTGCATGTGTCCATCCTGGAGTACCGCCCCTTTTATATTCACGGTGAGGTGGAAAGACCGGGCGGTTACCCGTACCAGCCGGGCCTGACGGTGAGCAAGGCGGCGGCGCTGGCCCAGGGCTTTACCGAGCGTGCCTCGGAATCCAAGATTTTTGTGGTGCGCGGGGATGACCCCAGCCAGACACCGGTCAAAGTCAGCCTGAATACCCAACTGCGCCCCGGCGATGTGATCACCGTGGAGCAGAGCTTCTTCTGAGGTAAAACATGAACGCGCAAGACAACAACATGCAGCAGGAGCGCTTACTTCAGGAGGAAGTGATAGACCTGCGCCAGTACTGGCGCATTGTGGACCGGTTCAAGTGGCGTATTGCCGCGCTGGCAGTGGCCGTGGCCATGCTGACGGCGATGGTGGTGTTCTCCATGACACCCCGCTACCAGGCCACCGCCACCCTGATGATCGAGGCTGAGCAGCCCAAGGCGCTCTCCATCGAGGAAGTGTACGGACTGGATTCCAGCCGCAAGGAATACTTCCTGACCCAGTTCGAGATTTTAAAATCGCGCACCATTGCCGAGCAGGTGGTGGCACGGCTGAACCTGACCGAGCACCCGCTGTTCGACCCGGACCAGAAAGAGCCTTCTTTTAAAGAGAAGGTGAAGGGCTGGCTGCCGTTCCTGGCTTCCAATGAGATCGTGAGCGAAGAGGAAGCACGCCAGCGTAAGCTGGAGAGCGTGACCGATGCGGTGAGTGCAAACCTGACCATTTCCCCGGTGCGTAACACCCAGCTGGTAAAGATCACGTTTGAATCTGAATCCCCCCAGCTGGCCGCCGAAATTGCCAATACCGTGGCGGCGGTCTTTATCGACAGCCACCTGGAAGCAAAGCTGGACATGACCCAGCAGGCCACCTCCTGGCTGAACGACCGCCTGGAAGACCTGCGGGTGAAGCTGGAAACGTCCGAAGCGCAACTGCAGGCGTTCCAGGAGTCCCAGGGCCTGGTGGATGTGGCCGGCGTACAGGGCCTGGCGGCGCAGGAACTGAATGAGATCACCACCCAGCTGATTGATGCCCGCAGGGACCTGAAGCAGGCGGAGAGCATCCACGCGCTGGTTCAGAGCCGCGGTACGGATATCGATGCACTGGCGAGCCTGCCGGAAGTGCTCAACCACTCTGTGATTGCCAACATCAAGCAGGCTGAGACCGAGGCTTCGCGCAAGGTGTCCGAGCTGGCGCGCCGCTACGGGCCCAAGCACCCGAAAATGATCGCCGCCCGCGACGAGCTCGAATCCGTACAGGACAAGCTGCGCAGCGAAGTGCGCCAGCTGATCAGCGGTATCCAGAACGATTACCAGACCGCGCAGGCCGACGTACGTGCACTGGAGCGTGAGCTGGCGCAGGCGAAAGGCGAGTACCAGCAGATCTCCCGCAAGGAGACCCGCTACAACGAGCTGAAGCGGGAAGTGGAAGTGAACCGCCAGCTGTATAACGCCTTCCTGACCCGCTTCAAGGAGACCAGCGAGACCTCCGGTTTCGAGGCCGCCAACGCGCGCCTGATGGACCCGGCGGTATCCCCGCGTGAACCGGCCAAGCCGAAGAAGAAGCTGATTGTGGCCCTGGCACTGGTGGTGAGCGCCATGTTCGGCGTGATGCTGGCCTTCCTGATCGAGGCGCTGAACGACGGCATCCGCAACCCGGACGACGTGGAAAACAAACTGCGCCAGCGCATGATCGGCATGTTGCCCTGGGTGAAGCACGACAAGGACGAGCGCCTGAGCCTGGCCACCTTCTTCGACAGCAGCCACCACCAGTTTGCCGAGGCGGTACGCACGCTGCGTACCAGCCTGGTGCTCTCGCACCTCGAGACCCCGGCCAAGGTGATTTCCGTCACCTCGTCCGTACCAGGTGAGGGCAAGACTACCGTGGCGGAAAACCTGGGCTTTGCCCTGGCGCAGATGGAAAAGGTGCTGCTGATCGACGCCGATATGCGCCGTCCTTCAGTCGGCAAGGACTTTGGCCTGCCGGTGTACCACCCGGGCCTGTCCAACCTGATCGCCGGCAGCAGTACCCTGGGCGAGTGTATCCACCACGACGAGAAGAGCGGCCTGGATGTGATGCCCGCCGGTGCGGTACCGCCGAATCCGCAGGAGATGCTGTCTTCCCCGCGCTTCACCAAGGCGCTGCAGGTGCTGATGGACAAGTACGACCGCGTGATCCTCGATACCGCGCCCGCGCAGGTAGTGAGCGATGCGCTGATCGTGTCCCGCGTGGCGGATTCCATGCTGTATGTGGTGAAAGCCGACAGCACCCGTCAGAAGATGGTCACCAACGGTATCGGCCGCCTGCTGCAAGTAGGTGCGAAGGTGGACGGCGTGGTACTGAACCAGCTGGATACTTCCAACAAGGCCACTTACTACGGTGACTACTACGGCTACGACGGCGAGTACGGCAGTTACAGTGCCACCGCAAAGCCGCAGGTTGCCAAGCCCACCGCCAAGGCCAGTGAGAAAGATCTGGAAGTGGCATGATCGACCTGCACTGCCACCTGCTGCCGGGCATCGATGACGGTGCCCGGGATCTTGAGCAGGCGCTGCAACTGGCCCGCATGGCAGTGGATGACGGCATCACCCACTGCGTGGCCACCCCTCATATCCACCCCGGCCGCTGGGACAACACCCTCGCCAGCATCAGCGACACTTTCGCGGCTTTTAAAGCAAAGCTGGCGGAAGAGGGCATTCCCCTGCAGCTGGGGATGGCGGCGGAGATCCGCCTTTCCGATGAGATCCTCTCCATGGTGGCCAGTGGTCAGGTGCCTTTCCTCGGCAAGTGGGAAGGTGACCGCGTGTTGCTGTTGGAACTCCCCCACAGCCATATTCCGCCCGGTACTGAGCAGCTGATCCGCTGGCTGCTGAAGCAGAACATCCGCCCGATGATCGCCCACCCGGAGCGCAACAAAGACATTCTGCGGGACTTCAACAAGGTGCTGCCGCTGGCGCGGCTGGGCTGCCTGTTCCAGGTGACAGCCGGTGCAGTGGCCGGGGACTTTGGTGAGGGGCCGGAGCAGCGCGCGGCGGAATTGCTGAAAGAAGATCTGGTCACCATTCTGGCCACCGACGCCCACCACGAAGTCCGCCGCCCGCCGGTGCTGGACAAGGGCCGCCGTGCTGCCGAATCGATAGTGGGTGAATCCCGCGCGTGGGACCTGGTGCGCCATAACCCTAGTCGTATAGCCGCCGGGCATTTTGTGCTTGCCGGTGTGGAGACGCGCGATGCCAGCTGAACGCAAACGCCGCCGGCGCACGCCCTGGTATAAGAAGTGGTACCGGGATGTGAGCAGGCCCCGCCTGTTCGTCACCGGTGTATTGCTGCTGGTGCTGATCGGTCTCGCCTGGCGCGCCGGGTCCTGGGGTATGGCGCACCTGCAGGTGGTGGCCGTGGAGAATACCCTCAAGCGCTGGGGCGAGAACGGCAAGGTTTCTTCCGAGCCGGATCTCGAAATGGCCTTCGCCGCCATCGGCCGCGCCATTGCCCTGCACGAAGACAACCCCTACCAGCTCTCCCTTAAAGCCCGTTTACTGGAATGGCGTGCCTATGGCTTGCAGGAAGGCGAGGGCAGGACCGCCGATTACCGCGCTGCACTCGCCCTGTACAAAGAAGCCGCCGCCCTGCGCCCGCTGTGGCCGGATACCTGGGCCGAGATGATCAATGTAAAGCTCAATTTGGGCGAGCTGGACGAGGAGCTGCAGACATTGATGGAACGGGCCGACGAGATGGGGCCCTATATTCCCGCAGTGCACTCGGCCATCGTGCGCGCAGAGTACGCCCTCAAGCAGCAATACCCCTTCGAACAGCGCCCGCTACTGGAGCGCCACCTGTTACGCGGCCTCAACGACCACCGCAGCCGGCCGGAAATCCAGCGGCTGGTAGAGCAGTACGCCCAGGAAGTCTCCGCCTGCCGCACCCTCGCCCTGGCGCCCGAGCCCAAGCCGGTCTTGAAGGTTTGTCGGGATAGCTGATCGTCATTTAGCCCCCAGCATTCGCTCACTCCATACGAGGCCCCACGTCTCTCCCTCCGCTCCACTGGATCCCGGCCTGCGCCGGGATGACGATGGTGGGAGTTGAGGACTTGTGTGGCTGGATATTCCCCTTATCGTCATACCGGCGCAGGCCGGTATCCAGGGGTGTGGGTCGCTCTTTAGTCGGGCTGGCCCTTCTGTCCTTAGACCGCCCCTTCTGTCGTCATACCGGCGAAGGCCGGTATCCAGGGTTGTGGTCTAGTCAGCGTGCTGGTGGTGCAATACGCCCGGAAAGTCTCCGCCTGCCGCACCCTCGCCCTGGCGCCCGAGCCGAAACCTTCGTTCGCGGTTTGTCGGGGTAGCTGATCGTCAGTTAGTCCCCAGCATTCGCTCACTCCGTACGAGGCCCCGCGTCTCTCACTCCGCTCCACTGGATCCCGGCCTGCGCCGGGATGACGATGGTGGGAGTTGAGGACTTGTGTGGCTGGATATTCCCCTTATCGTCATACCGGCGCAGGCCGGTATCCAGTGTTGGAATTCAGGCGGTGCCTCGTGGTTCTCTAATCTCCATGACCTAAGAAGTAGGTCATATAACCTCCAAAGTAGGTCTAAAGGCGCTAGAGATTCTTCCAGGCCCAGAGGGTACGGAACAGGTCAGGGGTGCTTTGCGGTAGCGTCGCTCAGTGGCTGGTGGACCCGGATCGTGTTTGGATGACGACGGTGGTGGCTGGCGCGTGCTGTGGCCGGGGGATACCTCCTGTCGTCATACCGGCGCAGGCCGGTATCCAGAGTCCTCGGAGCCAACGGGCTGCAGCGTGGCCTGAACATGACGCATTGCTCATCTCAGGCAGCGGAATAACCTCAGAACCAAAACCACATTGGGCCGGTCTGGCAGTTTTGGCATAATTAGCCTCCGACGCGAGAGCAAAAAATAACCACAGGGACGGCCGGACCGGCATTCGCGCTTTATGACCATCACTCAGATTTTTGTAGCAGGGCTCTTTGCCCTGGTCATTGCCGCCCTGATTTTCAGTCGCGTGCGTCCGTCGCTGGTATTCGCTTCTGCTGCGGGTGTGTGCTTCCTTACCGGGCTGGTGCCAGTGGAGTCCGCGCTGCAAAAAGCGGTAAACCCGGGCCTGGTGACGCTGGTGGTCCTGATCCTGGTCTCCGTGGGGCTGGAAAAGGCGCGCTGGTTGCGCTCGGTCTCGGATGGCCTGATCAACGGCTCCCTGAAAACCAGCCTGCTGAAACTCACCGGTGCCACGGCGCTGAGTTCTGCCTTCCTCAACAATACCGCCGTGGTTGCCGCCCTGGCCTCCAGCGTACGGGCACAGCGCCGCTACCCGGCGGCCAAGCTGCTTATGCCGCTGTCCTATGCCGCCATCCTCGGCGGCACCATGACGTTGATCGGCACTTCCACCAACCTGATCGTGAACAGCTTCGTACTGGACCGGGGCATGCCGGGGCTGGACTTCTTTGCCTTCCTGCCCATCGGCGCTGCCATCGCGCTCGTTGGTCTGGTGGTGCTGTTTGTGAGCAACCGCTTACTGCCGGAGAAGGCGGTTGCCGACGAGCCGCTGACCGAGTACCTGCTGGAAGCGGAGGTGGTGGCGGACTCGCCGCTGGATGGCAAGACGGTGGAGGAGAACCAGCTGCGCCAGCTGGAGACCCTGTACCTGATTGAGATCGTGCGCCGGGGGCAGGTGATCAGCCCGGTGTCCCCGAGCGAAGTTCTGAGAAGCGGTGACAAGCTGATTTTCAGTGGCGATGTGCGGGACCTGGGGCGGCTGCAGGACATCGAGGGCCTGCGCCTGTTCGCGCTGGAAGACGAAGCGCTGAACATGGACCTGACCGAGGTGGTGATTACTCCCACCTCCAGCCTCATCGGCCAGAGCCTGAAAAGCGCCAAGTTCCGTACCCGCTTCGATGCGGCGGTGGTGGCCATGCGCCGGGGAGGTGACCGGCTCTCTGGCAAGCTCGGTGAAATCGAGCTGCAGGCGGGGGATGCCCTGTTGCTGGCCGAGGGGCCGGACTTCAAGCATCACCTGAACATCAGCAAGAACTTCTACGTGATCAGTGGCAGTGAGGTACAGCGCCAGTTGCCGCGGCGGGATAACTGGCTGCTGGGGCTCGGCTTTGCCGGTGTCATTGCCGGCGCGGCAATGGGCTACTTCTCGCTGTTGAAGGGGCTGGTGATCCTGCTGGGCGCCATGATTGCCCTTGGCATTGTTTCCACCAGCGAATTGCAGCGGCGCTTCCCGTTCCAGATCTGGGCCATCATCGCCAGTGCACTGGTGCTGGCCGAGGCGTTTACCGGCAGCGGCCTGGCAGATGCCATGGCCAGCGGCTTCCGCCAGTCCCTGCAGGGTGCCGGGCCGTATGTGGCGCTGGTGGGGATCTTCCTGCTGACCCTGGCACTGACGGAACTGATGACAAACAACGCAGCGGCGGCGCTGGCGTTTCCGCTGGCGTGGAGCCTGGCGGAGAGTTTCGGTGTCAGCTGGATGCCGTTCGTGATGGCGGTGGCCTATGGTGCCAGCGCCAGTTTCCTCACGCCGTTCGGCTACCAGACCAACCTGATGGTGCAGAACCTGGGGGGGTACCATTTGCGTGATTTTGTGCGCGCGGGGTTACCGCTGACGATTTCCTACGCCATCACGGTGCTGTTGCTGTTGCCGGTGGTGTTTCCTTTCTAGTTTGGCTTCTCAGGCCCACCGCTGGCGTCATGCCGGCGCAGGCCGGTATTCAGTCTGTCGTTTGAATCGGGCTGTTGCTGGACGTCACGTTCAGTGGCTTGTGGACCCCGGCCTGCGCCGGGGTGACGAGGGTGGGTATTACAACGCACAGTAGCCGGCTACCCCTCTTTCGTCATGCCGGCGCAGGCCGGCATCCAGTCCTGCGCTTTATGCGAAGTAATGCAGGTGTTCACACTCAGTGGTATGTGGACCCCGGATCGAGTCCGGGGTGACGACAGTGGGTGTCGGCGCGTGCTGTGGTCGGTTACACCTCTGTCGTCATGCCGGCGCAGGCCGGCATCCAGTTTGTGGTTTGAATCGGCCTGTTGTGGTGCGTCGTGTTCCGTGGTTCCTGGACCCCGGCCTGCGCCGGGGTGACGACGGTGGGGGTTGGCGTGTGTCTGCGCGTACTGTGGTTGGTTACCCTTCTGTCGTCATGCCGGCGTAGGCCGGCATCCAGTCTGTCATTTGAATAGGCTTGCTGTAGTTCGTCGCGCTCAGTAGTTTGTGGACCCCGGCCTGCGCCGGGGTGACGGCGGTGGGTGTCGAGGTGCGCTGGGGTTGGTTATCCCTCTGTCGTCATGCCGGCGCAGGCCGGCATCAAGGCTGTCGTTTGAATCGGACTGTTGTAGTGCGTCGCGTTCCGTGGGTTCCTGGACCCCGGCCTACGCCGGGGTGACGCAGGTGGGGGTTGGCGTGCGCGGTGGCCACGTGCCTCTCCATCGTCATGCCGGCGCAGGCCGGCATCCAGTTCTGCGCTTTAATCGAAGTGCTGCAGGTGCTCGCCCTCAGTGGTCATTGGACCCCGGATCGAGTCCGGGGTGACGACGGTGGGGGGTTGGCGTGTGTCGGTGTGTACTGTGGTTCGTTATCCCTCTCTCGTCATGCCGGCGTAGGCCGGCATCCCGTCTGTGGTTTGAATCGGCCTGCTGTGGTGTGTCGGGCTCCGTGGTTTGTGGAGCCCGGATCAAGTCCGGGATGACGATGGTGGAGACAGCGCGCGCTGGGGTCGGTCTCCCCCTGTCGTCATACCGGCGCAGGCCGGTATCCAGTTTTATTTCCCTGCACAATTTATTGCGATTTATCGCTGAATCATCCCTTCTGGCACTCGTCACTCCCTGCCAAAGAATCATCTGACAATTCCGTCATAAAACTCTTCTTAATGCGGTCGTATGTCCCCTTTTTATAAATGAGGCATCCGTACCAACCTGACCTTGCCCGATCCGCAGGCGCGTTTCGTCGTCCGCAGCTATATAAATTCTTGTGCCGTGTGTCGCACCGCTGAAAAGGAAATCACCGGTCGGCGGCATTGCGAGTTGTGTCGGAGTTTTCGCCTGGGGTGGTGGTAATAGATGAAGGTGTTAATGGTTTTTGGTACGCGCCCGGAGGCCATCAAGATGGCGCCGCTGGTGCGGACGCTGCGGCAGGATGACCGCTTTAGTGTCAGGGTTTGTGTTACCGGCCAGCACCGGGAGATGCTGGACCAGGTGCTGGCGCTGTTTGAGATCGAGCCGGATTACGATCTGAACATCATGCAGAAGGGGCAGGACCTCTACCAGGTAACAGCCCGGGTTTTACTGGGAATGCGGGAAGTGCTGGACGACTTCCTGCCCGACAAGGTGTTCGTCCACGGCGACACCACCACCACGCTGGCGGCGTCTCTTGCCGCTTACTACCGCCAGATTCCTGTCGCCCATGTGGAAGCGGGACTGCGCACCGGCAATATCTACAGCCCCTGGCCGGAAGAGGCCAACCGCAGACTGACTGGCGCCATCGCCCAGCATCATTTCGCGCCGACGGAGTTGTCGCGCGAAAACCTGGTCAATGAATCCGTCCCCGGTGACAGTATTCAGGTCACGGGTAATACCGTGGTGGATGCCCTGCTGGAAGTGGTGGAGCGCATTGAACAGTCGGAGACCCTGAGCCGCAAGCTGGCGGACCAGTTTCCTTTCCTCGACAAAGACAAGCGACTGGTACTGGTGACAGGCCACCGCCGCGAGAGCTTCGGACAGGGCTTTGAAAACATCTGCGCCGCCATCCGTGAGATTGCCATGCGCGAGGATGTACAGGTGGTCTACCCGGTGCACCTGAATCCGCGGGTACGGGAGCCGGTGAACCGCTTGCTGTCGGACCTCGACAATGTGCACCTGATCGAACCGCTGACCTACCTCCCCTTCGTTTACCTGATGAACCAGAGCTACCTGATCCTGACCGACTCCGGCGGTATCCAGGAGGAGGCGCCGTCGCTGGGCAAGCCAGTGGTGGTGATGCGGGATACCACCGAGCGCATGGAAGCGGTGGCTGCCGGTACCGTGAAGCTGGTGGGTACCGATGTGGAAAAAATCGTGGGCGCGGTGCGCTCACTGCTGGATGACGAGAATGAATACCAGGCCATGAGCCGGGCCCACAATCCTTATGGCGATGGATTCGCCTGCGAAAAAATAGTGGAGGGAATACTCGCGGATGTCCACGAATACACAGTTTGAACGAATCTCCGTCATCGGCCTCGGTTATATCGGGTTGCCGACGGCGGCGGTGTTTGCGTCCCGGGGGGTGGAAGTTGTCGGGGTCGATATCAACCAGCGCGCGGTGGAAACCATCAACGCCGGGCGCGTGCACATCGTCGAGCCGGACCTGGACATCGTGGTGCAGGCGGCGGTCAACACCGGCAAGCTGCGCGCCACCCAGGTGCCCGAGGCCGCCGATGCCTTCCTGATTGCCGTGCCCACACCTTTCCGCCAATCGGAGCAGGGCAATTCACGGGAGCCGGATCTCTCGTATATCCACGCGGCGGCGGAAACCATTGCGCCGTTGCTGCAAAAGGGCAACCTGGTGGTGCTGGAATCCACCTCGCCGGTGGGGACGACGGAGCAGCTGTCCCGCTGGCTGCAACAGGCGCGACCGGACCTGACGTTTCCCCATGATCGCGGCGACGCCGCCGATATCCGCGTTGCCCACTGCCCCGAGCGGGTGCTGCCGGGCAAGGTATTGCAGGAGCTGGTTTCCAATGACCGCATCATCGGCGGGCTGAGCCCGGCCTGCAGTCGTGCGGCCTTGGAACTCTACAGAGTGTTTGTGAAAGGCGAGTGCGTGGTCACCAACGCGCGCACGGCCGAGATGACCAAGCTCACCGAGAACGCCTTCCGCGACGTGAATATCGCCTTTGCCAATGAGCTGTCGATGATCTGCGACCAGCTGAAAATCAATGTCTGGGACCTGATCCGCCTGGCCAACCGGCACCCGCGGGTGAACATCCTCAATCCCGGACCGGGTGTCGGCGGCCACTGCATCGCCGTGGATCCCTGGTTCATCGTCAGCAGCTGCCCGGAACAGGCGCGACTGCTGAGCCTTGCCCGCACCGTCAATGACAGCAAGCCCGGCTATGTCGTGGACAAGGTGCTGAAGGTGGCGGAGCAGTTCAAGGAGCCGATCATCGCCTGCCTCGGCCTGTCTTTTAAAGCAGATATCGACGACCTGCGCGAGAGCCCGGCCATGCGCATCGTGCAGAACCTGGCGGACCGGGGGGTAGGGGATGTGGTCGCGGTGGAACCCAACATCAAGGAGTTACCCGCCTGCCTTTCCGAACGCGGCGTACGGCTGGTGGGGCTGACGGCGGCACTGGAGAACGCCAATGTGGTGGTGGTGCTGGTGGACCACCGGGAATTCCGCAATCTGGATCCGTCACTGTTCAGTGCCAAGGCGGCCATCGACACGCGCGGAGTATTCGCCTGACCTGAAAATTCCGGACCGATAACGCCAGACAAAAAGCCCTGCAGGAAGCAAGCGATAATTTTAAGGAACGATTGCCCCCATGAAGACGCTGTTGACGTTGGACTATGAACTCTTCTTTGGCCCCCGGACCGGCACGGCGAGAGCCTGCCTGATCGATGCCACCAACCAGTTACTGGAAGTCCTGAATTCGTTCGATGCCCGCGCGGTTTTTTTTGTAGACGCCGCTTACCTGGTGCGGTTGCGCTATTACGCCCAGATTCATGAGAAGGCCGCGCAGGATTATTCGGCCGTGGTCCAGCAGCTGCGCACGCTGGAGCAGGCGGGTCACCAGATGCAGCTGCACCTGCACCCGCACTGGTATGACTCCACCTACGACGGCCAGGAGTGGCAGCTGGATACGCGCCGCTACCGGCTCGGTGACTGGAGCCGCGAGGAAACCGAGAAGATTATCGGGGAGTGTACCGCGGAACTGAACCGGCACCTGAAGCGCAAAGTGTTTGCCTTCCGCGCCGGCGGCTGGTGTGTGCAGCCCTGGCAACATATCGGCGGCTTCCTGCGCGACAACGGCATCACTGTGGACTGCACGGTATACAGTGGTGGCCTGAGCCTGCACGCGCCGCACCTGTTCGATTTTTCCAGTTCCCCCAATCTGGGCAGCTGGAAGTTTGACTCGGAGCCCTGCCGGCTGGTGCGCGATGGCGCCTTTACGGAATTGCCCATCTCTTCGGTAAGTGTGCGGCCAATGTTTTTCTGGCGCTTTGCGCTGAACCGCCTGTTCGGGGATCTTTCCCAACACCATCCGCTGGGGGATGGTTGCGCCATGCCCAACGGGCGCCGGGAGCTGCTCCGCAAGCTGACGCAGAGCAGCCATATTCCGGTCTCGGTGGATGGATACAAGTCCTCGCTGCTCTGCGATGCCTATCTTCAGGCACTGAATCACGACAAGACCCACTTCGTCGCCATGGGGCACCCCAAGGCACTGTCGAAGTTCTCCCTGGGCAACCTGCGCCAGTGGCTGACAGAAATTTATTCCCATGGAGAAAGCCTGGATGTGCTGGAGAGCCCGGTGCGCACCGAGACCCGGCAGGTGGCGGAAGCGGTCTGACAATCCCTTGATTTTTTCGCCGCGCCGCTTTCCCGGCGGCGCAGCCCCATCAAAAGCAAACCCGGGAGCCAGCCTTGGAGCGTATTGAACTGCTGCAGATGCCACTGGATGTGTCCTCCATGGAGGAGACGGTTTCCATCATTGGCGATCGCGTCGCCCAGAAACGCTTCACCCAGCATGTGGTGGTGAATGTGGCCAAGCTGGTGCACGCGCGCCACGATCCGGCACTGGCGGACTCAGTGACCGCCTGTGACCTGATCAATATTGATGGCATGGGCGTGGTCTGGGGCGCACGCTTTCTCGGCCACCATGTGGAAGAGCGGATCGCGGGCGTGGACCTGTTCCAGCAATTGCTGGCCATGAGCGCGGAGCGGGGTTTCCCGGTGTTTTTCCTCGGCGCGAAAGCGGATGTTGTCGAACGGGCGGCGGCGGTCGCGCGCCAGGAGCATCCTGGGCTGGAGATTGCCGGCTATCACCATGGCTACTTCTGGGACGATGAAGAGGCGGTGGTGGAAAAAATCCGCCAATCCGGCGCGCGCCTATTGTTTGTGGCGATCACTTCCCCCCTGAAGGAAAACTTCATCAACCGGTGGAGGCATCGGCTGGGGGTTGATTTTGTGATGGGGGTCGGCGGCACTTTCGATGTCGTGGCCGGAAAAGTCAAACGCGCACCGGAGTGGATGCAGAGGGCAGGGCTGGAGTGGTTCTACCGCGTAATCCAGGAACCCCGCCGCATGTGGAAACGCTACCTGGTCACCAATTCCGCCTTTGCCTGGCTGCTGCTGCAGGAGCGGGTGCGGTATGCGTTTGGCAGTGAGGAGTTTGGGTTTGGGGATTGATTGTTAGTCTCTACTTTCGCGTGTTTTTGTTTCCTTTCCAGTTATGATCCAGCCGCGGTGGTTGCGACAGAGCCCGGTGGTGACTGGATGCCGGCCTGCGCCGGCATGACGACTGAGGTTGTACGACCACACTTTTCCCCGAAACCCACCGTCGTCATCCCGGACTTGATCCGGACACGGAGGTGGGAACGCCGAAGTGAGCAATCGTTTTGTGATTGACCCGCAGGGCAGGCGCCTTGGCGCCGTGTCATCCAGCTCGACTCATAGCCGCTACTGGCGCCGAAAAATCATTCCCTTTCTCTCCGACACCTCACCCCACCTGACTTCCCCCTTTACCCCGGCATCGCCGCAGGGGCCGGTCTATATACAAGGTTGCACACGAGTACCAGCTACGCGGTGAGCGCGTGGCACGAATTACTGGCGGTGAATGTATGCGAATTTTAGTGACGGGTGGCGCGGGGTTTATTGGTAGTGCGGTGGTGCGCTTCCTGCTGAGGGAAACCGGCAACAGCGTGCTGAATGTGGACGCGCTGACCTATGCGGGCAACCTGGCGTCGATCCCGCTGGTGGCCGGCGGCGGCGCCATGAGTCAGAACCGCTATCAGTTTGCCCGGGTGGATATCCGCAACCGGCAATTACTGGAGCATTGCTTTGCGGAGTTCCAGCCGGATGCGGTGATGCACCTGGCGGCGGAAACCCATGTGGACCGCTCCATCGACGGACCGGCGGAATTTGTCAGTGCCAATGTAAGTGGCACCTGTACCCTGCTGGAAGTGACGCGCAGTTACTGGAATGGTCTGGATGTGGAGGCGCGGCAGAAGTTTCGTTTCCACCATGTATCCACCGATGAGGTCTTCGGCGACCTGGGCTCGGAGGGGTATTTCACGGAAACGACTCGCTACGACCCGAGCTCGCCCTATTCCGCCAGCAAGGCTGCGAGCGATCACCTGGTGCGGGCCTGGCACCGAACCTTCGGATTGCCGGTGGTGTTGAGTAACTGTTCCAACAATTACGGCCCCTACCAGTTCCCGGAGAAACTCATCCCTCTCACCATCACCAATGCCTTAGCAGGTGAACCGCTGCGGGTTTACGGCGATGGCAGTCAGGTACGCGACTGGCTTTACGTGGAAGACCATGCCCGCGCACTGTACCGGGTGCTGACCCGTGGAGAGGTGGGCGAGACCTACAACATTGGCGGCCACTGTGAGCGCCGCAACCTGGATGTAGTTACCCGCATCTGTGACATCCTCGAACAGGTCACATCGCACCGGCCGTTCGGGATAAACCGTTATCGCGACCTGATCTGTTTCGTCACCGACCGCCCCGGTCATGACCGCCGCTATGCCATCGACGCCAGCAAGATCGCCCGTGAACTCTTCTGGACCCCGGCGGAAACCTTCGAGACTGGCCTCTACAAGACGGTGCTCTGGTACCTGGAGAACGAGGCCTGGTGGCGCCGTACCGGCACGCCCGTCTATGCCGGTGAGCGTCTCGGCGTCAGCCCGGTGAGCGAGGAGGTGCGCGGATGAAAGGGATCATTCTCGCCGGTGGCAGCGGCACGCGCCTGCACCCGATTACCTGGGGTGTGTGCAAGCAACTGTTGCCGGTCTACGACAAGCCGATGATCTATTACCCGCTGACCACCCTGATGCTGGCGGGCATACGCGACGTGCTGGTGATCTCGACCCCGGACGATACCCCGCGCTTTGCGCAGATGCTGGGTGACGGCAGCCGCTGGGGCATTAACCTGCAGTATGCGGTGCAGCCGTCGCCGGACGGGCTGGCCCAGGCATTCATCATCGGCGAGGAGTTTATCGATGGTGATGCCTGCGCGCTGGTGCTGGGGGATAACCTCTTCTTCGGCCAGGGACTGACGGCCACGCTGGAGCGGGCGTCACAGCAGGAGCACGGGGCCACGGTATTTGCCTATCCGGTCAAGGATCCGCACCGCTTCGGCGTGGTGTCATTCGACGATTCTGGCCGCGCCATCGATATTCAGGAAAAACCGGAGTACCCGGCTTCCCGCTATGCGGTCACCGGCCTGTATTTCTACGACGACAAGGTTGTGGACCTGGCAAAGGAAGTGAAGCCCTCGCACCGGGGCGAACTGGAAATCACTGACCTGAACCGCTTCTACCTGGACAACGGCGAGCTGAACGTGGAGATCCTCGGCCGTGGCGCCGCCTGGCTGGATACCGGTACCCACGATTCGCTGCTGGAGGCGAGCCAGTTCGTGCAGGCCATCGAACATCGCCAGAGCCTCAAAGTCGCCTGCCCGGAGGAAGTGGCCTGGCGCCGTGGCTGGATCGACCGCGACCAGCTGCAGTCGCTGGCGCTGCCGCTGATGAAAAGCGGTTACGGCAAATACCTCGTCGATCTCCTGGAATACTGATGGGGTAGGGGTGTCATGGAGATCATCGAGACGGCACTGACCGGCGTAAAAATCGTGGAACCCCAGGTCTTCGGCGACGAGCGGGGCTTTTTCGTCGAAACCTGGCAGCTGGCCCGTTACAAGCGCGCCCTGGCACTGAGTGCCGGGCTGGAATTCGTGCAGGACAACCACTCCCGCTCTGCCCAGGGGGTGTTGCGCGGGTTGCATTTCCAGGCGCGCTGCCCACAGGGCAAGCTGGTGCGCGCGGTGCGCGGCGAAATCTACGATGTGGTGGCGGATATCGATCCGCTCTCGGTGACCTATGGTCAGTGGGTTGGCGTGCACCTGAGTGAGGACAACCACCGGCAATTGTGGATACCGCCGGGCTATGCACACGGATTCCAGGTGCTCTCGGCGTCAGCGGACGTCGAGTACAAATGTACCGACTATTATGTACCGACAGATCAGTGCGGGGTGGCGTGGGATGACCCGCAGTTGGCGATCACGTGGCCCATTGCCGCGCCGGTTCTCTCCGAACAGGACGCTGCCTGGCCGACGCTTGAAAAACTTAAGAACGAAAACAGGGAGCGTGCAACGCCGTGAAGATCCTTCTCTTTGGTGCCAGTGGCCAGGTGGGCCGCGCCTGCCGGGATGCCTTGAAACAACCCGGCTGGGACCTGACAGCTCTGTCCCGCAAGCGGGCCGATTTCTCCTGCCCGGAACAGGTGACTGCCTGCGTGCAGCGTTCACGCCCGGATGTGGTGGTGAACGCGGCCGCATTCACGGATGTGGAGGGCGCCGAGAAGACCCCCGACATGGCTTCCATGGTCAACGGCGAGTGCGTCGGTTCTCTGGCGGCGATCTGTGCCGCCATGGATATCCCGGTGATCCACCTGTCAACGGACTTTGTCTTCAATGGCCAGGGTTCACGGGCCTACCGGGAAGATGACCCGGTCAACCCGATCAACAGCTATGGCGCCAGCAAGCTGAAAGGTGAGCGCCTGCTCCGCGCCGTACACCCGCGCTATATCTGCCTGCGCACCAGCTGGGTCTTCAGTGGACGGCCGGGTAATTTCCTCACCACCATGCTGCGGGTCGGTGCCCAGCGGACGACGGTCAGTGTGGTGGGTGACCAGGTGGGATGCCCGACCTATGCCGGCGATATCGCCGCCACCATTGCCGAACTGGTGCAGCGCTATGAAGAGTTCGGCGACCTGCCCTGGGGGCTTTACCACTGCAGCTCGCCGGAGCCCTGCAGCCGCTATGAGTTTGCCCGCCACATCTTCGCCGAAGCGGAAGAGGCGGGCCTGCTGGACCCGGCGCCCTGGGTCAAGAAAATCAGTAGCTACCAGTTCCCGACTCTGGCCGCGCGACCGGCCTATTCCGCGTTGGACAGCAGCAAGCTGACGGAGGCCCTGGGTCATCCGTTGCCGCACTGGAACCGGGGTATCCGCCAGGTCTGCCAGGCGCTGGCCAACCGGGCGGTGCCGTCGGAGTCGCCAACGTTGCTGAATTGAGCGGGTGGCTGGGTGTCCAGGGTGGGCAAATGCCCCGGGATCCGGGGCCTTCCAGAGGGGTGGTCAAAAAATAGGCTGTCAGTTGTAGCCGAACCTGTTAGACTGCGCGGCCTTTTGACCCCCCGCCGCACCTGGCCCCAGCCGATTGTTCGTGGGCCCCACTGCAGCCTCAAGTGAATTCCGAAATGACCGATACTCCCGAGCCGATTGGCTTCGACCAGCTCAACCTGCCTGCCGAAATCCTCAGTGCCATCCAGAAACTGGGCTACGAGACCCCTTCGCCGATCCAGGCCCAGACCATTCCCTCGCTGCTGGACGGCCGCGATGTGCTGGGCCAGGCCCAGACCGGCACCGGCAAGACCGCGGCCTTTGCGCTGCCGATGCTGGCGCAGCTGGATCTGAGCAATAAGCGGCCCCAGGCGCTGGTGCTGGCGCCAACCCGGGAGCTGGCGATCCAGGTGGCGGAGGCCTGTCAGTCCTACGCCCAGAACCTGAAGGGTTTCCATGTGGCGCCGATCTACGGTGGAGCGGACTACCGCGGCCAGATCAAGCAGTTGCAGCGCGGTGTGCAGCTGGTGGTGGGTACCCCGGGCCGGGTCATGGACCATATGCGTCGCGGCAGCCTGGACCTTTCCAACCTGAAGACACTGGTACTGGATGAAGCCGACGAAATGCTGCGCATGGGCTTTATCGACGATGTGCAGTGGGTGCTGGAGCAGTTGCCGGAGCAGCGCCAGATCGCGCTCTTCTCCGCCACCATGCCGCGGGAAATTGCACGTATTGCCCGCGATCACCTGCAGGATCCGGTTGAGGTCAAGATCAAGGTCAAGACCGAGACTGCCGAGACCATCCGCCAGCGCTACTGGCCGGTGGGTGGTCTGCACAAGCTGGATGCACTGACCCGTATCCTGGAAGCGGAGCCGGTGGATGCCACCATCATCTTCGTGCGCACCAAGAACAGTACCGTGGAGCTGGCCGACAAGCTGGCTGCACGCGGCTTTGCCAGTGCGGCCCTGAACGGTGACATGGCGCAGAACCTGCGCGAGCAGGTGATCGAGAAGCTGAAGGGCGGCAAGCTGGATATCGTGGTGGCTACCGACGTGGCGGCGCGCGGCCTGGATGTGAAGCGCATCAGCCACGTCATCAACTACGACATTCCTTACGACACCGAAGCCTATATCCACCGCATCGGCCGCACCGGCCGCGCCGGCCGCGAGGGCGATGCCATCCTGTTCGTGGCGCCCCGCGAGCGCCGTATGCTGCGCGTTATCGAGAAGGCGACCAAGAAGCCGATCGAGCAGCTGGAACTGCCCAGCGCCAAGGCTGTGAACTCTGCCCGGATGCAGCGCTTCCGCGAGCGCATCACCAGCACACTGGAAGGCTCCATTGACCTGGCACCCTACCGCGAACTGGTGGAGGAATACCTGTCCCTGACCGAGACGGATCCCCTGCAGGTAGCTGCGGCCCTGGCCGCCATGGCCCAGGGTGACCAGCCGCTGTTTATCAAGGAGCAGGAGCCGAAACCGCGCCGCGAGCGCGACGACAGCTTCGAACCGCGCCAGCGCAAGCAGGGTGGTTACGAGAAAGACAAGAAGATGCCTGCGCCGGACGAGGGCATGGAGCGCTACCGTATCGAGGTGGGCCGTGAGCACGGGGTGCGTCCGGGCAACATCGTTGGTGCCATCGCCAATGAAGTGGAGCTGGACAGCTCCTACATTGGCCGCATCGAGATCTACCCGGAATTCACCACGGTCGATCTGCCCGAGGGCATGCCGAAGGAAATCTTCCAGCACCTGAAAGCCGTGCGGGTTTCTGGTCGTGTGCTGAATATTTCCCGCTTCGAAGAAGGGAAGGGCGGCCAGCCCCCGAAAGGCGGCAAGCGCAAGCCCCCCCGCTCCGGTCCCGGCAAGGGCGGCCCGGGGAAACCCGGGGCAGGTAAGCCGAGGCACCGCAAAGTGAAGCGCGGCGAGTAAGCAAAAAAACGGGTGAGAGATCACCCGTTTTTTTATGGCTGGATTTTGTTGCTAGCCCACTGTCGTCAACCCGGGCTTGATCCCGGGATACAGTTGCGGAGTGGGTGCGAGGTTCAGTGGTCGATGGATACCGGCCTGCGCCGGCATGACGGCAGGGGGATGCCCGACATCAGTGCGCCCCAACACCCACCGTCGTCACCCCGGGCTCAATCCGGGGTCCAGCTGTCGAGAGGCAAATAGCCTCAGTGGTCGATGGATACCGGCCTGCGCCGGTATGACGATTGGGAGTTACCTAATGTCCTCTTACCGGGACCCGCAGGGCGGGCGCACCGGCGCCATGTGATCCGGGTTCGTCATGGATGGTTTTTAGCTGCGTTCTCGGCCCGGCAGCATCCGCCGCAGGGTCGCATCCTTTTCGACAAAGTGGTGCCACAGTGACGCGGCGACGTGCAGGCAGATCAGCACCAGCAGGATATTCCACACCAGCTCTTTGTGCAGGAAGGCCAGCTGCTTGGCAACATCCCGGTTCTGCTCGACAACACTGGGAATATCGAACAACCAGAAGATGGTGGTATCCGAACCGGCGAACTGCTTCATGCTGAGGCCGAGGATCGGCATCGCAAACAGCAGAAAATAGAAGGTGGCGTGAGTGATCTGCCCCAGAGTGCGCTCCCAGGGCTTGCCCAGCATTTCCGGCCTGGGGTGGGTGCTGCGCCAGTACAGGCGCAGGGCGATCAGCAGCAGGATCGAGAAGCCGATGGAAAAGTGCAGGGTCTTCCACCACTCCCGCATGGGGTCACCCTTTTCATAAAACTCATGCAGTTCCACCGAGCCCCAGGCACAGAGCACCAGAATAGCGATGAGCCAGTGCAGGCCTTTACTGATCGGGTTCCATTGCGAATTGGTGCCAGGCATCACTCTCTCCCTGTTTTATAACGATAAATAAAAATTGTTCTTGTTTTAATGCCAGCTGTTTTCTCTGAACGCTGGATGCACCGCTACGGTTTACCAGTGAATCGACCTATTCTGCGCAGTTTTTCTGGCACCGTCCACCAGGGCGGTGGGCTGGGAGGTAAGCATGATCCCCAGTGATTTCTGGGAGTGGCTTCTGGATGCCGGCCTGCGCCGGCATGACGACAAGGGGATGCCCGACATCAGTGCGCCCCAACAGCCACCGTCGTCATCCCGGACTTGATCCGGGGTCCAGTTGCGAAGTGGTTGCGAGGCTCAGTGGTCGATGGATACCGGCCTGCGCCGGTATGACGACGGGGGGATTTGTCCACGGTCGTCATCCCGGACTTGATCCGGGATCCAGATACCACCGTGCGGGAGCTACTTCAGTACTTCGTATAAAACGCAGAACTGGATACCGGCCTGCGCCGGCATGACGACAAGGGGATGCCCGACATCAGTGCGCCCCAACAGCCACCGTCGTCATCCCGGACT